>NZ_LMGZ01000009.1 GCF_001427605.1 Devosia sp. Root635 | reverse complement strand
CGGAAAACCCTTCAAACTCGCCATCAACGCTGCAATGAGAAAGTTCATCACCATCCTCAATGCTATCGTCAAACAATCCACAGTTGCTTGACCCGAGGCACGTCACTTGACGAGCGCGTCGCGAGTGCAGGGCCCTCGGGGCAAGCCCGAGGGTGACGGTCGGTGGTAGAGATCATGATCCGTGAACACGGATGCAGCGGCGGCTAGAAGCTCGTCCTGAGCCAGTTCCCCACGCGAGCGAAATACCCATCCGTACCGGTGAGCTTCCGCGAACCCCGCGGCTCGGCATATTCCTGGGCGCAGACTTGCGGGTAGATCAGCATGCCCGCAACGCTGGCGAAAGCGGCGCCCTTGGCCATTTCGGGCAGGCCCGCTATGCCCATGGGGCGGCCGTTGCGGACGTTGCGCGCCAGGGTGCGGCGGGCAACCTCGGGCAGGCCGGTCATTTCGCTGGCGCCGCCGGTGAGCACGAAACGGCGGCCGCAGACATCCATCATGCCGGTGGCCTGCATGCGGTCGCGGATGGCAGTGAGGATTTCCTCAATGCGCGGGCGCATGATCCGGGTCAGCACCGAGCGGGCCACCTGCCCCGGCGCTTCGTCATGCGATGCTCCCACGGGCTGGATCGGGATCAGGTCGCGCTCATCGGCCTGGCCGGGCAATACCGAGCCGAACAATGTCTTGAGCCGTTCGGCATCGGCCACGCTGACCGAAAGCTGGCGCGCGATATCGAGGGTGAGGTGATGGCCACCAATGGCGATGGCATCGGCATAGACCAGATGGCCATCGTTGAAGACCGAAACCGTGGTGGTGGCACCGCCGAAGTCGATGCAGGCGACGCCGAGCTGAGCCTCGTCATCGACCAGGGTGGCAAGGCCAGAGGCATAGGGCGTGGCGATCAGCGCCTCGATCTGCAGATGGCAGCGATGCAGCACCAGTTCGAGATTGCGCATGGCCAGCGTTTCCGAACTGACCACGGCGACATCGACGCCGAGCTTGTCGCCGACCATGCCCTTGGGATCGCGGATGCCCTTCTGGCCGTCGATCGCGTAACCGATGGGTAACGCGTGGATGATGGAGCGCTCCGGCCGCACCGAGCGCTCGTTGACGGCGCGCAGCACGCGATGGATATCGGCCTTCTCGACTTCCTGGCCGTCGAGCGAGACGGCGGCGGAAAAGGTTTCCGACCCCAACCGTCCGGCGGTGACGTTGACGATGACGGTTTCGAGCGTCAGCCCGGCGGCGCGCTCGGCCATGCCGACGACGGAGCGGATAGCCTGCTCCGCCTTTTCGATATCGGTGACGACGCCGCTCTTGACCCCCGAAGATGGGCCGTAGCCGAAGCCGATCACCTCCGCCTGATGCGAGCGGCCCTTGAGGGCCCTGCCCTCGGCGCGTGGGGTAAGGCGCGCGATGACGCAGCAAATCTTGGTGGAGCCGATATCGAGCACGGCGACCAAAGTGGTCTTGCCGGGCTGTACGGGGCGAAGCCGGGAGGTCATGGCGTCGGTCATCATTGCGGGGTGGTCGTCGGTTGGGGAAAGGCGATGGATGGCAGGGTGCGTGGCGGCATCGGATAGGGCTGCCCGGAGCGGGCGCGCTCAATGATGGCGGCCTTCCTGGCTTTTTCGTCCCTGGCCAGTTCTTCTTCGGTCTTGGTGGGGCGCACGGCGACCAGTGTATCGACGCGCAGGTCGATGATGGTCACGTCGCGATCCAGCAACTGGTATTCCGCCTGGTAGAAATCGAGATTGCGCAGCGCGCGGGCAACGCCCAGCTCGGGCAATTGCACGCGCAGGCCCGTATCGTAGATGAGATCCCAGCGGCGGTCGGCGATGCGCGAGAGGGCGACGAGGTTGTCCTTGAGTGCCGGATGCTGGTCGAGCGCCCGGATCATCACCATGGCGTCGTCATTGGCGCCATCGCCCACCACCAGCGGCAGGTCGCGATAGGCGCCACGGTCCTCGCCGATCTGCTCGCCCGCACCATCGACCACGAAGGTAATGCCATCGACCCGCCAGCGCGCCACCGGTAGCTTCTCGGTTACGGTTACGATGACGTCGCCGGGATAGGTCTTGCGCACGGTGACGCCGGCAACGGCCGGCAATTCGGCGATGCGCTGGCGCGCCGCTTCCACATCGAAACTGACGGTGGATGTGTGCGGCTCGATGCCGAGCGCGTCGAAAATGGCCTGTTCGCTGGTGAGCGCCTGGCCGGAAATGGAAATCTCGCCTATGGCGAGGCCGGCGGCGGCGAAGCGCCCCTGCGCCACCTCACCCAGGTTCACGGCAGCGGTGCCGAGCGGCTCGCGCAACTCATAGACGATGGCAGTGGTCGCCAGCAGCGCGGCAATGGCGGCGCCACGCAGGATGGCCTTGCGATGCAGCACCCAGGCACGGCCGATATTGTTGGCAAGCTTGCGGCGGGGCGAACGGACAGGAACAGGCAATGCGCGGGGATCGACCACCCTTGCGCCAGCGAGAAAGGTCTCGCTCTTTACCTGTTGCAACTCGCGTCCTCCACCATCCAGGCGACCAGTTCTTCGTAGCTATGGCCCGCATGGGCCGCCTGCTCGGGCGCAAGTGACGTCGGCGTCATGCCCGGCTGGGTATTGATTTCCAGGCAGACCAGTTCGCCATCCTCGCCGGCCGCGTCGTTATAGCGGAAGTCACACCGCGTCACGCCGCGACAGCCGAGAGCCGCATGGGCGGCAAGGCTTAGCTTTTGCACCTTGTCGTAAATTTTAGGTTTCAGCTCGGCAGGAATTATGTGGCGAGAACCATTTGCGGCATATTTGGCCTCATAATTGTAGAAGCTGAGATCGGTGACGATCTCGGTCACGCCAAGCGCCACGTCGCCCATGACAGCGCAGGTGAGCTCCCGCCCCGGAATGAAGCGCTCCACCATGATGTCCTCGCCGCAATTCCAGTCTTCGCGCAGGATTTCCTGCGGCGGGTGACTGACACCGGCCTTGACGATGAACACCCCGAAGCTCGAACCCTCGGCGATCGGCTTGATGACATAGGGCGGCGCCATGACATGGCTGCGCGCCGCTTCGGGACGCGACACGATGACGTGATCGGTCACCGGAATGCCGGCCGCCTTGAGCATGATCTTGGCCTGGTGCTTGTCCATGGCCAAAGCCGAGGCCAGCACGCCGGAATGGGTATAGGGGATTTGCAGCAGTTCCAGCAGGCCCTGGACCATGCCGCTTTCTCCGAACGGGCCGTGCAGCGCATTGAAGGCCACATCGGGCTTGAGTTCGAGCAGGACATTGGCGATGTCGCGCCCGACATCGACTTCGGTCACGCGATAGCCGGCGCGACGCAGGGCGGCCGAACACTCGGCCCCGCTGCTGAGCGAAACGGGACGCTCATTGGACCACCCGCCCATGAGAACGGCGACGTGCTTGGTCATGGCGTGGTCCTTACATCTGAGCTGCGGGGGTGATCGTGCAACCGGCCATCACGCTCACGTCACATCCTTGCCGATGATCGCGCCGAGCTCGGCTGGCAGCGCTGCCGCCCATTGGGTGATGTTGCCGGCGCCCAGGCACACGACATAGTCGCCCTCTTCGGCGCGGCCGGCGATCGCCTTGGCCAGCGCTTCCGGCCCGGCAATGATACGGGCGTCGCGGTGGCCGCGGGCGCGGATGCGGTTGACCAGTTCCTCGTGGGTGACGCCGGCAATGGGCTGCTCGCCTGCCGCGTAGACCGGGGCGACGAGGACGGTATCGGCATCGTTGAAGCAGGCCGAGAATTCGTCGAACAGATCATTGAGGCGGCTATAGCGGTGCGGCTGCACCACGGCGATGACATCGCGCCGGGTGGATTCGCGCGCCGCCCTGAGCACGGCGGCGATTTCCACCGGGTGGTGGCCATAATCGTCGATCACGGTGATGCCGCCAACGACGCCGGTACGGGTGAAGCGGCGCTTGACCCCGGTAAAGCCGCGCAGCCCCTTGCGGATGGCTTCGGCCGGCACATGCAACTGGTCGGCCACGGCGATGGCGGCGGTGGCGTTGAGCGCGTTGTGCACGCCCGGCATGGGCAGTTCGAGCCCGTCGATGCGCAACTGGGTCTGGCGGATGCGGTCACGGATTTCGACGGCGAAATGGCTGACCCCATCCACGGTTTCGAGATCGACCAGCCGCACATCGGCCTGCGGGTTGCGCCCATAGGTGATGACGCGGCGATCCTTGATCTCGCCCACCAGCGCCTGCACTTCGGGATGGTCGAGGCACATCACGGCAAAGCCATAGAAGGGCACGTTCTCGACGAACTGGTGGAAGGCCTTCCTGACTCCTTCGAAGTCGCCATAGTGGTCGAGATGCTCTGGGTCGATATTGGTGACGATGGCCACGTCGGCCGGCAGCTTTATGAAGGTGCCATCGCTCTCGTCGGCCTCCACAACCATCCATTCGCCGGCGCCCAGCCGCGCATTGGTGCCATAGGCGTTGATGATACCGCCATTGATGACGGTGGGATCGAGATTGCCGGCATCGAGCAGCGTGGCGACCAGCGTGGTCGTCGTGGTCTTGCCATGCGTGCCGCCGATGGCGATGGCGGTCTTGAAGCGCATGATCTCGGCCAGCATTTCGGCCCGGCGCACGATGGGCAGCGCCTTGGCGCGCGCGGCGACCAGCTCGGGGTTGTCCTTCTTGATGGCCGAGGACACGACCACGACTTCGGCGGCGCCCAGATTGTCGCCGCTCTGGCCGATCTCGACCTTGATGCCCATGTCGCGCAGGCGCTGCACATTGGGATTGGCGGCCGCGTCCGAGCCCTGCACGGTATAGCCCTGGTTATGCAGGATTTCGGCAATGCCGCTCATGCCGATGCCGCCAATGCCGATAAAATGGACGGGCCCGATATTGCGCGGCATTTTCATGAACGATGATCCACTTCGATATTCTTGCCCGAGAGCATCTCGGCGAGGTCCGCCAGCTTCTCGACGGCGCGCGGCTGGCCCAGCGAGCGGGCAGCGTCAGCGGCTTTGGTGAGGGTTGCCGGGTCGGTTAGCAGGGTGGTGAGGCGAGTGGCAAGCGATTGCGGCGACAGCGTGGCCTGCTCGGCGATCCACCCTGCCCCGGCATTCTCCACCACCAGCGCATTGTTCTTCTGGTCGGCATCGAGCGACCCGGGCAACGGCACCAGGATCATCGGCCGCCCCAGCACGCAGGCATCGGCAATGGTCGAGGCGCCTGACCGGCAGATCAGCAGATGCGAGCGCGTCACCCGCTCAGGCAGGTCCTCGAAAAAGGTCGCCAGCTCGACATTGACCTTGAGCTGCCGATAGGTGTCGGCCACGCGGTCCAGGTCCTCGGAGCGACACTGCTGGGCAATCTGCAAGCGGGAACGGATGGCGTCGGGCAGGAGCCCGATAGCTTCCGGCACGATATCGGAAAAGGCCCTCGCTCCCTGGCTGCCCGCCACGACGAACAGGCGTAGCGGCCCGCTATCGGCCAGCGCCGGATAGGGCGTACCGGCAAGCGCCCGCACCTTGTCGCGCACCGGGTTGCCGGTGACCTGCTTTTCCAGGTTCAGCGCCTCGGCGAAGCGCGTCTTGTCGTAGCTCATGGCCAGGATGTCGGCGAAGCGCCCCAACGCCCGGTTGGCCCGGCCCATGACCGCGTTCTGCTCGTGCAAAATGCCGGGAATGCCGAGCAGGCTTGCTGCCACGAAGGGGGGAAAGGTTGGATAGCCGCCAAAGCCGATCACGGCATCGGGCTTGATGCTGTTCAGCTTGCCGAGAGCCACGGCAATGCCGCGCAGTATGCGAAAGCCCCCGGTGACGAATTTGACGGGATTACGCAGCGAGGGCGTGGCCGAGGGGATGATATGGGTTTCCCGCGCCGGGAAATTGCCGCCATAGGTCTCGGCACGATGATCGGTCATCAATTCGATCGCGTGGCCGCGCCGGATCAGTTCCTGCGCCAGCGCCATGGCCGGGAAGAGATGTCCACCCGTGCCGCCCGCCATGAGAACGAAAGTCTTCATTCGGCCGGCGCCAGCGGCGCCACGGCGCTCTTGTAGCTGGGCAGGCCGGTGGCCATGCGTTCCTCGGGCTTGGTGCGGGTGAAGGCCAGCATCAGCCCCATGCCGAAGGCGATGGCGATCATCGAGGTGCCGCCATAGCTGACGAATGGCAGGGTCATGCCCTTGGGCGGGATAAGATTGAGATTCACGGCCAGATTGATACCGGACTGCATGGCGAACTGGATGGCCAGGGTTGACGCGGCAAGACGCGCGAACAGGCTCGTCTGCCTTTGTGCCCCCATCATGGCGCGAATGACGATGAAGGCGATCAAGGCCACCAGCGCGAGGCAGAACAGGATGCCGAATTCGCCGGCCGCTGCCGAGAACACATAGTCGGCATGGGCATCGGGAATGAGTTTCTTGGCGATGGATTCACCGGGGCCTCGGCCGAACCAGCCGCCCTCCAGCAGCGACTGCAGGGCGCGGTCGATCTGGTAGGTATTGCCGCCCCCCTCGGGGTTGAGGAACGTATCGATACGGCTCGACACATGCGGGAAGAACACATAGGCGCCGAACAGCAGCGCCCCGGCCGCGCCCGCCATGCCGAAGATGATGAACCAGGAAATGCCGCTGAGAAACAGCAGCACCGCCCAGGTGGCGGTGACCAGCGCCGTCTGCCCGATATCGGGCTGCAGCACGAGACCGCCGACGATGGACAGCATGATGACCGAGGCCAGAATCTTGCCCGGCACATTCTTGTGGATCATCGATTCCGAGAACAGCCAGGCCCCCAGCACGGCAAAGGCCGGCTTGACGAATTCGGACGGCTGCAGCGACTGCCCGGCAAAGGAAATCCAGCGCCGGGCGCCCTTGACCTCGGTACCGAAGCGCAAAGTGGCCCAAAGCAACAGGACGCTGATTACCAGAGTCACCAGCGCCCAGATGCGCGCCTGGCGATGGCTGAAAAACGACGTGCCGATCATCACGCCCAGCGCCGGAACGCAGAACATGGCGTGGCGGATGATGAAATGCCACGGCGAAAGGCCCAGGCGCTCGGCCACCGGCGGACTGGCCGCGAAGCTCAGCACCATGCCGCAGGTCATCAGCAGGATCAGCGCCCCCAGCAGCTCCCGGTCTATCGACCACCACCATTCGGCGAGAGGCGTCTTTTCGGCACGGGAGAACATCATGGGAAGAGCCGGGCTACTCGATACAAACTGAATCCAATTGTAGCAGGCGGTTGGTTACCGATCCTTGAATCGGCGGTGCATTTTGCGAGAGCAGAGCGCGGACCTTGCTCAAAAGGGACCAGCCAATTATCTTATGCCAGTAGGAGTTGGACATGGACGACAAGTGGGAAATCCGGCCGCATTCCGACCTTGAGCAACTAGTGGAACGCGCGACGCAAGGTGAGGCGGTGGAACTCACGCGCGACGGCAAGACCGTGGCGCGGATCGTGCCGGCTGTCAGCGCGAAGTTTGACCCGCCGAGCTGGGAGGAACTGACTGAGTTTCGTCGCCGGGTAAATCTCCCAAACGATATGTCCATCCGCGACATGATCGATGACGGCCGGAAAAGGTGATTGTCGTCGACGCGTCGCTGGCCGTGGGCTGGATACTCCTTGAACAGGAATCTCAAGGAACGAATGACTTATACAAGCGTACCATCACCGAGGGTGCCATCGGTCCGCTCATATTCGAGATCGAAGTTGCAAACGCGCCCAGAACAAATCTGCGTCGGGGTAGGATCGACGGTGCGGAGAGAAACGAGGCGTTAAGCTTCCTCGCGCGGATGAATGTGACGATACCCAGCGATCAGCCATCGCTGACGGAAATCATTTCCCTGTCGGACCGCCACGATATCACCACCTATGACGCAAGCTACGTAGCGCTGGCACAGAAACATGGCGCCTTGCTCGCCACGCTCGACCAGGCCATGGCCCGAGCCGCCCGCGCCGAGGGCTTCCCCGTCCTGCCCTAGCGCAGCTTCAGGCTGCTCAGCCCGATCAGCGCCAGCACGAAGCTGATGATCCAGAAGCGGATCACCACCTGGCTTTCGGTCCAGCCGAGATGCTCGAAATGGTGGTGGATCGGCGCCATGCGGAACACGCGTTTGCCGGTGAGGCGGAACGAGGCGACCTGCACGATGACCGAGACGGTTTCGAGCACGAACAGGCCCCCGATGATCGCCAGCACGATTTCGTGCTTGGTGATGACTGCGATGGAGCCGAGCGCGCCGCCCAAGGCCAGCGAGCCGGTATCGCCCATGAAGATCTGTGCCGGGGGCGCGTTGAACCACAGGAAGCCCAGCCCGGCGCCGATCAGCGCGCCGCAGACCACCGACAGCTCGGCCGTGCCCGGCACATAGTTGAGGAACAGGTAGTCCGAGAAGGTCACGCTGCCGACGAGGTAGGCGATGAGCGCGAAGCAGGCGGCCGCCACCATGACCGGCACGATGGCCAGGCCGTCGAGCCCATCGGTCAGGTTGACCGAATTGCCCGCCGCGACCACGACGAAGCCGCCGAACAGGATGTAGAAATAGCCCAGGTTGAGGGCCAGGTCCTTGACGAAGGGGAAGAGCAGCGAGGTGCCATAGGCGCCCTGCGCCAGTTGCGAGGTAGCAAAGGCGGCGATGCAGCCGATCAGCGCTTCGAGCAGCAGGCGCTGCCTGCTGCCGAAGCCGGCATGGCTCATGCGCTTGACCTTGAGATAGTCGTCGTAAAAGCCGATGGCGCCGAAGCCGATGGTGACGAACAGCACCACCCAGACATAGCCATTGCCCAGATTGGCCCACAGGAGCGTGGAAAACACCGCCCCCGACAGGATCATCAGCCCGCCCATGGTGGGCGTGCCCTTCTTGGTCAGCAGATGGGTCTGCGGGCCGTCCTCGCGGATCGGCTGACCACGCCCCTGCTTGAGGCGCAGCAGCGCGATCATCCCCGGCCCGAACAGGAACACGAAGAACAGCGCGGTAATTACGGCTCCGGCGGTGCGGAAGGTGACGTAGCGGAAGACGTTGAAGGCCGTGAGCGCATCACCCAACTGGCCGAGAAAGTACAACATGAAACGGAGGGTCCTCGTTGGCTGGGGTCAGTTGTCTTCAAACTGCTTGCGTATTCTGTCGACGATATCAGCAAGCCCCACGCCATTGGAGCCTTTGACCATAACAGCGTCACCATAGGCAAGATCGTTGAGCACGATGTCCCCCATCTCTGCGGCCGTCCGTGCATGGGCGGCAACGCCGGCCGCGCCCAGTGCCTCAGCCAGGGCGGCCATGGCCGGCCCGACCAGATAGACCCGCTCCGCGCCCGAAGCGATGACGGCCGGCATCAGGCTGGCATGCAGGCTCCCCGATTGCGGACCCAGTTCGAGCATGTCGCCCAGGATGAGCATCTTGCGACCACCCGGCGCCGTCTGCGCGGCAAACACATCGAGGGCCGCGGTCATCGAGGCCGTATTGGCATTGTAGCTTTCGTCGATCAACAGCAGCGGCCGGTCGGATGGGCCGAGCAGGCGCCGCTCGCCCCGGCCCGGCTGCGCCCCGAACCCGGCCAGCGCCCGCAGGGCCACGTCGGGCTCGACGCCCGCCCGATGGGCCACGGCCAGCGCCGCCGTGGCATTGGCGACCATGTGGCGGCCCGGTACGCTGAGCACCAATGCGTGGCGCACGCCCTGATGCTCGATGGTGGCAAAGCTGCGGTCGGCGGCGGTTTCGACATCGACGATGCGCCAGTCGGCGCCGCGTGCCTCGCCATAGGTGACGATGTTGGTAATGCCAGCGGCATTGGCTTCGTCGAGCAGCACGCCGAGCTGGGCATGGTCGGCATTGAGGAGCGCGGTGCCGCCCGGCTCCAGCCCGGCAAAGATTTCCGCCTTGGCGCGGGCAATGCCGTCGAGCGAGCCAAAGGCCTCCAGATGCGCGGGCGCGATGGTCGTGATGACGGCGACATGCGGCCGGACCAGTTGCGCCAGTGGCCTGATTTCGTCCGGCGCGCTCATGCCCATCTCGAACACGCCGAACTGCGCCTGCTGGGGGAGGCGCGCCAGCATCAGCGGCACGCCCCAGTGATTGTTGAAGCTCCTGATCGAGGCATGGGTGGCGCCGGCCGCCTCGAATACGACGCGGATGGCCTCCTTGGTCGTGGTCTTGCCGACGCTGCCGGTGACGCCGACCACGAAAGCCCGGCTGCGGGTGCGGGCGGCACGGGCAAGGTCGCGGAGGCCCGCAAGAGCATCGGAAACCACTATACGGCCCTCACCCTCGCCCCGGCCGACCAGGGCGGCGCTGGCGCCGTTTGCCAGCGCCGTGTCGACGAAATCATGCCCGTCGAAGCGGTCGCCCTTGATGGCGACAAACAAGGCATCGGGACCCAGCTCGCGGGAGTCGATGGAGATGGAATTGATGGGCGTGGCGGGATCGAGGCCGCTCGCGCCGCCGGTGGCAGCGAGGATGTCGGAGAGGGTGTAGAGGGGATGGGTCATGCGAGAGCTCTGCAGCTTGACTGGCGGACCCGCTCCCCGGCCCTCCCCTCAAGGGGGAGGAGGGGCTGAACACTCAATCCGGCGGTAGGATCCTCCCCTCCCCCTTGAGGGGAGGGGTCGGGGGTGGGGGTCGTCGTTCGCGCCCAGATGCCGCCCAACACAAACAACCCCATGATCGCCTACCCCTTGATCGCCTCCGCCACCACTTCGTGGTCGGAGAAATGCGTCTTCGTCGTGCCGACGATCTGGTAGTCCTCGTGCCCCTTGCCGGCGACGAGCAGGACATCGCCGGATTTGAGCCCCTTGACCGCCTCGGTGATCGCCGCTTTGCGGTCGCCGATTTCGCGGGCGCCCTTGGCCGCCGCGAGGATTTCCGCACGGATGGTGGCGGCATTCTCGGTACGCGGATTGTCGTCGGTCACGATCACATTGTCGGCAAGCTCGCTGGCGATTGTGCCCATTTGGGGGCGCTTGCCCTTGTCGCGGTCGCCGCCGCAGCCGAAAACCACGGTCAGCTTGTTGGTTGCATAGGGCCGCAGGGCTTCCAGCGCCGTCTTGAGCGCATCGGGCGTGTGCGAATAGTCGATGAACACCGCCGCGCCATTGTGCTCGGCGACCAGTTCCAGCCGCCCCTTGGCGCCCACCAATTCGCTGAGCGCGGGAAAGGCCTGGGCCTTGTCGACGCCGCTCGACATGGCCAGAGCCGCCGCCACGATGGCGTTGGAAACCTGGAACTCGCCGGTCAGCGGCAGGTGGAAGCTGAGCTTTTCGCCGACATGCCGAACCTCGACGCGCTGACCATAGCCCTCGGGCTTGATGCCGAGCACCTCGATATAGGCGCCCTCGCGACCCACGGTCAGCAGCGTGGCGCTGGCGCCGAGCGCTGCGAACATGAAGGGCTCGTATTCGGGATCGTCGACATTGACGATCGCCGCCCCGCCATCGACCAGTAGGTCGGTGAACAGGCGCAGCTTGGCGTTGCGATAGGCGTCCATGTCGGCGTGATAGTCGAGATGGTCGCGACTGAGATTGGTGAAGGCGACGGCCTCGAAATGGATGCCGTCGAGCCGGCGCTGGTCGAGCCCGTGGCTGGAGGCTTCGAGCGCCACATGGTTGATGCCCTGGGCCTTGAGCGCGCGCATCGACTGATGCAGCGTGCGCGAATCCGGGGTGGTGAGGCTGCCATCGATATGGCGCGTCGCCGTATCCACCCCCAGCGTGCCGACGCTGGCGCCGGCAATGCCGGCATATTGCCAGATCTGGCGCACGAAGGCGGCGACAGAGGTCTTGCCGTTGGTGCCGGTGACCGCCACCGTGATTTCCGGCTGCGGCTCGAAGATGCGCGAGGCGGCGCGGGCATAGGAGGCCCGGACATCCTTGACGATGATGACCGGCACGCCCGGATCGCCCACCGGCGCCGTGTCGCTGATGACGGCCAGTGCGCCGCGCTTGACTGCGTCGGGCACGAACTGGTTGCCATGCACATTGGCGCCGGGCAGGGCGAAGAAGATGTCGCCAGGCTCGATCCGGCGGCTGTCGGAATTGAGGCCGAATACGGCACCCAGGCCCTTTTTGGGGCGGGCGCCGGAGCCTTCGAGCAGTTGTGTTACGCTGAGTGACACGGCGATGAATCCTTCTGGATCAATCTATCTGAGGACGGATGGAACGAGATTCTGGTCCAGAATCTCGGAGAAATCAGGGGCGATGCCGAGCATGGGCGCGACGCGCTGCACGATGCGGCCGGTCACCATGCCGGCATTCCAGCCGGCGGTGGTGCCCGATTGCGCATTTTCCAGCTTGGGCTCGTCCACCATGATGATCATGGCGTAGCGCGGATTATCGAGCGGGAAGGCCGAGCCGAAGAAGTTGGTGACCTTGTTGGACGAATAGCGGCCATCGACCACCTTTTCGGCCGTGCCGGTCTTGCCGCCGACGCGATAGCCCAGGGCTTCCTTGTTCATCTGCGAGCCGGAGCCTTCGAGCGCATTGAGCCGCATCAGATAGCGGATCTCCGCACTCGTCTCGGGCTTCAGCACGCGACGGTACAGCGCCTCGGCCTCGGCAAGGTCGCGCTTGTAGAGGGTCGGGGCGATATAGTTGCCGCCGTTGACGAAGGCGGCATAGGCCGTGACCATGTGCAGCGGCGACACCGACAGGCCATGGCCGAACGAGGCCGTGGCGGCGCCGACATCCGAAAACTCCTTGGGCACGGTCGGCAGCCGCATTTCCGGCAGCTCGAACGGCACGCGTTGGTCGAACCCCACCGTGCTGAGGAACGCGCGGAACGCATCCTTGCCCATGGCCTGCATGACGCGGATCGTGCCGATATTGGAGGAGTATTTATAGACTTCCGGCAGGCTCAAAATGCGGTGCTTGCCATGGAAGTCGTCGATGGTGAAGCGGCCGAAGCGAATGCCGAAACGCGCGTCGAACTGGTCATTGATGGTCACCGCGCCGCTATCCAGCGCCGCCGCCATGGTGACGGTCTTGAAAATCGAGCCGGGCTCGAAAATGCCCGCCGTGATGCGGTTGAAGCTGTCCTTGACCAAGGCGGTCGCCGGATCGTTGGGATCGAAATCGGGCAGCGAGGCCAGCGCGATGATTTCGCCGGTATGGATATCCATCATCACCCCGGCCGCGGCGATGGCCTGGTAGCGCGTCATGGCATCGACGAGTTGTTCGTGCATGACATGCTGCACACGCATGTCGACGCTGAGCTCGACCGGCGCCAGCGCATTGCCCCGCGCCAGGCCCAGATCCTGCAGCAGGGCGACGTTTTCGCCATCCATGTGGTTCTCGATGCCGGAAATGCCCTGATTGTCGATATTGGTCGACCCCAGGATGTGGCTGGCCTCGGTCATGCCGGGATAGAAGCGCTTGGATTCGGTGATGAAGTCGATGCCCGGAATGCCCAGGCGCATGACTTTTTCCTGGATGGCGGGGCTCAGCTCCCGCTCCACCCAGACGAAGCCCTTGTCGCCGGTCAGCCTGTTGCGCAGCCAGGCCTCGTCGAGTTCGGGCAGCACGGTGCGCAGCTTCCGCACGGCTTCCTCGACATCGATGATGCGGCGCGGTTCGGCAAACAGCGACGGCACGCGGATATCGACGGCCATTTCGAGCCCGTTACGGTCGAGAATAGGCGGCCGCGTCGCGGTGATGACATCGCGCGCCTGCCCTTCGATGGTGGAATCCTGCACCACCATGCCCAGTTGCACCAGCCGGCCCGCGACCAGACCGAAGCCCAGCACCAGCGCCAGCACCATCCAGCGGATGCGCGCCTGCGTGAGGTTGCCGCGCACCTTGCGGGCACCGTCGAGCGAGATGGTGGGGCCGAAATCTTCGGTGGCGATGGCCATTATTCAATCCCCTCCAGCTCGAGGATGGCGTCGATCGGGTCGACGCCCGCCGCCAGGGATTCGAACAGGGAGTCCATGGCCGCCGTATTGGGCTTGGCCGGGCGCATCGGCAGATCGGCAAAGGCGCCGAACTGCTCCTGCTTCACCGGCGCGAGGGCCAGGGCCATTTCATGGCGGCGAACGATCGGCTCGATATGGCCGGGCTGGCTCAGCACCGCCTCGTCGGCCTTGACCAGCGAGAGCTGGCCTTCCTGGCTGTCGATCTCGGCAATGAGGGCTGTGCGGATGCTGGCGGTGTTCTCGATGGAGAATTTGAGGGCATACACCCCGGCCAGCATCAGCGCGCTGGTGAAGATCAGGATGATGTTGAGGTTGCGGATCATGCAGCGCCCCGCACCTGGGGAACGCCGAGACCGTCGAAGCGCACTGGCCGCGCCGCGGCAGCCGAGCGCGTGGCGGCGCGCAGGATGGACGAGCGCGCGCGCGGATTGCGGCCGAGCTCGGCCTCGCCGGGTTTCTGCGCCTTGGCGACCTCGACCCAGCGCCGGTCTTCGCCCACCACCTGCGGCAGATGCCGGGACTGCGCCGGACCGCCCTTGTCGGGGTCGAAGAAGCGCTTGACGATGCGATCTTCCAGCGAGTGGAAGGTGACCACGGCCAACCGCCCGCCTTCGGTGAGCAGCCGTTCGGCAGCGAACAGGGCCTCCACCAGTTGCTCGAACTCGGCATTGACGGCGATGCGCAGGGCCTGGAACGAGCGGGTCGCCGGATGAGCATCGCCCGGCTTGCGGCCGATGGCCTTTTCGATGATGCGCGCCAGTTCCAGCGTCGTCTCGATCGGCGCGGTCTCCCGCGCCGCGACGATGAACTGGGCGATACGGCGTGACTTGCGTTCCTCGCCGAAGGCGTAAAGCAGGTTGGCCAGCGGCTCGGCATCGAGGGTGTTGACCAGGTCGGCGGCGCTTTCGCCCGCCCCGCTCATCCGCATGTCGAGCGGACCTTCGCGCATGAAGGAGAAGCCGCGCTCGGGCTGGTCGAGCTGCATGGAGGAGACGCCGATATCGAGCACCACGCCATGGATCGGACCATGCTCGGCGGCCAGGCTGTCGAGCTCGGAAAACGTGCCGGCGACGAAGATGAAACGGCCTTCGAATTCGGCCATCAGCGCATCGGCATAGGGTGTGACGGTGGGGTCGCGATCGATGGCGATGACCACGGCGCCGGCTTCGAGCAGGGCGCGCGAATAGCCACCTGCGCCGAACGTGCCATCGACGATACGCTTGCCGGCGAGCGGGGACAAAGCCGCAAGAACCTCGTCCAGCAGGACAGGAACGTGCGAGCCAGTATTCTGGCTGGTTTCGGGCACGGAACGCTTGCCCATAAAGGCCACTACTCCACTCCCGGCCTATCAAGCCGGTTCGTAAACTTCCCCGCACATTGCGTCACGACGCTTAAGATTCTGTTTCCCATTAGCGGTTTGGCGGCGGATTTGCGGGCTCCGGTGCAAAACCGCGGCATAAAATCGGCCGCTATTAATATTTGCATATTGCGGGACCGTCGGGTTCCGGCCATGAACATATGACGAGGGGAGCCCGCGCATTGCCCATTTCATCGAACGCCTTCGTACGCTCGACTGTCGCTCTGCTGGTGGTTGGCTTTCTGGCCCTGGCCGGCATTGTCGGCACCACCATCTGGCTGGTCGAGCGCACCCAGGTCTACTTCAACGAAGTGGTTGAGGCGCGTGACGCGCGCACGGTGACGGTGGACCTGCGCACGGCCCTGCAGGACGCCGAAACCGGGCAGCGCGGTTTCCTGCTGACGCAGGACGAGGCCTATCTCGAACCCTATGCGGCGGCGCTGCAAACGGTTGAGGCCCAGTTTTCGGAGTTGAAAACGGTGCTGGCGCCCTACCCCCAGGCCGCCGAACCGCTGGCCGCCTTGCGCACCGATATCGACTTCAAGCTGGCGGAAATGGAACACACCATCGAGCTGGCCCGGGCCGGGCGGATCGATGACGCGCTCGCCGTGGTCGATACCGACGGCGGCAAGGCGGCGATGGACCGCTCGCGCGTGTTTTTCGATGCGCTCATCAAGGCCGCCGACGATCGCCTCAGCACCGGCGTTGCCAGCCAGCGCGACGCCGCCACTGCCCTGCGCTGGGTGACCGTTATCGGCGCCTTCGTGATCTTCGCGGTGGTTGGCGGCTCTGCCTGGACCGTCATGGCCTATACCAGGGAACTGGCCAATGCCCGACACGCGGTCGACCAGGCCAATGCCGGCCTTGAGGAGCGCGTGCGCGAACGCACGTCCGAACTCGGCCGCGCCAACGAGGAAATCCAGCGCTTCGCCTATATCGTGACGCACGACCTGCGGGCGCCGCTGGTCAATATCATGGGCTTTACCAGCGAGCTGGAAACCAGCGTCGGCCAGCTCTCCGACTATATGAAGGACCGCCCCGAAAACGACGATCCGCAATTTGCCGAGGCCCGGCTGGCCGCGACCGAGGACTTGCCCGAAGCCATCACCTTTATCCGGGCCGCCACCCGCAAGATGGACAGCCTGATCAACGCCATCCTCAAGATTTCGCGCGAAGGCCGGCGTCAGCTCAAGGCCGAGGCGCTGAACCTGAGCGATATCATCGCGGCCACCGTAGCCAGCGTACAGCACCAGATCGGCGAAAGCGGCGGCGCGGCGACCGTCGATGTGCAAGTGCCCCGCATCACCTCGGACCGGCTGTCGCTGGAACAAATCCTGGGCAACCTGCTCGACAACGCCGTCAAATATCAGCAACCCGGCCGGCCGCTGAACATTGTAGTACGGGCTCGGCAGGCATCGGGTAACCGGATCGAAATCGAGATCGAGGATAACGGCCGCGGTATTGCCGCCTCCGACCACGAGCGCGTCTTCGAACTGTTCCGCCGCGCCGGCACCCAGACCCAGCCGGGCGAGGGCATCGGCCTCGCCCATGTGCGAACCATGGTTCGCAGCCTGGGCGGCGACATCACCCTGCGCTCCGAACCGGATGCAGGCACGACATTCATTATTACCCTGCCGCGCGACCTGCGCAGCTATCTAGGGAGCCAAGGCAAATGAGCAATGACGGCAAGCCCGTAACCATCATCATGATCGAGGACGACGAGGGGCATGCGCGCCTCATCGAGAAGAACATCCGCCGCGCCGGTGTCTCCAACGAGATCATTCCCTTTGCCAACGGCACCGATGCCCTGGCCTTCCTGATGGGCCCCGATGGCAGCGGCATAGTCAACAGGGGCAGGCAATTGCTGGTGCTGCTCGACCTCAATCTGCCCGACATGACGGGCGTCGACATCCTCGAAAAGGTCAAGGGCAACGAGCATACTCGCCGCTCGCCGGTGGTTGTTCTCACCACGACCGACGACCAGCGCGAAATCCAGCGCTGCTACGACCTCGGCGCCAACGTCTATATCACCAAGCCGGTGGACTATGATGGCTTCGCCAATGCCATCCGCCAGCTTGGCCTGTTCTTCTCGGTAATGCAGGTTCCGGAAGCCGACTGACATGCCCAACCGGACGCCACGCGTTCTTTATGTCGATGACGATGCCGGCCTTGCCCGACTGGTGCAGAAGGCGCTGGAGCGGCGCGGCTATTTTTTCGAGCATGCCAGCAATGGCGAGGATGGCCTGGCGCGCATCCGCCAGGGCGGCATCGATATCGTGGCCCTCGACCATTACCTGCCCGCCGGCACCGGGCTCGATGTGCTGGCGCAGATGGTCGGCATCCAGGATCCGCCGGCCGTGGTCTACGTGACGGGCACGGCAGAAACCGCCGTCGCCGTCGCCGCGCTCAAGGCCGGGGCAGCGGACTATGTGCTCAAGACCGTCGACAGCGACTTTCTCGAATTGCTCTGCACCGCCATCGGGCAGGCCGTGGAACTGCTGCGGTTGAGCCGGGCCAAGGTCCTGGCCGAGCGCGAAATGCGCGAGGCCCGCGAGCGCGCCGAAATGCTGCTGGGCGAAGTCAACCACCGAGTCGCCAACAGCCTGGCCATGGTCGCCGCCCTGGTCGGCCTGCAGGCCAATGCCGTCGACAATGAAGAGGCCAGGGGCGCCCTGGCCGAAACGCAGGTACGCATCCAGGCCATTGCCGGGGTCCACCGCCACCTCTACACGTCAGATGACGTGCGCTCGGTCCATATCGGGGACTATTTGCACAGCCTGGCCGCCGAGCTCGAAGCGACCATGCAGGCAGCCGGCAACGATTCCCGCATCCTGGTGAGTGTTGAAAACTTCGCCATCCCCACTGAGAAGGCGGCATCCATCGGCGTGGTCGTGACCGAACTGGTCACCAATGCCATCAAGTACGCCTATGCCGACCAGGCCCGCGGCGAAGTGCGCATCCTGATGTCGCGAGGCGAGGGTGAAACCATCGACCTCAGCGTCGAGGATGACGGCATCGGCTGGGACGGCACCGGCAAGCCGCAAGGCACCGGGCTCGGCAGCCGCATCGTCAAGGCGATGGCGCACAGTCTCGGCGCCAGGGTCGCCTATGGCAGCGCCGGCGGCGGCACCAAGGTCTCGCTTCGTTTCACCGCCTGATCCGCATCGATCATCTCGACCACGACGTCGCCGGCCTTGCGCCCCGCCTCGACATAGCGATGCGCCTCGGCGACATCGGCCAGCGGAAAGCGCCGGTCGGTCACCGCCCGCACGGCCCCGGTTTCCACCAGGCCGACAAGCACATCCATATCCTTGAGCTTGGCAGCCACCGGCCGTAACCCGGTCGTCGCCAGCCTGCCGGTCTTGCCCGGCTTTCGTTTCGTCAGCATGTGCCAGACGATAGCCAGGCTCGGCACCGTGGTCAGGTAGCGCCCGCCCGGCCTGAGCGCCGCCTTGCAGCGCCCGAAGCTCGATTTGCCCACCGCATCGAAGATCACGTCATAGGCATCGCGCGCCACAGTGAAATCCGTCCCGGTCCGGTCGATGACGCGATCCGCCCCCAAAGAGCGCATCAGATCGGTATGGCGGGCACTGCATACCGCCGTCACCTCCGCCCCGAAATACCTGGCCAGTTGCACCGCCACGACGCCGATGCTGCTCGCCGCGCCGTTGACCAGCACCCTGTCGCCCCGTTTCACCTCCGCCTCGTCGCGAATGAAGGGCATGGCGGTGAGAAAGCCATAGCTCAGGCCCGCGCCCTGCCCCGCATCGAGCCCGTCGGGCCGGCGAACGATCGCCTGGTCCTCCGCGAGGCATACATAGTCCGCCGCCCCGCCCAGGCCGGAGCCGACCGAGCCGAACACCGCATCGCCCACCGCAAACCGCCTGACCTTCGCGCCCACCGCCTCGACCACGCCACCGATATCGTCGCCCAGCACCAGGTTCTTCGGCCACACCAGCCCGGAGAAAAGCCGGACCATGAACGGATCCGCCTTGCGGAAGGCGCAGTCGGCCAGCGTAACGCTGAAGGCTTCCACCCGGACCAGCACCTCGTGCTCCCGCGGCGTCGGCCTGGGCACGTCGCGAATTTCGAGCACTTCGGGCTTGCCATAGCGGCTCTGCGTCACCTGTCTCATCGTCCATTCTCCCATGCGTTCCCGATAGCCGGCGAGGTCCGCTCGCGGCAGCTCTTGTCGTTGCGTCGTGAAACCCGATGGCGTCAGCCCTGCCCCTGGGCCGACCCTTCCCATGCAAATACCTGTTCGAGCGGCACCCCGAACGCCGCCGCGATGCGGAAGGCCACTTCCAGCGACGGCGAATATCGGCCCTGCTCGATGGCCACGATGGTCTGGCGCGTCACGCCCACCTTCTCGGCCAGGGCCGCCTGTGTCATTTCCCCGGCATGGAAACGCAAGGTCCGAATGCTATTGCTGATCGCCGGCTGTCCCTTGCCCATGGGGTCAGTTCGTCCGGTAGTAATAGAGGCGCGAAACCGCATCGGTGGCCCCGGCCAGCATCAGTGCGCCGAACAGCACATAGATGCCCAAGGCGAAATCGAGGCCGAAGGCCCAGAGGAATATCGCAGCAGCCCCGCCCGCCGAAGCGACAATGTAGGCATTGCGCATGGCCCGCGCGCCCACGGCATGATCGCGTTCGTCGGCCCGCTCATCCTTCAGCTCCTGCCCCTGCACGATGCTGACCAGAATGGTGAAGACGATCATCGCCACCATATTGAACACCACCGACGCCACTATGGCCCAGCCGAGCCGGCTCGCCACCTCAGGCACCGTGGCCCCGGGATCGCCAAGGGCGCCCATCAGCACCCATGCCGAAATCACCACCGCACTCAGCAGCATCACGCCTGCATTCATTTCCTTGAAGGTCACGGTCAGCTCCATCATTGCTGGGAGCACGAGTACGGGAAAGCCGACGTATTGTCAATTATTTCATACATAGTGTCGAAAAGACCCGACATTATATACTTGACGTACCAAGGACCGGGAGGGCATGATTCGTGGGACAGGCCGGCGCAGAAGTGCTCAAACCCCTACTGAAGGAAGCGGCGAAAATAATCCGTAGGCGCGATAGTGAGGAAGATAAGGACTGGAGCGGCGAGGTAGCTGCAAAGGAAGTGCTAGCTTTGTTCGCTCGCCAGCTTCTTCCGGACGTTGCCGAACAAATCGATCATCTCGCGCCCGAGGTCTGACATTTCACGGGCGTGATCGGTTAGTTGTTCGGGTGTGTATTTGTGTTCAATGTAACTGTATCCGCGGGCCATATCCGAAACGCCGAAGGCGAGCGTTCCGTCCAAGCGCATACCTTGGAATGTGCCGTGCGTAACGTGAACGCGAATGCGATGCAGCGGCTTAGCTTTGGTAACTTGAAGGGATAGCAGGTTGCGTTCATCCGCCAGCGTCGGCTCCCTTCCCATTCGGCTCTTGGCCTCTTCCGCCTTCTTGGAAAAAGAGACTGGGAAGCCATTACGAAGTTCGGCGCGATGCCGTGAGCGCAAAAGGATGATAAAAGCCTCTAGCGCGCCCTCTATGCCGCCCCAGTTGACCGCTATCATGCCGCAAGCAATGTAGGAGCGGTCGGCTTGCTCCTGGGACTCAAATCGTTGCGGAAACATGTCAGAACCTCAAAAAGACGACGACGAAAAGCAGCGGGACGAGATTTTGCGGCGCATGCTCAAGACACCGCCGAAGCCGCATGGCGCCCTCCCCAAGCGAAAGCCAGGGAAGGGCGGGCACATTGCGCCGGACGGTTCTACGGACACTCCGGGAGTGCCAGGAGGTTATTCGGCTCCACCCCATCACTCTGGGTCTTGAGGTATTTGCGACCGTTGCGTTTATGAACTTCGATCCAAACGGAGTTGTCGCCCTGGTCTACCGTCCAGAAGCGGTTTTCTTCATTCTCGATAAGTTGGATCAGAACATCGATAGATCGGTACCAGCCGCCGCCGCCAGGGCCACCCAGGCCCTGTAGGCGCCTATCGTGGTCGGCGTTGTCCGGCTTGTGACAGGTAACTTGGAATGTGGGTATATCGGCCATAATCGGCTCCAAAATGTGAGCCGGAAGGCGCTTGACGGTTTGCCCGAGTCAGTGGGACAAATGAGTGTCAACTGTTGCCAAGCCCTTCCGGCGGGGTTGCAGTCAAAAGGCGCAGGTCTAGACCACCTGCGCCTTCTCTTTTCCGCTGAGTCGGGTCTGTCTACCAAGTGCTAGTGACTTATCCACACTAGCGGTTCTGCTTTTGTTTCTTCCAAGCGCGCTTCAGGCGTTTGATCTTCTGCTTAGGCGAAACTGGCTTCACCAATCCGCCGATAGGTGAGGCGCTTGCCACGGATGGCAGCCAGCAGCAGGGCGTGGCGCTCGTTATCCTCAATGCCAACGGCCGAGCGGCGGTTGTAGCGGAAGTCAAACTCAGCCAGATAGCGGTGCAGATGCGCTTCGCCGCAATGCTGATAGGTGCCGCGCATGCCGCGCTTGAACACCGAGAACACGTTCTCAATGGTGTTGGTATGGACCTGACGACCATTCTCCCAACGGACCCATTCGTCCTTGGAGTGGTTGACCGAACGGTGGGTATCGAAGTCCTTGCCCGGCTGCTTATAGAACTGGGCCTGATCGGTGTAGAGCGCGGACTTGCGGTCAACGTTGCGGAACAGGACGTCCTTGACGGTCTGGATATTGGCCGTCTCGACGTGGAATGAACGGACTTCGCCGCCACGTTCCACCAGCGCCATGATGGTGCGCTTGTAGAAGCCGGGCTTTGGCTTGGTGGTGCGCGGGCCTTCGGCCTTGCGGCGCGGCGGCGGGGTCTGATCGTCCTTGGCACCCCAATAGGTTTCGTCGGCCTCGACCGTCTTTCCGGGGCCGCCCATCGGGCCGCGATCCTTGGGCGAAACGGCCATGGCTTCGCGGATGCGGTGTTCCATGAACCAAGCGGTCTTGTAGGTCACGCCAAGCATGCGGTGCATCTGGTGGGCAGAAATGCCCTTCTTGCTGGCGGCCATCAGATGCGTTGCAGCAACCCATTTGTGCAGCGGGATATGCGAGCGCTCAAACACGGTGCCAACGGTTACAGAGAAGGGCTTGCGGCATTCCTTGCACTTGTAGACGCCGGGGCGGGTGGACTTGCCAGCGAGCTTGGTGATCCGAGCCGCATCTACGTTGCCACAGTGAGGACAAACCGGACCGTGCGGCCACTGGATCGTCTCCAAGTGCTCGCGGGCGGCGTCGGCGTTCTGGTAGATCGGGTTCGCAAGGTCAAGCATCATCAGCTCCTACGGCTCATTTGTGCCATAAACGAGCGTGGTACGTCAAGTATATAATGTCGAAAAGACCCGACCTGGTATGCGGGCTCGACCACCCGAAATGGCGCCGCCGACCTCCATTTCTGGAGATCGGCGGCATATTTAACGCCAGTTGACCTATAAGCCGGGTTCTGTAGGGCCGCGTTGCCGCGACGTGGTGACCATTCATCTATGGCGGCTGTTACCAGCGCGCTCGTGCAACCAACCCGGATGATCTGGCCTCGAAACAGGCTGGGGCCGAAGCCCCGCGTCATCCCTATTTGGTCTTGCTCCCGGTGGGGTTTACCGTGCGGCTTCTGTTGCCAGACGCCCGGTGCGCTCTTACCGCACCCTTTCACCCTTGCTCTGCCGAAGCAAAGCGGTTTGCTTTCTGTGGCACTTTCCCTGGGGTCGCCCCCGCCGGCCGTTAGCCGGCACCGTGTTTCGATGGAGCCCGGACTTTCCTCCAGCAGCAGGTTACCCCACTGCCAGCGGTCACCCGGTCAACTGGCCGGCTGATGTAGAGAATTGGATGGCCCCGCGTCAAGCGCCCGCGGGATCGGCGGTCAGCAGCGGCGTCTGCCGCGGCTTGGTCAGCGCCTGGTAGGCGAGGTTGATCGCCTTCATCCGGGCCGTCGCCACGTCGATCAGATCCTCGGGCACGCCCTTGGCGATCAGCCGGTCGGGATGGTGCTCGGCCACCAGCGAGCGATAGACGCGGCGGATTTCATCCGGATCGGCATTGGGCGCCAGGCCCAGAACGGCATAGGGATCAACCCCCGCTTCCAGCCGCACATGCTGGCTGGCCATCTGCTCGAAGCGCATGTCGTCGAAGCCGAAGATGTCGCTGACATTCTTGAGGTAATCGAGTTCGGCCTCATGCACCATGCCGTCGGCCGTAGCGATGTAGAACAGGCTGTCGAGCACATGCTCGAGCGTATCGGGGCTGTCGGCGAAGAAGCGCGTGACCTTGCGGGCATAGGCGTCGTAGCCGGCGATATCCTGCTTGGCCAGGTTGAATACGCGGATGATCTGCTCCTCGTGCCCATGGGCGATTTCCACCGTGGCGCGGAAGGCGCGCTCCTCCGAAGCGGTCACCGCGCCATCCGCCACCGCCATCTTGGCGGCGAGGGCGATCAGCGCCAGGGTGAAGGCGGCGTCGCGCCCACCCGGCAGCCAGGTGTCTGGGTCGAGCGCATTGACCAGCGATCCCGCCAGGCCCGTGCGCTGGCCGAACGAGCCGACGAAGTCGCTCAATCTCTGCCACATGTCGATTTTCTCTTCAGGCTTGCGCATGCAATTGACTACCGGCTGCGCCTTTGTGAGGGAATCGAGCGCATCGCCTGCCCGATCAGGAGGCGCACGATAACGGCTGCTTGCCGGGAGGTCCATTGTCGGCGGCGCATGGCCGCCTTCCCTCAATCGGCGAAGAGTAAGAACGGCGCTTCTTCCCGCGCGATGACGCGGGCACGCGAGCGGTTCGGGCCCTGATCGAGAAAGAAGCCATCCGCGTCGTAAGTCGGCGCGAAATAGGCATTGCCCGCCTGGCGCTGCGCCAGGAAATCGGACAGTGGACCGGTTTCCCAGTCGTCCAGATCGGCGGCGGTGACATTGGCCGGCGGCCGCACGGCACCCGCCGGTGAGGCCGGCGTCAGTCCGGGCGGAATCACGACCGGATCCCGCACCAGCGCCACGGCCACCGGCTGCGGCCGCATCGATAGCGGCATCGGCACCGGGGCGATCTTCTGGGGTGGGATGGCTGCAACCTCGACCGGATCGACCTGCTCGGTCGGCGTGACGATCGGCGTGCGGCCCGGCGGCGTTGCTGCGACCTGGCTCGGCGCGGCGGGCGCCTCGGCACCGGTAATATAACTGGGCAGCGCGCGGCCCGACTGCAGGAAGGCATCGACCGCATCGGCCGTCTCGGCGGCCGGCGTCACCGCAGGTTTGACGACTGCGGGAATTGCGACGGGCTTGACGACCGGCGCCACCACGGCAACCTCGGTCGCGGGCGCGGCAACAGGCGCGGCAGGGCGCTGGCTCAGCGGCGCCGGTGTGGGCGCGACAGGCTCGATGACGGCCACCTGCGCCGGAGCAGGCGTAGCCGAATTGCCCGTGAACTGTGCCGACAGCAGGTCAGCCGTCGGAACGCCGACGACGAGAATGACACCGGCCCAGGCCAGGCCATTGGTGATGCGACGGTCGATGCTCATGGTCTTGACGTCCCGATTTGCTCCGCCCTCAGCGGGCGAAAGAGCCGGATTTTCGTGGCCATTTTGTGAAACGGCGCACGGTGCCAGCAATGAAACCCGCAAGCTGAACCGAAGCTGAATGACGCAATTTCAGCTCCCAGCCGCGCGGGCCGAGAGCCAATGGCACCAGATCATGGTGAACGCAAGGTTAAAATCAGGCGGCGTTAACAGCCTCCGCTTCGTGCCGCCGCCCCAATATCCGACCCAACGCCAGCGCCAGCGGCGAGCGGTTGTGGGTATAGATGTGAAATTCGGTCACGCCTTCATCCACCAGTTCCGTCACCTGCTCGGCGGCCACCGCTGCGGCCACCAGGGCATGGGTTTCGGGATCTTCGTCGAGCCCGTCGAAGCGCTCGGCCAGCCAGGCGGGAATGGCGGTGCCGCAGCGTGCCGCGAAACTGGCAATCTGCTTGAAGCTGTGGATCGGCTGGATACCCGGCACAATCGGCGCGGTGATGCCGGCGGCGCGAGCGCGTTCGAGATAGCGCAGGTAGTCCGGGTTGGAAAAGAACATCTGGGTGATGGCCCGGTCGGCCCCGGCATCGAGCTTGCGCTTGAGATTGTCGATCTCGCTGCGCCAGTCGGCGCTCTGCGGATGCTTTTCGGGATAAGCGGCGACGGAGATATCGAAATTGCCGATACGGCGCAGCCCGCCCACCAGATCGGCCGCGTTCTGGTAGCCCTCCGGATGCGGCACGAAAGGCTGGCCGACACCCTCGGGTGGATCGCCGCGCAAAGCCACGATGCGGTTGATGCCGGCCTGCTGATAGCCGCGCACCACGGCATCGACCTCATCGCGCGTCGCCCCGACGCAGGTCAGGTGCGCCGCGGCATCGACACCGGTCTCGGCTTTGATCCGGCGGACCATGCGCAGCGTCCGCTCGCGGGTGGAGCCGCCCGCGCCATAGGTGACCGAGACGAAACGCGGCTTCAGCGGAGCCAGCTTGTGCACCGTATCCCAGAATTTTTCCTCCATGACGTCGGTCTTGGGTGGGAAGAATTCAAAGGAGATTTGCAGCTCCGGCCGTTCGTGGGCGGTCTGGCGGCTGGCGCGAAGGTTGTCGTCGAGCATCGGTCTATCCGTTCAAGTCTTGTCGCTGAGGCGCCACAGGCAGACCGTCAGCCCACGTTCACTGCTCTCGCCGGGAAATTCGCGCACCGCCTCGACCTCGAGGCCGGCCGTCGCGGCCCAGCCGCTCATCTGCAACTGCGACAGGCCGAGCCGCCGATGGGCGTGCTCGCTGCGCAGGAATTCGAGATCGTGCGGGGCGAAATCGACGATGATCATTTCCCCGCCCGGCTTCAGCAGGCGTCTCGCCTGCGCCAGCATGCGGCCCGGATCGTCGAAATAATGCAGCACCTGGTGGATGACGATGACGTCGGCCGGCCCGGCGGCCAGATCGACATCGCCGATATCGCCCAGCCGCACCTGCGCATGGGTGATGCCTGCTGTCGCCAGCCGCGAGCGGGCCACGGCCAGCATTTCGCGACTCGAATCGATGCCGATGCCGCGCTTGTAGGAGCCGGCCAGCACTTCGAGCATGCGCCCCGTGCCGGTACCCAGGTCGATCAGCGTCTCCACATGCCGCCCGCCCAGCGCCGCCACGACGGCAGCTTCCACCGCCTCTTCGGGCACATGCAGCGTTTTGAGCAGGTCCCAGCTACCGGCAACCTTGGCGAAATATTCGCCCGCCCGCGCCTGCTGGTTCGCCCGCACGGCCTGCTGCCGCTCGACATCCCGCCGGCGCTCGGCATCACGATCGTCCACCCGCTCGATCAGCCATTCGGCCAAAGCCGCGCCATGCCCATCCTGCGCCAGCCCATAATAGGCCCAGGCGCCTTCGGCATTGCGCTCGATGAGCCCGGCATCGGCCAGGAGCTTCAGATGCCGCGACACCCGCGGCTGGCTCTGCTTGAGGATTTCGGTCAGGTCCTTGACCGAATGATCGCCATCGGCCAACAGCGCCAGCAGGCGCAGCCGGGTTCCCTCCCCCGCCGCCTTGAGTACGCTTACCAGTTCGTCCAGCTCGGCCATCTGCCCCTCACGAGATATAAAGATATCTTTATATCAAGACGAAGGGGAGGTCCAGAGGCTTCTGGCGTGCCAGGGCCAATTGATAGTCAGCCCTGCTGTGGGTATCGATCCAACTTGGCGGTCCACGACGGCATCAACACCCACCGGCGCTTCCCGCGGACTTGATCCGCGGGTCACTCTCAACTCGGCACAGGCGACGAGAGACCCTCGGGTCGAGCCCGAGGGAGGCGATTGTGGGTGGGAGAGATTGGGTTTCACCCGCGATAGGTGCCGAATCCTGAATGAGCAGGAAGACGGTGTCCCCTAAGCGCTCATCGCAGCACGTTCTTCGCTGACCGCACGTTTGCGAAAGGAGTGGGCGCGCCACAGCTCGAAGATGCCAATGGCTTCTTCCTTGTCGATGGCTTCGAAGCGGCTGACCACCATGGCCTTGTCGGCCTCGCTCGGCAGGTCGCGCCAGGGCAAGGTGGCGACGGTGGCCTCGAACAGGTCGGGCGACAGGCCGGCGGCCTTGAGAGCCACGGTGATCGCCACATAATCCTGGCTGGCCAGCCATTTGACGAAGACTTCCGGCGCCACATGCAGGATGACGGTCAGCGCGGCGGCGGCGTGATGGCCATAGCCGAAGCGGGCAAAGCGGGTCAGTGCCCGATCATCGAGCTGCTTGCGGTCGCTCAGCGCCTTGACCTGGTTATAGGCCACCTTCCACTCGGTGGCCGAGAACCCGGCGCGGTTGCGCAGGCGGTTGTAGACCACGGCATTGACCTTGCCGGCAGCCACCGGGTCGAGGCCACGGTCCACCTGGCCAAGCGTCTCCAGCACCTTGGAGGCCACCGAGTCGATTTCGCCACGCAGGCTCTTCCAGTCGATCTCGGGGCGGTTGCGCAGGTCGGCGGCGATTTCGGCGTCGCGCGTGGCGCGTTCCACCAGCTTTTCCAGGGTCGCCTTGTCGAATTCGGCATTGGAATTGCGCACCAGCCGCACCACGGACGATCGATCGCCATGCTCGACGATCGCCTCGCCCACCCGCTCCGGTACGCTGGCACGACCGGCGATGGCGAGGCGATGCTCCTCGCTCTGGCGGCCGATAATGTCGATCAGGTCGTCATCGCTGAGCACATTGGAGAATTCGAGCAGGGGCTTGGCCACCTCGATATCGTCATTGGCAAGCTTGACGACCACCGTGCCCGGCGCCCGCGCCAACGGCGCCAGCAGCTTGGCCACATGGGCGCGGGCCTCGACCTCCACCAGTTCGGCCAACTGGCACAGAACTTCGTCATACTGGGCAACCTGGTCGTCGTCGCAGCGATCCGACACATAACTGAACAACTGCGCCATGTTGCGGAACAACTGTTCGCGTTCCGAGTGGCTGTCGTCGTCCCCATTCAGGACACGGAAACTGGAAAACGCCCGCTGGCCTTCATCAAGCTCGTTCATTCGCCTGCTCTCCCGGCTTCTGCCGCAAATCTGGAGCCTGACGATGCGCAGGCACCTTCTTGCAGGCCCTGAAGGCCGGGGCGGGAATTTGATTCAAATTGTATCGAGGGGAGTGTTTAGCTTGGACGCATTCCATCCCTTCAATTTTCCACGATGTCATTCCGGCACAGGCGGGAACGACATCGTGCGATTTTGAAGGGATGATGGCGTCCCAATGGCTTACTTCAGGTCGAACCGGTCGGCGTTCATCACCTTGACCCAGGCGGAGACGAAGTCCCGGGCGAACTTCTCGCCGGCATCGGACTGGCCGTAGACTTCGGCCAGCGCCCGCAATTGCGAATGCGAGCCGAAGATCAGGTCGGCGCGGGTCGCCGTCCAGCGGAGTTCGCCACTCGCCCGGTCCCGGCCTTCATAGATGCCGGGGCCTTCAGCCGCCGGCTTCCACTGCGTGGCCATGTCCAGCAGGTTGACGAAGAAGTCGTTGCTGAGCACTTCCGGACGGTTGGTGAATACGCCATGCTCGGGCTCGCCGGCCCGCAATACGCGCAGCCCGCCAACCAGAACGGTCAGTTCCGGCGCCGTCAGCCCCAGCAACTGTGCCTTGTCGATCAGCCCCGCTTCGAGCGACAGGCGCTGCCGGCCGCGCGCATAGTTGCGGAAGCCATCGGCCGTCGGTTCGAGCGGCGCGAAGGAATCGCCGTCGGTCTGCTCCGCCAAGGCATCCATGCGGCCCGGCGTGAAGGGCACGGTGATATCGAGCCCGGCATCCTTGGCCGCCTTTTCGACGCCCGCGCTGCCGGCCAGCACGATCAGGTCGGCCAACGACACTTTCTTGCCGTCACCCTGGCCCGCATTGAACTCACCCTGGATGGCTTCGAGCTTACCCAGGATGTCGGCAAGCTGGGTCGGCTTGTTGACGTCCCAGTCCTTCTGCGGCGCCAGGCGGATACGCGCGCCATTGGCCCCGCCCCGCATGTCCGAAGCACGGTAGGTCGAGGCGGACGCCCAGGCGGTCGAGACGAGTTGGGCCACCGACAGTCCCGTGGCGAGGATTTTCGCCTTGAGCGCCGCCGCATCGGCCTCGTCGACCACCTGGTGGTCGAGCGCCGGGATCGGGTCCTGCCAGATCAGGTCCTCCGCCGGCACTTCCGGCCCGAGATAGCGGGCCTTGGGGCCCATGTCGCGATGGGTCAGCTTGAACCAGGCACGAGCGAAGGCGTCGGCGAAGAGGTCCGGATTCTCGAAGAAGCGGCGCGAGATTTTCTCATATTCCGGATCGACCCGCAGCGCGATATCCGAGGTCAGCATGGTCGGCGCATGGCGCTTGGACGGGTCATGCGCATCGGGAATGGAATTGGCGCCCATGCCATGCTTGGGCGTCCACTGATGCGCGCCCGCCGGGCTCTTGGTCAGCTCCCACTCATAGCCGAGCAGGTTCCAGAAGAAGTTGTTGCTCCATTTGGTCGGCGTCGAGGTCCAGGTGACTTCGAGCCCGCTGCCGATCGTGTCGCCACCCTTGCCGGTGCCGAACGTGTTTTCCCAGCCCAGGCCCTGCGCCTCGATGCCGGCCGCTTCCGGCTCGGCCCCGACATTGGCCGCGTCGCCCGCGCCATGCGTCTTGCCGAAGGTATGGCCACCGGCGATCAGCGCTACGGTTTCCTCGTCATTCATCGCCATGCGGGCAAAGGTGTCGCGGATGTCGCGGGCCGAAGCCAGCGGGTCCGGATTGCCGTTCGGTCCTTCGGGATTGACGTAGATCAGGCCCATCTGCACCGCCGCCAACGGATCGTCGAGGTCGCGGTCGCCGGTATAACGCTCGTCGGCCAGCCACTCGCCTTCCTTGCCCCAGTAGATATCGAGCTCCGGCTCCCAGGTATCGACGCGACCGCCGGCAAAGCCGAAGGTCTTGAAGCCCATGGATTCGAGCGCGACATTGCCGGTGAGGATCATCAGGTCGGCCCAGGAAATGGCCGAGCCGTATTTCTGCTTGAGCGGCCACAGCAGGCGCCGCGCCTTGTCCAGATTGACATTGTCCGGCCACGAATTGAGCGGCGCGAACCGCTGCTGGCCGCCACCCCCGCCGCCACGGCCATCGGCCACGCGATAGGTGCCGGCGCTGTGCCAGGCCATGCGCACGAAAAGCGGGCCGTAATGCCCGAAATCGGCCGGCCACCAATCCTGCGAATCCGTCATCAGCGCCCGCAGGTCGGCCTTGAGCGCATCGAGGTCGAGCGCATTGAACGCGGCAGCATAGTCGAAGGCTTCGCCCATCGGGTTGGACAGGGTCGAATGCTGGTGCAGCACCGAAAGATCGAGCTGGTTGGGCCACCAGTCGCGGTTGCTGCGACCCGCCGATTTACCGTGATCCACCGGGCACTTGCCGGCCGAGGCGGCGGCTTGCGGATCGGGGGAAATCTTGTCGTCCATGGAGGGCTCCTGTTGCTGCTGCCCGCCTTATAGGGGGGTGACAACCATTAGGCCAATCGATAATTCTTCCCTATTCGATAGGAAAAAATTATCGTGAACATATCCCTCAAGCAGATGCGGTATGCCCTTGCCGTCTCCCGCACTGGCCATTTCGGGCGGGCGGCGGAAGCCTGTGCGGTGTCCCAGCCCGCCCTGTCGCAGCAAATCCTGGCGCTGGAGGCCCTGTGCGGCACCCCGCTATTCGACCGCCTGCGCAGCGGCATCCGCCTCACCCCGTTCGGCCGGGAATTTGTCGGCCTGGCCGCCGGGGTCATCGAGCGCGCCGAAACCCTCGATGCCTTTGTGCTCGGCCATGCCGGCCAGCCCGACCGGCCCCTCCGCTTCGGGCTGATACCCACGGTCGCACCCTATCTGCTGCCCGAGATTTTCCCGGCGCTCACAGCCGGCCTACCCGGCCTCGATTTCACCATCAGCGAAAACCGCACCGACGCGCTGATCGCCGGGCTGGGCGATGGCAGCCTCGACGTGGTGCTGATCGGCACCGAGGCGCCTGCCGGCGGCCCCAGGCTGGTCAGCCGCCCGCTATTCGACGATCCCTTCGTGCTGGCCACCAGCAGCATCGAGCCCACCGCCGCGCCGGTCTCGCTGGCGAGCCTCGCCCCCGAGCGCATCCTGCTGCTCGACGAGGGCCACTGCTTTCGCGACCAGACCATCGCCGCCTGCCGGCTCGACAGCGATCCCGCCGGCCGCACCTTTGCCGCCACCTCGCTGTCGACCATTGTCGAATTCGTCGCCAACGGCCAGGGCGTGACGCTGCTGCCCGCCATCGCCCTGCGCAAGGAGGCCACCGATCCGCGCATCGCCATCCACGACCTGGTCTCCCCCGGCGCCGGCCGGCGCCTGTCGCTGGTCTGGCGCGAGGCGACCCCATTCGGCAAGACCTTCGAAAAGATCGCCGAAGTGATCAAAGGGACGCGGCCAGCTACCGCGACTTAGGCTGCGCCCGGCGCCGGAAACTGTCATAGCTGAACACCATCAGCGACACCCAGATCAGCGCGAAGCTCAACAGGCGCAGCCCGTTGAGGTGCTCGCCAAACAGGAAGATCGCCACCAGGAACTGGATCGACGGCGCGATATACTGGAACATGCCGATCGTGGTCAGCCGCAGCCGGCGCACCGCAAAGGCGAACAGCAGCAACGGAATCGCCGTCGCCGGCCCGGTTAGCACCATCAGCGTCATGAGGTAGGGATCGGCATGAACGCCGGGGCCGGTGGCGATGACCGTATAGAGGATGAAGCCCAAGGCCGCCGGGGTCAGCATCACCGTTTCGGCAAACAGGCCCGTCGCCGGCCCGAGATGGGCCGTCTTGCGGAAATAACCGTAAAACCCGAAGGACAGCGCCAGCCCCAGCGCAATGAACGGCACGCTGCCCAGCCCCACCGCCTGGATGCCGATGGCCACCACGGCGATCAGGATGGAAATGGTCTGCAGCCGGTTCTGCCGCTCGCCGAGCAGGATCATGCCCATCAGCACATTGACCAGCGGATTGATGAAATAGCCGAAGCTGGCTTCCAGCACCTGCCCGGTTTCCACCGCCCACACATAGAGCAGCCAGTTGCCTGCGAGCAAAACGGCGGAAAGCAGCGTGCCAAGCACGCGCTTCCTGTCGGCAAACAGCGTGCGTACCTCCCCGAAGCCGCCCGAGAATGCCAGGATGCCCGCCAGCAGCACCAGCGACCACACCGTGCGCTCGGCCACGATCAGCACCGAGCCGGCAGCCTCGACCGCGCGGAACAGCAGCGGCAGGAAGCCCCACAGCGTATAGGCGGCCAAAGCCGCCAGTACACCGTTGCGACCATCGCTTGCAGCCGGCTGGGACGGAGCGGACACCTCGGCCGGCACAATGGCCTCCGGTGCGGATTCTGGAAGGGACATAGAAAAACTCCGCATCCCGGACGGGATGCCTGAAAGTCTCCTGATACCAGTCCGGCTCCGATCCGGCCAATCAGACTTTGTGATCCCGCCACCTTGCAAAGCTGATGGGTGCCGCCAACCTTTTCCCCATCGGGGCGTTGATTGAGCAGCGTCGCGTCCGGCGCCCCACGACCAGACCAGCAGGAGCTCACACATGAAAAAGACCGTCACCTGGGTTTTGATCGCCGATGGCGCACAGGCGCGCATCCTCGAAAACACCGGTCCGGGCAAAGGGCTCAAGCAGGTGGAAGGGCTTGATTGGGCCATCGATCCGCTCTCGGCGCAGGAGATCGTGACCGACCGCCCCGGCAGCCGGAGCGGCGGCGGCAGTTTCGGCGGCGGCATGGAACCCCGCACCGACCCGGTGGAACACCGCGAAACCGAATTCGTGAAGTCGGTCGCCGCCACGCTCGACCGCAAGCAGCAGCAGGGCGCCTTCGACCGCCTCGTCATCGCCGCCGCCCCCATCGCCCTGGGCGACATCCGCAAGGCCATCACCCCCGCGGTGAAGAAAACCGTCGTGGCCGAACTGAGCAAGGACCTGACCAACACCCCCACGGCGCAACTCGACCAGCACCTGGACGGCATCCTCGCGACCTGACGGGAAATATGTAGCAATTCCAAAGCACTGAACACAGAAGCCGATTCAACCTTCCAATGCGTTGAATCGGCTTCTCAATGTCTTGAATCAGTTTGTGAAGGGGAACCCGCCTGCCTCGATGGGGCCTGTTGCCATCAAGGCTGCCCCATCGTCATCACCCGGCCTGTCCGGGTGATCCATCTTCCCTCCCTATTCGTCATCCTCATCATCGCCACCCTCGGTGGCGTCGAGAAATTCCAACAGCATGGAATTGACCAGCTCCGGCCGCTCGATGCTGGGAATATGCGCCACCCCCTCCAGCACCGCGGCAAAAGCATTCGGCATTTCTTCCGACAGGTGCTCATGCCGGTCGATGATAGCGGTGAAGTCCTCGTCGCCCACCAGCAGCAAGGCCGGCGCACCAACCTCACTGACACGCGGCCAGGCGGCGGGCGGACGCTCCTCCTGCGTCAGCTCCGGCTTGCACAGCGCGATGGCGTTCATGTCGAGAAACAGCTCACGCACGGCCCCTCCAACCCGGCCACTCTGTGCCCGTGGCCCGTCGAGCCATTCATGCGCCTGCACAAGGTTGAGCATGTCGCGGTCGCCACGCTCCCACGCATCCTCCTCGGCGGCCTCGATCATCTGCTCGGCCTGTGTCGCGCTCCACGGCGCCCCGGTAACCGAGGTGCCGATCAGCACCAGCCCGATCACCCGCCCCGGATGGCGCAGCGCGAAATCCAGCGCCAGCCCCCCGCCCATCGAGCAGCCGACAAACACCGCCGCATGAATATCGAACGAAGCGAGCACCGCCTCGAGGTCATCGACATGGCTGAATGCTTCGTCCGGGCTCTCGGACTCGCCATAGCCGCGCCGGTCATAAGCGATGGCGTGCCACCCCTCCTCGGCGACCATCCGCATCTGGCTCTGCCACATGCGCTTGTCGCAGACCCCGGCATGGAGGAACACCACCGGCAGGCCTTCGCCGAGCTGCCGGCCCGCCAGCACGGCCCCGCCGACAGCGACCGAAAACGCCTCGCCAATCACGTGCAATTCTCCGTCTCGGTGGCGTCGCTCTCCGACGGGCGCCGCTCTTATTGCTCGACCAACACGCAGAATTCGAAATCTTCGCCGCGCGCCCAGCAGCCCGGCCTGCCGTCAACAGCGCGGAAGTCGCGCAGTTCCTCGGGCATCTGCCCAGGCCGCGCATCGGCCTCGATCAGAAAGGCCGAACCAGTGCCGCCCTCGGTCAGCGTGAAGGCAAAGGTCTTGCCGTCAGGAAGCGCAAAAGTCAGCCCGCCGCCATCCAGCGCCACGTCGCAATCGAACGTATCGTAGCCGGTCACCATACACTGCCCCGGCGCCGCCGCCGCCAGCGTCACCATCGCACCAACAGCAGCGGCCACGACCGCGGCCGCCCAAATCATCCGTTTCAAGTCTTGCCCCCAGAGCAATCAGCCAACGTATCGCCGTGACGCTACCTTTAGCGCGGGATTGCCGGGGTGTCGCGCGGTTTTGCCACATAAGGCAAATGAGTTGATGGCTACAACAATTCCTGTGCGACCACTCGGAGGCGCTCAGTAACGTCCAACACACCGTCGATAGCCCAGTGATCTTCCTGCAAGCGCAATATCCAACCATTCACGTGTGGGGAGAAACGCGTGATGGGTTCGATCACAGCGTGAGGCATGATCATCGCCCTCTCGACTTCGTAGTTTTCCTTCAGCAGAAGAACCGCCAAATAGTCGAAGCCTTTTTCTGGCAGTCGACGTAGCGCTCCGAGTTGACGTGATCTACTGCTGGTCCGCGTCGTTCTTCTGCACTTGATCTGATATCGCTGACCCAACGCGTCTATTGCGTCGAATGCGGCATTCGAATTGGAAACAAGTGCCCAATCCATCGCCTTGGCGAATAGGTGTTCGGCATAGTCGCCGGTAGGATTGTTCGCACTTCTGAGAATCTGCCGACCTCGCAGCTCACCCGCAATTTCCGCGTGCAACTGCAGGAGCTCGGCAGTTCTCAATGTTGCAAGATCTGCCACTACCTTGTCAGCGGCTTATACGTCGCCCGCTTCGGGTTCACCGCATCCGCGCCCAGCCGCCTGATCTTGTCCTGCTCGTAATCCGCGAAATTCCCCTCGAACCATTCGACGTGACTATCCCCCTCAAACGCCAGCATATGCGTTGCCAGCCGGTCGAGGAACATGCGGTCGTGGCTGATGATCACGGCGCAGCCGGCGAATTCCTCCAGCGCTTCTTCGAGCGCCGCGAGGGTTTCGGTGTCGAGGTCGTTGGTCGGTTCGTCGAGCAGCAGCACATTGGCGCCACTCTTGAGCATCTTGGCCAGGTGGACGCGGTTGCGCTGCCCGCCCGAGAGATTGCCCACCTTCTGCTGCTGGTCGCCGCCCTTGAAGTTGAACGAGGACGTATAGGCGCGCGAATTCACCTCGCGCTTGCCCAGCATCAGCACTTCGTCGCCTTCCGAGATTTCTTCCCACACGGTCTTGTTGGGGTTGAGGCTGTCGCGGCTCTGGTCGACATAGCCCAGATGCACATTCTCGGCCACGGTCACCGTGCCGGCATCGGGCTTTTCCTGGCCCGTCAGCATCTTGAACAGCGTGGTCTTGCCGGCGCCGTTCGGCCCGATAATGCCGACAATGCCGCCCGGCGGCAGCTTGAAGGTCAGGTTGTCGATCAAGAGGCGCTCGCCGAACGATTTGCTGAGCCCGTCGATGTCGATGACATTGTGGCCCAGCCGCTCGCCGGCCGGGATGATGATCTGCGCGGTGCCCGACATGGTCCGCGCTTCGTTGAGCTTGACCAGATCGTCATAGGCCTTGATGCGGGCCTTGGATTTGGACTGGCGCGCCTGCGGGCTCTGGCCCATCCATTCGCGTTCGCGTTCCAGCACCTTGGCGCGGGCCGCATCCTCGCTCTTTTCCTGCGCGAAGCGCTTGGCCTTGGCGCCGAGATAGGCCGAATAATTGCCCTCATAGGCAACGCCGCGACCCCGGTCGAGCTCGAGAATCCAGCCGGTGACATTGTCGAGGAAATAGCGGTCATGGGTGATGATCAGCACCGCGCCTTCGAATTCGCGCAGGTGGCGTTCGAGCCATGCCGTGGTTTCGGCGTCGAGATGGTTGGTCGGCTCGTCCAGCAGCAGCAGGTCGGGCTTGCTCAGCAGCAGCGCACACAAAGCCACGCGGCGGCGCTCGCCACCCGACAGCTTAGTGACATCGGCATCGCCGGGCGGGCAGCCCAAAGCCTCCATGGCCACTTCCACCTGCGACTCCAGGTCCCACAGATTCTCGGCGTCGATCTTGTCCTGCAGCGCGGTGGCTTCGTCGGCGGTCTCGTCCGAATAGTCCATCATCAGCTCGTTGTAGCGATCGACGATGGCCTTCTTTTCCTTGACCCCGGTCATGACGTTGCCGAGCACGTTCAGCGCCGGGTCGAGCTCCGGCTCCTGCGCCAGATACCCCACCTTGGCGCCCTTGTCGGCCCAGGCTTCGCCCTGGAATTCGGTATCGATGCCGGCCATGATCTTGAGCAGAGTCGACTTGCCCGAGCCATTGGGGCCCAGCACGCCGATCTTGGCATCGGGGTAGAAGCTGAGATGGATATTATCCAGCACCTTCTTGCCGCCGGCATAGGCTTTGGACATTCCGTGCATGTGGTAGATGAACTGGCGAGCCATAGGCTTGCTGACCTCTTCGGGGTTTTCGGTGATTGGCCGCCTATGTAGGGGAACCGGGGCTATCAGGCAACTGCGGCATGCCGGTGCGGCGTCTGGAAATCGCTTTTCCCCGCATGCTAGGCTCGGCGCGCCTCCTCCGTCCTCCGGTGCCCGTCATGACCCATATTTTCCCCCGCCGCGGCCGCTCGCTGGCATCAGGACAGCGTTCCGAGCTGACCGTCATCGCCACTGACGGCAAGGCCGAGGTGATTTTCACCGCCACCGAGGTCATCGAGGCGCCCAACTGGTCCGCCGATGGGCAGTGGCTGGTGTTCAACGCCGGCGGGCGGCTCTATCGCATCGCCCCGAGCGGAGGCACGCCGGGGCCCATCGATACCGGCGCTCTCGCCAATCTCAACAATGACCATGTCCTGTCGCCTGACGGGAGCACCATCTATGTCAGTTCCGACGACGGCCATCTCTATGCACTGCCCTTTGCCGGCGGCACGCCGCGCCGCGTTTCCAACACCCACGACACACCGTTCCACTATTACCTGCATGGCATCTCGCCCGATGGCGCCACGCTGACCTATGTCGCGGTGGAGCAGCGCGGTGACGAACGGCAGGCCAATATCTTCACCATCCCGTCGGCCGGCGGCCCGGACACCAGGCTCACCGACCTCTCCATGCCCAATGACGGCCCGGAATATTCTCCCGATGGCCGCTGGATTTACTTCAACTCCGAACTGGCCGCGAGCCGGCCCGGCCATGCGCAGATATTCCGCATGAACGCCGTCGACGGCAGCGACCTCGAACAGCTCACCTTCGACAGCCAGGTGAACTGGTTCCCTCATCTATCGCCCGATGGCCGGCTGGTGGCCTTTCTCAGCTTTCCGCCGGGCACGCTCGGCCATCCCGCCGACAAGCATGTACTGTTGCGCCTCATGTCGCCCGAAGGCGAAAATCCGCGCGTACTGGCCAGCTTCTTCGGCGGCCAGGGCACCATCAATGTCAATTCCTGGGCGCCCGACAGCCGGCGGCTGGCCTACGTGGCCTATCCGCGGGGCTAGGCAGTCAAGCGGTCAGGCTGACCTCTTCGACCAGGTCCGTACTGATCACCCGGTTGCGACCCGATGCCTTGGCCCGATAGAGCCTGCGGTCGGCCACCGTCATCAGCTCCGTCAGCGGACCGCCCCTGGAGGCGGCCACGCCGATGCTCGCGGTCAGCCGCAGCCTCGGCGCCAGATCGGTCAGGTCGGCGCGTTCGAGTTCGCCGCGCACCGCCTCCGCCACAGCCGACGCCGCCTGGATGTCGAGCCCGGCGAATAGCAGCGCGAATTCCTCGCCCCCGAGCCGGAAGGCCCGCATATGCTGGCCAAGCCCGCTGAGCACGCCGGCCACGCGCTGCAGCACCGCGTCGCCCACCAGGTGCGAATACTGGTCGTTGATGGCCTTGAAGTGGTCGAGATCGGCAATGGCGAGACAGAAGCGGCTGCCCTGCAACTGCTTGAACGCCGCGTCGAAACTGCGCCGGTTGGGCAGGCCCGTCAGCGCATCGTGCCCCGCCTGCTCCTCCAGCGCCGCCGCCTGCACGCGCAGCTTGCTGGTTTCGAGCTGCATTTCCACCAGTTGCGCGCGACGGCGGATCATCTCGCCCATCTGGCGCTGATAGGCGATATGGAACCGCTTGTAGAGCGCCAGCGCTTCGGCCGTATTGCCCAGCGCTTCCTGCACTTCGGAGAGCCGGCGGATAGTATTGGCCTTGTGGTCGGCATGCGAACTCGCCTCGGCCAGCGCCACCGCGCGCTCGCAGAATTCCAGGGCCTCCGCGAGCCGCCCGGTGCGCGTCAGCAGTTCGCCGCGCGTATAGAGATAGTGGATATTTTCGCGCAAGCCGACCTCGCCGGTCAGCGCGTCCCAGCGCTGGAGATAGGCGCCCGCCACGTCCTCGCGGTGAAGCAAGGCATAATATTCGGCGCCGTTGCACAATGCCGTGCGCAGCGACCACTTGCAGCCACAGGCCTCGGCAACGGCGATGGCCTGGTCATTGGTGGCCAGCGCCCGCTCGCGCCACTGCCGCCCCTCATCCACCTTGCCCTCGTTCTCGGCCGCCTCGGCAATCGACACCTGCGAAAACGCCAGGTTGCAGAGGTAGAGCGACTCCGCCCACGGGTCACCCGTATCGCGCACCAGCGCCAGGCTTCGCTCCAGTAGTGGCCCCACCAACTGGTCCTGCCGGCAGTACATCAGCGTCACGGCCTTAGCATTGACGGCAAAGGCCAGGATGGACGGGATGTCGGCCAGTTCGGCCAGGCTCACCGCCGTACTGGCCTCGGCAAAGCCTTCGTCAACGAGGCCGAGTTCGACCAGCAGCCAGGCATAGATGGCGCTCGCATGCGCCTCGCGCGCAGTATCGCCGAGCTGCGCCCACAGCGCCTTGGCGGCAATGGCGCAGTCGATGCCCTGCTCGGCATGGCCCAGTTGCAGGCAGAACCAGCCGATCTGCGTCAGGCATTGCGCAATGCTGGTATCGTCTTCCGCCTCGCGGGCCACTTCGAGCAGCGCGCGCACCTCCTGCAGCGCCTCGGCCGAGCGGCCGGAACGCCCCATATCCCAGGTCCGGGTCAGGGCATCGGTCAGGTCGGGGACAGACGGTTTGGGCACGGCAGCGCCTGAGCTTGCGATCGATCGCCTCAGGATCGGCTTTTCGCGTAAACAAACCGAAAAGGCAGCCGTTGCAAGGCCACCGATGGCTCAGCGCCCGGCCATTCCCAATGCCTGGCGGATCGACTCGTCCTGTTCGGTGCGCTGCAGGATGACGCCCCACCAGCCCAGCCCGTCATATTCCTGGTAGCCCAGCGTGCGGGCGAAGGCGACGATATTGCCCCTTCCGTCATAATAGCTCCCGCGCTGGCGATCTTCATGGCGCAGGTCGAAGGCGGTGAAGCGGCTTTCCGGCCGCGTCGAGGCGATCACCCTGCCCCGGCCATCGAGCAGCATGACCTCGGTGCGCTCGGCGATCTTGGGCGGCAGGGCCGCCTCGGTCTCGACGATGGAACGACCCTGTTCCTGCCAGTCGAAATAGACGCCCAGCGTGCCCAGCACCTGGCCATTGGCGCGGCCATTGCTGCGCACTGCCGTACTATAGACCAACGCCTCGCGCCCGCCATGATGCGGGCTCTCCGCCACCTCGCCCACCGCATAGGCATCGCCCGAGCTGGTGCTGCGCGCCGCACGGAACCAGGCCTCGCGCGAAAAATCGGCCCCCACGATATTGCGGGCATGGTCGGCATTGGCGCTGGCCACCACGCGGCCCTGCGCATCGGTCAGCACCAGGTCGCAATAGACGCTGTAAAACCTGTTGATCGTGGCCAGCCGGTTGGCCGCAAAACCCACCGCATCGGCACCGGCGTCGGGCTCCAGCGCCTGCCAGAACGCTGTATCGGTGGCCCACCAGCGCACATCCGCGGTTCGCTCATAGAGGTTGCGCACGATCAGTTGCACCAGCGATTGCGCCAGGTCGATCAGGCGCGCACCCTCCATCTCGTCGACCAGCGTCTCGCTCATGGCCCGGCTGAGCGAAATCCGGCCCACCAGGACATCCTGGAAGCGGGTGGCGATATCGGCCGCCCGGTCGGCCAGCCGCTGCACTTCGTCGGCCACCACGGCAAAGCCCTTGCCGGCGTCCCCGGCCCGCGCGGCTTCGATGATGGCGTTGATGGCCAGCAGCTTGGTCTGCTTGACGATCTGCAGGTTGCTGCTCGAATAGGATTGCAGCTCGGTCCCGATGCCGTCCATCACCACACGCATGGCGCGCGGCGATGCGGCTACGGCCGCATTGTCGTTCGAATTCATCTTTGCGTCCCAATGCACCTTGGGTCGGCCAGACGATTGTCGCTTGCGCGCAGGCAATATTTTACGGCAAAGGACAGCCACTTGGTTCGACAGTATTAGCGGCCGGATCATGAATGGATATGGTAACCAGCCGGTAAATTTGTCTTCTTCTATATCTCGATCCACACCGGCACGGATTTGAACGCGGGCGTCTTGCTGCGCGGATCGACCTCGGTGCCGACAAGCACATTGGCCTCGGGATAATAGGCCATGGCGCTGCCCCGCGGCAGGTCGAACATTGTGGCGATGGCGCTCATCCGCCCGGTATCCGATGCCAGCGTCACCGCCTGCCCCTCGCTGAGGCCGAATGCCGCCATGTCCTCGCCATTGAGGAACACCGCATGCCGCCCGGCGCCGCCGCGATAGCTGTCCTTTTCCTCGTAGATGATGGTGTTGAACTGCCCCTCGCTGCGCATCGTCGCCAGCGTCAGTCTGTCACGCTGCAGTTTCGGCAGCGGTGTCACCACGAAATGCGCCTTGCCGTCCACCGTGCCGAATTCGGGCGTGTGCATGACCCGGTGTTTGATGTGAAATTCCTGCTTGGCCACGCCGATATCGGCCAGTTGCTCCATGCCCGGCACGATGGCGGCGATGGCGTCGCGCACCTTGTTATGTGCGCTGAAGGCCTTGAAATTTATGGGTGAATTCGGCAGCAGCCGTTGCCCCAACTCGCCCAGTATCCAGCTTTCGGGCCGCACATTGTCCAGCCGGTGAATGCCGCCGTCGGAAAGCCGGACATAGTTGAACATCGATTCCTGCGTCGTCGGCTCCCATTCTTCGTCGCGCGCCGTCACCGGCAGGATCATCACCTCGCCGTCGCCCAGCCCGTGCACATGACCCATATTGAGCGTGGTGGTGAGGAACAGCTTGAACCCGATGGCCCCCATCGCCCGGCTGGCAAAAGCCCGATCCGGCGTGGCGCCCCACAAATTGCCCCCCATGATGACCGCGCTGTCGATGTCGCCGGCCTCGGCCGCCTTGAGGCAGGCCATGGTGTCAAAACCCTTCTCCTCGGGGAATTTCACCCCGAATTCGGCCTCCATCTTCGCCAGCACCGCCTTGGCCAGCACCGGCTTCACCCCAATCGTGCCGATGCCCTGCACGTTGGAATGCCCGCGCAGCGGCAACAGGCCGGCATAGCGCTTGCCCACCATGCCGCGCAGCATGGCCAGGTTGGCGATGGCCTCCACATTGGCGACGCCGTGAATGTGGTGCGTCATGCCCATGCCCCAGGCGAACACCACCCGCTCGGCCTGCCCGTAGCGCCGGGCGACATGGGTAATCTCCTCCCGCCCGATGCCGCAGGCGTCCGTGATCTCGTCCCAGCCCAGCGCATCGAGATCGGCCCGGAAGGCGGCAAAGCCACTCGTATGGTCGGCCAGGAAAGCTTTCGCCTCCAGGCCCAGCTCCAGCACCGCCTTGGCAATGCCCTTCATCAGCGCGATGTCCGAACCGATGCGCGGCTGCACATAGTCCGAGGCAATCTCGCTGCCGCCCTTGAGCATCGAACTCGGCGATTTGGGCACTGCGAACTTCACCAGCCCCGGCTCCTTGGCCGGATTGATGACGATCACCTCCCCGCCCCGCTCGCGGCAGTTCTTCAGCATGTGGATGAAGCGCGGATGGTTGGACGACGGGTTGGCGCCGATCACGAAGATCATGTCGGCCCCGGTCAAATCCTCCAGCTCGACGCTGGCCGTGCCCTTGCCGATAGTGGTCGCCAGCCCCTCGCTGGTCGCCTGGTGGCAGTAATACGAGCAGTTGTTGACGTTGTTGGTGCCATAGGCCCGCGCCACCAGTTGGAACAGGAAACCCGCCTCGTTGGACGAGCGTCCCGAGGAATAGAAAAAGCTCCGCTTCGGATCGGTGGTCCCGAGCCGGGCCGCGGCATGCTCGAGAGCGAAATCCCAGTCGACCGGCTGGAAATGATCCGATCCGGCCGCCTTGAACAAGGGCGTGTCCAGCCGGCCCAGATGCTCCATCTCCCGCCCGTTCAGTTCTTGCAGGTCTTCCAGTTCATGCTCGAAAATCGCGTATGGAATGGCCGGTTGGATATCGGTCGATTGCGCCTGCACGCTCTTGTTGCAGACCGAAGGGAACTCGCCCAGCTCATTGGTCATACCGCCGCGCTGCCCGCCCATGCCATAGGCACAGGCCTTGCAGGCATTCTTGGCCGTCAACGCCTTGCCGGCCTTGCCCACGCCCATATGGGTAATGGTGGCTAGTGTATACAGAACCTTCTTGGGCCCACCCCCAACAATGCGGCTTGTATCGGCCATGGCACGGCTCCGGCTAAATTGTGTATACATAGTTGACGGATTGCACCGCCGACGCAAGCGATCTGCGTTCCGCTCGCTCGGAAATGTACCCCCATCCGGCCCGGCGCGCCTAGCGTCCTTCCGGCAGGAAGCCGGGCGCCCAGGAATGATCCAGCCCCTCGGCAATCACGGTGGCCGTCAGGTTGCCGGCGCTGGCTTCGACGGCCTGGCCGAGGGCCGGCGGGGAGGCAAGCGTCCGAATCGCTGCGGACGTGACGGCGAAGCGGTACATTTCGAGGGCCTTTCATTGCGGCCGGGTCCAGAAACTTGAATGCGTATGTGGACATGACCATGTTCATGCCGACACCCGCTTGACCGCAACGCGGCGGGCGGGCAATTTGAGCTTATCTCCCCTCAAAACTAATCGTGAAGCGCACGCCGAACGGATTTTGGCTGGGGAGAAGCCTATTAGCTTGCCGAATGGAGGCGACGAATGGACAAGATCCCGATGACGGTGGGCGGCCACAAGGCCCTGACCGCCGAGTTTGAGCATCGTACTGCGAGCGAACGCCGTCGCATCATCGACGCCATCGCCGAAGCGCGTGCCCATGGGGACCTGTCCGAAAACGCCGAATATTCGGCGGCCAAGGAACAGCAGAGCCTCAACGAGGGCCGCATCAAGGAACTCGAGACCATCCTGGCGCTGGCCGACATCATCGATGTCAGTAAGCTCAGCGGCACCTCGGTCAAGTTCGGCGCCACCGTCACCTATCTCGACGAGGACACCGAGGAAGAAAAGACCTACCAGGTCGTCGGCGATCCCGAAGCCGATGCCTCGGCCGGCCGCATCTCGATTTCCTCGCCCATCGCCCGCGCCATGATCGGCAAGTCCGAAGGCGATTCGTTCGAGGTCGCCGCTCCCGGCGGGGCCCGCAGCTACGAAATCATCAAGATCAAGTATGTCTGATGCCCAAAGGTTAGGCATTCGCCTGGCCTGGGGTGTGACATTTCCGTCTGTTCCACAGGCGCGTGGCTGCCATTGGAATGGTTTGCCTTGAAAGAATACTCCTTCGCCCTCTACCTTAGGGGCCGAGGGAGTATTCGCATTTGTCGGAGAGCGTCGCGATGCACGCGAAAGTCATCATCATCGGTTCCGGTCCGGCCGGTTACACCGCCGCCATCTATGCGGCGCGTGCCATGCTGGAGCCCGTGATGATTCAGGGCCTGCAGCCCGGTGGGCAGTTGACCATCACCACCGATGTCGAGAATTACCCCGGCTTTGCCGACGTCGTCCAGGGCCCCTGGCTCATGGACCAGATGAAGGCCCAGGCCGAGCATGTCGGCACGCGCATCGTCAACGACATCATCGTCAACGTCGATTTCGACCGGCGCCCCTTTGTGCTGACCAGCGACAGCGGCACCGTCTACACCGCCGACAGCGTCATCATCGCCACCGGCGCCCAGGCCAAGTGGCTGGGCCTGCCCAGCGAGCAGAAATTCCAGGGCTTTGGCGTCTCCGCCTGCGCCACCTGCGATGGCTTCTTCTATCGCAACAAGGAAGTGCTGGTGGTCGGCGGCGGCAATACCGCGGTCGAGGAAGCCCTGTTTCTCACCAATTTCGCCTCCAAGGTGATTCTGGTGCATCGCCGCGACGAGTTCCGCGCCGAGCGCATCCTGCAGGACCGCCTGTTCCGCAATCCCAAGATCGAAGTGCGCTGGAATACCGAGATCGTCGAGGTTGGCGGCTCGCCCATGCCGCCTTCGGTCAATACGGTGACCCTGCGCGACATCGCCAGCAACCGCACCTATGAGCAGCCGATCGACGGCATCTTCATCGCCATCGGCCACGCGCCCTCCACCTCCATTTTCGCCGGCAAGCTCGACATGAAACCGGGCGGCTACCTGCAGGTGAAGCCCGGCACCACCGAAACCAACATTGCCGGCGTCTTTGCTGCCGGCGATGTGACAGACGACGTTTACCGCCAGGCGATCACCGCCGCCGGCATGGGTTGCATGGCCGCGCTCGAAGCCGAACGTTACCTCGCCGAACACGAACTCGCCGAAGCGGCGGAGTAGCACACAGACACCCAACCAAAGGCGTCACCTGGAAATGCTCGACTGGGACAAACTCCGGATTTTCCACACCGCCGCCGAGTCGGGCAGTTTCACGCATGCCGCCGAAAAGCTCGGCATGAGCCAGTCGGCCGTGTCCAGGCAGATTTCAGCGCTTGAGGACGACCTGGGCCTCAAGCTCTTCATCCGCCATGCCCGCGGCCTGGTGCTGACCGAAGTGGGCGAACAGCTCTTCCGCACCGCCCATCGCATGCATTGGGAACTCCAGCAGGTGGAAACCCAGATGTCCGAGAGCCAGGACGTCCCCACCGGCCCGCTCATCGTCACCACCACGGTCGGCATCGGCTCGACCTGGCTATCCTCGCGGCTCGACGAATTTTTGAAGCTCTATCCGCTGATCCAGCTCGAAATCCGCCTCAACGACGCCGAGCTGGACCTGGCCATGCGCGAGGCCGACGTGGCCATTCGCCTGCACCGGCCCAACCAGTCCGAGATGATCCAGCGCAAGCTGTTCACCGTGCACAACCACTTCTATGCGTCGACCGGCTATATCGACGAGTTCGGCATGCCCTCCAGCGCCGAACAGCTCGATGACCACCGCATCATCAGCTTCGGCGAGCCGGTGCCGTCCTATCTCGGCGACATCAACTATCTCGAACGCATGGGCCGCAGCGATTCCAGCCCGCGCCGCGCCGCGCTCAAGGTCAACGCCATCTATGGCATGCTGCAGGCCTGCCGCGCCGGCATCGGCATCGCCATGCTGCCCGACTACGTCACCGAAAAGGAAGACGGCCTGGTCCAGGTGCTGCCCGAGATCGAGCTGCCGGCCTATGAGGGCTTCTTCGTCTATCCCCCCGCCCTCAAGAACTCCAAGCGCGTCGGCGTTTTCCGCGACTTCCTCGTCGCCAAGGCGCGGGAATGGAGCTTCTGACATCGCGCCACGCCCTCGTGGTTCGAGGCTCGCGAAGGGCTCGCACCTCACCATGAGGGCTGCTGGAACACCGGATCAAGAGTAGCCCTCATGGTGAGGTGCGCCACTTGGCGCCTCGAACCACGAGGGCGTGCCACCGAGGCCCCCATGCCCATCACCACCATCGCCCTCGATGCCGACGATACCCTCTGGCAGAACGAGCAGTTCTTCCGCTTGACCGAACAGCGCTTCGCCGATCTGCTCAAGGACTATACCGACGCGCCCGACCTCAACGATCGCCTCATCGCCTCGGTCACCAAAAACCTTGCCTTCTACGGCTTCGGCATGAAGGGCTTTGCCCTCTCCATGGTGGAAACCGCCCTCGACGTCACGGACCACCGCGTCCCCGGCACGGTCATCGCCGAAATGCTCGCCGCCGGCCGCGAGCTGCTGAGCTATCCCATCGAAACCCTGCCCCATGTCGACCAGGCCCTCGACCAGTTGCAGCAGACCCACCGGCTGATCCTCGTCACCAAGGGCGATGTCTTCGACCAGGAGCGCAAGGTCGCCGCCTCGGGGCTCGCCGGCTATTTCGCCGCTATTGAAATCGTCGCCGACAAGAACGCCGCCACCTATGCCCGCGTCTTCGAGCGCCATACCGATGGGCCCGACCACACCGTCATGGTCGGCAACTCCCTGCGCTCCGACATCCTGCCGGCCCTCGCGGCGGGCAGCTTCGCCGTCTATGTCCCCCACGACCTGACCTGGTCCTACGAACATGCCGACGAACCTGTGGGCGAGCCGCGCTATCGCAAGATCGCCCATCTCGGCGAGCTCGCCGACGCCATAGCCAGCCTGGAGCGCGCGGAATAGGCACGTTCCAAACCGCATGCACGCCGCGCATGGCTTCCATGTCACCTGCCCGATTGTTGGGCAGAAGCCCGCGGCCTATATGCCCTGCAGCACAGCGGGTGCTTCTCCTCCTCCCTTGCGCCCTGCTGCGTTCCCTCCTTGCGGGAATTCGTTCCTGCAACTTTGTGGCTCCGCTCTCCCCTCGAGCGGGGCCACATTCTTTTTCAAGCCTGCGCAAAATTGCATGGCTGACATGTTTGTCATCGTATTGTCTACCGATCCGATAGAGTTCATATAGCCAGTGTCGCTGAGACGCGCTCCGTATCCTCCTCCCTCGGACCCCGTATCGCGACACCGAACCGGGATCGTATCCTCCTCCCTCGATCCAGGTTCAACGGCAGAGCGCATATCCTCCTCCCTTGCTCTCTGCCCCACTTTCGATTTGGCTTCGGCCGGTCATCAGGCTCCAACTTCGGTTGGAGCCTCTTTTTTTGGCCTTCCCACCCACTGCACCGGCGCAATGGACAACTTGTCGCTGTGCGAAATGCATGGCAGTCATGTTGACCCATCTATTGCTGACCAAACGGTCAAAACCTATATTGGCCTTGTCGCTGGTGAAGCCGCTCCGTCTCCTCCTCCCTCGGACCCGCTTCTTGCGACACCGGATCTAGGCCATCTCCTCCTCCCTTGGCTTGGGTCCACCCGGTTCGGCGCATATCCTCCTCCCTTGCGCTGGACCAAAACTTTCGATTTGGCTTCGGCCCTATCATCAGGCTCCAACTTCGGTTGGAGCCTCTTTTTTTGCCCAGGGTCCCGCGTGGAAACCGCCAGCGAATCTGCATGGCAGCGTTTCCCATTGCGCGTTTGTGTCGCGCGACCCGGCGTCCGATACTGCCTCTTGACCAGACCAGCGGCGTTCGTGGCGCCGCTCCTCCAAGGTCAGATGCTTCGGCTGAAGACCTCTAAGGCCCCGCCCATCCCCTCGGGCGGGGCCTTTTCTTTTTCAAGCGTTTCCAGCAAAAGTGGCAACGGTTTGCGGTTCGGAAACGCAACAAACCAAGACACTGGTCCATTCTTGCCCCGACCCCGGCAAATTCTGCCGTCCCCGCCGCCACACGCCGGCTCAACCAGTTGTTTTTGCTGACCCTTCCCCGCGGCATGTTGCTTGCATCACGGTCTTTGACCGTTCGCAGGAGCATCCGATGGTTGCCGTCAGCACCGCCTATTCGACCAACAGCTACTACAAGGCCGCAGCCTCGGCCCAGGCGGCCAATGCCGCCAACGCTGCGGCGGCAAGCACGGCGGCTGGCAATACCACGGAACAGGCGGCCACCTCGGTCACCCTGTCGGACGAAGCGATGGCCGCCCTCGCCGACCGGGACTTCGCCGCCGTGATCGCCGATGCGCGCGCCAAGCTCTCCGCCCTGCTGACCGAAGCCGACCGCACCTCGCCGCTCGAGGGCGACAAGCTGGCGCTCGATCTCTCCAGCCTCGATGCCCGCGAACTCTTTGCCATGGCCAGCGACGACAGCTTCACCTCGGACGAGCGCGACGCCGCCGGCCTCGAAATGCAGCGTCGTTTCGAGGCCGCCCTGGCCGGTCCCGCCGCCGTCGCCCAGGTGACCGGCAATTTCACCGGCCTCTACAAGGCCGCCGCCGAATATCTCGACAGCCTCGGTCCCGAGGAAAAGGCCGGCGCCGACTGGATCGCCGGCCGCGCCGCCATCACCGAGGCGCAAAAGCAGTTGCAGGTTGCCCCCAAGACCATGCCCGATGCCGGCGAGGACGATCCCGTCGCGCTCTACTTGGCGCTGGTCGAGGCCGGCCAGGCCGCCGAGCCCCAGGCCATCGAGGACGTGGCCACCGGCGCCCGCAAGACGCTCGACACCCTCTATGCCGACGCCATCAAGGCCGGCAAGGTGCCCACCTTCAACAAGTCGACCACCATCGGCACCTATATCGACATGTCCAAACTGCCCAGCCGCACCCTGTCATCCATCGTGCTGGACGGCACCGGCCAGTTCACCACCCAGGAAGTCAGCGCCGCCAATACCGCCCTGCGCGGCAAGAGCGGCGCGGCCCTGGTCGCCGGCTTCCAGAATGCCGCCAAATCCAGCGACCCCACCGCCTTCAGCCAGAACATCATGGCCATCTTCGCCTCGATGAGCGCCGAGGAACGCCAGGCCGCCGGCTGGAGCGAAAAGTTCTACCAGGCCGCCGTCGACAGCTACACCACCACCAGCAAACTCACCCAGATGTTCGCCGAAGCCGGCGGCGACAGCACCGGATTTTTGAGCTGGATGGGGAAATAGCTTCTTTTTCACCTCTCCCTTTGGGGAGAGGTCGACCCTCTTGGGTCGGGTGAGGAGGCCTTCCCCAGGCGCCGCACCAAGAAAAGGCCCTCACCCGGCGCTGCGCGCCGACCTCTCCCCAAAGGGAGAGGTGACGCCTAGCGTATCCCCGCGCAGAACCCCTGGATCCGCGCCACCGCCTCTTCCAGTTCCGCGTTACTGGCCGCATAGCTCAGCCGGAAATGCCCCGGCAATCCAAATGCCGCGCCATGCACCAGCGCCACGCCGGTTTCCTCCAGCAGCGCCATGACGAAATCCTCGTCACTATCGAGCGTCTTGCCCCCGGCGGTGGTCTTGCCCAGCAGCCGCTTGCACGAGGGGAACACGTAGAACGCCCCCTCCGGGGTCAGGCAATCGAGCCCGGTATTGGCATTGAGCCCCTTGACCACTAGGTCGCGCCGCTCCTGGAACACCTGCCGCCACTCCGCGAGGAATCCCTGCGGCCCGTTCAGCGCCTCGACCGCCGCCCATTGCGCGATGGAACTGGGATTGGTGGTCGACTGGCTTTGCAGCTTCAGCATCGCCGCCAGCAATGGCCGTGGCCCGGTGCAATAGCCGATGCGCCAGCCGGTCATGGCGTGCGACTTGGACACCCCGTTCATCGTCAGCGTGCGCGGCTGCAAAGCCGGCTCCACCTGGGCGATGGTGGCAAATGTGCCGCCGTCATAGACCAGCACTTCATAAATATCGTCGGTGAGAATATGCACATGTGGGTGCCGCAGCAGCACCGCCGCCAGCCCCTTGAGCTCCTCTGCCGTATAGGCCGCCCCGCTGGGATTGGACGGCGTATTGAGGATCAGCCACTTGGTCCGAGGCGTGATCGCCGCCTCCAGCACATCCGGCTTGAGCTTGAAGCCGGTGCTCGAATCCGCCACCGCGAAGACCGGCTCAGCGCCGCACAGCCGAACAATCTCGGGGTAGCTCACCCAATAGGGCACCGGCACCACGACCTCGTCGCCGGGATTGAGCGTCGCCATCAGCGCGTTGAAGATGATCTGCTTGCCGCCCGAGGCCACGAAACAGTCCGCCGCCGTCACATCCAGCCCGTTGTCGCGCCGGAACTTGGCCGCCACCGCTTCCTTGAGCTCGGGAATGCCGTCGACATTGGTATAGCGCGTCTTGCCTTCATTCATGGCGCGAATGGCCGCTTCACGCACATGCAACGGCGTGTCGAAGTCGGGTTCGCCCGCCGAGAGCGCGATGATATCGCGCCCCTCCTGCGCCATGGTGCGCGCCTTCTGGCTGATCGCCACCGTCGCCGACGGCGCCACGCGCTCCAATGCCTCGGACAAGAACCCCATTCGTCACTCTCCCCGGAAATGCCGGCAGACAGATACGGGGTCGCGCCGGCGGCGGCAAGCGCTACGAAGGTGGGCGCGCCGCCTCCCGACGGGTCTGGTGCCACAGTTTCGCCCTCAAATGGTACGCGCCGCACCCTATTCGACACAAACTCGAACCGCATTCACATGGCTTGATAGCACCATTGCGAAGACACGGACGACGGATCCCATGCACAAATCGACGTCCAGGCGGAAAAGTTTCAGGCTCTACGCCATTGCCACGACGGCCCTGCTGGGTCTCGGCGCGATGGCTGCCCTGATTGCCGGCGTCACACCGGCCACTGCCGCGAACCTGGCCAGCCAGCCCGACACCCAGATTGCGGTGTTCATGGTGCCACTGACCATTCTGGTCGTCGCGATCTTGCTTGAAGCCACGCGCATTGCCTTGCGCGGCGCTCTCCCGGCCGAGGCACCGCTTCGCCGCACGACCCATCGCCATTGGTCTCCCGGCCAGGGCGAAGGCTGACTTCCCGACGTCACTGGGCCGGCCTTGCGCCGGCCCTTTTCTTTTCCGACCATCGGGCTACACTTGGACCGAGGAGGACTTCAACATGCTTGTCGATACCATCCTGCAAACCAAGGGCGTGATCGTCCACACCCTGCCTGAAACCGATACCTTGGCCGATGCGGTTGGCCTGCTCAACACCCACAATATCGGCGCCGTAGTCATCACCGATGCCGGCGGTGCCATCATCGGCATCCTGTCCGAGCGCGACATCATCCGCCGCCTCGGCAAGGATCCGGCCGGCGCCCTGGCCCTGCCCATCGGCAAGGCCATGACCCGCGGCGTCGTCACCTGCCGGCGCGACACCAACATTGCCGAGGTCATGGAGCGCATGACCAGCCTGCGCATCCGTCATATGCCCGTCGCCGAAACCGGCGGACTGGTCGGCATCGTCTCCATCGGCGATGTGGTCAAATACAAGATCCAGGAAGCCGAACACGAGGCCGAAGTGCTAAGGGAATACATCGCTTCCTGATCCGCGCGGGCCGTTCCGATGCTGCAGAGTTTTCTTCTCGTCTTTCTCGGCGTCGCCGCGGCCCAGGCCTCGCCCGGCCCCAACATGTTCGCCGTCATTGGCGTCGCCCTGGGCAATGGCCGCCGCGCCGCCCTGCTGGTTGTCGCCGGCATTGCCTCGGGCACCCTGGTCTGGGCGGCCATGGCCGCGCTCGGGCTCGGCGCGGTCTTCGCTGCCGTTCCCGCCCTGCTCACCGCGCTCAAATTCATCGGCGGCGCCTATCTCTGCTATATGGGCTTTCGCGGCCTGCGCGCCGTGCTGCGCGGCACCGATTCCGCGTTGCGCGCCGAAACCCGCCCTCTTTCGGACCTTGCCGCCTGGCGCCGTGGCCTCTTCGTGGTTCTGACCAATCCCAAGGCCCTGCTGATGTGGCTGGCTTTGGCCACGTTCCTTTTCGGCACCGGGCTCAATCCCGGCCAGGTCCTGCTGTTCGGCCCGGCCGTGGCCCTCTCGTCGGCGCTGATCTACGGCTGTTACGGCGTCATGTTCTCCACCGGCCTCGCCAGCCGCGGCTATGCCCGCTTCTGGCGCTGGATCGAAGCCGCCTTCGGCACCGCTTTCGGTGCTCTGGGCCTCACCCTGCTCATTTCGGGCATCCGGGATTTGCGCCCCTAGCCTACACCAACCGCATCAGCCCCGCCGCCGTCGGCCCAAACCCGCATTGCCGGTAAAAACCCTCCAGATGCGGCTCGAAATCCACATGCAGCCACTGCGCCCCGCGCTGCCGCGCCACCGCCGCCGCCCGCTCCACCAGCCGCGAGGCAATGCCCCGCCGCCGAAACGCCGGATCGACGCAGGTATCGAGGATAAAGGCATGCACGCCGCCATCCCAGGCGACATTGACGAAACCGACCAGCGTGGCGCCGTCATAAGCGCCCATATGCGCCAGGCTCCGCTCCAGCAGCGGCCGGAAACTGTCATGCCCGTCATCGCCCCATGCCGCGCGCCACAGCCGGTGCATTGCGTCGTCGGCCGGGAACGGGTCCGTCACGATCTCGATCAAATCGACCTCCTGTCCTTACCAACCTGACCAAGTCTTCATCCGCTCGCAAGGTCGTGAACAGGCGACACTCTCTAGGGTCATTCATGCCGGATCAACCGGCTCCCATGCAAAGGACCCCTCCATGAAGACGATCACGACGACCGCCATTGTGGCGCTGATGACGGCCACTATCGGCCTTTCCGCCATTGCCCCCACCTATGCGCAGGATGCTGCCGCCCCTGCCCAGGAACAGAAAGGGGAACAGGCCTTCCGCCACGACGGTCCCGGCATTCACTTCCGCCAGGACGGTCGCGAGGGTGCCGCCCGCGGTGGCCTCATTGATTTTCTCGGCAAGGGCGACGGCACCGAAGCCGTCGAAATCGCCCTCGTCCGCCTCAGCCACGCCATCGAGATGACCGCCGAGCAGCAGGCGCTGTTCGATACGCTCAAAACCGACGCGCTGGCCGCCGCCCAAGCCTTCTCCACCGCCACCGAGGGTCTGCGCCCCGCCGCGCCGGCCGAGGGTCAGGCGGCAGAGCCTCCTGCCTTCTCCGACATGCTGGAAAACCGCATCGCCTTCGAAACCGCCCATCTTGCCGCGCTCGAAGCCGTGCAGCCGGCAGCCACCGCCTTCTTCGACAGCCTCACCGCCGAGCAGCAGGCCCAGTTGACCCCGCAGCGCCCCGATCGCGGCGACATGCCGGGCGGCTTCGGCAAGGGCGGCTCGCGTCATCAGGGCAACCAGCAGGGCGGCCCCGGCGCTCCGGCGCCCGGTGGCGCCCCGCCGGCCAACGGCTAACCACCGCAAACCCCGGCGCTCAACCGCCGGGGTTTGCTTTTTCCCGGCCATCCACTACCAATCGGAGACCATTCGACTGGATAGACCATGACCGCCCTGCCCCTCGATCCCGCCCGTATCCGCGCCGAATTCCCCGCCTTTGCCGAGCCGTCCCTCAAGGGCCAGGCCTTCTTCGAAAATGCCGGCGGCTCCTATACTTCGCGCGCCGTACTGGCCAAGCTCGACCACTATTATCGCGCGACCAAGCTCCAGCCCTATGGCCACTATCCGGCCTCCCAGGCGGCCGGCGCCGCGATGGATTTGAGCTTCGAGCGCCTCGCCCAGGCCCTCAACGTCACCGCCGACTGGATCCATTTCGGCCCCTCCTCCTCGGCCAATACCTATGTGCTGGGCAATGCCTTTGCCTTCTGGCTCAAGCCGGGCGACGCCGTCATCGTCACCAATCAGGATCACGAGGCCAATACCGGCGCCTGGCGCAGGTTGGCGAAAATGGGCGCCGAAATCCGCGAATGGCAAGTCGACCCCCTGACCGGCCGCCTCTCCCTGTCGGACCTCGACAAGCTGCTCGACAGCAAGGTCAAGCTGATCGCCGCGCCGCATTGCTCCAATGTCACCGGCGAGATCAACCCCGTCGCCGACATCGCCGCGCGCGCCAGATCCATCGGCGCCGTCACCGCCATCGACGGCGTCAGCTACGCCCCCCACGGCCTGCCTGACCTCGCGGCGCTGGGCGCCGATATCTATTTTTTCTCCGCCTACAAGGTCTATGGCCCCCATCAGGGCGTCATGGCCGTACGCCCGGAGCTGGCCATGTCGCTGCCCAATCAGGGCCATTTCTTCAACGACGACAAGCCGCGCTACCGTCTGACCCCGGCCGGCCCCGACCACGCCCAGATCGCCGCCGCCTCCGGCATCGCCGATTATCTCGAAACCGTGGCCGCCATTGCCGGCAGCAATGTCGAGGGCACGAGCCCCTTCCGCCGCGCCCACGCCGCCATGCGCGCCCAGGAAATCGCCCTGGCCACGCCCCTGCTCGACTATCTGCGCAAGAAGAACTCCGTCCGCATCATCGGTCCCGACGACCCCGCCCTGCGTGCGCCCACCATCGCCCTCGGGCTCGCCGAGCCCGCCGCCACCGTCGCCGCGCGCCTGGCGAACCACAACATCATGGCCGGCGGCGGCCACTTCTACGCCTATCGCCTGCTCGAAGCCGTCGGCATCGCCCCCAGCCACGGCGTCCTGCGCCTGTCCTTCGTGCACTACACGACACCCGAGGAGATCGATCAGTTGATCGCCGCACTGGACGAAGAACTACCTTAGGTTCGCGCCCACCATATCTGCCTTCCCCTTATATAAAACTGGCCGACCGAAAATGTTTCGGCTTGGAGCGACCCGAAGGGTCAAATCGCTCCAGTGGAGCGATTTGAGTGAACAAGGCCATGAGGGCTGTGCCCGAATGGCTGGATCAAGGGTGGGGGATGTTTGGCCCCGATATCCGGGCCAACCGCCACCCCCTCCCAACCTCCCCGTCAAGGGGGAGGAGCCGCGCGGCGGACGTGGCGAGGTCGTGCCAGCCTATATGCGATAGCCCTCCCCACAAGGGGGAGGGAGACGACTGAAAAATCTCGCCCACAACCACCGAGCCCCCATGTCCCGCCCCGTCGCCGCCCTGCTGCTCCTGATCTGCACCATGCTCTGGGGCTTCGCCTTCATCGCCCAGAAATCGGCCATGGATTCCATGGGTCCGCTGACCTTTGCCGGGGTGCGCTACCTGCTCGGCGGCCTGCTCGTCCTGCCGCTGGCTTTGTGGGAGCGCCGCCGCCGCACCGCACCGCTGACCGGCATACATTGGGCCTTCATCACCGCGATGAGCCTGGTCTTCTTCATCGGCTCCTGGCTGCAGCAGGCGGGCCTTGCCACCACCACTGCCACCAATGGCGGCTTCCTCACCGGACTCTATGTCTTCTTCGTGCCGCTGCTGGGCTTTCTTATCTTCCGCAGCCGCCCGCATCCCATCATCTTTTTCAGCGTACCGCTGGCCCTGATCGGCATCTACTATCTCAATGGCGGCGGGCTCGACAGTTTCAGCCAGGGCGATGGCCTCATCGTCAGCAGCGCCATATTCTGGGCCATGCACGTCATCCTGCTCGGCCATGTCGCCCGGGCCACCGGCCTGCCCATCTTCGTCTCGGCCGTCAGCTTCCTCGTCGCGGGAACGGTGGCCCTGGCGCTGGCCTTCATCATCGAGACCCCGAGCTGGGACGGCATTTCCGCCGGCTGGATCGAGATCGCCTATGCCGGCATTCTCTCGACTGCGGTGGCCTTCACCTTCCAGGCCATCGGCCAGCAATATGTCCCGCCGGCCAATGCCGCCATCATCCTGTCGGCCGAAAGCCTGTTCGCCGCCATCGGCGGAGCGCTGTTGCTGGGCGAACGCCTGCCCCCCATCGGCTATGCCGGCGCGGCGCTGATCTTCGTCGCCATCCTCGCCGTCGAGGCCCTGCCCCCACTCTGGGCCAGGCGCCAGGCCCATGTCGCGCGAACCACCAACTGAGGCTGTCCCCAGCCATCTCTCCAACCACCGCGCGTCACCCTCGGGCCTGACCCGAGGCTCTGTACTTACCGAACGCTCAGCAAGTGGAACACCCTCGGGGTCAAGCCCGAGGGTGACGATCGCGTTGCCGGGGCGGCCTGCCTACTCCTGATACCGATACATCCGGTACGTCTTGCACACCACAAACACCACGCAGCCTTCGAGCACGATCTCGTCCTCGCTCACCTGGGTAATCGTGCCGCCGGCCGTCTGCCCATAGATATGCAGGTCGCCCTTCCACTCCTGGGGGCCGGTCTGCGCCGCGTGGTCGATCAGCAATGTATTGAGATAGGGCAGGTTTTCCTCATTGTCGGCGCCATTGCCCAGCCAGATCAGCGTGCCGCACAATTGCGTGCCGTCGCCGCACATCTCCACCGAATAGCGAGAATCCCGCATTTCGATTTCCCATGTGCCCACCGGCGAGGCCAGTGCCGGCTGGACCAGCAGCGCCAATGCACCAAGCACGAAAACAGATTTACCCATCGCAACAAAACTCCACGCTGTGGATAACCAGCCTGCCACCGCCAAGCTGAACTGCAACTGAACGATATCTGGGCGGACCCGTCACCTCCGCGTCATACAAACTCGCTAAGCGTTCAGGCGTTCCCGGCCCATCCCCCATGTGGCCCGGACCCGCCGCGCCCCACGTCCCCAACGTCGCGCCCGGCTTTTGGAGAGTGCGGCCGCCAACCCCGGCTCTCCCGCCGATCCAGTCGGCATTCTGGCCGCCCCGGTTGGGCGGCCTCTTTTTTGTGGAGCACCCGGTTTTCCGCTCGCGTGGATCAGGACGCTCCGGCACAACGGAACCATGGCCAAGCTCTATTTCTCCTATGCGGCAATGAATGCCGGCAAGTCCACCTTGTTGCTGCAGGCTGCCTACAATTACCGCGAGCGCGGCATGCGGCCGCTGCTCTATACCTCCTCGCTCTATGTCGAGAACGGCGTCGGCCTCATCGCCTCGCGCATCGGCATTTCCGAGCCCGCCTCGCTCTATGGCGCCGACGACGATCTCTACCAGGCCATCCGCGAGGAGACCGAAAGCGGCAAGATCGATTGCGTCTTTGTCGACGAGGCCCAGTTCCTCACCCCCGACCAGGTCTGGCAGCTCGCCCGTGTCAGCGACCGGCTCAAGATCCCGGTCATGTGCTTCGGCCTGAGGACCGATTTCCAGGGCAAGCTGTTTCCCGGCTCCATGCAACTGCTGGCCATTGCCGACGAGCTGCGCGAAATCCGCACCATCTGCGAATGCGGCGCCAAGGCCACCATGGTCGTGCGCCAGAGCGTCGATGGCCGCGTGCTCACCGATGGCGAGCAGGTATCGATCGAAAAATCCGTCTATATCTCGCTGTGCCGCAAGCACTGGGAAGAAGCGGTCGGCCGCTGGCCGGTGAAAGGACCCTAAAGCGTTTTCAGCAATAGTGGCCACGGTTTTGCGGTTCGAAAACGCGACACAACAAAGGACTTGAACATGCTGTCGGATTCCACCGAACCCAAAGGCGCGCTGACCATCCGCACCCTGGCCATGCCCGCCGATACCAATCCGGCCGGCGATATTTTCGGGGGCTGGGTGATGAGCCAGATGGATATTGCCGGTGCCATCGCCGCCGTCGAGCGCAGCGGCGGCCGCGTCGTCACCGTGGCGGTCGAAGCGATGACCTTCATCGCCCCGGTCAAGGTCGGCGACATTCTCTGCGTCTATGCCAATGTCGAGCGCGTCGGCACCACCTCCATCACCATTTCCATGGAAGCCTGGGCCCGCCGCAACCGCATCGCCGACCGCGTCAAGGTCACCGATGGCCGCTTTATCTATGTCGCGCTTGACGAAGACGGCTCCAAGCGCCGTATTCCGCCGCAGGCAACCTGAACGATTCCGTTCAGCCAGCGTTCAGGCGCGGCCCGCTAGAACCGCTCACAAGGGCGATGCCGCCAGGCACCGCCAAGTTACGACAATGACTCGACAATTTCCGGGGGGCCGGAACTCTTTTCTTCGTCTCCCCGTTTCTTGAGCAAAGGCTGGCTGCCGTAAAGCGTCGTCCCATCCCGGGACCGGCTGGACCAGTACATGAGGAGCGTTAGACATGAACCGCCATACCCGCAGGATGTTGCTCAACATCGCCACCGGCGTCGCCGTTGCCGCCACCGCCGTCGTCGTGTTCCTGCCGGCTGCCTATGCGGCCCCCGGCGTCGTCACGGGCAATGTCAACGTGCGCTCCGGCCCCGGCACCAGCTACGGCGTCGTCGATGTCGCGACTCGCGGCACCCAGGTCGATGTGCAGCAATGCCAGGGTTCCTGGTGCTACATCAACAAGTCCGGCCCCGACGGCTGGGTTTCGGCCAGCTACCTGAGCGCCGGCGGGCGGCCGGTCAATCCGAGCCAGCCGGGCCTCTCCTTCGGCTTCACCATCGGCGGCCCCAACGGCCCGCAGATCAGCATCGGCGTCGGCAATCAGCCCCAGCCGCGCCCGCCGGTCGTCCGGCCCCTGCCCGAGCCGGTCTTTAGCGAAGTCTGCTTCTACGACCGCACCCGCTTCCGCGGCACCAGCTTCTGCCTCGAATCGGGCGATAGCATCCGCAATCTGGGCGATTGGGCCGACCGTATCTCCTCGGTCGAGAACGACGATGGCCTGCAGGTCCAGGTTTGCTCGGAGAGCAACTATCGCAACTGCCGCACCTACACCACCAGCGCCTCCTCGCTGGGCGATTTCGACGACTATATCGTCTCGGTTCGCGTGCGCTGATCGCGCCGCCTGACCATCTCAAGGGCGTGGCTCCGGCCGCGCCCTTTGCTTTGCCCTTGGAGGCCGTCCCCTGCCGCGCTAGTGTGCCCTCCGTTGACACGTCTCGAGGTACTGCCATGCGTCGTTTCGGCCGCCTTCTGACCGCCCTTGCCGGCATCATGATCCTGGCAACGGCCTCCGCCTTCGCCGCCTCGGAGTCCGGCACGCATGCCTGGAGCAGCGATCCCCTGACCCTGCGCAACGGCCCCGGCCTCGCCTATGACGTCACCGGCCAGATCGCTGCCGACCTGCCGATCAAGGTGCTGCGCTGCGAGGACCTGTGGTGCGCCGTGGATGGTCCGGGCGGCCACGGCTGGACCGGCAAGCAGTTCATTGTCTTCGGCCTCACCTCCACCGACTGGCCCGGCGGCGTCCACCCCGATTACCCGTCCGGCGGCAGCATGTGCTTCTATACCGGCGCCAATTTCACCGGCGCCGAATTCTGCTTCGGCTCCGGCCGCGTCATTCACGACCTGGCTTTGCTGGGCCTCGACAACAGTTTCTCCTCCGTCAGGGTCAACGGCGCCTCCGCCGCCGCCTGCCGCGACCGCGGCTTCCAGAGCTATTGCGAGCGCATCATCGCCGACCAGCCCGCCCTCGACCCATACCTGCGCCGCGCTTTGTCCTCGATCCGGGTCTACTGAGCCCGCTGCTGCGTCACAGCCTGTGGCCTCGCTATTGCACGACACCACCGACGGGCTCTATCCCCCGTTCATCTTCGCGCCCCATCCCGGCCACTTCCGCCTGCCCCGCTAAACACCCCGTTCAGCAGCAGTTCAGCCGCAATACTGTCTATTCCCCCTCAGAACAGGCGAGCTTCACGCTCACTGCAAGTCAAACGAGGGTATCTTCAAAATGAACGCCAAGCACATCACTGCTCTGTCTTCCGGCGCCGCTATCGTCCTGCTGTCGACTGCTGCCGCCTTTGCCCAGCCCGGCGTCGCCACCGGCGCCGTCAACGTCCGCACCGGTCCCGGCACGTCCTATTCCAAGGTGGGCACGCTCAGCACCGGCGAGCTCGTCGACGTCAAGGATTGCCAGGGCTCCTGGTGCTTTGTCGACCGCAATGCCGGCACCGACGGCTGGGTCTCTGCCAACTACCTCAAGCCCGCCGCCGCCCAGCCGGCGCCCGCCCCGTCCGAACCCGAAATTCCGTTCAACTTCGGCGTCACCGTCGGCCCCGGCGGCCCCTCCTTCTCCTTCGGCATCGGCGATGCCCCGCCGCCGCCCCCGGCTCCCGCCACCCCCAAGGTCTGCTTCTTCAAGAGCACCAACTTCGCAGGCAGCAAGTTCTGCGTCAGCCCGGGCGACAGCAATTCGCACCTGGCCGGTGGCTGGAACGACTCCATCTCCTCGGTCAGCGTCGAAGGCGGCGCCCAGGTAACGGTCTGCAAGAATTTCGGCTATGGCGGCTCCTGCGCCACCATCATCAATTCCAAGCCGTCGCTCAGTTCCTACAACAACGCCATTTCGAGCTTCCAGGCGCTCTGACCGCGCCCGCTCCCAGGCCTGGCGCCGCCCTTCGGGGCGGCGCTTTGGCGTTCATCGCGCCGATGGATTTCGCGCCGGCCCCGCCCTACCATGCTTTGATCCGGCCGAGTCTGTGAGGAGACGTTGAGGCCAGCTTTTTGGGGGAAACCATGCCACGCATATCCGAATACTATTTCCGCAGCGCCATTCTGTTCCTGATCGTCGGCATATCCGTCGGCATCCACATGGAGATCAGCCAGAACCACAACGTGATCGGCGCCCATGCGCATATCAACTTGCTCGGCTGGGTCACGTCAGCGCTGTTCGGCGGCTATTATGCGCTGAACCCGGCCAAGGCCGCCGGTCGCCTGCCCATGATCCAGTATGTCGTCTATACACTCGGCGTGGCCATGATGGCGGTGTCGCTCTATCTGCTGCTGGCTGGCAATGAGGCTTTGGGGCCGGTTGTTGCAGTATCCTCGCTGGTCACATTCATAGGCGTCCTGCTGTTCGCCTGGGTGGTCTGGACACCCGCCCGCGCCTGAGCCGACCCCCAACCCAGGCGCCGTCCACCCACTGGACGGCGCCTGGCCTTCGGCGCGAAAAAACCATGCCAGCCATGGTGTTCACGCCGCTGCAATGCCATTACCTTGGCCAAACCATCCGACACCAGAGTTGCCAAATGACCGAGTCCATCTTCGCCAATATCGTCGCCGCCATCGGTGCCGTCGCCGTCGCTGTTCGCCACCGCGGCGATGGACCGCGCCCGGCCGTCTATGGCGCGGCCCCCGTCATTCCGGCGCCCAAGGCCCAGGGCAGCATTCCGACGCTGAAAATGCCCACCGCCAAAGGTTGGGAAAACGGCCGCACGCCCACGCCGGCCGCCGGCCTCAAGGTCAATGCCTTTGCCACCGGGCTGGTTCATCCCCGTAACATCCATGTCCTGCCCAATGGCGATGTGCTGGTCGCCGAATCCATGGGTGAATCGGGCAAGCCCAGCTCGCTGTTCGATCACGCCATGTCGAGCACCATGAAGCGCGCCCGCGCCTCCGGCACCAGCCCAAACCGCATCACCCTGCTGCGCGACGCCGATGGCGACGGCATTGCCGAAATCCGCCACCCCTTCATCACTGGCGTCCGCCAGCCCTTCGGCATGGTCCTCATCGGCGATACGCTCTATGTCGGCGCCAGCGACGCCGTGCTCGCCTATCCCTATGAACCCGGCGCCACCAGCATCACCGCCCCCGGCAAGAAGCTCATGGACCTGGTCCCTGGCGGCCACTGGACGCGCAATCTCATCGCCAGCAAGGACGGCAGCAAGCTCTATGTCGCCGTCGGCTCGCTCACCAATATCGGCGATGCCGGCATCGCCGCCGAAACCAACCGCGCCTGCATCCACGAGCTCGACCTCGCCTCCGGCCAGTCGCGTATCTTCGCCGGCGGCTTGCGCAATCCCGTCGGCATGGCCTGGGAGCCAGCCTCGGAAACGCTGTGGACCGTGGTCAACGAGCGCGACGGCCTCGGCGACGAAACCCCGCCCGATTACCTGACCTCGGTGCGCGATGGCGGCTTCTATGGCTGGCCCTATTCCTACTGGGGCGTCGTCGATGACCGCGTCCCCCAGGATCCCGCCCGCCCCGCCGCATCGCAGGACCATCCCGACTACGCCCTGGGCGGCCACACCGCCTCGCTCGGCCTCTGCTTCCTACCCGAGGGCACCCTCCCCGGCTTTCCGTCAGGCATGGCCATCGGCCAGCACGGCTCCTGGAACCGCAGCAAGCTCAGCGGCTACAAGTTGACCTTCGTCGCCTTCGCCAACGGCAAGCCAACTGGCACACCGCGCGACCTCCTCACCGATTTCCTCTCCCCCGACGAAAAACAATCCTACGGCCGCCCCGTCGGCGTCGCCCTCGCCACCGACCAGTCCGTCCTGATGGCCGACGACGTCGGCGACGTCATCTGGCGGGTGACGGGGGCATAGGAGCAGTTCGTCGCCCTCATCACGCCGGTCGGGCAGCGACCTCGGCCGGCGTGGCTCACCGCTTCGCCAGCTTCATCGCCTCGGTGATCCTGACGGTCTCGACACTCACTCTTGCCACCCGTCCGATCAGATCAACTACCCTCTCCTTGTAGTCGGCGAACCGATAGGTGTTGAACTCATCGCGGATCGTCGGATCCCTGGGTGTCTTTTCCTTGTGCTGGTCCAGTACCCATTCGACGCCCGAGCGATTGCCAAGCCGATAGGTCCACGCCTCGGCCGGCACGCCGCTCAACTGTGTCTCGCTGTCGAGCCGCACCATCCCATTATCCCTGTCGACCTTGAGCATCGCCCTGGGCGCCACGCCCGCCAAACGCGCTCCTTCGTCTGCCATGTCGAGACGCATCAGCGGCCAGGGCTCCGCATTTTTGTAGTCGATATGCAGCGCCATCAGTTGCTCGCCCCATGCCGCCCATTGCCAGAAGTCGCGGTAGAACGGAATGCGCGGAAATTCACGCTTGAGGTTCAGCGCATATTTCTCCCGATAGACCGGATCATGCAGCACGCCATAGACATAATGGAAGACATCGTCCTTGCTGAGCGGACGCTTGCCTTTCTTCGACGCGCTTTCCGCGCCGGGGTGACGGCGCCTTCCCCTCCGCACCCCCCACCGGCTCCCCTTCATCCGCGTCCAGCCGCGCAGGATCAAGCGCGCCGTTGACGCCATAGGCCCTAATGAACTGCCTCAGCCCCCAGTCGGTGATGTTGTCGATCCGAACGCCGTCTTTGGTGAAGCGATAGCGTGCTACCTGCTGATACCCGTCAATTGCCGCTCCAAAGTGGAGATCGGCTGGCCCATCTACCGCAAGAATGCAGATGTCCGAGCGGGCGCCCTTGTCGTTAAAGCAGATCGCCTGATTTTTTTCGTCCTGCGGAAACGCCTCGGAACTCCAACCCGGTCGGTCAACAAACAGCGCCGATTGGTAGTGCCACTTGGCAGTAAATGGCCGATATGACGCCAGCCTGAGACGCCCGGCCTCGTAAAGTTCTTTCTGGCCCGCAGCCTTTCGGCGCTTCAGACTCTCGGACCACTTTATGTCCGACGGGTACTCCGCCGCATTTGGGGAAACCTTGTCGTAGCGCTCCGCGAGAAGCGACACCTTGCGATTGAGAGTGGCGCGATCAAAATCGTAAAGCCACTCGTCGCGATTGGTGGAAACGCCCAGAGAATAGGATTTGAAGATCGCACGCTCACGCGACGCCCAGGTCGCAGCTTTTGTCTCCTGATTGGCTACGGGAAGAAACTGCTCCCAATCACCATCGGGGACGTCGCTCCAATTCGCATTTTTGTCAGGCTCCACCCGAGAAAAGTCGATGGATGCTGCATTGTGGCTCGCCAGAAAGTTCAGCTTGTCTTCGGCATCCTCCGCTCGCGGCCTGCCGGCATAGAATATTTTCCCACTGCCTTTGTGCGAACGCCTGACGAAGAAGGCGATCGCGACGCCCGTCCCTATCCCGAATACGTTTCCACCCCCGGCATCGTCCTTGCGCTTCCAGTCCCCGCCAAGGTCGACGACGTACACTTCGGAAAACTCGTTCACGACCGCCCTTCGAAATCCGTCATCCTGGCGAGAATCGACGAATGCTCTGTTGGTGATGAAGGCAACTACGCCCTCGTCACCCAAACGGTCGGAGGCCCAACGAATAAAGCGCTTGTACATGTCATATTGCTTGGTCTTCTGCGCCGTTGACTGCGCGATATAGGTCGCCTTGATCGCCGCATCGATATGCGGATAGGCCCTGTTCTTGTTGTTGTCGTTCTCGTTCTGCTGGTTCGCATTGTAGGGCGGGTTGCCGATGATCACAGAGATTTTGCGCCGGTTCTGTCGTTTCACCCGTTCAATATTCTCGTCGCTCAGCCCCGCAAACAGGTCATGCTGGTGCCCCCGCTTGATCCCCAGTCCACCGATATTGTCCAGCGTGTCCACGAAGCACAGGTTGGGGAACTCGACATATTGCCCGGTGATTGCGGCATAGGTGGCCTCAATGTTCAGATTGGCCACGTAGTAGGGCAGGATCGCCACCTCATTGGCATGCAGTTCATCCCTGTATTTCTTCGCCAGCTTCCCCGGCTGCCCGCGAAAATGCTCCAGCAACTCGCAGATGAAGGTGCCCGTCCCGGTCGCCGGATCGAGGATTTCCACACCCTCGTCGATCAGCGCTTTGCCGAAATGCTTCTGCGTCAGCCAGTCCGCCCCATCCACCATAAATTTGACGATCTCGTTGGGCGTATAGACAACGCCGAGGCGGTCGGCCTTCTTGGCGTCATAGACCTTGTAGAAGTTCTCATAGATGACCTTCAGGAACGCCTGCTTCTCGCTGTGCTGCGTGATGATCGCCGCGTTCGAACGGATGGTTGCATAGTATGGCCGTAGCGCCGTGAGCGTCTGGCGTTTCAGCGTTCCTGTGAAGAACTGCGTCTCGAGGCGGTACAGTTCCCGTGCAATATTGTTCTTCTGGTGGAAGTCCGGATCGTCGAAAACCTGGCTGAAAATCTCTTCGGTCAGAATATGCTGGATGAGCATTTCCCGTACATCGGCGTCGGTAACCGCCGGATTGATTGTGTCCCGCGCATGGTCGAGAAAACGGCCGGCGGCGTCCCGAAACGTCGCGTTGCTGCCATAGGCGCCATCAATCCCATCGCGCAGCGCCCCAAGCACGGTCGGCAGGTCGGACTTGAACTGCTCCACTGCTTTGCGGAACTCGGCGATTTCGGTGCGTTCATAGCTGAAAAACAGGCCGAGCAGGCGCAGCAGTTCATCCCCATCCGACATGCGACACCGCATGACCGGTTGTCGGTTCTGGATCAGCACTGCCTCGCGTGAATCCTCAAACAGGATATTGTCCTGCGGATAGCCACAGCGCAGCTTCTTGTCGATCTCGCTGTCAAGATCGTCGGCCTCGTCCTTGGCCTCCCAATAGCCGAACGGCACTCGCAGCGCATGCAGGATCGTGCCATCCGGCCGCACCCGAGTCTTCTGCGCGGAGAGGAATTCATATTGTGCCGCAAAGACCAGGTTCTTCTGCCGCGACCACCCCTTGAGCAGGTCCTTGAAGGCCTCGCTGACCACCCCCTCGGTCGTGGTTCCCGACACCTGTTTTAGTCGATCAATCTCATTGAAATACTCAAGAACTAAAGCTCTGCTCATGGCGCGCTCCGCGCCAATTCAAATTCACTGGATAAACGAGGCGCGAATAAACGTCATTTGTCGATATCAATCGCAGCAACAATTCATGGGATTATTTATGAATCTACACCACGCCTGATAACCAAAATTTCCAAATCTCGAAAGGCGGCAAGCGGACTTACTTAGTTTACCAAATTCGCCACTGAGAACGTCATTATTGGTAAACGACCCGCAATCACTTTCCCTTGCCGCCTACAATACCTTCCTGCTACGGCTCTATACCTCCGCCTACCGGACTCCCCCATGCTGCCCTGGATCAAGCTCGATGAAACCACCATGCCGGGCGGCGGGCCGCTCAGGCTCATGCAGCGTGGCACCGAATTCTCCATCATGTCGGGCACGATCGAGCTGATGAACAGCCGCCTCAGCGGCTCCGAGGAGCAATTGGCCACGCTGTCGGCGACCCGCCTTGCCGGCCGGGCCGGGCTGCGCATCCTGATCGGCGGGCTGGGCATGGGCTTCACCCTCCGCGCCGCCCTCGACTGCTTCGGGGCCGATAGTGAAATCGTCGTGACCGAACTGGTGCCGGAGGTCGTCGCCTGGGCCCGCGGTCCGCTGGCCGCCATCCATGGCGCCAGCCTCGACGATCCCCGCGTCGGCATTCATCAAGGCGACGTGGCCACCGCCATCGGTGCCGGCAAGCCGTTCGACGCCATCCTGCTCGATGTCGATAACGGGCCCGACGGCCTGTCGCGCCCCGCCAATGACCGGCTCTACAGCGCCGGCGGCCTCGCCGCCGCCAGGGCGGCGCTGGCGCCCGGCGGACACCTGGCGGTGTGGTCCTCCGCGCCCGATGCGAAATTCACCCGGCGCCTCCGGCAGTCGGATATGACCGTCGAGGAAATCGCCGTTCGCGCCACGCGCTCGGGCAAGGGCGGCCGGCATGTCATCTGGTTTGCCACCAGACCCGGCCGCCGGGCCTGATCTTTACTTCACCAGCGGAAACAGCGAACGCAGCTTTTCCTCGCGCAGCCACAGCGCCACCCACACCGCCACGCCCAGATAGATGGAAAACAGCGTGTGGCTGAACAGCGGGTTGTCGACCCGCAGATTGGCCGCCAGCGCCGCGCCCAGCAGCCCCGTGGTCAACACCGCGCCCAGCAGCGCCGTGCGCGGAATGAGGAACAGGATCACGCATCCCACCTCGATACAGCCGATCAGCACCAGATATTTCAGCGGCCACCCCACCACTTCCATGGCGTCCGTGGCCGCCGCAATGCCCATGAATTTCGGCGCCGCCGAAGCGATGGCCAGAAACAGTCCGATCAGCCCACTAAGAACCCAACCTGCAATCTTCATTTCACTCTCCCGATGACGGCCCTCTGCCGCCCCATGCCCTCACGACGACAGGCCGGGCGCCGTTTCGACACCCCAGCCGCCAATTTTTCCTTGCCATTCCTGACTCCCCCTGTCAGCAGCCCCCGTTCCCTCTCCGTTCGAACCCCGATATGCTCTTCGGAACATTGCACAACCGCGCCTCGTTCCCCATCTGAGTCGCCTCCCCAGATCGCGAGCATCCCATGGCCGACAAGTCCGCCCGCCCGGGCAAAGCTGATTTTTCCATCGACGACTTCCTCGGCGAGATCGAGAAGGCCGAGGATTTGGCCGCCAACAAGCCGCTTTATGCCGAGCGCATGCGCAACAAGCGCGCCCTCGACCGCGCCGACCAGAAGCTGGCTGCCGAAGCCGCCCAGGCCGAGGAGGATGCGCGCAAGGCCCTGGCGACCGCCGAAAAGAAAAAGACCGCCCTCGAAAAGCGCCGCTCCACCAAGTCCAATAACGACACCGCTACCGGCATGTCTGCCCGGACCAGCAAGACCAAGATCAACTCCGTCGACCGCATCGATTTCGACGGCATGGGCGAACCGGCCCAGGCCGGCTTCGGCCACATGCCGTCCGACAAGGCCCTCTCCGCCCGCGACATTTCCCGCGCCGCCGCGGCCGATCCCGAAACCCTCGGCAAACTCCGCGATGCCCTCGCCAGTGCCCGCTCGAAATCCGGCTCCAGCCGCACCGTCGAAGATGCCCAGACCGTCGGTGTCACCGCCACGGTCAAGGCGCTCGAACAGATCATCCTGCATGGCCGCAAGGAGGTGGAGGGCTCCTCCCCCTGGGTGCCGCACAAGGCCGCCAACCTGCTCGAAAAGCGCGCGCCGTCGCGCCCCTTCCGCATGCAGACCGACTACAAGCCGGCCGGCGACCAGCCCACCGCCATCGCCGAACTGGTCGAAGGCATCAACAATGGCGAATCCGACCAGGTCCTGCTCGGCGTCACCGGCTCCGGCAAGACCTTCACCGCCGCCCAGGTCATCGCCCAGACCAACCGCCCCGCCCTCATCCTCGCCCCCAACAAGACCCTGGCCGCCCAGCTCTATGGCGAGTTCAAGTCCTTCTTCCCCGACAATGCGGTGGAATATTTCGTCTCCTACTACGACTATTACCAGCCCGAGGCCTATGTCCCGCGCACCGATACCTATATCGAGAAGGAATCCACCATCAACGAGCAGATCGACCGCATGCGCCACTCGGCCACCCGGGCGATCCTCGAGCGCGACGACGTCATCATCGTCGCCTCCGTCTCCTGCATCTACGGCATCGGCTCGGTCGAAGACTACACCGCGATGACGATTGATGTTCAAAAAGGCCAAAAGATCGACCAGCGTGAGCTGCTCGCCAAGCTGGTGGCCCTTCAATACAAGCGCGGCGACACCGGCTTCGTCCGCGGCACTTTTCGCGTGCGCGGCGACACCGTCGAGATTTTCCCCGCCCACTATGAAGCAGCCGCCTGGCGCGTCTCGCTCTTCGGCAACGAGATCGAGTCGATAGTTGAGTTTGACCCTCTTACGGGCAAAAAATCCGCCGACCTCACCTTCATCCGCGTCTTCGCCAATTCCCACCACGTGACGCCGCGCACCACGATGAACCAGGCCATCAAGGCCATCCGCGCCGAGCTTGCCGCCCGTCTCCAGGAGCTCAACGGCGCCGGCCGGTTCCTCGAAGCCCAGCGCCTCGAACAGCGCAGCCTGTTCGATCTCGAAATGATGGAAGCCACCGGCTCCTGCGCCGGCATCGAGAACTATTCGCGCTACTTCTCCGGCCGCAAGCCCGGCGAGCCGCCCCCGACCCTGTTCGAATACCTGCCCGATAATGCCCTGGTCTTCGTGGATGAATCCCACGTCACCATTGGCCAGCTCGGCGCCATGTATCGCGGCGACCTGCGCCGCAAGGCGACCCTGGCCGAATACGGCTTCCGCCTCCCCTCCTGCATGGACAACCGCCCCCTCCGCTTCGAGGAGTGGAACGCCATGCGCCCGCAATCGGTCTATGTCTCGGCCACGCCCGGCTCATGGGAAATGGACCAGACCGGCGGCGTCTTCGCCGAACAGGTCATCCGCCCCACCGGCCTCATCGATCCCCCGGTCGAAATCCGCCCGGCCAAGGCCCAGGTCGATGATGTCGTCGATGAAATCCGCCAGACCAATGCCAAGGGCTACCGCACCCTGCTGACCGTCCTCACCAAGAAAATGGCCGAGGACCTCACCGAATACCTGCACGAACAGGGCATCCGCGTCCGCTACATGCATAGTGACGTCGACACCATCGAGCGCATCGAAATCATCCGCGACCTGCGCCTGGGCGCCTTCGACGTCCTCGTCGGCATCAACCTCCTGCGCGAAGGCCTCGACATCCCCGAATGCGGCCTCGTCGCCATTCTCGACGCCGACAAGGAAGGGTTCCTACGCAGCGAAACCAGCTTGATCCAGACCATCGGCCGCGCCGCCCGCAACGTCGACGGCAAAGTCGTCCTCTACGCCGATAGAGAGACGGGCTCCATGACCCGCGCCCTCGCCGAAACCAACCGCCGCCGCGAAAAGCAACTGGCCTACAACGAGGCCAACGGCATCACCCCGCAGTCGGTGCGCTCCAACATCCACGACATCGTGGACTCGGTCTACGAACAGGACCACGTCACGGTCAGCATCGGCAAAGGCAAGGACGGCAAGGAACAGGTCGCCGTGGGCGCCAACCTGGCGGCGGTCATCAAGGACATGGAAGCCCAGATGCGCGAGGCGGCGACGAACCTTGAGTTCGAGAAGGCAGCGAGGCTGCGCGACGAGGTGAAGCGGTTGAGGGAGATGGAGTTGGATACGTTGAGTGGGGAGGTTAGCTGAAATCGAAGGCCCGGTGAAGACTCGTAGGAGAGCGGCCCGAGATAGGAACTAGTTAATAAACTTGCGCTTCCCTACATCCACGCTTCATATTAACCTTAGGCTAAGGATACTTAGGAGGTGGGGTATGGCGCAGTGGCGAGTTGAGAAATCTTCCGAAAAAAGCGCTCTGACAACTGTTGGTGAGGGTGAGGTCGAGGTGCTGCCGCCAGGCAACTTGAGGGTACTCGACGCTGGCGCCGACCCCCGTCGATACCTGAACAGCATGCGCAGCCGGCTGGGCTTTCTGGCGAAGATGCGCACCGATCGAGAGACAGAGCGGGAAATTCGACGCATCACCGGAGAAATGACGGCAGAATTGTTCAACGCGCAAAAAACTGTGGTGCTGGATAGGCTTACTGCCAGCGTTGCGCTCGAGAAAAGAGAGACACTTCGTTTGTTCATCGAGCAAGCTGTTCAGGGCGATGAAGCCGTCCGTCGGCAGTTGGAGTCTGCACAGAAGCAGATGACAGGCGCGGCCGAAGAAGAGGCGGTAATCGTGCTCAAGGAGAAAACCGCAAAGATCAAAAGCATTCAGGCGAGGCGGGACGCCGGCGAAGTTGCCAGCAACGACTGCGACGACATGGTCTCCCTCTACGAAAGAAATGCAGAAGGACTGCTAACGGCAAAGTTCGAGCGCATCACCAAGCTCTCGCAGAGCTATGAAGACCACTTCATGCGGGCGCTCAAGATGTACGAAGAGCGCAACCACAAGGTCACCGACCGGCTTCTCGGTGATTGAACAGCGCCGCGTAGCAGTCCGCAAGTTCCATGATCAGAAGTAGCGCAGGGCTTTCGTCATCGAGCCCACTCGTGGCCTGCAGCTGAAAAAAGAGCTCAGCGCGGGCCTCCTGATGCGGAGTCAAGGAAACAAAGGCCGGATCGGTCCTCAAGCGATTGACCTGGGCCCGCGTTAAGGGACCCAGGGCAGGATGAGCATCGAGACCAATGGTGCTGATTGAAGCGGGTTGCATACCGCATTGTGCCGGCGGCATGGTTAACAGTTGGTTACGGAGGCCTCTGGCTTGTTGTCGGCAATATTCTACACAATAGCTGGCATTGATACGCATGCGATGAAGCAGTCCACGCGTGTCGACCAGATTTGGGGCGTCCAACTGGGCATCTCGTTGCTGCTGACCTTTATCGTGGTCGCGGCAGCCACCTATGCATCAGTTTCATACTTTGTGCCGCATTATCCAATCAGCGCAGCTATGGCTTTGGTGGTCGCGACAATCGTTGTGCTGTTCGATCGCGCCTTGTTCCAGGCGGACTGGTTCGAGATGGGCGTTCTAACCGAGATTTCCAACGAATCGGAGGCCGGAGTTTGGCGCCTCGTTGTTAGATACCTACCCAGATTCTTCAAGATATGTGCCCGCTTGGGCATTTCGGTGCTGCTTGCGTTTACGGTGTCGACGATGGTCGAACCGGCAGCGTTTGGAGGAATGATCCGCGATCTGCTTGAGACAGAAAACGAACTGGCCAATGCGGAATACCACGATCAGGTTGGTCGTTTAGAGGCGGACCTTACTGACCGCAAAGGTGAACTGGAGACGCAAATTGATATGCTTAGCCAACGCGTGTCCGCTGAGGCACTCATTGATGGCCCTAGGTCTATCGAAGTTCCTGCCGAGCTAAACTCCCAGAAACTGGGGATCGAGTCCGAGATTGACGGACTGGTTCAACAGATTGACCGACTTGAGGAAGAGAACAGGCAGCTTAAAGTTGACATTGCTTGCGAAATGACCGGCTGCAAAAGCGAGGAATATACCGGCGTTCCCGGGTGCCCTCCCGGGTCAAACTGTTTCCAGTTTCAATTGCGCCTGCAGAACAACCAGGATCGCCTCCAAAGTCTCAACGAAGATCTCAGCAAGGCCAATACTGGACTTGACGCTGTTGTTGGCAATATCGAAGCCGCTAAGAACGACGCGGTCTTGTCGCCTGACGAGGTGCAAGGGATCCGTGACCAGATTGTCACCCTAAGCGCAGATCTGGCAGCGCATAACGCGGAAAGGCCACTCCTTATTCGATCACTGGAGAACAGGCTTGTTGAGACCGGGGTGTTTGTCCCGCTAAGGGATGACCCGATAGTTCGGTTGGCGGCCCTTGACCGGTTGAAGGCCGATCCAGAGAACGGCGCTACGGTCGCCTACTTGGAATGGATATTGAAGGCTTTTGTAGCATTCCTTGAAATCGCACCAGTCGTTGCGAAGATGTTCTTTTCGCCACCCAGTGCCTATGCAGCACTGGTCCGGCTTCAAATTTTGGAGAAGCAGGTCAGTGCGCGAAGCAAATCACGAGAGTTGGTTGATCGGGAGCATCGTGAGCGTGATACCGCAGAGGATGCACTGGAGAAGGTTCGTGCCAATGCTCGAACGCGCGCCAGTGTAAATATAAGACTCGACGACATCGACAACACGATCCCCATGCCGCGTATGAGCCGAGGCAGCAACGACGCTTGACAGCCCGCTTATCGACAGATCGACTCGCACGGCACGCCGTCCCCATCGCCATCCAGCGCCCCGCCCCAACTGCAATTGGCCAGATACCGCCGCGCTTCCCGGCATGACCCGATCTGCGAGCAATAGCGCCGCGACGGACAGGACGCCGCCGTCTGCCGCTGCACAACCCCATAGCCCGGCTGGTTCCGCGTCGGTACCGAAATTGCCGGCTCCACCGGCGCCCCAGTCAGGTACCGCTCGCTAACCCAGCCAATCCGCCCCTGCGCCGAGATCAGCACCCAGCCGCTCCGCCGCTCCCCGGCCAGCACCCTCGTATTGCGCGGCAAACTCGTCAGCACGCGCCCGCTGGTGCTCGGCGCCTCGCGCAGGTTGAGGCTGTTGGCCGACACGAACAGCGTCGCATCGAACCGTGGCGCCGCCGGAATATCCGCCCGCACCACAGCCTGCCCGCCTGCCGGATCGACCCTCGCCGTCACCGGCGTATCGGTGCCCCCGATGATATTGCCCAAAGCCGCCAGCACCATGATGCCAGCAAGCACCCAGAACAGTTTGCGCATGCCCCCTCCGCCCGAACCATCGCGCGGCGCCACCTCTCTGTCCAGTCAGCCAGCCTCAGCCCGCCTCTCGCTGCCCCACGCTCCCATCCCCCCTTCCGTCCTCTTCCGTCCTCCATCCTCATCCTTCCCTCCTCCTTCCCCCTCCTCCCTCTCTCCTCCCTCTCTCCTCCCTCCATCCTCCATCCTCCCTCCCGTCTTCGTTCCTCCCGTCTTCGTTCCTTCCTCCCGTCATCCTTCCTTCCTCCCTCCGTCTCCACCGCCCACCCTCCCTCGTGTTGCAAATAGGTCCTAATTGCAACACAGTGCCACCTCACCCCGATGTCACCCCGGCCTTGAGCCGGGGCCCATCCCGAGATCAAGCCGCAGCCGCAAGGTGGATCGTCCGGCCACCGGACAAGCCCCCCACCTCAGGGTGTCATCCCGGTCAAGGCCGGGATGACACCGTGTTCGGGGCGGCAACTGGAAAAAGCAAAAAAACCTATCCCCTACCCCCGCGCCGCCCTCCCTGCCGCATTCGCCCGGCCTCACTGCGGCGGGCAGGCCGCGATGAGCCGTGCGAACTCCGCCTAGGCGGCATCGGTCGTGTAGCGGGCCACCTCGACCCCGTCGACCAGCACGGAAACCGGCCCCGTCAGCAGCGCCGCCAGGTCCGGTCCGAAGCTGGTCATGGCGTCCACCGCGAAGCGGCCCTGCATTTCGGTGCCGCCGGCCGCCATGGTGACGCGCCGCTCGCCATCGGCCAGTGCCAGTTCACCCGGCGCGGCGCCATCCGCCGGCGGATCGATGAAGACGGTGATATAGACCTCGGGAAAACCCTGCTGGCAGTTGAGGGCGAAAAGCGGCAGGCCCTGCTCGATCCAGGACAGGTCGAAATTGACGAAATCCGCCTCGATCCTGTCTTCCTGCAAGTGCCAGCCGCCCAATTCCGCCTCCTGTGCCCCGCCCTGGCTCATCGCCGCCAGCATCAGCCCCATCGCCAGTCCGCCGCGCCACAAACCCATCGCACCCCTCCATCCGTCACCCCACGCCAGCCCGGCTGCGCGAGATAAAAGTCGTCCCAGGCATCGGCGCCGCCATGCATCCGCCATGTCCATGCGTCATGCAAGGCCGGTCACCGTCGGAACTCTGCCATGCGCGCGCTCGCCCTCGCCATCCTCATCGCCCTTGCCGCCGCCCTGCCGGCGCAGGCCCTCACGGTCACCGCGCGGGTCTCGGGTGGCAATATCGCCGTGCATGACGGGCCGGGCTTCCGCTATGCCATTGTCGGCCGCCTGACCGACGGCATGGAAATCCCCATCGATGCCTGCACGCAGAACGATTCCGACTCGCCCTATGGCAGCTGGATCGGCGATGCCGGCTACAGCCTGCGCGGCGCCGGCGCCACCCAATGGTGCCGCATTCCGGGCCAGGGCTGGGTGGATCGCAGCTACATTGTCGGCCGCGGCCTGGTCAATGTCACCCCGCCCGATTTCGCCGGTCCGGGCTGGTAGCCGGATTCACACTTCCGCGCGCTCGATGCTAACAGTGTGCTAACCAATTCGCCCCTGATGCGAATTCACAAAGGCAGCACCCGGGAATACTTCACCTGCCCCAGCGAGAAGCTGCTTTCGATGCTGGCCAGGCCCTCCACCTGCGTCAGCCGCTCGCGCAGGAACTGCTCATAGGCCCCCAGATCGGCGCAGACCACCCGCAGCAGAAAGTCGAACTGCCCGGTCATCAGATAGCATTCCATCACCTCCGGCCAGCCGCCGATCGCCGCCCCGAACGCATCCAGCTCATGGCTGCGTTGCCGCTCTAACCGTATGGAAATAAACACGGAAACCGGCAGCCCCACCGCTTTCTGCTCCACCACGGCGCTATAGCCGGCAATGATCCCCGCCCGCTCCATCTGCCGTATCCGGCGCAGGCAGGGCGAGGCCGAAAGCCCCACCCTTTCAGCAATCGCCTGGATGGTCATGCGTCCGTCTTCCTGCAGCGCCCGCAGGATTCTCCGGTCGAGCGCCGTCAGCGCGAATGTGGTGGTTTCCGCCATTTTCCTGCTCCAATCTGGGCAAATCCTGCGCAAACCTGCGCTACCAAGGTCAAAATAGACAAGAACCGCCGCATCACAAGGCGCAAAATCAGGGCATTATGACCGGGGGGAAAGCATGGATCGGATCGCTAGCATCGAAGCGCTGACCAGGAAAGCCCTGTGGCTCTCGAACTGGATGATCCACCACGCCAATCACCTCCGCCCCAATGTCGACGGCGTCAAGGTCGGTGGCCACCAGGCCAGTTCGGCCTCCATGGCAGCCATCATGGCCGCGCTCTATTTCGGCGTGCTGAAGCCGGAGGACCGGGTCGCGGTCAAGCCGCATGCCGCCCCTGTCTTTCATGCCATCCAATATCTGTTCGGCAAGCAGAGCCTTGAAAAAATTCAGCAATTTCGCGCCTTCGGCGGTGCCCAATCCTATCCCAGCCGCACCAAGGACACCGATGATGTCGACATCTCCACCGGCTCTGTCGGCCTCGGCGTCGCCTTCACCGCTTTTGCTTCATTGATCCAGGATTATGTGCGGGCAAAACCCTGGGCTGACACGTCGCGCCCCGAAGGCCGCATGGTCGCCCTTGTCGGCGATGCCGAGCTCGACGAGGGCAATGTCTATGAATGCCTGCTCGAAGGCTGGAAGCATGGCTTGCGCAACACCTGGTGGATCATCGACTATAACCGGCAGAGCCTCGACGGCGTCGTCCGAGAAGGCCTTTACGATCGCATCGAAGCCATCTTCCGCGCCTTCGACTGGAATGTGGTCACCCTCAAATACGGCGCCCTGCAACGCGCTGCCTTCGCCGAGCCGGGCGGCGACAAGCTCAAGGCCTGGATCGATGCCGCCCCCAACGCCATCTACTCCGCCCTGATGTTCCGCGGCGGCGCAGCCTGGCGCGAGCGCCTCAATGACGAGATCGGCGACCAGGGCGAAGTCTCCGCCCTGCTCGCCCGCCGCAGCGATGCCGAACTGGCCGAGCTGATGGCCAATCTCGGCGGCCACTGCACGCAAAGCCTGCTCGAACAGTTCGAAACCGCCGGCAGCGACAAGCCCACCGTCTTCATCGCCTATACCGTCAAGGGCTGGGCTACGCCGCTGGCCGGCCACAAGGACAATCACGCCGGCCAGATGACGTCGGCGCAGATCGAGCAGCTGCGCCAGTCCATGCAGGTCCGCGAGGGCCACGAATGGGACAAGCTCGAGGGCCTGGCCGACCCCGCAGCCATCGAGCGCTTCCTCGCCGATGTGCCGTTTAATACCAGCGAATCCCGCCGCCACACCGCGCCGGCAGTGGCCACTATCGGGCCCCAGTTTGTCGGCACCGGCCTCACCTCGACCCAGACCGCCTTCGGCAAGATTCTCGACGCCATCGCCAAGACCGACAGCGACCTCGCCCGCCGCATCATCACCACCTCGCCCGATGTCACCGTCTCGACCAATCTCGGCACCTGGGTCAATCGGCGCAATCTCTACGCAAACCGTGAAATGGTCGATGTCTTCCAGAAGGAAGCCATTCCCAGCGCCCAGAAATGGCGCTTCACGCCCGAGGGCCAGCATCTCGAACTGGGCATCGCCGAGATGAACCTGTTCCTCGCCCTAGGTGCCGCCGGGCTCAGCCATTCGCTGTTCGGCGAGCGCCTGCTGCCCATCGGCACGCTCTACGACCCCTTCATCGCGCGCGGCGCCGATGCGCTGAATTATGCCTGCTACCAGGACGCCCGTTTCCTGCTGGCGGCCACGCCGTCCGGCGTGTCACTGGCCGGCGAAGGCGGCGCGCATCAGTCCATCGCCAGCCCGCTGATCGGCATGGCGCAGGATGGCCTGGCCAGCTTCGAGCCGGCCTTTGCCGACGAATTGTCTGTCATCATGGATTGGGCCTTCGACTACATGCAGCGCTCCGGCGATGCGCGCCCCGATCTTGCCGATTGGCCGCGCGACGTCACCGGCGGCTCGGTCTATCTCCGCCTCTCTACCCGCAGCATCGAGCAACCGCCCCGCAAGGTGGACAAGGCCCTCACAGACGGCATCATCCGCGGCGCCTATTGGCTCAAGCCACCGACGCCCGAATGCGAGGTGGTCATCGCCTATCAGGGCATCCTCGCCAGCGAAGCCATCGCCGCCGCCGGAGCCATCGGCGGCGACCGGCGCAATGTCGCCGTGCTGGCCGTCACCTCGGCCGACCGTCTCAATGCCGGCTGGCATGCCGCCCAACGCGCGCGCCTCCATGGCGACCACGCCGCAAGCAGCCATATCGAAACCTTGCTCGCCGACACTCCCTGGCGCGCCGGCCTCGTCACCGCCATCGATGCCCATCCGGCGACGCTCGGCTGGCTCGGCAGCGTCCTCGGCCATCGCACCATCACGCTGGGGGTGGAGCATTTCGGCCAGACCGGAACAGTCAATGACCTATACGCGCATTTCGGCATCGACGCCGCCGCCATCGAGGCTGCAGCCCGGAGCGTGATCGGCGGGCGCGGCTAAATCCAGCCCGCCAGTTCCCGCCGCACCACGGCCTCGATCATGTCCATGCCGCCGGGACTGTCGTTCAAACACGGAATATAGGCGAATTTCTCGCCACCAGCTTCCATGAAGCCGTCCCGGCCCTGCATGGCGATTTCTTCCAGCGTCTCGATACAGTCCGCCGAAAAGGCCGGCGCCAGGATGGCCACCTTTTTCACGCCCTTGCCCGGCAAGGCCGCCAGCGTCACGTCGGTATAGGGCTCCAGCCATTTGGTCGGCCCGAACCGGCTCTGGAAGGTCACCATGAGCCGGTCCCTGTCCCAGCCCAGATAGTCCTGCACCAGGCGCGTCGTCTCGTAGCACTGGTGATAATAGGGGTCGCCGCGCTCCAGGTATTCCACCGGCATGCCGTGATAGCTGGTGATGACCAGCTCCGGTTCGAAATCCAGCGCCGCCACCCCGTCGCGGATCGAATTGCCAAGCGCCGCGACATATTCGGGAGCGTCGAAATAGGCCGGTGCCGTACGCACCGCCGGCTGCCAGCGCATTTTGCCCAGCGCCTCGAACGCCTTGTCATTGGCCGTCGCCGTCGTCGTCGCCGAATATTGCGGATAAAGCGGCACCAGCAGAATTTTCTGGCATCCAGCCGCCTGCAGTTTCTCCAGCACGCTGCGGGTCGATGGATTGCCATAGCGCATGGCGAAATCCACCACGATATCGTCATGCCCGGCCAGCCGCGCGGCCAAGGCCACGGCCTGGTCGCGGGTGATCACCCGCAATGGGCTCTCGTCCTTTTCCTTGTCCCATATCTGCGCATAGGCATGGCCGCTCTTCTGCGGACGGACGCTCAGGATCGCCAGGTTGAGGATCGGCCACCATAACCATTTTGGCGTCTCGATAACGCGCGGATCGCTGAGGAATTCCTTGAGATAGCGCCGCACGTTCCAATAGTCCGTCCCATCGGGCGTACCCAGATTGAGCAGCACGACGCCGATCCTGGATGGGTTGATATGCGGATGATCGGACGGCAGGGATTGAGACATGAAGTGCCAGTTTGGAAGGGTTCTAGGCTGGCGCGCACCATAACGGCTCTCCCGTCATCCGCAAGGCGGCGATGGGTCGCGCTATCCTCTTGCCTTGCCGATTTCACAAGCTGGCAATCACCAGCAGCACGCCGAATGTCAGCACCGCCACTGCCCCCAGCAGCTCCAGCCACCACACCACGGCCGCCGTCCCCGGATTGTCCACACCACCGACGCGGCGCGCCAATCCCTTGGCCGTCACCGCGATCGTTGCCAGCACGGCCACCGTGATCGCCGTCCCTGCCCCCATCAGGAACACTGCCGCAATGCCCGCCGGCAGCAACCCCTGCGACAAGGCGAAGACCAGCACCACCAGCGCCCCCGAACAAGGCCGCAGCCCCACGGCCAGCACCACGCTCAATTGCTCGCGCAGGCTGCCGCCCGCCGCCTGTGGCGTCACTACATGCAGGTGGTCACCATGGTCATGCTCATGGTGATGGTGCTCGTCATCCCCATGCAGATGCTCATGTGCCTTGTGCGCCATGTTCTCGTGATGATGCTCGCCCCAGCCGAACACCTTGCGCGCCACCAGCCACAGGCCCAGCAGCGCCACCAGCCCATAGGACACGATGCCGATCCAGTTGGCCGCGTCACCCATGGCGATACTGGTCATGCCCAGCACACCGGCCGCGATCAGCACGAACACCACCGCCACCAGTGATTGCAGCAGCGCCGACACCACGCTGAGCAGCACCCCGCGCCGCAGCTGCGTCTCGTTGGCCAGCACATAGGACGATATCACCACCTTGCCATGCCCCGGCCCGGCTGCGTGGAATATGCCATAGAGAAAGCTCAGCCCACCCAGCACCCAGAAGGCCGTCCAGTCGGTGCGCAGTGCATCGAGCGAGGCGGTCATCGCGCCATAAAAGCTCCGCTGCTGCTCCTGCAGCCAGCCGAAAAACCCGGTGCGCGGCAGGTTCAGCCCCGGCTCGGGCGGCGGCCCGCCAAACGGCATGCTCGGCCTGGCCTCGGCCACCTGGTTGACCGCCTCCACTGCGCTTGCCGGCGCCACCGCCGGCATGCCACCGCAGGTCACCACGATCATGCCCTGCGTACCACGCATCGCCGCCGCCAGGTCGGGCGGCAGTTCCAGCACTTCAGGCCCCAGCGCATAAAGCCGCTGCTCCACTTCAGGGTCCATCGGCCGGGGCGGTTCGAGTACCGCGCCGCAGCCGGCGGGCGCATTTTCCAGCGTCACATCGCTCACATCGGCGAAGCCGATGGCGACGTAGTATTCGGGATCGTAGACCGCCAGCTCGAACGGCCCGGCCAGGGGCATCGGCGTCACCGCATCGGCCGAATAGGTCAGGGTCACCCGCCCGTCCTCATAGACCATGCGCTGGTCGCCAGCCGGGGTGAACGCCATCAGCGCATCGCCCTCGCCGGCATAGGTGTAAAAGCCATAGTCGGCCAGCCCGACCATGTTCTCGTCGGCTAGGTCCTGCATTTCCTCCGGGCTGGTTTCCCGGTCGCCATTGGTGTCCAGCCCCTGCACCATCCAGGCCGAAAATGCGCTGTCGAAGGTCCAGGCATGCCTGAGGCCCGCCACGGCGCCATTGCCGTCGAATACCACGGTCACCTTTGCATCGATCAGGATATGCGGATGCGCCAACGCCGGCGTGGCAAGCATCAGCAGAACAGCGGCAGCGCCGGTCACACGACGCCAGATGGAACCGAAATTCAATTCTTGCCCCTAGTGAATGGGGTGGCTCTGGAACCACTCGACCAGGTGGTCGATCAGCGCCCGCACCTTGCCCGCCAGATGCCGCCGATGCGGATAGACCGCCTGCAGCGTCTGCCCGGTCGGGAGGTAGTCCGCCAGCACCGGCACGAGTTCCCCGCTGGCCACGGCCGGATCAGCCAGATAGGACGGCAATACGACAAATCCGAGGCCCATTATCGCCGCCTTGCGTGCTGCCAGCGGCGAATTGACCCGCAATGGCCCGTTGACCGGCACCGAGATGGTCTTGCCCTCCTCGATGAAGCGCCAGTTCGATTGGCCCTGCAGGTTCACATCGACAATGCAGGGCAGGTGCCGCAGATCTTCGGGATGGCTGGGCGTGCCATGCTGCCTGAGCAGGTCCGGCGCCGCCCCCACCACCACATGCATGTCGGCGATCTTGCGGGCGATCAGCGAGGAATCCGCCAGCGTCGAAATGCGCAGGGCCACATCGATCCCCTCGTCGACCAGGTCGACATAACGATCCTCCAGCCGCAGATCGAGCGTCACCTTGGGATATTTGCGCAGATATTCGTAGATCGCCGGCGCCAGCGTCGACTCGCCGAAATTGCGCGGTGCCGAAACCCGCAGCAAGCCGCGCGGCTCCGCCGTCTGGTCGGTGATCGTCGCGTCGAGATCGTCCAGCTGCTGCAACAATGCGCTGGCTTCCCGATAATAGGCCTCGCCCGCCTCGGTCAGGCTGAGTTTCCGTGTGGTGCGGTTCATCAGCCGCACGCCCAGATAATCCTCGAGATCGGTCACGTATTTGCTGAGCAGCGCCTTGGAGCGCCCATGCTGGCGCGCGGCCGAAGAAAAGCCACCGGAATCAAAGACCTGAACGAAAGCGCGAATTCGGGCAAGATCCTGTGTCATGACGTTCCGTTCACGAGATCATCGTAATCGACGCATAACTCATCTGCGTTGAGTGAACAATAACCGGCCTTGGTCGTTCCACGATTAACGATAGGATGGGACGCCAATCGACGCGCCCGAGGAGTTCGGACTATTTTCCCGCCCATGTCCAGACCGTCATCCCGATCCATGCTCTACCGGCTCATCGAAGCCGGGCAGCTCGCGCACAAGGCCCTGCTGCTCCCCCTGGTGGAGCGCGGGCTGGAACCGGGGGACGATGCCATCCTGTTTGAACTCGGCCGCTCCAGCACCACCGAAGCCGAACTGGCCGCCGAACTCGGCCTCACCGACGTTGCCCTCGAAACCCGCCTGGCGCGCCTTCTCGACCGTGGCCTGGTCACGCGCCAGGCCGTCGGCCCCGAGCTTGCCGCCGGCGTCGCCCTGACCGAGCGCGGCGTGCGCATCCGCAACGGCCTTGCCGATCACTGGACCCAGCTCGAAGAAGCACTGATGGGCGAGCTCAAGCCCAAACAACGCAAGAAGCTGGCCGACCGCCTCAAGCGTTTCGTGGAATTGCTGCGTCTCTGATCGGAAACTGACGCATCCATTCAGCTTCGGTTCAGGCGCAATGGCGCTTTCTCTCGTTCAAAGGCATTCAGGTGCCGCAAACGAAGGAGATCAACAATGGTTCTCAGCAAGAAGATCATGGCAGGCGGCCTGGCGGCATTGGCGCTTCTGGCGACCACCGCGACGGCGTTTGCCGCTCCGGCCTATGCCACCGGCAATGTCAATGTACGTTCGGGCCCAGGCACGGGATATTCCCGCGTCGACACTTTGCGCCGTGGCGAACAGGTCGACGTGCAGCAGTGCCGCGGCAGTTGGTGCTACGTGGAAAAGCGCGGCCCCGATGGCTGGGTTTCCGCCAATTACCTGAGCCGCAGCGGCGGCGGTTGGGACGATGACGACGATTGGGATCGCCCGCCCCACTGGAATCCGCGTCCGCCACGCCCGCCGCACTGGAATCCCTATCCCCCGCGGCCGCCACACTGGAATCCGCCCCGTCCGCAGCCCTGGCCCGGTCACGGCGGCAACAATAGCGGCAGCGTCTGCTTCAACGGCCCCAACGGCTACTTCTGCATCGGCAACTAGTCATTCCAACGCCGCCCTCCGGGGCGGCGTTTTGCCTATTCCTGTCCCGGCAGCGTCGCGTCCGCCACCACGCGTACCCGCTTGATGCGCTCGCGCGCCATCACCACCAGCCCCGCCGCCACGATGATCCCGGCGCCGGCCAGCGAGATCGGATCGATCCAGTGGCCGAAGACGAAGGCGCTAAGCAGGATAGCCCAGGGCAGCGAAAAATAGTTGAACGGCTGCACCACGCTGGCCGGCGCCATCGAAAGTGCGAACACCATCACCCCGTGGCCGGCGCAGGTCGTCCCCATGATGACCACTACCAGCAGGAAGTCGCTCCAGCCCATCGGCTGCCAGAAGAACACGCCGACCACCCCGGACAGCACCAGCCCGATCGTGGCCGTATAGACCATGCTGGTCGCCGCGCTGTCATGCTGGCTGACCTTGCGGGTGATGACGATATAGATCGAATAGAGCGTCGCCGAGGCCAGCGCGAACCCAACGCCCCAATCGAGCGGCAGCCCACCCGGCCGCACGATCACCAGCGCCCCGGCAAACCCCACGCCGACCGCGACGAAGCGGAACACGCCCACCTTCTCGCCTAGGATTGGAATGGCGAACAGCGTCACCAGCAGCGGATAGACCACGGTGATCGCCTGCAACTCGCCCAGCGGCACCGTGCGCAAAGCCAGCGCGAAAAACCAGATATCGGCCATCAGCAGCACGCCGCGCAGCACCTGCAGCAGCGGCACTTTCGAATTCAGCGCCTGGCGCAGCGGCGCCTGCCGCATCACCAGCAGCAGCGAGAAGGCGGCGAAGCCCCAATAGCGCATCATGGTGATCTGGAAGGGCGAATAGGTCTGCACCAGCACCTTGGAAACCGCATCCTGTACGCCGAATACCCCGATGGTAATGAGCGTCAGCATGATCGCCCGCCCGATATTGTCGGTGCGGATATCGGCGGCAGGGGACGACATGGCGGGTACAATCAAAGGGACATGAAGAACGCCCCGGCTTTTGGATGCCGGAGCGTTCGAAGCGCTATCGCAAAGCTCAGGCCTTGGCCATAGAGGACTTGATGAGCCCGGCAATGGCGGTAAGAATACCGCCGCCGACCAGACCGGTCGCGCCCTGGCCCGCCAGTGCGCCCCAATCAAGTCCGCCAGCCACCGCCGTCGCGTCGGCGGCCACTGCGGCCTTGCCCACCAGGGCGTCAAGCCCGGGGATCATCCCTGCAAGCCACGTCCCAGCAAAGCCGCCGATCGCGCCGACAATAGTATTACCGGCCGTACCGAGGTTGAGCGACTTGGCGATTTGCCCGATGACATTGCCGCCGACACCGCCGCCGACAAGCTGGACCAGAATAGGCACGATGACTTCCATTTGCTTCCCCCTCATGGAATGCCCCGCGGGGCCACCTGCCGCGCGGTGACATAGAGAGCCTACGCCCGAACCCGAGCCAACAAAAGGACAAGACTGCTGTCCGAACCTGTCAGCAGACCCCAGTAAATCAGCCATTCTCGACGATATTGAACCGGGGGCCCAAAGCGGCCTATGGTCCGCCCACAAGGTCTTGTATGCCCATCATGTCGAATCGCCCCACCCCATCACCGGCTTCCCCCGTCGCCCTTGTCACCGGCGCCGGCGACCGCATTGGCGCCGCCATAGCCCTCGCTCTGGCCGATGCCGGCCTTGCCGTGGTCATCCACTACCGCTCCGATGCTGAAGGCGCGCGCCAGGTGCGTGACCGCATCAATGCCACCGGCGGCCGCGCCGCCATCCTCAAGGCCGATCTCACCAGGCGCCCCCAGCGCGCCGCCTTGGTCGAAAAGGCCGCCGGCCATTTCGGTCCGCTGACAGTGCTGGTCAACAACGCCTCGGTCTTCGATCCCGATAGCGCCGGCGATGTCGACGAAGCGCTGTGGGACCGGCATTTCGCCATCCATGCCGAAGCGCCGATCTTCCTCGCCCGCGATTTTGCCGCGCAGCTCCCCGAGGGCGCCGAAGGCAATATCGTCAACATTGTCGACGAGCGCGTGCTGCACCCCTCGCCCGCCTATTTCAGCTACACCCTGTCCAAGTCGGTGCTGTGGACGGCCACCCGCACGCTGGCCCAGTCGCTGGCGCCCGCCATCCGCGTAAACGCCATCGGACCGGGCCCCGTGCTGCCCCATTCGCGGCAGGACGAGGCGACCTTCCGCGCCAATGTCGCTGCCCTGCCCTTGCGCGTCCATGCTGGCCCCGAAGCCATTGCCGATGGCGTCCTCATGCTGCTCCGCACCCCATCCATGACCGGCCAGATGCTGGCGCTCGATGGCGGCCAGCACCTCGAATATCCGGCGCGCCGTGCGCCCACGCCCCGATCATGACCGACGATACCGCCCCGCCGCCGCCCAGCGGCCACGAGGTCATCCGCGCCTTCGTCCGCACCCTGCCCGCAGCGCCGGGCGTCTACCGCATGCTCGATGCGGAGGGGGCCGTCATGTATGTGGGCAAGGCCCGCAACCTCAAGGCGCGCGTCACCAACTATACCCGCCCCGACGGCCTCGAAGTCCGCCTGCAGCGCATGATCGCCGCCACGGTCAGCATGGAATTCGTGCGCACCGAGACCGAGTCCGAAGCACTGCTGCTCGAAGCCAACATGATCAAGCGGCTCAAGCCCCGCTTCAACGTGCTGCTGCGCGACGACAAGAGCTTCCCCTATATCCTCATCGCCACCGATCACGAGGCGCCCGAGCTGACCAAGCATCGCGGCACCCGCCGCCGGCAGGGCCACTATTTCGGCCCCTTCGCCTCTGCCACCGCTGTCGGCCGTACCATAGCGAGCCTGCAGAAGGCCTTCCTGCTGCGCAATTGCTCGGACTCTTTCTACGCTGCCCGCACCCGCCCCTGCCTGCAATTCCAGATCAAGCGCTGCGCCGCCCCCTGCACCCGCGAAATTTCGCTGGAGGGCTATGGTGAGCTGGTGGAAGACGCCCGCCAGTTCCTGTCCGGAAAGTCCAGCGCCGTACGCGACCACCTGCAGCGTGACATGAACCAGGCCGCCGAACAGCTCGATTTCGAGCGCGCCGCCCTGCTGCGCGACCGCCTCTCCGCCCTCGCCCTCATCCAGTCGCAGGGCGACGCCACCGCCAAATCGGTGGAGGAAGCCGACGTCTTCGCCATCCACCACGAAGGCGGCCAGTTCTGCGTGCAGGTCTTCTTCTTCCGCGCCTTCCAGAACTGGGGCAACTACCCCTATCGCCCCCGCGCCGACGCCAATCTCTCCGATGCCGAGGTGCTCGAAGCCTTCATCGGCCAGTTCTACGAAAACCGCACCCCGGCCCGCCTGGTCCTCATCAGCCACGAACTCAGCGAGCACGCGCTGATGGAGGAGGCCCTCTCCACCCGCGCCGGCCGCCGCGTCTATATCGAGCAGCCCAAACGCGGCGAAAAGCGCGACCTGGTCAATCATGCGCTCAACAATGCCCGCGAGGCCCTTGGCCGCCAGCTCGCCGAAGGCGCCAGCAATCGCCAACTGCTCGAAGGCGTCGCCGAAACCTTCGGTCTCGAAAGCGTGCCCCGCCGCATCGAAGCCTATGACAATTCGCATATATCAGGCACCAACATGGTGGGCGCCATGGTCGTGGCCGGCGAGGAAGGCTTCTCCAAGAAGCACTACCGCACCTTCAACATCAAATCCGACATCGTGGCTGGCGACGATTTCGGCATGATGCGCGAGGTGCTGACACGTCGGTTCACCCGCCTCGCCAGCGAGAGCGAAAACGACGCCGAAGACGAAAATACCGGCTTGCCCGACTGGCCCGATGTCGTCTTCATCGATGGCGGCGCCGGCCAGATGAGCGCCGTCCGCGGCGTCATCGCCGAACTGAACCTGCCCAGGGAAGTGACCTTCATCGGCATCGCCAAGGGCGAGGAGCGCGACGCCGGTCGCGAGAAATTCTTCATGGAGGGCCGCGAAGCCTTCATGCTGCCCCATCGCGATCCGGTGCTCTATTACGTCCAGCGCCTGCGCGACGAGGCCCACCGCTTCGCCATCGGCACCCACCGCGCCAAGCGCAAGAAGGACCAGATCAAGAACCCGCTCGATGAAATCGACGGCATCGGTCCGACCCGCAAGCGCGCCCTGCTCAACCATTTCGGCTCCGCCAAGGCCGTCGGCCGCGCCAGCCTGACCGACCTGCAATCCGTCCCGACGATCTCAAGCGCCATGGCCCAACTGATCTACGACCACTTCAACCGGGTGGAGTAGGCCCTCCGCGTCCCCCACCCACCAGCCGTCACCCTCGGGCTTGACCCGAGGGCTCTGCACTTGCGGAATGCCGAGCAAGTAAAGTGTCCTCGGGTCAAGCAACTGTGGATTGTTTGACGATAGCATTGAGGATGGTGATGAACTTTCTCATTGCAGCGTTGATGGCGAGTTTGAAGGGTTTTCCG
>NZ_LMGZ01000008.1 GCF_001427605.1 Devosia sp. Root635 | reverse complement strand
ATAAGGCCTGCCCGAGGACGGTCGATGTCTGCCCGGGAGCGCGGATGCGACCGCCTCCCGGGACATCTTAATCAGATTTCGTCGATACAAGCCCGAGGTGACGGCCGGTGGGTGGTGAAAGATTGGCTTGCGCTCACCACCGCAGCAAGAACCGCCCCAGTATCGCCCCTATCCCTCCGACGATAACGATGCCCAGCGTGTACCAGAGCGCCAGGAACATCATGCCCGTCTCGTCGCAGGCGAAGGTGTAGATCCAGGCGCCGGTGGCGCCGGACATGATGCCGGCCGCGAAGCCGGCCAGGGTCGGGTTGGCGGGGGCCATGCGGCGCAGGGCCAGCAGGGCGGCGAGCAGGACCGGCAGGGCGAAGATCGGGATATAGGTCAGCGCACGCAGGATGGACGAGCCCATGATGAGGGGCATCATGTCGTCGGCGCGGGCAAGCTGGACGATGGACAGCACGAGCAGCAGGGCAAGCAGGCCCAGCCCCGCCAGCCAGGGCCAGCGCGTGCGGCCTTCGGGCCGGGCCAGAACCCGCGTTGCGGCAAGGCCGAGCAGGGCCAGAGCCAGCGTATAGCCAAACTTGGTCCAGTAGCTCATGGTCGTGGTGGCCACCTCCATGTCGGGCCGCATGCCGAGCAGCATCAGCATGGCGAGCACGGCGACCACGCCGCTGAGCAGCAGGGCGCCGACCAGCAGGCGTTGCATGGCCCTAGGGCGAACGGGTTTCAGATCGGCGGCGAGGCGGGCGATCAGGTCATCGGTCATTTAGGCCCTCCCGCGAAGCGCGCGGCCAGCGACTTGAGACCGCGATGGATGGAGACCTTGGCGGCGGTTTCGCTGATGCCATGGGCCGCGGCGGCTTCGGCCACCGAAGCGCCGTCTATTTTCGTGCGGCGGATCAGGTCGCCGGTACGGGCAGGGACGGCGTCGAGCACGACATCGAGGTCGCGCCGGGCCAGCGCGTCGGCGCTGTCGTCATGCGCGAAAATGGGAGCGTCGTCTTCGAGCGGCACGGTGAGGCGGATCGACTGGCGGCGGACGTGATCGACGAATTTGTGATGCGCCACCGCATGCAGCCAGGCGGTGAAGGGGCGGCTGCGGTCATAGGTCATGCGGCGGGTATGGATGGCGAGGAGGGTTTCCTGCACGAGGTCCTCCGCGTGCGAAGCAAAGGCGGGGGTAAGCCGCCGGGTGAAATACGGGCGCAGGTGACGGCCGAGTTCGGCCAGCAGCATGCGATAGGCCGCCGCATCGCCGTCGAGCGAAGCGATCATAAGCCCTCGCAATCGCGTCTCGGTCGGGTCAGCCTGCATTGATCATCATTCGCTCCCGCTGGCGGCATGGTTACATGCGCCGGGCCGGTGAGGGAATGGGCGATCACGTCGGCGTGATCGCGTAACGCGCCGGACCATGCCAGCGAATGGCGTTGCATGATCCGCCCATCGGCGGGATCGATCCAGGGAGCTACATCATGACCAACAGAATGCGCGGCATTGCGCTTGCCGCCACCCTTTCGCTTGCCCTTATTCCCGCGGCCTTTGCCCAGGATGCCATAACGCCCGCGCCCGACGCGATGGCGCCTGCCAGCGCCATGATGGCGGGCGAGCCGACGATGCCGCCGATTAGCGACGAAGACTTTGCGCTGTGCATGCAGCAGGCCGGGGGCATCACCTTCCCCGCCGCCATGCAGGCCGCCGCCGCTGCATGCCATGGCCTGCATATGGGCATGGACGTGCTGGGCGCCATGGAGGCCATGGGCGCGGACGCGATGGCAACGGACGCGATGGCGCCCGCCACCGAATAAATTTCCATGCTATGCATCATTTGTCCCGCGCGGCTTCGTTACTGCTCGCGCGGGGCAAATGGCCTCGATGCCATCAAGGGGGAGAAGATGAGCGAAGCCAAGGACGCGGCCGGCAAGGGACCGCTGATCTATCGCCAGTCGATCTGGACGCGGGTGACGCACTGGGTATGGGCGATCTGCCTGTTCTTCCTGCTGCTGACCGGGCTGCAAATCTTTAACGCACATCCGGCGCTCTATATCGGCCAGCAATCGGGCTTCGAATTCGAGAATGCCATTCTCGAAATCGGCGCGGTCAACACGCCGGAGGGCCCCCGCGGACGGACGACGATATTCGGCAACAGCTTCGACACGACGGCGCTGGGGCTGGGCATGAGCGGCACGGCCGAACGGCCCGCCTTTACCGGCTTTCCGGGTGCGGTGACCATTCCCTCCTATCGCGATCTCGGCACCGGCCGCGTCGTGCATTTCTTCTTTGGCTGGATTTTCGTCGCGACCATCTTCATCTGGTTCGTCGCCAGCTTCGTCAATGGTCATATCCGCCGCGATATCGTGCCAAGGCCGGCCGATATTGCCGGCGTGCCCAGGGACGTGGTGGACCACGCGACTTTGCGCTTCAAGCATGGGCGGCACTATGGGCCGCTGCAGAAGCTGGCCTATTTTGGCGTGTTCTTCATTCTCTTCCCGCTGATCGTCGCCACCGGGCTGACCATGAGTCCCGGCATGGATGCCGCCTGGCCGTGGCTGCTCGACCTGTTCGGGGGGCGGCAGACGGCGCGGACCATCCATTTCATCACCATGCTGCTGCTGGTGACCTTTTTCATCATCCATATCGTGATGGTGCTGGCCGCCGGGCCGATCAACGAACTGCGCTCGATGATTACCGGCTGGTATCGCGCCAGCCCCGGCACGCCGGAAGCCGAAGGAGACAAGCCATGAGCGCGCTGATCACCCGCCGCAATTTCCTGCGCAGCTCGGCATTGGCCGGCTCGGGGCTGATCCTGGCTGGCTGCGACCAGTTCGATTTCCTCGGCTCCAGGGAAAATCCGGTGCGTCATGCGATGGAGCAGGCCAATGTGCTGACCTACAAGGTGCAGCGCACCTTGATCGGCGACCAGACGCTGGCGCGCGAATATGCGGCCAGCGAAATCCGCCAGGGCCAGCGGCCCAATGGCTCCACCGCGCCCTCGACGCCGGAATACATGTTCCTGCAGATGCAGAATTTCGAGCCGTATCGGCTGACGGTCAAGGGCATGGTGGAGCGCGAGGTGAGCTTTTCGCTCGCCGAATTGCGCAATATGCCGGCGCGCAGCCAGATCACCCGGCACGATTGCGTGGAAGGCTGGAGCTGCATCGCCAAATGGACCGGCACGGCGCTCGGGCCGATCCTCGACATGGCCGGGGTGAAGCCACAGGCGCGGTTCTGCGTCTATCACTGCTACGACAATATCCAGCGCACGCTGACCGGGGATATTCTCTATTATGAGAGTTCCGACCTGGTGGATGCCTATCATCCGCAGACCATCCTGAGCTACGGGCTCAACGACCAGGCGCTGCCGGTGAGCAACGGGGCGCCGATCCGCCTGCGCATCGAACGGGCGCTGGGCTACAAACAGCCGAAATACCTGCACACGATCGAACTGGTCGACGACCTCAGCCCGTTCGGACGCGGCAAGGGCGGCTATTGGCCGGACAACGGCTATGACTGGTATGGGGGGATTTGAGGGAAGACTTACCCTCAACCTTGACGAAGAGGCGACGACTGGTCGCGTTCAGCGGAAGGTCAGGGTGAGGGGTGCTGCGCCCTCCATGCTTCACTGCGCAAGGATAGCGCAGAACCCCTCATCCGCCCTTCGGGCACCTTCTCCCTCAAGGGGAGAAGGGAAGATCGGCGCTCCGTTCGATCAACGCCGTCAGCTCATCCAACTGCCCGGCATAGGCCCGATAACTCCTGATCCAGCCGGCGGGCCAGTCGCCCACCTGGCCGGCGGCGACGGCGGGGAGGCGCTCGGCCAGGGGCTGGGCAGCGAGGGTTTCGGCGGTGCGGGAACCCCAGCGGTCGTCGAGCAGGATGATGTCGGCGGGATAGAGATTGGCGTTTTCCCAGCTCAGGGTCTGGTAGCTGCTGTCGGGATCGGTGACGGGTACGACAAGGTCGAGGCCCCAGGCGGCAAAGTCGGACAGTTCGGCGAATTCGGATGGGGCGGCAACGGAGAGGCCGCTGGAGCCGGGTGATGCGGCCATGACGGTGAGGCCGGGCCTGGCCGCCATGGCTGATTTGAAGCGGGTCAGTGCGGCGTCGAATGCCGCCTTGTCGGCCAGCATGGCAGGGGCGTCGAGGTCGGCGCCGAGGCTTGCGGCCAGCGCCGCATAGTCTTCGATCATGGCCACGACCGACTTGCCCTGGGCCGGACCGACGATGGGGGCAATGGACTCGATCTGGTCGGTGATGGCGGCATCGCCCACGGCGCCGCCGTAAAAGCCCTCGCGCGGCCAGTATTCGGTGACGATGAGATCGGGGTCGAGTGCCAGCACGGCTTCGGCATCGAGCTCATACCAGCCGCGGCCGACGATTTCGACGCCGGTGAGATCGAGCCCCTCCGCGGCGCGGTCGACCGAGGGCGGGCCATCGAGGAAGACGCCAACGGGGCGGATGCCGAGCGGGATGAGCGCCGCCGCAGCGTTGACATGGGCAATGATGCGGGTGGGTGGTTCAGGCAGGGTGACGGTCTTGCCGGCGCCGTCGATATAGGTCCATTCGGCGGCGAAAGTGGGGGAGACAAGGAGGATGAGGGCGAGGAGGGTGCGGAACATGGGAGGGGTTCTAACACGGGCTTGCCTCACCCACAGCGTCATTCCCGCGATCCGACGCTGTGGCATCCGTTGCAAACCCGCCATGCAGGCACGAATCCCGAATTTCCTTGCTATTTCAGGTGCCTTGCCCCATATGAGCGCCATCGTCACCGGCGCATGGACCTTCAACGGATCCGCTGGCGCCAGGATTATGGTGACGGACTTCTCTTCTTATCCCCTGCGGTGAGCGGCGAAGTCAGCCCGGAAACAATCTGTCCGGGTTCGAGCCAGCACCCGCGCGATATCTCCCTTTTATCGCCCGATTGCACCTGTTGACCCGCCGACGCCCATGCGTCCGGCGACAAGCGCGCTGCATTGTTCTGCGCGCCCGCAAGCGCCTGTCGGCGCAGAAAGACGTATCGTTTTGAACGACTTCATTTCCCTCGGCCTGCCAAGCATCATCACCGACAGCCTGACTGCCGGCGGCTTCACCGAGCCCACCAAAATCCAGCTCCAGGCCATTCCCAAGCTGCTCGAAGGCAAGGACATGATGGGCATTGCCCAGACCGGTTCGGGCAAGACGGCAGCCTTTGGCCTGCCGATCCTGGCGGGCCTGCTGACCCTCAATGGCCGTCCGCGGCCGCTGACCACCCGCGCCCTCATCCTGGCGCCCACGCGCGAACTGGCCGTGCAGATCGACGAAGCCATCCGCAAGTTCGCCGGCTCCAAGATGAAGCTCGACACCGTGCTGCTGCTGGGCGGCGTGTCGCGCTATCACCAGGTCAAGCGCCTGGAGCGCGGCGTCGATATCACCGTCGCCACGCCGGGCCGCCTCAAGGACCTGATGGACGACGGCAAGATCCGCCTCAACGAAACCCGCTGGCTCGTGCTCGATGAAGCCGACCGGATGCTCGACATGGGCTTCATTGCCCCGGTGCGCCACATCGTCAAGGCGATCGGCATGAAGCGCCACACCATGATGTTCTCGGCCACCATGGCCCCCGAAGTTGCCGACCTCGCCAAGAGCCTGCTGCAGGATCCGGTGCGCGTCGATGCGTCGGTTGCCGGCTCCACCGTGGTCAAGATCGACCAGCGGGTGATCCTCAGCGGCTCCAAGGCCAAGCGTGGTGTGCTCAATGAACTGCTGGCCAGCGAAACCGAGAATATGGAGCGCGTGATCATCTTCTCGCGCACCAAGCATGGCGCCGACCGCGTCGCCAAGAATCTCGAAATCGATGGCCACAAGGCTGCGGCCATCCATGGCAACAAGAGCCAGAATGCCCGCCAGGCTGCCCTCAAGGGATTTGCCACCGGCGAGGTGCGAATCCTCGTCGCCACCGATATCGCGGCACGCGGCATCGACGTGCCCGGCATTACCCATGTGGTCAATTACGAGCTGCCCGACGATCCGGAGAACTATGTTCACCGGATCGGTCGCACCGGCCGCAACGGCGCTTCGGGCACCGCGATCACCCTGTGCGACGGCACCGAGCGCGGCAAGCTGCGCGACGTGGAACGCCTGATCCGCCGGACCCTGCCCTATACGGGCGATCTCCATACCGGCAATGACACCGGCGTCGTCGAGGCGCCGCGCTCGGCTTACAAGAAGCCCAATGGTGGCCGTCCCGGCCCGCGTTCGGCCAAGAATCCGCGCAAGGACCAGACGGATCGCCGCTCGCCGGCCGAGCGCCGTCCCTTCGCCGAGTTCGCCAAGGAGATCGGCGGCAAGAGCCAGCCACATCACCAGCCGTCCGATACGCCGCGCAGCCGTCCGGCCGAAGGTACCCAGCCGAGCCGCGGCGTGCGTCGCGACATGGAAACCGGCAAGCCGATGGCGGCCAAGCCGGCCGGCACCAAGCCTGCCGCCAACAAGCAGCGCTGGGGCAAGTCGCAGAAGGACGCCGTGCGCAATGGCGGCCGCTCCAATGCCGATCGCCAGCGCGGTCGTGTTGCAGGGGCCTAAGCGCCCGCAAATCAGCTATGACAAGGGCGGCCCCGGTGGCCGCCCTTTTTGTTTGGAGCATTTCATGACGACAATTGCGGTCATCGGGCCCGGCGCCATCGGCGGCACCATCGCCGCCTGGCTGGCGCAGGACCCGGCTTTTTCGATCACCGTCTGCGCGCGGACGCCGCTCGATGACATCAGGGTCGAGACGCCGCAGGGCGTGATTACGGCCAAGCCGGAGGTGCTGACCGATCCGGGCAAGGCGCGGGTGGTCGATTGGGTGCTGGTGGCGACCAAGACCTATGACGTGGACTCGACGAAGCCATGGCTGGATCGGCTGGTGGGCGATGCGACGCGCGTGGCCATCATCCAGAATGGGGTGGAGCATGTGCGGCTGTTCGAGCATCTGGTGCCGGCCGAGCGGCTGGTGCCGGTGATGATCAATCTGCCGGCAGTGCGCAGTGCGCCGGGGCGGATCGTGCAGAGTCGCCACGGCATCATCGCCGTGCCGGCCGGACGGAACGGCAATGCGCTGGCGGCGCTGTTTGCGCATACCGAGATCGAGGCGGCAGCACATGCCGATTTCCTGTCGCAGGTCTGGGTCAAGCTGGCGGGCAATTGCGCCGCCATTGTGCCGGCGCTGACGCTGCGGGCCACGGGGCCGGTATGGAGCGATGCACTGGAGGCCATCGTGCGTGGGCTGGTGGAAGAATGCGTGGCGGTGGGCCGGGCCGAGGGCGCCGACATACCGGAGGCGGTGATCGACGCAACCGTGGCCAATGCGCGGAATTCGCGCGAGGGCTCGGTGGCCGGGTCCATCCATGCCGACCGCCTGGCCGGGCATCAGATGGAAGTGGATGCGCGCAATGGGGTGATCGTGCGGCTGGGCGAGCAGCATGGCATCGCAACGCCGATGAACCGGGTGCTGGTGACCTTGCTGGCTGCAGCGGGGAGTCCATGGGTGAAGTCGTAGCTTCGGAGATCAGGCCACGGATGCCAGGTACAGAATATCCCGGGTGCCGGTGCCGGCGATTGAGGCTGGCGCCAACCGGTCGAGAAAGTCCCGGCTCCAGTTTTCGACGCTGTGCTTGCGTGCCGCCGCCATCAGCGTCTTCCAGCGGTCCTTGCGTTCGTCCAACGGCATGTCGAGCGCCATGCGCAGCGCCTCGGCGGTTTCGTCGGTGTCAAAGGGATTGACCAGTATGGCATCCTCGAAAATCTCCGCTGCCCCGGCAAAACGCGACAGCACCAGAACGCCGGGGTCTTCGGGGTTCTGCGCGGCGACATATTCGTGGGCAACCAGATTCATGCCATCGCGCAGCGGGGTGACGAGTCCGACGCGCGCCAGACGGTAGAGGCCGGCAAGGCTGGGCTGGCCGTAGGCGCGCTTGACATAGGTCAGCGGTGCCCAGTCGGGTTCGGCGAAACGCCCCATGACGCGACCACACATGGCGTCGAGTGTGTCGCTGGTCTCCTGGTATTCCTTGATGCTGTCGCGCGAGGGCGGCGCCACCTGCAGCATGTGCACCAGCCGGCGGAAGCGGGCATTGTTGGCCAGCAGCTTCTCATAGGCTTCCACCCGCTGCGGCAGGCCCTTGGAATAGTCGAGCCGGTCGACGCCCAGGATCAGTTCCTGTTCGCCCATGGCGCGTTCCATGCGCTTGATCATCTTGGTCGCGGCGGGGCTGACGGCCAGCCGCGCAAAGGCGTCCGGGTCCGAGCCAATGGGGAAGGCGGCGACTTCAGTCCGGCCGAAATCCACTGACTTGAGCGGTGAGCCGGCCAGGGTCGAAGGCGCCTGATGCTCGGAAAATTCCGTGAAAGCCGCGACGTCGCGATTGGCCTGCATACCGACCAGGTCGTAGCGCGACAGGTCGCGCATGAGTTCCTGATGATGCGGGATGGCATAGAGCGCATCGGTGGTCGGGAAGGGGATGTGCAGATAGAAGCCGATGCGATTGCGAACGCCCAGGTTGCGCAATTCGCTCGCCAGAGGGATCAGATGATAGTCGTGCACCCAGATGATGTCATCGGGCTTGAGCAGGGGCAGCAAGGCGCGGGCGAACTGGGTGTTCACCCGGCGATAGCCTTCGTACCAGTGTGCCTCGATGGTGGCGAGATCGAGCCGCAGGTGAAAGCTGGGCCACAGGATGGAATTGGAAAAGCCGGCATAATAGGCGTGATGATCTTCGCGAGTGAGGTCGACCTGCGCCACGGAGAGGCCGTCGATATCCTCGAAACGGGCTTCGGCCGAGGGTTCATCCACCAGTTTTCCCGACCAGCCGAACCAGAAGCCTTCCCGTTCGGCCAGCGTCTTGCGCAAGGCGACGGCAAGGCCGCCGGCCGCCGGGCCCTTGCCCGGCGTTCGGTTGGATACGACGATGATACGGCTCATTCGGTGCCCCCGGTCAGTTCAGTCAATTCGTCAATGCGGTGTCACGGTCGCGCGCGGCGATATCGCCGAGCCCCTGGATCAGCGCATGGACCGAGGCCACGTTGGCAATGCGCATGCGGGCGGCGGTGTCGCCCTCCCCCAGCTTGATGCCGACGCCGCCAAGATCCTGGGCGGCGATGAAGGCATCCTCGTCGGTGGTGTCGTCGCCGATGAAGATCGGCGTGCGGCCGAGAAACGGCTCCTCGCGCATGAACGCACGCAAGGCCTGGCCCTTGCTGGCGGCGCGGGGGCGGGCTTCAAGCACCATCTTGCCGGGGACAAGGGTGAAATCGGTGACGCTGTGGACGGCCTCTTCCATGGCAATGCGCACGGCTGCTTCGAGTTCGGGTGCCTGGCGATAATGCAGGGCGACGGCGCCCTCCTTGGTTTCCAGCAGCAGAGTCGGATTGGCCGCGACCAGGGGCGAGATGGCGTGGGCGATTTCCTCGGCGCCGATGATGGCGGCGGGATCGACGGTTTCCACTACGCCATCGGCGCGGCGGCGCTGGGTGCCATGCGCGCCGGCAATGGGCAGGTGCAATGGGGCGAGGAAGCGGTCGATATCGGCGATCTCGCGGCCGGTCAGCACGGCGAAGGCGCTGTCGAGTTCGCGCACGGCGCGTTCAAGCTGCTGGGCCAGCGCTTCGGGAACCTCGACGGCATCGGGGGTTTCGGCGATTTCGACAAGTGTGCCGTCGAAATCGGTGAAGATGGCCAGGTGAGGAATGGCAGTGGGGGCAACGACGTCGATCTGCGCCATCGGGGGGACCTTCCGCGGAAAATTACCCAAGAGCAACGCGCGATGCCCGGTTTGGTTCGACCGGCATGGCTGGCATGCGGCAAGCCATATTCTGAACGGCAGATAAATGGGGCATTGGTCCGGCGTTCAAGGCCGGTTGGCTAGAGGAGAAGCAGCGTCAACGCCATGCCCGGATCAAAAAAGATGTCCCAGCTCGTCATAACCGCGCTCTTCGCGCTCGCCATCAGTTTCCTGACCTTCGCCGCGTCGTTCGCCGATGTGCCGCGCAGCGAGATGCTGGTGATAGAGGCCCACGAATAGCTTCGACACCTAAGCCAGCGGAATGCCCTTGTTGCCCTTGTCGGCCTGATAGGCTGCCGAAAGGTCGGCATAGAGGGCATTGAGCTCATCGAAACGCGCCACCAGGACCTCCTTGTGGCTGCGGTCGAGGGCGGCAATCATCCGGGCGATATTGTGGCTGGTCCAATAGGCATTGCTGGCATTGTAGAGCGGGCGGTCGCCGGGCACTTCGCTTCGGTCGGGATCGGGTACCGCATAGACCCCCTTGAGGATCTGGATGTCGTAGGGGATGGCGAAGCTGTCGCGGCTGTCCTGGTGGCTGAACAGATAATAGAAATTGTCGAAGCCCGACCAGGTGATGCCCGAAAGGCAGAGCGAGCAGGGCTCATGGGTGGCGAGGAACAGGCAATCCTTCACATCGGGCCGCTGGTCGGCCGGGCGTTCGAAGAAGCGCTTGATGGCGTGCATTTCGCCGTGCCAGAGCGGATTTTCGATCTCGTTGTTGGTTTCGGCCACCACGACCGAGAGGTCCGACTTGCGCAGGATGGCGGCGCCGAACAGCTTGTTGCCGCGCGCCACACCCCGGCGCGTCGCCGGGGCGATGTCGTGTTCGATGACGTCGAGCAGGCGGGAAATCAGGTCGGCATTGTCCATGGCAGCTCCATAATGCTCAGGGCCGGCGGACCAGCCCGGCCAGCGGTACGCCGGCAGCGTCGACCAGCTTGAGCGTGTCGCCGGACAGATCGTAGCCGGCGGTGGCGCCGAGCGCCGCGAAGAAGCGCGCCTCCTGCGCCATGACGTCTGGCCCACAGGCCATGCGGGTGCCCGCTATCGGGCCAAAGGTCAGTGGCGGGGTCTCGAAGCTGGCTTCGGCGAAATAGTTGTTGCAGCCGCCATTGCCGCCGACGCGATGATCGGCAGCGATGGAGAGACTCAGCTCGGTCCGCGGCAGGACCGGTTCGCCGCCGATGCTGGTCACGGCCCAGACCACATCGAGCAGCGGATCGGGCGTTTCGACCGGCGGCAGGATCTGTTCAGGCGGGTCATGCGGCGGCGGCGGGGAGAATTCCACCGCGACCACGTTGCCGGCCGGTTCCCGCGGATCGACGACGGTGGGCTGCCCGTTGCGGAAGATGGCGTAGCCATTGCTCCATATCTCGGCGACGAGACCGAAGCTGCCGCCGTCGGCAAGGACATCGCTGCGCACGTTGAGGGTGAACTGGATGGGTGACCCGGCCTTGCCACCAAGGCTGGCATGGGCGCCGGTGATGCGCTGCTGGCCGGGCAGGGCGACGAGGGTGATGACCAGCGAGGCGCCGGGGGGCAGGACCATGCGCTCGCGATAGGTAACGAGGCCGGTAAAGGTAACGTCCTCGGCCAGGGCGGGGCCGGCCAGCGCCAACAGCGTGAGCAGCGTCAGGCCGGCGCGTTTGACAATCTGCAGCAGCATCGAGACCTCCCATCCGATCGGCAGAAACTAACGCAGCGGCAAGATGGTTGCGAGGGTGGCCGCGCCGAAACTTCGCCGGCCTACCGCGCCACCGTCCAGGGCATATCGAAATGATGCTCTTCGAGGTTGTTCCCGTCGCCACCCCGATCGACGACGAGGAAGTCGCTGTCGGTTTCGAGTGGGGTCAGAACGCCGTGCCAGGTGTTCATGGCGATATTGACGCCCTGGCCTGGGGCGGGGGCGAAGGCGCGCAGACGCACCGGGGCGCCGCCGTCGTCTTCGGCGACGATGACCAGCCAGGGCGCGGACGACAGCGGATAGAAGGCCTGGCTGCCCAGCGGATGGCGTTCCACCAGCTTGAGCGCCAGCGGCAGGGCATAGGGCTGGCCGCGGAACAGCGAGATCAGCGGGCGGGGATGGACGCCGCCCAGCTCGACCCGCGCCAGGTCGTGATAGCGCTCGGTCATGCCGTTGTTGATGGGATAATGATGCGCTCCTGCCGTCTCGATCACCTGCCCGAATGGGGCAAAAGCCGCGGCGGAGAGGGGTTCGATGGTGATGGTGCCCATGGCTAAAGGCCCAGCTTCATGTGGCGGTTGACGTCCTTGTAGAGCAGGTAGCGGAAGCGGCCGGGGCCGGCATAGCAGGCCTGGGGGCAGAAGGCGCGCAGCCACATGAAATCGCCGGCCTCGACCTCGACCCAGTCGCGGTTGAGGCGATAGACGGCCTTGCCTTCGAGCACGTAGAGGCCGTGCTCCATGACATGGGTCTCCTCGAAGGGGATGACGGCGCCCGGCTGGAGGGTGACGATATTAACGTGCATGTCATGGCGCAGGTCAGTCGGCTCGACGAAGCGGGTGGTGCCCCAGGTGTCATTGGTGCCGGGCATCCAGCGGATGGGCTCATCCTGCTCGTTGGCGACGAAAGCGGCAGGCGCCTCGATGCCCTCGACGGGTTCGTAGCGCTTGCGGATCCAGTGGAAGCGAACGGGGGCGTCGCTGGTATTGGACAATGACCAACTGGCGCCAGGCGGCAGGAAGGCGTAGCCGCCGGGCCGCAGGTGATGGGGCAGGCCTTCGATCGTGACGCTGGCCTGGCCCTCGACCACGAACAGCACGCCTTCGGCCTCGGGATTGGGCTCCGGCCGGGTGCTGCCGCCACCGGGCTGCACCTCCATGATGTATTGCGAGAAGGTCTCGGAAAAGCCGGTCATCGGCCGGGCGATGATCCACAGCCGGGTCTTGTCCCAATGGGGCAGGGCACTGGCGACGATGTCGCGCATCACGCCATGGGGAATGACTGCATAGGCCTCGGTGAAGACGGCGCGACCGGTATGGAGCGCGGCCTGCGGGGGCAGGCCGGCGGATGGCGTGGCGTAGGATGTGTCGGCCATAGTTCCTGATCCTGGACTCTCGACCCGACACTAGAGCGTCGGGCAGGCTGAGGCCAAGACCAAACAGCGGATCAGGTCACCGGCTGCTCCACCCGGTTCCTGAGCCTGCTCAGCATGGATGTGGCATAGGCGGCGTAGGGGCCGATCCAGCGCTCGTGAATGGCATGGATGGGCAGGGCATCGAGATGGTTCCAGCGCTCGCGGCCGCGCCGTTCGGCGACGACCAGTCCGGCCTCTTCGAGCACGCCCAGATGCTGCATGACGGTGCAGCGATCGAGCGCCGGCATCAGCGCGCAGAGCATGCCGGTAGTGCGGGGCTCGACCTTGAGCAGATCGCAAATCTGCCGCCGCGTGCGGTGGCTCAAGGCCTTGAAAATAAGGTCGTTTTCGTCTTCGGTTGACATGTTATGTTTTTATAACATATGATGGGGCAGGTCAAGTGAGGAGTTCGAGAATGCAAGCGCCGGATTTCAAAGTGTCGGGCCGGATCAGCAAGCCGGTGCATGAGGTGTTCGAGGCGGTAGTCGACCCTGGCAAGCTGAGCGGGTATTTCACCACCGGCGGGGCCAAGGGGCGGCTGGAGACCGGCGCGACGGTGACCTGGGATTTCGCGGATTTTCCGGGTGCGTTTCCGGTGCATGTCGTCGAGGTGGTGCCCGACGAGAAGATCGTGCTGCATTGGGGCGCCGCCGACGGGACACCCGACGGGGGCGGCGCCTATGAAACCACGGTGACCATGAGCTTTGCCGGCCTCGATGACGGCCGCACGCTCGTCACCATCGGCGAATCCGGGTGGCGCGATAGTGCCGCCGCGCAGAAGGCGGCCTTCGGCAATTGCGAGGGATGGACCGGCATGCTGTGCGCGCTCAAAGTCTATATCGAGCACGGCATCAACCTGCGCGAAGGCTTCTACAAATAGTCTAACAGCCTGTTAGGGTTACCAATTCTTCAACCTTTGGCGCGATGCTGGTCGGATGAACCAGTTCAATGCCTCTCCTGGGATCGCGCCCCATGCCTGGCTGCAGCACCACATGCCGTGGCTGGGCCTGCTCGCGCTGATGCTCGGCCTGTTCCGCGAAAGCCCGGATGCGGGCGAGGAGCGGGATGAGCTGAACGGGTAGGTCAGCCCCCCTCCTGCCACGTCGTGGGTTTAGTGCGCTGTGGCTACGGCAAAACCGACTGCAGCCGCAGCAGCGCAATGCGTTCCACCTGCGCGCAGGCGGTGGCAAACTCCGCCTCGGCGCCGTTGGCGATGCGCTTTTCGAAGGCCGCCAGGATCGACGCCTTGGTGTTGTCGCGCACGGCGATGATGAAGGGGAAGCCGAATTTTTCGACATAGTGTTCGTTGAGCGCGGTGAATTTTTCGCGCTCCGCGTCGGTCAGCGCATCAAGGCCGGCCGAGGCCTGTTCGGCGGCCGAATCCGCCGTCAGCCGCTTGGCGGCGGCGAGTTTGCCGGCAAGGTCGGGGTGGGCGCGCAGCACGGCGAGGCGTTCTTCCGGCGTTGCCATGCGGAACTGGCTGCGCAAGGCGAAATGGAGGCCGATGGCCGTATCATTGGCCGGGGCCAGTTCACCGTCCCAGGCGCGTTCGGCAATCCAGGGGGAATGCTCGAAGATCGAGCCATAGCGGGCGACGAACTCGGTCTTGTCGAGCTGGCTGGGGATGACTTCGGGCGCGATATAGGGGTGTTCCTTCGCCCAATGCTCGGCAATGGCGAGGCGGGTGGGCACCCAGACCCTGTCGAAGCCCTTGATGTAATCGATGAACCTCTTGAGCCCCTGATAGCGACCGGGCTGACCGACCAGGCGGCAATGGAGGCCAATGGACATCATCTTGGGTGAGCCGGCCTGGCCCTCGGCATAGAGGCAGTCGAAACTGTCCTTCAGGAACTGGAAATACTCCTCGCCATTGGCGAAGCCCGAGGCGGTGACAAAGCGCATGTCGTTGGCGCTCAGCGTATAGGGAATGATGAGTTGCGGGCGGCCCTGATGCACGCGCCAATAGGGCAGGTCGTCGTCATAGGTGTCCGAGACATAGGCGAAGCCGCCTTCCTCGGAGACGAGATCGACCGTGTTGAGCGAGCTGCGACCGGTGTACCAGCCGCGCGGGCGCTCACCGGTAGCGACGGTGTGCAGGCGAATGGCCTCCGATATCTGCCGGCGCTCCTCGTCGGGCGGCATGTCCTTGTGCTCGACCCATTTATAACCGTGGCTGGCAATCTCCCAGCCGGCCGCCTGCATGGCGGCCAATTGGGCCGGGGCGCGCATCAGGGCGGTGGCAACGCCATAGATGGTGAGGGGCAGTTCGGCTTCGGTGAAAAGGCGATGCAGCCGCCAGAAGCCGGCGCGGGCGCCATATTCATACATGGACTCGATGTTCCAGTGGCGCTGGCCCGGCCAGGGCGCGGCCCCCACCACATCGGCAAGAAAGGCTTCGGAGCCGGCATCGCCATGCAGGATGCAGTTTTCGCCGCCCTCCTCGTAATTGAGCACGAATTGCACCGCCACAAGGGCGCCACCCGGCCAGTTGGCCTGGGGGGCTTCGGGGCCATAGCCGTGCATGTCGCGGGGGTAGCGCATGATGTCTCTCGCTGGTTGCGGTTGAATTGTACGAGTCTGGTGCTGTGGAACAAGATGCACAAAAATGGACCAGTTGGTAAAAAATGAGCATTGCGCATCGGGCCCGATGCGATAGTCTCTTTGCGGGGACTATGGACGGAGCAGCAAATGGCGGGGAGCGGACGCCTCACGACGCATGTGCTGGACACGATGCACGGCAAGCCGGCGCGCGGCATGCGGCTCGAATTGCTGTTCGTGCATGGCGACCACAATCACCACATCGCCGACAGTTATACCAATGCCGATGGGCGGGTGGACCAGCCGCTGCTCGATGAAGAGCAGTTCCAGCATGGCGAGTTCGAAATCCATTTCCATGTCGGGCAGTATTTCGAGCGGCTGGGCGTGGCGCTGGAAAACCCGTTTCTCGACGTGGTGCCGATCCGCTTCACCATCTCCGAGGACAGGCACTATCATGTGCCGCTGCTGGTAAGCCCTTTCGCCTATTCGACCTATCGGGGGAGCTGAGATGACCGAAGTCAGCACCGCCATCCGCTTCATCCTCAATGACGAGGAGATCACCCTTACGGATGTGAGGCCCGACACGACCCTGCTCGACTGGCTGCGGCTGGAGCGGCGGCTGCGCGGCAGCAAGGAAGGCTGCGCCGAGGGCGATTGCGGTGCCTGCACGGTGCTGGTCGGGCGGCTGATGGATGACGAGATCGTCTATGACTCGGTCACCGCGTGCATCCGCTTTGTGGGCAGCCTGCACGGCACCCATGTCGTGACGGTGGAGCATCTGCGCGGCAAGGATGGGGTGCTCCATCCGGTGCAGCAGGCGATGGTGGATCACCATGGCAGCCAATGCGGCTTCTGCACGCCGGGCTTCGTGATGAGCCTTTACGGATTGTGGATGCGCGATCCCGATCCCAGCCAGGCGGCGATCGAAAAGGCATTGCAGGGCAATCTCTGCCGCTGCACCGGCTATGCGCCGATCATCCGCGCCGGCAAGGCGATTTCCAGCTATGGCCGGCCGGAGGGCGATCCGCTCTGGGCCGAGCGCATCGCGCTCAAGGGCAGGATCAAGGCGATCCATGACGGTTCGCGCGTCGAGATCGGCGAGGGCGCGGAGCGCATCATCGTGCCGGCTAGCCTCGACGATTTCGCCGCGGTCTACGAGGCCAATCCCACGGCCACCATCGTCAACGGCTCGACCGATGTTGGCCTATGGGTCACCAAGTTCATGCGCGCCATCGGGCCGGTGATCTTCATCAGCCATCTGCAGGAGCTGCGGCGGATCGCGGAAAATGACGTCGAAGTGCGATTCTATGCCGGGGTGAGCTATTCGGAGGCGCTGCCGGTCATCACCACGGTTTTTCCCGCCATGGCCGAGCTGTGGAGCCGCATTGCCGGCGAACAGGTGCGCAATATGGGCACGATTGGGGGCAATATCGCCAATGGCTCGCCCATCGGGGATACGCCGCCGCCCCTTATCGTGCTGGGCGCCAAGCTGCATCTGCGCAAGGGCAGCCATCGCCGCCAGATCAAGCTGGAAGACTATTTCCTGGCTTATGGCAAGCAGGACCGCCAGCCCGGCGAGTTCGTCGAAAGCGTCACCATTCCTCATTTGTCGGCCGATGAGAAATTCGCGGTCTACAAGATTTCCAAGCGCAAGGACGAAGACATTTCGGCGCTGTGCGGCGCGTTCCGGGTATTCGTCAACGATGTTGGCGTGGTCGGCATGGCGCGCGTTGCCTTTGGCGGCATGGCCGCAACGCCCAAGCGGGCCCGGGCCGTCGAGGATGCGCTGGTGGGCAAGCCCTGGACGCTGGAGACCATCGAGGCGGTGATGCCGCTCTTCGCCACGGATTACCAGCCGATTTCCGACATGCGGGCCAGCGCCGACTATCGCCTGTTGACCGCGCAGAACCTGCTCAAGCGGTTCTTCCTCGAAACCACCGGGCAGGGGCAACGGCTCCGGCGGGAGGTGGCATGATGGCGGGCCGTACGCTGAGTTTCCCTTCTCCCCTCGTGGGAGAAGGGGCCCGAAGGGCGGATGAGGGGGCTACAAACCTTCTGCAGATATTGATGAGGCAGCACCCCTCACCCGGTTTTCCGCTGAACGCGGAAAATCGCCCTCTCCCACAAGGGGCGCGGGGTGGCTCCGTGATTGGGGTGCGCGCATGAACAAGCACGAAGCGCCGATCGCCATCGCCTCCCTCCATACCGCGACCCGGCATGACAGTGGCCCCAAGCATGTCAGCGGCACGGCCGAATATATAGACGACATGATCGAGCCTGAAGGCACGGTTCACGCCTATCTGGCGCTGTCGAGCCGGGCCCATGCCGAGATCGTTTCGGTTGACCTTGCAGCGGCGAAGGCGGCACCCGGCGTGCTCGGCATTCTCACCGCCGAGGACATTCCCGGCGAGAATGACGTGTCGCCCAGCCACAAGCATGACGAGCCGGTCTTTGCCGAGGGCAAGGTGCAGTTCTGGGGGCAGCCGCTGTTCGCGGTGGTCGCCGAAACGCGCGACCAGGCGCGGCGGGCGGCGCACTTGGCCAAGGTCGAGTATCGTGACCTGCCGCATGCGCTCGATGTGCGCGCGGCGCAGGCAGCCGGCGGGACGCTGGTGACCGAACCGCTCAAGCTCGAACGCGGCGACGTGGCGGCGGGGCTGGCCGGCGCGAAAAATCGGGTCAAGGGCAGCATTGCCATTGGCGGGCAGGACCATTTCTATCTCGAAGGCCAGATCGCCATGGCGGTGCCGGGCGAGGATGAGGACGTGACCGTCTACGCTTCGACGCAGCATCCGAGCGAAGTGCAGTTGATGGTCGCGGCCGTGCTGGGCATCCGGCATCACGCCGTGACGGTCAATGTGCGGCGCATGGGCGGCGGCTTCGGCGGCAAGGAAACGCAGGGCAACCTGTTCGCCGCGGTGGCAGCCTTGGCCGCCAAGAAGTGGAACCGCGCCTGCAAGATTCGCCCCGACCGCGACGACGACATGACGGCCACCGGCAAGCGCCACGATTTCGTGGTCGACTACGATGTCGGCTATGACGACAGCGGCAAGATCGCAGCGGTGGATGCGGTCTATGGCGCCCGCGCCGGCTTCTCGTCGGACCTCAGCGGCCCGGTGACCGACCGAGCCCTGTTCCATGCCGACAACGCCTACTGGTATCCCGCAGTGCGCGTGCGCAGCGAACCACTTTACACCAATACGGTCTCCAACACCGCGTTCCGGGGTTTCGGCGGACCGCAGGGCATGATGGCGGCGGAGCGCTGGGTAGAGGATATCGCCTATGCCCTGGGCAAGGATCCGCTCGATGTCAGGAAGGCCAATTTCTACGGCACCGACACCGACAATGTGACGCCTTACCATCAGGTGGTGGAGGACAATATCGTCCACCGTGTGGTGGATGAGCTTGAAGCCAGTGCCGACTACCAGGCGCGGCGGGCGGCGATTCTCAAATACAATGCGGGCAGCGCCATCCTCAAAAAAGGCATCGCGCTGACGCCGGTCAAGTTCGGCATCTCCTTCACCGCCACCTGGTACAATCAGGCGGGGGCGCTGGTACATGTCTACAAGGATGGCTCCATCCATCTCAGCCATGGCGGCACCGAGATGGGGCAGGGGCTGCATATCAAGGTAGCGCAGGTGCTGGCCGATGCCTTCGGCGTCGGGCTGGACGTGGTCAAGATCATGGCGACGAGTACCGGCAAGGTGCCCAACACCTCGGCCACGGCCGCCTCGTCCGGTTCCGACCTCAACGGCATGGCGGCCTGGGATGCGGCGCGGCAGATCAAGGCGCGGCTGGTGCGCCATGCGGCCAGGCTGCATCAGGTCAGCGAAGCCGAGGTGGAGTGGGTGCAGGGCGGCATTCAGGCGGGGCCGAAATTCGTGCCCTTCGCCGAATTGGTCGCCTCGGCCTATCTCAACCGCGTGCAGCTTTCGGCCGCCGGGTTCTATGAGACGCCCAAAATCCATTGGGACCGGGCCACGGGGCGCGGCCACCCGTTCTACTATTTCGCCTATGGCGCCTCGGTCAGCGAGGTGACGATCGATACGCTCACCGGCGAATATGTCGTCGATCGAGTGGACATCCTCCACGATGTGGGGAGGTCGCTCAATCCGGCGGTGGATATCGGCCAGATCGAGGGCGGGTTCATCCAGGGCATGGGGTGGCTGACCTCAGAGGAACTGGTGTGGGACGACAAGGGGCAGTTGCGCACCAAGGCGCCGTCCACCTACAAAATCCCGCTGGCAAGCGACGTGCCGCCGGTCTTCAACGTCAGGATCGCCGAGTGGTCGGTCAACAAGGAGCCGACCATCGGCCGCTCCAAGGCGGTGGGCGAGCCGCCGCTGATGCTGGCCATGAGCGTGGTCGAGGCGCTGAGCATGGCGGTGGCTTCGGTCGCGGATTACGCCATCGCGCCAAGGCTCGATACGCCGGTAACGCCGGAACGGGTGCTGATGGGCGTGGAACGGATGAAACGGGAGGCGCGGGGGTGAGGATGGTCGCTGCCCAGGCTTCGACACCCCCACCCCTAACCCCTCCCCTCAAAGGGGAGGGGGATTGGCTCCACTCTCCTTGCAATATCGGTTCCTTCGCCTCCCTCCCCCTTGAGGGGAAGGATCGAGGGTGGGGGTGTCGGACCAGCCTGGTGCCGGGTGCTTGCCCATGACCCGCTCCGCCGCCCTCACCGCCTTCCTCGCCGCCAATCCCGACGCCATCGTCTGCGAACTCACTTCCGTCCGGGGCTCCTCGCCGCGCGCGCAGGGCACGTTCATGCTCGTCGGCGCTAAAGCGACATTCGGCACCATCGGCGGCGGTGCGCTCGAATATATGGTCATCGAGCATGCCCGCCGGCTCATCGCCAGTGGCCGGGCCGAGGACGCGATGGATGTGCCGCTGGGGCCGGAGATCGGCCAATGCTGCGGCGGGCGGGTTGTGGTGTCGCTGCGCTATGCCGATGCGGCGAGCCGCGAGCGGCTGGCGGCACGAGTGGCGGCAGAGCAAGCCGCCCTGCCGCATGTCTATGTCTTTGGCGCTGGCCATGTGGGGCGGGCGCTGGCGCAGATGCTGGCGCTATTGCCGGTGCGCCTGCAGGTCATCGACACACGGCGCGACGAACTCGACCTGTTGCCCGAGGGTATTGCCGCACACGCCGTGGCCATGCCCGAAGCCGTGGTGCGCTCGGCGCCGCAGGGCAGTTCATATGTGATCCTGACGCATGACCATGCGCTGGATTTCCTCATCGCGCAGGAAGCGCTGGGCCGGACAGATGCGCCTTATATCGGCATGGTCGGCTCCCGCACCAAGCGCGCCAGGTTTGCCAGTTGGTTCAAAAGCGAAGGCGGCGACGACCATGCGTTGGAGCGGCTGGTGCTGCCCATTGGCCGGCAGGGGCTTGGGGATAAGCGGCCTGAGGTCATCGCAGCACTGGCGGCGGCCGAAATTATGGTCCACATTGGGCAACGGGAAGCTGAAATTGCGCGGGCGCGCACCCCTGCATCATTGGGGGTGGTGATTGGACGCTAGTATGCCGTATCGGCTTGAATTGACCGGTATCACCAAACGCTTCCCCGGCGTGCTCGCCAATGACAACGTCACCTTTGCGGTCAAGCCGGGCGAAATCCATGCTTTGCTGGGTGAGAACGGGGCCGGCAAGTCCACCCTGGTCAAGATGATCTATGGCATCATGCAGCCCGATGCCGGTGAAATCCGCTGGGACGGCGCTCCCGTGGTCGTGCCCAATCCCAAGGCCGCCCGCAAGCTGGGCATCGGCATGGTGTTCCAGCATTTCTCGCTGTTCGAGGCGCTGACGGTGCTCGAGAACATCGCGTTGGGCATGGATGCGAAAATTCCCTCGCGCGAACTCGAAGCGCGTATCCGCGATGTCATGACACAATATGGGTTGCTGCTCGATCCGCACAGAACCGTGGCGACCCTGTCGGTGGGGGAGCGCCAGCGCATCGAGATCGTGCGGGCGCTGCTGGTCGATCCCAAGCTGCTGATCATGGATGAGCCGACTTCGGTGCTGACCCCGCAGGAGGTCGAGCAATTGTTCGACGTGCTGCGCAAGCTGGCGGCCGAGGGCTGCTCGATCCTCTACATTTCGCACAAGCTCTATGAAATCAAAGCTTTGTGCGATTCAGCGACGATCCTGCGCGGCGGCAAGCTGGTCGATACCTGCGACCCGAAGCAGGAAACCAGCCGCTCGATGGCCGAGAAGATGATTGGCGCTGGCCTCAAGGATATCGTGCGTCTCGAGGGGCGCAGTTTCGGCCAGAACAAGCTGGCGGTGTCGCATCTGTCGACGCAGAAGGCCGGCCATTTCGACGTGCCGGTGGACGATGTGAGCTTCACCGTGCGGGCCGGTGAAATCTTCGGCGTGGCCGGGGTGGCAGGCAATGGGCAGAATGCCCTGCTCGATGCGCTTTCCGGCGAAATCCGCAGCGACAAGGACGCCATTGCCATCGATGGCCATGGCCTGGGCCTGCTCGATACGACCGGGCGGCGCAAGCGCGGCCTCTGCGCGGTGCCCGAGGAACGCAACGGGCATGCGGCGGTCGGCGATTTTTCGCTCAGCGACAATTCCGTGCTGACGGCGCGTGACCGGCTCGGCATGGTGGTGATGGGCCTGATCAATTCGGGCGCCGCGCGGACCTATACCGGCAAGGTCATTGCCGATTTCGCCGTCAAGGCGCTGGGGCCGGCTTCGACGGCCGGCTCGCTGTCAGGCGGCAACCTGCAGAAATACATCATGGGCCGCGAAATCCTGCAAAAGCCCAGCGTGCTGGTGGTGAGCCAGCCGACCTGGGGCGTCGATGCCGGGGCGGCCGCGGCGATCCACCAGGCTTTGGTCGACCTGGCGGCGGCGGGCTCGGCCATCGTGGTCATCAGCCAGGATCTCGATGAGCTCAGGGCGCTGTGCGACACGCTGGCGGTCATCAATATGGGCCGCCTGTCGCCGGCGCGGCCGACAAAAGAGGTGAGCGTGGAGGAAATCGGCTTGCTGATGGGCGGGGTGCATGGGGCAACGGAGGCGCAGGATGCAATTCCGGCTTGAGAAACGGCGCGAGCCCTCGCAATTCATGCTCTATGCGACGCCGGTCGCGGCCGTGGCCCTCACCATGATCGTGGGCGCCATCATCTTTTCGCTGATCGGTTATGACGGTGTCGGCGCAGTGCGGGAAATTTTCCTGACGCCGCTGACCAACGCCTACAAATGGCAGGATCTCGGGGTCAAGGCGGCGCCGCTGATCATCATCGGGGTGGGCCTCTCCATCGCCTATCGCGCCAATGTCTGGAATATCGGCGCCGAGGGGCAATATGTCATCGGCGGCCTGGCCGGCACCGGCATTGCGCTGCTGACCTATGGCATGACCGGCTGGTGGATTTTGCCGCTGATGGTGCTGGCGGGCATGCTGGGTGGCATGGCCTATGCCGCCATCCCGGCGCTGCTGCGCACCCGGCTTAACGTCAACGAAATCCTCACCAGCCTGATGCTGACCTATGCTTCGGTGCAGTTGATCTACTATCTCATCCGCGCGCCCTGGAAGGACCCGATGGGCATGGGCTTTCCGCAGACGCGGCTGTTTTCCGAAGCCGCGCGACTGCCCTTCATCATTCCCGGCACCATCGTCCATCTGGGCGTGCCCATCGCCGTGGTCGTCGGGCTGGTGGCCTGGTTCATCATGACCCGGTCGGTGTTCGGCTATCGCATGCGCGTGGTCGGCGCGGCGCCGCATGCCGCGCGCTATGGCGGCTTTTCCGAGCACAAGACGATCTGGCTGGCTTTGTTGGTCAGCGGCGCGCTGGCCGGGCTGGCGGGCGTGCTCGAAGTGGCCGGACCGTTCCAGCGCATGGTGCCGGGCTTCCCCACCAATTACGGCTTCACCGCCATCATCGTGGCCTTCCTTGGCCGGCTCAATCCGCTCGGCGTCATCGTGGCCGGCGTGGTGCTGGCCATCACTTTCGTCGGTGGCGAGGTGGCGCAGACCACGATTGGCCTGCCCAATGCGGCGACCGGCATTTTCCAGGCGATGATGCTGTTCTTCCTGCTGGCGGGGGATATTCTCATCAAGTACCGGGTGCGGCGCGTGGTGCCGCAGCCATCGCAGGGGGCTGCGTAGATGGACCTGACGCTTGCCATAATCGTGACCGTGGTGGGGGCCTCGACCCCCATCCTGATCGCTGCCCTGGGGGAACTGGTGGTGGAGCGCGCCGGGGTGCTCAACCTGGGCGTCGAAGGCATGATGCTGATCGGCGCCATTGCCGGCTTCGTCGTGCAGTTCCACACCGGCAATCCCTATCTGGCGCTGCTGTCCGGCGCCGCCGCCGGCACCGCCGCGTCGCTGATCTTCGGCTTCCTCACGCTGTCGCTCTCGGCGAACCAGACGGCGACCGGCCTGGCGCTGACCATTTTCGGCACCGGCTTTTCGGCCTTGGCCGGCTCGTCCTATTCGGCCCGGCCGGTGACGTTGATGCAGCCGCTGCTGCCTGAGCAGCTTGCCGACCACCCGATCGGCAGGGTTATTTTCGGTTATTCCTTCCCGGTCTATTTCGCTTTCGTCATGGTGGTGGCGGTCCGATATTTCCTGCATAGCACCCGCGCCGGGCTGATCCTGCGGGCGGTGGGCGAGAATGACCAGTCGGCCCATTCCATCGGCTATTCGGTGATCGGGGTGCGCTATCTCGCCGTCATGTTCGGCGGCGCCATGGCCGGCATTGCCGGCGCCTGTTTCCCGCTGCTCCTGACGCCACAATGGGCCGAGCGCATGACGGCCGGGCGCGGCTGGATCGCGGTGGCGCTGGTGGTGTTTGCCAGCTGGCGGCCGCTCAGGCTGCTGGCAGGGGCCTACCTCTTTGGCCTCGTCATGACCATGGAACTCTATGCCAAGGCTGGCGGCGGCGTGCTGAGCGTTATCCCGTCCGAGCTCTGGGCCGCTCTGCCCTATCTCGCAACCATCGTCGTGCTGGTGCTGATCTCGCTCCGCCGCGACGCAACCACCAATGCTCCGGCCTGCCTCGGCAAGCCGTTCTTGCCCACCAATTGAGACGGCGCAGTAAATGATCGTCTCAAGTCAACGAACGTCACTCAGGAGAAACAGATGACACTTTCGCGTCGCAACTTCGTAAAAGTCGGTGGTGCCGCAATGGCCCTGCCGCTGCTGGGCTCCAGCGCCTTCGCCCAGCTCGAAAAGGTCAAGGTCGGCTTCATCTATGTCGGCACGATCAACGACAACGGCTATAACTATGCCCACAATCAGGGCCGCCTCTATGTCGAGGAGCATCTCGGCGACAAGGTCGAGACCATCTATGTCGAGAATGTGCCGGAAGGCCCGGACTGCGAGCGCGTGCTGCGCGAACTGGCCCAGCAGGGCTGCAACCTGATCTTCGCCACCAGCTTCGGCTTCGGCGACTCGGTGGTCAAGGTCGCCCCGCAATTCCCCGATGTCGCCTTCGAGCATGCCACCGGCTATATGAGCGGCCCCAATATCGGCCTCTACAATGCCCGCTTCTATGAAGGTCGCGCCGTGTGCGGCACCATTGCCGGCCACATGTCCGAGACCGGAAAATATGGCTATATCGGCTCCTTCCCGATCCCCGAAGTGGTGATGGGCATCAATGCCTTCGTGCTGGCCGCCCGCAAGGTCAATCCCGACGCCACCATCAAGCCGGTCTATATCTCGACCTGGAACGACCCGGCCAAGGAAGCCGACGCGGCCCGCGCCATGATCGACCAGGGCATCGACGTCATCGCCCAGCATACCGACGGCCCGGCCGCTTTGCAGGTCGCCGCCGAGCGCGGCATTGTCGGCGGCTTCGGCCAGGGTGCCGACATGAGCGCCTTCGCTCCCGAGACCCAGCTCACCGCCATCATCGACCATTGGGGCCCGCATTACCTGGCATCGGCGGAAGCCGTGCTGGCCGGCACCTGGGTTCCGGGCAACACCTGGGAAGGCCTCAAGGAAGACGTGGTGCAGATGGGCCCCTATGGCGCCAAGGTTCCGGCTGACGTGGTTGCCGCCGCCGAGGCGATGCGGACCGGCCAGATCGATGGCTCGGTCCACATCTTCACCGGCCCGATCAACGACAATACCGGCGTCGAGCGCGTCCCGGCCGGCACGACCATGACCGATGCCGAACTGCTCAGCATGGACTGGTATGTCGAAGGCGTCGAACAGCCGGCGTAAGCGGCTGGACCAGACTGTCGAGGGGCGGGCTTCGCTCGCCCCTTTTTCTCGGCTCCTTCGCCCTTCTCCCCTGGTGGGAGAAGGTGCCCGAAGGGCGGATGAGGGGGCGCCGCGCGATCCGCCGGCATTGAAGCACGGGCGGGCGCAGTACCCCTCACCCGGTAATTTCCTCTGAACGAGGAAATTACCCCCCTCTCCCACAAGGGACGAGGGGGAGATGGAACCGCGAGCGCGGGGGAAGGAAACGAGATGCCCGATTATGCGATTGCTTATGAATGGCTTATGTTTGCCGTACGCTGGCTGCATGTCATCACGGCCATCGCCTGGATCGGCTCGTCCTTCTATTTCATCGCGCTCGACCTGGGCCTGCGCAAGACGCCCAGCCTGCCGCCGCTGGCGCATGGCGAGGAATGGCAAGTGCATGGCGGGGGGTTCTATCACATCCAGAAATACCTGGTGGCGCCGGAATTTTTGCCCGAGCACCTGACCTGGTTCAAATGGGAAAGTTACTGGACCTGGCTTTCCGGCGTCATGCTGATGGCGCTGATCTATTATGTCGGGGCTGACATCTACCTCATCGACCGCAATGTGCTCGACGTGCCGGCCTGGCAGGCCATCGCCCTGTCGCTGGCCTCCATCGTGCTCGGCTGGGTGCTTTATGACAGCCTGTGCAAATCACCCATCGGCAATTCCACCACGGGCCTGATGCTGGTGCTGTTCGCCATCCTCGTGGCGATGAGCTGGGGCTATACCCAGCTCTTCACCGGCCGCGCCGCCATGCTGCATATGGGCGCCTTCACCGCCACCATCATGGCGGCCAATGTGGCCATGATCATCATCCCCAACCAGAAGATCGTGGTCGCCGACCTCAAGGCCGGCAAGGTGCCCGATGCCAAATATGGCAGGATCGCCAAGCAGCGGAGCCTGCATAACAACTACCTGACGCTGCCCGTCATTTTCTTCATGTTGTCGTCCCACTATCCGCTGGCCTTCGCCACGCAGTGGAACTGGATTATCGCCAGCCTGATCTTCCTCGTCGGCGTGGTGATCCGGCACTATTTCAACACCCGCCATGCGCGGAAGGGCAATCCGCACTGGACGTGGGCGGTGGCCGTGATCCTCTTTATCATTATCGCCTGGCTCTCCACCGGGCCCAAGATCGCCGGTTCGGCGGGAGAGGCGGTGGCGTCTCGGGCGGCCGAACCCTTTCTGGCAGCAAGCCATTTCGCCGCCGCAAGCCTGACAGTGCAGACCCGCTGCGCCATGTGCCACACGGCCGAACCGGCCTGGCCGAGCATTTATGAGCCGCCCAAGAACGTGATCCTCGACAATGACGTAGCCATCGCCAATCACGCCAAGGACATTGCCATGCAGGCCGGCTATGCCCATGCCATGCCGCCGGGCAATGTCAGCGACATGACCGACGAGGAGCGGGCGCTCATCGTCGCGTGGTTCCGCGAGGGTTCGGGGCAATGACGAGGACCGTATTGCGTGGGCGGGTGCTGACTTTCGTCAGCGAACCGCAGGGTATCGATGACGCTGCGAGCTACCGCTATATCGAGGATGGCGCCATCACCATCGCGGACGGCAAGATCGTTGCCGTGGGAGAGTTCGCGCCCGACGATATGGCCGAGGTGATCGACCATCGCCCGCATCTCATCCTGCCCGGTTTCATCGATACGCATCTGCACTATGTGCAGAGCCAGATCATCGCCTCCTATGCCGGCTCGCTGCTCGAATGGCTCAATACCTACACCTTCATCGAGGAGCAGAAATTTGGCCAGCAGGGCCATGCCGGAGCGATTTCGGCGGCATTCTACGATGAGCTGATCCGCAACGGCACAACCACCGCCGTCGCCTATTGCTCAAGCCATCCGCGCAGCGTCGATGCGTTTTTCGGCGAGGCTGAAACGCGCAACATGCTGATGATCGGCGGCAAGGTGATGATGGACCGCAACGCCCCCGAGGCTTTGTGCGACACCGCGCAATCGGGCTATGACGACACGAAAATGCTGATCGAGCGCTGGCATGGCCGGGGCAGGGGGCTCTACGCCATCTCGCCGCGCTTCGCCATCACCTCCAGCCCGGTGCAACTGGAAGCCTCCCGCGCGCTGGTGGCCGAGCATCCCGATTGCTATGTGCAGACCCATCTCAGCGAGAACGACGCCGAGATTACCTATTCGATGGAGCTTTATCCGGACTCGCCCGATTATACCGGCATCTATGAGGACTATGGCCTGCTCGGCCCCAAGACCCTGCTCGGCCACTCCATCCATCTCAACCACCGCGAGACCATGGTGCTGGCCGAAACCGGGTCGGTGGCGGTGTTCTGCCCTACCTCCAACCTGTTCCTCGGCTCGGGCCTGTTCGACCGCGAGCGGCTGAGCAAATGCGGCGTGCGGATCGGGGTGGCGACCGACATCGGCGGCGGCACCAGCTATGGCATGCTCGAAACCATGGCCGAGGGCTACAAGGTGCTGCAGCTGCGCGGCCAGCGGCTGCCCCCGTTCAATTCGTTCTACATGATGACCCTGGGCAATGCCCGGGCGCTGTCGCTGGAGGGCACCATCGGCGCCATCGCGCCGGGCAATGCGGCGGACCTGGTGGTGCTGAACGCGGCGGCGACGCCGGCCATGGCCCTGCGCATGGCGACGGTCGAGACGCTGGCCGAGGAGCTGTTTCTCCTGCAGACTCTGGGCGACGACCGCGCCATAGCGGAAGTCTACATCGCCGGGGCCAAGGCAAAGTCGACTTTAGGCGGCTTGTGACTGCGGGGGCCTTGTCCTAGGTTGCCGCGGGCTTTCTTACCTCTCCCTTGGGGGAGAGGTCGGCGCGTAGCGCCGGGTAAGGGGGCCTTTGCTGGGTGCGGTGCGTGGGGAAGGCCCCCTCACCCGACCCAATAGGGTCGACCTCTCCCCCAAGGGGAGAGGTGAAGAGAAGAAGGTTCAGATATGACCACCTACCAGACGAAATCCGGCCTTTCAGTCCACCCGCTGCTGGTCGATTTCGTCGAGAAGGAAGCGCTGCCGGGGCTGGCCGTGACGGAGGACCAGTTCTGGAGCGGCTTTGCCGCCTTGGTGGCCGAACATGCGCCGACCAATGCGCGGCTGCTGGCCAGGCGCGACGAGCTGCAGGCGCAGATCGATGAGTGGCACCACAAGTATGGCCCCGTCGCCAGCAACCCGCAGGGCTATGAATTCTTCCTGCGCGATATCGGCTATCTGGTGCCCGAGCCGGATGATTTCACCATCGAAACGTCAGGGCTCGACCCCGAAATCACCACGCTGTGCGGGCCGCAGCTCGTGGTGCCGGTGTCGAATGCGCGTTACGCGCTCAATGCCGCCAATGCGCGCTGGGGCAGTCTCTACGATGCCTTCTATGGCACCGACATCATCAGCCGCGACGGCGACCTGGCGCCCGGCAAGGGCTATAACGCGGCGCGCGGCGCCGCCGTGGTCGACAAAGCCGCAGCCTTCCTCGACGAGGCCTTCCCGCTGGCATCGGGCAGCCATCGCGACGTCACCGGCTACCATGTGGTCAAGGACGGTGAGACGCGCCATCTCGAAGTAGACACCGCCGAAGGCCGCACCGGCCTGAAGGACCCGTCGGCTTTTGTCGGCTATGGCGGCACCGAGGCCAGTGGCGAGCTGGTGCTGCGGCACCATGGCATCCATGTCATCCTGGTCATCGAGCCGGGCAGCGTCATCGGCGGCACGCATCGGGCCGGACTGGCCGATATCATCGTCGAAGCCGCGCTGACGACCATCCAGGATTGCGAGGATTCCGTCGCTGCGGTCGATGGCGAGGACAAGGTCGGCGTCTATCGCAACTGGCTCGGCCTGATGAACGGCACGCTGGAAGACACGTTCGAAAAGGGTGGCCGCAGCGTCACCCGCAAGCTCAAAGCCGACCGGACCTATAAGGACGTCAATGGCGTCCCGCTGGTGCTCAAGGGCCGCTCGCTGCTGCTGGTGCGCAATGTCGGCCACCTGATGACCACCGATGCGGTGCTGTTCGACGGCAGGCCGATCGGCGAGGGCCTGATGGACGCGGCGGTGACCGTGCTCTGCGCCATGCAGGACAAGGTCAACAGCACCGCCGGCGCCATCTATATCGTCAAGCCCAAGATGCACGGACCCGAGGAAGTGGCCTTTGCCTGCGCCATCTTCGGCTCGGTGGAGCAGATGCTGGGCCTCAAGCCCAACACGATCAAGATCGGCATCATGGATGAGGAGCGCCGCACCTCGGCCAATCTCAAGGCCGCCATCTATGAGGCGCGGGCGCGGCTATTCTTCATCAATACCGGCTTCCTCGACCGCACGGGCGACGAAATCCACACCTCGATGGAAGCCGGCGCGGTGCTGCGCAAGGACGAGATCAAGTCCGAGAAATGGATCGCTTCCTACGAGGATCGCAACGTGCTGATCGGGCTGGCCTGCGGCCTCTCCGGCAAGGCGCAGATCGGCAAGGGCATGTGGGCGCGGCCGGACGACATGGCGGCGATGATGGAAAGCAAGGCTGCCCATCCCCAGGCTGGGGCCAATACCGCCTGGGTGCCGTCGCCGACCGCCGCGACTTTACACGCGCTACACTATCACCAGGTCGATGTGTTCGAGGCGCAGAAGCGCCGCCACAACCAGGCCGTGCCGCCGCTCAGCGACCTGTTCTCCATGCCGGTGCAGCCGCCGTTCTCGCTGAGCCGCGAGGAGATCACCCGCGAGCTGGAAAACAACGCCCAGGGCATTCTGGGCTATGTGGTGCGCTGGGTGCAGCAGGGCGTGGGCTGTTCGAAAGTGCCCGACATCAACAATGTCGGCCTGATGGAAGACCGCGCCACCTGCCGCATTTCCTCGCAGGCCGTAGCCAACTGGCTGCGCCACGGGCTGGTGAGCCGCGACGAGGTGACCTCCACCTTCGAGCGCATGGCCTCTGTGGTCGACGAACAGAATGTGGGTGATCCGCTCTATCGGCCCATGGCGGAGAATTTCCAGTCGGTCGCCTTCCAGGCTGCGCTGGATTTGGCCTTGCATGGGGCCGACCAGCCGAGCGGGTATACCGAGCCACTGCTGCATGCCGCACGGCGCAAGGTGAAGGCGCGGGACGGGCTGTAGGGGCGGCTTCAGGCTCACAATCTCCCCCACCCACAATCGCCTCCCCCCGGACTTGATCCGGGGGTCTCTCGTCGCTTTTACCGTGTTGAGAGTGACCCGCGGATCAAGTCCGCGGGAGGCGCCGGTGTTGGGGGGATGGGCGGCGCTACAAACTATAGCCCGGCACAATCACCCCCGTCCCCTCGTGGAACACCTCCACGTCATTAGCCACCATCTGCGTCGCCGTCCCCACCGGTTCATCCGTTCCCAGGTTTCGCGCATAGCGCGGATGCGCCCCCGAGGCGATCATCAGGCGCAGCCGGTGACCCGCCCGGAAGCTGTGGGCCGTGGCGTGGAGCGGAAAGGCCAGCCGCCAACTCCCATCCGGCTCCGTTGGCGTTTCCGGCGTCACGCGCACCAGCCCGTCGCAGATATTGACCGACCGCCCATCCGGATCGACATCGTTGAGCCGCACGAAGAAATCGCTGTGCCGCAGGCTGGCGCGGGCATGCAGCGCAATGCGGCACTGGCCGATAATGGTGATCGGGCTGGTGAGCACCGCCCCGGTATAGACCAGCACATCGTCCCGCGCTTCGAGCGGCGCATTGTCGACCGCGCCGGCGCCGGTGAAAGCGAAAATGGCCCCGCCCAGATTGGGCGTCGGATCGGCGGGATCGTAGTGGTAGCTGTCGCTGCCCGCGCCAGGTCGCGCCGTCAGCGTCGAGCCGGGGCCGATATGCCAGGTCACCGGGTTGGGCGGGCCGGGGGGATAGCGGTCGAATTCGTGCCATTCCTCGAGGCCGGAAATGTGGATACGCACCGGGCGGCGGCGCAGGCCGGTTTCGTCGCCCAGCAGCTTGGCGCGCATCCAGAGCAGGGTTTCGCGCAGGTTGTCGCGCTGCAATTCCTCGGCGACATGGAACCAGGTGCCCACGGTCAGATAGGGCTGGTGGCCCAGTTCGATCAGGAGCTGGTAATCGGCCAGCAGGGGATCGAGCATGAAATCGTACCAGCCGGAAATGAAATGCACGGGTGGCGTGGTTTCGCTCAGGCGGTGGCTGTGGTCGAGCGCGGCCCAGAAGGCGTCATTGCCGATGGCATGCTCGAACCAGTAGCGCCAGAACGGCACCTTGTGCCCCACCGCCTCCTTGTCGGCCTCGACCAGCGGCAGGATGGCGGCGGCGCGGTCGGTGCGGCGCTCGATATCGCCGGAAAACATGCGGGCGGCGGTGGCCAGCGGGCGGTCGCGCAGCCCCTCGATCACCTGCACCCATGACAGCCAGAGATTGAGGTGAAAGGCGCCTGATGGGAACACGACCGGGCGGAAATTGGTGGTCGTCACCTTGGTTGCCATGGCGGCGACAGCGGGCAGGGCATCGCTGATGGCCCATTGCGCATAGCCCAGATAGCTCGGGCCGGTCAGCCCGATCCGTCCGTCGAACCAGGGCTGGGCCTTGATCCATTCGAGCGTGGCGAGGCCATCGCTGCGTTCATTGGTGAAGGGGTCGAATTCGCCCCCCGACTTCTCGGTGCCCCGGCAGGCCTGGATAACGACGTGAAAGCCGCGTTCGGCATAGGCTTCAGCGATGGGCGCGAAACCGCGCCGTCCATAGGGCAGGCGCATCAATATGGTCGGGTGGGAGCCGGCGGTGTCAGGGGCGTAATGGTCCGTCTTGAGCGTCACGCCATCGGGCATGGTCAGCGCGATGCCGCGTGTCCGCGTCACGCCGTTGAGGCGCGGCGGCAGGTCTTCGACCCAGGCCAGGTAAAGCGAGGAGAGGCTCACTCCACGAAGCCGAATTTGTCGACGTCGAACAGGCCGCGATCGGTCATCTTGAGATGTGGGATAACCGGAAGCGCCAGGAAGGCAAGTTGCAGGAAAGGTTCAGGCAAAACGCAGTCAAGCGCGTAGGCTGCCTGCCGCAAAGCCTGCAGGTCATGCGTCACGGCTTCGAATGGCTTGGGGCTCATCAGTCCGGCAATGGGCAGCGCCAGCTCGGCCGTCACCCTGCCGCCATCGGCCACCACGAAGCCGCCGCGCAACTCGATCAGCCGGTTCACCGCCACGGCCATATCCGCGTCGGTGGCGCCGATGACAGTGATGTTGTGGCTGTCATGGCCCACCGACGAGGCGATGGCACCACGCTTCAGCCCGAAGCCGCGCACGAAGCCGCGGCCGATATTGCCGTTCTTGCCATGCCGCTCGATGACCGTGACCTTGAGCACGTCGGCATCGAGGTCGGGCTGCAATCCGCTTTCCGTCACCGCCAGGGTGGCCTCGTCGCGGAAGGTCAGGATCAGGCCCGGCTTTACCCCGATGACCGGCGTGCTGTTGCGGCCGGGCCTGGGTTGCGCAATGAAATCGGCCGGCGAGACCGGCTTGGCCTTCATCGAGCCAAGGCCCACGGTTTCGACCGGCTCTCGCGCTGCGAACAGGTCGGGGCCGACCAGCCGGCCCCCGGTCACCACGTCGCTGACGCGGCAATCGTCCAGGCTGTTGAGCAGGACGATATCGGCGCGCCAGCCGGGGGCGACGAGGCCGCGGTCGTTCAGCCCGAAAATGCGGGCGGCCGAATGGCTGGCGGCGCGATAGACATGGTGCAGCGGCCGACCCATGGCGATCAGGCGGCGGATGGAGCTATCCAGATGCCCTTCCTCGGCGATGTCGAGCGGGTTGCGGTCATCGGTACAGAGGGCGACGAAGGAGGACGTATTCTCGTCGAGCACCTCGGCCAGGGCCTTGAGGTCCTTGGAAACCGAGCCTTCCCGGATCAGGATGGCCATGCCCTTGGCCAGTTTTTCCCGCGCTTCGGCGGCGCTGGTAGCCTCGTGGTCGGTGCGGATGGCGGCGGCGAGATAGCCGTTGAGCGCGGTGCCCAGCAAGAGTGGCGCATGGCCGTCGATATGCCCGCCCTGGAAGGCGGCCAGCTTGGCGATGATGCCGGGATCGGCATTGAGCACGCCGGGAAAGTTCATCATTTCGGCCAGGCCGATGACCTTGCCATGGGCACGGAACGGTTCGAGATCGGCGATTTCCAGCGCCGCGCCGGACGTTTCGAAGCCGGTGGCTGGCACGCAGGACGACAGGTTTACCCTTATATCCATCACTGTCCGTTCGGCGCAGTTGAGGAAATAACGGATGCCCTCGGCGCCCAGCACATTGGCGATTTCATGGGGGTCGCAGATGACCGTGGTGACGCCATGCGGCAGCACGCAGCGATCGAATTCAAACGGAGTGACCAGCGAGGATTCGATATGCAGATGCGTGTCGATGAAGCCGGGCACCGCGAAGCGTCCCGTGCCGTCGATGACGGTTTTGCCCTCGTAGCCGGCATGGGTGCCCACGATCCGGTCGCCGACAATGGCGATGTCGGTCCTGGTTACGGCGCCGGTGATGACGTCGAGCAGTTGGACATTGCGGATCACCAGATCGGCCGGCGTTTTCCCCTGTCCGGCCATGATCATGCTTGTGAGGGTGGCGGCGTCGGTCATGAAGTGGTCCTTGGTCTCAGTCATGGCCGAAGGTCGGCTCCGGCGATGGCGCCGTCAAGGGCGGAACCACGGACGATGCTCGCCGTTGCCCTCTGACAACCACAGGAGAGCGTCATGGAAACCTATGACCCGCACAAGAATGCGACAGAGGTGCGCCAAGCCAGTCCGCGCAAGATGAACATGCGGGTGCTGGTGCTATCGATGATCGGCATCGTGGTGCTGTTTGCTGTCATCTACCTCGTCTATACGCTCACCCAGTCCAACCCCGCCTGATGCGGCTGGTCAGGGTAGGCCGCGATGAGCTGACACTTGTCCGCCAGCGGCGCGGCAAGGGCTTCTGCTACCGTGATGAGGCGGGCAAGCTGGTCGGCGATCCGGCAACGCGCGCGCGGATCAAGGCGCTGGGTATTCCGCCCGCCTGGCGCGACGTGCGCATCGCCCCCAGCCCCAGGGCCCATATCCAGGCGCTTGGTGTCGATGAGGCGGGGCGCGACCAATATATCTACCATCCGGACTGGGAATTGCGGCGCGACGGCAAGAAGCAGCGCCGGCTGGCGTCACTGACGGCGGTGCTGCCGCGCCTGCGGCGGAAAATCGCCGAGGCGCTGGACGCCGAAGCCGGCAGCCGCGAGCTGGCTTTGGCCATTGCCGTCGCGCTGATCGACAAGACCGCCATGCGGGTGGGGCGGGAGAAATATCTCGAAAGCAGCGGCACCCGTGGCGCCGGCACGCTCTATGCGCGCGATGTGCGGGTCATTGGCGACGAGGTCTGCATGGCCTTCGATGCCAAGGGCGGCAAGCGCGCCGAATACTGCCTCACCGACGCCAGGCTTGCCGATGCCGTCAGCCGCATCAAGGCGTTGAAGGGCAAGCGCCTGCTGGTCTGGCGCGACGACATGGGCAAGGTTCGCCCGATCAAGACCGGGGCGATCAACGCCTGGCTGCACGAACTGGCGGGCACCGATATTGCCGCCAAGGACTTCCGCACCCTGCATGCCAGCGCCATGGCCGGGGAGGCATTGGCGCAGATGGAGGCCGGCAGTTCGGAGACGGCGCGCCGCCGCCAGATGGCGCAGGTGGCCAGGCAGGTGTCCGACGTGTTGCGCAATACGCCGGTGATCTGCCGCAAGTCCTATATCGCGCCATGCCTGTTCAAGCTGTTCGACGCGGGCAAGCTCAAGCAGATGTGGGAAGCCGCCGGCAAGGGCCGCACGGGTTTGCTGGCTCGCGAGAAGCGATTGGGCGTGGTGCTGGCGGCAGTGGCGTGAACTCAGGTGACCCGGTCTGTGCCGACCCGGCTGGAAGTGCCCATTGGCTGACGCCAGCGCTCGAAGCCTTGTCACGCCGCCTTGGTGCGGCGGCGGCGTTCGGGACTGTTGGCCTTGTCGGTGAAGATGGCGGTGATGCGCTCGCCGGCCACGCCGCCCGAAAACAGGAAGCCCTGCAGGGTGTTGCAGCCCAGCCGCCCCAGGATGACGGCCTGCGCCTCGGTCTCGACGCCCTCGGCCGTTACCTCGATTTCCATGGCATGGGCCAGGGTGACGATGGCCTGGGTGATGGCGACCGAGACATGGCCTTCGCTCAACTGGCTGACGAAGGAGCGGTCGATCTTGATGCGGTCCACCGGATAGCGCTTGAGGTAGCTCAGCGAGGAATAGCCGGTGCCGAAATCGTCGAGCGCGATATGAATGCCCGCGGCGCGGAACGTGCGCAGGTTCTGCGCCGAGACATGCTCGTCGTCGAGCAGGATGGATTCGGTGATCTCGAGCTCCAGGTCCACCGGGCGCATGCCGGTCTGGTGCAGGATGTCGAAGACCTGCACCGAAAAGCGCGGATTGCGCAACTGGGTGGGCGAGATATTGACGGCGATGGTGCGGCCCGGCGCTCCGGCCCCCAATTCGCAGGCGCGGCGGAGCACGAACTCGCCCAGGGCTTCGATCAGGCCGGTATTCTCGGCGACCGGAATGAAGCGGGCCGGCGAGATTTGGCCATATTTGGGGTGGTGCCAGCGCGCCAGCGCCTCAGCGCCGATGACCTTGCGGCTGGCCTGGTCGATCAGCGGCTGGAAAGCCACCGAAAGCTGGTCGTCGCGCAGCAGCGCCTCGCGCAGTTCGCCCTCGATGGTATGCTGGAGCTGCAGCAGCTCGTTCATATGCTCTTCGTAGACCACGGCGCGGTTACGGCCGCCGGCCTTGGCCTCGTAGAGCGCGATATCGGCCTTGCGCACCAGTTCGCGTGGCTCGGCATTGCCGCCCGAGGCGTTGACGATGCCGATGCTGACGCCGACATGAGCCTTGAAGTGGTTGAGGTCAAAAGAGCGGCCGATGGCGTCGATGATTGCGGTGGCCATGGTGGCCACGTCCTGGCACCCATCGCGCGACACGGCGAGAATGGCGAATTCGTCACCGCCGAGGCGGGCGATCATCACACCGGGTCCGACAACGGCGCGGATGCGCTGGCCGACGGCACAGATCAGCTCGTCGCCCGCCTGGTGGCCGAGTGTATCATTGACCTGCTTGAAGCGGTCGAGATCGAGCATCAGCAGCGACAATTGCAGGCCGGTGTCCTGGCGGTCGGTCAGCACCCTTGCGAGGTGGACGTCAAAACTCATGCGGTTGGGCAGTCCGGTCAGCCGATCGTGCGCGGCCTGATGTTCGGCATGGCGGCGGCCCGCTTCGAGCGCGGCCGAGGAGCGGCGCAGTTGGCGCAGCAGCAGGAAGACCAGGATGGCGGCCACCGCGAAGGCCGCGGCCAGAGCCGGGCCGGTCTGGCGCAGCATCATCAGGCCGGGGCGATCGCGCTCCCAGTCGAAGAAGGCGATGAAGCGGCCGGCGGCATTGAGAATGGGATGGGTTGCCCGTTCGGGTCCGACGCTACGGGCGAGGCCGAAATGGCCGTCCTCGAACATATATTCGTTGTTGAACTGGCTGGCCGTACGGTCATTGAGGAATTGCACCGCGGCGATCAGCGGCTCGGTGCCGGCGGGCTGCACCACCGCGCCGGTATCGGAGACGATGGTCATGACGCTGACAATGGCGGGCACGCCCTCGACCACGGCGAAGTCGGAAACCGAAACCGGCCTGGGCGGGCCGCCGGGGACGATCGAGGCCGGCACCGCCGCGCGCACGCGATTGACCAATTGCTGCACCGGGCTCGAAATGCGGCGATAGGCCTGCGGCTCCACCGAAACGCCGTCTTCCATCATATAGAGCGGCTGGGCGAGGGCATCGAGCACCACGACCCGGTCGTGGCCGAAGAATTCGTGCATCCACCTGCCCAGGTTGCGGTGGACCCAGTTGACGTTGAACATCAGCCTGGTGTTGACCACGGTGTCGTCGCGTATGGCGACGCTGGCCAGTTCGTGCTCCAGCCGGATGCGGCGCGCCTCGATGACCTGCTCGAACATGGCGCTTTGCCGCTCGAGCGCGCGTTCGTCGATATTGGCCGTGGACCAGAAGATAAAGCCCAGCACCGCCGCGGCCGTGATGACCAGCGCCAGAACGACAGGCAGCAGAACGGCGGCGGAGAATTGCCAGCGTTCGAGTGTCGAGGTCTTGGGCTGCATCAGACGACCGGTTTGAGCTTAACGGAGGCCGACCATACCGTAGGTGAAATTGCGGACTGGTTACCAAGTGGGCCGTGGATTGCCGTGGCGCGGTGCGCTAGCCTGTCTAGGTGCCAGCCCGGCATCTGCTTTCAGCCCATGGAATCGCCATGACCAAAGTCCGCGCCCTCGTTCTTGAACGCCAGCATGAGCTGGCCCTGCGGGATATCGACCTGCCGCTCGATGTGGGGCCGGGCATGGTCAGGATCGCCATTCATACCGTGGGCGTGTGCGGTTCGGACGTTCATTACTACACTCATGGCCGGATCGGGCCCTTCGTGGTCGAGGCGCCCATGGTCCTGGGGCACGAGGCAGCCGGTACGGTGAGCGAGGTCGGCGCCGGGGTGGCCCATCTCAAGGTGGGCGACCGCGTCTGCATGGAGCCGGGCATTCCCGACCCGAATTCGCGGGCCAGCCGGCTGGGCATGTACAATGTCGATCCGGCCGTCAGCTTCTGGGCCACGCCGCCGGTCCATGGCGTTCTGACGCCCGACGTGGTGCATCCGGCCAACTACACGTTCAAGCTGCCCGACAATGTGAGCTTTGCCGAAGGCGCGATGGTGGAGCCCTTCGCAGTCGGCATGCAGGCGGCGGCCAAGGCCAGGATCACGCCCGGCGATACGGCGCTGGTGCTGGGCGCCGGCCCCATCGGCACCATGGTCGCGCTTGCCGCGCTGGCCGGCGGCTGCGCGCGGGTCATCGTGGCCGACCTGGCGCAGCCCAAGCTCGACATCGCCGCGCAATACCAGGGGATTATCCCGGTCAATATTCGCGAAAAGAACATCGTCGAGGAAGTCGGCCGCCTCACCGAGGGCTGGGGCGTCGACCTGGTGTTCGAATGTTCCGGTTCGCCACAGGCCTGGAAGACGATTACCGACCTGCCGCGGCCGGGCGGTGCCATCGTCATCGTCGGCCTGCCGGTCGAACCGACGACGCTGGACATTGCCGGGGCCTCGATCAAGGAACTGCGGATCGAGAGTGTGTTCCGCTATGCCCACCAGTATGACCGCGCCATCGCGCTGATCGCCTCGGGCAAGGTGGACCTGAGGCCGCTGATCTCGGAAACGTTCGCCTTCGCGGATTCCAAGAAGGCCTTCGAGCGCGCGGTGGAGGCGCGGCCGAGCGATGTGAAGCTGCAGATCAGGGTTGGGGGGTAGGGGTGCCACGCCCTCGTGGTTCGAGGCGCTGAAGAAGCGCACCTCACCATGAGGGCTACTCCTGGCGCGATATTCCAGTAGCCCTCATGGTGAGGTGCGAGCCCTTCGCGAGCCTCGAACCACGAGGGCGTGGCACGGAGAAACGACATGGACTTGAATCTGCGCGACAAGGTCGCCGTCATCACCGGCGGCACGGTGGGTATCGGGCTGGCGGTGGCCGAGGGGTTGGCGGCCGAGGGCGCCAATCTCGTGCTGGTCGGTCGCAACAGGCAGCGCGGCGATGACGAAGCGGCGCGCCTGGCCGAAAAGCACGGCATCATCACCACTGCCGTCGCGGCCGATGTGGCCACGGCGGATGGCTGCGATGCTGTTATCTCGGGCGTGGCCAAGGCCTTTGGCGGCGCCGATATCCTCATCAACAATGCCGGCACCGGCTCCAACGAGACCATTGCCGAAGCCGACGACGCCAAGTGGCAATATTACTGGGATCTGCATGTGATGGCCGCGGTGCGCCTGGCGCGCGGGCTGGTGCCGGGCATGAGGCAGCGCGGTGGTGGCGTCGTGCTGCACAATGCCTCGATCTGCGCGGTGCAGCCGCTGTGGTACGAGCCGATCTACAATACCACCAAGGCGGCGCTGATGATGTTTTCCAAGACGCTGGCCAACGAGGTCGTGGGAGACAATATCCGCGTCAACACCATCAATCCCGGGCTGGTGCTGACGCCCGACTGGATCAAGACGGCCAAACAGATTGCCGGCGAAGACGGCTGGCAGGCCCATCTGCAGGGCGTGGCCGACGAGGCCGGCGGCATGAAGCGCTTCGCCACCCCCGAGGAACTGGCGAATTTCTTCGTCTTCATGTGCTCGGACAGAGCGAGCTATTCCACCGGCAGCACCTATTTCGTCGATGGCGGTTGGCTCAAGACTGTCTAGCGCGTCGGCCGAGAATCGCCCATCTGCTGGGGGCAGGGAGTTCTGGAGGCGGTCGTGAAGCGAGCCTATCTGTTCGTCGCCATTGCCGGCGCCGTTGTCGCCTGGGCATTCTTCGGGTCGTTCTTCGCCGTGCATGGCCCCGATATTCCGGCATTCGTGCGGGCGTTGTTTGTGAATGGCGCTGCCGGCGGGTTTGCGGCCGATCTGCTGATGTCGATCGGCATTTTCTGGGTGTGGTCCTTTCTGGACGCGCGCCGGCATGGCGTGCCGCACTGGTGGGTGGTATTGCCGGCTGCCTCGTTTGTCGGGCTGGTGCTGGCCATGCCGCTCTATTTCTATCTGCGCCACCGCCACCTTGACGCGGTGGCAGGCTAGCGTCCGCGCGCCACGGAACCATGCGGCACGCTCCGGGTTGTGATCCAGCGTCACCAGCCCGGACACTTCCCGCATGGATGTCGGCAACGAATTCGGCTTCGTCCAGACTTATCTGCCCCAGCACATCATCGCCATCCGGCTGCTCATCGCCGCCGTGCTCGGCGCCATGATCGGCTTCGAGCGCGAATGGAGCACGGCCGAGGCCGGGTTGCGCACCCATATCCTGGTTTCGGTGGCGGCGGCCCTGTTCACCATTCTCGCCTTCGAGATATTTCACACGATCGGCCCCGACGGTGCCAAGGCCGATCCGATCCGCGCCGTCGAGGCAGTGACGGCGGGCATCGCCTTTCTTGGTGCCGGGGCAATCTTCAAGAGCGGTGGCAATGTGCAGGGGATAACCACCGGCGCCGGCATGTGGCTGGCCGGGGCTGTCGGCGTCGCCACATCGCTTGGCTACTATCTCATCGCGTTCGGCGCGGCACTGCTGGCGGTGGTCGTCCTGGCCGCCCTGCGGGCGCTGGCGCACAACGTCATCCGGGGCGAAGACGACAAAGAGGTGGAATAGGGCATATCGCGGTGGGCCGCGGGGAGAAGCAGAAGTCTTCGGTATCGGCGCTGAGGGACGAGCGCGCTGCCGATCTGCTTCTCCCCCCGTGCGGACGCGACCGGGAGGTGTCGCGACCGCGCCCATGCGCCGCCCCCTTGGAGTAGGGCGGACGCCCTCCTCAGCCGCGGTGCAAGCGGGCCGGGGAGGGATGGAGTGGCCGGAGGGACGCTTGGGAATGCAGGATCGGTCCGCAAACCGTCATGCAGCGCCCCTCCCGGCCGAGGCATGCAACCTGTGGACGCAGGAGCTACATGCCAACCGCATCGAGGCGCTGACTACGCGCCCAGAAACTGACGATGCCCGCCGCTTCGCGCCGGTAGGCGTCGAGTTCGGCATGGCGGAAAAACACGGCGGAGGCGCCGGCCTCGTGCAGGGCATCGCGGCCCGCGCGGTCCAGCGGCTGGGTCATCACCACTACCGGCACGCCTTTCTGGCGGGCCAGCGACTGGATGGACGCTACGAATTCGAGATTGGCCCCGCTATGGGCCTTTAGATCCACGATCAGCAGGCCGGGCCAGTTGGCGGTCGGGTTGGCCAGCACATTGGCCAGCATCAGCCTTCCGTCGGCAGCGCCGCCATACCACTGGATATCGGGCGAGCCATGGGCGAGCAGCATGCGCGTCAGCAGGTGCGCCGAGTGCTGGTCGTCGTCGACAAGCGCCACGAATGGCATGTTTTCCACATAATCGTTCAAATGCGCACCCCGTTGTTCCGGCTGGGGACGGAACAAGCCAAAAAAGGAAACACTCGCCTGCACACCGCGACGGGCGGCGGGCGTTTACTGTTCGAAACTAGGTGGTCAAGAGCTTCGGTCGGGGCCTAACCGAGCCGAAAAAGTGTCGCGTATTGAACGTCGACAACCGGCGTATGATCCAATCGCTGCCTTCGGCATAGGCAAAGTCAGGTAAAGTCGATGTAACACGCCCTTGTGTTTTACATGTAAATCGTCACAATCGATCCGGTTTGGGAGGTGCGGTTGACCGATCCTGCGCCGCAGCGTGAGGCGATCCTGACTGCGCTCGAGCGGCTGCTCGCGTGGCCGGAAATCGCGCGCTCTCCCCAGCTCGGCCGCTTCCTCGGCTATATCGTGCAGCGGACGCTGGAGGGGAGCGAACAGTCCATCAAGGCCTATTCCATCGCCGTGGATGTGTTTGGTCGTACGGCCGATTTCGATCCTCAGGCCGATCCCATCGTACGGGTGCAGGCCCGCAGGTTACGCGCCCTGCTGGATGATTATTATCGCGGGCCGGGCATGGGCGAGGTGATGCAGATTCACCTGCCCGTCGGCCGTTACGTTCCCGAATTTGCCGCGGCACCCGAGCCCGGACAGGTCGAGGCCGGGCCGGATGCGCCGGGGGGAGAGCCGGCACGGCCGGGCGCCTGGAGCTTTGGCGCGTCCTGGTTCATCCTGGCGACGATTGCCCTGGGGCTGGCCATGGCGGCCTATGCGATGACCGCCTGGCGGCCCAATGGACTCAGCCAGACCGGTGCCTTGCAGCGGCCCACCATCACCATTGTCGAGTTCCAGAACCTGGCCACGGCCATGACGCCTCAGGTGGCGGGCCTTGCCATCGAACTGGTCACCGATCTCGAGCAGTTCGGCAGCATCGGCGTGCGCTATGGCGGCGGTGGGGAAGCCAATGTCGCGGTGGCCGGCCTGCCGACCAGCGATTTCGTGCTGACCGGCATCGTCCGGCCCGATGGCCCGGCTGTGCAATATAGCGTTATCCTGACCAACAGCGTCTCCGGTGCCGTGGTCTGGAGCCATACCATTGCCGTGCCGACCAGCGAGGCGATGGGGCCCGATGTGCTCGACAGGGTGTCGAAATCGTTGAGCCTGGTGCTGGGCAGTCCGCGTGGCCCGCTGCATGTCGCGGCGCGGCAATTCCTGGCTTCGACGGCGCCGCTTGACGGACAGATCAATCTCTATCTCTGCCGGGTCTTGTTCGATCTTTATCGCGAAACCGGCAGCGCCAGCGAGGCGGCGCGGGCCGATGCCTGTTATCGGGCGCTGCCCGAGGCCGACAGGGACAGCGCCGCGGCGCTGGCCGCCACGGCAAGCCTGCTGGCCGAACAGGGCGGTGCGGAAGGCGGCGGCGATGCGCCTGCCGGCCGGTTCCGCCTGGCCTCCGCCAATCTCGAACGGGCCATCGGGCTCGATCCGATCAGCGGTTTCGTCTGGGAACAGCAGGGGCGCCTGCATGAGGCGGAGGGCCAGCCGGCGCTGGCCCGTGCCGATTTCAGCTCGTCGGTGCAACTCAATCCGGCCAGCGTCGACGCGCTGGCCGCCTATGCGCGGCTATTGGCGTTCGGCGGCAGTCTGAACGAGGCCGAGGCCATGGCGCTCGACGCGGCGAGGGGCTCGCCCAATCCGCCGGCCTGGTACGAAGGCGTGCCGGCTTTGCTGGCCTTGCGCGATGGCGATTTCGCCAAGGCCATCGACTATGCCGAACTCTATGCCCAGGCCGATCGTGAACTGGGGCCGATCCTGGCGATCATGGCGGCGCAGCGCTCGGGTGAGAGCGGCGTCGTCAACCGCTACCTGCCACAGGTGCTCGACGCAGCCGCATTTCGCGCCAAGGGCGTGCTGCCCCGGCTGCGCGAACGGATCAGCGACGACGGGCTGATGGATTCCATCCGCGACGCCCTGGTGCAGGCCGGCGTGCCGCCAACCGCACTGATCCGCTCATTCTAGCGGAAACCCTAATGCGCTGGTGACTGCGAGAACAGGTTGATCACCAGCACGCCGGCCAGGATCAGGCCGATGCCGATCAGTGCCGGCAGGTCCAGCGTCTGGCCATAGGCGAAATAGGCGATGACCGAGACCAGGATGATGCCGACGCCCGACCAGATGGCGTAGCCGATGCCCACCGGAATGGTCTGCAGGGCCAGCGAGAAGAAGTAGAAGGTGACGCAATAGCCCACCACCACCACGACTGAGGGCACCAGCTGGGTGAACCCCGCCGAGGCGCGCAGGAACGAGGTGGCGATCACCTCGCCGACAATGGCGATGGCCAGGTAGGCGGCGCCGTTCATGCGCCCTCCGAAGCAAAGATGGCCCTGGCCAGCTCGACGAAGCGGCGGCCGCGTTCCTCGAAATTCTTGAACTGGTTGTAGCTCGGCGCGCCGGGCGACAGGATCACCGCATCAAAGGCATCGCGATGTCCGTATAGTGCCTGCATGGCCGTTTCGAGGTCCGGTGCCTCGACGATAGTCAGTTGCGGCGCGGCGCTGCGGGTGGCCGAAGCCAGCCGCGCCCCGGTCACCGGCAGGCAGGCGAGCGTGGTCACACCATAGCCCGCCAGCAGGCCCGCCAGCTCGGCATAGTCCTGCTGGCGCTCATGGCCCCCGCCGATCAGCGCCAGCCGCTGGCCGGCATAGGCAGCCAGGGCCGCCTTGGTGGCTTCGGGCGTGGTCGAGATCGAATCGTTGACGAAGAGCATGCCGCCGACGCGATGCTCTTCCAGCCGGTGGGGCAGGGGCACGAAACCGGCAATGCCGCGCACCACGCCCTCAAGCGTGCCACCCGCCGCCAGCGCGATCTGGGCCGCGAGGTGGGCATTGTCGAGATTGTGCGCGCCCTTGAGTCGTGACGTCGCCACCGCCTTGTCGACGGCGCCGGCTTCGTCCCGCGTCAGGTCGCGGATCAGCCTGCGATGGTCGCGCACCGCCTGCGTCACCAGGCCACTGCCTTTGGCCGCGGTGCCCAGGGCCACCGGAAAGCCGCCGTCGCGATCGATCAGATGCAGCTTGTCCTGGTAGTATCGCTCCACCGTGCCATGCCAGTCGACATGTTCGGGATAGAGGTTGGTCACTGCTGCGATATCGGGCAGGAAGTTCATGTCCGATGTCTGGTAGCTGGAGAGTTCGAAGATCACCACCTGGTGGCGGTCGGCGATTTCCAGCGGGGCCAGGCCCACATTGCCGGCGAGCCCGGCATCGATGCCCGATCTCGATAGCATCAGGTGGACCAGCGTCGCGGTGGTCGATTTGCCCTTGGTGCCGGTGATGGCGATGACGGTGCGCCCGGTGCGATAGACGGCGCCCCACAGGTTGATATTGGAGGTCACCGGAATGCCGGCATCGCGGGCAATGCCGAAGATGTCCTTGTAGCGCGACACGCCGGGGCTCTTGACGATCAGTCCAAAGCGATGCGCGCGGATCGCTTCGGACAGGTCGGCCGGGGCGATGATTTCGGTTTCGGCAATATCGGCGGCGCCGCTGTCGACGGTGACAAAGACTTTCAGCTCGGGCTGGCGCGCCTTGAGGAAGGCGCGGGTCGAGATCGCCTCGCGGCCGGCGCCATAAAGCAAAACCGGCTCCTCAAACCGCATAGGCGGCCACCTTGGCGGCGAGGGCCGGGGGAATATGGTGGTCGTGGCTGTCGGTCAGGCATTCGGCCATGGCCAGTTGCAGCTTGGGCTCGCCATATTGCGCCAGCAGGTCGGCCTTCACCGCCCGCACCACCGCATCCTCGTGCCAGTCGGCGTGGCGGGTCAGCGTATAGAGGCAGGCCGCGGCCTCAAGGATTTCCCCGACGCATTCCCACGGCTTCTGGCCGGCCAGTCCTGCCAGTTCACGGAATGAGCCTTCGTTGGCCGCGGTGTCGAGCAGGTTCTTGCCGAAGATGGACAGTAGCCGATCCTTGGCCATGAAGGGCGCGAAGATCAGGAAGACGAAGTGGCACTTGGGGCATTCCCCACACCATAGCGGTCCGTCATTCCCCGTCAGGCGGAAGTTACGGTTGCAGCTCGAAAATACGCGGTCGAACTTGCTGTCGTGTGTGAATAGCGAGGCGATCCGCGCCTCCGAATAGGGCCGCAGCAGCGAGAAATATTTCAACGCGCCGCCAGTGGCGTCGCCGAGGATCGAGGCGATCAGCAGCTCGAAGCCCAGCGACTTGGAATATTGGTGATTGGTCTCGCGCCCGTCGAAGGTAACATTGCCCTCGCTGGCTGACCGCTCATTGCTGAGCACGATCTGGTTATAGCCATAGAGCAGGGCGCAGAGCGCCGCGATCATCGAATTGATCGCCGTGGACGGCACATGGCCATTGTAGAAGCCCGGCTCCTTGCCCAGCCGGATCATCTCGGCGTCGAGCGTACGGGTGACATAGACCGGCGGCGTGCCGATCTTGTCGACCGAGGTCAGGATCGGCCCCTTGGGATTGACCGCGAAGGGGGTGCAGTCCACTCCGGCATGGGCCAGCAGATCGACGCTGACCAGCGAATCCTTGCCGCCGCCAATGGGCAGCAGCGTGCGGTTGGGCAGCGTCGGGGGAGGTATGGCCTCGCCCGCATCCTCGGCAGCCGTGATGGACAGCTTGCCGAACCGCATCAGGTTGTTGCGGGCATAGAATTCGCCCAGCCCGTTTTCGTAGACGTCGATGGCAAAGGCGCGCTCGGCATCGGTCAGCGGAATGGCCGGTGCGACGATCTCGAACGGCGCCCGCAGCTTGAAATAGCTCACGCCCAGCACGACCGCCGTCAGGTCCAGCAGCTTGGCAAAGGCAGGACTCGCGGCGGCGGCAGCATCCGCGCCGGCCGGCAGGCCGAGGGTTTCGACGAAATGCAGGCCCGCCAGGCGATAGCCAAAGCTGGCCTTCCCCGTCGCCGGGTCGAAAGTCGGGCGCTCGATGAGAAATTGTTCGGTCAAGGCTTGGATCACTCGCGGCGTTCGTTGACCATATAGGTGATTTGCGGCCGTGGCGGGAGTGGGGCAGTTTTCGTGTCGAAATCGGCCGGCCTCGTTCGTCGCGGTATTACAGGGCCCGATTCGGGCCGCCAACACAGGAGCAGACCATGCGCGTGATCGTTTTCGTAAAGGCCACGGCGAACAGCGAGGCGAGCATCATGCCGTCGACCGAACTGCTGGAGCAGATGGGCAAATACAATGAGGAACTGGTCGATGCCGGCATCATGCTGGGCGGCGATGGCCTCAAGCCGTCATCGGCGGCCAAGCGCGTCGCCTTCGATGGCGCCAGCCGCATGGTGGTGGACGGACCCTTCGCCGAAACCAAGGAACTGGTCTCGGGCTATTGGATCTGGGAGGTGCGCGACATGGACGAAGCCGTCGCCTGGGTCAAACGCTGCCCCAACCCGATGATGGGCAAAAGCGAGATCGAAATCCGCCCGGTCTTCGAAATGAGCGACTTCGCCAACGAAATGAGCCCGGAAGCCGAAGAAATCCACAACCGCGTGCGCGACAAGGCCGAAGGCCGGTAGGCGATCAAACCGGCGCGACGGAATGCTTCAATCGTCTCCCTCCCCCTTGCGGGGAGGGATCAAGGGTGGTGGATGTTTAGCCCCGATATCCGGGCCAACCGCCACCCCCTCCCAACCTCCCCGTCAAGGGGGAGGAGCCGCGCGGTGGACGGGGTGAGGCCGTGCCGGCCGCGCCTATCAGCGGTTCTTCCAGATCGGCTTGCGTTTTTCCGCGAAGGCGCGGGGCCCTTCCAGGAAGTCTTCGGTGTCGGGCAGGGTCGAGTGGATGGGATAGCTTGCCCTGATCGCCTCCTCCAGGGTGGGCTTGTCCATCGAGGCATAGACGGCCTCCTTGGCGGCGCGAACGGCAATCGGCGCCTGCTCGAGGATCAGGTCGGCCCAGGCCAAGGCAGCGTCGAGCGCCTTGGATACAGGCACGACCTCGTTGACGAAGCCCAGCCGCCGTCCCTCTTCGGCGGTGACGCGGCGGCCCGTCAGAATGATGCCCAGCGCCTCTTTCTGCGGAATGATGCGCGGCAGCCGCTGCACCCCGCCACCCGAGGCGATCATTCCGACCTTGCCTTCGGGCAGGCCGAAATAGGCGTTTTCGGAGGCGATGATGAGGTCGCAGGCCAGCGCCAGTTCGAACCCGCCCCCCAGCGCCAACCCGTTGACGGCGGCGATGATGGGCTTGTTCAGATCGAAACGCATCGCCAGGCCGCCGAACCCGGTATGGGGCCGCGGTCCGCGCTTGCCGGCGGCCTGGGCCTTGAGATCGTTGCCAGCGGAAAATGCCCGGTCGCCCGCGCCGGTGATGATGCCCACCCACAGATCGTCATTGGCGGCGAAGTCGTTCCACACCGCCTCCAGCTCGTGGCTGGCCTCGCGGTTGAGCGCGTTGACGACCTCCGGCCGGTTGATGGTCACGATCCGGATATGCCCGCGATCCTCGACCTTGCTGTAGACCAGTCCGTCCATCTGATACCTCTCCCGTAGCCTAGGCCGGCGTGCCTGCCGGCGCCCACTGCATCAGCGTTATTTCCCCGTTCGGACCGATCGGCACGAACCTGCCTTCCAGCGCCATGCCGATTACCAGTTGCGATGGCTCGATGCCGGTAACCGAACCGATGATCCGGACATTGGACGGCGTATCGAGCGCCACGATGGCGACAGCATAGGGCGTGTTGGCATAGCCCTTGGTCGTCGGACGCCCGACAATCGTATAGGAATAGACGTGGCCTTTGGGCTCGACCTGCACCCATGTCACCGCGGTCGACCGGCAGTGACGACAGGTGGTCCGCGGCGGCCAGCGGTGCGTGCCGCAGTCTTCGCATTGCTGGATTCTGAGCTGGTGCTCTCTGGTGCCTTCCCAGAAGGGAACGAAGTTGGGGTCCGACAGGTCCGGCAGCGGGATCAGTTCCGGTTCAAACATTTTGCCCTCCAAGAACGGCGAAACTGCCGTCGCCCAATTGCCCCCATCCCGAAACGGCAATCAGCCTGGCATCCGCCACTTGCCGCGGCCCGCATTCGCTGCGGAGCTGACGCACGGCTTCGATCACGTGGTTAAGCCCGGCCTGATGGCCCTCCGAAAGCATGCCGCCATGGGTATTGACGGGCAGCTTGCCGCCCAGGCGAATGCCACCATCGGCGATCAGGGCAGCGCCCTGGCCATGGCCGGCGAAGCCGGCTTCCTCAAGCTGATGCAGCACTTCGAATGTGAAACAATCGTAGATCATGGCCGCGTCGATATCATCGGGGCCAACCCCCAATTCATTCCAGACATCGCTGGCGGCCTGGGTGAGGCCGATATCGAGGAAGGGCTCCCGGTTGGAGATGTCGTCGGGCGATACGCCCTGCGCCTCGGCCACCGACAGGATGCGGATATCGCGCGCCTCGTTGCGCTTCGAGACGATGACCGCGCTCGCGCCGTCTGTCTCGAGGCAACAATCGAACAGGGTATAGGGGTCCGAGATAAGGCGCCCGGCCAGGTACTCATCCATGGTCAGGTCCCGCCCATACATCTGGGCATCCGGATTGAGGTTGGCGTGAGCGCGGGCGGCCAGCGCGATCTCGCCAAGCGTGCGGCGGTCGAGGCCATACTCGTGCTTGTAGCGCTGGCAGAGCAGGGCGTAGCGCTGGGCGGGCGTGTTCAACCCATGCACATGCTCAAGATGACGCCTGAACGGCTGTCCCGGCAGAAATGAAGGGCGATCCGCCTTCCGCAACCCGGAACTCCCCTTGAGGCCCCGGAAGAGCAATACGTGTCTGGCCGCCCCGCTCGCCACGGCGTGCGAAGCGATCCGCAGCGCCGAAACGGCGCTGCACCCGCCCATGTCCACAGTGGTCCTGAACCGTGGCTTGAGATCGAGCTCGGCCTGCAGGACGTCGTCGCCGATATGCCCCGGATAGGGGATCAGGCCGTCGATCTCTTGCGGGTCGATGCCCGCATCCTTCGCCGCGCTCACCACGGCGTCGATCGCGAGCAGGCCCGCCGATCGATCCGCCTTCTTGCTGTATTTCGTGTTGCCGACCCCCGTTATCGAGGCCGTATGGCTTCCACCGAGCACAGTGTCCCTCCTTGTTTTGAGCGCTTCAGTTCCAGATGGCGCGGGCATCGACGATGGAGATGCGACCGCCCGATATCATGACCGGGTTCAGGTCGACCTCCTGCAGCCTGGGGCCCTGGTTGAGCGCCCATTCCGAAAATTTCGTCAGGAACGACACCAGGGAATCGCGGTCCGCCGCCGGTTGACCGCGGTAGCCGGCAAGAATCAGCTTCAATCGATCGTTCCGCTCCAGCAGCGCATTCAGCACGGCTGGTGTCGTCGGCAATGCCGTCGCGGCGACCTCGCCATGGAGTTCCGCCAGGGTGCCGCCCAGCCCGACCACCAGCACGGGGCCGAACGAGGCATCCCGCTTGATGCCGACCAGGATTTCTGCCCCGCGCTCCATGCGCTGGATCAGGACCGAGACGTTGCGGAGCCGCTTGCGATTGGCGATGTCCGTGAATTTGGCAACCGCATCGGCAACCGCCGCCGCATCCCGCAGCCCCACGGCGACGCCGCCATCGTCCGATTTGTGATTCAGGTCGGACGAGCTGAGCTTGAGCACGATCGGAAAACCGATTTCGGCGGCCTGCGCGGCAACCTGTTCGGCGTCGAGACCCGCGACGACCGCGAAATCCGCGCAGGGCAGGCCGGCCTGTCTCAGCTCTTCCAGCGTTTCGGTGACGGTCCACAGGCCGGTCGCGTCGCTGCGGTTCATGGCGATATCGCCCAGGGGGCGGGACAATGCGGCGCTCAGGTCTGTCGCCTCCTGCACCCGCTCCTGGTCCATGCTGAACTGTGCGCACGCCTCGGCCGCCCTTACCGCCAACGGCAGGTCGGCGAATGCCGGAATGCCGCCTTGATCGAGAATGCGGGAAACGCTGTCCGACATGCCGACCCAGGCGACGAAGACGTCCTGCGTGATGTCGGCAGCCGCTGCCACGATTGCCTGCCCCACGGCCTCGCCGAACACGCCCCCCGCGCCCAGGGAGATGAAGAGTGTGTCGATATCGGCTTCCTGTGCCAGGGCGGACATGGCGCGGGAGATTTTCTCCGGATCGCGCCAGACGCCGCCGATATCGGCCGGGTTGCGCAGCCCATGCTGCCCGGTCGCGGCCTCAAGCGCCTCGAGGCCGACCGGCGAGAATTCCGGCAGCTCCCAGCCGATCGCATAGATCTGGTCGGCGCCCAAAGATGCGGCGCCGCCCGAAACGGTCAGCATGGCTGCCCGCCGGCCACGCCCAAGGCCATCGCGCCTGTGCGGGTGTTGCGACAGCGCCTTGGCCGTGCCGAAGAATTCCACGAAACTTTCCGTCTCGATGATGCCGGTTTCGCGCGCGACGCCGGTGAAGACCTCGCGTGTCCCCGCAACGCGCCCGGTATGGGAGGCGACAGCCTCCCGGCCCTTGGCGGACTTCCCGACCTGAAGCAGGATGACCGGCTTGCCGGCAAGCCGCGCGTTCAGGGCTGCTTTTCTGAAGGCGATGCCATCGGCAACGCCTTCCAGGAACAGCATGATGGACTGCACGTCCGGATCGTCCGCCATCGCCTGAAGCAGGTCTTCGGTCCGGGTGGCACTCTCGTCGCCCGTGCTGATCAGCCAGGAAAAGCCGACGGACGATTCGCCGAACCACTGCAGCATGGCCGACAAGGTGGCCCCGCTTTGCGACAGGCAGGCCATGGTGCCGGCGGGTACCTTGCCGCTGGCCGTGCCGGAGGCGAAACTTCCATTGAGGCTCAACTGCCCATTCATCAGCCCCATCGAATTGGGCCCGATGATCCGCATGCCCGATGACTTGGCAAGCTGGGCGATCCGATCGCGGAATGCGCGGCGCTCCTCGTCATTGCCAGCCTCCGCCGAGACGACCACGCAACTGGCGACGCCGAGCGTCGCTGCTTCTTCCAGCGTATCAAGGACGAATTTGGCCGGCGTGACGATGAAGACGAGATCGGGCACCTCGGGAAGGGCGCCGAGAGACCCGAAGACCGGTCGATCGTATAACTGCGTCCCTACAAGCCGGGGGTTTACCGGGAAGACCCGGGCGCTCGTTCCGCCCTCCACCAGGTTGGCGAGGATGCGGGCGCCGTAGTAGTTGCCCCCGGCAATGTCGGATGCTCCCACCACCGCAATGGCTTTGGGTGATGGCAGTGCGGGGCCGGCGGATCGTGCGTGGGTCATGTTGGCTCTGAAGATCGTAGACAACGTTGTCTGGCGTTTATGATGCGGCGCGTCGGGTGTCAAGGGGCGCCCGGCTCTCAGTCGGTGGCGCGCGGCGTTTCGGCCCTCTCCGAACCGGGTCCGGCCGGCGTCTCGATGCGGGCGAAAGAGTCGCCGATGACCAGGGAATGTGGGATGATCTCGCCGGGCGATTGCCCCGACGCAGCGTCCTCCGACATGATGAAATCCAGCGCCGCGTTACCCGCCTGGGCGAAATTCATCTCGACGGTGGTCAGTCGGGGCGAGCTCAGCGTTGCCAGGCGGGTATTGCCCAGGCCCATCACCGATATGCGTCCGGGAATGTCGATTCCCTCGGCGCGGAGATGGTTTACCGCGCCGAAGGCGATGGCGTCAGATCCGCAGATCAAGGCGCTGAAATCGGGGTTGCGCGCCAGCATTTCCGCGGCGCCGATCGCGCCCGCCTCTGCCGTCGAATCGATGTTGGCGATCGCGTAGTCGACCGCGCATCCGGAAAGGTGGCTCGTCAGGGCCTGCATGCGCAGCTTGGTCATTTCGTTGCGGGCCGGCCCAAGCAGGATGCCGATCTTGGAATGTCCGTTTTCGACGATGAATTTGGCGACCGTCATGCCGATTGCCTCATTATCCGCAGAGAATATGGGGACTTCGAGTCCCCTCGGCATCAGTGACGCAACGGCGGTTCCGGTGCGTTTGAGTTCTTCAATGGCTTCGGTCAGGGCCTGATGATGCGTCCATTGGTCGAACCCGCCGCCGGCCAGAATGATGCCGTCGACGCGATATTCCAGCAGCCTGTGCAGGTATTTTATCTCGAGGAGGGGGTCGCGCTGCATGTTGCAGACGATGGCGAAATTTCCGTGCGCGCTTTCGGCGCGCTCGGTCACCGCCTCGGCGATAATGCCGTAATGGGCGTCCATCATGTCCCCGATGATCAGCCCGACCACGCCCTGCTTGCCGCCCCGCAGGCGCCTGGCCACCATATTGGGCACGTAGCCCAGCAATTTCGCCGCGGCTTCCACCTTGTTCTTGAGGGTTTCGTCTACCGGATAGTTCGATTTGCGGAGCACGCGGGCTGCCGTGGCCAGCGACACGCCGGCACTTTGCGCCACGTCGTTGAGGGTCGGGTTCTTCGTTCTCTTGTCTCCAGCCACCTGTACGGTCGTCCACTTCATTGCTGTATGCCGCAAGTCCCGCGCGTCGGGCCGGGCGGCGGCTTGAACCATGCACGATTTGATCGTCTCGAAACAGTATAGACAACGTTGTCCTGCTTCGCTAGAGTCCATCCTCGGCAGGCAGGGACAAAGGGAGCGTTTCGAACTGCCAGCGGATCGACGCGGCATCGCGGATCCGGCATGTATCCAACGGGAGGACCATCATGAAGGGCTTACACCGCGCCTTGGCGCTGGCAACGACACTCATCGCTTTTTCGGGCGCATCCATCGCAACGGCGGCGGCGCAGGATTACCCCACCGGGCCGATCAAGCTCATCATCCCATATGCACCAGGCGGCGGTACGGACGCGGCGGCCGCTGTATTTTCCGACAAGCTGGGTCAGATTCTGGGGCAGCCGATCATCAAGGAAAACCATCCTGGTAGCAACGCGGTCATCGGCACTACGCTGTTGGCCGAGGCGGCACCTGATGGCCAGACGCTCATGGTGGTGACCGGCGCCATAGCCAACAACCCGTATCTCTACGCAAACCTGCCTTTCGATACCGAAGAATTGGTGCCGGTATCCATCCTGACGACCTATCCCTATGTTCTGGCTGTGCGAAGCGATCTGCCGTTCAACACCATGCAGGAACTGATCGACTACGCCAAGGCCAATCCCGGCGTGCTCACGGCAGGCACGCCAGGTCGGGGCGCGGGCGCTCAGCTCGTTCTCGGCCTGCTGAACGAGAGGGCCGGCATTGACATTCGTGACATTCCCTTCAAGGGGGCCGGCGAAAGCCTGAACGCCGTGGCGGGCGGGTTCGTCGATGTCGTCTTCTCCGGATATGAGACGGTGCGCCCTTTCGTGGAAAGCGGGAAGATGAAATTCTTCGCCCAGAGCGGGACTGTGCCGCTGGGTGAGGAGCAGATACCGCCGATCGCCGACACGCTGCCCGGTTTCGAATATCAGAACTGGCTGGCGCTCATCGCGCCTCCGGGCACACCGGAAAATATCACCGACACTCTGAATGAGGGGCTGACCGCGATCTTCTCCGAGCAGGAGGTCAAGGATCGACTGGCCGGCCAGAACATTCAGGGCATTGCGAGCACCGCTGAAGAGGCCAAGGCCTATCTGTCCCGTGAAATGTCAACCAGCCGGTCGATTATCGGGACTCTTGGGCTTCAGCCTGAGTAAAGGCCTGTCGCCCGGGCCGGGGTCCGGGCGACACTATCTGAACCGCAATCCGGGGTATCCAAGTGTTCTCAAAATCGAGCGGCCGCGCGGATCTGGAGGCCGGCCTGTTCTTCACGGGATTCGGCGTGCTCACCGCGGCACTGTCCCTGCAATACCCCCTGGGTACCATCGCCATGATGGGGCCGGGCATGTTTCCCTTCATGCTGGGCACGATCCTGGCGATCCTGGGCCTGGTGATGCTGCTGTCGGGCCTGAGTGGCATGGGCGAGGAATCGCGTTCGCTGCCGCTGGTGCCGACCCTTCTCATTTCCTTGTCGATCCTGGCTTTCGCCGTGCTCCTCGTCAGGGTCGGGCTGGCGGCGGCGATCGTGGCGCAGGTCTTCATCGCGCTTTGGGCGTCCGAGCATTTTTCCTGGAAGCGCGCCGTGGCGTTGAGTCTGGGCCTGCTTGCCTTCTGCTATGTCGTCTTCGTTTATTTCCTCGGCATTTCGGTGCCGCTGCTGGCTGTTTGACCCATGGATCTGCTGACCAATCTGGATATCGGTTTCCAGGCGGCGCTGTCGCTGCACAACCTGACCTTCTGCTTCATTGGCGTCCTTGTCGGTACCGCGATCGGCATGTTGCCCGGCCTCGGGCCGCTGGCGACAATCGCGATGCTCCTGCCGCTCACCTACGCTTTGGAGCCCGTATCCGGCCTCATCATGATCGCGGGCATCTATTACGGCGCGCAATATGGTGGTTCGACAACCGCCATCCTCGTCAACCTGCCTGGTGAATCCTCCTCGGTGGTGTCCTGCCTGGATGGCCATCAGATGGCGCGAAAGGGGCGCGCAGGTGCGGCGCTGGCGATTGCCGCGCTGGGGTCGTTCTTCGCCGGAACGGTCGCCACCCTGCTGATCGCCGCCTTCTCGCCGGTCCTGGCGGAAGTGGCATTCCTGTTCGGCCCCGTCGAATATTTCGCCATGATGGTGCTGGGCCTGACCGCAGCGACCCTGCTCGCGCACGGCTCCTTCATCAAGGGCGTGGCGATGGTGCTGACCGGCCTGATCCTCGGCCTCGTCGGGGCGGACGTGAACAGCGGGACCTATCGGTTCACCTTCGGATCGTTCTCACTGACCGAAGGCATCGAATTCGTCGCTGTGGCCATGGGGCTTTTCGCCTTCACCGACATTGTCGCCAATATCCGAAGCAACCAGGCGCGTGACGTGGCCTCGCCATCGCTTCGCAACCTCATGATGTCGGCAAAGGAATTCAGGCAGGCCGTTTTCCCGGTGATCCGAGGCACGGCGATCGGATCGATGCTGGGCTTGCTGCCTGGCGGCGGCGCGATGATTTCGTCCTTCGCCTCCTATGCAGTCGAGAAACGTGTGTCGAGGCATCCCGAGGAGTTCGGCCAGGGGGCCGTCGCCGGCCTGGCTGGCCCCGAAGCGGCCAATAATGCGGGCGCGCAGACATCGTTCATTCCCATGCTGACGCTGGGCATTCCCAGCAATGGCGTGATGGCACTGATGATTGGCGCACTGATGGTGCACAACATCGCGCCGGGCCCCTTCGTCATGGTTTCCAACCCCGAGGTGTTCTGGGGGCTGATCGCATCGATGTGGATCGGCAATGCCATGCTGGTCGTGCTCAACCTGCCGCTCATTCCGCTCTGGGTTCGGCTCATCCAGGTCCAGTACTGGGTGCTGTTCCCGATCATCCTGGTGGTCTGCTGCGTTGGCCTGTTCAGCATCAACAACAATGTGGTGCCGATCTATTTCGCCGCGGGCTTTACCGTCCTGGGTTGCCTGTTCTGGCGCATGCGTGCCGAGGCCGCCCCCTTGTTGCTGGGCTTCATCCTGGGGCCATTGATGGAGGAGCATTTCCGCAGGTCGCTCCTGCTTTCCAGGGGCGACCTCTCCATCTTCTGGCACAGCCCGCTCTCGGTCGCGATGCTCTCCATCGCCGCGGCCATGTGCCTGGTCATCCTGCTGCCGCAAATCCGCAAGGGCCGAAAGGCTGCCTTCGAGGAAGAAGCGTAAGGGCAGCCGAGTTCTTCGGTATTACCGCCTGCCCCGGCAGGTTCTAGGAGCATGAAATGAGGTTCGTGAGTTTCGACCACCAGGGCCAGCACGGTTTCGGCCTGTTGCGCGGCGAAAAGGTCGTCGACCTGACCGGCAGGCTTTCGCCCGGCGTCGTCACCCTGAAACAGGCGATCGCCGCCAACCTGCTTGCCAAAGCCGCCGATTGGACGGCCTCGGATGGTATTCCCCTCGACCAGGTCCGGCTGCTGCCGGTGATCCCGGACGCGGCCAAGATCCTCTGCGTCGGGCTCAACTACGAGGACCATCGCAACGAGACCAAGCGACCGAATTCAGACCATCCGACGATTTTCACCCGCTTTGCGGATGCTCAGGTCGGTCACGGCCAGCCGCTTGTGAAGCCCACCGCGTCCGATCGCTTCGATTATGAAGCCGAACTTGCCGTGGTGATCGGCAAGCCGGGTCGCGACATCGATGCCGCCCTGGCACTGGACTATGTAGCTGGCTACGCCTGCTTCAATGATGGCTCGGTTCGCGACTGGCAACGGCATACGAGCCAGTTCACGCCGGGCAAGAATTTTCCGGCGAGCGGCAGCTTTGGCCCGGCGCTGGTGACACCCGATGAGGTCGGCGACTACCGCAAGCTGCCGATCCAGCTTCGCCTCAATGGCCAGGTCATGCAGAATGCGAGCCTGTCAGACCTCATCTTTCCCCTCGAAAAATTGATTGCCTATTGCTCCACCTTCACCGCCCTGGCGCCTGGGGACGTCATCGTCACCGGCACGCCCGGCGGCGTCGGCGATCGGCGCGAGCCTCCGGTTTATCTGCAGGACGGCGATCTGGTGGAGGTCGATATCGGCACGGTGGGGCGTCTCGTCAATCGGGTCGTCGCGGCAGCGACGCAGGCTGGATGATGATGCCGGCGCGTGCGCTTTGCCTGACGCCGCCGGGCGCTGGGGGCTATTGCAGATGGGAAAGCTGAGCTTGCGGCTGCCGGCCCCCGACCTCGCCGCCAGCGCCTTCGTGCTCCATGTCCTGCTCCATCAGGTGGTGATCATCGTGGCGCGGGTGACGACGTCCTATCGGGCCGTCGAGATGGGGCTCTCGGACATCTGGATCGGCGCGGTGGGCGCCACCTTCTCGCTGCTGCCCCTGTTTCTCGCGACCCAGGTGGGCGCCAGGATCGACGAGAAGGGCGCGCGGGGCGCGTTCCTCGTGGGGACGGGCGGCGTGCTGGTATCGGCTCTCGGGCTGCTGACCACCGGCAACTCGGTCATTGCGCTTCTGGGGTGGACCGGTTTGCTCGGTACGGGCCATCTGCTCTGCTTGCTGTCGCAGCACGCAACGGCGGCCGATCAGGCGACCGATGCCGCTCGCGGGCGGATGTTCGCCTATTACACCGCGCTTATTTCCTTCGCACAGATACTGGCTCCCCTGGTCGTCGCAGTTTTCGCCGGGTCGGGAGCCCTGCCCGACACCGGGCGGCTGTTCGCCGCCGCGGCAGTCGCAGGGCTTATCAGCCTTGGCTGCGTCCTCTTCATGCGCCATCCCGGCAAACCGGCGCGTGACGGCAAATCGGCGGCTCAACTGCCGATCCGGCAGCTGCTGCGGCAAAAGGGTGTCGTCCCGGCCATCCTGGCTGGAGTGGGGGTCATCTGCGCCATTGACCTGCTGGTGATCTACCTGCCGGTGCTGGGGGCCCAGGCGTTGATCCCGGCCAGCGCCATCGCCGCTTTGCTGATGGTGCGGGCGCTGGCTTCGCTCCTGTCGCGCCTTTGCTTTGGCTGGCTGCTGTCCCGGCTCGGCCGCCGGGTCATGTTGACCGGTTCGCTGCTGGCGACCGGCCTGGGGCTTACGGTGCTGGGTATACCGGTGCCCGGATGGGCGCTTGCATTGGCGATGATATTGATCGGAATCGGCATCGGGATGGCCACGCCCATATCGATGTCGTGGGTCACCAGTGCCGTCCCGCCGACGAGCCGCGGCCTGGTGCTGTCCTTGCGCCTCACCGGCAACCGGCTGGCGCAGTTCCTGTTGCCGATGTCGGTGGGCGTTGTTGCGACGGGCGCGGGCGTGTCGTCGGTGTTCCTGCTCCTGGCGGCAGGGTTATACGGCTCCGCCTATTCGAGCTACCGGGCTCTCCGCCCCAGCGCAGGTTCGGACGCCGCCGGCTAGCAGATCCGCATCTGCAGCCGCATGACGATGTCGCTGCCCAGCCGCTGGAAGCCGTATTCGCGCATGGTGCAGCTCCAGCCGCCATCCCCCGTCCGCTCGATGCGGAACAGGTTGTAGCGCGCCGGATCGTCCAGCGTGCCGCCCTGGGCGGCGCTGGCGGCGGCGACGCCGACCACCGGCACTTCCTTGTCCTTGCCGGGGATGGAATGGATCGAGGAGCGATGGGTATGCCCGTGCAGGATCAGCTCGGCGCCGTGCTCGGCGATGACCTGACGGAACAGCTTGTGCCCTTTGAGCCCGAAGGAAGGGTGCTGCAGTTCCGGATTGGGCGGGTGATGGATCAGCACGGTGCGGAAATAGCCGGCCTCGCCCATGATCCGCAAAATCCGCCCCAGCCGCTCGGCCTGTTTCTCATCGAACCGCCCGATGGCGAGGAAGGGCCGCGTCGGCACGGCGCTTGAACACGAGATGACGGCCAGTTCCCCCACGCGCCGCACGAAGGGAAAGGCGGCATCGTCCAGCGTCTCGCCTTGCAGGTACTCACCCCAAATCTTTTGCGCGGATTCCAGGGCGCCAGGCACGTAGGCGTCGTGATTGCCTGGGCAGGCGGCGACCTTGTCGGAGGCGCCCAGCGCCTTGAGCCATTTGCCGGCGCGATCGATCTCGAAGGGCAAGGCCAGGTTCACCAGGTCGCCGGTAACGGCGGTGAAATCGGCCTTCTGCGTCTGCAGGTGAGCGACGAGACTCGCCAGCGTCTCGCTGTTGAGCTCGTCGTGGCGGCGCAGCTTCCAGTTGAGATAGCCGGTGAGGCGCTTGCCCAGCAGGTCGCGCCAACCGACCTCCGGCATGGGCGACAGATGGATGTCGGAGATGTGGGCGAGGGTGATCATCGGGGGCGTAATGCCAGAAGGGGAGGCGCAAGAAAACGGTCAATCGGGCCCAGGGTCAATTTTGTCGCCATCAAGTCTCTGCTACCGGTAACGGCGCAAGGAGTGTTTCGATGCAGATGAATCGCAGGCAGCGGCTGACCGCCAAGGTGTTCCTGACCCTCAAGGGCCTGTGGCACCGCATGACGCTGGGGAGCCGCGTCATGGTGGTCGATGGCGACAAGGTGCTGCTGATCCGGCACACCTATGTTCCGGGCTGGCAGTTCCCCGGCGGCGGCGTCAGCCCGGGGGAAACGCTCGAACATGCCGGGGCGCGCGAAACGCTGGAAGAGACCGGCTATCGTGTCTTGGGGTCGATGGAGTTGTTCGGCATCTACCACAATTCCAGTCCGGTTACCGACCGGGACCATGTCGCCTTCTACGTGGCGAAAAGGTTCGAAAAGGCCTTCGACCGCAAATCCGACCACGAGATCGCCGAAGTGGGCTGGTTCGACCGCCGCGCCTTGCCCGAAAAGGTGACGCCCGCCACCAGCCAGCGCATCGACGAATATTTCGATGGTGTAACGAAGCGGGATGTGTGGGGGTATTGAGGGTCTTTACCTCTCCCTTGGGGGAGAGGTCGGCGCGCAGCGCCGGGTGAGGGGGCCTTTTCTTTGGCTCGGCGCAAGGGGAAGGCCCCCTCACCCGCCTTGCTTCGCAAGTCGACCTCTCCCCCGAGGGGAGAGGTGAAGAGACTCATTTCAAAAACGGCAGCTCCGGTCCGATTGGAATGATCCGGGTTGGATTGATCGTGATGTGGCTCCAGTAATAGTGCGTCGTGATATGGTCGAGATCGACCGTTTCCTTCACCCCCGGAACCTCGTAGAGCGCCTTGAGGTAGTGGCTGATATTCTTGTAGTCGGCGATGCGCCGCCGGTTGCACTTGAAATGCCCGACATAGACCGCGTCGAACCGGACCAGCGTCGTGAACAGCCGCCAGTCGGCCTCGGTGATGCTGTCGCCCGTGAGATAGGATGTCTCGCCCAGCAGGCCCTCGACCCAGTCCAGCGCCTCGAACAGTTTTGCCACCGCGCCGTCATAGGCCTGCTGCGTCGTGGCGAAACCGGCCTTGTAGACACCGTTGTTGATGTCGTCATAGACGCGGGCATTGATCGTATCGATCTGCCCGCGCAGGGCCTCGGGATAATAATCCTCGCTATTGCCGGTCAGCTCGTCGAAGGCCGAGTTGAACATGCGGATGATTTCAGAGCTTTCGTTGGAAACGATGGTCCCGGTCTGCTTGTCCCACAGCACTGGCACGGTGACGCGGCCGGTATAGTCGGGCACGGCCTCTGCATAGACCTGCCACAGGAAATCCTTGCCGAGCAGCGCGTCGCCGGTCGATCCGGTTTCCGTGTCGAAGCTCCAACCCGTTTCGTCGGGCATCCTGGGTGACACCACCGAGACCGAGATCAGGTTTTCAAGCTCCTTGAGCTTGCGGAAGATCAAGGTGCGATGCGCCCAGGGGCAGGCCAACGACACTAAGAGATGGTAGCGCCCAGCCTCGGCCTTGAAGCCGCCAGTGCCCGAAGGCCCGGCGCTGCCGTCAGCGGTGACCCAGTTGCGGAAGCCGGCTTGGCTGCGCTTGAATTCGCCACCGGTCTTGCTGGTATCATACCATTGGGTGGACCATTTGCCGTCGATCAATTGTCCCAAGATCGAACCCTTTCCGTCATGTTATCGACTCGTTGTGGGGATCAGGTCACCCCCTATCGGTCATTGATGCCTCTCACATAGTGCGGGGCAGCGCGAGCGATAAGGCGGCTCCGCCGTAACGAAGTGTTGTGCATTTCGGACACAGCCGATCTGCGCATCTTGTATTTTGGCCGGTGATCCATGATTTTCGTTTTACGCGAGGCCCCCATGGTGCTAATGCGAATTTCAGGCGTGGAGGCGCCCAGGATGGTGAAGGTTCTGCTGGTGACACGACGACCGTAAGCGGTCTTTCGAAGCGGTGCTCGTTGGGGCGCCGGGTTTGTCCTACGCATTCCATCCTGGATCATCGTCATGACCCTCGTTTCTGCGCCTTCGGCTGCAACTGCTGCTGTCTCCGCTACTCCGCTGCGCGTCCCCACCGTTCGCCCCGCAACGCCTGCCGATGATGGTTTCATCGAGGAATTGCAGGCCATTGCCTTCGGCCCCGGCCGTTTCTCCAAGACCGCGTATCGCATCCGCGAGCGCTTCCCGATCGATACCAGCCTCAGCCTCGTCGCCGAAGTCGATGGCACGGCCTGCGGTTCGGTGTGGATGACCCCGGTTTCCATCGGCGGCTGCAATGGCTGGATGCTTGGCCCGCTGGCCACCCACCCTAATTTCCGCAAGTTGGGCGCCGGCAAGCTCCTGGCCCGCGAAGTCACCAGGCGCGCCCTGGAGCGCGGCGATGGTCTTTTCGTCATGCTGGTGGGCGACCGCGATTACTATTGCCCGCTGGGCTGGGAACCGACGACGCTGGGCAATATCGAATTCCCCGGCCCGGTCGACCCGACCCGCGTGCTGCTATTCGCCGAAGACAAGAGCCTGGCGGCGACGCTGAGCGGTCCGATCGAGGCCTGGCAGCAGGGATGATTTGACGCATCCTGCCTAAACCACCCCCACCCTCATTCCCTCCCCACAAGGGGGAGGGAGGCGATGAACACTGGCCTCTGAGCTGGCGCCTCCCTCCCCTCGATGGGGAGGGACCGAGGGTGGGGTGGGCCGCGAGCACTATGCTCGGATCAACCGCCAAGGAGTAAGGGGGTGCCATTCGCGGGCATCCTCGCCTATCCTCCCCCTCCCGAACCCTTTTCCGGTGCCTCCTTGTCGTCCGATGACGCCATCATCACCCGCCTGGCCACGCGCCTGCTCACCGTTCCACCGCCTTTGCCGGCGGCGGATGCGCTCGTGCCGGATTGGGCGCCCGACCAGCCCTTCGCTCGTCCGCCGGTGCCGGCGGCGGTGCTGATCGCCCTCGTCCGGCGGCCCGAGGGCCATACCGTGCTCTATACCGAGCGTTCGCCGGACCTGCGGGCCCATTCCGGCCAGGTGGCTTTTCCGGGCGGCAAGGTGGATGCCACCGATGCCGATGTTGCCGCCGCCGCCCTGCGCGAGGCCTTCGAGGAAGTGGGCATGGAAAGCGCCGATGCGACAGTGATCGGCTTCATGCCGACCTATTTCACCGGCACCAACTATCTCATCACCCCTGTCGTCGCCACGGTAGAGCCCAGCGGCCCTTTCGTGCCCAATCCGGGCGAGGTGCATTCGGTATTCGAGGTGCCGCTGCAGCGCATCCTCGCCAACGAGGCCTATGGCCAGTTTCGCGTCAAGCGCAATGGCGAGGAACACCGCACCTGGCAGATCGACCATGACGGCCACCGGATCTGGGGCATTACCGCCAATCTCACGCGCCGCCTTCGCGACCTGGCGATGAGCGAGGCCGTGCCGTGAGCGACGGTTTGGCCCAGGCCGAGTGGCTCAACCGACCTGAAACGCAGGCGATCCTTGCCGCGCTGGACGGCGGCAGGCGCCGGACCCGCGTGGTGGGTGGCGTGGTGCGCGACACCATCATGGGCCGGCCCCATAGCGGCGATATCGACATGGCGACAGAGCTGCCGCCCGACGAGGTCATGGTGCGGGCGAAGGCCGCTGGTATCGCTACCTATCCCACCGGCATCGACCATGGCACGGTCACCCTCAGGCTCGGCGATACGCTGGCCGAGGTCACCACCTTGCGGCGGGACGTGCAAACCGACGGCCGCCACGCCGTCGTCGCTTTCGGCACCGACTGGGTCGAGGACGCCAGCCGCCGCGACTTCACCCTCAACGCCCTCTATTGCGCCGCCGATGGCACGCTTTATGATCCGCTTGGCGGCGTCGACGACGCTCGCAGCGGCATCATCCGCTTCATCGGCGATCCCGCCCGGCGCATCGCCGAGGACGGGCTGCGCGTCTACCGCTTCTTCCGTCTCTCGGCCAGCCATGGCGATGAACGGCTGGACCCCGACGGATTGACCGCCTGTGCCGCTGCCGTGGGTCATCTCGGCCACCTGTCGCGCGAGCGCGTCGGCGGCGAGATCATGCGCATGCTGGCTCTGCCCAAGGCGGCGCTGACGCTAGCCGTGATGTCGGAAATCCGCCTGCTGCCGCTCGGCGAGGCCACCCAGCGCGCGCTGGTCGCCTATGAGAGCATTGGCGGGCACAATGTTGCGGCCCGGCTGGCGCTGATCGGTAGCGATGACCTCGATGCGCTGCAATCGGCTTGGCGGCTTTCCAACGAGATGCTGGCCACCGCCCGCTCCATCATGCGCGCCGCGAATCTGCTGGCCGATGACAGGATCGCCGAAGCCGCCTACCGGCACGGCGAAGCCGCCGTCGAAGGTCTCGCGGCTGCCGCGTCCCTCAACCATTGGGGGCCAGCCCGGCTGGCCGAAGCCGCCCGCGTGCTGGGTGCCACGGTCGTCCCGCCATTTCCGGTCAGCGGACACGACCTTGCCGGCCTCGGCGTGGCGCCGGGACCGGCCCTTGGTCAGGAACTGGCCCGCCTCGAACGAGCCTGGATCGAGAGCGGCTTCGCTCTCGGCAAAGGCGAGCTACTGGCGCTTGTCGAGCGCTAGTGCTTCGTCTTCTTGCCATCGTCGGTGTCGACGATGCGCTCCTTGATGCGCTCGATCATATCGGGTCGCACCTCGGTTTCGCCGTGATAGGTCCTGAGATTTTCGACGGCGCGGCGAACCACTTCAGCTTCGCTTTCCGCTTCGGCATGCCAGGTGGCGCCGGGGATCAGCGAACCGGATTCAAATCGTTTCATGTCCATCTCCCTCCGTTCGTGTGCCTGGGCACAACGTCAGGGGAGGGCAGGGGTTCCCTCCCCTTCCTTCCTTCTCCCGGAGGGGGCTTATGGCCAGCGCACTTCCGGCGGCATCGACGACAATATCGAGTTCACATTACCCCCGGTCTTGAGCCCGAACATGGTGCCGCGGTCATAGAGCAGGTTGAATTCCACATAGCGCCCGCGACGGACGAGTTGCTCGTGCCGGTCCGCTTCGGTCCACTCAGTCTCGAAATTGCGCCGCACCAGCTCGGGATAAATCCCCAGGAAGGCCTCGCCGACCGCCTTGGTGAAATCGAAGTCGGTGTCCCAGTCGCCCGTATTGTGGTGGTCGTAGAAAATCCCGCCCGTGCCGCGATGCTCGTTGCGGTGTGGCAGGAAGAAATACTCGTCGCACCAGTCCTTGTAGCGCTGGTAGTCGACGCCCGGCCGGCCCGCGCAGGCGGCCTTCATCGCGGCATGGAAATCCACCGTATCGCGATCGTCCTTCGCCCGCCGGCGATCGAGCACCGGGGTCAGGTCGGCGCCGCCGCCGAACCACTGCTTGCCGGTGACGATCATGCGCGTGTTCATATGGACCGCCGGCACATGCGGGTTCCAGGGATGGACGATCAGCGAAATGCCCGAACTCCAGAATTTCGCGCCTTCTTCGGTGCCTGGCATCTGCTTGGCGAAGTCGGCGGAGAATTCGCCATGCACGGTCGAGATATGCACGCCCGCCTTCTCGAACACCCGGCCATGCAGCATGCCCATTTCCCCGCCGCCCCCCGCCGCGCGGTCCCACGGGGTGATCTCGAATTTGCCAGCCGGCAGATGGGCGTTCGGCCCCTGCACATCGGCTTCTATGGCGTCGAACGCCGCAAAAATCCGGTCGCGCAGCGCGCGGAACCAGGTCTGGGCTGTGGCCTGCTTGGCCGCGATATCGTCTGGAAGTGTCATGGTGGAGGTGGAATGAGAAGTGTCATGGTGGAGGTGGAATGAACTGTCATTTGCGCCCTGTAAACCCGTTGGTCTGTGTTTTCCGCGTCAGCATAGACCCTGACGCATCGCAGGCGTTGATCCAGCGCAAGTCCTCCGGTCGGCCCCGCAAAGCCTCGCCGCCTACGCCAACGCCTTCCTGGGCCAATAGGATCACCGCAGGCCGGCAAAGCCGCCGGTCTGCCGCCTGGCCTCCCCGAGTACCAATGTTGCCGCCAGCGCCACGTTGATCGAACGCATAGCCTCGCGCATGGGAATGCGCACCAATAGATCGCAAGCGTCGGCCACTGCCTCGGGCACGCCGGCGCTTTCGCGTCCCACCATCAGGATGTCGCTGTCCCGGTAGTCAACCGCATAGCTCGAACACTCGGCCTTGGTCGTCAGCAGCACCAACCGCCGGTTCTCCGCATGCCGCCAGGCGTCGAAGGCGCTCCAGCTCACATGCTCCTGCACCATTGCATGGTCGACGTAGTCCAGCCCCGCCCTGGCCAGCGCCTTGGGCGAAAAGGGGAAGCCGGTTGGGTGGATAAGGTGGATCGTCACGCCCAGGCAGGCCCCCAGCCGGATCAGCGTGCCGGTATTGTTGGCGATGTCGGGCTGGTAGAGGGCGAGATCGACCGGCATGGCGGATTCCATCGGTTTTCAGGGCGTCTGGCGATGGTCGGGGCGGGCCGGGACCGTGCGGAGTCGGGTATAGTGTCGCACTTCTTCGGTGTCACCCTTGGGCGCACTGGACAAGTTCCTGTGACAGTGCAAAAAGAACCGCAACTGACGGGCCGCTTGAGGGCGGACGACTGCTGATTCCGCCTATGCGCGGAATGGTATGCTTCGCCGGCCGCGTCTGAAGTGATTGTACGGGGATACGGGACCTTGGCCACGCAAGCTCATCATTCAACATCACGGCGGGATTTCATCTTCGTCGCAACCGGTGCTGTTGCCGCTGTCGGTGCCGCCGCCACGGCCTGGCCTCTGATCAACCAGATGAACCCCGATGCTTCGACGCTGGCGCTGGCCAGCATCGAGTTCGACCTGGGCGCCATCGAGGAAGGCCAGTCGGTGACCATCCTGTGGCGCGGCCTGCCGGTTTTCGTGCGTCATCGCACCCAGGCCGAGATCGACGAGGCCAAGGCGGTGCCGATGAGCGACCTCAAGGATCCGGCGACCGATGAGTCCCGTACCAAGGAAGGCCACGAACAGTGGCTGATCATGATCGCCAACTGCACCCATCTGGGCTGCATCCCGGTCGGCGAATCGGGCGAGTTCGATGGCTGGGCCTGCCCCTGCCACGGCAGCCAGTTCGATACTGCCGGCCGCATCCGCAAGGGTCCCGCACCAACCAACCTGGTCGTTCCGCCCTATGAATTCATCAGCGATACGCTGGTCCAGATCGGTTAGTGGGGGCTTTTCCGATGTCAGAACATTCGACTTACACGCCCGGCTCCGGCATCGAGAAATGGCTCGATGAACGCCTGCCGATCATCCGGTTCTCCAAAGAGCACCTGATGGATTTCCCCACGCCGAAGAACCTCAACTACTGGTGGACGTTCGGCGCGATCCTGGTGATGTGCCTGGGTATCCAGATCGTCACCGGCGTCATCCTGGCGATGCACTACACGCCCAATATCGGCATGGCCTTCGATTCGGTGGAGCATATCCGCCGCGACGTGAATGGCGGTCGCATGATCCAGTCGTTCCACGCCGTGGGCGCCTCGATGTTCTTCGCGGCGGTCTATATCCACATCTTCCGCGGCATGTATTTCGGCTCCTACAAGGCGCCCCGCGAGATCCTGTGGATCCTGGGTGTGCTGATCTTCCTGCTGATGATGGCGACCGCCTTCATGGGCTATGTGCTGCCCTGGGGCCAGATGTCCGGCTGGGCTGCCACCGTGATCACCAACATCTTCGCCGCCATCCCCATCGTCGGTACGCCGCTGCTGGAATTGCTGCGCGGTGGCTTCTCGGTGGGCAATCCCACGCTCAACCGCTTCTTCTCGCTGCATTACCTGCTGCCCTTCGTCATTGCCGCCGTGGTGGCCCTGCATATCTGGGCTCTGCACGTACCGGGCAATAACAATCCCATCGGCGTCGATGTGAAGGACACCAAGCGCGACACGCTGCCCTTCCATCCGTATTACACGATGAAGGACGCATTCGGCATGGTGCTGTTCCTGATCCCGTTTGCCTGGTTCGCCTTCTTCGCGCCCGACATTCTGGGTCATCCGGACAACTACATCCAGTTCAACAGCCAGGTGACGCCGGCCCATATCGTGCCCGAATGGTACTTCCTGCCATTCTACGCCATCCTGCGCGCCATCGACTTCAACCTGCTGTTCATCGACAGCAAGCTGCTCGGCGTCATCTTCTTCGGCGGCTCGATCCTGATCCTGTTCTTCCTGCCCTGGCTGGATACGTCCAAGGTGCGCTCGGGCAATTTCCGCCCGATGTTCAAGTGGTTCTACTGGCTCTTCGTGGTGAACTTCGTGGCGCTCACCTATCTGGGTGCGCAGCCGGCGGAGGGCATCTATGTGATCCTGTCCAAGATCTGCACCGCCTACTACTTCATCCACTTCATCGTCATCCTGCCAGTTCTTGGCCGCATCGAGACGCCCCGGCCCCTGCCGACCAGCATCTCCGAGAGCGTCCTGGGCAAGGCACATTGACGGAAGGGATAGGAACCATGTTCAACACCAAGACTATCCTTGCCGCCGTCGCGCTGGTCGCCAGCCTCGCCCTCCCTGCCGCAGCGCAGGAGGGGCACTCGACCCCGCATATCGACAAGCAGAGCTGGTCGTTTGCCGGCATCTTCGGCACCTATGACCAGAACCAGCTGCAGCGCGGCTTCCAGGTGTTCCGGGAAGTCTGCTCCAACTGCCACAGTGCCCGGCTGATCGCCTTCCGCACCCTGGCGGAAGAAGGCGGCCCCGGTTTCTCGGACGAGCAGATCAAGGCGCTTGCCGCCGAATATGAAATCGCCGACCCCACCGCCGATGGCGGCGTCCGCAAGGGCGTGGCCGCCGATTTCTGGCCCTCGCCTTTTGCCACCGAGCAGGATGCCCGTGACGCCAATGGCGGCGCGCTGCCGCCCGATTTCTCGGTGCTGGCCAAGGCCCGCGGCGTCACCGACGCCTTCCCGTTCTGGATTTTCAACTACTTCACCGGCTATTCGGAAGGCGGCCCGGATTATATCCACGCGCTGCTCAACGGCTATCACGAGGAAGCGCCCGAAGGGTTCGAGCTGGCCGAAGGCAAGTATTACAACGACTACTTCCCCGGCCATGCCATCGGCATGGGCCCGCCGCTGGCCGATGGCCTGGTGAGCTACGAAGTTGCCGAGGGCGAAGCCGAAGTGCCGCTGACCCTGCAGCAATATTCGACCGACGTGGCGGCCTTCATGATGTGGATGGGCGAGCCGCACCTGGCCGGCCGCAAGCAGACCGGTTTCGTCGTGCTGCTGTTCCTCGTGCTGTTCGCCGGCCTGATGTATGCCACCAAGCGCCGCATCTGGCAGGGCATCGAGCACTAAGGCCGCGGCATCCGATTTTATTGAAAGGGCCCCCTAGCGGGGCCCTTTCTGTTTTTGCCACAAGCATCGGACCCCTCCCTCCTCGATCCCTCCCCTCAATGGCAGGGCTATCGCATATGAAAACGGGCAGGCCGCAATGTTTCAGTCGTCTCCCTCCCCCTTGCGGGGCTTGGAGCGACCCGGAGGGTCAAATCGCTCCAGTGGAGCGATTTGAGTGAACAAGGCCATGAGGGCTGTGCCCGAATGGCTGGATTAAGGGTGGGGGGATGTCTGGCCCCGATATCCGGGCTAAACGACACCCCCTCCCAACCTCCCCCGTCAAGAGCCTGCGCTCGGGAGCGCGCAAGCGCTACCCGAGTGGGGAAGAGCCGCGCGGTGGTCGTGACGAGGTCGTGCCAGCCCATATGCGATAGCCCTGCCGTTCAAGGGCGAGGGAAGGACGGCTGAAGCGCCCGCGTCATCACGCGCGCTTCACCCCCCTTGCCATTCACGCTTCGGCCCGCAATATTCCATTGTGCAAATCAGTGACGAGGGAGCCGACATGTCCGCCATTCGCATTGCCGTCACTGTCGTCGGCGCCGCCATCACCATGAGCCGGCATCCGGCCGTTCGTGCCGGCATCAATGCCGTCGCTGCCAATCCCAAGGCGCGCGAAACCGCGATCAGCGTGACCCGCAGCGCTGCCTATAATGCCGGGGTGATCGCGCGTCACATCGTCGGCCGCCGCCCGAGCTGAACCACCCTATTTCCACCCCTTTGACAGGTTTGCCATGCCGCTCGACCTCAAGGCCCTCGTGCGCACGATTCCGGATTATCCCAAGAAGGGCATCCTGTTCCGGGATATCACGACGCTGATCGAGCATCCCGAAGGGTTTAAGGAGAGCATCGAGCGCATTGCCAGCCGCTATCGCGGCCAGGGCATCACCCATGTTGCCGGCATCGAGGCGCGTGGCTTCATCTTCGGGGCCGGCGTGGCCATCGCGCTGGGTGTGGGCTTCATCCCGATCCGCAAGAAGGGCAAGCTGCCCGGCGAGACTATCGGGCAGAACTATGCGCTCGAATACGGCGTCGACACGATCGAGATTCACGCCGATGTGCTGGACAGGAACGACAAGGTGCTGCTGGTCGATGACCTTATCGCCACCGGTGGCACCGCCATCGCCGCCGTCGGCCTGTTGCGCCGCACCGGCGCCGTGGTGAGAGACGCCGCCTTCGTCATCGACCTGCCCGATCTGGGCGGCGCCGACAAGCTCAAGGCCGAAGGCGTCGATGTCAACGCGCTGATCGAGTTTGCGGGGCATTGACACCAGGAGTGGAGCTACCCCTCGCCCCTTGTGGGAGAGGGTGGAAATCCGCGTTCAGTGGATTTCCGGGTGAGGGGTCTGCGCCATCCTATGCTTCAAGGTTGGGGGATAACTCAGCGCCCCTCATCCGGCGCTGCGCGCCACCTTCTCCCACGAGGGGAGAAGGTGAGCCAGTGCCCCTACCAGCTGCTCCGCCCGTCCACCTTCTCTACCGCGATCCCCGACCAGTCCAGGTCGTCCACCAGCCGCAGGTTCACCGCATAGCTGCGCTGGGTGGGCATGCTGCCGGGCGCGAACCCTTCCTTGGTCGTGCCATCATTGTTGTACATCGAGGCCCAGTCGGGTGAATCCCCCCAGGTCTGCATGCCGCAATTGCCGCAGAAATGGTGCCGGTTGATGCCGTCGCTGGCCGAATAGGTCTTTTCGCCGTCCTGCGAGAGGAATTTCATCTCGCCCTGGCCGTAATAGCCCCAGACCGCGCCGGTGCGGGCGCAATAGCTGCAATTGCACTCCTTGGCATGGGCCGGGGGATGGGGCAGCTCGATCTTGGTGGCGCCGCAATGGCAGGAGGCGATGAGGGACATGGCAATGGCTCCGTTCTGGTATGGCCAGACCATCGCGCAGGCGTGCTGACAGGGCCTGTCAGCATGCCGTCGCGGTTTGTTGCGGGCCGATCAGGCGGCCATCGCCTCACTAATATCGACGAGGCAGAACTGGTTGCCTTCGGGGTCGCGCATCACCGTATAGGTGGGCAGCACGCGCACGGTTTCGGCGCCCGCTTCGCGTAGGCGGTCGACGGTTGCGGCGCGATCGCCGACCTCGATATCGAAATGCACGCGATTATTGTCATAGCGCCGGCCCTCGACATTCTGGAAGCAGATGGAGGGGCCAGGGCCATCGACCATCACGGTCGGGTCGGTTTCGGGCGTCAGGCCCAACGCGGCGAGCCGCGCGATCTCGGCCTCGTCATAGGCCCGGATAGCGTAGCCATCGAGCAGGTCGACCCAGAAGCCGGCCAGCTTGGAGGGTTTATCGCAGTCGAACACGATCTCGTGGATCTTGCCCATCGTCTTCTCCTTCTTGTCCTTGCCTGTCTGGCTAGAACGCAAATGCGGCAAGACTGGTGCAGGGGCGACGACCTGCGGGCAGGACGGGGATCGGGTCAGGCGTCGACTGCCGCCAGCGTATCGGGGTCGAAATACTGCATGATGAGCTTGCCATCCACCTCGACATAGGCGCGGACCAGGCCATTCCATTGCTCGACCGAGGTGGCGGCGACGCCCCGGTCCTGCAGGCGGCGCAACACGCTATCGGCGTCGAAGTCCAGCCGGTCCTCATGCTGCTCCATTGCCATGGCCGTAGCGCTCATGGTTGGCAGCGCGGCGACCGCGCCGATGGCCGACAGCAGGACCAATACGGTTCTCGAATTCATCTTGGGGTTCCTTCCTTGCACAGGCAGAAGTCGGGTGCGGGCCGATAAGTTGCAAGGCGCCGCCGGCACGAAGAATTTGCCTTGCCACCCTTGCAAATGGGTCCGGCGCCACCGGGCGCCGGACCGGCGTGTCAATGCGGCGCCTGTTCGGCCCCGATATCGGGCTCATTGCGGGTTTTCCACAGCGAGAAGATCACCCCGCCCGCCAGGATCGACAGCGTCACGATCAGGCTCAGCAGCGTGTCGATATGGATATGCAGCGGCACGAGGAAAATCTTGATGCCCACCAGCACCAGGATGATGGCCAGCGAGGTCTGCAGATAGCGGAAGCGGTTCATCGCGGCGGCCAGCGCGAAATAGAGCGCCCGCAGGCCGAGAATGGCGAAGATGTTGGAGGTGTAGACGATGAACGTATCCTGCGTCACCGCGAATACCGCCGGCACCGAATCCACGGCGAAGATCAGGTCGACTGCTTCCACCATGATCAGCGCCACGGCCAGCGGGGTCAGCCAGGTGACCAGCTTGCCGGTCCTGGCATCGGGCTGCTTCACCGTAAAATTGCGGCCATGCAATTCCCTGGTCACGCGGAAGCGCTTGGTCAGGAACTTGAAGACCGGATTGTTGGCGATATCGGGCGCCTCATCCTGGTGGCTGAACATGCGGATGCCGGTAAAGACCAGGAAAGCGCCGAAGCCGAACAGGATCCAGTTGAACTCGTTGACCAGAGCCGCGCCCAGCCCGATCAGGATGGCGCGGAAGGCGATGACGCCCAGAATACCCCAGAACAGCACGCGGTGCTGATAGATGCGGGGAATGGCCAGGAAGCCGAAAATGGTGGCGATGACGAACATGTTGTCCATCGCCAGGCTCTGCTCGATCAGGTAGCCGGTATAGAATTCGAGCCCTGCCTCGGCGCCGCGCTGCCACCATACGAAGCCGCCGAAGGCGAGCGCTATGGTGACATAGAAGCCGTAGAGCGTCAGGCTCTCGCGCGCGCCGATCTCGTGCTCGTCGCGGTGCAATATGCCCAGGTCGAAGACCAATAGGGCAATGACGATCGCGACGAACGCGACCCAGAAATAGACGGGAGTACCCAGAAAATCGCCCATAAGGGCGCCAAGAAGCGATTCCATCGCCGGACCTTTCTCCATGAAGTTTGGAGCAGCTCCGACATCACGAGGACATAAGTCGTCCTCGCCAGAGGGGCCCGGCGCCGCACCCCTAAAATGCCTGATCGGCGGAAAAGTTCAAGCGGGGGCGGCGGAATGTCGCTTGTACCCATCTCCCTCAAGGGGAGAATCTGGCGCTTGGTGCAATGTGTTGCCACACCCACCAGCCGGATTCCCCCTGTTCGGGGGGAGGTTAGGAGGGGGTATCCTCTAAAAACCACCCTACCGCGGCGTACACAGCATCACGATGGCCTCGGCCGTCTCCAGCTGGATCGCCGTGCCATAGGTGGGGTCGGGGATGATGCGCCCGGCCTGGATGGCTTTCCCTGTGCGCAGGTTGCCGTCGTCGAAGCTCACGCCGTCCTGGTAGCCGGTAATGGTCCCCGTGCCCGAGCTACCGTCATTGGCCGTGGTCGAGGCAAAGCCATAGACCTCGCCATAGATGGTCAGGATCCCCGCCTTGGCGGTGGTGGCATCGCGGCAGGCCCAGTTGCCCGTGAAATTCTGGGCGAAAGCCGGCGAAGCGGTGAGGGCGGTGACGGCGGCTATGAGGGCGATTCGGCGCATGGCCGACAGAGTGCCGGTGCGCCCGCCTGCTTTCAAGAGCCGCGCTTGAACAGCGGCCCGATGAGCGGCTGGCTGGTGAGCCAGAGCAACAGTTTGAGCCGGGCCGGCATGGTGTAGTCGCGCAATTTGGAAAAGCCCACGAGATCGGCGCGATAGACCAGTTCGCCCCGCTGGTTGGTGGCCGTCAGCTTGTTGAACAGCAGGCCCCAGCCGGGAATGGAGTTCGAAGCGCGCTTGCCGGTCACCACCAGTTCATAGGTCACGGTGTCGCCGGGGCGCACCGGCACCTTGAAATCCATCGAATTGACCCCGGGGGAGGGGCCGGAAACGCCGGGCTCCTTGCCCAGCCCGCGCAGGCGCTCCTCCTCGGCAAACAAGGCGTCCACCATCTTGCGGTGGCCGACGCTTACCGTGTGCCAGCCGCTGGCCACCAACCCGCCGAAATGGCTGCTCTGGGCCGCCGCGGCGTCGACGTGGAAATATTGCGGATCGTAGAGCGAGGCGAAGCGGATGATCTCGTCGGCGCCGAACGTGTGGCTGCCGAGCGGGAACACCTCGTCGATGACGATATCCTCGAACCAGCGGGTCATGCCTGTGCTCCCGGCTCGCGCGTATCGATCAGGTTGGCCAGCCGCATGGTCAGCACCGGCTGCTCCTTCTGGTTCCGCACGTCGAAATCGAGCGTCATGATGCCCCATTGCGGATGGCTCTCCGAGCGGCGCAGGTCGGCAATGGTCACCGTGCCGCCGATGGTGTCTCCCACCATGACCGGGTTTTTCCACTTGAGGTCGGTAAAGCCCAGGCCGCCCGCCGAGGCGACCGTGTTGAGGAAGCTGTTGACCAGCATGCGCAGGCTCAGCGCCCCGGTCTGCCAGCCGCTCGATGCCAGGCCGCCCAACAGGCTCGCCTTGGCGGCGGCTTCGTCGAGGTGGAAGGGAAAGGGATCGAATTCGCGGGCAAAGGTGACGATCATCTCCTTGCTCACGCTGGTATGGCCGAGATCGATGACCTCGCCAATGCGCAGATCCTCGAAATGCCGTCGATCCTTGGTGACAGGATTGGTCATTTGCTTGCCCTATACGTCAAGCATGGTTCTGGCATGGGAACCGGGGTGGTGGCAAGGGTTTGGCGCCATGTTGCTCTATTCACCAAGCGGCACCTCCTCCTTGACCGGGAGTGCTCGTTTTGGGCGCTTAGGGTCGGGTTCTTCCCTTCTCCCCTCGTGGGAGAAGGTGCCCGAAGGGCGGATGAGGGGGCGCCGAGCCATCCGCCGTCATTGAAAGCATGGGATGGCGCAGCCCTCTCACCCGGAAATCCGCTGAACGCGGATTTCCACCCTCTCCCACAAGGGGAGAGGGTAAACACTCATGAATCCGAGGTGAACACTGCTCCTTAAGGGGAGGGGGACGACGGAGATAATCGCGTCCCTCTCAAGCCCCCGCCGCCAGCCGGCCCTGCGCGCGAAACTCCAGGGGCGCCAGCCCGCGTTTCCGTCGGAAGGCCTTGGCCAGGTAATTGGCATCGGCAAAGCCTGTCGCCCTGGCGATCGCCACCACGCTCATATCTGTCGCCAACAGCAGCCGTTCGATCCGCTCGATGCGCCGGTCCAGCACGAAGTCCGATGGCGGCGTGCCCACGCTGGCGCCGAACTGGCGAACGAAATGCCCCCGGCTCATCTCGGCGATGGCGGCCAGCCGGTCTACCTGCAAAGCCGTTGCCAGGTTGGCCTCGATATGGGCGATGACCCGGCTCATCGCGGCCGGCAGGGTCCGCTCCGGCACGGCATCGGCCCCGAACACGCCATCATGCAGGGCCGCCATGGCGGCATAGGCGGCGCTCGACGCCTCGCCCGGCGTGATGTCGGCCTTGGCGATCAGTGTGTCGCAGGCCCCCGCCATGCGGTCCACCACCGTTGCCGGCAGGCTCACCACCGGCCCCGCCGCGTCGATGATCTCCCGCGCCAGCCGCAGTGCCTCGCGGCCATTGAGCACCATCCAGAAATATTCCCAGCGCCCGCCCCGCTCCAGCCAGTAGCGATGGGCATGGGGCAGGCTCAGCACCATGGTCTGCCCCGGCACCAGCCGATATTGCGTGCCCGCGAAGTCCAGCCGCCCCTCGCCGACCAATGTGTGCTGGATGACGAGGAAGGGCGCGCTGCCGCGCTGCAATCCGTCCCAGGAATAGACCTCGTTGAGCCGCTGCTCGTAACCGGCGCTTATGGCCATGCAATGCAGCGGTGCGGCGCTCCGGGGCAGCGCCAGCACGCGCAGGTCGTGGCCGTGATCGATCAGGTCAGAGAGCACAAAATTACCCGCAATCGCATAACCTTTCTCTAGCAGCCGCGGCGCGTCAACGCTAGCAGTGTGCTAACCAATTCGCCCCATCGGTGAATGCCCGGAGGAACCTATGTCATTCAAAGTCACGGTCATCGGCGCCGGCTCGATCGGCTTCACCCGAACGCTGATTTCCGACCTGCTCAAGGTGCCGGAATTCGTCACCTGCGAATTCGCGCTGACCGATATCAACCCGCATAATCTGGACATGGTCCGGCAGGTCATCGAGACCATTGTCTCGGTCAACAATCTCCCCGCCAAGGTCACCGCCACCACCGACCGCCGCGCCGCCATCACCGGCGCCCGCTACATCATGAGCTGCGTCCGCGTCGGCGGCCTCGAAGCCTTCTCGACCGATATTTCCATCCCGCTGAAATACGGCGTCGACCAATGCGTGGGCGACACGATCTGCGCCGGCGGCATTCTCTATGGGCAGCGCAACATTCCGGTCATTCTCGATTTCTGCAAGGATATCAGGGAAGTAGCCGAGCCCGGCGCGCTGTTCCTCAACTATGCCAATCCCATGGCCATGAACACCTGGGCGGCCGAAATGTATGGCGGCGTCAATGTCGTCGGCCTCTGCCACGGCGTGCAGCATGGCGCCCACCAGATCGCCACTGTGCTGGGTGTCGACGACAGCGAGCTCGACTATGTCTGCGCCGGCATCAATCACCAGACCTGGTATATCGACCTCCGCGCCAAGGGCCGCAAGATCGAGGCGGACGAGCTGATCGCCGGCTTCGAGGCGCATCCGGTCTATTCCCGCCAGGAAAAGGTCCGCATCGACGTACTCAAGCGCTTCGGCGTCTATTCCACCGAGTCCAACGGCCACCTGTCCGAATACCTGCCCTGGTATCGCAAGCGTCCTGACGAGATCAACCGCTGGATCGACATGAGCGACTGGATCCATGGCGAAACCGGTGGCTACCTGCGCTACTCGACCGAGCGCCGCAACTGGTTCGAGACCGACTTCCCGATGTTCAAGGAGCAGGCCAACAAGCCACTCTCCGAACACAAGCGGACCAGCGAACATGCCAGCCACATCATCGAGGCGATGGAAACCGGAAGGGTCTATCGTGGCCATTTCAACCGCCGCAACAATGGCATCATCACCAATCTGCCGGACGATGCGATCATCGAGAGCCCCGGCTATGTCGATCGTTTCGGCATCAACATGATCGAGGGCATCACCCTGCCCACCGCCTGCGCCGCCACCTGCTCGGTGTCGGTCTCGGTGCAGCGCCTGTCGGTCCAGGCGGCGATGACCGGCAATATCGACACGCTCAAGCTGGCCGTATTGCATGACCCGCTGGTCGGCGCCATCTGCACCCCCGACGAGGTCTGGGCCATGGTCGACGAAATGGTCGTCGCCCAGGCCCAATGGCTGCCGCAATATGTCGGTGCCGTACCCGCCGCAAGGGAACGCATCGCCAAATCCACCGTCAAGACCCGCGACTGGGACGGCGCCGCCCGCAAACAGGTGCGTTCGGTGGAGGAGCTGCGCGAGGTGGTGGGCGGGCACCACTAGGATTTGGCACCATCTTGCCACACCCACTGCGCGGCACCTCTCCCCTCAAGGGGGAGGGTTCACCTTGGGCGCTGGAAGGCAGCGTCATGGGCTTGTGCCCACCCTCCCCCTTGGGGGGAGGGTAGCGCCGCTCGGCCCAAAGGGCCGTAGCAGAGCTGGGGAGGGGGTGCCTTAGTGGTTCACTGACAGACCCCCACCCTCATTCCCTCCCCTCAAGGGGGAGGGAGGCGAAGGAACCGAAGCTCCCGACGCATGGAGCAAGCGCCTGAAGTGAACAGTCCCCCGACTGAGAGAGCCTTCGGATATCCGAGGGTCATTCCGCCTGCGGCACGACCACCTCGGTCGCCACATCGCCATCCACCGCCGCAGCCAGAGCCGGCGGCAGGATATCCAGCAGATACCCCAGCGATAGCGGGGTCTGCCAGCTCATGGCGGCATAGGCCAGGCCCTTGCCGTCGTCGAGCCAGAGCGACCGGCCCTCCTTGGCGAGATCAAGGTTCTGGTAGAGCGGCATGGCCTCCACCTTGGCCTGTTCGCCATTGGCGGCGTCCTCGATTGGCCAGATGGCGACATCCATGTTGAGCAGGCGCATGTTCTCCTGGCTGACATCGATGCGGTTGTCGTCCTGGGCCAGGGCCTGCAATTCGGGCGGGAAGGTGAGGCCCAGATCGATCAGGAACTTGCTGGCCAGGTCGTCCTGGCTCCAGGCGGTGAAGCCGCCTTCTTCCCTGATATAGATATTGGTGCCGGTCTTGCCCGCGAGCTGCGGGAATTCGGCGCGGGCGGCGGCATAGCGGGCGTCGAAGCCGGCGATGATGGCGTCTGATTTTTCGGTATTGCCCGACGTTGCCTGGTCGATGATCTTGAGTTCGGCCTGCCACGGCGCGCCCCAGGCCGTATAGCCGGCCGGCGTCACGATGGTCGGGGCGATCTTGGACAATTCGTCATAAAGCGCTTCGTCCATGGTCACATAGATGCCGATGATCAGGTCGGGGTCCTGCGCCAGCACCCATTCGAGATTGACGCCGCTGGTATCCATCACCTCCGGTTCGGCGCCCACGGCCTGGCGCGCTTCCTCGGCCCAGGGCCAGGTGGCATAGGCGTGGTCGCCCCACCATTCCTTGACGCCCACCGGCGCAATGCCCAGCGCGTAGAGGAAATCCTGCTCATGCATGCCCACCGAGACGACGCGCAATGGCTGCTCGGGAATGGTGGTGGTGCCGTAGATATGCTCGACGGTGACGGGGAAGGACTGCGCGGCGGCCGGCGCGACCAGGCCGGCAGCCAGCGCCAGGCCGATGAAAAGACGACGTGTGAACATGATGCTCCCTCAAGGTAGGTGAGGGGGTTTTTATATTGGTGACTATAATTGTCAATTTATACTGATGGAGCAAATTGCAGGCTGCGATTGATCCCTGGTCCTGCCCCACCCACCGGCTCCTCCCGCGGGCCTGACCCGCGGGTCACTCTCCCCACGGCACAAAGCGGCGAGAGACCCCCGGATCAAGTCCGGGGGAAGCGATTGTGGGTGGGATGGATCGAGGGCGTTCCAGCCATCCCCACGAACCCAAACGGCCCCGACGCTTGCGCGCCGGGGCCGTCCTTGGAAGCAGGGAGGACATTTGCGCCGCGAATTACGCTACGCGCTGCTTCCGGGAGCCACGGGCCCATTCGGGCAGCATGCTGCCATGGGCTTCGGTCAGGTCGTCGACGAGGTTCCAGATTTGCTCCAGATCCAGCTCGGCGGCGGTGTGGGGGTCCATCATGGCGGCGTGATAGATGTGCTCGCGGTTCTCCTCCATCAGCGCGCGAACCGTCAGTTCCTGCACGTTGATGTTGGTGCGGATCAGAGCCGTCAATTGTGGCGGCAGTTCGCCGATATAGGTGGGCTGCAACCCGTTGTCGTCGACCAGGCACGGCACTTCGACGGCCGCATTGTCGGGCAGGCTGGTGATGACGCCGTTATTGCGCAGGTTGCCGTAGATCACCGAAGGCTCGCCCGTCCACACTGAGTTGACGATGGAACTGGCATATTCCTTGGACTGCTTGACCTCGATGCGGTCGGCCTTGCGGTAGTCTTCCGAGGTCTGCTTCCAGCGGGCGATCTGTTCGACGCAGCGTTTTGGGTATTCATCGAGCGGAATACCGAATTTCTCGATGATGTCTTCGCGCCCTTCCTTGATGAAATAGGGCGTATATTCGGCGAAATGTTCAGAGCTTTCGGTGACGAAATAGCCGAGCCGCGTCAGCATTTCGTAGCGCACCTTGTTGGGGCAGCGCGGGTTCCAGGTCGGCTTGGGCGCGCGGCCTTCGCGATAGGCTCGAACCAGGTCGGGATAGAGGTCGCGATAGGACCCGTCGGCCTGGCGGTGCTCGAACTTGAGGTAGAAGGCCATGTGGTTGATGCCGGCCGAGCGGTAGCGGATTTCCTCGTAGGGAATGCCGAGATCGTTGGCCAGTTCCATGGCCGTGCCCTGTACCGAGTGGCACAGGCCTACCTGCTTGATGCTTGGGTATTTCTCGGAGATTGCCCAAGTATTGATCGCCATTGGGTTGACGTATTGCAGCATGATCGCGTCGGGCGCCACCTGCAGCATGTCCTCGCAGATGCTCCACAGATGCGGCACGGTGCGCAGGCCGCGCATGATGCCGCCGACGCCGAGCGTGTCGGCGATGGTCTGGCGCAGGTTGTATTTCTTGGGCACGTCGAAATCGATCACGGTCGAAGGTTCGTAGCCGCCGATCTGGAAGCAGACGACGACGAAATTGGTGCCGTCGAGCGCCTTGCGCTGGTCGAGATAGGTTTCCACCGTCGCCGATACGCCGAGCGTGGCGATGAGCTTTCTGGCGATGACCTCGCTTTCCTCCAGCCGCACTGGGTTGATGTCCATCAGCCTTATCGTGGCGCCGGCCAGGGCAGGGCGCTGCAGGATATCGCCGACGATGTTCTTCATGAACACAGCCGAGCCGGCGCCGATGAAAGTGATCTTGGGGTTTGCCATTCAATGCTCCTAGGCGGCAATTTCGAACGCGGCGCGCACCAGTCGGGCCGTGTATTCGGTTTGAGGATTGGTGAGGACATCGGCCACCGGCCCCTGCTCGACGATCTTGCCATATTGCATGACCATGACACGATGGCAGAGGGCGCGCACGACTTTGAGATCGTGGCTGATGAAGAGGTAGGAGAGGCCCTTTTCATCCTGCAGCTTGCGCAGCAGGTCGATGATCTGGGCCTGTACGGAAAGGTCGAGCGCCGAGGTCGGCTCGTCCAGCAGGATGAATTCAGGCTCAAGCGCGATGGCCCGGGCGATGGCGATGCGCTGGCGCTGGCCGCCGGAAAATTCATGCGGGAAGCGCTGCAGGATGGTGTCGGGCATGCCGGCATCGCGCAACGCCTGCCTGACGCGATCGACGCGCTCGCGGCTGTCGGTGCCGATCCGGTTGACGATCAGGCCCTCCTCGATGATCTGTCGGATCGACATGCGCGGATTGAGGCTCGCAAAGGGGTCCTGGAACACGATCTGCATGCGGCTGCGCAAGGGGCGCATGGCATTGCGGTCCTTGGTGTCGATGCGCTCGCCGTCGAACCAGATTTGTCCGCCCTGGTTGCCGATCAGCCGGATCAGCGCCTGGCCGAAGGTGGTCTTGCCCGAGCCGGATTCCCCCACGATGCCCAGCGTCTCGTGGCGCATCAGCTTGATGTCGAGATTGTCGACGGCCTTGAGCTCGAAGAAATCGGGCTTGAAGAAGCCGCCGCGCTTGAGGGTGAAGCTGACCTTGACCTCCTGGCCCTCCAGCACGGTCTCATGCGCGCCCTCCTGGAGGGGGAGCGCCGTGCCCTTGGGCTCTGACGCCAGCAGGTGTCTGGTATAGGCATGGCTGGGATTGGCGAACAGAGCCTCGGTGGCATTGTGCTCCTGCACGCGGCCGTTCTGCATCACATAAACATAGTCGGAAAACTGCCGGACGATGGTCAGGTCATGGGTGATGAGGATCACCGCCATGCCGTATTTGTCCTTGAGATCCTTGATCAGGTTGAGGATTTGCGCCTGCACCGTCACGTCGAGCGCCGTGGTGGGCTCGTCGGCAATCAGCACGTCCGGGCGATTGGCGAGCGCCATGGCGATCATGACGCGCTGACGCTGCCCGCCCGAGAGCTGGTGCGGATAATTGTTGAGCCGGGCCCGGGGTTCCGGAATCTGCACCTCGGCCAGCAGCGCCTCGGCTTTCTCCATCGCTTCCTTGCGGCTCATCCGGTTATGCAGGTGGATGATTTCGCAGAGCTGCTGGCCGATGGTGTAGACCGGGTTCAGCGAGCTCATCGGCTCCTGGAAGATCATGGCGATGTCATTGCCGCGCAGCTTGCGCATATCGCGGTCTCCCATGGCCACGATGTCCTTGCCCGACAGGGTGATCCGGGTCTTCGGCAGGATGGTCGCCCGCTTGGTCAGGAGCTTCATCAGCGTGCGGGCGGTCACGGATTTACCCGAACCGCTCTCGCCCACCAGGGCGATGGTCTCGCCTTTGTGGAGCTGGAAGGAAACATCGCGTACGGCATTGACCACGCCGCCCTCGACCTTGAAATCCACCCCGATATTGCGGGCGTCGAGGATCAGTTCGCGGTCGTGGAGACCCAGGTCGTGGCGGGTGTCGGAAACAGGCGTGAAGCTGGTGTCGGTCATTGCCTGATCCTCAATAGGGGTCGATGGCGTCGCGCAGGCCATCGCCCAGCGCATTGAAGGCGAAGACGGTGATCAGCACGAAGACGACGGGGCTGAGGATCCACGGATAGGAGCCGATCACCGAAAAGGTGCCGGTATCCTGCAGCATCAGCCCCCAGGAGATCAGCGGCGGTTTCACCGCAAAGCCGAGAAAGCCCAGGAAACTTTCCAGCAACACCACCGAGGGCACGGCCAGCGTCACCGCCACGATGACGTGGCTGAGCACATTGGGCAGGATATGCCGCGTGATGATGCGGCTATCGGTGGCGCCCACGGCAATGGCGGCGCGCACATAGTCGATGCGGGCCAGTGCCAGCGTCTTGGAGCGCACTTCCCGGCTCAGTTGCGCCCAGCCCAGCACCGCCATGACGAAGATGACGAAGCTCAGGAATATGTTGGACGGCGCCGTCACCGGGATCAGCGAGGTCAGCGCCAGGTAGAGCGGCAGTTGCGGGAAAGCCAGCACGAATTCGACAAAGCGCTGCACCCAGGCATCGAGCCGTCCGCCGATATAGCCCGAGCTGATGCCGACCAGCGTGCCGACAATGGTGGTGATGGTGACCACGGCCAACGCGATCATCAGCGAGATACGCGAGCCGATAATGCCGCGTGAAAGGATGTCGCGCCCGAACTTGTCGGTCCCCAGCAACTGGATCGGCCGCCCGTCGACCGAGCCGAAGAAGTGGATATTGGCCGGGATGAACCAGAGCAGGTGGTAGCTGTAGCCGCTGACGAAGAAGCCGGTGGGGGTCGGGTTGTCCTTGACCAGCCCGGTCAGCGGCTGGAAGGTGATGGGGTCGAACTCGCCCGTGTCGCCGATCGGGTAGACATAGGGGATGAGGCTGAAATTGCCATCGGGATCCTCGAAGGCGATGACGTCCGGCGGAGCGAAGGGCAGGTTGGCCGCCTTGGGGTCCATCGGCGCGAAGAAATCGGCAAAGACCGAGACCACCAGCAGCAGCACGACCAGCACCAGCCCGATCATGCCCATGCTCGAGCGGCGGAAGCGCCGCCAGACCAGCGTCGCATAGCCCTCGTTGCCGCTCCCGTAGCGCGTCAGGACCGGCGCGGCGTCCTCGGCACCCGTGGGCATCGGGCCGCCGGCGGCGTCGGCGGGCAGGGGGATGGACGAGCGTGTATCGAGATCGGTCATTCGGCGCCTCCACCGAGGCGGATGCGGGGATCGAGCGCCACCAGCAGCAGGTCGGAAATGATGTTGCCGACGATCAGCGTGGCGGCCAGCACCAGCATGAAGGTGGCGGTGACATAGACGTCGCCGACGCCCATGGAGCCGACAATGGCCGGGCCGACCGTGGCCAGGCCGAAGACGATGGCCACTTCGATTTCGCCGGTCAGCATATAGGGCAGCACCACGCCCTGATAGGCGACCAGCGGATGGAGCGCATTGGGCACGGCATGCTTCATGATCACGGCGCCTTCCGGCAGGCCCTTGGCCCGCGCCGTCTCGACATATTGGCTGTTGAGCACATCGAGCAGGTTCGCCCGCATCACCCGCATATTGTAGGCCAGCCCGCCGAAGGTGGCGATGAAGATGACCGGCCAGATATGGGTCACGAGGTTGACGAACTTGTCCCAGCTCCAGGGCGCGCCGCCATAACGGGCCGAGAAGAACATGCCCACCTCGCTGACATTGAGCCGGAACACCAGGAAATAGAGGATGATGATGGCCAGCAGGAACCGCGGGATGGTCATGCCGAGAAACGAGATGATGCCCAGCCCGGTATCGACCCAGGAATATTGCCGCGTGGCCGCCAGGATGCCCAGCCCGATGCCGAGCAGCGAGGCCAGCAGGTGGCACACCAGCGCCAGAGCGATAGTGGCGGGCAGGCGCTCGGCCACGACCTGGCCGACATCCTTGTTGTAGAAGAAGGAATGGCCGAAATCGAAGCGGGTCACGATGCCGCCGATCCAGCGGAAATACTGGACGATGATGGGATCGTTGAGGCCATGGGCCTCGCGATACAGTTCGGCCTGCGCTTCGGCCACAGTGGGGGCCGCACCGCCCTGGTTGATCAGCATGGAGCGGATGGTGTCGCCATAATCGCCCGGCGGCGCCTGGATGATGGCGAAAGTCACCACGCTGAGCAGGAACAGCAGCGGGATGGCGCCCAATATGCGCAAGGTCAGAAATCGAAGCATGGCGGCCTCTACACAAGGCGCTTCATCACGCGCCGGAATCTCGGTTCATCGCCTCCCTCCCCCTTGAGGGGAGGGACTGAGGGAGGGGGTCTTCGGTAGACCACAGGGTTACCCCCTCCCCAGCTCTGCTACGGCCCTTTTGGGCCTAGCGACGCTACCCTCCCCTCAAGGGGGCGGGTAGCCAAGCCCACACACTGGCGCGGGCCGGGCCATGGTCAGCCTACACCGGACCCGCGCCGCCCGGTTCGCCCGGAAGCGTTTCGGGGTGCAGTTCGTAGTCGGCCTGCTTGTCTGCCGGCACGAACACGCGCTCGCGGATGATGTTGTCCTCCGCCCAGTTGAACATGAAGATCGGGGCACCCGCCGGGATATTGGCGAAGCGCTTGTTGATGATCAGCGCACCTGGATATTGCGTCAGGCCCACCGAATAGACGTTCTCGGTGAAGACGTTCTGGAAGGTCTTCATCAATTCGGCCCGTTCGGCATTGTCGCTGGTGGCGACAAAGGCGTTCACCGTATCGACCAGTTCCTGCTCGAAGGGCAGGATATCCACCGTTCCATCCGTGCCGGCGCGGTGGAAGTAGCTCGTCTGCGGACCCGTGGGGGCGAGGAAGGTCGTGCCCTGCACCACCGAGACCATTTCGGCGCCCTGGCGGCGGACATGCCAGTCGAACTGGCCGGCCTGCTGCATGTCGTCACGCGACGTTCCCGCCTGGAAATTGGCGATGACGCGCAGGCCGAGCGGTTCCATCATGGCGATGACGCCTTCGGCCAGGTTGGTGTCGGTCGCATAGTCGGTATTGGCGAGCAGGGTGATTTCCACGTCGGCGCCGCCATCGGGCAGGTTGCGCACGCCGTTGCCGTCGGTATCGATGAGGCCGATGCCGTCGAGCAGGGCGTTTGCCGCGTCGAGATTATACGGGTAGTAGACCGTCGAAGCCTTGTCGTAATAGGCCGTGCCGGCATACAGGCCGCCCGGATAGATGGCGGTGAACGGACCGCGGACCAGCGAGTCGCCCAGGCGCTGGCGATCGATGGCGATCGAGATGGCCTTGCGGAAATCGAGGTTGCGATTCAGTTCGTGGATGGCCTGGCCGCGGGCATCGGGTTCACCCCAGCCATTGGCCGAGAGGTTGAATTCGAGCGCATAGCCGATGGTGCGGGCGCCGAATTGCAGGCGGGCCGGGGCCGAATCCTCGGCCGAGCGCTTCAGCGCCTCGACATAGCTTTCGGCCTGTTCAAGGTTGGAGAAGTCGCCCGAACCGGCAACGGCCTGCACGTCGCGGTCGGCCCAGGTGCTGAGACGATAGTGCATTTCGTTGAGGTAGGGGAGCTGGTTGCCGGCCTCGTCGACCTTCCAGTAATAGGGGTTGCGGCGCATCACCACGATGTCGTCCGGCCGGTATTCCACCGGCACCCAGGCGCCCATCACCGGCATGTTCATATATTCCGGCGGGAAGGCGTTCTTGAATTCCTCATAGGTGTTGTCGGCGTTGTATTTGGGGTGCTGGGGCTTGAGGATGTGGCTCGGGCCGGGGCAGAAGGTGCCGTAGGCCATGGCATAGAGATACTGCGTCGGCCGGACTTCCTTGAAGGTCCACTTGATGGTGTAGGGGTCGAGCGCTTCGAGCGTCGTGCCGACGCCGAAGGTCTCCGGCGTGCCGCCATTGAGCGGGGAGACGTTGGGGTCCATGATGGCGTCGTTCCAGTAGAACATCACGTCATCGGCGTCGAAGGGGTCGCCGTCGGACCATTTGGCGCCCTCGATCAGGTGCATGGTCAGTTCGTGCCCGTCCTCCGACCATTCCCAGCTCTTGGCCAGGTTGGGCAGCGGCTCGAGTTCGTCGGCCTTGACCTCGAAGAGCGGGCCGGTGCGGGTCAGGCATTCGGAAAGGCCGATATCGATGCCGCCCCAGCCCTGGTTCTGGCCGGCGGTATAGTTCCAGCCTTCGGGCCGGCCGCCAATGACATGGCGCATCGTGTCGCCATAGACGCCGATGCCGTCGGGCATGTTGGCGGTCTTGAACACCAGCGGCTCCTTGGGCAGGCGCTCGGCGACGGGCGGCAGGGTGCCGGCATCGACATATTTCGCGGTGACCCAGTCGGGTTCGTGATATTCCGGCAGCGCCTTGTATTCCTGGATATCGGAGACGCTGACGAAGACCGGTTCGCTCTGCGCGGCGAATTCGGGGGGATCGGGCAGCTCGCCCGTCAAGTCCTGAGCCTGCACCGCAAGCAGCGAGACGCCCAGCATCAATCCTGCCCCGCCAAGGGCATAAGCATGCTTTCTCATAAAACCTCCCATTTGCAACGGAACGGCGCATTGGCCGCTGGCCGGACACTCCCTTCCGGCATGTTCCGTGCTGACGGATAAAAGCCTACGCCTTGCCATCGCCGAAACAATCCGGAATGATAGAGACTTGTTCCGGGTTTCAAAGAAATCGGCGGATAAGTATGATTGTTGAGACAGCCATCCTGCCCCGTCGTGCGCGCGAAAAAGCGCCGCGTCCGACGCCCCGCCCGGATCGGAGTTTTTATTCCTCCGGCAAGGCCTTCGGGCGCTTCGGCATCAGGTCGTTTCCGCCCCAGATCATGCCGCGGCCCCATAGCCATGGCCATATCGAGTTCAACTGGCTGACGCGCGGCACCATGGACTATGCCTTCGATGGCGGCCCGGTGGCGGTCGGCTCGAACCGGCTCGTGGCCTTCTGGGCCGGTATTCCGCACCAGACCGTCGGGCTCGACGATATCGGCGACGGCCGCCAGCTCAACATCTACCTGCCGATGGACGCCTTCCTCGAAATGCCGCAGCTCGGGCGGCTCACCGAGACGCTGATGGGGGGCGGGGTCATCCAGCTCAATCCCGATTGCATCGGGCTCGAAACGCTCGATCGCTGGCACCAGGACTATCGCAGCGGCAATGCCCTGCGCACCGATATCGTACGCGCCGAGATCGGCACCATGTTCCGCCGCGCCGCCATTACGGGCTGGGATACGCTGCTGCCGGCCTGGGTGGAACGCACCGGCACCCGCACCCGCACCGGCTCGCCGGTTCGTTACGTCGTCCGCATGGTGCGCCATATCGTGGAAAACATCACCGATCCGCTCAGCGCCGAAGACATTGCCAGGGTGGTGGGACTGCACCCCAATTACGCCACTAACCTCTTCACCAAGGTCATGCACATATCGGTGCAGAAATTCGTCACCCGCATGCGCCTCATCCGCGCCCGCTCGCTGCTGTTCGATGGGAGTCTCTCCATCGCCAACGTCGCCTTCCATGCCGGCTTCGTCAGCCAGACCCAGTTCTACGAACATTTCCGCAAGGCCTATGGCATGACGCCCAGCCAGATGCGCAAGGACACGATCGAGGGCTAGTCAGTTGACCGGGGGCTATACTGGTGCGTTATTTGCGCCCAGATATCGCTTGTGGGCTCGGAGGGAGCATGGCGGGGGGACTGTCGGACGAAGACTATGCCGCAGTCGAGGCGGCGGCCTATGAGGCCGCCGTCGTGCCGGAGCTGTGGCCGAACGTGCTGGCCACGCTGGGTACGATCAGCAATAGCGCCGGTGGGGCCTTGCTCTGCCTCAATGAGCGTGGGCCCCACCTGGTCCATGCGCCGGTGCTGGACAGGGCAGCGAAGCGGTTCCTGTCGGAAGGCTGGATTGCCCGCAACGGGCGCGCCGGCAATGTGATGGCCAAGGGCATGGTGGGGGCGCCGCGTTTCGTCAACGAGGACGACTATTTCGGGAGCCTCGAAGAGGCCGAGCAGGACCCTATGGTCCGCGACCTGTTCCGGGCCGAAGGCTTCGGCTGGGCCGCCGGCTTCCTGACGCAGTTGCCGCATGGCGACCTGGTGGTGATGAATGTCGAGCAATATTACGAGCGGGGCCCCATTCGCGGGGATGACCTGGCGCGGCTCGACAGCCTCTATCCGCATCTGGCGCGGGCGGCCATGCTCAGCGGAAGGGCGGATTTCGAGCGCGTGCGCACGGCCATCGAAACGCTGACGGCCTTGGGGCTGCCGGCGGCGGCGCTGACACCCAGCGGGCGCGTCGTGCTGGCCAATGACGATTTCAACGCGGCCGGCCACGTCTGGGCGACGCGGGGCGGTGACCGGCTGGGCCTGCATGACCACGCGGCCGACGCCATGCTGTCCGATGCGCTCGACGCGCTCAAGCTCGCCCGCAGCCCGCGCTCGGTGCCCATCCGGGCCGAGCCGGGCGGGGCTATCACCGCGGTCGTCCAGGTGGTGCCGATCCGGCGGCAGGCACATGACATTTTCGGCAGCACGGTGGCCATTGTCGTGCTCAGCGAGCCCAAGGCCGGCATGGCCGGAGCGACCATGGTGCAATCGCTGTTCGACCTGACACCGGCCGAAATCGGGGTCGTCCAGGCCATCGTGGCCGGGCAGACCATCGCCGGGATCGCCAAGGCAACCAGCCGGAGCGTCGAAACCATCCGCAACCAGCTCAAGACCGCCATGGCCAAGACCGGCTGCACGCGGCAGGTGGAACTGGTGCTGCTGGTGCGGCAACTGACGGATCACATGCCGCGGGGGTAGAGGGATCGAACGTGCGGCGCATCCGGGCCATTCGGGCGTAGCCCTCATGGCCTTAGGACCTAAAATCGCTCCACCGGAGCGATTTTGCGGCTTTGCCGCCGGTCCTAAGTATTAAACTTGAACAGCATGACGTCGCCGTCCTTGACGACGTATTCCTTGCCTTCGTCGCGGGCCTTGCCGGCTTCCTTGGCGGGGACTTCGCCGCCCAGCGTCACGAAGTCCTCGTAGCCGATGGTCTGGGCGCGGATGAAGCCGCGCTCGAAATCGGAATGGATGACGCCGGCCGCGGCCGGGGCCTTGTCGCCCTTGTGGATGGTCCAGGCGCGGGTTTCCTTGGGGCCGACGGTGAAATAGGTCTGCAGCCCCAGCAGCGCATAGGCCTCGCGGATCAGCCGGTTGAGCCCGGCTTCGTGCAGGCCCAGCGATTCCAGGTATTCGGCCTGTTCCGCGTCGGGGAGCTGGGCGAGCTGGCTTTCGATCTCGGCGGAGATGATGACCACGCCGGCATCGTGCCCCTTGGCATAGTCTTCGACTTGTCTGCTCATGGCATTGCCATTTTCGGCCGAGCCTTCGTCGACATTGCAGACATAGAGCGCCGGCTTGCTGGTCAGCAATTGCAGCTCCTGGAAGGCCTTTTCTTCCTCGGCATCGCGCTTGACGAAGCGGGCCGACTTGCCGTCGCGCAGCAGCACCAGCGACCGATCGATCAGCTCGAGCGTCAGCTTGGCATCCTTGTCGCCGCCCTTGGCCTTTTTCTCGACGCCGGCGCGGCGCTTCTCGAGGCTTTCGAGATCGGCCAGCATCAGTTCGGTCTCGACCACTTCGGCATCGGCCAGCGGGTCGACCTTGTTGGCGACGTGGATGATGTTGTTGTCCTCGAAACAGCGCAGCACATAGGCGATGGCGTCGCATTCGCGGATATTGGCGAGGAACTGGTTGCCCAGCCCTTCGCCCTGCGAAGCGCCCTTCACCAGCCCGGCAATATCGACAAAGCTCATGCGCGCCGGCAGGATGTTGACCGACTTGCCGATGGCGGCCAGCTTGTCCAGCCGCGTATCGGGCACCGACACCTCGCCCACATTGGGCTCGATGGTGCAGAAGGGGAAGTTGGCGGCTTGGGCGGCCGCGGTGCGCGTCAGCGCGTTGAAAAGGGTCGACTTGCCGACATTCGGCAGGCCGACAATGCCCATCTTGAAACCCATGGGGAAGCTCCGAAAACTGTTGGCCTCCACTTGGTTCGGATCGGCGCCGATGTCAATGCGGCCTGACGTTCGCCTGACCTGCCGGCCCTGGTGGGGTGTCAGGAGCACCGGACCATTCTCTAAACTCGATCGTCACCCTCGGGCTTGACCCGAGGGGCCCTATACTTGCGGAGTGATCGGTAAGTGCAGAGCCCTCGGGTCAAGCAACTGTGGATTGTTTGACGATAGCATTGAGGATGGTGATGAACTTTCTCATTGCAGCGTTGATGGCGAGTTTGAAGGGT
>NZ_LMGZ01000007.1 GCF_001427605.1 Devosia sp. Root635 | reverse complement strand
CCATCCTCAATGCTATCGTCAAACAATCGACAGTTGCTTGACCCGAGGGCTCTGCACTTGTGCAGTTTCGGTAAGTGTAACGCCCTCGGGTCAAGCCCGAGGCTGACGATCGGTATTTGTGCAACGTCTGTTGTCGACGCCCCTACTCCTCCCGCGCCGCCCAGTTCATGCCGCGCCGCATGATCGTCGCCATTTCCAGCACGTCGAATTCCTTCGCCTGATGCCCCAGCGTCGAGTGGAACACCTTTCCCTTGCCATGCATGCGCTTCCACGCCACCGGCATTTTCACGCCCGCGATCCACGGCGCATGTTCGCCGCTGAACGTCGTCGTCGCCAGCACGTGGTTGGAAGGGTCGACATGCATGTAATATTGCTCGGACGTGTAGGGAAACGACTTGATCCCGGCCATGACCGGATCGAGAGGATCGGCCACGTCGACGGTATAGTCGATGATATTGCCCGGATGGGCCACCCATTGGCCGCCGACCATGAACTGATAGTCCACCGCCTCGCGGAAGGCGTCGCTCATGCCGCCATGATGGCCGGCCAGGCCCACCCCGCCCTCGACCGCCCTGGTCAGGTTCTCCACCTCTTCCTTGGCAATCTTGCTCATGGTGAAAATGGGAATGATCAGGCTCAGGTCGTGAATGGCCGGATCGGCGAAGGCGCTGGTCTCGGTGGCGGTGCGTACCGAAAAACCGTCCTCATGCAGCCATCGGCGATAGATGGCGGCACATTCCTCCGGGTCATGCCCGGACCAGCCGCCATAGACGATCAATGCACTTTTCATGCCGCAGACTCCGCAAATCAACGGCGCGGAGAATACCCGACTGAGTTACTATTGAAACCCCGGCATCACGCCGGAAGCACTATGCCCCACTGCGCACGGGCAAAGGCCCAGCTCCGCAGCACCATGAAATTGACCCCCGATGTCAGGGCAATCACCAGCATCGAGGCCGGCACGGTCGGCATGGAAAATACGCCATGCACGACGAAGGAAAACAGTGCTGCCAGCAGCAGCGCCATGCCCTGAACCGCCATATAGCGCGGCAAAGCCTGCCCATGCGGCGCGTCGGACTGGAACGAATAGCGCCGATGCAGCAGATAGACCGGCAGGATGAGGCTGGCATAGCTCGCCGTATTGACCAGCCAGTCGGCCAGCCCGGTATCGAGCCAGATCATGCTGCTCGACAGCACGACGAAAGCAGCCGCGCCCGCGCCGCCGATGGCCACGAAGGCAATGAGTCCGCCGAATAGCGGCGCGCCCGGCTGCGAGGCAGGTATATCGCGCATCAGGCTTTGCAGGGCTGCGCTCATGGCAGATGGAATTCCTCGTTGTCGGCAAGTCCCCACGGAACCTTAAGTCCCGCTGTCTTTCCCGCCGGTTTATCCATGCCGCCCCGCCGCATTGTTTTGCGTCATGGTTGACGGATGTTGAACCCCTGTTTGCGCATGGCCTGCATGAAACCGCGTATCAGGGCCGAAAATTGACCAAAAGGTCCACTTTTCACTGTCACAAAAGACTGGTTAACTCATCCCTATCGCCGTGGCCGGACGGAGGGCTCCGTTTGGCATCGCCCGAGCTGCGGGAATTGGTCTGAAGTCAAAGCAATCAAAAAGGATACAGGGATGAAAAGATTACTTCTCGGCGCCACGGCGCTCACCCTCTGCGCTGGATTTTCCGGCGCCGCCTATGCAGATTTCACGCTCAACATCCTGCATATCAACGACTTCCACTCCCGCTTCGACCCCATCACGGGCACCGATTCCAACTGCGACGCCGAAACCGACGCGGCCGGCGAATGCTTCGGCGGTATTGCCCGCCTCAAGACCATCATCGACGACACCCGCGCCAGCCTTGCCGATGGCAATACGCTGCTGCTCTCGGCCGGCGACAATTTCCAGGGCTCGCTCTACTACACCACCTACAAGTCCAAGGTCGTTTCGGACTTCTTCAACCAGATGGGCTTTGACGTGGTCGCCACCGGCAACCACGAATTCGATGACGGCCCCGAAGAATTCATGAAATTCATCGACGCCGCGGAATTCCCCATCATCGGCGGCAATTTCGACGTCACCCGCGATGAAAACCTGCGCGGCAAGATCAAGGGCTCCATCGTCCTCGAAGTGGGCGGCGAAAAGATCGGCATTATCGGCGCCACCACCGAGGATACGCCGGAAATCGCCTCGCCCGGCCCCAATGTCGAATTCACCGACGTCATCCAGTATGTTCGCGGCGCCTCTGAAGCGCTGGACGCCGCCGGCGTCAACAAGATCATCCTGCTGAGCCATATCGGCTACACCGTCGACATGGACCTGGCCGCGGCCCTGCCGCTGGTCGACGTCATCGTCGGCGGCCACAGCCACTCGTTGCTCGGTTCCATGGAAGGCGCCGCCGGTCCCTACCCGACCATGGTGACCAACCCCGATGGCGTCGAAGTGCCGGTGGTGCAGGCCAATCAGTATGGCAAGTATCTCGGCGATATCGCCATCACCTGGGACGACAATGGCGTCGTCACCAAGGCCGAAGGCCAACCCTTCCTGATCGACGCCTCGGTCAAGGGCAACGAGGACTTTGCCGGCCAGTTGGCCGAACTCGCCGGTCCCATCCAGGCGGCCATGGGCGTGGTGATCGGTACCACCACCGAGGCCATCGAAGGCTCCCGCGAAGTCTGCCGCGCCATGGAATGTTCCATGGGCAACCTGCTCGCCGATGCCATTCTCGACCGCGTGGCCGACCAGGGCGCCACCATCGCCTTCCAGAATGGCGGCGGCATCCGCGCCTCCATCGATGCCGGCGACATCACCAAGGGCGACGTGATCACCGTGCTGCCCTTCTCCAACACCCTGGCCACCGTGCAGATCAGCGGTGCCGATGTCATCGAAGCGCTCGAAAACGGCGTCAGCGATGTCGAAAACGGCGCCGGCCGCTTCGCCCAGGTCGCCGGCCTCAAATACAGCTTCAACCTGGCCGAACCGGCCGGCAGCCGCGTCAGCGACGTGCTGGTCAAGGGCGAGGGCGACGCCTGGGTGCCGATCGACGAAGCCGCGACCTACACCATCGTCACCAACAACTATGTGCGTGGCGGCGGCGACGGCTACGGCACCTTCGCCGAAGGCGACAACCCCTACGATTTCGGCCCGCCGCTGGAAGAAGTGGTGGCCGACTACATCGCCAAGCAGGGCGGCACCTACACCCCCTATACCGACGGCCGCATCACCGAGATCAAGTGATCCCGGCAATCCCGAAACACGAAGGGCGCCCGATGGGCGCCCTTTTTTTGAGTTCATTTGAGCGTCCGGCGCCTTCCCCTTCTCCCCTCGTGGGAGAAGGTGCCCGAAGGGCGGATGAGGGGGCGCTGCGTTATCCATAGGCAGTGAAGCATGGGATGGCGCAGGACCCCTCACCCGGAAATCCGCTGAACGCGGATTCCACCCTCTCCCACAAGGGGAGAGGGGAGGGTCAGCCAAAACCTTCGCTGCTAAGCCCGCCGCGCGATCTGTCCCCAGGCCAGCAGGATGATCACCGCGCCCACGATGGAGGCGATGAACCCGGCCCCGTCGCCCGGCCCGTACCAGCCGACGGCCTGGCCCAGCCAGGTCGCCAGCACCGAGCCGACAATGCCCAGCACGGCGGTCAGGATGAACCCGCTCGGCTTGTTGTCGCCCGGTGTGACCCACTTGGCGATCAGCCCTGCGAAAAACCCGATGATGATGGCCCAGATGATACCCATGTTCGACGCTCCATTGTTGGTCACCTGGATAAGTCGGAAGCCTGGCTTCGGGTTGCAAGCCTGCATCACTCGCGACGCCACGACGATTAAGTTCCGATTGTGATCGGATTGCAGGCAACTCCTCGCCGCCCCAGCCGTTGGGTCGCTGTTCAAGTGGGGGGCACAACCCACCAAGGAGTTTCAAAAATGAAAAAGACCATTCTCGCAACCACCGTTGCTACCTTGCTGGCCGCGGCCGCCCTGCCCGTCCTGGCGCAGGATGTGGGCGTGGATGTCGGCGCTGGTGTGACTGTCGAAACCCCGGCCGTCGACGCTGCGGTTGATGCGACCGCCGGGGCAATGACCGACACCTATGACGCGGTGACCTCGTCCATTGCCGGTTCTGCCGCCGTCGATCTGGCGGCCGTGACCGAGGAAACCCAGGTCAGCATCGTGCTGCTCTCCTCGCTCGAAGGCGATGCGGCCGCCGGCGGCACCGCGCTTGATGAAGCCCTGTCGGCCAATGCCGAAGGCATGACCAGCCTCCACGCCAATATCGATGGCAATGCCGCCATCAAGGCCAAGCTCGAAGCCGAAGGCTATGCCAGCAGCGACGTTGTCGCCGTCAAGACCAATGCCGATAGCTCGGTCACGGTCTATGTGGACGACCGCGGCTAAGGCTTGCATGCAGTGGTGATCTCACCACATCCACCGGACCTCTCTCCCCCCAGGGGGAGGGAGGCGATGAGCACAACCACCATGCCTGCGCGTCCCTACGAGACCAAAATCACACCGTATGTTCCATCCGGTCCCGGTCGGTCACCGTCGCCAGGTCCAGCACCTTCTGGATATTGGTGGCGTGGCGGAAGCTGGGCTCCAGCGTCTTGCCGGCCTTCACCGCATCGGCAAAGCGCATGTAGTTGGTCGGCACGGCGTCCACCGCAACTTCCGTCCAGGTGCCGGTCTCCGCGTCATCGCCCAGGCAGGTGAACAGCTTGGACCAGTCATGCCGGTGCTGGATTTCCACCGATCCCAGCTCGCCATAGACGCGCAGCCGCAATTCGTTGAAATGCCCGGTCGCCCAGCGCGTGGCATGGATCACGCCCAATGCGCCATTCTCCAGCTGCGCCGTCATGGCGAAGCTGTCATTGGCGTCGAGATCATATTCGCCGATTCTATTGTTCTCGGCCTTGTCGAACGTCTCCAGCCGGCAGAACACCTTGGAAAAATCGCTGCCAGCGCCATAGGCGGCGAAGTCGAGGATATGCACACCGATATCGCCCAGCACGCCATTGGAGCCGTGCTTCTTGGAAAGCCGCCACAGCCACTGGCTCTCCGTGCGCCAGTCGCCCCAGGCCTTGGAGACCAGCCAGGACTGCAGGTAGCTCGCCTCGAAATGCTTGACCTTGCCCACCGCGCCCGACTGCACGATTTCGCGCGCCTTCTGCAGCTGGCTCACATTGCGATAGGTGAGGTTGACCATGTTGACCAGGCCCAGCCGCTCGGCTGTCTCGGTCATTTCCATGGCCTTGGCATGGTCGGTCGCCAGCGGCTTTTCGCAGAACACATGCTTGCCCGCCGCCAGCGCCGCCATGGTCGTGGGATAGTGCACACTATCAGGCGTCACATTGGCCACCGCATCGAACTCGCCCCAGGCGAGCGCCGCATCCAGCGAGCCGAAACCCCGCTCGATGTTATGCGTCGTGCAGAACGCCTCGACCCGCGCCGGATCGACGTCCACGCCACCCGCCAGGGTCACGCCCTCGATATCGGCAAAATGCTTGGCATGCTGATTGGCCATGCCGCCGGTTCCCAGAATGAGGATCCGCATATTCGTACTTCCCTATGCGGCCCAGTAGCCGCTATGCCTCAAAAAACGCGATGTCATCCCGGCCTTGAGCCGGGATCCATCCTGAAACCGTGCCGCGCCTGCCATCTCGGGATGGACCCCGGCTCAAGGCCGGGGTGACATCGAGCATGCGGCGCGCGATAGCCCGTCAGCGAAAACCCTCTTCGCGCCCGTGATGCAGCTTGGGCCCGCGCTCCACGATCTTTTCGATCGCCTCATCCACCGGCGTATTGGGCGCATCGAGCAATTCGGGATGCTGGTTGGCGTTGTAAGCCCAGTTGACCGCATTGCGCAGCACCAGGCCCACCGTATCGTCATGATAGGTCGGATAGGTTTCGTGGCCGGGGCGGAAATAGAAGATATTGCCGGCGCCGCGCCGATAGGTGAGGCCGCTGCGGAACACTTCGCCGCCCTGGAACCAGCTCACGAACACCGTTTCCAGCGGCTCCGGTACGCTGAAGGGTTCGCCATACATCTCTTCCATTTCGAGTTCGAAATAGGCCGGCAGACCCTTGGCGATCGGGTGGCCCGGATTGGTCACCCACAGCCGCTCGCGCTCGCCCGCCTCGCGCCAGTGCAGCGCACAGGGCGATCCCATCAGGCGCTTGAAAATCTTGGAAAAATGCCCCGAATGGAGCACGATCAGCCCCATGCCTTCCCAGACGCGCTTGGCGATGCGCTCGACGATTTCGTCCTGCACCTCGCCATGGGCGGCATGGCCCCACCACACCAGCACATCGGTTTCGGCCAGCGCCTCGACCGTGCAGCCATGCTCGGGCTCCTGCAGGGTCGTGGTCCTGGTCACGATATTGCCGTCGCTGCTCAGCAGTTTCGCAATCTGGTTGTGCATGCCGCTGGGATAGTTGTCGGCAACGATCTTGTTCTTCTGTTCGTGGACGTTCTCGCCCCAGATCAGGGTACGGATCGGCATGGATAGTCTCCTAAATTGGTTGGTCCGGTGGGGAGGCACCGGCCATTCCGTTGGTTTCCATGTCACGCCCACGAAAACGGGAACCCCGGTCACAACGACGGAGGTTCCCGCTGGCGCGGGAAGGACATGGTGGATGATTTCGGCGGCGGCTATGTGGCCACCGCCGGCTTTGCCCGCTCAGCGGATCGGTTTGCCGGCTCCGTCGAAGCGATGAATCTTGTCTTCCATTGGCGCGATATGCACCGTGTCGCCGCTCTTGTAGTCATTGGCGCCATCGAGGCGGACAACCACCGGCTCTTCCGTGCCCATCTCCAGATAGACATAGGAGTCGGCGCCCAGGTTTTCGGTATGGATCACCGTGCCGCTCCATTTGCCGCCATCGGGCACGATGGTAATGTGCTCGCCGCGGATGCCCACAGTCTCGGCATTGTAGGCCTTGGCCTTGTCACCACTGATGAAGTTCATCTTGGGCGAGCCGATAAAGCCGGCAACGAACACCGAATTGGGGTTCTCGTAGAGCTCCATGGGCGTACCTACCTGCTCCACCAGCCCGTCGCGCAGCACGCAGATGCGGTCGGCTAGCGTCATGGCTTCCACCTGGTCATGCGTCACATAGATCATGGTCACATGGTCCATGCTTTCATGCAGCTTGGCGATTTCGATACGCGTCGCCACCCGCAGCGCGGCGTCGAGGTTGGAGAGCGGTTCGTCGAACAGGAACACCTTGGGGTCGCGGGTAATGGCGCGGCCGATGGCGACGCGCTGGCGCTGGCCGCCCGAGAGCTGCTTGGGCAGGCGATCGAGATATTGCCTTATCTGCAGCATGTCCGCAGCCCGTTCCACGCGCTGCTGGATTTCTTCCTTGGCATGGCCCTTTTCGAGCGTCAGCCCGAACGCCATGTTCTCGTAGACCGTCATATGCGGATAGAGCGCATAGGACTGGAACACCATGGCGATGCCGCGCTTGGAGGGCGCCAGCGCGTTGACCACCTTGCCGTCGAACAGCATTTCGCCCGAGGTGATGTCTTCCAGCCCCGAGATCAGCCGCAGCAGCGTAGACTTGCCGCAGCCCGAGGGGCCGACAAACACCATGAACTCGCCCTTGCGGACTTCGAGGTCGACCCCCTTGATGACTTCGACCGCGCCAAAGGCCTTGCGAATGTTGCGAAGCTCGATACTTGCCATTTGTTAGCCCTCTTAACCCTTGACGCCGCCGGCGGTGAGACCGCTGACGATCTTGCGCTGGAAGATCAGCACCAGTGCCACCAGCGGAACGGTCACGATGACCGAGGCCGCCATGATGATGCCCCACGGAATTTCATATTGCGAACCGCCCGACAGCAACGCGATGGCGACAGGCACCGTGCGCGTGTCGTTCGATGAGGTGAAGGTCAGCGCGAACAGGAACTCGTTCCACGCCCCGATAAAGGCCAGAAGGCCCGTGGTCACCAGAGCCGGCCACATCAGCGGCATGAAGACCTTGGTGATGATCACCCAGGGTGATGCCCCGTCCACGATCGCCGCCTCTTCGATCTCGATCGGCAGGTCGCGCATGAAAGTGGTCAGCACCCACACGGTAAAGGGCAGCGTGAAGATGGTGTAGGAGAAGACCAGCGCCCAGGGCGTGTTGTAGATGCCCAGTGCACGGATCAGCTCGAACAGCCCCGACAGCACCGCAATCTGCGGAAACATCGAGACGCCCAGGATGACCATCAGCAGGAAACCGCGGCCTCGAAACCGCACGCGGCTCAGCGCAAATGCCGCCGTTACTGCGAGGAACAGGGCCAGGATAACCGTTACCGACGCGATGAAGATGGAGTTCAACAAATTGCGCGGGAAGCTGCCCTGGCTCAGCACCGACTGGTAGTTTTCGAGGCTGAACGACACCGGCCAATAGGTGATGCGGAAGATGTCGGTGCCCTGTTTGAAGCTGGTCAGGATGGCGTAGTAGAACGGGAAGACCGACACCACCACGATGACCACCACCAGCGCATAGAACAGCGTGGTCTTGGTGATTTTCCAGAGATCGAATGTCGCGCCCATCAGCGGTCTCCTCCGTCGAACCGGACCTTGCCCAGCCAGATATAGACGATGGTCAGGATGGCGATGATCAGGAACAGCAGGGTCGACATGGCCGAGCCATAGGCGAACTTGTCGAAGTCGAAGAGATTTTCCCGCGCCAGCACGCTCATGGTCTTGGTCGCCGAGCTGTTGGGCGTCAGCACATAGATCAGATCGAAGATGCGCAGCGCGTCGAGCAGGCGGAAGATGATCGCCACCATGAGGGCAGGCCTCACCAGCGGCAGCGTGATGCGGAAGAATTGCTTGATCGGATGCACGCCGTCGATTTCGGCGGCCTCATAGATATCCTTGGGCACCATCTGCAGGCCGGCCAGGATGAGCAAAGCCATGAATGGCGTGGTCTTCCAGATATCGACGACCAGCACCGCCTGCATGGCGGTTTCGGCCGTGGCGGTCCACGCCACCTTCTGGCTCAGCAGGCCAAGCCGCAGGCCCAGGTCATTGAGAATGCCGAACTGGTCGTTCAGCATCCAGCTCCACATCTTGGCCGAAACGATCGTCGGAATGGCCCAGGGGATCAGGATGGCGGCGCGGACGATGCCGCGGCCCTTGAATTCGGCGTTCAGCACCAGCGCCACCACCATGCCCAGCACGGCCTCGAAAAATACCGAGGTCGCCGCGAAGCGCAGGGTATTCCACACCGCGTTCCACCAGTCCGCATCGACCAGCAGGCCACGATAGCGCACGGCCCCACTGGCCAGTTGCTGCACGCGGAAATAATTGCCGAAGCCGATCCACTCGGCACCGTCGATATTGTTGAGCGAAGCGTCGGTGAAGGAGAAATAGATCGAGCGGAGAAGCGGCCAGCCTGCCACCACGGCAAGCGCGATAAGCATGGGCAGCAGGAACCACCGTGCGGCGCGCACGCGCTGCTGCATCAGCTCCGATTTGATCTTGCCGCCAGTCGCCGCGACGGGCGTTGCCATCACATCCGTGGCCATTTCGACCTCCCCGTTTTTAACCATCATTACGCAAAGCGGGCGACGGGGCTAGCCCGCCGTCCGCTCTGGTTGGGCGCTGGGAGGACTTACCAGGCGTCGCCCTTGAGATCGGCCAGGTCGGCTTCGAGACCTTCAAGGTTCTCGGCAGCAGTACCATTGCCCGACAGCGTGCTGTGCACCGCGCTCCAGAACAGCGAAGAGACTTCGTTATACTTGATCTTGGTGGGAGCGGACGGACGCGGCACGGCCTGTTCGAAGATGGCCTTCCAGTTGGCCATGAACGGGGACGCAGCCAGCACGTCGGCGTCTTCATACAGCGACGGGATCGTCGGCAGGTTCGACTGGTTGATGGCGCGTTCCTTCTGCACTTCCGGCGAGCTCAGGAACAGAGCGAGCTTGATCGCCTCTTCCGGATCGGGGGAGTACTTGGAAACGGCGACGTTCCAGCCGCCCAGCGTAGCGGCGGAGCCGGCGCCTTCACCCTCGCCCGCGGGAAGCGGAGCCACGTCGAACAGGCCCTTCACGGGCGAGTCATCGCTGTTGCCGAGCGCGTAGGCATAGGGCCAGTTGCGCATGAACACCGAATTGCCCAGCTGCCAGACGCCACGGCTTTCTTCTTCCTGGTAGGCCAGGTTGCCTTCCGGCGAGATGGTGCCGATCCAGGTTGCAGCCATGTCGATGGCAGCAGCAGCTTGCGGGTTGTTGATCGAGATGGTGCCATCGGCTTCCACGATCTGGCCGCCGCCGAAGGACTTCACCCATTCCAGCGCATTGCAGGTCAGGCCTTCATAGGCATTGCCCTGGAACACGAAGCCGTACATTTCCGGGTTACCGGCAGTACGCTCGCCATCCATGATTTCCTGCGCGGTCGCAGTCATTTCGGCCCAGGTGGTCGGCACTTCCTTGTTGTACTTTTCCAGCAGGTCCTTGCGGTAGAACAGGGCCGGCGCGTCAGTGAAGGCCGGCAGCGCAACCAGCTTGCCGTCAACCGTCTGCGACTCGATGATCGAGGGGAAGTGGTTGCCCACGACGTCCTTGGCGGCGTCGGTCAGGTCGAGGAACTGGTCGGCGAGCTGGGGCGCCCAGATCACGTCGGTCTGGTACACGTCGATATCGGCATTGCCGGCAGCGAGCCAGAGCTTGTACTGGCCGAACTGGTCGGAGGTCGAGGACGGCATCGGCACAACCGTCACGGTATTGCCGGTTTCGGCTTCGAACTTGTCGAGCTGGCTGCGCAGGAAGGCGAGGCCATTGCCGGTGTCACCCGACACGATCGACAGCTCGGCTGCCTGGGCGGCGCCCGCAACCAGCGTTACGCTCATCATCAGTCCGACGAGCAGCTTGTTGATTTTCATTAGATATCCTCCCGAATGAACCAAACGTCGGGAAGGCGCGCCTGTCCGGACCTGCGCTGTTCGCGCCGATCCCGGCAAGGTTTCTCCTCCCCACAAAAGCACTTGTGTCGGCGGCTGTTCCGCCTCCATTTCCAAAGCGCTTTGAATGAAAAAGAACCAGAGCGCGGAATTTCTGTCAAGCGCCTCGTCGCCGCAATTTTAACGAATTTGCGGGCCACGATGAAATATCGCATATAAATCAATAGATTACACGCTCATTGACCTTACATCGGCAAACAACTCCGCCATTTCCACTGAGGTACGCACCTCATCAAAACGCTGTGGATTTCGCCCCTTGCATCAAAATTTGAAATCGCTTTGAATAATGACCGGAGGAGGAAGCAGGAACCGCTGTTCAAGGCGACCTGTGTGCCCTATGGCAGGCCGAACCGGGCGCGCGCAGCAATGCGCTGCCCTCAAGCGTTGGTCACGCCGTGCCTGGGGCGAATGCAGCCATGAGACTGAAGGATCTGGCCGAACATCTCGGTCTGTCGCAAACTACTGTCAGCCGCGCGCTCAATGGCTATCCCGAAGTCAACGAGGCGACCCGCCTGCGCGTGGCCGAAACTGCGGCGCGTCTGGGCTATCGTCCCAATGCCAGCGCCCTGCGCCTCGCCACGGGCCGCTCCGGCGCCGTCGGCCTCGTGCTGCGCGGCGCCGATGAACTGGGCCCGCATATGAGTGAATTCCTCGCCGGCATGGGCGGCCGCATGGGCACCGAGGAAGTCGATATCATCGTCACCACCGTTGATTCCTATGCCGAGGAGGTGGCGGCCTATCGGCGGATCGCCGCCAGCCAGAAGGTCGACGCCATCGTGCTCCACTCCCCCACCCTGCGGGACGAGCGCGCCGAAATGCTGCTCGAGCTCAAGATTCCCTTCGTGCTGCATGGCCGCACCAATATCGGCAAGCCGGTCGCCTGGCTCGATATCGACAATACCGGCGCCGTCGAGCGCGCCACCAGCCATCTGCTCGATCTCGGCCACCGCCGCATCGTGTTGCTCAACGGCCTCAAGGGCCGCACCTTCGCCGAGCATCGCGAAATCGGCTATCTCGCCGCCCTCTCGGCCCGCGGCGTGCCCTTCGATCCGGCGCTGATGGGCAATTCGGTGTTTACCGACGAAGTCGCCTTCCGCCTGGCGCAATCCATGCTCGAGCTGCGCCCCCGCCCCACGGCCTTCCTCGCCGGCTCGATGATGACCGCGCTCGGCGTGTTCCGCGCCATCCGCCAGGCCGGACTGGAACTGGGCCGCGACGTGTCGATGATCGCCCACGACGACGTCTTCCCCTATCTCAATGCCGACAACATGTACCCGACCATGTCGACCACCCGGTCCTCGATCCGCCAGGCCGGCATGCGGATCGGCGAATTGATCCTGCAACTGCTCGCCGGCAAGCCCGCCGCCGATATCCACGAGCTCTGGCCGGTCGAACTGGTGCTGCGCGAAAGCTCGGGGCCGGCATCGGAACGCTAAGCCTGTCTCCCGCAAGTGGCCCGGTTTCGGGACAAAGACATGCGCTGAAGCAAGGCCCTAAGGCGCATGGAGCGAATCTGAAAGATCGCGACATGCTTTAGCGCCGTCCCGCCATTTCTTATCTGGTGCGAAAACAGTTCACTTCAAGAATTGGCAACCGCCTGATTCCGGGTAATTTCTGCCCCTCCCGACGGCGGAATTCTGTCGGAAGAGGCAAGGAGAACGCGATGACCCAGCACGCCGTCGTCATAGCCGGAGGCGGTCCGACCGGATTGATGCTGGCCGGCGAGCTGAAGCTGGCGGGGGTCGATGCCGCCATCGTCGAGCGGCGGTCGGGTCACGCCTTCCCCGGCACCAGAGCCCGCGGCCTGCATGCCCGCACCATCGAAGTGCTGGATCAGCGCGGCATAGCCGACCGCTTTCTTGCCGAGGGTCGAACGGCGCAGGTCGCCGGTTTTGGTGGCACCTCGCTCGACATCAGCGACTTTCCCACCCGCCACAATTACGGGCTGGCGCTGTTGCAGCAGCATTTCGAGCGCATCCTGACGGGCTGGATCGACGAGCTGGGCGTCACCCTCTATCGCGGGCGCGAAGTGATCGGCTTCGCCCAGGACGACCAATCCGTCGACATCGCCCTTTCCGACGGCAGCTCGCTTGGCGCCGACTATCTCATCGGCTGCGATGGCGGCCGCAGCCTGGTCCGCAAGCTGGCCGGCATCGACTTTCCCGGCTCCGATCCGACAGTCAGCAACCTCATCGCCGAAGTGGAACTGAGCGAGGAACCCGAATGGGGCCTGCGCACCAACGATGTCGGCGTCCAGGGTTTCAGCCGGGTCGATGCCGGGCTGGTGGGCATCATCCTCACCGAGCGGTTTGCCGGCCAGTCCGCCGAACCGAGCCTCGACGACCTCAAGGCGGCTCTGCGCGCCCATTACGGCACCGACTACGGCGCCGCAAATCCGCGTTGGATATCGCGCTTCACCGACATGACGCGCCAGGCCGGCACCTACCGCAATGGCCGCATATTGCTGGCCGGAGACGCTGCGCATATCCACTATCCCGCCGGCGGCCAGGGTCTCAATATGGGGGTACTGGATGCCGTGAATCTCGGCTGGAAGCTGGCCCAGGTGGTGCGAAAAATATCGTCCCCCAGCCTGCTCGATACCTATGAGGCAGAGCGCCATCCCCCCGTCGCACGGGCGCTGCGCTACACCATGGCGCAGGTCGCCCTTGGCCGCGGCGACGATCGCACCAAGGCGCTGAAGCAGACGGTGTCCGAGCTGCTCGGCATGGATGAACCCCGCGGGCACATGGCCGCCGAAATGTCGGGCCTCGGCATCCACTACGATTTCGGTCCGGGCCATCCCCTGCTCGGCCGCCGCATGCCGGACCTCGATCTGGTGACTGCCAGCGGCCCGGTCCGTGTCTACACCCTGCTGCATGCGGCGCGGGCGATCCTGATCAATTTCGACGCACCCGGCAGCCTCGACATTTCCGCCTGGTCCGACCGGGTGCAATTGATCGAGGCCCGCTATACCGGCCTCTGGGATTTGCCGGTTCTCGGCGTCGTCAACGCCCCCGGCGCCGTATTGGTCAGGCCCGACGGCCACGTGGCCTGGGTCGGCGACCATGGCCACCAGGGGCTGGATCAAGCCCTCGCCACCTGGTTCGGTTGAGTCTCAGCGGTCGATGCGGGCCGCATGTTGGGGAGAATAGCGCTCTCCCTGCACCGCGATCCCGGCCGTCGCCGCCTCGATGCCGGCCAGGTCCTCGGCCGTCAGGTCCACGCCGGCCGCTCCGATATTCTCCTCGATACGATGCAGCTTGGTCGTCCCCGGAATTGGCACGATCCACGGCTTCTGCGCCAACAGCCACGCCAGCGCCACCTGCGCCGGCGTCACCCGTTTGTCGCCGGCAATCGCGACAATGGCATCCACCATCGCCTGGTTTGCCGCCCGCGCCTCGGCGGTGAACCGCGGCACCGTATTGCGGAAATCGCTGGCGACGAAGCGCGTCGACTGGTCGATCGCCCCGGTGAGGAACCCCTTGCCCAGCGGACTGAACGGCACGAAACCGATCCCCAGCTCTTCCAGCACGGGCATGATCTCGTCTTCCGGCTCGCGCCACCACAGCGAATATTCGCTCTGCAGCGCCGCCACCGGCTGCACCGCATGGGCCCGCCGGATATTGCGCACGCCCGCTTCCGATAGCCCGAAATGCCTGACTTTTCCCTCGGCGATCAGATCCTTGACTGTCCCCGCTACATCCTCCATCGGCACGTTCGGGTCGACCCGGTGCTGATAGAACAGGTCGATATGATCCGTCCGCAGCCGCTTCAGCGATGCTTCGGCCACCGTCCTGATATGCTTGGGTCGGCTGTTGACGCCAAACCCGCTGGTGCCGCCGATATCGATGCCGAACTTGGTCGCCAGAACCACCTGGTTTCGGATCGGCACCAAAGCCTCCCCAACCACCGCTTCATTGGTGAACGGACCATAGACCTCGGCCGTATCGAAAAACGTCACGCCCCGCTCGAATGCCGCCCGAATCAGCGCCACCGCGTCCCCGGTCTCCATCGGCAAGCCATAGGACTGGCTCATCCCCATGCAACCTAGCCCGATTGCCGAGACTTCCAGCCCGCCACTGCCCAGTTTCCGCTTTTCCATGTGCTGTCCTCACGCTTCGGGAATGGTTTTATTGTAGGTCTGCAGCGTAATACTGTCCGGGTCGGGGCCGCTGCGTTTGTCCGTGTCGAGCCCGTCGATCATCGCGACCTGCTCAGCCGTCAACGTGAAATCGAACACGTCGAAATTCTCGGCGATACGCTCTGCCTTGACCGATTTCGGGATCACCGAGCGCCCCTCCTGCAGATGCCAGCGCAGCATCACTTGCGCTGCCGATTTGCCGTGCGTCTGCGCGATATCGAGCAGCACGGGGTCTTCCAGCGTACTCCTGCCATTGCCCCGGTAGAAGGTGATCCCCCCGATCGGCGACCATGCCTGGGTCAGGATGCCGTGCTGCGCATTCAACCGCTGCAATGCCTTCTGCCGAAAATAGGGATGAACCTCGATCATGTCTCCCAAAAGTGGCCCCGGTTTCGGGACAAATCGCGGCGCGCCTAGCCCACGCGCAGCACGTGATTGTCGAACAGGAAGCCGAAGCTCTGTCGCTCCCGTTCAGCCCCCGCGATGCCGATCATCGCGCCATCGCCGCTGGTCGCAACGAACCCGGCGCCGTCTGCCGCCAGTCCGCAGCCATTGCGCAGCGTTTCCACCAGCACCGGGCGCTTGCCCTCGGTGTCGATAGCCACCAGCAGATCCCCCTGGGGCGAAGACACCGCCACCATGCCCCCATCGGCCGAGGCCGCCACCGAGCCCACATAATTGCGCAGGTCGGCCAGCGTTCCCGGCGGCAATTCCACCAACTCGATCGCCCCATCCATGGTGGCGTAGCCCACCAGTTGCGGGCTCTCGCCCGGCGCGCCCTTGTACTGGCAGCCGAACCACACCCGGCCGCGCCCGTCGATCGCCATGTGGCGGATCGATAGCTGGTGCAGCCCGGCCTCCAGCCGCAACTGCCCCACCAGCCTGCCGTCGCGGCGGTCGATGAACACCACCGAAGGATCCATCGTATCGATATTGAGTTCGGTCCGCCCAAAATCGGGATGCGTCTCGATCCCGCCATTGGCGACGACGAAGGTCACGCCATCAGGCATCAGCAGCATTTCATGCGGGCCCGTGCCATAGGTGGGAAATTCCCCGATCCGCCGGTAGCCGTCGGTGGCGTCATAGATGCCGACCACGCCTTGCGCCGCCTCGAAATCGCTTTCCGTGGCATAGAGCAGCCGCCCATCCGGCGAGAACACGCCATGCCCGTAAAAGTGCCGGCCTTCCACGCTGGTCAGCGTCACCGGCGCCTCGCGTCCCGCCGGGTCGAACACCAGCGCAAAGGTTCCAGGCTGCCGCGCGAACACCACGCCCCGCCCCGCCTCGCGGCTGATGGTGATGTCATGCCCGCGATCCGGCAGCGCAATGGAGGCGATCAGGTCGCCCCGCTCCCCCAGCAGCACGGCGCCATAGCCGCCGCCAGCCGTCCGCACCGAGCTGGCAAAAACCAGCTCATTGCGCTCCAGCGCCAGCACCTGCTGCGGCAGAAGGCTCGCCGCAAAGCCCGCGCCTGCCGCCTTGAGGAATGCCCGCCGCTGCCACATGTCAGTCTCCGTCGAGGGAAGAAAAGCCGACCGACAGGCCAAGCGCCGCCGAAAGTTGCTCGCCGATCAGCGCCTGCAACGAGCCAGTGACGATCACCAGGTAATTCAGCGCCGCCACCTGCTTGTCGTCGGCCACGGCCTGCTCCACCGGCAATGTCACCAGGTCCAGCGCCCGCACGGCATTGCCGAATTCGAAGTCGATGGAATTGTCGAGCCCGGCATCCTTCTGGGCCACCGCCCGGGCGATGCCCGATTGCTCCAGCAACCGTCGCATCCCGTCAACATTGGCGCGGATCATCGCCATGCTCAGTCCCGCCCGCCAGAACAGCGCCTCCTTCGGCCGCGCCGCGCGTTCCGCGGTGGCGAGGAACGGATTGATGCGCGTGTCGCGTGTCGCCTCGATACCATGCGACAGCAGCCCCACCAGCTCCTCCAGCGCCTCGTTTTCGCTACGGTAATCGGCAAAGTCCGCCTGCGGCGCTGTCAGGTGGCCGGCAATGCCCTCGGGCGCGAACCACCCCGCCGCCAGCTCCCCGGCAATCTGGGCGATATTGGCCGCCACGGCCCGCCCATAGGCGCAGCGGAACGCCCCTTCCGGTTGCAGCAGCGCCTCGGCGCCTGTGCCGTAGAGCACAAATTCCAGCGCCCCGAAGCCCTGCGCCGCCACGCTCTTGCCGCGCAAAGTGGCGAGGCTCGTCGCCGTCGCGTCCTCCGTGGCCAAAATCGCCTGCACCTGCTTGAGCCCGATGCCCTTGCGGTCGGGCCAGAACAGGAGCCGGTCGACCCGGTTGTCCTCCATCAGCGGCCCGATGCGCAGGAATTCGATCCGCCCATAGGCCAGGGCCGCCTGCCGAAACTGCCCCTTGGCGATGACCAGCGTGCCCTCGGAGGGAACGCTGCACAGCGCATTCATGGCAATGCGCAGCCCGCTGGCCCGCGCCTTGAATTCCAGCATGCCGGGCCGGATCACCTGGGTTACCGCCGTCTGCAGGACTTGCGATACCGTGGTGGTCTGCGCCGCCGCCGGGGCAATCGCCAGCAGCATCAGGACAATAAGCACAAGGCGCATCAGAGCGATTCCAGGAAGGCGACGAGATCGTCGCGCGTGGTTCGGGACATCGCAGCGAACGCGTCGCGCGCGGCCTGCGCCTCCCCGCCATGCCACAGGATGGCTTCGGGGAGATCGCGAGCCCGCCCATCATGCAGGAAAAATGTGTGCCCCGAAACAGTTTCGGTGAGCCCTATCCCCCAGAGCGGCGGCGTGCGCCATTCAAAACCGTCCGCCTGCCCCTCCGGCCGGTGATCGGCCAGCCCTTCGCCCATGTCATGCAGCAGGAAATCGGCATAGGGCCAGATCAACTGGAACCGCTGCGCCGGATTCTCCCCATTGCGGCTGGTGACGAATTTGGGCACATGGCAGCTCGCGCAGCCCGCCCCATAGAATGCCTGCTTGCCGCGCAACACCGCCGGCTCGTCCACGTCCCGCCGCTCCGGCACGCCCAGCGTCTGCGCGTAAAACGTCACCAGGTCCAGCACCGGGTCCGGCGCCTCCGAAACACCCAGCCGCGCCTGCTCGCCGGTCGGCATGGCCAGGCATTCCTGCTGGTTCCCGGTGCAGTCGCCATGCGGATCGTTCACCAGCGGCGTCGAAATCCCCAAATCCCCGGCAAAGGCCGCGGCCGACTGCGCGCGAATGCTGGTAACCCCTGCCTTCCAGCCGAACCGCCCCAGCGCCGGCTCGCCGGTTTCCGGCGCTACCGCCCAGTTGGCCCGTCCGGAAATTCCGTCGCCGTCGTCGTCCTCAGGGTCGGCCAGCGCCAATATGTCCTCAGCCGGAATCTGCTCCACCAGCCCCAGCCCGATCATCGGATTGGCGATGCGCGGCGAGATCATCACGTCCGGGGCCAGCGGCCCATAGTTGAGATCGGTCACCGAATAATGCGGCGCCCGCAGGCTCACCACGCTGCCATCGTCCAGCGTCACCGGTATTTCGGCATAGTCGATCCCGATCTGTCCCTCGGCCTTGAGCCCCGGCACGGCAAAATCCTGCAACTGCCCACCATAGACGGGATCACCCCCGCCGCCGGGCACGGACAGCCGCAGCAACATCGAGACATTCTCCGCCTGCCCCTCGAACGGCGGATGCCCGCGCCCATCCTTGATGTGGCAGCTCTGGCAGCCCCGCGCATTGAACAGCGGCCCCAGCCCGTCCGACGCCTGCGTCGAAGACGGCGAGCTGACCCATATCTTGCGAAACAAGGCATTGCCCAGCTTGAACTGCTCTTCCTGCTCGAAGCTCAGATTGTCGAGGAAATGGCTGAACGAGTCGGCATTGACGGCAAAGGTCGTTGTCCCCTTGCCCGCCGGCTTACCCTCGAAATTCTCCGCCCGCGAGAAATCTGTCGTCGGCGCGGTCACCGCCCGCACCCGCACCAGGTCCGCCGCCGTCAGGTCGGCACGCACCGCCCCATCCTGCGCAAAGGCGAGGCCACCGGCAAGCAGGACGACAAGGATAAGGGTAAGACGGGTTTTCATGGCGCTGCTCTATCGGCTTTGCGCGGATTTGCAACAAACACGATGTCATTCCGGCGATGTCATTCCGGCGAAGACCGGAATGACCCACACCCCCAGGTCCGCCGTCATTGCCCGGCCTGTCGGGGCAATCCACCCTTGGGCAGATGGATCACCGGGACAAGCCCGGTGATGACGATGGCCCCGCCGGTACTACTGGAACACCGCGTCCGGATTGCTCAGGCTGTCGCTGTCCTCGATCGTCACGTCGTCGAGTTCCAGCAGCGCCACGGCGCGTTCGATACCGCGCGTCTGGGCGATCAGCCCGTCGATCGCGGCCTGCACCACGGCATTGCCTTCCGCATTGCCCTCGGCGATCTGCTGGTCATAGGCTTCGCCGGCAATGGCCCGGTCGGCCATCACGTGCATCTTGGCCACGGTGTCTTCCAGCAGGCCCTTGATTTCGGTGTCCAGCGCCCCGTCCCTGGCCGCAATCACCTGCGACAGCGACGGCCCTTCGACCACCGAGCCATCCACCCGCACATACTTGCCGAGATAGACATTCTGCACGCCCACCGCGTCATTGAGATGCGACACATGCGTATTGTCCGAGAAGCAGTCATGCTCTTCTTCCGGATCGTGCAGCAGCAGGCCCAGCTTCATGCGCTCGCCCGCCACTTCGCCGAAGCTCAGCGAGCCCATGCCCGTGAGGATCGCCGAAATCCCCAGTTCCGGCAAAGCCGCCCTTGCCGCGCCATCCGCCGTCCAGTTGGCCACCATCTCCTCGAGGTCACTGACCAGCAGCGATGATGCCGCCTTGAGATAGGCTGCGCGGCGGTCGGCATGCTCGGCCGTCGAATAATCGGTATAGGCCCGCGCCCCGGCGCCCGGTCCGGTACCGTTCAGATCCTGGCCCCACAGCAGGAATTCCACGGCATGATAGCCGGTCGCCACATTGGATTCGACACCGGCCGCTTCCTGCAAATTGTCCTGCAGCAGCGCCGGCGTAATGTCCGTCGCATCCAGTTCCACGCCGTCGATCATGATCTTCGGGTTGGCGATGACATTGGCCACATAAAGCGCATTGCTGTCGCTCTCGCTGCCATAGCTGGCATCGACATAGTCGATCAGCCCCTCGTCCAGCGGCCAGGCATTCACCCGCCCTTCCCATTCATCGACGATCGGATTGCCGAAGCGGAAGGCTTCCGTCTGCTGATAGGGAATGCGCGCCGCCTTCCAGGCATCCTTGGCCGCCTGCAAGCTCGCTTCGCTCGGATTGGCGATCAGCGCATCCACCGCCACATCCAGCGCCTTGGCCGTGCTCAGCGCGTCCTCATAGCCGGCCAGCGCGATATCGGCATAATTCGCCAGCACGTCGGCATCGGCCGGCGCCTGCGCAAAAGCGGCCACCGGCGCCACGGACAAGGTGAGAGCAATGGCGAAGCTGCGCAAATTGCGCTTGCCGAGCGAGATCATGGGCGATCCTCCAGGATGAATTTCAAAACCGGACTACGCCTCTCAGGTTAGAAAATCAAATGGAATTCAATACTCTAGAAGAAGTCTAAAGTGGTCGGCACTATCTCGCCCACCCACCGGACCCACCCTCCCCCTTGAGGGGAGGGAAGCGAGATAGGACTTAGCTTCAGCTAAATCCGCTGAATCGAGCAGGGCGGGGGTGTTGGACCCTCCACAAACTCAACGCGCGTGGATAACGCGACACCCCCACCCTTGATCGCTCCCCTCCAAGGCGAGGGTGTCGACTGCCGGTCCTGCCCCCGCCCGCCCCAATTTTTGACCATCTGGACTAAACTCTCACAATCCGTCACTGTCACAATTGCAACTGGGAGGATGCGGCTCGGACGGAGGATCGCGCGCAAACGGTTGAATAGCGGGCGTTGCCGGCCGCCGCGCGGCTGTCATACGCTGTTCCGCACACCGTCATCACGCTGTCATACCACCCCTCTACTTGCCTCCTCAGTTCGCCGGAACGCCCCCAGACGGGCGCTCGCGAACGACTTTTCAGGGAGACTGAACATGTCCATCAAGACCGTCCTCGGCGCATCCGTCTCGATGCTTGCCGTACTCGCCGTTTCTGCCCCCGCCTTCGCCCAGGCCGATCTCGACGCGCTGTACGAAGCCGCCAAGACCGAGGGCCAGCTCACCGTCATCGCCCTGCCCCACTCCTGGTGCAACTATGGCGGCGTGATCGAGGCCTTCAAGGCCAAGTATCCCGGCATCACCATCAACGAACTGAACCCCGATGCCGGTTCGGCCGACGAGATCGAAGCCATCCGCGCCAATATCGGCAATACCGGCCCACAGGCCCCCGACGTGCTCGATGTCGGCCTGGCCTTCGGCCCCTCCGCCAAGGATGAAGGCCTGCTGCAGGCCTATAAGGTCTCCACCTGGGACGACATTCCTGATGACGCCAAGGATGCCGATGGCTTCTGGTATGGCGACTATTACGGCGTGCTGGCCTTCGGCATCAACAAGGACATCATCACCGGCGACAACCCGGCTTCCTGGGCTGACCTGATGAAGGACGATTTCGCCAATTCGGTCGCCCTGGCCGGTGATCCGCGCACCGCCAACAATGCCATCCTGTCGGTCTACGCCGCCGGTCTCTCCACCGGGGCCGATGCCGCCACCGGCGCCCAGGCCGGCCTCGACTACTTCAAGGCGCTCAACGACAAGGGCAATTTCGTCCCCGTCGATGCCGAGGCCGCCGCCATCGCCCAGGGCACCACGCCCATCGCCATCAACTGGGACTACAACCTGCTGGCCGCGCGCGACAACCTCAACGGCAACCCGCCGATCGACGTCGTCGTGCCGTCCGACGGCGTCGTGGCCGGCGTCTATGTCCAGGCCATCTCGGCCCATGCCCCGCATCCCAATGCGGCCAAGCTGTGGATGGAATATCTCTATTCCGACGAAGGCCAGCTCGGCTGGCTCGCCGGCTATTGCCACCCCATCCGCTTCAGCGCCATGGCCGAAGCCGGCGTCCTCCCCGACGACCTGATGGCCAAGCTCCCCGCCGCTGAGAACTACGCCAAGGCGGTGTTCCCGTCGATCGAAGAGCAGAACGCCAACAAGACCACGATCACCACGGGCTGGGACACCACCGTTGGGGCCAGCGTGCAGTAGTTAACGACTGAGTTCTCAGTCGACACCCTCCCCCTTGCGGGGAGGGGTCAAGGGGGAGGTGCCAATCGAGCTTTTGGCATTCTCGTGCCAAACCCATTGCGCGGATTCCTCCTCCTAATAGGGGGAGGCTATGAGGGGGTATCCTACGTCACCATGACCAACACGGCATCCCCCCGCCGCATCCCCTGGGACGCCCTTGCGGTCGCCCCCTTCATCATCTTCGCGGTGATGTTCCTCTTCCTGCCCACGCTCGGCATCATCGGCGCCGCCTTCACCGACCGCGCGGGCAGTTTCACCTTCGACAACATCTTCGGCCTCTTCACCGACCAGATTCTCGCCGCCTACTGGATTTCCATCCGCATATCCGGCGCCTCCGCCTTTTTCGGCGCGCTGATCGGCCTCGCCATCGTCCTCGCGATCATCCGCGGCCGCCTTCCCGCCCCATTGCGCTCTGCCGTCATGACCTTTTCCGGCGTCGCCTCCAATTTCGCCGGCGTGCCGCTGGCCTTTGCCTTCATTGCCACGCTCGGCCGGCTCGGCCTCGTCACCATCGTCCTCAAATTCCTCGGCCTCGACATCTACCGCTCAGGCTTCAACCTGCTGAGCTTCTGGGGCCTCACGCTCACCTATCTCTATTTCCAGATTCCGCTGATGATGCTGACCATCGCCCCCGCAGTGGATGGCCTCAAGAAAGAGTGGAACGAGGCCGCCCAGATGCTCGGCGCCAGCCAGTTTCAGTTCTGGCGCTATGTCGGCCTGCCCATTCTCTGGCCCAGCTTCCTCGGCACGCTCAGCCTGCTCTTCGCCAATGCCTTCGGCGCCATCGCCACCGCCTGGGCGCTGACCGGCTCCAACCTCAACATCGTGACGGTCCTGCTCTACAACCAGATCAGGGGCGACGCCCTGCAGAATCCCGGCCTCGGCGCCGCCCTGGCGCTGGGCATGATCGTCATCACCTCGCTGGCCAATGTCATCTATCTGGTCGTCGCCGCCCGCGCCGAGAGGTGGATGAAATGAAGACCAACCGCTTCTGGGCCTGGCTCACCTTCGCCCTCGGCGCCGCCTATTTCATCGTGCCGCTACTCGCCACATTCGAATTCTCCCTGCGCATGCGACGCGGCACCTACAGTTTCGATGCCTATGCCTCGGTCTTCGCCGATCCCTATTTCGTCTCCAGCTTCGGCTATTCGGTCGTCATCGGCCTCGTCACCATCGTCGTCGGCGTGCTCGTCGTCGTCCCGGCGGTCTACTTCGTCCGCCTGCGCATGCCCTGGCTGCGCCCTTTCATGGAATTCATCACCCTGCTGCCACTGGTCATCCCGGCTTTGGTGCTGGTCTATGGCTATATCCGCCTCTACAATTCCAGCTCCATCATCCCCTTCACCGGCAGCGCGCTGGGCACCGATATCCTGCTCACCGGCGCCTATGTCACCCTGGCCCTCCCCTACATGTATCGCGCCGTCGACAACGGCATGCGCACCATCGATATCGGCACGCTGACCGAGGCCGCGCAGATCATGGGCGCCAACCAGGCCCAGATCATCGGCCGCATCATCCTGCCCAATATCCTGGTCGCCATCCTCTCCGGCGCCTTCCTCACCTTCGCCATCGTCATCGGCGAATTCACCATAGCGAGCCTGCTCAACCGCCCGGCCTTCGGCCCCTATCTCGTTGGCATCGGCACCAACCGCGCCTATGAGCCGGCAGCGCTCGCCATCATCTCCTTCATCATCACCTGGGGCGCCATGGGCATGATCAACGTGCTCGGCCGCTTCGCCCCCCGCACTTCCGCCCGGACCGATTGACCATGGCTTTCCTCGACGTCCAGAACCTTACCAAGACCTTCGGGCAGACCACCGTCGTCAAGGGCGTGAGCTTCGCCTTCGACAAGGGCGAGTTCATTTCCCTGCTCGGCCCCTCCGGCTGCGGCAAGACCACCATCCTGCGCATGATTGCCGGCTTCGAGCGCCCCACATCCGGCAGCATCGAGGTCGATGGCCGGGACATCACCCACCTCAAGCCCAACCAGCGCCAGCTCGGCATGGTGTTCCAGGCCTATGCCCTGTTCCCCAATCTCAACGTGGGCGACAATATCGGCTTCGGCCTCAAGATCGCCGGCATGCCCGCCGAGCAGCGCCGCGCCCGCATCGACGAGATGCTCAAGCTCATCGGCCTGGCCGGCTTCGACAAGCGCTATCCCTATGAGCTGAGCGGCGGCCAGCAGCAGCGCGTCGCCCTCGCCCGCGCCATCGCCCCCCGCCCCCGCATGCTGCTGCTCGACGAACCGCTCTCCGCCCTCGACGCCAAAATCCGTGTGTCCCTCCGCGAGGAAATCCGCGCCATTCAGCTCGACCTGGGCATCACCACCGTCTTCGTCACCCACGACCAGGAAGAGGCCCTCTCCATCTCCGATCGCATCGTGGTGATGAATGCGGGCAATATCGAACAACTCGGCGCCCCGCACGAAATCTATAACAAGCCGGCCACCCGCTTCGTCGCCACCTTTGTCGGCCAGCTCAATACCATCGAGGCCACCGTGCTCGACGCCGCAGCCCGGACCGTCTCCATCGATGGACAGGCCGCCACCGTTCCGGCGCTGCCCGCCACCGCCGACAACGGCTCGGCCGTTTCCCTGACCCTGCGCCCCGAAGTGCTCTCCGTCGGCGCGCGCCAGGGTAATGACATCACACTGTCGGGCACCATTGCCGATGTCACCTTCCTCGGCTCCGTCATCCGCCTCCGCATCACCCTCGGCAGCAACCTGCTCAGCCTCGACACCTTCAACGACCAGCGCACCGCCCCGCCCGCCCGCGGCGAAAAAGTCACCGTCAGCCTCGCCAGCAAGGACCTGCTCGTGCTCTGAGCGCAATCGTCTCAGTCGACACCCTCCCCCTTGCGGGGAGGGATCAAGGGTGGGGGGCGTTTCGCCCCGATATCGGGGCAAGCCAACACCACCCTTGCAGCGCAGGTCGGGACAGGCGTACCACTAGCCACCAACCGACGGAGCCAGTGCCCACATGCAATCCCCCTTCGTCGCCACCGACTGGTTGGCCGCCCACCTCACCGATCCCGACCTCGTCGTGATCGACGGCTCCTGGCACATGCCCAATGCCGCCCGCAATGCCCAGGCCGAATACCTCGCCGGCCATATCCCCGGCGCGGTTTTCTTCGACATCGACGGCGTTGCCGATACCACGACCAACCTGCCTCACATGCTGCCGGCGCCCAATGATTTCGCCCGCATGGTCGGCGCGCTGGGCATTTCCGACAGCATGACCATCGTGGTCTATGACGAATTGGGCCTGTTCTCCGCCCCCCGCGTCTGGTGGACGTTTCGCACCATGGGCGCCCGCAATGTCCGCATTCTTGCCGGCGGCGGGCCCAAGTGGCGCGCCGAGCGCCGCGCCACTGAAACCGGCCTCGTCACCCGCCCGCCGCAGCTGTTCCATACCGATTTCGATCCCGCCCGCATCGCCACCTTCGAAACCGTGCGCGACCGCAGTCGCGATGGCGCCGCCCAGATCGCCGATGCCCGCCCGGCCCCCCGCTTCCACGCCGAAGTCCCCGAGCCCCGCGCCGGCCTGCGCGGCGGCCATATTCCCAACAGCCTGAGCGTCCCGGTGACCCTGCTCACCGAAGCCGGCCAGATGAAATCCCCCGCCGAGCTGACCCAGCTCTTCGCCAGCCGCGGCCTCGCCCTCGCCAAGCCGATCATCACCTCCTGCGGCTCCGGCATCACCGCCTCCACCCTGGCCCTCGCCCTGAACCTGGCCGGTGCCGAAGACGTTGCCGTCTACGATGGCTCCTGGGCCGAATGGGGTTCCCGCAAGGACGCCGATATCGAGACCTGAGGGCGTCCCGCCAAACAAAAGCCGCCAGGTCTCCCCGGCGGCTTCATCATTCCCAGCCCGAACCCTCAGGCCGAGCGGTTCTTGTTGTACAGATCGAAGAACACGGCGGCGAGCAGCACCACGCCCTTGATCATCTGCTGCCAGTCGATATTGACGCCCATGATCGACATGCCATTGTTCATCACGCCCATGATGAAGGCGCCGATCACCGCGCCGGCCACCTGGCCCACGCCGCCCAAAGCCGAGGCGCCGCCGATGAACACGGCCGCGATCACGTCCAGTTCCAGCCCCTGCCCGGCCTTGGGCGTCGCCGAATTGAGCCGCGCCGCATAGATCATGCCGGCCAGGGCCGCCAGCGCGCCCATGATGGCGAAGACATAAAAGGTCATCCGCTCGGTCTTGATGCCCGACAGGGCCGCGGCCTTGAGGTTGCCACCCAAAGCATAGATCCGGCGACCGAAGGTCATGCGCTTGGTGACGAAGACGAACAGCGCGATCAGCAGCGCCATCACCACGAGCACATTGGGCAGCCCCTTGTAGGATGCCAGCATATAGGCAAAAAACAGCACCAGGGCCGCGATCACCAGGTTCTTGGCCACGAACAGCCCGAAAGGCTCGCTTTCATAGCCGCGCGCCTTGCGGCGGGCGCGGCCACGAATGGCGAAGAACACCATGGCCACCACGCCCACAATGGCCAGCACCATGGTTGTGGTATGCAGCGCCAGTCCCTGCACGCCTTCGCTCGCCGCGACCAGCGTGGTCGGCCCGATCACGTCGGGAATGAAGCCGGCCGACAGCAGTTGGAATTCGGCCGGGAACGGCCCCACCGACTTGCCCGAAAGAATAGCCAGCGACAGGCCCTTGAAGATCAGCATGCCGGCCAGCGTCACGATGAAGCTGGGTATCTTGTGATAGGCGATGAGATAGCCCTGTGCCGCCCCGACCACAGCCCCGACCACGAGGCATATGGCGCCGGCGACGAACGGATTGGCGAGGAAGGCCAGTTCGGGCGGGTAATCCCAGCCCACCATCAGCATGGCAGCCAGCGCACCGATAAAGCCGGAAACCGACCCCACGCTGAGATCGATATGGCCAGCCACGATGACCAGCAGCATGCCCAGCGCCATTACGATGATATAGCTGTTCTGCAGGATGATATTGGTCAGGTTGACCGGCTTGAACAGCACGCCATTGGTGAAATACTGGAAGAACAGCATGATCAGGATCAGCGCCAGCAGCAGGCCATAATCCCGCATATTGGCCTGCAGCGCGCCCCACACGCTGAGTTCCTGCATCTTGGCCGGCTCGCCGGTCGCGGAGATGCCCGGCTGGGCGGTTTCTGTGGTCATGATGCCTTCCCTTCGGCGCGCACGATCGAGCGCATGATCTGTTCCTGGCTGGCTTCGCTGGTCGGCATTTCGCCCACGATGCGGCCTTCGTTCATTACATAGAGGCGGTCGGTAATGCCAAGCAGCTCGGGCATCTCCGAGGAGATGACGAGGATGGCTTTGCCCTGTGCCGCCAACTGGTTGATGATGGTGTAGATTTCATATTTGGCGCCGACATCGATGCCGCGCGTCGGCTCGTCCAGGATCAGCACATCCGGATTGGCGAACAGCCACTTGGAAAGCACCACCTTCTGCTGATTGCCGCCGCTGAGATTGCCGGTGACCTGATAGACGCTCGATGAACGGATATTGGTCTTCTTGCGGTATTCGTTGGCGACGTCCATTTCGCCGAGATCGTCGATCACGCCCACCTTCGACACGCCGCGCAGATTGGCGATCGTGGTATTGTGCTTGATGTGGTCGATCAGGTTCAGCCCATAGGTCTTGCGATCCTCGGTGGCATAGGCGATGCCGTGCGCCACCGCCTTTTCCACGGTCGAGGTATCGATCTTGCTGCCATGCAGGTAGACGTCGCCGGTGATGCGCTGTCCATAGGACTTCCCGAACACGCTCATGGCGAATTCGGTGCGTCCCGAGCCCATCAGTCCGGCAATGCCGACCACCTCGCCCTTGCGGATGTTGATACCGATATTCTTGATGACCTGCCGGTCGCGGTGCTGCTGGTGATAGACGCTCCAGTCCTTCACCTCGAACACGACCTCGCCGATCTTGGGCACGCGGGCCGGATAGCGGTCATCCAGCGACCGCCCCACCATCAGCGTGATGATGCGGTCTTCGCTGATATTTTCCTTGGTCAGCGTCTCGATGCTGCGCCCGTCGCGGATCACCGTGATGCGGTCGGCCACCTTGCTCACTTCGTTGAGCTTGTGGCTGATCAGGATCGAGGTAATGCCCTGCTTGCGGAACTCCATCAGCAGGTCGAGCAGGGCCGCGCTGTCCTTTTCCGACAGCGACGCGGTCGGCTCGTCGAGAATGAGCAACTGCACCGACTTGCTCAGCGCCTTGGCGATTTCCACCAGTTGCTGCTTGCCCACGCCGATATTGGTCACCAGCGTATCGGGGTCTTCGGTGAGCCCCACCATGCCAAGCAGCTTACGAGCGCCATCACGCGTCTCGTCCCAGTCGATCACACCACCCTTGGCCTGCTCGTTGCCGAGAAAGATATTTTCCGCAATCGACAGCAGCGGCACCAGCGCCAGCTCCTGGTGGATGATGACGATCCCCTTGTGCTCGCTGTCGCTGATGGATTTGAAATGCTGCTCTTCGCCCTTGTAGATGATCTGGCCATCGTAGCTGCCGGAGGGATAGACCCCGCTCAGCACTTTCATCAGGGTGGATTTGCCGGCCCCGTTCTCGCCTACGATGGCGTGGATTTCCGCCTCGCGGACATCCAGGTTCACATCCGACAGTGCCTTCACGCCGGGGAAAGTCTTGGTGATGCCGCGCATCTCCAGAATGGTATTGGTCATTGAATGCTTTCTCGCATGCACGCGGGCGGTCGCACTTTAGCGCTTTTCCAGTTTTGTTGGAATTGCCGGCTCTATCGCCTCCCTCCCCCTTGAGGGGAGGGACCGAGGGTGGGGGTCCGTCAGTGGTCCACTGAACCACCCCCTCCCGGCCTCCCCTCAAGGGGGAGGAGCGCTTACCGATGTTTCCGTCAAAATGTGAAAGACGCCGGCGCCCGAGCCCGGTGACGGGAAAGGGGCTCCGCGTTGCCGCAGAGCCCCCGTTCGGGAACGCCGATTACTGGAGTTCTTCGGCCTTGATGTAGCCGCTGTCGACGACGCGAGCCTGGTAGTTGTTCACATCGACTTCGTACGGGGTCAGCAGGATCGACGGCACGACCTTGACGCCATTGTCATAGGTGGTGGTGTCGAGGCCAGCCGGGGTCCCGCCGGTCAGCACGGTGTCAACCAGTTCGGCAGTGATCTGGGCCAGTTCACGGGTGTCCTTGAACACGGTCGAATACTGCTCGCCGGCAATGATCGCCTTGACCGAAGGAACTTCGGCATCCTGGCCCGAAATGATCGGCCAGGGCTGGTCGGCCGAGCCGTAGCCCACGCCGCGCAGCGACGAGATGATACCGCGCGACAGGCCGTCATAGGGCGACAGAACCGCATCGACGCGGCTGCCATCCGAGTAGTTGGCCGACAGCAGGTTGTCCATGCGGGCCTGGGCGACCGCACCGTCCCAACGCAGGGTACCGACGGTTTCCATGCCCATCTGGCCGGACTTGACCACCAGGGTACCGTCATCGATCAACGGCTGGAACACGCTCATGGCGCCGTCATAGAAGAAGAAGGCGTTGTTGTCGTCCGGCGAACCGCCAAACAGCTCGACATTCCACGGACCCTTCTGGTCCGGATAGCCGAGACCCTTGAGGATCGAGCCGGCCTGCAGCACACCCACTTCGAAATTGTCGAAGGTGGTGTAGTAGTCGACATTGGCGGAGTCGCGGATCAGGCGGTCATAGGCGATGACCTTGATGCCGGCATCGGCGGCCTGCTGCAGCACGGCTGACAGCGTGGTGCCGTCGATCGAGGCGATCACGAGAGCCTTCACGCCCTTGGTGACCATGTTTTCGATCTGGGCGAGCTGGTTGGGGATATCGTCTTCCGCATACTGCAGGTCGACCGAATAGCCCTTGGCCTCGAGGGCCGCCTTCAGCTCATTGCCGTCCGAGATCCAGCGCAGCGAGGACTGCGTCGGCATGGCAATGCCGATCGCGCCCTTGTCCTGGGCGAAGACCGCGGTGGAAGCGGTCAGCGCCATGGCGCCGACGGCCAGCACGGTGGCAAGCGTCTTGAAAATCTTCACGTCTCGACTCCCTTTGTATTTCGAGTTCAGAAGCGTTGAATGGTCGTCAGGGGAGAGGCCTGGACGAGGTGCATGCGCGCGTCGGGATGGTGGATCGCGAGCGAGCGAAAACCGAGCGAACACCGCAAGGGCGTACGGTCAGCCTGTCGTGCATGAAGTCCTCCTGCGTGGCGGGAATGACCGCCTTGGACCCTCCCAAGCCCACGGGCCGGAACCTAGAATAATCAGATACCACTGTAAAGTCGGATTCCCGCGCCACGGCAATTTTTTCGACAGCCGAATATTAACGAGAAGCCATGTTTCAGGGCGATTGCGCCTTAACCACACTCTCGCTATGATGGCTCTGCCTGTTGAGGCACGTGCCCGGAAAGATCGAAAAGCGACGCCGGATCAATAAAGGTATCAGATACCTTGGAGGAACCGTGACGACTTCGGACGAGGGTTCGCGCCCCGATCAGCCAACCGCCGCGATGGCGGTGGCGGACGCTTTGGCGCGGGTCATCCTGGGTGAATTGGGGCCGGGCTCGACCCTGCCCAGCGAGGCCGAGCTGGCCGCGACCTATGACGTCAGCCGCCTCACCATTCGCGAGGCGGTCAAGCTGCTCGAAGGGCGCGGCCTGCTGGTCATTTCCCGCGGCCGCAAGGCCGTGGTGCGCGAGCCCGACGGCGCCGCCTTCGCCGATTTCCTGACCTCGGTCATCCGATACGATTCCAAGGGTCTGTTCGATCTGATCGAGGTGCGCCTCTCCCTCGAAGTGCAGTCCGCGACCCTGGCCGCCAAGCGCGCCACCCGCGCCGGCATCGCCGCCATCGAGAGCGAGTTACAGGGCATGCGCGACACCGTCGGCGCGCGCGGCGAGCCCATGACCCACGAACAGGAACAGGCCTTCCATACCCACGATGTCGGTTTCCACGAAGCCGTGGCCCTGGCCAGTGGCAACCGCGTCATGGGCTTCCTGTTCGAAGCCATGGCCCAGCCCCTGCGCGAGGGCTTCTTCATCAGTCGCCGCGGCCACGAGCAGCGCGGCCACACCCTGCATGACACCATCGAGGCCCATCAGCGCGTTCTCGATTGCATCAAGGCCGGCAATGGCCGCGCCGCCGGCGAAGCCATGCGCCTTCACCTCAAGGATACCGAGCGCGACATCCGCGTCGCCCTCAGCCAGCTCGCCCACCGCCCCGGCCCGCGCACGTGAACGTGAACGTGAACGCCATACACCACGCCATCGGCTCCTGCCCACCCTCCCCCTTGAGGGGAGGGTAGCGCCGCTCGGTCCAGAGGACCGTAGCAGAGCTGGGGTGGGGGTGGTCTTGTGGTCCACTGAAGGACCCCCACCCTCATTCCCTCCCCTCAAGGGGGAGGGAGGCGAAGGAATCGAAGCTCCCGCGCGGGAGGAAGCGCCTGATGTGAACACTCCCCACAAGGCGGAGGGAGGAGCAGAAGCCATAGACCTGCGCGAAAACGCCTTGCGGCATCGCCCCGCATGACCGAATAATCCGCCCCGAATATCCAGGACGGGCCAATGGCGCAGAGAATCGACACCTCGATCAACAGGTTGGATGACGCCGCCCGCGCCGGCTGGCTCTATTACGTCGCAGGCAATACCCAGGAAGAGATCGCCTCCAAGCTCGGCATTTCGCGCCAATCGGCCCAGCGTCTCGTCTCGCTCTCGGTCAGCGAAGGCCTGATCAAGGTGCGGCTCGATCATCCCATCGGCCGCTGCATGGATCTCGCCAGCCGCCTCACCAGCCGCTTCGGCCTCGACCTGGTCGAAGTCGTGCCCTCCGACCCATCAAGCGAATCCACCACCATTGGCGTCGCCGAAGCCACCGCCGCCGAGATCGAGCGCTGGCTCAAGCGCCCCGACCCCATCACCATCGCCATCGGCACCGGCCGCACCCTCAAGGCCGCGGTGGAACAGCTCATGCCCATGGACTGCCCCCACCACAAGGTCGTCTCGCTCACCGGCAACATCGCCCCCGACGGCTCGGCCGCCTATTACAACGTCATTTTCAACGTGGCCGATGCGGTCAAAGCCCGCTCCTTCCCCATGCCGCTGCCGGTCATCGCCTCTTCGGCCCGCGAGCGTGAATTGCTGCATGCCCAACCGATGATTCGCGAAACCCTGGCCCTCGCCGCCCAGGCCGACGTAACCTTTGTCGGCATTGGCGATATCGGCCCCGATGCCCCGCTCTATCTCGACGGCTTCATCACCGATCCCGAGCTCAAGGCCCTGCACAAGGCCGGCGCCGTCGGCGAGATTTGCGGCTGGAGCTTCGATGCCGACGGCAGGATGATCGACGGCCTCACCAATGACCGCGTCGCCTCGGCCCCGATCCCGTCGCGCGAAAGCTCGCTTGTCGTGGCAATCGCCATGGGAAAGCGAAAATTGCCCGGCATTCGCGCCACTTTGAACCGCCGGCTGGCCAATGGCCTGATTACCGACGAGCGCACTGCCGAAGGGCTGCTGCAGATTTCGTAATGCGTTGATATAACTACGCTAAATTCTCCCCGAAATCGATTTCCGCCATACGTGCCTCACGCGATGCACGCATACCCCGCTTGACTCTGTCGCATAAGTTGTGAGTATTTGCCCATTGCCGGAACAAATGCCCGTTTCGGTTACTGGGAGGTATTTGATGAAACTGACACCCATTCTCGTGGGCGCCTTCACCCTTGCGCTGGCGGCATCCGCCTCGGCGCAGACGATCACCATCGCCACGGTGAACAATGGCGACATGATCCGCATGCAGGGTCTGTCCGACGCATTCACGGCCGAGACCGGCATCGAACTCAATTGGGTCGTGCTGGAAGAAAACACCCTGCGCCAGAACGTCACCACCGATATCGCCACCAATGGCGGCCAATATGACGTGATGACCATCGGCACCTACGAAGTGCCGATCTGGGCCAAGCAGGACTGGCTGGTGCCGCTCGACGCGCTGACCAGCGACGCCGACTACGATGTCGATGACCTGCTGCCGCCCATCCGCGACGGCCTTTCCGTCGATGGCAAGCTCTATGCCGCGCCCTTCTACGGCGAAAGCTCCTTCATCATGTACCGCAAGGACCTGATGGAAAAGGCCGGCCTCACCATGCCCGAAGCCCCCACCTGGGAATTCATCGGCGAAGCGGCGCGCGCCATGACCGACCGCGACAACGACATCAACGGCATCTGCCTGCGCGGCAAGGCCGGCTGGGGCGAGAACATGGCCTTCCTCACCGCCATGTCCAATTCCTTCGGCGCCCGCTGGTTCGATGAAAACTGGCAGCCCCAGTTCAACACGCCCGAATGGAAGAACACCCTCGACACCTATCTGGGCCTGATGGCCGATGCCGGCCCGGCCGGCGCCTCGTCCAACGGCTTCAACGAAAACCTGACCCTGTTCCAGCAGGGCAAGTGCGGCATGTGGATCGACGCCACCGTCGCCGCTTCCTTCGTCACCAACCCCGCCGATTCCACCGTCGCCGACCAGGTCGGCTTCGCCCTGGCGCCCGATACGGGCCTGGGCAAGCGGGGCAACTGGCTCTGGGCCTGGTCACTGGCCATTCCCAAGAGCTCCCAGCAGCAGGATGCGGCCGCCTCCTTCATCAAGTGGGCCACCGACAAGGCCTATCTCGAAACCGTCGCCGCACAGGATGGCTGGGCCAATGTGCCCCCCGGCACCCGTATCTCGCTCTACGAGAATCCGGAATACCAGGCCGCCGCGCCCTTCGCGGAAATGACCATGGGCTCGATCTACGCCGCCGACCCGACCCATCCGACGGTCCAGCCGGTGCCCTATGTCGGCGTGCAGTTCGTCGCCATCCCCGAGTTTGCCGGTATTGCCACCAATGTCGGCCAGCTCTTCTCGGCGGCGCTTGCCGGCCAGATGTCGGCCGACGACGCCCTGGCCCAGGCCCAGGACGCCACCCTGCGCGACATGACCCGCGCCGGCTATATCAAGTAGTCTCTCCTCCGAAGACTCCTGCGGCCGGGTGCTCCCGTGCCTGGCCGCAGCCTTTCGTTCGGACGCGCTGCTGGTCCTCCCGCAACCTGTCCCAAACCGGAGCCGCCCGGTCAAAGGTCCCCTCTGGCGACCGGGCGGTTTCCAAGACTATCCCACTGAGCAGGATGACGCGGCTCCTGCGCCTCCCTCCCCCTTGAGGGGAGGGATTGAGGGTGGGGGTCCGTCGGTTGTCATTGAACCGACCCCCTCCCCAGCCCTCCCCTCAAGGGGGAGGGGGCGCCAGGGCATGATCATGGCGTTCGACCCCGAAGAACCCGAGGAATAAGATGGCCACCGCACAGACCCGTACCCTGTCCCGCGTCATGATGGCGCCCGCCGTCATCGTGCTGCTGATCTGGATGATTGTGCCGCTGGTCATGACCCTGTGGTTCTCCTTCCAGAACTACAGCCTCATCAACCCGATGATGACCGGCTTTGCCGGCTGGGGAAATTACCTCTACGTCATCGGCGATCCCAGTTTCACCCAGTCGCTGGTCAATACGCTGATCCTGGTCTGCGGCGTGCTGGTCATCACCATTGTCGGCGGCACGCTGCTGGCTTTGCTGCTCGATCAGCCCATCTGGGGCCAGGGCATATTGCGTATCATCGTCATCTCGCCCTTTTTCGTCATGCCGCCCGTTGCCGCGCTGATCTGGAAAAACGGCTTCATGCACCCCGGCTACGGCATGCTCGGCCATCTGTGGAAGGCCTTCGGCCTCCAGCCGGTCGACTGGTTCAACCAGTATCCGCTGTTTTCGGTCATCGTCATCGTCGCTTGGCAATGGCTGCCCTTTGCGACCCTGATCCTGCTCACCGCCCTCCAGTCGCTTTCTGAAGAACAGCGCGAGGCCGCCGAGATGGATGGCGCCAATGCCATCAACCGCTTCTACTACATCATCATGCCGCATATGGCCCGGTCGATCACCATCGTCATCCTGATCCAGACCATCTTCCTGCTCGGCATCTTCGCTGAAATCCGCGTCACCACCGGCGGCGGCCCCGGCTACGCCTCCACCAACATCGCCTTCCTCGTCTTCCGCACCGGCATCTTGTCCAACGACATCGGCGCCGGCTCGGCAGGCGGCGTGGTCGCCGTCATCATCGCCAACGTGGTCGCCATCTTCCTGATGCGCGCCGTGGGGAAGAACCTCGATGCTTGAGCCGATCAAAATATGGGGCCGCCCCCTCTTCACCTCTCCCTTTGGGGGAGAGGTCGCCCCTCTTGGGGCGGGTGAGGGGGCCTTCCTCGAATCCGGTGCGTGGGCAAGGCCCCCTCACCCGTCGCTGCGCGCCGGCCTCTCCCCCGAAGGGAGAGGTGAGGCTGCGCCTCCCTCCGGCGCAAGGAACTGACCCATGGCCCGCACCGTCCCCACCTCCACCCGCATCGGCTTCACCGCCCTCGCCTGGATCATCGCCCTCCTGCTCTTCTCGCCCATCCTCTGGGTGCTGCTGACCGCCTTCAAGACCGAAGCCGAGGCCATCGCCGCCTCGCCCACCTTCCTGCCGCAGAATTTCACGCTGGAGAATTTCGCCGCGGTGCAGGATCGCTCGGACTATTTCAAGCACGCCTTCAACTCGATTATTGTCTCTGTCGGCTCCACCCTGCTCGGCCTCGCCATCGGCATTCCCGCCGCCTGGGCCATGGCCTTCGCGCCCACCAAGCGCACCAAGGACGTCCTGATGTGGATGCTCTCCACCAAGATGATGCCCGCCGTGGGCGTGCTGATCCCGATCTACCTGATCTTCCGCGACCTGCGCCTGCTCGACACTGTGCACGGCCTGACGTTGATCATGACCCTGATCAACCTGCCGATCATCATCTGGATGCTCTACACCTACTTCAAGGAAATCCCGGTCGATATCCTCGAAGCCGCGCGCATGGACGGCGCCGAACTCTGGAACGAAATCGTCCACGTCCTCGTCCCCATGGCCGTACCCGGCATCGCCTCGACCCTGCTGCTCAACGTGATCCTCGCCTGGAACGAAGCCTTCTGGACCATCACCCTGACCTCAGGCCGCGCCGGCACATTGACGGCCTTCATTTCATCCTTCTCGTCACCCCAGGGCCTCTTCCTCGCCAAGCTCTCGGCCGCTTCCCTGCTCGCCATCGCGCCGATCCTGCTCATGGGCTGGTTCAGCCAGAAACAGCTCGTCCGTGGCCTGACCTTTGGTGCGGTAAAATGATGGGCACCGATATCTCGGCTCTATTGCATCCCTCCCCCTTGAGGGGAGGGACCGAGGGTGGGGGTCCCTCAGTGGACCACTGCACCACCCCCCACCCCAACCCTCCCCCTCAAGGGGGGAGGGAGGCTCTGAACGACAATCCTGCGAAACTGAAGGACCACTGAAAATGGGCTCCATCTCCCTGCAACACGTCAAGAAGTCCTTCGGCGAGGTCCAGATCATCCCGGACATCTCCCTCGACATCAAGGACGGCGAGTTCGTCGTCTTCGTCGGGCCCTCCGGCTGCGGCAAGTCCACCCTGCTGCGCCTCATCGCCGGGCTGGAAGACACCACATCGGGCCAGATCCTGCTCGATGGCGAGGACATGACCAAGGCGCCGCCCGCCCGCCGCGGCCTCGCCATGGTGTTCCAGTCCTATGCGCTCTATCCGCATATGAGCGTACGCGACAACATCGCCTTCCCGCTCAAGATGGCCAAGGCGCCCAAGGCGCTGATCGACCAGAAGGTCGAATACGCCGCCCGCACGCTGAACCTTTCCTCATATCTCGACCGCCGCCCGCGCGCCCTCTCCGGCGGCCAGCGCCAGCGCGTCGCCATCGGCCGTGCCATCGTGCGCGAACCCAAGGCGTTCCTGTTCGACGAGCCCTTGTCCAATCTCGACGCCGCCCTGCGCGTCAACATGCGGCTCGAAATCACCGAACTGCACCAGCAGCTCAAGACCACCATGATCTACGTCACCCACGACCAGGTCGAAGCCATGACCATGGCCGACCGCATCGTCGTGCTCAATGCCGGCAATGTCGAGCAGTTCGGCTCGCCGCTCGATCTCTACAAGAAGCCCGCCAACCGCTTCGTCGCCGGCTTCATCGGCTCGCCCAAGATGAACTTCATCGACGGCCCCGAGGCAGCTAAGCACAACGCCCATTCCATCGGCGTCCGCCCCGAGCACTTCAAGCTGGCAACGACGGCCACATCGGGCACCTGGAAAGGCAAGGTCGGCGTCGCCGAACAACTCGGCTCCGACACCTTCCTCCACGTCCATGTCGAGGGCCTGGGCCTCATGACCATCCGCACCGATGGCGACCAGACCTTCAACCACGGCGACGACGTCTACCTCACCCCCGACCCCACCCGCATCTACCGCTTCGACGCGTCGGGCGTGGCGATCTGATCATGTGTGCCGCCACCCCATCGGTTGTTCCCACCCTCCCCCTTGAGGGGAGGGTAGCGCCGCTAGGCCTGAAAGGCCGTAGCAGAGCTGGGGAGGGGGTCGCTTGTCTCGTGCGCTTGGACCTCAAAGCCCACTTCACCACCCCCTCCCCGACCCTCCCCTCAAGGGGGAGGGAGGCCAATGCAGTGGCACCGAGGACTAGACCATGACCACCAAGCTCTCCGCCGCCGCCCTGCCCGCAATCACCACCGCCTCCGTCCCCGCCTATGACCGCGGCACCCTCACGCCGGGCATCGTGCATTTCGGCGTCGGCAATTTCCATCGCGCCCATCAGGCCGTCTATCTCGACGACCTCTTCGCGACCGGCTCCGACCACGATTGGGCTCTGGTCGGGGCCGGCGTGCGCGACGCCGACGAAGCCATGCGCCAGAAACTCAAGGCCCAGGACTGGCTGACTACTGTCGTCGAGCAGGAAGCCGATACCAGTTCCGCCCGCATCACCGGCCCGATGATCGACTATCTTCGCCCTGGCGACAGCGCCGCCGTCATCGCTCGCCTGACCGACCCCGCCATCCGCATCGTCTCGCTGACCATCACCGAGGGCGGCTATTATATCGACCCTGCCAGCCAGACCTTCGACCCTGCCCATCCCGACATCGCCTTCGATGCCGCCAACATGGCCTCACCCAAAACCGCCTTCGGCCTCATCCTCGCCGGCCTCCTGGCTCGCCGCGCCGCCGGCATCCCGCCCTTCACCGTCATGAGCTGCGACAACATCCCCGGCAACGGCCACGTCACGCAAAATGCTGTGGTCGGCCTGGCGCAACTGATCGATCCCGCCCTCGCCCAATGGGTCCGCGCCAACGTCGCCTTTCCCAATGGCATGGTCGACCGCATCACCCCCGCCACCTCGCCCCGCGAGGTCGCCCTCCTCGCCGACAGTTTCGGCATCGACGACAACTGGCCGGTCTTCTGCGAGAGCTTCCGCCAATGGGTGCTCGAAGACAATTTCCCCGCCGGCCGCCCGGCGCTGGAAAAGGTCGGCGTGCAATTCGTCAGCGACGTCGCGCCCTACGAGCACATGAAGATCCGCATCCTCAATGGCGGCCACGCCACCATCGCCTACCCGGCCGGGCTGATGGACATCCACTTCGTCCACGAGGCCATGGCCCACCCCCTCGTCTCGGCTTTCCTCAAGAAGGTCGAGCACGATGAGATCATCCCGATCGTGCCACCCGTGCCCGATACCAATCTCGCCGAATATTTCGCTCTGTGTGAAAAACGGTTCGCCAATCCCAAGATCGGCGACACCGTCCGCAGGCTGGCGCTGGACGGCTCGAACCGGCAGCCGAAATTCATCATTCCATCCGCACTCGACCGCGCTCAACGTCAACAGTCCGTTAACGGATTGTCACTCGTGTCAGCGCTCTGGTGTCGCTATTGCTACGGCACAACTGACAGCGGCGCCGTCATCGAACCCAACGATCCGAGTTGGGACCGCCTCACTGCCCAGGCCAGGCTCGCCAAGGCCGATCCGAAGGTCTGGCTGGCCATGACCGACATCTATGGCGACCTCGCCCACAGCCCCGCCTTTGTCACCGCCTTCACCAACGCCTTGAATACATTGTGGAAAATCGGCACCAAGGCAACGCTGGCGCGCTATCTGGCGGACACCCTCTAGCCCCGTCCCCGTCCATCCGCTACCTTCGCGCCCAAACCGAGAAGAGGGCGCTCGATCCCAGATGCAAAGCCTGCTTGTGGCAGTGGACGTGGGCACCGGAAGTGCCCGGGCCGGCGTGCTGACCGCACAAGGTAACCTATTGGCACGGGCCGAATTTCCGCTCGCCATGAACCGCACCGACGCCAATCTTGCCGAGCATGACAGCACCCAGATCTGGGCCGCCGTCGGCGCCGCCGTGCGCGCGGCCATGACCCAGGCCGGCGCCGATCCCAGCCACGTCGTCGGCCTCAGCTTCGACGCCACCTGCTCCCTCGTCGTCCGCGACGCCGAGGGCCGGCCCGTCACCGTCTCCACCAATGGCGAAGACCGCTGGGACACCATCGTCTGGCTCGATCACCGCGCCCTCGCCGAAGCGGAGGAATGCACCGCCACCGGCCATCTCGTCCTCGCCTATGCCGGCGGAGTCATGTCGCCGGAAATGGAAGCGCCCAAGCTTATGTGGTTGAAACGCCACATGAAAAGCTCCTGGGACCGCGCCGGCATGATGTTCGACCTGGCCGATTTCCTCTCCTGGAAAGCCACCGGCTCGCTCGCCCGCAGCCAGTCGACCCTTACCTGCAAATGGACCTACCTGGCCCATACCGAAGCCGGCTGGCAGCCCGATTTCCTCGCCTCCGTGGGCCTCGAAGACCTACTCGACAAGGCCGCCCTGCCTGCCAAGGCCAGCCCCGTCGGCACCGATCTCGGCCCACTGACCGAAACTGCGGCAGCCGAACTCGGCCTCACCACCGCCTGCCGCGTCGGCGCCGGGCTCATCGACGCCCATGCCGGCGCGCTCGGCGTACTCGGCGCCTTCACCCACGATGTCGACACCATCGACCGCCACCTGGCGCTCATCGCCGGCACCTCCAGTTGCGTCATGGCGCTCTCGGCCGAAGACCGACCAACGTCTGGCGTCTGGGGCCCCTATTTCGGCGCCGTCCTGCCCGGCGTATGGCTCAACGAAGGCGGTCAATCCGCCACCGGCGCCCTGCTCGATCACATCATCCGCTGGCATGGTGCCGGTGGCGAACCCACCCCGCAAATGCACCACCGCATCGCCCGGCGCATCATGGAACTGCGCCAGCGCGAGGGCCTGTCACTGGCCGATCGCCTGCATGTCCTGCCCGATTTCCACGGCAACCGCTCACCTTTGGGCGATCCCTTTGCCCTCGGCGTCATCTCCGGCCTCACGCTCGACAGCGACTTCGACTCGCTGTGCCGCCTCTATTGGCGCACCGCGGTTTCCATCGCCCTGGGCGTCCGCCACATCCTCGAAACCCTCAACACCCGCGGCTACGCTATCGATACGCTGCACGTCACCGGCGGCCACACCAAGAATGCCGTGCTGATGGAGCTTTACGCCGATGCCACCGGTTGCACCGTGGTCGAGTCTTCAGCCAAAGACGCGACCCTGCTCGGCATGGCCATGGTCGCCGCCACCGCCGCCGGCCTCTATCCCAGCCTCGACGCCGCGTGCCTCGCCATGCAGCAGGCCGGTAGCACCCGCGCCCCGGCGCCCGCCGCCCGCACCCAGTTCGACAAGGACTACCGGATTTTCCTCGAAATGCTGCGCCAGCGGCAGTCTATCGACGTGATGGCGTGAATGATCCATGACTGACGCTTGACCTGCGTCGGCCGCCGCGCTTCTGGTAGGCCATGAGCACGCGGAATCAAAACTCGATGGGCACGCCGCCGGCGGGACCCGGCATTGTTGCTGACTACCGCATGCAGCCCGGCGTGCCTGACGAGATGATCGACCCCGAGGGCAATATCCGTCCGGGCTGGTCAGAGCTCATGGCCGCCTTCGACCGGCTCGGCCCCACCGAGCTGGCGGCCCGCTTCGAGCGCGCCGACCAGTATCTGCGCGATGCCGGCGTGTTCTACCGCAAATATGACGGCGCCGAGGGCAAGGAACGCGACTGGCCGCTGGCGCATGTACCGCTGCTGATCGCCGAGGCCGACTGGTCGACCATCAGTGCCGGACTGATCCAGCGCGCCGAGCTGCTCGAAACCGTCATTGCCGATATCTACGGCGACAACCAGCTTGTTCAGCAAGGCCTGCTGCCGCCTGACCTGGTGGCGCGCAACGGCGAGTTCCTCCGCCCCTTGGTGGGGGTGAAACCGGTCAGCGGTCACTACCTGCATTTCTGTGCCTTCGAGCTGGGCCGCGGCCCCGATGGCGCCTGGTGGGTGCTGGGCGACCGCGCCCAGGCGCCTTCGGGTGCCGGCTTCGCGCTGGAAAACCGTGTCGCCACCACCCGTGCGCTGTCCGACATCTATGCGGACATGAACGTCCATCGCCTCGCCGGCTTCTTCCGCGGCTTCCGCGACACGCTGTTCGCCGGCGCCAAGCGCGATGGCGGCCGCGTCGGCATATTGACGCCCGGCCAGCTCAACGAGACCTATTTCGAGCACGCCTATATCGCTCGCTATCTCGGCCTGATGCTGCTGGAAGGCGAAGACCTCGTCATCGAGGACGGCAATGTCATGGTGCGGACCGTCGCCGGCCCCAAGCCGCTCAGCGTGCTATGGCGTCGCGTGGATGCCAGCTTCGTCGATCCGCTCGAACTGCGCTACGACAGCCATATCGGCACGCCGGGCATGGTGGAAGCCGTCCGCCACGGCTCTATCTCGATGATAAACGCACTGGGCACCGGCCTGCTCGAAACCCGCGCCCTCGCCGCCTTCATGCCGCGACTGGCGCAGAAGCTGCTGGGCGAGGACCTGCAACTGCCCGAAATCGCCACCTGGTGGTGCGGCCAGCCGGGCGAGCAAAGCCACGTCATCGACAATTTCAACAACCTGCTGATCGGCCCCGCCTTCGCCACTACCCTGCCCTTCGACGACCTGCGCGGCACTGCGCTCGGCTCGTCCATTCCATCAGAACAAAAGGCTGCCCTGATCGAGCGCATCCGCGCCAATGGCGCCGACTATGTCGGCCAGGAGCCGGTGCGTCTCTCGACCGCCCCCGTCTATGTCGATGGTAAGCTGCAGCCGCGCCCGATCACCCTGCGCGTCTACGCCGCCCGCACCGCGGATGGCTGGACCATCATGCCGGGCGGCTTCGCCCGTGTCGGCTCGACGCTCGACACCTCAGCCATCGCCATGCAGCGCGGCGGCCACGCTGCGGACGTCTGGGTGCTGTCGTCCAAACCGGTCGAGCGGGTGTCGCTGTTGCTGCAGGACGGCCGCAAGCTGGTGCGCAACTCGCCCGGCAGCCTGCCCAGCCGCGCTGCCGATAACCTCATCTGGCTGGGCCGCTATGCCGAGCGCTGCGAAGCCACGGTGCGCATCCTGCGCGCCTACAATGTGCGCCTCGCCGAACTCAGCAAGGCCGACCTACCCATCCTGACCCATTGCGCCGCCTTCCTCGGCAGCATCGATGTCGATGCCGGTGAGGCCATGCCGAAGGGCCTGCTCGCCTCCATCGACAGCGCCGTGCACAGCGCCGGGCAAATCCGCGACCGCTTTTCGCCCGATGGCTGGCTGGCGCTCAACGATCTGCAGAAGACTGCGCAGCTTTTCGCCACCCGCATCCGGCCTGGCGACGACGCCACCCGCGCCATGACCGTGCTGCTGCGCAAGCTGGCTGGCTTTTCCGGCCTCGTGCACGAGAACATGTATCGCTTCGCCGGCTGGCGCTTCCTCGAACTGGGCCGGCGCCTGGAGCGCGCCATCCAGATTGCCCGCATCACCGCCTGGCTGACCAACACGGATGCACCGGACGGCTCGCTCGAAATGCTGCTCGAAATCGGCGACAGCGCCATGTCGCACCGCCGCCGCTATTCGGTGAGCGCCGGCACGCAGAGCGCCATCGACCTGTTGGCGCTCGATCCGCTCAATCCGCGCTCGGTCATCTTCCAGCTCACCGAATTGCGCGCCCAGATCGAGATGCTGCCCGGCGGTATCGACGACGGACAGCTTTCACCCGCCGCGAAGGCGGCCCTGCAGATCGAGACCGACCTGCGCATAGCCGAGCCCGCCGCCATGACCCCCGATCGCCTCCACAAGCTGGCCGCCGATCTCGGCATGCTGGCCGGCCTCGTGGCCGCGGCATATTTCGTGTGATGGCGATGCTCTACGATGTCCGCCTCGACCTGCATTATGCCTACGACGCCACCGTGCATGGCGGCCGCCATCTGATCCGCGTGGCGCCGATCACCATTCCCGGTGTGCAGCGTGTCGTTGCGACCGAACTCTCGTTCGAGCCGCGCCCGCAACGGGAGAGCAGCTTCGCCGACTTCTTCGGCAATTCGGTCACCACGCTGACCTATCTGACGCCGCACGATCATCTGGATATCCGCCTCACCGCGCGGGTGCAGGTCGAGGATGTCCTTCCCCCGGCCGACCTCTCGCCGACGCGCGAGGGGCTGCGCCAGGAAATTGCCCGCTACTGGTCGATCGAGCCGGACAGTCCGCAACATTTCATCGGTGCCTCGCCGCGCGTGCAGCTCGTCCCCGCCATTACCGAATATGCCGCGCGGGTCACCGCCCAAATGCCGTCGGTGATGGCCTCGGCTCTTGCCCTCTGCATGGCCATCCATCGCGACTTTGTCTACGACCCCAAGGCGACCGACGTCGAAACCAAGCCGGCCGAGGCCTTTGCCCTGCGCAAGGGCGTCTGCCAGGACTTCGCCCATGTGATGATCGCCGGCCTGCGCGGCATCGGCATCCCGGCCGGCTACGTGTCAGGCTTCCTGCGCACCAATCCGCCGCCGGGCAGGCCGCGCCTCGAAGGCGCCGACGCCATGCATGCCTGGATCCGCGCCTGGTGCGGCCAGCATGTGGGCTGGGTCGAGTTCGACCCCACCAATGCCATGATCGCCGGGCCGGACCATATCTGCATCGGCCATGGCCGCGACTATGCCGACATCTCGCCCATCGTCGGCGTGCTCAAGACGCATGGTTCGCACGAGGCCACCCAATCGGTGGATGTGCTCCGGGTCGAATAGGCCCATCCATTTGTTTCAATTGCCGCTACGGAACCAAAGCCGATCCCGCCCCGTTCCTTGGGCACGCGCAACAATGCGTATGATCGCGGCGGAGGCCGGCATGACCCACATGGAAATCAAGGCACTCGAGAATGCGAGCCGCGCAGCCGTATGGACCGAGGGCTATGACGGGCAGACCCATTATGGCGACGTGCTCAAGGCATTGACCCCGGCCCTGTTCATCCTGGCCACCGCCACCGTCTTGATGCTGGTCATCCTGTAGCCGCTGGCACCCCAGGCGTCACAAGAACAAAACCAAGGAGAACGACCATGGGTTTGGGTACCATTCTCATCATCATCCTCATTCTGCTGCTGATCGGCGCGCTGCCCAATTGGGGCTATTCGCGCGGCTTCGGCTACTTTCCGTCCGGCATCCTGGGTGTCGTGCTTGTTGTCATCCTCATCCTCGTCTTGATGGGGCGCATCTAGCCACCCGGTAATCATAAAAGGCGCAGCCAGTTCTCTGGTTCTCACGCAGTGAGAAGCGCCCGCGGGTCGGAAGTCGCCCCCCTTTCACCCGCCCCTTGCCACCCCGATGCGCCCAGCGCGCATTGGGGTGTCTTTCTTCCAATCCATTGGAACCGCCCGGTTTTCCGCACGTTAACTCGTCGACAATTGACAGGAGCGTCACATGGCTACCACATCCGACCTCGCCCCCGGCCGCAAGCCTGCCGCCGCCCGCGCCAGCCGCGCCAACAGCAGGGCGCGCGAAGCCCAGCTCGAAGACCAGATCGGCCAGCTGCAGGACGACCTCAAGGCCATTGCGGCGACGCTGAGCCGGCTCAGCAATGACAAGGTCAACGAGGTCAAAGCCGTCGCCAAGAGCGAAGCCAGCCATCTGCAGCGCCAGGCCGAGCATGTCGTCGAAGACGTGCAGGATCAGGCTAGTGCACTGGAAAAGCAGCTCAAGGACACCATTCGCGAAAAACCGCTGACCGCCGTGGCCAGCGCGGTGGGCATCGGCTTCATTCTCGCGCTGCTGTCCCGGCACTAGCCATGCATCTTCTGGCCCCACTCGCCGCCCTGCTCGGCATCGAGGTCGAAGCGATCACCGAACGCGTCCGCAACACCGTCATCGTCAATGCGGTAATGATCGGGCTGGCGCTGATCGGCGTGAGCTTCCTGATCGCCGCGGGATTTTTCGCGCTCGCCGATCTCTACGGCACCATCTATGCGGCATTGATCCTGGCCGCCGCATTCCTGGTGCTGGCGCTGGCCGTCTATCTCGGCACCCGCATCGGCGAAAGCCGGCGCCGGCGCGAATTGGCCGGCAAACGCCGCTCGAGCGAGACGAGCGCCTTCGTGACCACCGCGGCCCTGACGGCACTGCCGGTGGTCCTCAAATCGCCGCTGGCGCGGACTATCGCCCTTCCGGCAGTGGCCTTCGCCGCTTACCTGCTGGTCCGTGGGGGCAGCGACGCGCCAGAGGAGTGAGGACGCCTAGTCCTGCTCGGCCGGCAGCGGCATCCAGATATGGGCGACCACGCCATCGGGGTCGAAGCTGAGCTTGACCTCGCTGTCGAGCACCTTGGCGAGACTGCGTTCGATCAGCCTTACGCCCATGCCATATTCGGCCGGCTGCAGCACATCCGGCCCGCCGCTTTCGCGCCAGGTGAGCGACAGCCCGCGCTCCGGCCGGGCCTTGATCTCCCAGTCGATGCTCACCGTCCCCTCGTCGTCCGACCACGCGCCGTAGCGGTGGGCATTGGTGGTCAGCTCGTGCAGGATCAGCCCCAGCCCCAGCGCGTGGTCGGCCGGCAATTCCACATCCTCGCCGCGGACCTCGGCGCGATCGGGCTCGGTTCGGAAGCCCGGCCCGAGCTGGGAAGCGATGACTTCATAGAGCTGTACGCCAGACCAGTCGCGATCGGCCAGCAGCACATGGGCATCCGAAATGGTGCGCAGCCGCCCCGAAAAGGCCTCGATGAAATCCTGGGGATCGGGATTCTGACGGATCGTCTGGCGCGCCACCGACTGGATCATCGCCAGGGTATTTTTCACCCGGTGATTGAGTTCGCGCAGCAACAGCCGCGTATGCTCGGCGCTTTGCTTGTTTTCGGAGATATCGATGGCGACACCCATCATCACCAGCGGCTTGCCCTCGGCATCGCGCTGGTAGACGCGGCCGCGCATGGTGAGCCAGCGCCCGGTGGCGGCTATGCGGGCTTCGGCGCCATAGTCCTCGCCATCGCGAAAGCTGGCTTCGATACTGGCGTCCACCATCGGCCGGTCACCGGGATGGGTTGCGCCCAGCACGTGCTCGATCCGCACCGTCTCGCCTTCCGGCAAGTCATACATGCGGCGGAACGTGTCGTTGCAGGCGACTTCGCCGGTCCGCACGTCCCACACCCAGCTTCCCACCTTGCCGGCTTCCAGCGTCAGCGCGTGGCGCCACTCCTCCCGGACCAACGCAGCGGCGGTGCGCGCGCGCACCCGCGCCTCGTCCTTAAGGGCAAAGAGGGTTGAACTCAGCGCCGCCAGGCTCACCAGTTGCTCGGCCATGCCGGGCTCCAGCGCTTCGCGGGGCTGACTGCTGATGACGCAGAGCGAGCCCACCTTCTGCCCGTTCACGATCACCGCCGCGCCGGCATAAAAGCGGATACCCGGCCATCCGGTCACCAATGGATTATTCTTGAAGCGCTCGTCCCTGGCCGCATCCAGCACGATCAGCGTATCTTCGTCCCCCGGCAGCGCGATGGCATGGGCACAGAACGAAGTCTCGGTCAAAGCCTCGGTGACATCGTTCACGCCGAAGCATGCGCGAAACCATTGCCGCTCCTTGTCGATAAGCGTCACTAGGGCAATTTCGGTCTTGAAGATAAACGCGGCGGTCCGGCTCAAACGCTCGAAATCCGCATCCGCGTGGCTATCGACCACGTCCAGCGCCGCCAGCGCACCCAGCCGCGCCGGATCATTCACTACCTTCCGCACATTGTTCGGAAGGTCCCCCTTGTCTGTCACTTCCAGTCCTGACGCTTCTGCAAAACACCCAATACTTACAGGCCGATTTCCCGTAACGCCGCAAGCGGGCAATGGTTCCGAACATTTTATTCGGTTTGCGCCTGTATCATGCCTCCTGGCAAAATCACCTTGAGCGCGGTCGGATGAACCTTGAGCGTCACCGAGCGATCGAGCTTGATCAATTCGCCATCGATGACCGCATGGGCGCCACGTTTGCGTTTGGGAAAATGCAACGTCACCTCCGCAGCTTCCTTTTCCGAGACCATTGGACTGGCCCGCCAGGTGCCCAGGAACACGTCTGCGGACAGCTTGAGCAGTTCCGAGGTCGAAACTGCCGCGGCGACATAGACGCCCAGCACGCCGCCATCGAGCCGGACGGCATGAATCTGCCCCTCGCCCAGCGGATTGTTGGACACGGCAATGCCGGAGACCCTGCGCTTGTCGACGCCCTTGCGGGTATGGAACTCCGCCTCGAATTGGGGCGGATTGACGGCCGCCGCCGCAATGGCCCGCAGGCTCGCCAGCATCTTGCCGGTGCGGCTGCCATAGGTCATGCCTTCGCGGATACGGACCAGCCGGGCATGGATGCCGACGCCGAACTGATGCACGAACGGCCGGCCATTGGCGGTGGCGATATCGACGGCACCGACCTGGCCGGCAGCTATGGCTTCGAGCGCCTCGTCCAGCACCAGCGGCACCTTGAGCGCGCGGGCGAACAGGTTCATCGTTCCCGCCGGCAGCACGGCCAGCGGCGTTCCGGTTTCATAGGCTATGCCGGCCGCCGCGGAGATGGTGCCGTCGCCGCCCCCCGCCATTACCGCGTCGACGCCCTTGCTGGTGGCGGCCTTGCGCAAGGCGGCTTCGACATCACCCCCGGCCACCACCCGGCATTCGAGTTCGTGCCCGTGCCGGGCGAAAGTCTCGACGGCACCGGCAGAGAACGCCGCCAGATCCATCGTCCGCAACGTCCCGCCATCGCGGTTGAGAACGGCAATGATATGCAATGTCGATCTCCTGATCAGCGCGTATCCGGCGGCGCCGCGCCATCGATGCCCGGCAGTGGCAGGGTGACGCTCAGGCCGCCGCCTGTCCGCCGTTCATATTGCGGCTCCCCGCCGAATTGGTTGGCCAGTTGTCGCACGATGACCGAGCCGAGTCCGCCCTCGCCGGGCAGTTGGTCACCGGCAATACCGACGCCGTCATCGACGACATTGAGCAGGGGAACGCCGGTCGTATCGCGCTTGAGGATAACGGTGATGGTGCCGGCGCGGCCGGCAGGGAAAGCATGCTTGACGGCATTGGTCACCAGTTCCCCGACCAGGATGCCCACGGTCGTCGCATCGCGGGCGCTGACCACGATGGGATCGAACTCACCCACCAGCTTGATATTCTTGGCCTCGCTCGCCGTCGCCGCTATGTCTTCCAGCACGGCATCCAGGAATTCGTCGGCACTGGCCGTTTCGAGATCACCCCCCAGGCGCAGCCGGCGATGGGCCGAGGCGACGGAATGCACCCGCGACCGTGCCGCTTCCAGTGCCGCGCGCACCTCCTCGGACTTGCTGCGCAGCAGTTGCAATCCCAGCAGTGATGACACCGTGGCCAGCGAATTGCCGATGCGGTGATTGGCGTCCTGCAGCAGGGCTTCGACACGCTGACGTTCCCGCTCGGCATGTTCGCGCGCCTCTTCCAGGGCGCGCGTGCGATCGGCCACATGGGCCTCGAGAACTTCGTTTTCGCTACGCAACTGATCCTTGCTGCGCGCCAGCGCGCTGACCTGGCGCTGCGTGCGCGACAGCAGCATATAGGCAAGCACCACCGCACCGGCCAAGGCTGCGATGATGGCGCCGACCAGCCAGCGGCGCGACTGGTCGATCTGCCGGTTGCGGTCGAGCAGCTTGGCGTTTTCCTCGCCGATAAACTGCTCGAGCGTACTGCGCAGGCTATCCATCAGGCGCTCGCCCATCCCGGTCTGGATCAGCGTGCGCGCTTCCGCGCCGCGATCGGCCTCGACCAATTGGATCGTGCGCGCCATTTCCGCAGTCTTGACCACGGTCTCACTGGCTATGCTGCGTACGCGCTCGGCCTGGCGGGGATCGTCTTTCGTCAGCGCCGTCAACGATTTCAGTCGCGTATCGATCGATGCGGCCGCCCGTCGATAGGGCTCGAAATAGCCCTCGTCGCGCGTCAGCAGATAGCCGCGCTGGCTGCTTTCGGCTTCGCTCAGCGATATGGTCAACTCGCGCGCCTGGTTGCGCACGTCATAGGTATGAACCACATCGCCGATCTGCCGGTCGATGCCCTGCACCAGCACCAGCGCCGCGATGGCCGCAAGCACCACCAGCGCCAGTGAAGCCAGCACGGCCAGGCGCCGGGCCAGACGCCTTTGCGCCTCCGTTCCCCATTCCCGGCTGGCCAATCTGCTCGCGATGCTCATTATGCTCATCTGCCCGATGCCGGCCGCAAGCGGCTTATTTCCTGCCGCTTTCCCCTTGGCCGAACGTGGTGGCGGATTTGAGGCTGGCGGCCCGCTCATATCAATGGCCGTCGCCGTTCTGCCGGCCCGCTCCAGTCCGCCAGTTCCATCAATCCGGTGACGTCCAGCACCTCGCAGGAACGGTCGAGCCAGCGGATCAGCGACTTGTCGGCGAGTTTGCGCAGCGTCTTGTTGGTGTGAACGATGGACAGCCCCAGCGTATCGGCCACGTGCATCTGAGTGATCGGCAGATAGAGGCTGCGCGGCGAGGTCGGGCCCACCGAGGCGGCGCGATGATAGAGAAAGGCGATCAGATAGGCCGCCCGCTCGACGGCCGTGCGCCGCCCCAGGCTGAGCAGGTGGTCATCCAGCATCCGCTCTTCCTGCGCGGCGAGCCAGGTGATGTCGAAGCCCAGGCCAGGGTGGTTGCGGAACAGTTCATTCAGCCGGTCGCGCTGGAACACGCATAGCACCAGCGGCGACAAGGCTTCCACCGAGTGCTGCATTTCCCCGATCACCGAGCCTTGCAAGCCGACCAGATCACCGGGCAGCATGTAGTTGAGGATTTGTCGGCGCCCGTCCGGCAGCGTCTTGTAGCGGAAGGCCCATCCAGACAGGAGCGTGTAGAGATGGGCGCTGTGGCTGCCTTCCGACAGCAGGGTCGTCCCCGTCTCCGCGACCAGTTCGCCGGTCTTGAACGAAGAAACGAAGCGCAATTCCTGGGCCTCGAACTCGCGAAAGCCGGGCATTGCCCTCAAGGGACATTGTTCGCAGGGAACCCTGCGTCCGGAGCTGGGAAGGACGAGATTCAAAAGGCACCATTGACGCTGATGAAGTCATCAGCCCAACGCAACCGGGCCCTGGCCGTTCCTCGACATGTCAAACTTAAATGACAGCTGAGCTGATCGGGCCGCATGAGTACCGAAAAGTTGCGGAAATACCATGCTTGCAGGTCAGACTGTCCTCATCATCGAAGATGAATTTCTTATCGCGCTCGACATCCAGCGCATTCTCGAACCCCTGGGTGCCGGCAAGACCCTGTTCGCCCGCACGACTGCCGAGGCCGAGGAACTGCGTGAGTTCTGGCCCGAAATCGGTGTCGCCGTGGTGGAAGTGCTGGCCCATGATGCCGAGCGCATCCTGCTGGCCGAGAAGCTGGGCGCCGCCGGTATCCCTGTCGTGCTGACCACCGCCGACATTACCGTCCGGCACGGCCTGGCCCACTTGCCAACGGCTCCGCTGCTGGTCAAGCCGGTACCCGAAGAGGCCCTTGCGAGCGCCATCAGTGCGGCGCTCGCAGCCCGTTCCTAGAACGAATGGTTGGTCGTGGTCACCTGGGCGGAAACCGCATCGGGACCATAATCGGCTTCGCCGCTGATCTTGAGAATATCCTGCAATCGCGTGCGGGCACGGCTCACCCGGCTTTTCATGGTGCCGACGGCGCAATCGCAAATCTCCGCCGCTTCCTCGTAGGAGAAGCCCGAGGCGCCGATCAGGATCACAGCTTCACGCTGGTCGTCGGGCAGTTGCGCCAAGGCCTTCTTGAAGTCCTGCATGTCCATCGAGCCATACTGTGCCGGATGCACGGACAGGCGCTCGGTGAAGGCGCCATCGCTGTCCTGCACCTCGCGGCCGCGCTTGCGCATCTGGCTGTAGAATTCATTGCGCAGGATGGTGAAGAGCCAGGCCTTGATATTGGTGCCCATCTCGAAGCTGGACTGCTTGGCCCAGGCCTTCATGACGGTGTCCTGCACCAGGTCGTCGGCCTTGTCGTGCTTGCCGGTCAGCGAGACGGCAAAGGCCCGCAGGCTCGGCAGGGTTGCCAGCATTTCGCGCTTGAACGTCGTCGGTTCCCCGGTCATGCCGTCACTCTCCGTCACGAGCAGCATTCTTCGCTTTCTGCGCCTGCTCTGCGCCGTCGAGCTTTTCCAGTAGGTCGAGCAATTGCTCGGGGACACCTTCATCCTGCACAGCCCCGTATAGGGCGCGCAAACGTGCACCGATGTCCGTATTCGGACCCAGCCCATCGTCTGCCCGCCCCGCCTGCGTCCGCATGCGTTGCTGGGTCACCAGTTGTTCCTTCATCATACCGTGTCTAAACCGTCAGATCGTTGAGTTTCATCGTATTTGGCGATCATAATGCGTGCCATCAAAAAAAGTTCCTCACCCTTTGGAACTTTCTTCACGAAGCGCCGTTTTCCGGTTTCGTGCATCACGAGCCAAAGCGTCACTGGGAGTTCACTTAATGACTTTGTCCACGCGGATTGCTCCGCATCTGCCGTATCTGCGGCGGTTCTCGCGCGCAGTTACCGGGTCGCAGACATCTGGCGATGCCTATGTCGCCGCCACTCTGGAAGCTCTCATCGCCGATATTTCGCTGTTCCCCGAAGCGAGCAACGACCGTATCGCGCTCTACAAGCTGTTTTCCGCCCTGTTTTCCTCGTCGGCCGTCAAGGTGCCGCTGCCCACATCCGGCTATGCCTGGGAAAAGCGCGCAGCGACCAATCTGGCCAATCTCGCCCCCCGGCCCCGCCAGGCGTTCCTGCTGGTGGCAGTCGAGGGCTTTACCCATGCGCAGGCTGCCGAAATCCTGGGCGTCTCCGACACCGAATTCGGCTCGCTGCTCGAAGAAGCCTCGATCGAGATTTCCCGCCAGGTGGCGACGGAGATCATGATCATCGAGGACGAGCCGCTGATCGCCATGGATATTGAGCAACTGGTCGAGAGCCTGGGCCACAAGGTGGTCAGCGTCGCCCGCACCCACAAGGAAGCGGTCAATCTCTTCGCCCAGACCCAGCCGCGCATGATCCTGGCCGATATCCAGCTTGCCGACGGCAGCTCGGGCATCGATGCGGTCAACGACATTCTCAACCATCATTCGGTGCCGGTGATTTTCATCACCGCCTTCCCGGAGCGCCTGCTCACGGGCGAGCGTCCTGAGCCGACCTTCCTCGTTACCAAGCCGTTCAATCCGGACATGGTGAAGGCACTGATCAGCCAGGCGCTGTTCTTCGACGAAGGCTCGCGCGCCGCCGCCTGACGGCGATTCCCAGCAACATGGAAGGCCGGGCCTCCCGGCCTTTTTTGTTGTCCATCAGGAACCTGCCAACCCGAGAAACGTTGTTGTTGCAATAACTTCGTCCAGGAGAGTGACATGCTCTACTACGCACTCGTCTTCCTCGTGATCGCATTGATCGCCGGCGTTCTCGGCTTCGGCGGCATTGCCGGTGCCTCCGCCGGGATCGCGCAGATCCTGTTCTTCCTGTTCCTGGCCTTTCTGGTCATATCGCTGGTTATCGGCTTCTTCCGCCGTGCGTGAGCGAAGCCCTGCAGTCCGGCCAGGTTCGTGACGCGGCTTCGCCTCCGGGCGAGGCCGTTTTTGTTCCGGTCGCCTTTATGAGTCTTCCCGCCATGTCCGCCTCACCGTCCGACCAAAAGATGCAGATGAGGCTGGATGTCTTGTCTGCCGGCTTGCGCGAAGGCGGAATCTTCGTGCTGCATCAGGGCGCCGATCACCGGTTCGACCTGGCGGAAAACCCACCGGCACACTGGCCGCAGCGGGTCATGCTCGGCCGGGTCGAGGCCGATGTGCTGCCCGCCGAAATCGCGGCCGCCTTTGCCGACGCAGTCGAGCGCTGCCGCCAGGGCCAGGAACAGACCATCGCCTTCGAGCTGGGTGACGGGTTGCGGCGGCGGCATTTCGAAGCCCATATGCTGCCCGACGAAACCGGCGTTACCACCATCGTCACCGATACGACCGAAGCGCGGGCCCGTGATATCGCCGTTGCGTCACTGCTGCGAGAGGTCAGTCACCGGTCCAAGAACCTGCTGGCCATCGTGCAGTCGGTGGCCATGCAGACCGCTCACCACAGCGGCAATATCAAGGATTTCCTCGACCGTTTCCGCGGGCGGCTGCATGCCTTGTCCAGCACCCAGGATCTGGTAACCGAAAGCAACTGGCGCGGCACCTACCTCCAATCGCTGATCGCCTCGCAACTCATCCGGGTAGGGCCGTCCGTGCTCGCCAATGTGCGGGTCACCGGCGAAAATCCGCTGCTCGGCCCCAATGCCTCGCTCCACATCGGTCTCGCCATTCACGAGCTGGGTGCCAATGCCACCTTGCATGGCGCCCTGGCCGATGGCGATCCGGGGCATATCTGGATCGATGCGCGGATCGTTGACCAACCCGGCCAGCCGGCGGACCTGGTCATCGAGTGGGAGGAGACCGGCATCGACGCCGAGCGCATCAGCCACGAACCCCATTTCGGCACGCTGGTCCTCGAACGCATCGTCCCCCTGTCAGTCGGGGGGAGCGCCGACTTCAATATCGAACCCGGCAGCGTGCGCTATCGGCTCGTCGTGCCGGCGGATCAGTTCGAAGCCTGAGCCGGCAGCAGATCATCGATCCGGCCGGTCCAGTGATAGACTGCAAGCCCGACCCACTCCTTCATCGCGACACTGGTGGTGGAGAGGTTGGCCACAAGGTCGGCGATGTCGAGGCCGAACCCTTCGCTGCCCGTGGTGCGATAGTCCGTCGGCCAGGGCGTGGCCGCGATCCCCACCTTGCGGAACAGCCCCATCGATCGCGGCATGTGAAACGCCGAAGTCACCAGCAGGACCACGCCCGGCTCGGACCCAAGCAGGGCCTTGGTGTAACCGGCATTTTCGTCGGTATTGCGCGCTTCCGTCTCCAGCACCAGCCGTTCCGGCGCGATACCGAAGGCCAGCAGCAGACGCTGCATGGTCACCGCTTCCGCCTCCGCGCCGGGCATGAGGCCGGCAATGCCACCGGTGAGCACGATCCGGGCATCAGGGTAATGCCGGGCCAGCCACAGGGCCTCCACCAGCCGGTCGCCGGCTTCGTTCATTTCGGTCACGCCACGGCCGCTGCTGATCCGCGACGAGGTCGCGCCGCCCAGCACCACGATGACATCCACCTGTGCGGGCAGTTCGGCCGGCCGCACGAACCGCGCTTCAAGCGGCGCCATCAGCACCGCGCCGATATTGGTGAAGCTCGCCATACCCAGCAGCAACATAGCCAGGGCCACCAAGACGCCACCCCAGCGGCGCCGCCCCGCGGCCAGCAGCACCAGCCCGGCAAGCCCCAGCAGAATGGTGAGGCCGATCGGCTGGACCAGCAGCCAGAACAGCTTGGATATCTGGTAGAACATGCGGCCCGCCCCGAGGATTCGTGCGCGCACCATAGGCGAGGCGAGCTGCCTGTACGAGCCCGTCATCCCCAGGCCACTGCCGCCGACACATCATTTCCCTTGCTATGTTCTCCGCTTATGCTTTTCTTGAGGGCGGTCAAGATTGCCAGCCTCATAATAAGGCAGTCGCCGGTCAGGAAGGCGCCCGTTTCGGCGGGCCAAGGGTGAATATGGCGCAAGCTGCTGCCGCTACCGCGGAGAAGTGGCCGGTCGTGGCTATCCACGACTTGCATAAATCGTTCGGCAAGCTGGAAGTGCTCAAGGGCATTTCATTCGCCGCCCGCGAGGGTGAAGTCGTCTCGCTGATCGGCTCCTCGGGCTCCGGCAAATCGACCCTGCTGCGCTGCATCAACATGCTCGAAGTGCCCGACAGCGGCTCTGTCGCCATCGATGGCGAGGAGATCAAGCTGCGCGGCAGCGGAGCGGGCCGGCAGATCGGCGACGAGCATCAGATCCGCCGCATCCGCTCCGAACTGGGCATGGTATTCCAGAGCTTCAACCTGTGGGCCCATCTCACCATTCTCGAAAACGTCATGGAGGCGCCGCTTGTCGTGCAGAAGCGCGCTCGCGGCGAAGTGCAGGAAGAAGCCCTCGCCATGCTGGCCAAGGTCGGCATTCGCGAAAAGGCCGATGCCTATCCCGCCCAGCTTTCGGGTGGCCAACAGCAGCGTGCCGCCATCGCGCGCGCCCTCTGCATCAACCCGCGCGTCATGCTGTTCGACGAGCCCACCTCGGCGCTCGACCCCGAGCTCGAAGTCGAGGTGCTGCGCGTCATCAAGGTGCTGGCCGATGAAGGCCGGACCATGATCCTCGTCACCCACGACATGGATTTCGCCCGTTCGGTCAGCGATCGCGTCATCTTTCTCCATCAGGGCATGATCGAGGAAGAAGGCACGCCCGAGCAGATATTCGAGGCCACCAAATCGACGCGTCTCAAGCAATTCCTCAATGCCGCCAGCCATGAATAGGCCGGCGATGTTGATGACAAGTCCCGGGAAACGGGCACGAAGCAAGAATAACCAATGGAGAAACAGATGAAGAAGCTCATCCTCGCGGCAACGGCCATCCTGGCCCTCGGCTCCGCGGCCCAGGCGCAGGAAACCGTGCGCATCGCCACCGAAGGCGCCTATGCGCCCTGGAACTTCCTCGACGACACCGGCGCCCCCGCCGGCTTCGAGATCGATCTGGGCAACGCCATCTGCGCCCAGGCCGGCATCACCTGCGAATTCATCATCAACGATTGGGATTCGATCATCCCGAACCTGCTCGCCGGCAACTACGACGTGATCATGGCCGGCATGTCGATCACCGACGAGCGCCTCGAAACCATCGACTTCACCCAGAACTACTTCCCGCCCGACCCCTCCAAGTTCGCCGCCGCCGCCGGTAGCGGCATTGACGCCGCGGCACTCGAAGGCAAGCGCATCGGCGTCCAGGGCGGCACCATCCAGGCAGCCTATGCCGAGGAAAACCTCGGTGCGACCAATACGGTGGTCTCGTTCGGCACCGCCGACCAGGCCATGGCCGACCTCGCCGCGGGCAACCTCGACACCATTCTGGCCGATGGCGCCTATCTTGAGCCGGTTGTCACCGCCTCCGGCGGCGCAATGGAATTCGTCGGCGAGGACGTGATGATCGGCAACGGCGTCGGCGCCGGCATCCGCAAGGACGAAGCCGAACTCAAGGCCACCTTCGACGACGCCCTGACCGCCCTCAAGAAGGACGGCACGGTCGACAAGCTGATCGCCCAGTGGTTCGAAGGCCGCGGGCCATATTTCGCTGAGTAATCGAAGCCTCCAAACGCTCGGTCACCCCTCTCCCCTGGTGGGAGAGGGTGGATCGCGCATAGCGCGAGACGGGTGAGGGGGTGCCTCCGCATATGCCGACTACCGAAACATCGCGGCCCCCTCATCCGCCCCTTCGGGGCACCTTCTCCCACGAGGGGAGAAGGGGAGCCGGCGGCTGGACCAACCCATGAGCGAAGACCTCGCCTTCTGGCTGAGCTACATCACCAACGGCAAGCATCTCACCTGGTATGCGAGCTTCCAGTTCACCATTTTCGCTGCCGTCTTCGGCGGCACGCTTGCCGTCGTCTTCGGGTTGATCGGCGCCACCCTCAAGAATTCGCGGTTCCTGCCGCTGCGCCTCATCGGCACGGTCTATTCCTCCATCGTGCGCGGCGTGCCCGACGTGCTGTTTTTCCTGTTCTTCCCGCTGGCCTTCGAGCAGGCAGTTGAGTGGTTCATCGCCAGCCAGGTCTGTACGCCGGACATGCTCGCCGCCCAATCCGCTGCCTGGCCGCCCTGCAAGGAGGCCAACTGGTTCCTCGGCACGCCCGAATACCTGATCCTCGCCTCGGTCTCGCTCGGCCTGGTCTATGGCGCCTTTGCCACCAACGTCATCCACGGCGCCCTGCGCTCGGTGCCAAAGGGGCAGCTCGAGGCCGCCCGCGCCTACGGCATGAGCGCCAGCCAGTTGCTGTGGCGTGTCCATATCCGCCAGATGTGGGTCTATGCCCTGCCCGGCCTTTCCAATGTGTGGATGCTGATTATCAAGGCGACCTCGCTGCTGAGCCTGCTGCAGATCGCCGACATCGTGCTATGGGCCGACCGGCTCGGCGCTCCCAATTTCCTGCCCGCCGTCGGCCTTGTGCATGAGGACTGGCGCTGGCGCTATTACCTGGTGCTGTTCGTCTTCTATATCCTCGTGACGCTGCTTTCCGAAAAGGTCTTCGAAGCCATCATGCGCCGTGCCGGCCGCGGCATCCTCAGCGAGGTGCGTCACTGATGGAGCGTTTCCTCGACGAGCTCGCCCTCTTCGCCCCGGCCGTGGTGTTCAACATCTATTTTGCCGCGGCATCCATCCCGATCGGCTTCGTCTTCGCCATCTTCCTGGCGCTCGGCAAGGCATCGGCCAGCCCGCTGATTTCCCGGCTCAGCCGCGGCTACATCTACGCCTTCCGCGGCTCGCCGCTCTTCATCCAGTTCTTCATGGTCTATTCGCTGGCGCTGTCCTTCAATGTCGGCGTCTGGAAGCCGATGGGCCTCTCCTGGTTCGTGCTGCATCCACTGTTCATCGGCCCGCTGGTCCTGGTGCTCAATACCGCCGCCTATACCGCCGAAATCTTCTATGGCGCCCTGCGCGCCGTGCCGCGCGGCGAGGTCGAGGCGGCGCGTGCCTATGGCATGTCGAGGGTCCAGCAGTTCCGCCACGTCATCTGGCCCAATCTCATCCGCCTCGCCTGGCCCGCCTATACCAACGAGGTGGTGTTCCTGTTCCACGCCACGGCCATCGTCTATTTCGCCCTGCCGGTCATCGGCCAGCAGAAGGATCTGATGATCACCGCCAAGGAGCTTTTCGAGCGCGATTACAACGCCTTCCTGCACTTCTCGGTCGCGGCGCTGTATTTCCTCGCCGTGTCGCTGGTGGTTTTCTTTCTGTTCGGGCTGGTCTATCGACGGCTGATGCGCCACATGCCGGCCGCGCCCGGCCTGCGCTTCGCACCAAAATGGCTGCGCTGAGAGATACGAAAATGACTTTTGCACTGCATCACACGGCGTTGGCGGGTGACACGCCCGGCGCCACCACTGAGCTCTATTGGTATACGGCCGGTCCCGAGGACGCCGCGATCAAGGTGCATCTGCAGGCCGCCCTGCATGCCGACGAGCAGCCCGGCACCATGGCGCTGCATCATCTGCTGCCCCGGCTGCGCGACGCCGACGCCGCCGGCCAGCTCAAGGCGCGTTTCACCATCTTCCCGTCGGTCAACCCGCTGGGCCTCGCCAACTATTCGCTGCGCCACCATATTGGCCGCTACGACATCGAAACCGGTGTCAACTACAACCGCCGCTGGCCCGACCTCTATCCGCAGGTCGCCGACGCCATTGCGGGCAGGCTGGGCGACGACCCCGGCGCCAACATCGCCATCATCCGCGCGGCCGTCGCCGACTGGATCGACAGCCAGCGGCCCCACTCTGCCATCCAGCAGCTTCGCCTGCTGGTGCTCAAATCCGCCGCCGCGTCCGATATCGTACTCGACCTGCATTGCGACGACGACAGCCTCAAGCACATCTTCACCTCGCCCGAACTTATGCCGGGCCTGCAGGATCTGGCAGACTGGATGGGCGTTGCCGCCACATTGACCGCCGAGGACAGCGGCGGCGGCTCTTTCGACGAGGTGCTGCCCACGCTTTATCGCAAGGCGCGCCTGGCTCATCCCGACCATCCCATCCCTATCGGCGCCGAAACGGCGACGCTCGAATATCGCGGCCGCGCCGATAGCTTTGACGCCATCGGCCGCGAAGACGCCGCCGGCCTCTTCGGCTTCCTTGCCACCCGCGGCCTCATTGCCGCCGACGCCGGCAGCGAGCCCGCATCGGCACCCGCACCGACACCCTTTGAAGCGACTGAAGTATTGCGCGTCGACGCACCGGGCCTGCTGGCCTATCGCGTCGAACTCGGCGACCGCGTGCGCAAGGGCCAGCCGATTGCCGATCTCATCGCCATGGATGGCCCCGAAGCCTTCATCGCCCGCCGCCCGATCCTGGCCGGGACCGACGGCTTCGTGCTGTCGCGCGTCACCGGCAAATACGTGGTGCGCGGCGCCGGCATCGCCAAGATCGTCGGAGCCGAGGTGCTGCCGACCCGCGCCGGGGCATATCTGCTGGAGGATTGATCGCTGTGCCACGCCCTCGTGGTTCGAGGCTCGCGAAGGGCTCGCACCTCACCATGAGGACTACTCTTGGTGCAGTGCTTCAGTAGCCCTCATGGTGAGGTGCGCTTCTTCAGCGCCTCGAACCACGAGGGCGTGGCACACAACCCCTACCCCGCCAGAGCCGTCAGCTTCGCCTCGGCCTCGGCCTTCAGCGCCGGAGCCTTCGGCAGAACGTGCGTCAGCAGGTAGTGCGGCAGGTCGATATGGTCGAGCGGCCGGGCGAAATAGAAGCCCTGTAGCTGATGGCAGGCGATCTCGGAGAGGAATTCGGCCTGCTCACGGGTCTCCACCCCCTCGGCGGTGATCTTGAGCTTCAATGTCTTGCCCAGCGAGGCAATTGCCTTGAGGATATCGCGCGCCACCTCATCATCGCTCGACGCATCGACGAAGGAACGGTCGATCTTGATCTTGTCGAACGGGAACTTGAGCAGGTAGCTCAGGCTGGAATAGCCGGTGCCGAAATCGTCCATGGCGATGGTGACGCCCAGCGCGCGGATTTCGCCCAGCTTTTCCACCACCTCCTCCGGATTCTCCATCAACAGGCCCTCGGTGATCTCGATCTCGAGGCGAGGCGCGGCCAGGCCGGACACCGCCAGGGCACGCTTCACCACCATGGAAATATCGGAGCGGCGGAAATGTTTGGCCGACAGGTTCACCGCGACCGTCAGGTGTTCCGGCCAGTTCACCGCCGCCAGGCACGCCTGCATGATGGTCCAGTCGCCGATATCGACGATGAGGTTGGACTGCTCGGCAATCGGAATGAACTCGGCCGGCGGCACCAGCCCACGGATCGGATGGTTCCAGCGCACCAGCGCCTCGAAGCCCGTCGGCTTGCCATCATCGGCCGAAACCAGCGGCTGGTAATAGAGCACCAGCTCGTCGTTGCCGATCGCGTCGCGCAGTTCCACCTCGAGCAGCCGCCGCTCGCGCGCTTCGGAATCCATCTGGCTTTCGAAGAAGCGATAGACCGAGCGGCCGTCCGCCTTGGCCCGATAGAGCGCCAGGTCGGCATTGCGCAGGATCTGGTCGGGCCGCGTGCCATTCATCGGCGCCATGGCAATGCCGATGCTGACCCCTATATTGACCTGGTCGTCGTCGATCACATAGGCCCGCCGGATGTCCTCGATCATGCGGGCTGCGAGGCCCCCAACGCTGTCCACATTGCAGTCATTGGGCAGGATGACCGCGAATTCGTCCCCACCCAGACGCGCCACCAGATCGGTCTCGCGCACCATGGCCTGGATGCGCTGCGCCACTTGCGTCAGCAACCTGTCGCCGGCCATGTGGCCGCGGCTGTCATTGACCGACTTGAACTGGTCGAGATCGAGGAACATCACCGAGAATGGCGTGCCGTAGCGTTCCAGCCGCGCCACGCAGGAACTGAGCTGTTCGGTGAACTTGGTGCGGTTGAGCAGGCCCGTCATCGGATCGTGATGCGCCAGCGTGGTGATCCGCCGCTCGGAGATCTTGCGCTCGGTAATGTCCGAGCCGGTGCCGATATAGCCCAGATAGTTGCCGGATTCGTCATAGGCCGGCTTGCCGGTCAGGCTCCACCAGCATTCCTTGCCATCGGCGGTAACCCGCAATTCGATATCCTGGAATGTCTGCCGGCCCTGCACGTCCCGTTCCGCATGCGCCATCAGCGGATCGCCGGGTGGGGTGATGCAGCGCAGGAAATGCACGAAATCAGCCCCCAGCAACGCCTCCTCGGAAACGCCGGTCGCGGCCGTGAAACCGCCGGACATGCGGTTGATCGCGCCTTCCGCGTCAAAACCCCAGATCCAGTCCGAAGTGCTCTGCTCGAATTCCCGCAGCAAGAGGCCGATGATCTCGCGCTTCTCCTTGAGCTGGGTTTCCGACGCCCGATGCGCCACGAAGGCCGCGGCGTGATTGAGCGTGATGATCACCATGACGAAGGTGAAACCCATCAGCAGCGTGCCATGCACCCAGACATCGGGCGTGGCGTCGAGCCCAAGTACAGTCCCCAGCGCGCCGATGATGAGCGGAATGGAGAAGGCGGCCAGTGCCTGCGGATAGTTCACCAACGCCATCATCGAAACGCAGAGCAGGCCGCCCGCACCTATTGTCGCCGCGCCGCGAATGGCGGGATCCTGATCCAACGGCAGCACGCTCAGGACAAAACCCCACAGGCTCCCCAGCAGCAGCGAATAGACAATGGTCCGCAAGACCGGCCGGCGGGGCGGACCATTCGTGTTTTCCTGCGGATGCACGAAAGCGAGGTAAGTGCCGTGCAGACCGATCAGGACAATGACGCAAACGGCCGCCAGGATCGGCCAGAAGCGCGTCGTCTGCCAGGTCAGGATCAGGAACACCGCCGAAACCACAATCGAGGCCACCAGCATAGCGGGCGCCATGCGTGTCACCGAGCCCAGTTGCTGGCGCAGCAGCTTGTCGCGGACATGCGCCGACAGCCCGTCCGCGCCGATGGCGCGGTCGACAAAGCCATTGATCAGGGAAATCAGGCCCGAACCCGGTGCGACACTCATACCCTAACATGCGGTGGCATCACTTAATTTTGCGTATGTGGAGCCTTTCGCGCTCAAGCAAAATTGCTTCGAATTACTGGTTACTAAGCGCAAATATCGCTGATCGTCAGTTACACAAAATAAACCGAGGCGCTTAAGCCGTTTTTTAAGCGCCATCAGTAGTTTTGCTCCTCTAAGGGCGAAAAGTCCCAATTTGGAGAGAGCGTCGATGACCATCAAGACCAATTCGGTTCCCGAAGCCGCGCTTACCGGTAGCCTGCGTGACTTCCGCAGCCCCGAGGGTCCGGACCTGATCCGGCGGGCCGATGGTTTCTACGATTGGCAAAATCTGCGCCGTGAGCATGAGCTGTGGCCCTATGCGCGCTCCACCTCCACCGCCCCGCAGGCGCGCTGCGAAGCCCGCAGCGACACCGGCGAGATCTTTGCCGGCATCAATTTCGCCAGCCAGGACTATCTGAGCCTGTCGTCGCACCCGGCCGTCAAGACCGCGGCCATCGCGGCCATCAACGAATATGGCGTCCACAGCGCCGGCTCGGCCGCCTTGCTCGGCAACACCGCCAATTCCCTGTTGCTCGAACAGGGGCTGTCCCAATTCCTCGGCGGCCGCGAAGTCGTGCTCTACCCCACCGGCTGGGCGGCGGGCTATGGCTCCGTGCAGGGCTTCGTGCGGGCCAATGACCATGTGGTGATGGATATCCTGGCCCATTCGTGCCTCCAGGAAGGCGCCAAGGCCGCCACGCAGAACATCCACTATCACGGCCATCTCAACCTCGAAGCCCTTAGCCGCAAGCTCGGGCGCATTCGCGCCAACGACACGGAAAACGGCATCATGGTGGTCACCGAGAGCCTGTTCTCGATGCATTCCGACACGCCGGACCTGCTGGCCATGCGCGCACTCTGCGACGAGTTCGGCGCCACCCTGCTGGTCGACTGCGCTCACGACCTGGGCTCCATCGGCGATGACGGACTCGGCCATCTCGGGCTGCAGAATGCGCTGGGCGCCGCCGATATCATCATCGGCAGCTTCTCCAAGACCTTCGGCTCCAATGGCGGCTTCATCGCCGTCAAGAGCCGGGCGACCGCCGAATATCTCAAATATTACAGCGCCACCCACACCTTCTCGAACGCCCTCTCCCCGGTACAGGCGGCCTCCGTGCTCTGCGCACTCGATATCGTGCGCTCCGAGGAAGGCCGTTCGCTGCGCCGCAAGCTGATGGACAATATCCTCTATCTGCGCGCCGAAATGACCCGTGCCGGCCTCGAAACGTTGGGCGATCCGTCGCCCATCGTGCCGGTGCGCCTCGGCCTCGAAGGCGTTGGGCGCTTCGCCAGCCGTCACCTGATGGCCATGGGCGGCATCGCCAATCTCGTCGAATACCCGGCCGTGCCGCAGGGTGGCGCCCGCTTCCGCTTCCAGGTCATGGCCTCCCACACGCGCGATGACATCGACCAGGTCGTCGCCATCCTGGCCAGAGCCATGCGCGAAGCCGATCTCGAATACCGCCTCGGCCATGAGGGCCAGCAGGACGCAGGACGCACCCGCGCCACCAGCGCCGCGGCCTGACGGAGACCATCATGGGCCACGCCCTCAAGCTGCTTGCCGTGGACGACGATGCCCCGTCAGCCGAACTGATCGTGCGGGTGGCGGAACGCTGCGGCTACGACGCCTTTGCCACCTCCGACTCCCGTGGGGTGATCAATCTCGTGGCCGCCTTGCGGCCCGACGTGATGGCGGTGGATATTTCTATGCCCCATGTCGACGCCATCGAGCTGTTCCGCATGCTGGCCGAGGCCAAATATCCGGGCGACATCATCATCGTCAGCGGCCAGGACGAGCAGACCCTCAGCATGGTGCAGCGCTCGGCCGAACTGATGGGACTGCGCCGCCCGCATGTGCACCAGAAGCCACTCGATTTCGCCCACCTGCGCGAAACCCTGACGATGCGGCTGGCAAAGGCGGGGTGAGCCTTCTTTACCTCTCCCTTCGGGGGAGAGGTCGGCGCGCAGCGCCGGGTGAGAGGGCCTTTACTGGGTGCGGTGCGTGGGGTAGGCCCCTCACCCGCCTTGCTTCGCAAGTCGACCTCTCCCCCAAGGGAGAGGTCAGAAAGCCCTACCCTACATTCATTGCGGCTTCGGGGGTCTTCGGCCCCAGCACGGCCTGCATCTTGCCCAGCAGCCGCGGCAAATCCACCGGCTTGGTGTCGAAGTCGATGCAGCCGGCGGCCAGCGCATTGGCGCGGTCGCTTTCGAAGGCACTGGCGGTCAGCGCGATGATCGGCAAAGCCGCCGTCTCCGGGTCGGCGCGAATGCGGCGCGTGGCTTCGCAGCCATCCATTTCTCCCAGCCCGATATCCATCAGGATCACGTCGGGCATCAGCGCCTTGGCGGCCGCGATGCCGCTCGGGCCGTCTTCGGCAAAGCGGATGGAAAAGCCGCGGCGCTCCAGCCGACGGCCGAGTACGTCGCGGTTGATCGGATTGTCTTCGACGATGAGAACCAGGGTCATGTCGGCGTTGCGTCCTATGCGTTGGCGGCCTTGGCGCGCGGCTGGCCGCGCGTGGCCTTGAGACCGGCAAGGGCCGCCTTGACCTTGCTGGCGTCGAACGGTTTCATGACGATCCCGTCCGCCCCCGCCGCCAGGGCCTTGGCGCGCTCGCTGAGGATCGAGATCATGAACACCGGAATATCGGCGGTCACCGGATCGGCCTTGAGCGCCGCCAGCACATCCCAGCCATCGAAGCCCGGCATCAGTATGTCGAGGAAGATCGCGGCCGGCTTCACCGTACGGGCAATCTGCAGCGCCGATTGCGGCGCATCGGTACAGATCGGGGTATAGTCTTCCTTCATGAACAGGCGCTCGGCCAGTTCGAGGAAGCTGCGATCGTCATCCACCACCAGCAGGCGCGGGCGCCGGTCATGGTTGACGGCATGCCCGCTCATCCCGGCAAAGCCGGCCTTGCGCTCACCCGCATCGGCTTCGCTCTCGGCGATAAATTCGTCTTCCGGCGCCGACTGGCGCGGCGGGACGATGAGCGAGGCAACGGGTTCGGGCGCCGCCTGCTCGCCATGCGACGGCACGCGGATGGTGAAGCGACTACCCTTGCCGAGCTCGCTTTCGATCTCGATCTGCCCGCCCATCAGCCGGCACAGATTCTGGCTCAGCGACAGGCCCAGTCCCGTTCCGCCATAAACGGCGGCGATCTTGGAATTGGCCTGGGTGAAATTGGAGAACAGCGCCTTCTGCTGATCTTGCGAAATGCCGATGCCGGTATCGGCCACGGCGATTTCCATCCACTCCCCATTGCGCTGCACCGCCAGGGTGATCTGCCCGTTCTGCGTGAATTTGGCGGCATTGGAGAGCAGGTTGAAGATGGCTTGCCGCAGCTTGGTGGCGTCAGCCCGCATGGTGCCGAGGCTTGACCCGCGTTCGACCACGAAACTGTTGGTATTCTTGGCGGCCAGCGGCCGCGCCGTGGCCTCGACGTCGTCGATCAGCTTGTCGAGATCGACATTCTCCATATGCAGGGCCATCTTGCCGGCCTCGATCTTGGAGATATCGAGAATATCGTTGACCATGGCCAGCAGGTGCTTGCCAGCGGCGCTGATCTTCTGCAGGTCCGCGATCTGCTCGCCGCGCCCGTCGAGCTCGGCATCTTCGAGCAGGATTTCCGAATAGCCCAGCACCGCATTGAGCGGCGTGCGCAGCTCATGGCTCATCTTGGCCAGGAATTCCGACTTGGCGCCATTGGCGCGCTCGGCATCGTCCTTGGCGCTGGTCAGGGCCTTGAGCGTATACTGGTGGCGCTCGATTTCCTTGATGAGCTCGGACTGACTGTCCACCACGCTCGAATAGTAGGCCGCCATCATGAACACATAGATGTTCGAGCCCAAAGCCGAGAGCATGCCGGCCACCACCATGTCATCGACCGGGATATGCTCGGGAAAGTCGCCGTAAAGATAGAACCCATACAGCGAGGCGATGCCGACGGTGATCTGGGTGAATACGAAGATGCGCGCCGTCCAGGTCGAGCCCAGATACATGAAGGCCAGCAGCGGCGTCAGCACGAACCACACCAGGAACGGCGAGCTGGTGCCGCCATAATTATAGGTGCCCCACAGGATGGCGAAGGTGAGGTTCAGCACTGAGGCCATGGCCAGCGGCGTATAGGCGCGCGGGAACAGCTTCACCAGCGCCAGGAACGGCCAGAAGCCATAGATGGACGCCGCCAGGATCGGCACATGCCAGAGCGGCTGCGGATCGGCAAACCACAGGAACAGCGGAATGGGCGTCGCGATGATCGGCCCGAAGACATGGCTGATGATGAACATCTGCACCCGCTTGCGCGTATGCAGGTCGCCACTCAGATGCTCGGGGATGAACCAGTTCATCACCCCCTGCAGAAAGGTCAGGATAGCCAAGGAGCAGCCTCGCGCGCGGATACCGCCCGAGAGTGGCCGCAACACTTTGAAAAGTCGTAAACTATTGTTCCGAAGGTGGAGATAAGTGGGCCTTGCCTGACCCCTTTCGCAGTGCAAGCGGCTCCACCGCCGGAAAGTGTCTACATTGGTAGGCTCTTGCCCTCCCTCCCCCTTGAGGGGAGGGTAGCGCCGCCGGGCCCGCAGGGCCTTGGCAAAGCTGGGGAGGGGGTAGTTCCGTGGTCCACTGACAGACCCCCTCCCTCGGTCCCTCCCCTCAAGGGGGAGGGAGGCGCATGACCGAGGTCAGAGGCCCAAGATGGCCGCACAGGCTTCCTATGCGCGGCCCCTGGGTAAACTACACCAGCCCCAGCCCCTCATATTCCAGCGCCATCATCACCCCGCGCAGCTCCGCCAGCCCCTTCATCCGCCCGATGGTGGGATAGCCCGGCTGCGAGCGGCGGCCGAGATCGTCGAGGATGTCCTGTCCGTGGTCGGGGCGCATGGGGATGACATGGTCCTTGCGGCCCGCCGCCTTGCGCTTCTTTTCCTCGCGCACGATGGCGGCGATCAGTGCCACCATATCGGTATCGCCGCCCAGATGCTCGGCTTCATAGAACGAGCCTACAATGTCGTCATTGTCACGCTTGACGTTGCGCAGGTGGAGGAAATGCACCTTGCCACCCAGCCGCTCCATCATGCCCGGCAGGTCGTTGTCGGGCCGCGCGCCCAGCGAGCCCGAACACAGCGTCATGCCATTGGCCGGGCTGTCGACGGCATCGAGGATGTACGTGTAATCCGCCTCGGTCGACATCACGCGCGGCAGGCCGAGCAGCGCGAACGGCGGATCGTCCGGGTGGCAGCAGAGCCGCAGGCCGAGGCCTTCGGCGGTGGGCACCACGGCATCGAGGAAATCGACGAAATTGGCGCGCAGCCGCTCGCGGGTAATGGCACCATATTCATCCAGATGCGCCTGCACGTCTTCGAGCGACATCGACTCCGTCGAGCCCGGCAACCCCATGGTGACGTTGCGCGCCAGCTGCTTGCGGGCCACATCGTCCATATTGGCAAAGCGGCGTTCCGCCTCATCGGCAATGGCATTGGTATAGTCGGTTGCCGCGCCCCGGCGCTGCAGCACATGGATGTCGAAGGCGGCGAAGTCGTTGATGTCGAACCGCATGCACGAGCCGCCATTGGGCACCGTCCAGCGCAGGTCGGTGCGGGTCCAGTCCAGCACCGGCATGAAATTGTAGCAGATGACCTCGATGCCGCTGTCGGCGAGGTTCCTCATCGAGATCTTGTAGCTCTCGATATGCTCGCGCCAGGCATTCTTCTGCTTCTTGATGTCCTCGGAAACCGGCAGGCTTTCCACCACGTCCCAGGTCAGGCCCGAAGGTGTGCCATCCTTGCGTGTGCCGATCTCGGCATGCCGTTTGGCGATCTCTTCGGGCGTCCACACTGCCCCGTTGGGCACGTGATGCAGCGCGCTGACCACGCCCACCGCGCCGACCTGGGTGATATCATCGATGCTGCACAGGTCTTTGGGTCCGAACCACCGCCAGGTCTGTCGCAAATCAGGCACTCCAATGCTTCTTGTATGGTAGTCCATGCCACAGGACCGTGCGGGCGGAAAGCCCTATTCCTGCATACAGTTGGACATCACTTCCGCATGTCTCGGTCGTAGACGAATTTCGGCATCTCCCAACGGAAAACCAAGGCCAGAACGCGCAGCGCGAAACCCACGACGATGGCGACGATCACCATCAGATCGCCAGGCAACGCCCAGAGCAGGCCGAGATAATAGACCACGCCCGCCACCATGGAGACGGTGGCATAGAGTTCGCCCTGGAAGATCAGCGGCACATCATTGCACAGCACGTCGCGCAAAATGCCGCCGGCTGTCCCCGTCACCATGCCGGCCACGATGACGATGATTGGATGCACGCCGGCCTCGATGCCGATATTGCAGCCGATGACCGTAAAGACCACCAGCCCCAGCGCATCGAGCAGCAGAAATGGCCAGCGCAGGCGATCCACCAACCGCGCCAGCGGGATGGTAATCAGCGCCGCAGCACACACCTCCAGCAGCAGATAGGGGTTTTCCACCCAGGACAGCGGATAGTGATCGAGCAGGATGTCGCGCAGCGTGCCGCCCCCCAGCGCCGTGACGCAGGCAATGAGGCAGACCCCGAACCAGTCCATGTTCCGCCGGCCCGCTGCGAGTGCCGCGGTCATCGCTTCGGCGGCGATGGCGATGTAGAAGGCGATGAGCAGCATTGGCTCCGTCCTGACCTTGTCGAAACCGGGTTGTCTTTCGTCACGTTACCGCAAGAGATTGCCGCGTCCAGTGAGAGCCAGCATGCGCCAGCCCAAATCCGTCAAAAGCCTCGAAGACCTCGGTCGTGTCCGCCTCAGCGAAAATTTCTTCCTGCGCGATTTCCTCTATTCGGAGATCGCCATCATCCACGGCTTCCAGAACATTCCCGATGATCCGGACCTCGCCATCGCTGCCGGCAAGGTGCTCTGCGAAACCCTGCTCGAACCGCTGCAGGCCCGCTTCGGCAAGATTTCCATCCGCTCCGCCTATCGCTCGCCCGAGGTCAACCAATTCGGCAACCTCAACAAGCTCAATTGTGGCCGCAACGAAACCAATTTCGGCGGCCATATCTGGGATCGCCGCAATACCGAAGGCCAGATGGGCGCCACAGCCTGCATCGTCGTCAACCGCTTCGTGCCCTATTACGAGCGCACCGGCGACTGGGAAGCCATGGCCTGGTGGGTCCACGACCATCTGCCCTATTCCGAAATGGAATTCTTCCCCAGGCTGGCCGCCTTCAACCTGAGCTGGCAGGAGGAACCGAGCCGCACGATCTATAGCTTCATCCCGCCAAGACGCGGGCGGCTGACCGCGCCGGGAAAGCCGAACTGGGCCGGGCGGCACGATGCGGCCTACGCCGCCATGCTGGGTGAAATTGGGTAAAGGCAGGTCGCTTTCCCAGCCACGGCGTCATCCCGGCGAAGGCCGGGATCCATCCTGAACGCGTCCCACGCCCACTGCTGTTCCAGTCATCTCAAGATGGATTCCGGCCTGCGCAGGAATGACATCGTGAGTATGGGCAGGACAGCTACAGAAAATCCGCCCGGTGTGGCGTGAACACATCCACCAGCCGGCCGCGCGTCAGCGCCACCACGCCGTGGACCAGCCCCGACGGCACGATGAAGCTGCCGCCCTGCTCGACCACCTGCGTCGCTCCGTCGATGGTCACCTCGAACCGCCCCTCGGCCACATAGCTGACCTGGATATGGGGGTGGCTGTGCGGCGCGCCCACGGCGCCCTGCTCAAAACCGAACTCCACCTGCATCAGCTCGGGTGTATGGATCAACACCCGCCGTGTATTGCCCGGCGCCAATTCGGTCCACTCGGTCTCGTTGGGCTGCGCAAACAGCTTCTGCTCACTCATTTCGTCACCTCGCCAGCCAGCCGCCATCCACGGGGATGACGGCACCGTGCATATAATTGGAGGCCTGCGACAGCAGGAACACTGCCGCATCGCCGATGTCGGATGGCGCACCCCAGCGCCCGGCCGGAATACGCCCCAGGATCGATGCCGAGCGATCGGGATCGGCTCGCAGCGCCTCGGTATTGTTGGTCTCGATATAGCCCGGCGCGATCGAATTGACGTTGATGCCCCTGGCCGCCCATTCGTTGGCCAGCAGCCGCGTGATGCCCAGCACCCCGCTTTTGGACGCCGTGTAGCTGGCGACGCGAATGCCGCCCTGGAAGCTCAGCATCGAGGAAATATTGACGATCTTGCCGGCCCGCCCCGCCGCCAGCGCCTTCCGGCCCAGCGACTGGCACAGGAAGAACATGGTCTTGAGGTTGATATCCATCACCTGGTCCCAGTCGGCCTCGGTGAAATCCACCGCGTCGACCCGCTTGATGATGCCGGCATTGTTGACCAGCCCATCGATGGGACCATGCTGCTCCCACGCCGCCTCGAACATCGCCTGTGCCGCGGCGGTCGAACCCAGATCGGCCTGCACCTCGACGAGGTCGGCGCCGAGCCCGGCCATCAGCGATGCCGTTTCCGCCATGCTGGAGCGCCCGACGCCAATCACCCTTCCACCCGCCCGGCCGATGCCGAGCGCAATGCCCTGCCCGATGCCGGTATTGGCGCCGGTGACCATCACCGTCCTACCAGCCAGGCTGAATGCCGAAAGATCGGTCACAGCAGCTCGTCCATGCCGACCTTTTCAGCGTCGGTATAGTCAACATTGTCGCCGGCCATGGCCCAGATGAACGTGTAGGAACCCGTGCCCGCGCCGGCATGGATCGACCAGGGCGGCGAGATCACCGCTTCTTCATTGCGCACGATGATGTGGCGCGTTTCTTCCGGCTCGCCCATCAGATGCACCACGAAGGCGTCGGGCTTGAGGTCGAAATAGAGATAGGCCTCCATGCGCCGGTCATGGACATGCGCCGGCATGGTGTTCCACACCGAACCCGGCGCGAAGCTGGTCAGCCCCACCACGAGCTGGCAGGTCTTGACGCTGTCGGCATTGACGAACTGGAAGATCGAACGCTCGTTGGCGGTCTCCTGGCTGCCCAGGTCGAGCCGCTTGGCATCGCTCTGCTTGATCAGCGTCGTCGGATGGCTGGCATGGGCCGGCGCGCTCAGCAGATAGAACTTGGCGCCCTCGCCGGAAAACTGCACATCCCTGGCGCCCATGCCCACATAGAGCATGTCGCGCGGGCCCACGGCATAGTCCTTGCCATCGACCGATATGGTCCCCGCCGTCCCGATATTGGCTGCGATGAGTTCGCGCCGATCGAGGAAATTGGCCGTACCCGTCGGCTTGATCGCGTCCAGCACCAGCGCCTTGCCGGCGGGAACCGCCCCACCCACCGCCATGCGGTCATAGTGGGTATAGGTCCAGTTGACCGCCCCCACCGCAAACAGGTCATCGATCAGGAACTGCTCGCGCAATTCGCCCGTATTCATGGTCGAGGCGCTGACCGGGTCGATGGCGAAACGGATGTCGTGGTTGGTCGTCATGGATAGTCCTGTTGGCTTAGATCGGGAGGCGGTCCGCCTTCGCGGAGGCGCTGGCGATAGAGTTCCTGGCTGCGCACCAGGTGGCGGCGCATTGCTCGGCGCGCCGCCTCGATATCCTGCTCGCTGATCGCCGAGACGATCATCCAGTGCTCGGCCTGCACCGAGCGCTGGTAGTCTCGCGTCAGCACCGTTTCTATGCGCCAGGGCGATTGCACATCGCAGGGGATGGCGCGGGCGCCCAGGGCATTCAGCACTTCGACATAGAAGGGGTTGCTGGTCGCCGCGGCGATGGCGTGGTGCAGGTTGAAGTCGGCCTTGCCCGTGGGTTCGTCGCGTTCGAGCAGCCGGTCGAATTCGTGGAACGCCTCGTGGATGGCGGCGTCCTGCGAATTGGTCCGCCGCTGCGCGGCCAGCCCGGCGCTTTCGATCTCGATGCCCATGCGCACTTCGAGCACGTTGATCGCGTCCGAGATGCGATTGCCGCTGTCGATGGCGCGCATGCCGCCGCGGGCGATGACGAAGACGCCCGCGCCCTGCCGGGCCTCGACGATGCCGTCCGCCGCCAGCGCCGCGATGGCCTCGCGCACCACCGTCCGGCTGACCCCGAATATCTTGGTCATCTGGCTCTCGGTGGGTAGCTTGCTGCCGGTGTCGTATTCGCCCGTGCCGATGCGCTTGCGCAGCGTATCCACCACCAGCTCGGCCAGCTTGGGCTTGCGCCCCGCTGGCGCCGTCCCGATGTCGGATACGCTCATCGTCAGCTCCGGAACAGCGCCGGCAGCCATAGCGACAGCGCCGGAATGTAGGTGACGAGACCCAGCACGATGAGGCCCGCCAGATAGAAGGGCCAGATGCTCTTCATGGCCTGCATGACGGTGATCTTGCCGACAGCAGCGGCGACGAACTGCACCGGCCCGAGCGGCGGTGTGTTGAGGCCGATGCCCAGATTGAGGATCATGATGACGCCGAAATGCACCGGATCGACGCCGAATTCCTTGACCATGGGCAGGAAGATCGGCGTGGTGATGATGATCAGCGGCCCCATATCCATGAAGGTGCCGAGCAGCAGCAGCACGATGTTGATCATGATCAGCACCATCAGCGGGTCGCTCGAAATCGAGGCCATGCCGGCGGTGAGGATGGTGGCCACTTTGAGATAGGCCATCAGCCAGCCGAACGAGGCGGCCGCGCCGATGATGAACAGCACCATGGCCGTGGTCCGTACCGCGCCAAGCACGGAATGGACGAACTCTTTCCAGCTCAGCGAGCGATAGACCAGCAAAGTCACCAGCAGCGCATAGATGACCGCGATGCACGAGCTTTCCGTCGCAGTGAAAATGCCCGAGCGCACGCCGCCGAAGATGATGGCGATCAGCATCAGGCCGGGAATGGAGACGAGCAGGAAATAGCCGGCCCGGCGGAAACCGGGGAATTTCTCGGTGGGATAGCCCCGCTTCACGGCGACCCAATAGGCTGTGGCGCTCAGCGCCGCCGCCAGCAGCAGGCCGGGAATGATGCCCGCGGTGAACAGGTCCGCAATCGAGATATTGCCGCCGCCGGAGAGCGAATAGATGATCATGTTGTGGCTGGGCGGCAGCAGCAGCGCGATCAGCGCCGCCATCGAGGTGACATTCACCGCATAATCGGCGCCATAACCGCGCTCTTTCATCTGCGGGATCATGATGCCGCCCACGGCCGCCGCTTCGGCGACGGCAGAGCCGGAAATGCCGCCGAACAGCGTCGAGGCGGCGATATTGACCTGCCCCAGCCCGCCCCTTACATGCCCGATCAGGGCGCCGGCAAATGAAATGATCCGCGCCGCGATGCCGCCCCGCATCATCAGGTCGCCGGCAAAGATGAAGAACGGAATCGCCAGCAGGCTGAAGGCCGACACGCCCGAATTGAGCTGCTGGAACACCACGACGGCCGGGCGCCCCAGATAGACGATGGTGGCGAAGCTGGCGATACCCAGGCAATAGGCGATCGGCGTGCCGATCACCATCAGGACCGTGAAGACGCCGAAGAGAATCCAGTATTCCATGTATCAGGCCTCGGTGATCGTCGGATCGGCAACAATGTCGTCGACCGGTTCACCAGCCAGGCGCAACAGGATGCGCTCCAGCGAGAACAGGCACATCAGCACGCCCGAGACCACGATGGGGAAATAGGTGAATGAGGTCGGCAGCCCGAGCACCGGGATGCGGGTCGACCAGTAGCGGATGACCAGTTCGCCGCCATAAAAGACCATGCCGAAGGCAAAGGCGAAGATGCAGAGATCGCTGATGGAGCGCAGCCACGGCTTGGCGCCGCGTGGCAGCACATAGATCAGCACGTCGAACCCCATATGGAAGTTCTCGCGCACGCCCACCGCCGCGCCGAGGAAGACGAACCAGGTCACCAGCATGATCGCGCCGGCTTCCGTCCAGGACGGCGAGGCATTGATCACGAAGCGCATGAACACCTGATAGGCGACGATCGTCGTCATGACGACAAGACCGATCCCGGCCAGCCACAAGACCATGTTTGAAAGCTGTCCCAGCCTGCGGCTGATCGGCAGAAGCCCGTCTCGCATGATTGTCCTCCAGACGATAGAAGCCGGGCCGATGCGCCTGCATCGGCCCGGAGCATTGCTTATTCAGTCGCCTGGATACGGGCAACCAGGTCCTTGAGCGCCGGATCGGTGACATACTTGTCATAGACCGGGCCCATGGCTTCGATGAAGGGGGCCTTGTCGACTTCGTTGATCACCGCGCCGAGTGCTTCCACGGCAGCCTTGGATTCGACTTCCTTGGCAGCCCACAGCTCACGCTGCTTGGCCACCGATTCCTTGGCGGCTTCGCGGAACAGCACCTGGTCTTCCGGGGTCAGGCCGTCCCAGACGATCTTGGAGATCACCAGAACTTCCGGCACCATCAGGTGTTCGTCGAGCGAGTAGTACTTGGCGACTTCGGCATGGCCGGCAGTGTCATAGCTCGGATAGTTGTTCTCGGCACCGTCGATAACGCCGGTCTGGATACCCGAATAGACTTCGCCATAAGGCATCGGGGTGGCATTGCCGCCAAAGGCCGCAACCATGTCCACGAAGATGTCCGACTGCATGACGCGCAGCTTCATGCCCGCCATGTCGGCCGGCGACGTGATCGGCTTTTCGCTGTTGTAGAACGAGCGGGCGCCGCCGTCGTAATAGGCCAGCGCAATCACGTCCACGGCGTCGAACGCCCCCAGGATTTCCTCGCCGATCGGGCCATCGAGCACATGGTGCATATGGTCGGCCGAGCGGAAGATATAGGGCAGCTGCACCACGGTCGCTTCCGGCACCTGCGTACCGAAGGCGCCGATCGAGATGCGGTTGAGGTCGATCACGCCGAACTGGGTCTGTTCGATCGTGTCCTTTTCCTCGCCGAGCTGGGCGGAGTGGAACACTTCCACCGAGTAGCGGCCATCGGTCTTCTGGCTCAGCAGTTCACCGAAATACTTGACCGCCTCGACGGTCGGATAGCCATCGGGATGGGTATCGGACGAACGCAGCACCGTCTGGGCACTGGCCGTCGAAACCATCAAGGCTGCAGCGACAAGCGCGGTCGCTGCCAGTTTAGGCAGATGAAACATCTAAATGTCCTCCCATGGGATGACATCGGCCAACGCGTCCTCCGCGTCATTTTCCTGCCGATGCCGTTTGATCCGCGATCGGGTCTTCCCTCCCGTCGCGCCAGCCCGCCCGTTGTCGTCTGGACTCTTGCCGGACTTGGTGATGAAACTGGTATGGAAGCGGCAGTGGTAAGTCAACATACAAAATTATTGTATGTTGTATGATGACTTTCAGGCTGAATTTGCCCCTATGGGGGATAAGTTTTCCGCGGCCGCCCATTGGATCGGGCCGGGATATCCATTGTAACAACACAAACGCCGCCGGGGATAATCCGACGGCGCAATGACTTAGCTCTGGCATCAGATCAGATGTGGATCGCGCCGTCGCCCAGCGACAAAGCCGCCTCGCGCACCGCTTCCGACAGCGTCGGATGGGCATGGGTGGAGCGCGCCAGGTCTTCGGACGAACCCGAAAATTCCATCAGCACCACCAGTTCGTGGATCATCTCGCCGGCATTCTTGCCCACGATATGGGCGCCCAGCACCCGGTCGGTTTCCACGTCGGCGAGGATTTTCACGAAGCCCTGCGTCGCCAGCATCGCCTTGGCGCGGCCATTGGCGGTGAAGGGGAATTTGCCGATCTTGTAGTCGATACCCTCGGCCTTGAGTTCGTCCTCGGTCTTGCCGACCGAGGCGATTTCCGGGTTGGTGTAGACCACCGCCGGAATGGCGGCATAGTTCACATGACTGGCCTGCCCATTGAGGATTTCGGCCACGGCAATGCCCTCGTCCTCGGCCTTGTGCGCCAGCATCGGGCCGGCAATGACATCGCCTATGGCATAGATGCCGTCGACCGAGGTCTTGTAGTGCTGGTCGACCCGTACGCGGCCGCGTTCGTCCAGCGCCACGCCCACGATATCGAGGCCCAGCCCTTCGGTGAAGGGCTTGCGGCCAATGGCGACCAAAGCCACGTCGGCATCGATGATCTCCATGTCGCCGCCCTTGGCCGGCTCGACCCGCACCTTGAGCGAGCCATCGTCCTGCTTGTCGATACCGGCGACCTTGCTGGAGAGCTTGAACTCCATGCCCTGCTTTTGCAGCATGCGCTGGAACTGGCGGGCCACTTCGCTGTCCATGCCCGGCAGGATGCGATCGAGATATTCGACCACCGTCACCTGCGCGCCGAGCCGCGCCCAGACCGAACCCAGTTCGAGCCCGATGACGCCGGCGCCGATGACCAGCAGCTTGCCCGGCACCTTGTCCAGCGTCAGCGCGCCGGTCGAGGTGACGATGCGCTTCTCGTCGATCTCGATGCCCGGCAGGCCGGCGGAAACCGAACCGGTGGCGATGACGATATTCTTGGTCTCGATCTCGGTGGGCGCGCCGGTCTGCGGCGTCACCAGCACCTTGCCGGGCGAAACGATGGTGCCGATGCCGCGCAAAGTGGTGATCTTGTTCTTCTTGAACAGGTAATCGACGCCCCCGACATTGGCCGCCACCGTCTCGGTCTTGTGGTTCATCATGCCGGGCAGGTTCAGCACCGGCGCCGGAATGTCGATGCCCAGCGCCTTGAAGCCGTGGCCGGCTTCCTCGAACAATTCGGAGGCATGCAGCAGCGCCTTGGAGGGGATGCAGCCGATATTGAGGCAGGTGCCGCCCAGCGTCGCCCACTTCTCCACCACCGCAACTTTCATCCCCAGTTGCGCCGCGCGGATCGCCGCGACATAGCCGCCCGGACCCGAGCCGATGATGGTGAGATCGAACGCGTCTGCCATTTGTAGCCCCGAAACTGGTTAGTGCTGCTGGGCGAGCGCGACGCGCACCGCCAACAGGATGAATGTAATGCCGGTAACCCGATTAAACCACCGGCCGAAACGGAAAAAGCCTTGCCGTACCGAGGGTGTCGTAAAGAAAACCGACACCAAAGCGAACCAGGCAAAAAGCATGAGGCTCATGCAGCCGACATAGAGCACCTTGATGTCGCCGCCCGTATGCGCCGAGACCAGTGTTGTGAAGAGCGCGAGGAAGAACAGCACGGCCTTGGGATTGAGCAGATTGGTGAGGAATCCCAGGGCGAAAGCGGCGAAATCGCCACGCCGCGCCGTGGACAGATCGCCTTCTTCCGGCGGCTTGGGCGCCGGGGCGCGCAAGGCCGAAATGGCCAGCCACACGAGATACGCCGCGCCGATCCACTTGATGATGTTGAAGGCCAGCAGCGATTGCCCGACGATGACCCCGATGCCCAGCAGCGTATAGCTGCCATGGACCAGGATCGCGGTGGCGATGCCGGCCGAGGTGAACAGGGCGGCCCGCCGCCCATGGGCGATGGACTGGCGCAGCACCATGGCGAAATCGGCGCCGGGAATGACGGCATTGATGCCGAAGGCCAGCATCAGCGCCGCGAATTCGAGCCAGGGAAAGGTCATCGGGCACCGCGGAGTGGTTATGCGGCCAAGCAGTTACACCAGGCACGGCCCTGCGGCAATGTGGTCAGTCGCATCCCTCAAGGGTAAAGGCATCGCCGATGTCGATACCGTCCAGCCACTCGGTCTGCCGGTAGCTCGAATACCACAGGCTCACCGCCAGGTTGGGCAGGATGATCTGCTCGGGGGTCGCGGCCCCCGCCCCGGTTTCGAGGAAGCGCACGGCGCCGTCATACTCGCCATAAATGGCCGGATACTGGCCATCATCGAGGAAGCCGCACAGTTCCACCGGCGCGCCCTCCTCGGCAAATTCGGGCGGCGTACACGGCCCCTCTATCGACCAGAGGGGCGAACCGAAGCCATTGGGCACATGCACGGCGCCCTGCATTTCGACGCTCGAATTGGCCAGTTCCAGATAGAAGGCAGCCACCTGGTTGGGCGCGGAGAATCGCGGCACCCGTTTGAAGGTGAGCCACCACGGCGCGTCGGGCTGCTTGTAGCGCGCATTGGTCAGCGTGCAGTCCGCCGCCTGGGCGGGAACCGCCAGCAACAGGACGCCCAGGAAAACCAACCGCCACATGATACGCCCCTTTTCAATGGTGAGGACACGTTAGCGCAATGGCGTCAGAGGCCAACCCGCATGTGGGGGTGGTGACCGCCTACTGCGCCGCGATGTCCTGCGCCTTGTCCAGCGCTTCGGGCAGTTGCTTGTCGATGTCGAGCGCGCCGCTATCGACCTGTTCGAGGAAGGCGCGGCAGAAGCCGTCCTTGTCGGCGGCCTGATTGTAGGCGCTCATGATCTGGCTGCCGCCATAGGTCTCGGCAGCCTGCTGCTGGCCCTCTTCACCGCCGCCCAGCCGGGCGATGACCCGGTCGGCAAGCTCGAGAAACCCGATATTGCGCAGATACCAGTTGTCGCTGGCCGCCTTGAAGGCCGGGTCGAGTCCGGTGGTTTCGTAGCAATGGGTGGTCATGGCCGAGACGATGGCATGTGAGCCGTGAAAAGCCATCAATTCGCCGATCAGTTCGGCATCGGCGGCATCCTGTGCGGCAGCGGGGACAAGTGTGGCGAGCCAGATGACGGCGGGGAAAATCAGGGGACGCAACAGGCGCACAACTCCGAGAAAGCGCGTTAGCACTGGACCACTGACGTTAACAGACTGTTAGCATCGAGCGCCGCCCCCATCACGATAATGCTAACGAAAAAGGGCCCGCCGGTGTGGCGGGCCCTTGTAACATCCGAACATGATTGCCTAGAGGTCGAGCACCAGGCGTTCCGGCGCTTCGAGGCTCTCCTTGACGCGAACCAGGAAGGTCACCGCTTCCTTGCCGTCGACGATCCGATGATCGTAGCTCAGCGCCAGATACATCATCGGACGGATGACGACCTGGCCGCCGACCACGACCGGCCGCTCCTGGATCTTGTGCATGCCCAGAATACCGGACTGCGGCGCGTTGAGGATAGGTGTCGACATCAATGAGCCATAGACGCCGCCATTGGAGATGGTGAAGGTGCCGCCCTGCATGTCGGCCATGGAAAGCTGGCCGTCGCGCGCCTTCTTGCCCAGCGTGTTGATCGACTTCTCGATCTCGGCAATCGACATCTGGTCGGCATTGCGCACCACCGGGACCACGAGGCCCTTGTCGGTGCCCACCGCCACGCCGATATGGGCATATTGCTTGTAGACCAGGTCATCGCCGTCGATCTCGGCATTGACCGCCGGGATTTCCTTGAGCGCGTGGACCACGGCCTTGGTGAAAAAGCCCATGAAGCCGAGCTTGACGCCGTGCTTCTTCTCGAACAGCTCCTTGTAGGAATTGCGCAGGTCCATCACCGGCTTCATGTCCACCTCGTTGAAGGTGGTGAGCATGGCGGCAGTGTTCTGCGCATCCTTGAGGCGCCGGGCAATGGTCTGGCGCAGGCGGGTCATCTTGACCCGCTCCTCGCGGCCGGCATCGTCGGCCGAAACCGGGGCGCGCGGGGCTGCAGGCGCCTTGGCCTCGACAGGCTTGGCGGCGGGCGCGGCAGCAGGAGCCGCTTCGGCAATAGCCGGGGCCGGCTTGCTGGCGGCAGCGACCACGTCTTCCTTGAGCACCTGGCCGCGCTTGCCCGAACCTTCGATGTCCGAGCCGTTGAGGCCGGTCTCGTTGAGCATCTTCTGCGCGGCGGGAGCCGGCGGCATGGACGTACCGGCAGCGGGCTTCACCGGCTCGGGGCCAGCGGCATTGGCGGCAGGCGCCTCGGCCTTGGCGGGAGCCGGCGCTTCGGCAGGCTTGGCGGCCGGGGCGGCAGCGGCGCCGGCCCCCGCTCCACCGATGGCGCCGAGCAGCGCGCCCACATCCACCGTCTCGCCCGGCTGGGCGGCGATGGCTTCGAGCACGCCGGCGGCCGGCGCTGGCACTTCGATGGTCACCTTGTCGGTTTCCAGCTCGACAATAGGCTCGTCGGCGGCGACGGCGTCGCCCACCTTCTTGAACCACTGGCCGATGGTCGCCTCGGTGACACTTTCGCCCAGTGTCGGCACGCGGATTTCAGTCGACATTGTTCTGTCCTTTTAATTGCCGAGGGCTTCGTCGAGGAAGGCCTGCAACTGGGCAAGATGGGTCCGCATCAGACCCGTGGCGGTGGAAGCGGAAGCCGGACGGCCGGTATAGCGCACGCGCTGGCCGGTACGGCCCATCTGGTCGAAGACCCACTCAACATAGGGCTGAATGAAGGCCCAGGCACCCATATTCTTGGGCTCTTCCTGGCACCAGATGATCTCGGCATTCTGGAAGCGGCTGAGTTCATCGAGCAAGGCCTTGGCCGGGAACGGATAGAGCTGCTCGATGCGCAGCAGATAGACATCGTTGATGCCCTTCTTCTCGCGATCTTCCAGCAGGTCGTAATAGACCTTGCCGGTGCACAGCACGACGCGGCGGATCTTGTCGTCCGCGGCCAGCTTGATCGTGGTCTTGGGGGCGCCCGGCGCCTCGGCATCGTCCCAGAGCAGGCGATGGAAGCAGGAATCGGGGCCCATCTCGGCCAGCCCCGAAACGGCGCGCTTGTGGCGCAGCAGGCTCTTGGGCGTCATCAGGATCAAGGGCTTCCTGAAATCGCGTTCCATCTGGCGGCGCAGGGCGTGGAAGTAGTTGGCCGGCGTCGTGCAGTTGGCGACCTGCATATTGTCTTCGGCGCAGAGCTGCAGGAAACGCTCGGGACGGGCGGAGGAATGCTCCGGCCCCTGCCCTTCATAGCCATGCGGCAACAGCATCACCAGGCCCGACATACGGAACCACTTGCGCTCGCCCGAGGAGATGAACTGGTCGATCACCACCTGCGCGCCATTCACGAAATCGCCGAACTGGGCTTCCCAGATGGTCAGCGCCTTGGGCTCGGCCAGTGAATAGCCGTATTCGAAGCCGAGCACGGCCTCTTCCGACAGCATCGAGTTGATGACCTCGTAGCGGCTCTGCTCGGGATCGAGATTGTTGAGCGGCGTATAGGTCTTGTTGTCCTCGACCTGGTCGTTGAGCACCGAATGGCGCTGGCTGAACGTGCCACGCTCGACATCCTGGCCGCTGAGGCGCACGGGGTGGCCATCGGTCACCAGCGTACCAAAGGCCAGGGCCTCGGCCGTGGACCAGTCGATGCCTTCCCCGGATTCGATCGCCGCCAGGCGATTGTCCATGAAGCGCTTGACTGTCTTGTGGACGTTGAAGTCTTCCGGGATGCGCGTCAGCGCCGTGCCGACCTTGGCGAGCCGGTCGATCTCGACGCCGGTCTGGCCGCGACGCGGGCCTTCCTGATCGGCGGGCTTGAAATCCTTCCAGGCGCCATCGAGCCAGTCGGCCTTGTTCGGACGATAGTCCTGCCCGGCCTCGAACTCGGCTTCCAGCCTGGCGCGCCAATCGGCCTTCATCTTGTCGACGTCTTCGGCCGTCAACTGCCCTTCGGCCACCAGCTTTTCCGCATAAAGCTCCAGCGTCGACTTGTGCGAGCGGATCTTGGAATACATCAGCGGCTGGGTGAAGCTGGGCTCGTCGCCTTCGTTATGGCCGAAGCGGCGATAGCAGAACATGTCGATGACGACAGGCTTGCCGAACTTCTGGCGATATTCCACCGCCACCTTGGCCGCGAACACCACAGCCTCCGGATCGTCGCCGTTCACATGGAACACCGGCGCCTCGATCATCTTGGCGACGTCGGTCGGGTATGGCGAGGAGCGCGAATACATCGGGCTCGTGGTGAAGCCGATCTGGTTGTTGATGACGAAGTGGATCGAGCCACCCGTGCGGTGCCCCTTGAGGCCCGAGAGCCCCAGGCATTCGGCAATCACGCCCTGCCCGGCAAAGGCGGCATCGCCATGGATCAGCAGCGGCAGCACCATCGAGCGGTCGGGCTTGCCGTCCGTTGCGATATTGACCAGCTTGCCATCGGGCGAAATGTGCTGGTCCTGCTTGGCGCGGGCCTTGCCCAGCACCACCGGATCGACGATTTCGAGGTGGCTCGGATTGGCGGTAAGGGACAGGTGGACCTTGTTGCCATCGAACTCACGATCCGACGACGCGCCCAGATGGTACTTGACGTCCCCCGAACCCTCGACGTCGTCGGGATAGAAGGCGCCGCCCTTGAATTCGTGGAACAGGGCGCGATGCGGCTTGGCCATCACCTGGGTCAGCACGTTGAGGCGCCCGCGATGGGCCATGCCCAAAACGATATCCTTGATGCCCAGCGCACCGCCGCGCTTGATGATCTGTTCCAGCGCCGGAATGGTGGATTCACCGCCATCGAGGCCGAAGCGCTTGGTGCCGGTATACTTGACGTCGATGAACTTCTCGAAGCCTTCGGCCTCGACCAGCTTGGACAGGATGGCCTTCTTGCCCTCGGCGGTGAAGGTGATTTCCTTGTCCGGACCTTCGATGCGCTCCTGAATCCACTGCTTGGCTTCGGGATCGGAGATGTGCATGAACTCGATACCCAGCGTGCCGCAATAGGTGCGCTGCAGGATCGCCAGCATTTCCGGCAGGGTCGCGTATTCGAGACCCAGATAATTGTCGATGAATATCTTGCGGCTGTAGTCGGCCTCGGTGAAGCCGTAGCTCTTGGGATCGAGCTCGGGGGCCGGCTCGTCGGCCTTCATCTTGAGCGGATCGAGATCGGCATGCAGGTGCCCGCGCATGCGATAGGCGCGGATCATCATGATGGCGCGGATGGAGTCGCGCGTGGCCTGCAGCACATCGGCAACCGACGACTTGGCGACACCCAGCGCCTCGGCCTTCTTGGCCACGGCCTTTTCGGTCTTGACGGCGATTTCGCCCCAATTGCCGTCCAGCGCACTGACCAGTTCGCCATTGGCGCTCTGCGGCCAGTCCTTGCGGCCCCAGCTCGGCCCATCGGCATTCTGCTGGGCGACACCGTCGCCGTCGTCGAGCTTGGAAAAGAAACTCTTCCACGTCTCGTCGACGCTTTCAGGGTCGGTCTTGTAGCGGGAATAGAGTTGTTCGATGTAGTCGGCGTTCCCACCATAGAGGAACGAAGTCAGCAAGAACGTGTCGTTCTTTTCCTGTCGTGTCATCGCTTTTTTCATGCGAGGCCCACGCCCCGCCATCCTTCTCAACGAACCGGCCGCGAAACCGGTCCCATGCGGTCCCTGATTTTGTGCGGATACTGACCGCTTATCCTTAGTATCCTGTTAAGTCGTGCGGGCCCCTGAGCAGGGCCGCGGCTCAATTATCATACTTACCGATGCCGGCCCGGATGGCGTAGCACCGTTCTGTGTCTGAAGCGCGACCGACTTAGGTCGTACGTCGCACTTGCAGTCGTCCTCCCCTCCCCCTTGAGGGGAGGGGTCGGGGGTGGGGGTCCCGCTCGTGGCACCGTCCAGCCCCAATCATCGACCCCCTCCCTCAATCCCTCCCCTCAAGGGGGAGGGAGGCGAAGGAGCCGATACCTCAGCCCTTCAGCACGTCCGCCAGCGTGGCGCCGATCCGTGCCGGCGAAGCCGACACCCGAATCCCCGCCGCTTCCATCGCCGCGATCTTTTCCTCGGCGCCGCCCTTACCGCCCGAAATTACGGCGCCAGCATGGCCCATGGTGCGGCCCGGAGGGGCCGTGCGACCGGCGATGAAACCGGCCATCGGCTTCTTGCGGCCGCGCCTAGCTTCGTCGATCAGGAACTGGGCGGCATCTTCCTCGGCCGAACCGCCGATTTCACCGATCATGACGATCGACTTGGTTTCTTCGTCGGCCAGGAACATTTCGAGCATGTCGATGAATTCGGTGCCCTTGACCGGGTCGCCGCCGATGCCGACGGCCGTGGTCTGGCCAAGGCCTTCATTGGTGGTCTGGAACACTGCTTCATAGGTAAGCGTACCCGAGCGCGAAACAATGCCCACCGAGCCCTTGGAGAAGATGGAGCCCGGCATGATGCCGATCTTGCATTCTTCCGGCGTCAGCACGCCTGGGCAGTTCGGCCCGATGAGCCGCGACTTCGACTTGTCGAGCCTGGCCTTGACCCGCACCATGTCGAGCACCGGCACGCCCTCGGTGATGCAGACGATGAGCGGGATTTCCGCATCGATCGCTTCCTCGATGGCGGCAGCGGCGCCGGCCGGCGGCACGTAGATCACGCTGGCATTGGCGCCGGTGCGCTCCTTGCCCTCGGCAACCGAGGTGAAGATCGGCAATTCAGTACCGTCGACACCCGACGACCAGGTCTCGCCACCCTTCTTGGGATGAGTGCCGCCCACCATCTTGGTGCCGTAATAGGCCAGCGCCTGCTCGGTATGGAACGTGCCGGTCTTGCCGGTCAGGCCCTGTACCAGAACGCGGGTGTCTTTGTTGACGAGGATCGACATTTATTTCTCTTTCGTCTCTGGGCGCTCGGCGCCATTTCGCCTGCCGGGGCAAGGCGCCGTTGGATTACTCGGCCGTCCCGGCCTTGGGCGTGATGATGGATAACTGGATGACGAAGACCCCGTTGGCCAGATGGGTCAGCAGCATGCGGTTCTTGTCGTCCTTGCCGGTGAGGCTGGCAAAGGTGCCGGCGCCGTTCTGGATGGACTGGCCCTCGTAGCGCTCGAGGTTCTGGATCGACTGCACCGCGACCTGGGCGTCGCCGGTGACCTCGTTCACATCGACCCGGCAATAGCCGAAGGTGCGGTTGGGATAGTCCTCGACCAGCGCGAACATGTTGGCATAGCCGATGCCCGGCAGTTCCTTGCCGCCCGAATAGGAGTGGACATAGGGGCTTTCCGAGTCGTCCTCATAGGCTTCCCAGCCCTTTTCGATCGCCGCTTCCACCGCCAGCACGTCGCCGGCGGCAAAGGTCTCGCACATTTCGAGTGCCGCAACGCCTTGCGGCACGGCGCCCGGCTTGGTCTTGCCCTGCGCGACGGCCGGCGTCACGCAGAGGACCAGGGCGGCGATGAGTGCGAGAGCGGCGCGCATGGCGCTAGCCCTGCACCGCCTTGACGATCTTCTGGGCGGCATCGTCGAGGTCGTCGGCGGAAATGACATTGAGGCCCGACTGATCGAGGATGGCCTTGCCTTCCTTGACATTGGTGCCTTCGAGGCGAACCACCAGCGGCACCTGCAGGCCCACTTCCTTGACCGCGGCGATCACGCCTTCGGCGATGACGTCGCAGCGCATGATGCCGCCGAAGATGTTGACCAGGATGCCCTTCACCGCCGGATCGGCCGTGATGATCTTGAAGGCGGCCGTCACCTTTTCCTTGGAGGCGCCACCGCCCACATCGAGGAAGTTGGCCGGCTCGGCGCCATAGAGCTTGATGATGTCCATGGTGGACATGGCCAGGCCCGCCCCGTTGACCATGCAACCGATATTGCCGTCGAGCGCCACATAGGCGAGGTCGAACTTGGAGGCCTCGATTTCCTTGGCGTCTTCCTCGGAAAGGTCGCGCAGACCCTTGAGGTCGTCGTGGCGGAAGGCCGCATTGTTGTCGAAGCTGACCTTGGCGTCGAGCACGCGCAGGTGCCCGTCGGTCATCACGATCAGCGGGTTCACTTCCAACAGGCTCATGTCGGTTTCGGTGAACGCCTTATAGAGGATCGGGAACAGCTTGCCGGCATCGGCCCTGGCATCGCCTTCGAGCTTGAGGGCCGTCACGATCTCGTCGACATTGGCAGCGGTCACGCCGGCCATCGGATCGATATCGACAGCGATGATCTTCTCGGGCGTGTCATGCGCCACCGCCTCGATATCCATGCCGCCTTCGGTGGAGACGACGAAGGAAACGCGGCCGGTGGTGCGATCGACCAGCAGCGAGCAATAGAGCTCGCGGGCGATATCGGCGCCGTCTTCGATATAGAGGCGATTGACCTGCTTGCCGGCATCGCCGGTCTGCTTGGTCACCAGCGTATTGCCCAGCATCTCTTTGGCATTGGCCACCACGTCCCCAACGGACTTGGCCAGCCGCACGCCGCCCTTGGCGTCGGGGCCCAGTTCCTTGAACTTGCCCTTGCCGCGTCCGCCGGCGTGGATCTGGCTCTTGACCACATAGAGCGGACCCGGCAGCGACTTGGCAGCCGCCTCGGCTTCATCGGCCGAAAAGATGGCAACGCCCGCAGCCACAGGGGCACCGTAGCCCTTGAGCAGCTCTTTGGCCTGATGTTCATGGATGTTCATGTCTGGTCCCCTTGGGGTGAAATTCTGGTGCCGACCTTATATCCGGCGTCTCAGTCGGCCTTCCCTCCCCCTTGAGGGGAGGGATCGAGGGTGGGGGTCGTTCGGATGGTCGCTGATGGACCCCCTCCCCCAGCCCCTCCCCTCAAGGGGGAGGGGAGCCCTCGTCCGGTGGTTGTTACGCCAGCTTGGGCGCGATCTTCTTGCAGGCCTCGATCAGCCCCTCGACGGCACCGACCGACTTGTCGAAGGCCTTCTGTTCAGCAGAGTTCAATGAAATCTCGATGACCTTCTCGGCGCCACCGGCCCCGATCACCACCGGCACGCCGACATAGGTGCCCTTAACGCCATACTGGCCATCGAGGTAGGCCGCGGCGGGCAGCACGCGCTTCTTGTCCTTGAGGTAGCTCTCGGCCATCGCGATGGCCGAAGTGGCCGGGGCATAGAAGGCCGAACCGGTCTTGAGCAGGCCGACGATCTCGGCGCCGCCGTCACGGGTGCGCTGGATGATGGCATCGAGCTTTTCCTTGCTCATCCAGCCCATCTTGACGATGTCGGTGAGCGGAATGCCGGCAACGGTGGAGTAGCGGGCCAGCGGCACCATGGTATCGCCATGGCCGCCCAGCACGAAGGCATTGATGTCTTCCACCGACACCTTGAGCTCGTCGGCGATGAAGTGGACGAAGCGCGAGCTGTCCAGCACGCCGGCCATGCCGATGACCTGGTTGGTCGGCAGGCCGCTGAACTTCTGCAGGGCCCAGACCATGGCGTCGAGCGGGTTGGTGATGCAGATGACGAAGGCCTTGGGGGCATATTTGGCAATGCCCGCGCCCACCTGCTCCATCACCTTGAGGTTGATTTCCAGCAGGTCGTCGCGGCTCATGCCCGGCTTGCGCGGCACGCCGGCGGTGACGATGACCACATCGGCGCCCTTGAGGTCTTCATATTTGGAGGTGCCGGTGATGGAAGCGTCATAGCCTTCCACCGGGGCCGACTGGGAAATATCGAGCGCCTTGCCCTGCGGCACGCCATCGACGATATCGAACAATACGATGTCGCCAAGGTCCTTGAGAGCCGCCAGATGGGCGAGCGTCCCGCCGATCTGACCCGAGCCGATAAGAGCGATCTTCTTGCGCGCCATAAGTCCTCATCCCAGACTGCGTTGAATTGGCGCACCTCTTAACCCTGTCGGTCGGGAGGGGCAAGTGAACCCTTCGTATAAACGGGATTTAGGCCCTTGCTGATGGGCGAAGGGGGCGTGCCGGTTGGGCAAGTGCCACGCCCTCGTGGTTCGAGGCGCTGAAGAAGCGCACCTCACCATGAGGGCTACTTTAAACTCAGCGCTTCCAGTAGCCCTCATGGTGAGGCGGGAGCGTAGCGACCTCGAACCACGAGGGCGTGGCACTATCCCGCCTCCCGAAGCCCTCGCCCCAGATACCCCTCCGACTGCATCTCATCGAGCCGCGACACCGTGCGCTGGAACTCGAATGCCGTCCTGTCGTCCTTGCCCAATTGGTCCAGCGGCACGGCAAAGCTGGCGCCCAGCTTCACCCCGCGATCATAGAGATTGTCGATCAGCAGGATAAAGCGCTTGGCCGCGTCCGACATGGTCCGGTCCATCTGCGGCACGCCGTCGATGATGATGGAATCGAATTGATGGGCAATCCGCACGAAGTCGCGTGAACCGAGTGGCTTCTGGCAAAGGTCGGCAAAGCCGAAGCGCGCCGCCCCCATCGCCACCAGCGGCACGGGGATTTCCCGCCCGATGCTTTCCACCACGCCGGGGTGACCCACCTCGCCCCCTGTGATACGCAGCCACAACCGGTTCATCTCGGCGCGCACCTCAGGACCGGTCCCGAAAGCATAGACATGCTGACCGGCGAATTTCAGGCGCCGGTAGTCCCGCGCCGCCGGAAGGGCAGCCACCGTGACGTGACGCTTGAGCAGGTCGATGAACGGCAAAAAAAGCTGGCGGTTGAGTCCATCCTTGTAGAGCCCGTCGGGCGCCACATTGGACGTCGCCACCAGCGTCACGCCCTGGGCGAACAGCTTGTCGAACAGCCGATAGAGCAGCATGGCATTGGTGATGTCATGCACATGGAATTCATCGAGGCAGAGCAGGCGCAGCCCGGATTTGACGATGGGTTTCACCACAGCCTCGACCGGATCGGCATCGCGGCCCTTCCTGCTCTTGCGGAAGGCGGCCATGCCGGCATGGATTTCGTCCATGAATTCGTGGAAATGCACGCGCCGCTTTTGCCCTATCGGCACGGCGGCAAAGAACAGGTCCATCAGCATGGTCTTGCCGCGCCCCACCTCGCCATGGAGATAAAGCCCGCGCACCGGCTCGCGGGAATCGAAGAGCTTGCCCAGCAGGCCCTTGGGGCGCTCGACCGAAACCCCGGCCAGCACCGCATCGAGCAGCCCGGCCGCCTCGTGCTGCGCCGGGTCGGGGATCAGCACGCCACGCTCCGCCAGTTCCGCATAGGCGGCGGTGACGGGGGCGGGAGAGAGCTGGGAGAGGTTGATAGTCGACATCATATACCGGCGCCGCCCTCGGGCTCGACCCGAGGGCCTGCTGCAACATCCATTGCGTTGAGAGGGGCCCTCGGGTCAAGCCCGAGGGCGGCGCGGTAGGTATTATGAAGCCGCCTTCTTCACCTCTCCCTTTGGGGGAGAGGTCGACCCGTCTTCGGGTCGGGTGAGGGGGCCTTTTCTTGATGCGGTGGGGGGGAAGGCCCCCTCACCCGGCGCTGCGCGCCGACCTCTCCCCCAAGGGAGAGGTGGAAACCTACCTGGACATCGAAATCGCCTGGCCGCCGCCCATCGTGCCGATATAGCGGCCGCCCGACGGGGCGAGGAAGGCGGCGATATTGCCGTTTTCATCATAGAGCTGGAGCTGGCTGCCCACCTGCTGCCAGCCGGTGACCGAGGCGATCTGCGGCACGGTGCAGCCCGGCGCCGAGGCGCGGTAATAGCTGGTGCCGGTCTTGGCGGTCATCGGCAGGTTGATGCGGCAGGTCGCGGCGCCAGCAGCGACGTTCCACACGCCTTCGGGGCCGGCGCTCATGCCCCCGGAAACCGGCTGGGCCAGCGGATCGAGCGAGACGATGGAGGGCAAGGTGCCCGGCGCGGTCGAGGCCGTCTGGTTGGCGGGAACGCCGCCCAGCACCGGCTGGCCGCTGAGGCCGGGAGCCGGCGTTCCGGTGGCGCCGATAGCCGGCAAGGTGCCCTGCTGCACGGTGGAATTCTGCACCGGCTGCAACTGCGCCGGCGCGCCGATCGTGTTGAGGTTGGCCGTATTGGAACCGGTGGACTGGCATGCCGCCAGTACAACGGCGATTGCCGCCACGCCTACCGCGGACAACGATCCGCGCATCCAAACCGTCATGGGTTCCGCTCCTGCCCTAGGGCTTAATAAAGGTTAACAGCCTGGCTGGCTTATAGCCAAACCCCGCGCTGCGTTCAACCGCCCGGCCCGCAATCGACCTACCGCATACCAATGTGGCCGTTTTAGGTGTCGGGCCCGGTCATTTCCTTCAACAGGTCACGGGCCAGAACGGTTGCATCGGCGACCTCGTCTTCGGGCACCTGCACCGGCACGCCCTCGGGCCCGAACAGATTGGGCACCCCCGGCAGTCCACCATCGCCCTGTTCCAGCGGATTGAACCCATAAGCGCGCAGCGCCACCACCAGCGCCCGCGCCTGGGCGGGATTCTTGACGTGGGCGATGATCTGGTAGGTCATGGGCAACTCCGCGTGGGGGGATGGTGAACGGGCCTCGCCACTTGGGCAAGCAAAAAGACCGGGCGGAGCCTGAGTGCCACGCCTCGCACCTCACCATGAGGGCTACTGGGAACTCGATGCATCATCAGCCCTCATGGTGAGGTGCGCTTCTTCAGCGCCTCGAACCACGAGGGCGTGGCACAAGCCCCCATTCACCCCCCACCCTTGCCAACCCGTCATCAAAGTGTTGCACTCCCCGTGAACCGCTTTCACTTCATGGTGATTTGCCGGCTCGGACGGCCCCGCGCTTAGCTCCACGCAAACTCGCCTGCCCGGAGACCCGATGGGCGCCTATATAATCCGCCGCCTGCTGCTGATGATCCCGACCGTGTTCGGCATCATGGCGATCTCGTTCCTCATCACCCAATTCGCGCCCGGCGGCCCGGTGGAGCAGGCACTCGCCAATCTCTCCGGCCAGAACAGTTCCATTGCCGAGCGCATCACCGGCAGCGAGGCCGGTGATTTCGCCGCCCAGCCCGGCCAGGGCGGCAACAAATCGGCCTATCGCGGCAGCCAGGGCCTGTCGCCCGAACTGGTCGCGCGCATCGAAAAGCAGTTCGGCTTCGACAAGCCGCCCCTGGAACGCTTCGGGCTGATGCTGGGAAACTACCTGCGCTTCGATTTCGGCGAGAGCTACTATCGCGATATCTCGGTGATCGACCTCATCGTCGAAAAGATGCCGGTCTCCATCTCGCTGGGCCTGTGGATGACGCTGATCGCCTATGGCATCTCCATCCCGCTCGGCATCCGCAAGGCCATATCCGATGGCTCGCGCTTCGATGTCTGGACCTCGACCGTGGTCATCATCGGTTATGCCATTCCCGGCTTCCTCATCGCCATCATGCTGATCATCCTTTTTGCCGGCGGCAGCTTCTGGTCGTTCTTCCCGCTGCGCGGCCTGACGTCGCCCGGCTTTGCCAGCTTTCCCTGGTGGAAACAGGTGCTCGACTATTTCTGGCACCTGGTGCTGCCCATCATCGCCATGGGGCTGGGGGCCTTTGCCACGACGACGCTGTTGACCAAGAACTCGTTCATCGACGAGATCGGCAAGCAATATGTCACCACTGCCCGCGCCAAGGGGCTGACGGAAAACCAGGTGCTCTATCGCCACGTCTTCCGCAACGCCATGATGCTGATCATCGCCAGCTTTCCCGGCGCCTTTGTCGGCGCCTTTTTCGGCGGCTCGCTACTGATCGAGACCATCTTCTCGCTCGACGGGCTGGGCCTGCTCGGTTTCCAGTCGGTGGCCAATCGCGACTATCCGGTGGTCTTCGCCACGCTCTATATCTTCAGCCTGCTCGGCCTTATCATCGCGCTGGTTTCCGACCTGGCCTATATGTGGGTCGATCCGCGCCTCGATTTCGAAAGCCGCGAAGTATGAGCGAGATGGCGGCAGAGGCCGCGGCGGTCGAATCTCCGCGCAATCGCTGGCTCTCCCCGCTCAACCGGCGGCGGCTCGACAATTTCCGCGCCAACCGCCGGGGCTATTGGTCGCTGTGGATTTTCCTCGTGCTGTTCGTGGCGGCGCTGGGCTCCGAATTCATCGCCAATGACCGCCCCATTATCGCCTCCTACAAGGGCGAGCTGCTGTTCCCCGCCTTTGTCGACTATCCCGAATCCAAATTCGGCGGCTTCCTCGCCATCACCAATTACCGCGACGATTTCATCGCCTCGGAAATTGCGGCCAATGGCTGGACCGTCTGGCCGCCCATCCACTTCAACTACCAGACCGTCGATGGCTTCCTGCCCTATTCGGGCGCCGTCGCCCCGAGCTGGACCATGACGGCGGCAGAAAACTGCGCCCGCTATCCGCAGGGAGCGGCCGACCCCAACTGCCACTGGGGCAATTATCACTGGCTGGGCACCGACGATCGCGGTCGCGACGTCATGGCCCGCCTGTTCTACGGCTTCCGCATCTCGGTGCTGTTCGGGCTGACGCTGACCATCTTCTCCTCCGTCATCGGCGTGGTGGCCGGCGCCGTGCAGGGCTATTTCGGCGGCTGGGTCGATCTCATCTTCCAGCGCTTCATCGAAATCTGGACCTCGATCCCCGCGCTCTACCTGCTGCTCATCATCTCCTCCGTCATCGCCCCCAATTTCTGGGTGCTGCTGGGGATATTGCTGCTGTTTTCCTGGGTATCGCTGGTCGGCATCGTGCGCGCCGAATTCCTGCGCGGCCGTAATTTCGAATATATCGCCGCCGCCCGCGCGCTGGGCGTCTCCAACCTCACCATCATGTTCCAGCACCTTTTGCCCAACGCCATGGTGGCGACGCTCACCTTCATGCCCTTCATTCTCTCCGGCTCGGTGGTGACTCTGACCTCGCTCGACCTGCTCGGCTTCGGCCTGCCGCCCGGCTCGCCCTCGCTGGGCGAATTGCTGGCCCAGGGCAAGAACAACCTCCAGGCCCCCTGGCTCGGCCTGACCGGCTTTTTCACCATCGCCATCATGATGACCCTGCTGGTGTTTGTGGGCGAAGCAGTGCGCGATGCCTTCGATCCCAGAAAGTCGATGGCATGACCGCCCCCCTGCTCTCCATCCGCGATCTCACCATTGCCTTCGGCGCGCATGAGGCGACGCGGGGCATATCCTTCGACATCGCGCCGGGCGAGACCGTGGCCCTGGTCGGCGAAAGCGGCTCGGGCAAGTCGGTGACCGCCCTGTCCGTGCTGAAACTCCTGCCACCCTCCGCCGCGCTGTCCGGGCAAATCCTGTTCAAGGGGCGGGACCTGGTCACCGCCCCGCCAGCCGAATTGCGCGCCGTGCGCGGCAATGACATTTCGATGATCTTCCAGGAGCCGATGAGTTCGCTCAACCCGGTCCACACCGTCGAGCGGCAGATCGGGGAAGTGCTGGCCATCCATCGCGGGTTGCGCGCCACTGCCGCCCGCAAGCGGGTGCTCGAACTGCTCGACGCCGTCGGCATTCCTGATCCGCAGAGCCGCCTCGGCGCCTATCCGCATCAATTGTCCGGCGGCCAGCGCCAGCGCGTCATGATCGCCATGGCCCTGGCCAATGAGCCCGACCTGCTGATCGCCGACGAACCCACCACCGCGCTCGACGTGACGGTACAGGCGCAAATCCTGACGCTGCTCAAGCATTTGCAGCAAAGCCTCGGCATGGCCATGCTGTTCATCACCCACGATCTGGGCATCGTCAAACGGATCGCCGACCGCGTCTGCATCATGACCCAAGGCGAAATCGTCGAGACCGGCCCGGTGGCGCCGATCTTCGCCAGCCCGCAGCACGCCTATACGCGCCACCTGCTCGCCGCCGAGCCGCGCGGCAAGCCGCCCGAGGCCGATCCCAGCGCGCCCCATATCGTCGAAGTCGCCGACCTCAAGGTCTGGTTCCCCATCAAGCGCGGCGTGTTCCGTCGCACCGTCGGCCATATCAAGGCGGTCGACGGGGTCGATCTCGCCATCCGCCGTGGCGAAACCCTCGGCGTCGTCGGCGAAAGCGGCTCGGGCAAGTCCACCCTCGGCTATGCCCTGCTGCGGCTATTGCCCTCCGTGGGCCGTATCGTCGTGCTTGGCAACGCCATCCAGTCGCGCTCATGGAAGGCCATGCGGCCTTTGCGCAAGGACATGCAGATCGTCTTCCAGGACCCCTATGGCTCGCTGAGCCCGCGCCTGTCGGTCGATGAAATCATCGGCGAAGGGCTTGCCGTCCACGCCCCGCAGATCGGCGCCCGGGAGCGCAACGCCCGCGTTGTGCGGGTGCTGGAGGAGGTCGACCTGCCGCCCGAAGCGCGACTGCGCTACCCCCACGAATTCTCCGGCGGCCAGCGCCAGCGCATCGCCATCGCCCGCGCCATGGTGCTGGAGCCCAAATTCGTCGTGCTGGACGAGCCCACCTCGGCGCTCGACGTCTCGATCCAGGCGCAGGTCATCGACCTGCTGCGCGATATCCAGCAGCGCCGCGGCCTCACCTACATGTTCATCTCGCACGACCTCAAGGTGGTGCGCGCGCTGGCCAACCAGCTCATCGTCATGCGCGACGGCCGTATCGTCGAACAGGGCCCGGCCGCCGAAATCTTCGCCGCCCCGCAGTCTGACTATACCAGGGCGCTGCTCGCCGCGGCGTTTACGGATTCAGCGGCTCTTTCGCCTCCCTCCCCCTTGAGGGGAGGGACCGAGGGTGGGGGTCTATCGGCGGATCACTGAACCACCCCCTCCCCGTCCCTCCCCTCAAGGGGGAGGAGGCGCATACCAATGCTTCCGGCAACGCCCGAAACGGTCTAGCTTCATGTCACAAAATTCCAATCCCCGGAGCCGTCCGATGAAACTCGCACCCCTCCTCGCCACCGCCCTGATGCTGGCCCTCGCGGGGCCGGCTCTGGCCCAGACCCCGACCGACGTGTGGAGCAATTCCTTCACCCTGGAAGGCGAGCCCAAATACGGCCAGGACTATACCCATTTCGACTATGTCAATGTCGATGCGCCCAAGGGGGGCGTGGTGCGCCAGGGCGATCTGGGGGGCTTTGATACCTTCAACCCCATCCTGCCCAAGGGCGAGCCGGCCGGCGGCATCGGCCTCCTCTACGAGACGCTGATGACGCCCTCCATGGACGAGCAGAACACCTATTATTGCCTGCTCGCCGAGGCCCTCAAGATCGCCCCGGACTATGGCTCGGTCACCTTCCGCATGGACCCCGACGCCCATTGGAACGATGGCGAGCCCGTGACTGCGGAGGACGTGGTCTGGACTTTCAACAAGCTGATCGAGGTCAATCCCGACCGCCAGCAATATTACATCAACATCGAAAAGGCCGAGGTCACCGCCCCAGGCGAAGTGACCTTCACCTTCAACCAGACCGACAATCGCGAACTGCCGCTGATCCTGGGCCAGCTCATGGTGCTGCCCCGGCATTGGTGGGAGGGCACCGATGCCAAGGGCAAGCAGCGCAATATCGCCGAATCGACGCTCGAACCGCCCTTGGGCTCCGGCCCCTATGAGCTGGCCAGCTTCGACGCCGGCCGCTCCATCACCTATACCAGGGTCGAGAACTACTGGGGCACCAACCATCCGACCCAGGTCGGCCATAACAATTTCGACGAATACCGGCTCGAATATTTCCTCGACCTGACGGTGGAATTCGAGGCCTTCAAGGGCGACCAGTTCGACTGGTGGTGGGAAAACCAGGCCCGCCGCTGGGCCACCGCCTACGATTTCCCGGCCGTCACCGAAGGCCGCGTCATCAAGGAACTGTTCCCCCAGGATTATGCCGGCTCCGGCATCGGGCTGGGCTTCATCCCCAACCTGCGCCGCGAAAAGTTCCAGGACGCCCGCGTCCGCGAAGCCCTCAACTATGCCTTCGACTTCGAAGAGCTGAGCAATACCGTCTTCTTCAACCAGTATGACCGCATCGACAGCTACTTCTTCGGCCTGCCCTTCAAGTCGACCGGCCTGCCGGAGGGCGAGGAACTGGAAGTCCTCAACTCGGTCAAGGACATGGTGCCGCCCTCCGTCTTCACCGAGCCCTATGCCAACCCGGTGAGCGGCGATCCGGCCAAGCTGCGCGAAAACCTGCGCACCGCGCTCGGCCTGTTCAACGAGGCCGGCTATACGCTCGATGGCAACCGGCTGGTCGATGCCAATGGGCAGCAGTTCAGTTTCGAAATCCTGCTCAACGGCCCGACCATCGAGCCGGTGGCGACCAACCTCGTCACCAACCTGGCCCAGATCGGCGTCGCCGCCACCATCCGCACCGTCGACAGCCCGCAATTCATCAACCGCGCCCGCTCGTTCGACTACGACATGATCTATGCCGGCTGGGCCCAATCCTTCTCGCCGGGCAATGAGCAGCGCTTCTTCTTCGGCTCCTCCACCGCCAACGAGGAAGGCAGCCAGAACTATGCCGGCATCGCCAACCCCGCCATCGACGCCCTGATCGACAAGCTGGTGGTTGCCGACGACCGCGACACCCAGATCGCCATCACCAAGGCCATCGACCGGGTGCTGCTGCACAACTACTACATGGTCCCCAGCTACACCCTGCGCAATTCCCGCATCGCCCGCTGGGACCGCTTCAGCCACCCCGAAAAGCTGCCGGATTTTTCCAGCGGGTTCCCCACGATCTGGTGGTGGGACGCGGAGAAGGCGGCGAAGACGGGTGGGGCGGGATATTAGAGGCACGCCTTCATGGTTCGAGGCGCTGAGGAAGCGCACCTCACCATGAGGGCTACTTTTAACGCGGTGTTCCAGTAGCCCTCATGGCGAGGCGGGAGCGCAGCGACCCTCGGAACCACGAGGGCGTGGCACGGAGATAGGCATGGAGGCCTGCGTCTATATCCTGCGCTGTGCCGATGGTTCCTATTATGTGGGCCTGACCCGGAAGGAGCCCGAAGAGCGGCTATGGGAGCACAACAACAAGGTCGTGCCCGGCTATACCGCTTCACGCACGCCGGTCGAACTGGTCCACGTCGAGCGATACGAACGCATTGTCGAGGCCATAGCGCGCGAACTGCAGGTGAAGAGATGGTCCCGCAAGAAGAAGGAAGCGCTGATCCGCGGTGACTTTGAAAGCCTGCCGGACCTGGCGAGCCGGCCCAAGCGCACATAGTGCCACGCCCTCGTGGTTCGAGGCTCGCGAAGGGCTCGCACCTCACCATGAGGGCTACTGGAAACTCGGTGTATCAACAGCCCTCATGGTGAGGTGCGCTTCTTCAGCGCCTCGAACCAGGAGGGCGTGGCACAATCCCTCAGTAATCCCGCTCATAAAACACGCCCAGGCTGGAATTCCCGTCCTGCCCGGCCGCGCCCGTCACCTTGAGATCACTCGTCACGTCGAGGTTGATCGTCACCTTGCTCTGCCCGTTGGCCCCGGCCTGCACGCCGAGATACACATTGTCCTGGATATAGGTCCCCGCCTGCACCGCGACATTTCCGCTATCGTCGCTGACGATATCGAGATCGGCCAGGCCCGCCGCGCCGCGCAGGCTGTCCACCAGCCCATTGCCGCCACCGCCGACCAGCTCCGCCGCCGCGCCGGCCAGCTTGGCCAGTTGCAGGGGCGACAGCTCGCCCATCGAGCGGTTGAAGATCAGCCGGCTCAGCACCTCGTCCTGCGGCAGCATCGGGCTGGAGGAAAAGCTCACATCGATATCCGAGGCCCGGCCCGAAACGGTGACGAACACCGTGATCCCCTCGCCCTCGGTGCGCGCCACCAGGTTGAGGAACGGGTCGAGATCGCCCACCAGCGTCACCGTGCCACTCTCGAAAGTCACCCGCTGCCCGAGAATGGCCAGCCGGCCGCGATTGAGCGCAAAGCCGCCCACCGGCTGGATATTATTGATCGGCCCGGTGAGCCGCACCGACCCGCCCACTTCCGCATCGAGCCCGCGGCCGCGAATGAAAATCTGGTTGGGCGCGCTGACATTGACGTCGAGCAGCAGTCCCGCCGGCCGCGTCTGCGGAATCGGCGCGCCGCTGCGATCGTCGATTTTGGCGCGCTGGAGCGTCTGCTCCACAGCCGGCGGCGTACGGACGTGATCGACGTCGATCAGTTGCGCCCCGCCGCCGAAATTCTCCGGAATGGTGATGTTGGCTTCTTCGACGAACACGTCGCCGGCCAGCAGCGGCGTGCCGGTGAGGTTGCCGGTCAATGCCAGACTGCCCGACACGGTGGCGACGAACAGGTTGCCATCGGCATAGCGCGCCGAATTGAGCGCGACACGCACATTGGCCGGGAAGCCGCCATTGAGCCCCACCGAGCCCGAGGCGGAAACCGAGCCGCCGGTGGCCAGGTTTGCCGAGAGGCTGTCGATCACCAGATTGGTGCCATTGAGGCTGGCCGAGCCGGCAATGCCCTGTAGCCGCAGGTTGAGTTCGGGGTCGATATAGCCGGCATTGCTGGTCGAGACCCGGCCGTCGAATTGTGGACTGGCGAGGCTGCCGCGCACCTGCGCGTCCAGCGTCACCACGCCGCTCAACTGCCCGCCACGATCGGCGACGAAGCGGTTGCCCAGCACCAAAGGCGCCGAGCCGGTGACGGCGATATCGAGGCCCCGGCCTTCGAGCGGCACCGTGCCCGAGCCGCGCAGGGTCAACCCGCCCGAACCATTGGCCGTCAGCGCCGCCAGCGTCACCACGCCGTCGCGATAGGTGCCATTGGCGGTGACGCCCAGCGGCGCGATGCCGAAGTCGTTTATCGCCGCACCGCCAATTCCTCCGGCCTGTATCTCGAAAGCCGTATTCGCCCCGCTCTGCCGCGCCGCCAGGCTCAAGGTGGCGACATCGAAACCGGCCGCCGAAACACCGCTGGCATTGACCGCGCCATCGACGGCCGGAACGCCGAACAAATCGCCCACCGTGGCGCGCATATCGGCCGCGCCGACGCGAATGTCGCTAACCACCAGCGCCCGAACGTCGCCGCGAATGGTCGCGCCCTGCCTGCCATCCACCGACGCCAAGGTCACCTCGGCATTGATCGCGCCCGTAGCGTCGAGCAGCGCCAGGGCCGCCGGAACCGACACGTCCGGCGAAACAATTGTCAGCCCGCCGTCGATCAGCCCTGTTTCCGCCGTGCGCGTCAGCCCGCCGGTAATGCGCGTGCCCGCCGCCTGGAAATCGAGATCGGCCAGGCGTTGCGTCTCCGGCGTGACGCTGACAGCGGCGGCGAGCGTGGTGCGATAGCCATCGAGCGCCGCGGCGCCGGAAATATTGCCGCCGAGCCCATTGGTGTCGTAGCGCCCGTCGAAGCTCAGCGCGGCATCGCGCAAGGCGCGCCCGGCCAGCGTGCCGCTGGGGACGGTCGCATCAAGATCTAGGTCGATGACGCTGTCCTGCCCCTTGGCCGTGCCCACCACCTTGAGCGCGCCGCTCGCCTGGTCGGACAACAGGCCCAGATCGCTCAGGTCGAGATTGAAGGCGAAATCGGCCAGCGCATTGGAATAGGTGCCATCGGCCAGCATCTGCACCTGGTCATTGGCGATGCGGAAATTCTCTGCCGTCAACCCCGCCTCGGTGCGCGCCACGCGGCCGGACAGGTCCACCGTACCGGCCAGCAAGCCATCGGCAAGCTCGTCGTCCATGGCCAGATTGGTGCCCGTACCATCGAGCACCAGGTCGAATCCGCCGCTCAGCGGCATAATGGAACCATTGGCCTTGAGCGACAGAGCCCCATTCAGCGCGCGTCCCGCCAGCCCCGAGAACGGAGCGATGCTGGACGTTTCGAGGACGATATCGCCAAGGAAATCCAGCCCATCGAGCTGGCCGGTCAGTGCCGCCGTAAGGGCCTGTCCCGCCACGCGGAACTCGGCCAGTTGCACCGGCTCGCCGGCATTCCACAGGCCGGCAATGCCCAGGCCAATGCCGTCGCCCAAAGCCGCCTCGATTTCCGCGGAGCCGGATATGCCCGACAGCGTACCATCGCCATTGAAGGTTACGCGCCGTGTCGTGGGGTCACTGAGATTGGCGGCCACGCCGCCGACGCTCAGCGCCAGGTTTTCCGCCGCAAATCCGGAGGTCTCGAACCCGGCCATGGCCAGCGTCGCCGTCCAGTCCTCGCTGGCCCCGCCGCCAAAGGTCACGGCCAATTGCGCCGAGCCGATGCGCGTGGCGCTGCCCGGCACCGGCAGGATCACCTGTCCGCCCGCCGGATCGGCGATGACGGCGTTGAGATCGAGCAGCTTGAGGAAATTGTCCGGCGTGGTTTCGGCCGCCGCTTCAAGCGACAATTGCCCGCCGCTGAGCCGCAATCCGGTGACGGAAATACCACCCGCAGAATGAATCAGCGCATTGGCCGTCAGCGCGGTCTCGGCGCCAAAGAACGGCCGATAGGGCTCGGCAATCAGCGTCGCCAGCGGCCCGCGCAGATCGGCGGCCACGGCAATGCCTTCGGCCTGCTGGTTGACCGTGGCCACGCCCGATAAAGCGGTCTGGCCGTTGGCCACCAGGCTCAGCTCCGTGCGCAGGTCGGTCACCGGCCCGCTGCCATTGACGGTCAGCGTCACCGCCGGGCGGTTCTCGATATTGAGCAGGTTGGCGATGACGCCGTTTTCCGGCTCCACCAGCGCCAGGCCGAGATCGATGCTGGCATCGGCTTTGGCATATTTGACGTCGAGATCGAGCGTGCCGCCCGGCCCGTCGAGACGGACAATATCGAGATTGGCATCGAGATTGCCGCCATCCAGCGTCATGGCGCCGGCCAGCGAAATTTCCGAGCCCAGCCCAAACACATTTTCCCCGAAGGTCACGCTGGGCACGGTCAGTTCATCGATGATGACCGCCACCGGCAATTCGGGCACCTGGAAGCCACCGGCTTCGGGCGCAGGCAAATCCACCGCGCCCTCGACCGGCACGGCGTTGCGGATGTATTCGATGGAATCGGCGGTGAGCGAGCGCACCTCCAGCCGGCCGGTGAACAGGGCCGCCTGGTTCCAGTTGAGCCGCGCATTGTTGACCCGCAGCCACACGCCCTCGGCATCGGAAATGGTGATCTGGCGGATCGCGACGTCAGAACCCAGCGCGCCCTCGATATTGGAGAGCCGTATTTGTCGTTCCGGCGTCGACAGGCGATCCTGTACGAAGCTGGTCAGCCAGTCCTTCTGCTCCTCATTGTCCATCGTCAGCACGTCCTGCGCCACGATGACGGCAGGCACGGCCAGGCCAAGCCCCAGCAGTACGAGGATGAGGGCGATGAACCGCCGTGGCAGGGAAGTGAGCCGGGCCATCAGAAGGCCTGTCCTATGCCGACATAGAGCGCATAATCGGGATCGCCCGGCTTCTTGTTGAGCGGAATGGCGAAATCGGCCCGCAACGGCCCGAGCCCGGTATAGTAGCGCAGCCCCACGCCGGCGCCGACGCGCAGGTCGCTCAGCGCGGGAAACACGTCGGCCGCCACATAGCCACCATCGACGAACCCGACGACACCGATATCCTGGGTCACCTTGGCGCGGGCTTCGAGCGAAGCTTCGAGCAGATAGCGCCCGCCGGTAATGGTGCCGGTGCCATCATCGACGCCGATGGACTTGTAGGCATAGCCGCGCACCGAGCCGCCACCGCCGGCAAAGAACAGCTTGTCGGGCGGAATTTCCGCCAGGCTGGGCCCCAGCAGCACGCCGGCCTTGAGCCGCCCGGCCAGCACGAAGGGATCGTCCTCGCCAAAGCCGAAATAGGTGCGCCCCTCGGCAGTCAGCCTGGCCCCGAAATTGTTGTAGTTCATCTCGTAGAACGGCTCGAGATTGACCTGGCCGAACCAGCCCTCGGTTGGATCGACGCTATCGTCGCGGAAGTCCAGGGTCGCGCCGGCATAGAGCCCGATAGTCTTGAAGTCGCGCGTGCCGAACACGTCATCGAAGCGGTTGAGCTCGAACTGCGCCCCGCCTTCGAAGCTGATCTGGTCAGAGAGGATATGCGTCAATCCCACCCGCCCGCTTGCCGAGGTTTCGGTGAAGGTCGGGTAGATGGTCCGCTCGGCCGAAACGGCGGCAACCAGGTCGGTATCCGGCGTGAAAATGCCCGGCTTGGTGAAGGTGCCGCCAAAGAAATAGTCGAACTGCGCCGTATCGATCGGATAGCCGATGCTGGCCACCCGTGCATCGAGCCGCAGTCTTTCGGCCTGCCCGAAGAGATTGCGCCAGAGGTGAAAGGCTTCGAGCCCCAGCCCGTCGACGGTGGAATAATTGGCCCCGACGCCGAAGCGCCGTCCCGGCAGCTCCTGCACGACCAGATTATAGGGCAACAGCCCATCGGCGCCGACCGATTCCGCCGCTTCCAGCCGCGCCGCCCGGAACACTTCGAGCCGGTCGAGCCGCTTCTGCGCCAGCGCCACCTCGTCCGGGTCATATTCCTCGCCCTCAGTCAGCCCCGTCTGCCGGCGCAGGAATTCCGGATCGAGCGCTTCCGCCCCGATCACCGTCACCGCGCCGAAAGCCGCTTTGGGCCCCGGATTGACGGAGATGGTCACATCCACCGTCGTCGTCGCATGGTCAGCCACAACGTCGCGGGTTGCGATTGCCGCCTTGGCGTAACCCTGCTGCCGCCAGGCCTCCAGCGCCAGTTGCTCGGCCCGCAGGATCACCGAGGATTTGGCGATCTCGCCGGCGCCGAACCCAGCATGGACAGGTGGCTCCACATAATCATTGGGGTCGGATGTCGGCAGCGCCTGATTGACGATGGTCACGCTGTTGAAGTGGAACAGCGGCCCCGGATCGACCACCACGGCCACATCCACCGGATCGGGCAGGTCGACATCGGGCGCCAGCGTGGCCGCCTCGACGCCGCCGACACGGATGGACGCCGTGCCGCCGTAATAGCCTTCATTGTAGAGCGCCGCGACAATGCGGCGATAATCGCCCCGCGCCTTTGCCAACAGCCCCGCCGCACCCGAAGCCGGCTCGTTCTGGTCGGCGACCAAAGCCGAGGCATTGCGCACCGCGCTTTCGACCGCGCCGGTGGCATTGACGACCAGGGTGACCAGATAGGGCTGCGGATCGGCAATCACCGCCTCCGCATCCTGCTCGCTCTGGTCCTCGAACAGCTTGAGCCCGAAGATGTCGAACGCAGCAGCAGGCACCGTGACCGCGCCGAAACCGGCAGCAGCCACGCACAGGGCGCCAAAACTCGTTACCAGACGCGCGATATGCAGTGGACCCGTTCCCGCCCGTTACGCTTCAACCACTTGAGGCAGAAGCAGAAGTTTGCCCCGTGGGAGAGAAGATTCCGTTAAGCACCTTCCGCCCGACCGCGCTAACGCTGCACGCCTGCCCAACAGGCGGTCATTTCATGGCAAGTTTAGGGCTGGGTGGGGGAAGGAACAACCTTTGAGGCATATTGTCGAGAATTGCAGAGCGGGATGGTGGCTTATGGGGCACAGATTCCGCCATCAACTCGATCGTCACCCTCGGGCTTGACCCGAGGGCCCTGTACTTAACGATCGTCCAGTAAGTGAGGAGCCCTCGGGTCAAGCAACTGTCGATTGTTGACGATAGCATTGAGGATGGTGATGAACTTTCTCATTGCAGCGTTGATGGCGAGTTTGAAGGGTTTTCCGT
>NZ_LMGZ01000006.1 GCF_001427605.1 Devosia sp. Root635 | reverse complement strand
GAGGACGGTCGATGTCTGCCCGGGAGCGCGGATGCGACCGCCTCCCGGGACATCTTAATCAGATTTCGTCGATACAAGCCCGAGGGTGACGGCCGGTGGGTGGGGAATTCTCCTGCCCGCCACTCGACCGTAGGTCTCGTGGCCTTCTTCGCTCAAATCGCTCCACTGGAGCGATTTGTCCCTGCGGGCCGCTCAGAAGCCAGCGAATTGCGGGGCGATGCTGTCGGCCAGGGCGAAGGCTTCGGTGCGCTGTTCGGGCGTGGCTATGGAAACGGCGCGGTTGAGCAGTTCATCGACCCAGGCGGCATCGGCGGTGCCAGCGCAACGTTCATGGGCAACGGCGAGCCACATCAGGCCCTCGACCGGCTGAGCTTCGATGCCTTCGACGCCGTTGAACACCATATCGCCGAGATGGGCCTGGGCTGGGCAATGGCCCTTGCGGGCGGCCAGCGAGAACCAGCGGGCGCTTTGCAGAGGGTTCACGCCCATTTCGTTTTCCTGGGTATAGAGCAGGCCGACGCGATATTGCGCATCGGCATCGCCGAAATAGGTGGCGGCATGCAGCAGCAAAGCGTGCGAGCGCTCGGCATCAGCAGGAATGCCGGCATCGGGCAGGCCTTCCTTGTAGTAATCGCCGACCTTGACGAAGGACTGGGCCACGATGTCGGCCTCGACGCCCCGCGGCGCGGCATCGGCATGTTGATTGGCAATCTGGGCGAAATAGCCGAAGGCCTTGACCGGGTCCTTGTCGACGCCTTCGCCATTCTCATACATCGTGCCGAGCTGCCACATGGCCATGGGCTGGCCGGCGCTGGCGGCATCTTCAAGCGCCAGAAGCAGATCGTCGCCGGACACACCGCCACCTGCCCCATCGAGCATATTGGCCATGTTCAGCGCCGCATCGGCTGCCGTCTGGGCGTGTACGGGCATCGCCGCCGCCGCGAGGGCGAAGATCGCTGCCGTCGTAACGGAAATCAGGGAATGGTCCCTAATGGTCCGCATCTTGCTCCTTCTTGCCCGCGCGGTGGCGGGCGAACCGTGTCGTCCGGTTCTCCCGGATCGGCTGATCGGGACGGCGGACGTTAAGATTTCGGTAAACCCCGTTTGTGACCGCATTCGGCCGACCGCGTGGCGATCGAGAGGTATGATGCGGGCACGGCGTCGTTCACCCCGAGAGAGCCAAGCCAAGAGCTTCGCCGTCGGTTCGACATTTAGAGGGAGAAAACGCGCAAGCGTGCAGGCCAACGCCCACCACTTACAGGTCATCCGCCCCCAGATGCCTATGCCGTCTCGTTTAGGGTGAGATTGTGGCGACAAATATCGCCAAATCGTTGCGATGGCCGGCGGTGAAATCGATTCACACGCGCTGTTGCGGAATCGTCACAGAGTCGCCGCCAAAATGTTTCCCAACAGCAACGGATTGCCGCCGTTTGCCTGCGGGGCGGTTGTTCCCGATCGCTCTATCGGCATACTCGGCGCCATCGCGAATCCAAGGAGCGCAGAATGAAAGCCCTGTCCAACGTGAAAGGAAACAAACATCAACAGGACGTGATCATTCATGCAGTCTCAACATTCGTGGACGGAGCAGCGCAGCGACGCCGGCCGTAACCACCGCTTCTTCAAACTTCTCGCCAGGCTGACGGGAAACCGGGATAGCGATCCCGGTCGCGCGATGGCGCGCGCCCGAAAGTTCGTCGGCTATTATCGCCCCTATGTGCCGCTGCTGCTGGCGGACCTGGCCTGTGCGATGCTGGTCGCGGCCAGTGCAATCGCCCTGCCGCTTTGCGCCAGCTACATCACCACGCGCCTGCCGGCGCTGGCCGAGGCCGACGACGCGCTGACGCAAATCCTGGGCATGGGCAGCATCATGCTCGCCGTGTTCCTCGTGCAGTCGCTGGCCACCTATTTCGTCGACTACCGGGGCCACGTGATGGGCGCGCGGATCGAGGCCGATGTGCGCAAGGAACTGTTCGAGCACTGCCAGAAGCTGTCGTTCAGCTTCTATGACCGGCAGCGCGTGGGGCAATTGATGAGCCGCATCAGCAACGATTCGCTGTGGCTGGGCGAATTGTTCCACCACGGCCCGGAAGACCTTGCCATCAGCGTGCTGAAATTCGGCGGCGCGATGACGGTGCTGACGATCATCGATCCGGTGCTGGCAGGGCTGATCGCGCTGCTGGTGCCGCCGGCCGTGCTCTATGCGCGGCATTTCAACCGGCGGATGAATGTGGCGCTCAAGACCACCAAGGAGCGGATAGCGGCAATCAACGAGCGGGTAGAGGGTGCGCTGGGCGGAGTGCGCGTGGTGCAATCCTTCGCCAACGAGTCGATGGAACTGGAGCGGTTCGAGGTCGAGAACCGGAACTTCCTGCGCAGCCGCAGCGACGGCTATCGCAGCGAGGCCCTGCTCTGGGTCGGCATGGACGGCTTTGCCCAATTGGTGACTATCATGGTCATCGTGGGCGGGGCCATTCGCATCCTGCATGCCGAATTGACGGTGGCGGAGATGCTGACCTTCCTGCTCTGCGTGGGGGTTTTGGTCGACCCGGTGCGGCGGCTGGATAACTTCATCCGGCTCTGGCAGGAGGGGGCAACCGGCTTCGTACGCGCCATGGAGTTGCTGGAGGAGCAGCCCGACATTGCCGACGCGCCTGATGCGTTGGATATCGGCCCGGTTCGCGGGGCGATTTCGTTCCGCGATGTGGATTTCGGCTATGGCGATGGGGGAGCGCCGGTGTTCGCCGGGCTGTCGCTCGATATCAAGCCGGGGGAATTCGTGGCCCTGGTGGGATCATCGGGCGTCGGCAAGAGCACGCTTTGTGCGCTGATCCCGCGGTTTTACGAGGTGAGCGGCGGGGCCATCAGTATCGACGGCAAGGATGTGCGCGATGTGACGCTGGACTCGTTGCGGCGCAGCGTCGGCGTGGTGCAGCAGGATGTGTATCTGTTCAGCGGCACGGTGGCGGAAAACCTGCGCTATGGGCGGCCGGAGGCCAGCGACGCGGCGCTGGTCGCTGCCGCGAAGGCGGCCAATGCGCATGAGTTCATCATGGACCTGCCGGATGGATATGACACCGATATCGGGCAACGCGGGGTGAAGCTGTCGGGCGGGCAGAAGCAGCGGCTGACTATCGCAAGAGCGTTTCTCAAGAACCCGGCGGTGCTGATCTTCGACGAGGCGACCAGCGCGCTGGACAATGAGAGCGAGCGGGCGGTGCAGCAGGCGCTGCTGACGCTGGCGGCGGGGCGGACGACATTGGTGATTGCCCATCGGCTGTCGACGGTGCGCCATGCGGACCGGATTCTGGTGCTGACGCCGGAGGGGATCGGCGAGGAAGGGACGCATGAGGCGCTGATGGCGGCGGATGGGCTTTATGCCGGGCTGCATCGGGTGCAGGGGCGTATTTGAGCGGCGGGAGGGGTGGACGCGATGGCGCCCACCCACCACACGTCACCCTCGGGCTTGACCCGAGGGCTCTATACTTGCTGTGCTATCGTCAAGTGCAGCGCCCTCGGGTCAAGCCCGAGGGTGACGATCGCGTTTGGGGAAACTCGCCCTCAGCTCAGGCGCTTCAGCGCTTCGAGAATATGATGCCGCCGTTCCACGGCGGCTTCGCGGCGGGCTTTTTGTTCCTCGATGACCTCTTCGGGGGCCTTGGCGACGAATTGCTCGTTGCCGAGCTTCTTGTCGATCTGGGCGATTTCGGCGTCGAGCTTGGTCACTTCCTTTTCGAGGCGGACCTTTTCGGCAGCGATGTCGATGACGCCCGCCAGCGGCAGGGCAAAGGTGGCTTCGCCGACGACGAACTGGGCGGATTCGCCGGGGACCTCTGATTGCGGCGAGATTTCCTCGAGGCGGGCTAGGCGCGTGATCAGCGAGGTGCCGGCGACGAGGCGGCGCAGGGTCTCTTCCCCTGCCCCGACGACGACCATTTGCAGCTTGGCGCCGGCGGGAACGTTCATCTCCGAGCGGACCGAGCGGACATTGGTGATGACGTCGATGAGCCAGGTGAGGTCGGCATCGGCGGCAGCATCTTCGAGGCCGGACAGGTCGGGCCAGGAGCTCAGGATCAGCATGGACTGGCGCGGGGCGCCGAATTTGCCGGTTTCGGCCCACAGCTCTTCGGTGACGAAGGGCATGAAGGGGTGGAGGATGGCGAGGATCTGGTCGAGGGCCCAGGCCGCGGTGGCGCGGGTTTCGGCCTTGGCGGCCTCGTCCTCGCCCATCAGCACAGGCTTGGCGAATTCGACATACCAGTCGCAGAAGGTGCCCCAGGTGAAATCATAGGCGGCATTGGCGGCTTCGTTGAACTTGTAGTCGACAATGCCCTGGGTGACGGCGGCGGCGCCACGCGCGGTGGCGCCAACGATCCAGCGATTGAGCGGGAGCTTGTTGGTCTTGGGATCGTACCCCTCGACGCGGCGGCACTCGTTCATTTCGAGGAAGCGGGCGGCGTTCCAGATCTTGGTGACGAAGTTGCGATAGCCTTCCACACGCTGGATCGAGAGCTTGAGATCGCGGCCCTGTGCGGCCATGGCGGCGAGGGTGAAGCGGGTGGCGTCGGCGCCGTATTGATCGATGAGCTGGAGCGGGTCGATGACGTTGCCCTTGGTCTTGCTCATCTTCTGGCCCTTCTCGTCGCGGACCAGAGCATGCATGTAGACCGTGTGGAACGGCTCTTCATCCAGAAATTCAAGACCCATCATCATCATCCTGGCAACCCAGAAGAAAATGATGTCGAAGCCGGTGACGAGAACGTCGGTCGGATAGTAGCGGCGGAGCGCCTCGGTATCGTCCGGCCAGCCCAGAGTGGAGAAGGGCCAGAGGGCGGAGGAGAACCAGGTGTCGAGCACGTCTTCGTCGCGCCAGAGAGCGATGGTTGTGTCGGGGCGTCCAACTCGTAACGATGCAGCCCGATCCCCACCGCCGCCGAAGAGAGGTGAAGACGAACCAACGATGACGTCTGCACCGGGCGCATATTTGGCATAATACTGACGTGCTTCAGCCAAAGCCTCGTCTGCACTATGAGCGACGAATGGCTTTGTCTTCATCTGCAAGCCCCCGGAGCCTAGCGACTCCAACGTTTGCATACCGTCCTCAAGGTCCGGCCCGTACCAGGCCGGAATCTGGTGGCCCCACCAGAGCTGGCGGGAAATGCACCATGGCTTGATGTTTTCCAGCCAGGCGAAATAGGTGTTCTGGTATTGCTCGGGCACGAATTTGGTGCGGCCTTCGCGGACGGCGGCGAGGGCCGGCTGGGCGAGGACGTCGGCCTTGACCCACCACTGGTCGGTGAGGAAGGGCTCGATGACGACGAGTTTGGACTTCTCGTCATGCGGGACCATGATCTTCTTGTCCTCGATGTGATCGAGGCCGCGGGTGGGTTCGGCTTCTGCCAGGGCGGTCAGGTCAGCGACGATGGCCTTGCGGGCGGCGAAGCGGTCGAGGCCGCGATAGGCCTCGGGGATGAAATCGGCCGAGATGATGGCGCCGCCGGTTGTGAAGACGTTGATCTGGTCGAGATTGTTGCGGGTGCCGACTTCGAAGTCGTTGAAATCGTGGGCCGGCGTGATCTTGACGGCGCCGGTGCCCAGGGTGGGGTCGGCATATTCGTCGGCGACGATGGGGATGCGGCGACCGACCAGCGGCAGGGTGACGAACTTGCCGACCAGCGGGGCGTAGCGCTCGTCTTCGGGGTGAACGGCGATGCCGCTGTCGCCCAGCATGGTTTCGGGGCGGGTGGTGGCGACGATGATGTAATCGCGGGTCTCCCACTCGGTGGGCTTGCCGTCTTCATCATGGGCGATGGGGAACTGGTAGGTGACGCCATCGGCGAGCGGATAGCGCAGGTGCCACATGTGGCCCTTGATCTCGATATTCTCGACTTCGAGGTCGGAAATGGCGGTTTCGAGGCCGGGATGCCAGTTGACCAGGCGCTTGGCACGATAGATCAGGCCGCGCTGGTGCAGCTCGACGAAGACCTTGGTGACGGCGCGGACCATCTGGTCGTCGGCAGCGCCGTTCTGGCCCATAGTGAAGCGTTCGCGGCTGAAATCAGCCGAGGCGCCGAGGCGCTTGAGCTGGTTCATGATGGTGCCGCCGCTTTCGGCCTTCCATTCCCACACGCGCTCGACGAATTTCTCGCGGCCCATCTCGCGGCGGCCCGGCTGCTGGCGCTCCATCAACTGGCGTTCGACGATCATCTGGGTGGCGATGCCGGCATGGTCGGTGCCGGGCTGCCAGAGCACGTCCTTCTTCAGCATGCGATTGAAGCGGACGAGAATGTCCTGGATCGTGTTGTTCAGCGCGTGGCCGATATGGAGCGAGCCGGTGACATTGGGCGGGGGAATGACGATGGTGAAGGTCTCGGCGCCGGGCGCGGCCCCTGCCCCGGCGGCAAAGGCATTGGCCTTGAGCCAATCGGCATAGACGCGGTTCTCAACCGCGCCGGGCTCATAGGACTTTTCAAGCATTGGTCACTCGCAACAGCAGCAGCCCGCCGAGAGGTATCTGGCGGGCCGGATAGACAGGTTGGCAGACTTCAAGCAAATGCGGGATGCGGGGTCAACTGGAACTGCGCATGGCAGATGGGCGGGACAACCACTACACGTCACCCTCGGGCTCGACCCGAGGGTTCTTCACTTGACGATTTCGTCCCAAAGGTCGCGCCAGTCCGGATTGTTCTCCTCGATCAGGGCTTCCTTCCACGGCCAATACCAGCGTTTGAGTGTCTTCTCGCGCTGAATCGCGAGCTCGATACCGTCATGGGTCTCGAAATAGACCAAGCGTTTGATGTTATTTTTCTTGGTGTAGCCTTCCACAACGCCTTCGCGATGTTCGTGGACACGACGAACGAGGTCATTGGTGACCCCGATATAGGTTCGGCCACGCCGCATATCTACAAGAATATAGGTGTATCCGCCCACGGGGCGAGATTGAAAGTGCAGAGCCCTCGGGTCAAGCCCGAGGGTGACGATCGGTAAGTGGGGAGCAACGAGTGACAGTCAAACTCCCGGACGCCTATTCCCCGCGGGAGACGCGGGTGATTTCGCGTTCCACCATGCGCTCGACGACGGAAGGCAGGTTTTCGTCCAGCCATTCCTTGAGCATGGGGCGGAGCATGTCGCGCATCAGCGACTCGATGGTGGCGCCGGCATTGCCGAGGCCCAGGCCATTGAGCTTGGTGATGGAGCTGCGCACGGCGGCTTGGGTGGCGGGGCCGAGCAATTGGTCGGCCATATCGCTGGACAGGGACGGATCGGGCAGCGGCGCGGCCTGGGCGACGCTGGCCTGCACACGCGGCTCGGGCTCCCGAACGGCCATCGGCGGCGGGTCGAAGGCGGGCAACTCTTCTTCCTCGGCCGGCTCGGCGATGTCGAAGGTGATATCGTCCGGCTCGACCAGTTGCGGCGCGGCGGCGGCGGAAGGCTCCTCGGTCTCGGTATCGGCCAGGATGGAGTCGAAGCTGAAACCGCCGATATCGTCCTCGCCCTTGTCGACGATCTGGTTGGGCGAGAGCGCCAGCGGCTCGATATCGTCGAGCATGTCACTCAGATCACGATCCAGCGAGTCCGCCATGGGGCGGGCCGGAGTGGCCTGCATCGGGGGGGGCGCGGCCTGAATTGTCGGACGGCGCGGCACCCCGGCGGCATCGTCATCGGCAATGATCTGCCTGATGGACGACAGGATTTCGTCCATGGAGGGTTCTTTGGGTGCCGGCTTGTTCATCAGTGCCTCTTACTCGTGCGCCCGAACCGACCGCAGCATCCGCCGGTGCCGCCAACCTGATTCGTCACCAACACCTTAGCGCCAGCCGTCGCAATTAGGAATCGCCACAGCATGGCTCAAGCCGGTCTTCCACTAAAAGTTGTGGCCAGGCATGACCCGACCACCACGGCTCGATAATGACGCTGGATGCAAGAGATTGCAGAACAGCAAAGACAGCGGACGCAGTTTACCGAAAAAACGGCCTGCGCGAAGCGCTCGATCAGTCGGCGACGGTGCGCAATTCCTGCCAGACGTCATCGACGGCCTGATTATACTGCACGGCCGACTTGACCTGAACATTCAGCGCCAGATCGGTCGCGGTCAGGTGACCCATGGCCGAGAGCAGCGAGAAAGTGGCCATGACCTTGTTGGTCGAGGCGTTGATTAGGCTTTCGCGCGCCGTGGTCAATTCGGCCTGGGCATTGAGCACGTCCAGCGTGGTCCGCGTGCCGAGGTCGCGCTCCTGGATGACGCCGTCGAGCACGGTGCGGCCGGCGGAAACCGCGGCATTGGCCGCGGAAATCTGCGCGTCGGCGCTCTGGATGCCGGCCCAGGCGGAAATCACCGCCTCGCGAATCTTGTCATAGGTCGACATTGCTGTGACCTCGGACTTGATCTGCTCGATATTGGCCTTGCGCACATTGGCGCCGATGGCGCCGCCATTGTAGAGTGGAATGCTGATCCGAAAACCAACAGATGCATTGAAACCGTCGCCCGGCGAGTCCTTCCAGCTGCTGCCGATCGAGCCGTTGATCGATGCGGTCGGGCCGAAGGCGGCCTGGGCCGTATCCGTATTGGCCTGGGCAGCGCGAATGGTCGCCTTGGAGAGCAGGATCGCCGGGTGATCGGTTTCGGCCGCGGAAATGGCAGCCTGCAGGCTGGCGGGGATCAGGCGACCATAATTATGCGAAGCATCCAGGTTCTGCGGCGCCGCACCGACATAGCGCTGGAACGTCGCCTGGCTGATTTCGAGACTGCTCACGGCGGCGCGATAGCTGGCGTCGCCCTGCGACAACCGGGCTTCGGCCTGCGCCACGTCGATACGGGTACCCTCGCCGACATCGAGCCGGTCCTTTGCCGACTGCAACTGCGCCTGGAAGAAGCTGACGTTTTCCTGCCGGAGGGCGACCAGTTGGCGGCCATTCAGCACCGACATATAGGCATCGACAACCGCAAGCAGCACCGTCTGCTCGGTATCGCGGATCTGGTATTCGGCGGCTTCGGCGCCGGCGCGCGCTGCCTCGATCTGCGCGTCGGTCTTGAAATTGTCAAAAATAACCTGGCCGTAGGTCAATTCGGTGGACAGGGAGTCCCCCTCGGTCACACTGCCGCCGACCAGGCTCCAGCCATGGCCACCGCTGATCGAAGCGTTGATCTGCGGCCGCTTGCCGGCCTGCGCCAGGGCCACATTTTCCGCCGCGGATTTGGCGCTGAGCAGTGCCGCCTGCAGATCGGGCGCGTGATCGTAGGCGATCGTCAGCGCCTGTGTGATCGACTGCGCCTGCGCGCCACCCACCGAAACGGCTGCAAGAGCCAAAGCCAGCGCACTGGCGACCAATTTAACGCGAAAACCCATTGCCCGCCTCCAAAACCCCGAAACTCTATGCGCGGCACATGGGGTAGACAACCGGCCGCGGCAATCCCTACGAAACATTAATGTGCGATTCATCCGGCCCCGTGCCTCAGCGGCAACACCGACCGGTAGCATCGCCTCAAAACACAAATTCCTCACTGGCCCGCGCCGCAAAGAGCGGCGGCAGGAAGGCATTGAACTCGGCCCGGGCCGTCACGCCCCTGCCCGACTTCACGAAAACATGGGCCACAGAAACCGCCCCGGCGCGAATGAGCGCCACGAGGCGCCCTCCGTCGGCCAATGCGGCAAAAAAAGCGTCCGGCACGCGATCGAGCGCGCCCTGCACCAGAACGACATCGAAGCGGGCTGCGCCGAGACGCTCGATTTCGCCAGCGACAATCGCGGCATTGGCCAGACCGAGCGCGACGAGATTGGTGGAAGCCGCTGCCGCGAGCTCTGCATCGGGCTCGAGGCCGACGACGGAGGCGGCAAGGCCGGCAATGACCGCGGTGGAATAGCCGGTGCCGGCACCAATATCGAGTACGGTTTCGCTTTCGGTGATTTCAGCGAGCTTGAGCAATTTCGCCAGGGTGGCGGGCGCGGCCATGAAGCGGCCGGAGGCCTTGTCACCAAGCCATTGGATCGCGTCGAGATAAGCCACGTCGCGACGATCGGGCGCGACGAAATTCTCGCGCGGAATGGCACGCATGCGGGCAAGGATGGGCGCGCTGGTGACGCCGCCGCCGCGCAACTGGCTTTCCACCATCTGCGCCCGCGCGCGCTCGAAATCGACCATTGAAACCACCCGCCCCGGGCAAGACTATATGCCGGCCGTGAATATAGTCGGGCATGGCCCATGGCAAGGGGCGAGCGTGTGATGCGGCAAAAATCGCGGTGCATGGCGGGTATGCGGGCCGGGGCAGACGTCAGGAGCAGGTGGTCACCTGGTTTGAGCAGGTCCGGGTCGCCCAGCCGGTCAAGGGGGTGCCAAAGAACGTGCCTTCGACCTCGACCCAGTCTCCCTGGCAGGTGAGCAAGCTGGTAACGCCAAACGAATCCGCCCCCGACACGTTTCCGTTTGCATCCTCGTGGAACAGACGAGCCACGACCGGGCTGTCGTCCGAGGGGGCGGCATGTAAATCGTCATGCAGGACAAGGCCGAGCATCCGCCCGGAAACCCAGCCCTCGCCGGCAAAAACGTCGGTGGTGTCGTCTGTTTCGTAGTCGATCAGCACGGCGTGATCGATCCTGAACCAGCCATCCTTCTCCCCTGTGATCGAGACTTCGCCGCCGACAGGGATCTGGCCGATGATCGCGGTATCGCTTCCGGCGCCGGCCCGGATATTGAGCCCGTTCGTGTCTGTATCGTTCGACCAGGCGGAGAGTGTGCAGGCGGCAATTTCGGACGCCGCGGCGGGGACCGATGCGGCGCAGAGCGCGAGCAAGACCGCGGCGGTGCGCGTGCAGGACAAGGGGTGGCTCACGACGTCCTCCCAGAACGATCGACAATCACCTGACACTATCTGGAAAATCATTGGAGGCCACGTCCGGAATTGAACCGGAGTACGCGGATTTGCAATCCGCTGCGTAACCACTCCGCCACGTGGCCTCTGGCGCGGGGTTCTAGTCCAGCGCCCCTTCTTATGCAAGGCATCGGGTTGCCAAAGGGTTATTTTCTCACGGCGCCGTGAACGGTGCGGCCGATGCCGTTTTGCGCTTCACCCGAACCCCGTGCTTGCATAGGTTGCTGGCGCACGAAGCGGGGAAAAGCGGTGAGCGATCGAATGGAAGCCGGCGGCGGCCGGCGCGAGTATCTGCAGCCGGTGATGGCCGGGGCGCTGGCCGCGATTGTGGGCTATGCCAGCACCTTCACGCTGGTCCTGGCGGCGCTGACCGCCACCGGCGCCTCGCCGCAGCAGGCCGGCTCCGGGCTGATGAGCGTGTGTATCGCCATCGGCATCCTCAATATCGTGGCCAGCGCGCGGGTGAAGCTGCCGGTGAGCTTCGCCTGGTCGACGCCGGGCGTGGCCTTTATCCTGACGGTGGGCGAGCCGGTGGGCGGATTTCCGGCGGTGGCGGGGGCATTTCTCGTGGCGGCGGCGCTGATCGTGCTGACCGGGCTGATCAAGCCGCTGGCCCGGCTGATCGCGGCAATTCCGGCGCCACTGGCCAATGGCATGCTGGCGGGCATGCTGTTCACGCTGTGCCTCGCCCCGATCACCGCGGTCGCCGAAATGCCGATGCTGGCGCTGCCGATCCTGCTCGCCTGGGTGATCGGGCTGCGCTTTGCCAAGCGCTATGCGGTGCCGATTGCGGTGGTGGTGACGGGGATCGTGCTGGCGACGACCACGCACCTGCCGGCGGGGGCGCTGGACGGGAGCTGGCCGAGCCTGGTGCCGGTCATGCCGGTCTTTACGCTGGACGCCATATTGCGGATCGGCTTGCCGCTCTATGTCGTTACCATGGCCTCGCAGAACCTGCCGGGCCTAGCCGTGATGAAGGCCAATGGCTACGAGCTGAAGCCGGCGCCGCTCTTTATCATCACCGGCATTGCCAGCGCGGCGACGGCCTTCTTCGGTGGGCATAGCAGCAATCTGGCGGCCATTACCGCGGCGATCTGCGCCGGTCCCGAGGCGCATCCCGACAAGGCGAAGCGCTGGCCGGCGCCGGTCTCGGCGGGCGTCGTCTATCTGCTGCTGGCGCCGGCCGCGAGCCTGGCCGCCGCCTTCATCGCCGCCTCACCGCCGTTACTGATCCAGGCCGTGGCGGGGCTGGCGCTGCTGTCGAGCCTGGCGGCGGCGCTATCGGGCGCGCTGGTGATCGAGGAAACGCGGCTGCCGGCAGCACTGACCTTCATCACCACGGCGTCGGGAATCACCATTATCGGGGTCGGCGCCCCGTTCTGGGGGCTGGTGGCGGGCATCGGCATGATGGTGGTGCTGCGTTTGGGCACCCGGCCCGAACCGGAGACGACCGGCAAGTGAGCTTGCCGCATGGTGTGATCATCGCGGGGGGCAGAGGCGAGCGTCTGGGCGGCGTGCGCAAGGCGGACTTGCGGATCGGCGGACGACGGCTGGTCGATCGTGTCGCCGAGGCGCTGGGGACGGTCGCGGCTCCTGTGATGATCGCGGTGGGACCAGTCGATGACGGGCGGGGGCGGCGGGATGACGCGGTGGCCGTGACCGACCTCGATGCGCCGGTGGGCGGGCCGCTGGCGGGGCTGGCGGCGGCGGTTGCGGCCCTGCGGGTCCGGGGAATCAGGGAGGGACTGCTGATCTCGGCGGCGGTGGATACGCCGTTCCTGCCGGACGATTTCGCGACAATGATGCTCGACGAATTGCGCGATGCCCCAGCGGCCTTTGCCGGCTGGGGCGCGGGCTTTTATCCGCCCAACGCGATCTGGCGGATCGAGGCGCTGGCCGAGCTGCCGGGACGGGTCACGGCCGGCACGGCGCCGGGCAGTCTCAAGGCCTTGCAGGCCAGCATGGGGGCACGGCTGGCAGACTGGACCAGCCGGCATGCAGCCGACCCGTTCCTCAACGTCAATACGTTGGCGGACCTGCTGGCGCTGGAGCGGCGCGAATAGCCCCCTCACCCGACTTTTACACATCGGGGCAAAAGGGCTTGGCAAACCAAAACAAGTCCGTTACATGGACCTCGCTTCCGCTGAGGAGGCATCGATGTTCCGCGATAGCTCAGTTGGTAGAGCGTTCGACTGTTAATCGAATGGTCGCTGGTTCGAGTCCAGCTCGCGGAGCCATTTCCTTCCATCCCCGATAGTCCGATGGGCGTCGTCAGGCATCCCTGTCGCGCTCGATATCGGCCGCCAGGCGCTCGGATTCGTGTGCGCTGAGATCGGCCTGGCCGCTGCGCCAGATCGTCTCGCTATGCACATCGCCGTCCCGCAGGACCACTTCGGAATCCGCGACCTTGCCGGCCTCGGCGATGGCGGCATCGATGGCGGCCTTCCTGCCGGCGAAAGGCGCGGTAACATCGCCCCTGAAGCTGAACTGCCAAACGCTGTCGCGCTGAGATACGACGAAATGATTGATGGTCATGGTATCCTCCCTGCGACAAAACGCAGGCGCGTCATTGTTGTTGCAAAGATGGCAGCCATTGCCAGCGCCGGTGGGGCGGGGTACGGGTGCCTGCTCATATTCTAGGCATTTTGGACTTCTCTCATGGACGCCGTTTCGGCCAAGACTGCACCGGCGGTGCAGCGGACATCAGTCATCATCATCCTGGCGGTCAGCGCCTCGCATCTGCTCAACGACCTGATGCAGTTCCTGCTGCCGGCGCTCTATCCGCTGCTCAAGGACGCCTATGGGCTGGATTATGTGCAGATCGGGCTGATCACGCTGGCGCAGCAGATGACGGCGTCGCTGCTGCAGCCGCTGGTGGGCTATTACACCGACAAGAATCCGATGCCTTATGCGCTGGCGCTGTCCATGGTGTTCGCCGTGGCCGGCGTTGTGCTGATCGCCACGGCCAACAGTTTCGGCCTGCTGGTGCTGGCGGCCATGGTCGGCGGCGTCGGTTCGGCCATCTTCCACCCCGAAGCCTCGCGCGTGGCGCGGCTGGCATCGGGTGGGCGGCTGGGCTTCGCACAATCGCTGTTCCAGGTGGGCGGCAATATCGGCACGTCCATCGGGCCGTTGGCGGCAGCCTATTTCCTGTTGCCGCGCGGACAGGGCAGCACGATCTGGTTTGCATTGGTCGCCATCACGGCCCTGGTGATCCTGAGCGCGGTGGGCCGCTGGTATGCGGCCCATCAACGGGCCCATTCGGGCAAGCCGGTGCTCAAGGCGGCGCGGCAAATCCTGTCGCGGCGGCGGCTGACGGTGGCGTTCCTCGTCATCGGCGCGTTGCTGCTGAGCAAGTATGTCTATATTTCCTCGATCACCAGCTATTACAGCTTCTTCCTGATCGAGAAATTCGGGCTCTCCGCCGAGGAGGCGCAGCTCTACCTGTTCCTGTTCCTCGGGGCCATCGCGGCCGGCACCTTTATCGGCGGGCCGGTGGGCGACCGGTTCGGGCGGCTGACGGTGATCTGGTGCTCCATCGTGGGCGCCCTGCCCTTCACGCTGCTGCTGCCGCATATGAACCTGATGGGGACCGCCATCGTCAGCGTGGCCGTGGGGCTGATCCTATCGTCGGCCTTTTCGGCCATCGTGGTCTATGCGCAGGAACTGGTGCCGGGCAAGGTCGGCATGGTCGCGGGTTTCGTGTTCGGCTTTGCCTTCGGCATCGGCGCCATCGGCGCGGCGGTGCTGGGCCTGCTGGCCGACCATATCGGCATCGTCGCCACATTCGGCCTCTGTGCCTTCTTGCCGTTCCTCGGTTTCCTCACCATCTTCCTGCCGCGACACGCGGAACTGCACAAGGAGCCGGCATGAGCAACACCGACGGCAACGGCATGGATATCGATGGCGAAAGCCAGATCACCCTGACCCGGACCATCGACGCCCATATCGACGACGTGTTCGCGGCCTGGACCGACCCGGCGCTGATCGAGCAATGGCAGGCCGACGCGGCGGAACTCGATGCCTTCGAGGGCGGGGAATATACATTCACCACCTTCGGCGACGACGAGGACCCCGAAGATCATGTGGTCAGCGGGGAAATCCTGCAATTCAAGGAAAACGAAAAGCTCGTCATGAGCTGGGTCCACAAGGATGGCGACGACGACGATGCCGAAGAGCTGATCTTCGTGCTCGAAATCGCCTTCAAGGCCCTGGGCGAGGACCAGACGCAGGTGACGCTCACCGAACGCGGCCTGGCCCATGCCGATCCGGAATCGCGCATCTTTTCGATGGAAGCCTGGAGCGCGGCGCTGGAGCATCTGGCCGAGGTGATGGAATAGAAGCGGGCGCATGGCTCCAGCATTACACTGTCATCCCCGCGAAAGCGGGAACCGCGGTTGCAGGACAATCCACATAAACGGATGTTTCCACTTTCGCGGGAATGACCCGGTGAAGCCAGGAATGAAATTGCGTCGGGGAGCCATTGGCGCACGGACGTTGCGTGGCGCCGCTGCGTGGCGAAAAGCCTTGCCGCCAGAGGCGGTTAAGGCTTGCCGGGGGACAGTCGGGCACCTAGCATAAGTCTTTCCTAGACCTTCCAGATTGACCCCATGTCCAAGCACGAAGACCTGATTTCCGCCATCGGCAACACGCCGCTGATCCGTCTCAACCGGGTGTCCGAGCTGACGGGATGCGAAATCTGGGGCAAGGCGGAATTCCTCAATCCGGGCCAGTCGGTGAAGGATCGGGCGGCGCTCTTCATCATCCACGATGCGGTGAAATCGGGCGCGCTCAAGCCGGGCGGCACCATTGTCGAGGGCACGGCCGGCAATACCGGCATCGGGCTGACGCTGGTCGCCAATTCGCTGGGCTTCAAATCGGTGATCGTCATCCCCGAGACGCAGAGCCAGGAAAAGAAGGATGCGCTGCGGCTGTATGGCGCCGAGTTGATCGAGGTTCCGGCCAAGCCCTACAAGAACCCCAATAACTTTATCAAGATTTCGGGCCGCCTGGCCGAAAAGCTCAACCGGGAACTGCCGGGCGGGGCCATCTGGGCCAACCAGTTCGACAATGTCGCCAACAAGCGCGCCCATGTGGAAACCACCGGGCCCGAAATCTGGCAACAGACGGGTGGGCGCATCGACGGCTTCATCTGCGCCGTGGGATCGGGCGGGACGCTGGCCGGCGTGGCCGAGGCGCTGCGCGCGCGCAGCAAGGACGTGAAGATCGGGCTGGCCGACCCGGAGGGCGCGGCGCTCTACAATTTCTATGCCCATGGGGAGCTGAAATCCGCGGGCGGTTCGATCACCGAGGGCATCGGCCAGGGTCGTATCACGGCGAACCTCGAAGGGTTGACAGTCGACAACCCCTATCAAATCCCGGACGCCGAGGCCCTGCCCTACATTTTCGACCTGCTCGAACATGAAGGCCTGTGCCTGGGCGGATCGAGCGCCATCAACATCGCCGGCGCAGTGCGCATGGCGCGCGACCTAGGGCCGGGCAAGACCATCGTCACGGTGCTGTGCGACTATGGCAACCGTTATGCCAGCAAGATATTCAACCCCGCCTTCCTGCACGAAAAAGGCCTGCCGGTTCCGAGCTGGCTGGAGGGGCGCGCACCGATCGACATTTCGGATGTGATCGAGGCGGAATAGCGGGACTCCCCCTTCTCCCCTTGCGGGAGAAGGTGCCCGAAGGGCGGATGAGGGGTAGCTTCCTCAGGCATTGAAGCATGGGGGAGTGCGAACCCCTCACCCAGCTTTTCTGCTGAACGCAGAAAAGCATCCCTCCCTCAAGGGGAGAGGAAAGGACAAGGCACGCCGGCATTGTTCAATCATGGCACGCTGATAGAGTGACGCCCTCACGACTCCGGGGCACATGTTGATCGGTATCGAGTATTATCTGGGTACGCTACTGGCCGAGCTGCATGTCGTGGCGGCCATCCTGGCGGCGATCTATGTGCTGGCCTTTGTCTGCGCGGTGCGCGAAATCATGAATTCGCGGACCTCGCAGGGGTCCATTGCCTGGATCCTCGCGCTGGCGCTACTGCCTCTGCCGACGGTGGTGCTTTATCTGCTGTTCGGCTGGAAGGCGTTCGACGATTATGCCACCGATCGCATCCGCAATGGCCGCGCGGCCCGACCGCTGCGCGCCAAGGACCTGGCGCTGATCGACCGGGAAACCAGCCATAGGTGGCCGGTACAGGTGAAGGTGTCGGAAGTGCCGTTTCTCAACGGCAATGACGTGGAATTGCTGGTGGATGGGCGGGCGACGTTCGACTCGATCTTCGAGGGCATCGAGAAGGCAAAAGACTACCTGCTGGTGCAGTTCTACATCGTGCGGGACGATGCGCTGGGGCAGGAGCTGGCGGAGCGGCTGATCGAGCGGGCCAATGCAGGGGTGAAGGTCTATCTGCTCTATGACGATATCGGCAGCACCGGCATGCCCAAGCGCTACCGGGCCGAATTGCGCAAGGCGGGGATCAAGGTGGCCGGCTTCAACCAGCGCCACAAATTCCTGCGCTTCTACGGGCCGACCCGGATCAACTATCGCAACCACCGCAAGATCGTGGTGGTGGACGGCGAGCATGCCTGGGTGGGCGGGCATAATGTGGGCGTGGAATATCTCGGCGAGGATCCGCGCTTCGGGCGCTGGCGCGATACGCATGTGCGGGTTTCGGGGCCGGCGGCCCTGGGCTGCGCACTGCTGTTCCGCGAGGACTGGGAATGGGCGACCGGCGAAGTATTGCCGGCCACGCCGCCCGAAACGGTAGCCACACCGGGCGACCAGTCGGTGCTGGTGATGGGGAGCGGGCCGGCGGACAAGCTGGAAGAATGCGCCATTGCCTTTACCGACATTATCGGGCGGGCGCGGGAACGGGTATGGATCGTCAGCCCCTATTTCGTGCCCGACACCGATATCCGCACGGCGCTGTATGCGGCCAAGCTGCGCGGTGTCGATGTGCGGGTGATGCTGCCCAACGAGCCGGACCACAAGCTGGTGTGGCTGGCCAGCATTGCCCATGCCGATGCGATGATCGAGCATGGCGTTGCCATCTACCGCTACCAGGACGGGTTCCTGCACCAGAAGGTGGTGCTGATGGACGACCAGATCGCCTCGATCGGCAGCGTCAATTTCGACAACCGCTCCTTTGCCATCAATTTCGAGATCACCCTGTGGTTTGCCGATCAGCAGACCATTGCCAATGTCGAGACCATGCTGGTGGAGGATTTCAAGCTTTGCCGGCAGGTCGACATGGAGGAGGTCAAGGGCCGGACGCTGCCCATGCGCTTCCTGACCCAGGCCGCCAAACTGCTCTCCCCCCTGCTCTGAGAATTTTTCACCATGACCGACTTCCTGTTCCGCGACGACAGCTACCTGCAATCCACGCCGGCCAGGGTGGTCGATGTGACCGCGGATGGCGGGATCGTGCTGGACCGAACGGTGTTCTATGCCGCCTCGGGCGGCCAGCCGGGCGACAGTGGGACGATCACGCTGGCGGATGGGTCGGTCATATCCATTGCGACGGCGATCCATCCGGAGGGTGACAAGACGCGGATCGTGCATATGCCGGTGGAGGGACAGGGTTCGGTGGTGGTGGGCGATGCGGTGACGGCCGGCATCGCCTGGGCGCGACGCTATCGGCTGATGCGGATGCACACGGCGCTGCATTTGCTGTCAGTGGTGTTTCCGTTTGCGGTGACCGGCGGCTCGGTGGGCGAGGACAAAGGGCGGCTCGATTTCGACATGCCCGAGGTGCCTGAGGACCTACCGACGCTGGAAGCGGCGCTCAATGCCATGGTCGAGGGCGATCATGCGGTGACGCAGGAATGGATCACCGATGCCGAAATGGCCGCCAATCCGGACCTGATCAAGACGATGAATGTGAAGCCGCCCATGGGCCAGGGGCGCGTACGGCTGATCCGCATCGGGGACGTGGATCTGCAGCCTTGCGGCGGGACGCATGTGCGCCAGACGGGCGAGATCGGCCGGCTGGCGCTGGGCAAGATCGAGAAGAAGGGCAAGCAGAACCGGCGCGTGAGCCTGGTTTTCGCGGAGTAGCTAGCGCACTGGCGGGGCGTAGAGCTGGCCGCCATTGGTCCAGAGGCCGTTCTGGCCGCGCAGCAGGGCGGCGCCGGTCTGGGGGCCGAAATGGCGGTCGTAGAGCTCGCCGTAATTGCCCACGGCACGCAGCACGTCGGCCATGAAGGACGGGCTGAGGCCGAGGGGCGTGCCGAAATCGCCCTCGACGCCGAGAATGCGGCGCACGGCCGGGGTGCGGGCGGCGAGCAGGGAATCGACATTGGCCTGGGTGATGCCGACCTCCTCGGCATTGATCAGGGTGAACAGTGTCCAGCGGACGATATTGAACCACTGCGAGTCACCTTCACGGACCACGGGGCCGAGCAATTCCTTGGAGATGCGCTCGGGCAGGATGCGGTGGGCCGACGGATCGGGCAACGCCCGGCGGATGGCCTGAAGCTGGCGGCCGGAGGCCGAGACAGCCTGGCAGAGGCCGGCCTGATAGGCGACGGCCAGGTCGGCGACATCCTCGTAGGGAACCTCGGTATAACTGGCCTGGTTGGTGAAGAAGAAGTCCTGGATACGCTCCAGTTCCTCGCCGCCATCGAGGACGCAGACGCTGACATTGTCGAGTTCGAAGGCCGAGACGGCGCCAAGCGACTGCGGCACGAGGAAGGCCTGGCCGTCAAAGAAGGCGGTGCCGACATAGGCGGCGCCATAGAGGGTGTCGCGACGCTCGGTCCAGGGACCGTTGCGGGTCAGCACGTCGACCATTCCGGTCTGCAGCGGCGCGAAGCGGGTTTCGCCACGCAGGGGCCGGAATTCGATTTTTTCGGGATCACCGAATATGGCGGCGGCAATGCCGCGGCAGAGATCGACGTCAAAGCCCGACCAGCGGCCCTGGGCATCCTGCTGGGCAAAGCCGGGCAGCGGATTGGTGGCGCCGCAGATCAGAAAGCCGCGCTCGCGCACGGCATCGAGGGTTTGTGCGCTCGCCGGAGCGACGGCGAGCGTCAGCGCGCAGGCAAAGCCCGCTGCCAAAGACAGCAATCGCTTGAAAAATCTGATCAAACCGGCGGCTTCCCTTGCCTTGTGCCAGCATATTGGCAGGCGGAGGGATGTGGTCAAGCCGGGCGGTGGATTGCCCTGTGCATTATGCTGGATGTGAGCACCGCACGCGGCCAATCCAATGCCCTGCCCGGCGTCGAGAGATGGATCACCCGGACAAGCCGGGTGATGACGATGGAGGGGTTGGTTTCGAAGGCGACGCGCCCCTTGGCCGGCTCCTAGTGCAGGATCTGGCTGAGGAAGAGCTTGGTGCGCTCGTGCTGCGGGTTCGAGAAGAAGGCCTCGGGCTCGTTCTGCTCGATGATCTGGCCCTGATCCATGAAGATGACGCGGTTGGCCACCTGGCGGGCAAAGCCCATTTCGTGGGTCACGCAGATCATGGTCATGCCGTCTTCGGCCAGCGAGATCATCACTTCGAGCACCTCCTTGACCATTTCGGGGTCGAGGGCGGAAGTCGGCTCGTCGAACAGCATGATGCGCGGCTGCATGCAGAGCGAGCGGGCAATGGCCACGCGCTGCTGCTGGCCACCCGAGAGCTGGCCGGGGAACTTCAGGGCCTGTTCCGGAATCTTGACCCGCTCGAGATAATGCATCGCCGTATCCTCGGCCTCGGCCTTGGGGATGCCGCGCACCCAGATGGGGGCCAAAGTCAGGTTCTGCAGAATAGTGAGATGGGGGAACAGGTTGAAATGCTGGAACACCATGCCCACTTCGCGGCGCACCTCATCGATGCGCTTGAGGTCGGCGGTCAGTTCCGTGCCATTGACGATGATCTGGCCTTCCTGGTGCTCCTCCAGCCGGTTGATGCAGCGGATGAGCGTCGACTTGCCGGAGCCCGAGGGCCCGGCAATGACGATGCGCTCGCCCTCCATCACCTTGAGGTTGATGTCGCGCAGCACATGGAAGTCGGCGTACCATTTGTGCATGCCGATGACCTCGATGGCCACATTGGTCGAGGACACCTGCATATGAGAGGTGTTGACCGGGCGATCCACGGTAGTTTCGGAAACCTGAGACATTTGAACTACCTCTTGTAGCCAGTATTGAGACGGCGCTCCATGAAGATGGAATAGCGCGACATGCCGAAGCAGAAGACCCAGAAGACCATGGCGGCAAACAGATAGCCGGTGGTGGCCGTATTGGCGGACTGCCATTCGAGTGCGGTGTCGTTCTTGGTCTTCACCGCCTCGAGCAGGTCTTTCATGCCCACGATGTAGACAAGCGACGTATCCTTGAAGAGCGCGATGAAGCTGTTCACGATGCCGGGGATCACATGCTTGAGCGCCTGGGGCAGGATGATGAAATACATCCTCTGCCAGTAGCCCAGGCCAAGCGAGGCACCGGCTTCATATTGTCCGCGTGGAATGGCCTGGAGGCCTCCGCGCACCACTTCGGCCATATAGGCAGAGGTGAAGAGGGTGACGCCCACCAGAGCCCGCAGCAATTTGTCGATGGTCATGCCCTGGGGCATGAACAGCGGCAGCATGATCGAGGCCATGAACAGCACGCTGATCAGCGGCACGGCGCGCACCAGCTCGATGAAGCCGATACACAGCGTCTTGATGACCGGCATCTTGGACTGGCGCCCGAGCGCCAGGACGATGCCGATGGGGAAGGACAAAGTGATGCCCACCACCGAAATGATCAGGGTGACCAGCAGGCCGCCCCACTTTTCGGTCGGCATCGGCTTGAGGCCGAAGACGCCACCGGCCAGCAGGTAGTAGCTGACGATGGGGTAGACGAAGAGGAAGAGCACCGCATTGGTGCGCTTGAACGGCACTTTGGGCATCAACAGCGGAATGAACAGCAGCGCGCCCAGGGCGAAGACGATATTGGGACGCCAGTGTTCGGGGATGTCGTAGAAGCCGTAGATGAAGAACTCCATCTCGCTGCTGATATAGGCCCAGCAGGCGCCGGCTGTTTCCATGCGGCACTCTTCGACGGTGCCGTTGGGACCAACGGCGTGACCGATGAAGAAATTGTAGATCGGCGGCACCACCCAGAGCAGGAAGAGGATGCCCAGCACGGTGAGAAGCGTGTCGAGCGGGGTGGCGAACAGGTTCTTCTGTGCCCAGGCCCACGCGCCGCTGGTGCGGTGCGGTGGCGGCTTGGCATCAACCAGATCGGAGCGGACGAATGCAAGGTCGGTCATGGCGGCTCCTACCTTTCCACCAGGCTGACGCGGGCATTGTACCAGTTCATAATCACCGAGGTCAGGAGAGAGAAGATGAGATAGACCAGCATGGTCAGCGCAATACATTCGATGGCGCGGCCGGTCTGGTTCAGGGCCGTCCCCGCGAAGACGTTGACCAGCTCGGGATAGCCGATGGCGGCGCCGAGCGAGGAGTTCTTCGTGAGGTTGAGATACTGGCTGGTCAGTGGCGGGATGATGACCCGCATGGCCTGGGGCACGATGACCAGGCGCAGCCGGTCACCCTCCTTGAGGCCGAGCGACTGGGCCGCCTCGGTCTGCCCCTTGTTGACGGCCTGAATGCCGGCACGAACCGTTTCGGCAATGAAGGACGCCGTATAGATGGAGAGGCCGAACAGCAGGGCGACGAATTCGGGGGGCAGTTGGATGCCGCCCTTGAAGTTGAAGCGCTCCAGCACCGGCGGCTCGAAAGCGACGCTGGCGCCGCTGGCAAACCAGACGAGGCCCGGCAGGACGATCAGCAGGGCAACCGAGGACAGGAATACCGGGAAGCGCCGGCCGGTGGCTTCGAGGCGCTTTTTTGCCCAGAACCGCAGCGCGATGATGGCCAATATGGCCAGAGCCACCCCGATCCAGACGAAGCCGAACTGCTCGTCGGGCATGGGGCGCGGCACGAAGATACCACGCTGGTTGATGAAGGAATCGAAGGGCAGAAGGATCGACTCGCGCACCGAGGGCATCGCCTTGAGCACGGCGAAATACCAGAAGAACAGTTGCAGCAGCAGCGGGATGTTGCGGATGGTCTCGACATAGACCGTGGCCAGGCGCGACACGATGAAATTGCTGGAGAGGCGCGCTATGCCGATGGTGAAGCCCAGCATGGTGGCCAGAACGATGCCGATAAAGGCGACCAGCAGCGTATTGGTGATGCCAACCAGGAAGGCTTCCCAGTAAAAGGAGGCGCGCGACCAGGGGAACAGCGAGAAGCTGATGTCGAAGCCGGCCGTCTTCCAGAGGAAATCGAAACCGGTCGTCTTGTTTTGCGCGGCGAGGTTCGCAGCGGTGTTGCCGACGATCCAGACAATGAAGGCAATCAGCAGGCCGGCCACGACGACCTGGTAGATGATGCCGCGGATTACCGGATCGTTGAAAAACGAAACCCTGGGGGCCGCAGCGGGCCCCGTATCAAGTGTGGTCATGTGATAGGTGTCCCCAGGCCATGACGGCCGTTCCACGCGCCACCCCGAGGGGGCGGACGACGGAACAAAAGCATCCGGCGCCCCACAAGGGAGCGCCGGGCTTGTTCAGTTTTAGCGGATCGGCGCGGCGTACTGGATGCCACCATCTTTCCACAGCGCGTTCAGGCCGCGCTCAAGCCCGATCGGGGTGGAGGGACCAACGTTGCGCTCGAAGGACTCGGCGTAGTTACCGACCAGCTTGACGATCTGGTAGGCCCAGTCCTTGGTCAGGCCGAGCGGGGTGCCGAAGTCACCTTCAACGCCGAGCAGGCGCTTGACGGCCGGGTTGTCCGAGCCAAGCATCTCATCGACATTGGCCTGCGAAACGCCGAGTTCCTCGGCTTCGAGCAAGGCGAAATAGGTCCAGCGGGCAATGTTGAACCAGGTGGTGTCACCGGCGCGGACCACGGGGCCGAGAGGCTCCTTGGAAATGATTTCCGGCAGGATGATGTGGTCGGCCGGGTTGGCGAACTTGGAACGTTCGGCAGCCAGGGCCGAGGAGTCCGTGGTGTACACGTCGCAGCGGCCGTCTTCATAGGCCTTCACCACTTCGTCCTGGTCGACGAAGACCACGGTGTTGAATTCCATGCCGTTGGCGGCGAAGTAATCTGCCGCGTTCAGCTCGGTGGTGGTGCCCGATTCGATGCAGATGGCGGCGCCGCTGAGGTCGAGAGCGGAGGCAATGCCATCGGCCTTGCGAACCATGAAGCCCTGGCCGTCATAGTACATGGTACCGACGAAGCTGATGCCGAGCTGGGTATCGCGGCTCATCGTCCAGGTGGTGGTGCGCGACAGCACGTCGATTTCACCGGCCGACAGCGCGGTGAAGCGTTCCTGGCTGGTCAGCGAGGTGTAGCGCACAGCATCGGCATCGTTGAAGATGGCAGCGGCCATGGCCCGGCAGAAATCGACTTCGAGCCCAGTCCAGACGTTGTTCGAATCCGGTGCGGAGAAGCCGGCGACGCCGCCCGTCACACCGCATTGCAGATAGCCCTTGGCTTTCACGTCATCGAGAATGGCCGCCTGTGCCGTCGTCGCTACGAGGCCGAGAGAGGCCGCCAGAGCGATCGTTGCGAGCGTTTTTTGCATTGTATTGCCTTTTTGTTTCCTGACCCTGTCCCGGAGCTCATCAGACTTGCGCCAGCGTCCCGGGTTGCACCACCGCCTTTGAATGGCGGTTGTGATGCTGTTAAGCATGCAAGCGTCTATTGCGTGTTGCGTCAAGGGCTGATGGCGGCTTGGGACAGCAAACCTGTCTCTTAATTAGCCATCCACCGCGAAATGATCCTATTTTGAGCACCGAGCCTAGTATGAATGACAACAAAAACGGCAGCTTTTCCGGCCATTCCATCGAGACGATACTGACTCACGAGGGTCGGAAGCCCGACGAGCAATACGGCTTTGTCAATACCCCGGTCTATCGGGGTTCGACCGTATTGTTCAAAACGCTCGCCGATATCGAGGCGCAGCAGCAACCCTATCTCTATGGGCGGGCCGGCAATCCGACAACCGATGGTGTCGAGGCCATCGTCACCGAACTGGAGGGGGCGTATCGCACGAGACTGGTGCCATCGGGGCTGGCGGCGATCACCATTGCGCTACTGAGCTGCGTCAAGGCGGGGGACGATATCCTGGTCAGCGACAGCGCCTATGAACCGGGGCGGGTGTTCAGCGACGGATTCCTGGCGCGCATGGGCGTGACCACCCGATATTACGACCCGCGCATCGGCGCAGGGTTGGGCGCGCTGATGCAGCCCAATACCAAGGCCGTGCTGGCCGAAAGCCCCGGTTCGCTGACCTTCGAGGTGCAGGATATTCCGGCGCTGGCCAAGGCCGCGCATGACGGGGGCGCCCGACTCATCGTCGATAACAGTTGGGCCAGCCCGCTCTATCACCAGCCGCTGGCGCTGGGGGCCGATCTGGTCGTGCATGCCGGCACCAAGATGTTCGTGGGGCACTCCGACGCCTTCGCCGGCACGATCTCGACCACAGAGGCGGCCTGGGGCGAGGTGGAGCGCACGCGGGCGCAGCTCGGCTTTTTCACCTCGGGGGACGAGGCTTTTCTGGTGGCGCGGGGTCTGCGCACGCTGGCGATCCGCATGAAGGAACACCAGCAGCGGGCGCTGGAGATTGCCCGCTGGCTGGAGGAACAGGACGAGGTGGTGCAGGTGCTGCACCCGGCGCTGCCGAGCCATCCCGATCATGCACTGTGGCAGCGCGATTTTACCGGCTCGGGCAGTCTTTTCGGCCTGTTGCTGGCCCCTGCCCCGCGTGCCTCGGTGGCGGCGTTTGTCGATGGATTGAACTTGTTCACGATGGGCTATTCATGGGGCGGCTATGAAAGCCTCTGCGTTCCGGTGAAGTTGGGCAGGAACCGCACGGCCAAGCCTTGGACCGCCGAGGGAAACCTGTTCCGGCTGCATATCGGGCTGGAAGGTGTCGAAGACCTCAAGGCCGATCTCAAGGCGGCAATCGAGCGCTATGCGCGGGCGCGTTGAAATGCGCGCCTGAGGGCAACGAATCGGCGGGGCACGATGCGGCCATCGGGGCGCGTCTCGAACAGCCAGCGGCGGCGGGCGAAAAGATTGCGCACCAGGTAGGCGCCAAGCATGCCGACGATCAGCCCCCCGAAAACGTCGGTGGGGTAGTGCATGCCCACAGGCACGCGCGACAGACCGACCAGGGCACCAACGACGAAGAACAGCGGAAACAGGCGCGGCCAGAGGAAGCCGATGGTGAAAGCCAGGGCGATGGCCGTGGTGGTATGGCCCGACGGGAAGCTCTGGAAACGCCAGTCGTTGACGAAATTCTGGAACGAGAAGGCGCCGGAAATTTCGAATTCACTGGGTCGGCCGCGGCCGACGAGGCGCTTAAGCAGATTGGCGATGAGCCCCGGTATGCCGACGCCGAGGAAGATGAAGCCGGACAGCAGGGCCACTTCGATGGCAGCGAGACGGGACAGGCGCCTGAGCAGCAGCGCCGCCGGCACGGCAAGGACGAACACCACCAGCGAGGGAATGAGCACCCAGTCCGACAGGCCGTAATCGGTGATGAAGAAGAACGGCGCGCGCCACTGGTCGGGCCAGCCGATGGCGCCGCGCGAAGCCCAGATATCGAGCTGCGACAGCAGCGCCACGCCGATGACGACACCGAGGCAGAACAAGGGCCAGCGCCGGCCATCGAGGCCCAGCGGCCAAGGCTTGGTAAGATCGGTCATGCCGATGGTTTTGCCGGGCGGCGGCCCCTCGCGTCAATAGTGCGGGTGGCCGCATCGGCTGCTTGCCCTTTGGAACCGAACACGGTAACGGAATGGGCGATCTCGGAGTGTAGCTCAGCCTGGTAGAGCACCGGTTTTGGGAACCGGGGGTCCAAAGTTCGAATCTTTGTACTCCGACCATCGCATCTGAAGCGTTTAGCGCATCGTGTTGAGGACCTTGCATGACCGCCCGTATCTACCGCCCGGCCCGTAACGCCATGCAGTCGGGAAAAGGGAAATCCAGGAACTGGGTGCTGGTTCACGAACTGGCAGAATCCAAGAGCATCGACCCGCTGATGGGCTATACGACCTCGGGCGATACCCGCCAGCAGGTGCGGCTGAGCTTCGAGACACAGGAAGAGGCGGAAGCCTATGCGCAGAAGAGCGGCATCGCCTATTCGGTGCAGCCGGCGCATGACGCCACGCCCAAGCGCGTGAGCTATCCCGACAATTTCAAATCCGACCGCAAGACGCCCTGGACGCATTAGAGGTCCTGGCAACAGGGATTATGCAACGCGCCACAAGTGATTGTGGCGTTTTGTTTTTTGGGGGGGCCGCATGGATAGCGTGCTGTTGATCGTGCTGGTTGGAGCCGCCGCAGCGGGGTTCGCCCAAGGCGTGTCCGGCTTTGCCTTTTCGCTGGTGGCCCTGTCGATCTGGGCCTGGGCCATCGACCCGCAACTGGCGGCCCCAATGGCGGTCTTCGGCTCGCTTGTCGGTCAATTGGTAGCACTGCCCTGGGTGTGGCGCGGATTTGATATCAGGCGCCTGCTGCCACTGGTGATCGGCGGCCTGATCGGCGTGCCATTCGGCGTGATGCTGCTGCAGTGGGTCGACCCTACGCTGTTCAAGTTCACGCTGGGCGTGTTCCTGCTGCTCTATTGCCCAGTCATGCTGCTGTTGCCGGCGGATTATGCCTGGCGGCATGGCGGGCGGATAGCCGATGGCACAGCCGGGTTTGCCGGCGGCATACTGGGCGGACTGGCGGGGATTTCGGGGCCGGTGCCGGCGCTATGGACCGCATTGCGGGGCTGGGACAAGGATACGCAGCGCGGCGTGCTGCAGGCGTTCAATATTGCCATGCACGTCATCACGCTCAGCGCCTATGCCCTGTCAGGCGGCATCACCGGCGAAGCGCTGGTGATGTTTGCGTGGATCGCGCCGGCACTTGCTATTCCAGCGGTGCTGGGCGTTTTGCTGTTCCGGCGGCTGGCAATGCAGACCTTCCGCCGCCTGATTCTGCTATTGCTGCTGGTCTCGGGACTAACCCTGGTCTGGGGCAGCGTCTTGCAATGGCTCTAGCCATCAAAAACCTAAGCGCCCAGGGGTTGGGCACTTCTGCGCGGCCTCATCCAACGGAGTCGTTCCGACCCCCGTGTCGGAGCTTTTGCGAAGCCTCCCGGAAAGCTCAGACCTCGCTGAGCTTGGTCCACTTGCCGTCGTTCTGGCTCGACTGCACCGAGGCGGTGATGAACTGCATACCTTCGACGCCATCGGCCATGGTGGGTAACAGGCCCTCATAGGCGGCGCCGTCGCCACGGATGATGGCGGCGAACTGACTGTAGAGCGTGGCGAAGGCTTCCAGATACCCTTCGGGGTGGCCCGAGGGAATGCGGACATTCATGGTCGAGGCGGCCGTGCCGGAAATGGCGCCGCCGCGCGTGAGAAGCTGCTTGGGTTTGCCGAATTCGGTGAACCACATGTAGTTCGGATTATCCTGGCGCCATTCGAGGCCGCCCTTGTCGCCATAGACGCGGAGCTGAAGGCCGTTTTCGTTGCCGACGGCGACCTGGCTGGCCCAGAGCATGCCCCTGGCGCCGCCTTCGAAGCGCAGCAGGATATGGACGTTGTCATCAAGCTGGCGGCCTGGCACGAAGCTGGTGAGATCGGCCGAAACCGAATCGGTCTTGAGGCCGGTGACGAAGCGGGCGAGGTTATAGGCGTGGGTGCCGATATCGCCGATGGCGCCGCCGGCGCCGGAGCGGGCCGGATCGGTGCGCCAGGAGGCCTGCTTGTTGTCTTCGCCGGCGGCTTCGGTCAGCCAATCCTGGGGATATTCGACCTGGGTAACGCGGATCTTGCCGAGACGGCCGGATTCCACCATTTCGCGGGCCTGCCGGATCAGCGGAAAGCCGGTGTAATTGTGGGTCAGCAGGAATTTGGCGCCGTTCTTCGGCTGGATGGCAGCCAGTTTGCGGGCATCTTCGAGCGTGCTCGTGAGCGGCTTGTCGCAGATGACGTGAATGCCGGCTTCGAGGAAGGCCTTGGCGGGACCATAGTGCATGTGGTTGGGCGTGACGATCGAGACCGCCTCGATGCCGTCCGGACGCGCGGCTTCGGCGCGGGCCATGTCCTCGTAGGAGGTGTAAATGCGGTCTTCTGCCAGGCCGATATTGCGGCCGGATTCCCTGGCTACATCGGGGCGTGACGACAGGGCGCCAGCCACCAGGTCGTAGTCGCCATCGATGCGGGACGCGACGCGGTGGACATAGCCGATAAAGGCTCCGGTGCCGCCGCCGACCATACCCAGACGAATGCGCTTTGCGCCGTTTTCAGCCATTGATGCCTCCTTTGTTTTGTGGCGTGGTCTGTACCACGCCCTCGTGGTTCGAGGCTCGCGAAGAACTCGCACCTCACCATGAGGGCTACTTTTAACTCAGTGTATCAGTAGCCCTCATGGTGAGGTGCGCTTCTTCAGCGCCTCGAACCACGAGGGCGTGGCAGCTTCAGGAGAGCCCGAGCATCTTGCGGTTTGCGGCCTTGTCGGTGCCCGACGAGGCGAAGTCGTCGAAGGCGTGTTCGGTGACGCGGATGATGTGATTCTTGATGAACTCGGCGCCTTCGCGCGCGCCGTCCTCGGGGTGCTTGATGGCGCATTCCCATTCGAGCACGGCCCAGCCGGCAAAGTCATACTGCGCCATCTTGGAGAAGATCGAGGCGAAATCGACCTGGCCATCGCCGAGCGAGCGGAAGCGCCCCGCCCGGTTGATCCAGCTCTGGTAGCCCGAATAGACGCCCTGGCGGCCGGTCGGATTGAACTCGGCATCCTTGACGTGGAACATCCGGATCCGCTCGTGGTAGATGTCGATGTAGTCGAGATAGTCGAGCTGCTGCAGCACGAAGTGGCTGGGATCGTAGAGCAGGTTGGCGCGCGGATGGTTGTTCACCCGCTCAAGGAACATCTCGTAGGTGACGCCGTCATGCAGGTCCTCGCCCGGATGGATCTCGTAGCAGACGTCGACGCCATTTTCGTCGAAGGCGTTGAGGATCGGGGTCCAGCGGCGCGCCAGTTCGTCGAAGGCTTCTTCGACCAGCCCGGCGGGGCGTTGCGGGAACGGATAGAGGAAGGGCCAGGCCAGCGCGCCCGAGAAGGTCGCGTGTTCGGTGAGGCCGAGATTCTTCGATGCCTTGGCCGCCCAGTGGAGCTGCTGCACTGCCCATTCCTGCCGCGCCTTGGGATTGCCGTGGACCGATGCCGGGGCGAAACCGTCGAGCATTGTGTCGTAGACCGGATGGGCGGCGACGAGCTGGCCCTGCAGGTGGGTCGACAACTCGGTGATCGCGAGGCCATGCTTTGCCGCGGTGCCGGCCAGTTCGTCGGCATAGGTCTTGGAGGTCGCGGCCTTTTCGAGGTCGATCAGGCTGCCGACCCAGGTCGGGACCTGCACACCCTTGTAGCCGTAATTGGCGGCCCAGCCACAGATGGCGTCGAAGGAATTGAACGGCGCCGCGTCGCCCGCGAACTGCGCCAGAAAAATAGCCGGCCCCTTGATGGTGCGCATGTCGTTTCTCCTCTTTCGGGCCCCTGCCTTTGGCGGCGCCTTGTCGTTGTCGACTCAACAGTAGACCTCACCCCGAGTTTGTCGAAGGGCGAGGTCCGTTAGAACATTGTTCGACAGGCCCATGGGCCTGTCAATGAGGTACGCACCTCATTATTTCAAAAGGGCCTGTGCCTCGACCGGGGTGAGTGCCTTGGGACGCTCGCAGGTGGTCGACAGGGTCAGCACCTGGCCGCTTTCGCCGGCCTTGAGCAGGCTGGTCATCACATCCACGGCATGCAGCGCCACATCGAGGCCACAGCGGGCATTATAGCCGCCATCGATGGAGGCCATCATGTCGGCGAGGCCCGCGGCGCGATAGTTGGCGCGCGGATGGTCCTTGTCGAGATCCTGGTTGGCCTTGCCGAAGGGGTGATCCCACGGGGTCACCTTGCTGCGGGTGCCGGCAATGTCGGCCGTGACCAGGTCGCCGCCGAAGAAGTTCGGATCGGGCACGAAGATGGAGCCGTCAGTGCCATAGAGTTCGATATTGTGGTGGCCATGCGCCGCCACGTCCCAGCTTGCGCCCATGGTGATGATGGCGCCGGAAACGAATTCGAGCACGCCATGGATGGTGGTGGGGGTGCCGACCTTGACGAAGGTGCCCTTATAGGGGCCTTCGGCGGTCACTTCGCGCTCGGTGCGGGCCATGTTGGTGAAGGCCGAGAGGCGCTTCACCGGTCCCAGCAGGTGGATCAGGTCGGTGACATAGTAAGGACCGAGATCGAGGATCGGGCCGGCGCCGGGCTGGAAGAAGAAGTCCGGATTGGGATGCCAATGCTCCATGCCGCGGCTCATGACATGCGTCGTGCCGCTCATGATCTTGCCGAGCTTGCCGCTGTCGATGATGTCGCGCGCCTGCTGGTGGGCGCCGCCGAGGAAGGTATCGGGGGCCGAGCCGACCTTGAGGCCGCGATCATCGGCGGCCTTTTTCAGCGCCATGCCCTCTTCGAGGCTGAGCACGAAGGGCTTTTCGGAATAGGCATGCTTGCCGGCCGAGACGATATCCATCGACACCGCATAGTGGGTCGCGGGGATCGTCAGGTTCACGATGACGTCGATTTCGCTGTTCTTGAGCAGCTCGTCGGGCGTCTGCGCCTTGACGCCGAATTCCTCGGCCCGCTTCTGGGCGGCCGCGGGAAGAATGTCGGCGACCGCCCGAACTTCGAGCCCCTTGAACAGAGGCGCCAAGCGCAGATAGGCGCTGGAGATATTGCCGGCACCCATGATGCCGACGCCAAAGGTCTTGGCCATTTGGATTACTTCCACTTCTTTGCGGCAGCGATGGAGCGCGTTGCGAAGCGCACGGCATCGGAAGGCTTGTCATGTTCGGCGACGAAATACTGCGCCTTGGTCTTGGCTTCCACCTTACCGATCAGGTTGTCCCAGTCGAGCACGCCGTGGCCCACATCGGCCCAGCCGTCTTCATCGAGATTCTGCCCTGCGGGGGCGATATCCTTGACGTGGACGGCGGTGATGCGGCTGCCATAGCGGTCGAACCAGGCGATCGGATCGGCCTTGCCGCGCACCACCCAGGCCACATCGCATTCCCATTCGATCTTGGGCGCGGTTTCGAGGATGATTTCCATCGGCGTGCGGCCGGTGGTGGTCGGCTTGAATTCGAAATCGTGGTTGTGCCAGCCGAAGCCGTAACCTTCCCTGGTGTAGGTCTCGGCGGCCTTGGCCAGCGTCTCGGCCAGTTCGAGCCACTTGGACTCGTCCTCGCTGCGACCCTCGGGCCCGATATGGGGAACGATGATCTTCTTCATGCCGAGGGTTTCTGCGGTCTTGAGCGTCGTGGACACGTCGGCAACCTGGGCCGGGCCGAAATGACCGGTCGGCATGGAGAGGCCGTTCTTCCTGAGATTGGCGGCCAGGCCGGCGGCGTCGGCATAGAGCCCACCAAAACCTTCGGTCTGGGTGTAGCCCAGCTTGCCGAGCGTAACGAGGAAGTCCTCTAGCGAGGGAACATTGCGGGCGCTGTAGAGCTGGAATGACAGTTCGGTCATCGTGGCCTCTTTGTAACGTTGGAATGACAGGTGGCATCGTATTGGCGATGCACGGGTAGCCTTGTTCAGGAATGTTGTCGCGCCCGCCGGACAGGCCAATCACCGCAAAAGTAATATCTGGCCAGGAGGCGGCGGCGAGACGGGAGCGGGGCGCCCGGAGGCGCCGCCGCGGCGTGGCAAAAGGCCGGTGCTACAGACGCTCGGTGGTGTCGGAGCTGAAGAACGAGCCGCGGGCCGGATCGAAGCCGACGACCAGCTTCTGGCCCGCTTCGAGATGGACGTCGCTGGCAGCGCGGAAGGTCACGGGACGGCCCGCGATCTTGGTCCAGGCCAGCGTGTCCGAGCCCATGGGCTCGACGATCTCGATCTCGACTTCGGCATTGTACGGCATCCTGGCCGCTTCTTCGCCGAGCAGGATGTGCTCGGGGCGAACGCCCAGCACGGCCTTGCCGGCTGCCTTGGACTTGTCGGCAAAGTCGTAGGTCGCGACGGGAATTGCCGTGCCGTCCTCGGCGGTGAAGGACGAGCCGTCCAGCGTGCCCTCGATAAAATTCATCGACGGGGAACCGATGAAGCCGGCGACGTAGAGATTGACCGGCTTGTTGTAGATGGTGTGCGGATCGGCGAGCTGCTGGATCACGCCATTCTTCATGATGGCGATGCGATCGGCCAGCGTGAGGGCCTCGATCTGGTCGTGGGTCACGTAGATCATCGTGTTCTTGAGCCGCGCATGCAGCCGCTTGATTTCGACGCGCAGGTCCGAACGGAGCTTGGCATCGAGGTTGGACAGCGGCTCGTCGAACAGGAACACGTCCACGTCGCGCACCAGGGCACGGCCGATGGCGACGCGCTGGCGCTGGCCACCGGACAGGTTGGCCGGCTTGCGGCCGAGCAGCGGCTGAATCTGGAGGATTTCGGCGGCGCGGGCGACGCGGCGCTCGATCTCTTCCTTCTTCATGCCGGCGACGCGCAGGCCGAAGCTGAGGTTCCGCTCCACCGTCATCTGCGGGTAGAGCGCGTAGGACTGGAACACCATGCCGATGCCACGGTCCTTGGGCTCTTCCCAGGTAACGTTCTTGCCATTGATGAAGATCTGGCCGGCAGAGACGTCGAGCAGGCCGGCGATGCAGTTGAGCAGCGTGGACTTGCCGCAACCCGAGGGCCCGAGCAGGACGATGAACTCGCCCTGCTCGATGTCGAGATTGAGAGTCTCGAGCACCTTCACGTTGCCGAAGTTGAGCGAGAGATCGCGGATGGAAACGCTATGTTGCATGAGATTATCCCTTCACGGCGCCGGCGGCGACGCCGCGAACAAACAGCTTGCCGGACACAAAGTAGATGATCAGGGGGACCAGACCCGTCAGCACGGTCGCAGCCATGTTGACGTTGTATTCGGGCGTACCCTGAGCCGAATTGACGATGTTGTTGAGCTGGACGGTCATCGGCAGGTTCTTCGTGCCGGCGAAAACCACGCCGAACAGGAAGTCGTTCCAGATGCCGGTCACCTGCAGGATCAATGCGACCACGAAGATCGGCAGCGACATGGGCAGCATGATCTCGAAGAAGATGCGCCAGAACCCTGCCCCATCGACGCGGGCAGCCTTGAACAGCTCCTGCGGCAGCGAACCGAAATAGTTGCGGAACAGCAGTGTCAGGATCGGCATGCCGAAGATGGTGTGCACGATGATGACAGCCTGCAGCGTGCCGAAAATGCCCATTTCACGGGTGATCATCACCAGCGGATACAGGAACACCTGGTAGGGGATGAACGAACCGAAGATGAGGATGGCGAAGAAGAGTTCCGAACCCTTGAAGCGCCAGTTGATCAGGGCATAGCCGTTTACCGCCGCGATGAAGATCGAAACGATGGTGCTCGGAATGGTGATCTTGACCGAATTCCAGAAGCCGGGCGACAGGCCCTCGCAGGTCAAGCCGGTACAGGCGCTGGTCCATGCCTTGATCCAGGCATCGAAATTGATCTGATTGGGGAAGGCGAAGATGTTGCCGAAACGGATTTCCGGCATCGTCTTGAACGACGTCACCACCATCACGTAGAGCGGAAACAGGAAGTAGAGGGTGAAGAAGACCAAGACCGAATAAATGATGATCTTGGTCGGGGTGAAGAACGGCTTGGGCCGGGGGCCACGCGGTTCGACGCCGACGGAGGTGTCCGGAGCGGAGCCGGCCATGGTTGCGGTCTGGCTCATGACTGACGTCCCTTTCCGCCAAATTCGAGGTACGCCCAGGGGATCATGATGATGACGACGGTCAGCAGCATCATGCTTGCCGCGGCCAGGCCCTGGCCGATATTGCCGCCCGAGAACATGTAATTATAGACGTATTTGGCGGGCACTTCCGACGAAATGCCGGGCCCGCCATTGGTCAGCGCCACGACGAGGTCGTAAAGGCGGACGATGCCTGAGCCGATCAGCACCACGGCCGTCACCAGCACGCCGCGCATCATGGGCAAAACGATCGAGACATAGGTGCGCCAGGTGGGGATGCCGTCAACGCGGGCGGCTTTCCAAATCTCGTCATCGACGCCGCGCAGGCCGGCGAGCATGAGGACCATGCAGAAGCCAACGCCCTGCCACAGCCCGGCGATCAGCAGCGCAAATAGCACCATGCGCGGATTGGCGATCCAGTCGAAGCTGAACCCGGTCCAGCCCAGATTGCGGATCGTGGTCTGCAGGCCCAGCGTGGGGTTCATGATCCACTGCCAGACGAGACCCGTCACGATGAAGCTGAGGGCGAAAGGGTAGAGCATGATGGTGCGGAAGGCGCTTTCGAAGCGGATCTTCTGGTCCATCAGCACGGCGAGCAGGAAGCCCAGGACCAGGGTAAACACCAGCGACATGGCGCCGTAGCTGATCAGGTTGGTGACCGAGACATTCCAGCGCGAGGTGCCGAACAGGCGTTCATACTGATCGAAGCCGACAAACTTGCCGGTCGGCAGGAGCTTGGAGTTGGTGAACGAATAATAGATGGTCCAGAGTGTGCAGCCGACAAAGACGATCAGCACGGTGGCGATCATCGGCAGGGCCGCAATCTTGGCGGGCAGGTTGTGAACGAAGGTTTTTCGAAGGAAGCCGCGCTGACCGGATATTCCGGCGCCCTCTACCCTCTGAACGGCTGTATCCGCCATCAGTCTCTCCATAAGAAAGTGGTCGACCTTGCCAATCAAGGCCGACCACCGCTTTCAACGATGAGAACTCAATCCCATCCAAGTCGCCGGAGGATTAATCCGCCGACTCGATGATCGAGGCGTAGCGCTCGATGTAGTCATCGACGGTGATGCTGTCGTCGTCGAGGAACTCGGTGTTGAGATCCTGCATCTGCTGCTGGGTATCGCTGGAGAGCGCGAAGTCGCCAGAAGGCAGCAGACCGTTGTCGAGCAGCTTCAGTGCCTTGGCCATGCACGCATTGGCACCCGACAGGTCGATGTCGGTGCGGATCGGCATGGAGCCCTTCTTCAGGTTGAAGGCGAGCTGGGCTTCAGGCGAGATCAGGATCTTGGCCAGATCGGTCTGGGCCTGGATCACTGCCGGGTCGGTGCCTTCAGGCAGGACCGGGAAGTAGAACGAGTCGCCGCCACCGGTCAGCTGATCGCCGAGGCCGAGAGCCGGGAGACATTCATAGTCCACGCCGGGAACGCCGCCGGCCACCTGCAGGTCACCCTGCAGCCAGTCGCCGTGGATGTTGCCGGCAGCAGTGCCTTCAAGCAGCTGGTTGCCAACGTCACCGAAGGACGGGACCATCATGTCAGGCGAGATCACGCTGCGCAGGTGGTCAAGAGCCTCGGCAACCTTGCGGAATTCGGGGCCACGAACAGCGTCGGCGCTCTTGTCGCGGTTGATGGCGAGGACGAGGTCCGAACCACCCAGACCCGACATCAGCACGCCCGGGATACCCGAGAACGGCCAGCCGGTGGCCAGGCCGAACGGCAGGATGCCGGCTTCTTCGAGAGCAGGCCAGGAGGCGACATACTCATTCCAGTCCTTGGGAACCGGCTGACCAATCGTCTCATAGGCCTTGGTGGAGAGCCACAGCCAATCCCACGAGTGGATGTTGACCGGGAAGCAGTAGATCTTGCCGTCATAGGTGCACGGAGCAAGCAGCGACTGATCGACGTAGAAGTCGAGGCCGCCCATTTCTTCGACGATCGGCGTCAGGTCGCGGATCAGGCCAGCCTGAATCAGCTCCTCGGCGTCACGGCCGGTATTCATCTGGGTCGCGCCCATCGGGTCACCGCCGATGATACGGCTGATGATGACGGGGTTGGCACCAGTGCCCGAGCCAGCAAGGGCGCTATCCACCCAATGATTGCCGGTCTGCTCTTCGAACACGCGAGCAAATTCGGCCACGGCGGCGGCTTCACCAGCCGACGTCCACCAGTGCGTCACTTCGAGGTCTGCCGCCATAACAGCAGTCGACCCGAGCAAAGCGGTCGCCATAGCGGCAACCACTGCAAACTTCTTCATAGAATGTCCTCCCAACGATCACTTGGAGCGAAGCGCTCCCGCGAAGCTGCCAGCCGCAAGGTTGCCTTCTTGCGAAGCATCCCGTGCTGGCGGCGTGTAATCGATTGCATCGTTCGGCTCCCGAAACCTCTGCAATCGATTGCATTAGTTTCGTACACGCCTTGCGCACCTGTCAATACCGATTTAGACAGTTTGGGTTACTGACAGCGAGAGGGGGCGCTGCCAGGCATGACTCTGGTAAAGAAAACGCCGACAATTCAAGACGTTGCGCGTTTCGCAAATGTGTCCACGGCGACTGTGAGCCGCGCCCTTTCAAGCCCGGAACGGGTGAGCGAGCAAACCCGCGCGCGTATTTCCGAGGCCGTTCGCGTCACCGGCTACACACCCAACCAGTCGGCCCGCTCATTGCGCCAGCGAACCGCCCGGACGATCCTCGTCGCGCTGCCCGATATCGGCAATTCCTTCTTCTCGGTTATCCTCGATGCGGTGGAGCGCGAGGCGGCATCGCGCGGCTATGGCGTGCTGGTGGCCAATCGTTTTCCGCGCATGGATTCCGGCCTGCGCATGCGGGACTATTTCCTCTCCAATCGCGTCGACGGCCTGCTGCTGCTCGACGGCTCGGTGGACCTCGAACAACTGATGATGCTCACCGGTGACCCCACGCCGGTCCCGCTGATCGTGGCCTGCGAAGAAATCCCCAATGCGCCCTTCCATACGGTCAAGACCGACAATGGCTATGCCGCCGAACGGGCCACGCGCCACCTCATCGACCTCGGCCATCGCCGAATCGGTCACATCAGGGGGCCGGATGGCAATGTGCTGACTGGCGAGCGGGAACAGGGATATGCCCGCGCCATGCAGGCGGCGGGCCTCGATATATGCCCCGAATGGCTGCTGCCCGGAGGGTTCGAGATGGAGGTCGGCCGGGCGGCGGCGGGGCGTTTCATTGCCATTGCCGACCGGCCGACGGCGATTTTCGCGGCCAATGACGAAAGCGCCATCGGCTTTATCTCCGGCTTGCGCCAGCACGGGCTGGACTGCCCCGGCGACGTCTCGGTCGTGGGGTTCGACGACCTGGTGCTGGCGGCGCATGTCTGGCCTCCGCTCACCACCATGCGGCAGCCCCGCGCGGCTTTGGGGCGGATCGCTGCTGGCGCGCTGATCGACCTGATCGAGGGGGAACGCCGCAGCCGGGTGCCAATGCATATGGTGCTGAGTTCGGAAATGATCGTGCGCGGGACCACCGCTCGCCCCCCTGCCCCCACGGCACCGGCTTCGCCGTCATCGGCCCAGGTTGTGCGATAGCGCCGCACAAGGGCATTTCCTTTGCGCGAAAATGCGTTAAATGGGGCCATTGCGCTGGTCCCGTAGCTCAGCTGGATAGAGCAGCAGCCTTCTAAGCTGTTGGTCGGAGGTTCGAGTCCTCCCGGGATCGCCAATTTCCTTACAAGTGTACCGGATGGGTAGAGACGCGGGTAACGGCGTCGCGTGGTGACCGGCGAACCTTAAGGTTTCGGCAATGCCGCTATCGGTAGCTAACCGTATGCGCGACCTGTCCAAACTCCATGCCGGCAAATCGGCCCTGCTGCTCGAACGCAGGATAGCTCCCCGTCGAAATACCAATATCGAAGCCCTGATCAGTTTCGGCAAAACCAGCCTGCCCTGCATCATCCGCAACGTCTCCGATACCGGGGCGAAGCTGGAAGTGGCCAGGGTTGCCGGGATTCCCGACGTGTTCCTGCTGCATGCACCGGGCCATCGCCCGCAGACCTGCCGCGTGGCCTGGCGAGCGCTCAAGGAACTGGGCGTGGAATACCGGAGCTAGAAGTCGAAGCCCATCTGCGAAACGGCTTTTTCGCGGGCCGGCTTCGGCATCGTGGCCACAGGCGCGGGCCTGGGCGCTGCGATGGGCACCGGCTTTGCTGCCGGTTCCGGCTTGCGCACGGCCTTTTCGGCCGGCGCGACCGCATCGAGCCAGTCACGTACCGGCTTGAGGCGACCGGCATGAAGCGCGTAGCGGTTTTCCCGTCCTGATTTCTTCTCGCTGATCAGCTTAGCCTGCTTGAGCACCCGCAGGTGCCGCGAAATGGCAGGGCGACTGATGGCGAAATGGCTCGTGAGCACATGCACCGGCTGCGGACCGTCATGCAGGATTTCGATGATGCGGCAACGTGTTGGGTCGGCCAGGGCGATCAGGACGGGTAGAGGGGGCATGCGCGTTCCATAGCGGTTCGCCGATGCAGTAGTAACACTGGCGTTACCCGTCAAGCAAGAGCCTTGCCGGGCAACGGGTTATTCACCAGATGCGTTGAGCGGGGCTTTACGATGCCGCACGATGACCGCTTTGCCGCAATAATCTGGTCACTTCCCTGCGCCAGGGTCGGTGTTCAAACGGAGGACGATACGTGCAGAAACCAGTGGCAAGATATTCATGGTGGAGCCGCGAACAGCGGCCGTTCACCCTTGCCGAACTGGTGGTGGACGGCATCGTGCATGTGCTGGGGCTGATCGTCGCCATTGCAGCCGGCTCGGTGCTGCTGGCCTATGCCATTGTGGAGACGGCGCCGGAGATTGCGCCGGCCCTGGTGGTCTATGTCGGATCGCTGGTGGCGGTGCTGGGCGTATCGCTGGCCTATAATCTGTGGCCGGTATCGCCGATCAAGAAGCTGCTGGCGCGCTTCGACCAGGCCGCCATATTCCTGTTCATCGCCGGCTCCTATACGCCATTCCTGGCCGTTATCGGCGGCACCACGACTGGTGTGCTGATGACCACATTCGTCTGGGGGGCGTCGCTGATCGGGGTGGCGCTCAAGCTGATCGTGCCGGAGCGCTTCGGGCGGCTGGCCATCGTGCTCTACCTGGCGATCGGCTGGAGCGGTGTCCTGGTGTTCCAGTCGCTGGCGCAGACGCTGCCGGCCACCACCATGTGGCTGCTGCTGGCGGGCGGGATCACCTATTCACTGGGGATCGTTTTCCACCTGTGGGAAAGGCTCAAGTTCCAGAACGCCCTGTGGCATGTCTTCGTGGTGGCGGGCGCCAGCCTGCATCTCTGGGCGGTGATCGACTGCATGGTCGTCAACCGCCTGTAATCACCTGGTCTGGGCGCCGACCCGCTCATGGTCCATCGTATCGCCGGGCTTCAGCCCGATCTTGACCGAGCGTCCGCCGGGGATTTCCAGCACGAACTGTACCGGCACTTCCGAGGGAATGGAGGTGATGTCGTGCGGGCGGGCGTTGACATGGATGGTTTTCACCACCCCGTCGGCGCCGACAAAGACCATGTCGAGCGGGATGAAGGTGTTGCGCATCCAGAACGATACCGGGCGTTCTTCCTTGAAGTCGAACAGCATGCCGGCATCCTCGGCCAGCTCGGTGCGATACATCAGTCCCTGGGCCCGGCTTTCCGGCGTATCGACCACTTCGACGTTGAAACTGTAATCGCCGGTCGAGGAATGCAGCACCAGCTTGCCCTCATCGCTGCAGGCGGCCAGCGGCAGCGCCACGACACCAATCGCCATTGCCACCACGGCACGGCGCAGCACCGGGGCGAGGCCTTGGGCAAATATCTGCATAGCGGATTTCCTAGTGCGAGGACGGTGCGTCGCCCCAACCATCAGGCCGGATTTCGGCGACCATAAGGCCCTTGGGGCCATTGCCGTAGCGCACCAGTACATACTGGCCGGGGCGCAATTCGGTGATGCCGAAGCGGCGCAGGGTTTCCATGTGGACGAACACATCGGGCGTCCCCTCGCCGGCCGACAGGAAGCCGAAGCCACGGATGCGGTTAAACCACTTCACTTCCAGCCGAACCATGCCCGAGGTCGGTTCCACAACGACGTGGGTACGGGGCGCCGGCATCTGGGTTGGGTGGCGGGCAGTCGATTCGTCCATCGAGACGATGCGGAAAGCCTGCAGCCCCCCTGGGCGATTGAGCGCTTCGACGACGATGCGGGCGCCCTCATAGGCGGTCTGGTAACCGTCGCGGCGCAGGCAGGTCACATGCAGCAGCACGTCGGGCATGCCATTGTCGGGCACGATGAAGCCGAAGCCCTTGCCGGCATCGAACCACTTGATGGCGCCGGAAACCTCGATCGTGGCATCCCGCCCGCCATCCTGGGACAGCGCGTCATTGCGGGCAAACGACCCTGTCTCGCTCGACAGGCCCGTGCCCTCTTCGCCATCGCCAGTAAACTTGGCCCCCATGCTCCCCAAGCCCTTCGTACTCGCCTCGCCGCCGCGAGGTACTCCACAAGACAGGGGGACACTCTGTCCGATTCAAAGGCAATTGTTAAGAGTCTGTTTCGAATTGCACCGGTTGCGGCGCGGACGCGCGCTTGCTAGGCCATCTGCAACGATTTCGCCAAGGAGAAGCGCGCCATGAAGTACCTGCACACCATGGTCCGGGTGACCAATGTCGAGGACAGCCTGCGGTTTTATTGCGAGGGCCTGGGGCTGGAGGAAGTGCGGCGGAACGAGAACGAGAAAGGTCGCTATACGCTGATTTTCCTGCGCGCACCGGGCGATGCCGGGGGCGAGGTGGAGCTGACTTACAACTGGGACCCCGAGGAATATACGGGTGGGCGCAATTTCGGGCACCTGGCCTATCGCACGCAGGATATCTACAAGCTCTGCCAGCACCTTAGCGATATGGGGATCACCATCAACCGGCCGCCGCGCGACGGGCATATGGCGTTTGTGCGTTCGCCGGATGGCATTTCGGTGGAGCTGATCCAGGACGGATCGCTGCCGCCGCAGGAGCCGTGGCTGTCGATGGCGAACAGTGGCAAGTGGTAGCATTTGGTTAGCGTACTGTTAGCATTTCGCTAACCGTCGCGCTTAGCGCGGGGTTAGCGAAAAGACTCGTATTTTAGCGGCTTCACAGAATGGACCATTGCCTGTTGCACCAACGCAACAGGCGGTTTCCGGAAGCCGCCATGCAGAGCAAAACCCGTTCCATCGCCGCCCTGCTGGTCACCGCGCTGGCGTTAGCAGCTTGTGCCCCGATGGCGATGTTCGCCAGTTCGAGCGGCGCCGGCTATGCCGGCAAACGCAGCGACTGGGGCACCTTCGTCTCCAGCCGCGAGGTCAATGCGCTGTGCATTGCCCCCAAGCTGCGCTTCCTCATCTGGGAATTCGAGGGGCATTTCGGCCGCAAGGTGATCATGAATTCGGGCTATCGCGACGGCCAGCATAACAGCGCGGCGGGCGGAGCGGACAACTCCTACCATACCAAGTGCATGGCCGCCGATTTCTACATTCCGGGCGTCGACAAGAGCCAGCTCATCGCCTTCGCCATGCAGACCGGCAGCGTGGGCGGGCTGGGCTGCTATCCGGGCAAGAGCTTCATCCATGTCGACGTGCGCGACCGGCCGCGCGGCTACAGCCGGCCGGTGACCTTCTCGGGCTGTTAAAAAAATCCGCTTTGGGCGTACAGGGGGTTGCACATCCGACATCCCCCAACTATACGGTCCACCAGCGCTCAGGCGCCCTTCGTCTATCGGTTAGGACGGCACCCTTTCACGGTGCAGAGAGGGGTTCGACTCCCCTAGGGCGTACCATTCCCTCCTTGGCGGGAATGACATAGAGTAGCTAGACGTTTCCAGGTCCGCGGCCATCGTCTATCGGTTAGGACGGCACCCTCTCACGGTGCAGAGCGGGGTTCGATTCCCCGTGGCCGTACCAGGAACTCTTCCCAATATTTGCCGCATGTGACGGCATTCCGTTGAACGCGGAGCTTCCTCGCGCCAGGGCTAGCCGACTGTTGGCGACCCTATGCGGACCCGAACTCGATTGCGCAGCCCGCTGCGGGCAATGCGCCTCCGAAGCTAGAGATTGTTGAGGTTGAGGCGGGCGATCAGCGGCAGCAACTGGTCGCGGGCGTGGGTGCGATGCAGGCGGGCAGCCACGCTGGCGGTTTCGGAGTCGCCGGCCGCGATGGCGGCAATGAGCGTGCGGTGCTCCTGGCCCGAGGTGACAGGCAGCGGGCGCAGGTTGAGCGTGAACATGCGCGCGCGGTGCAACTGGTCCTTCACAGTGCCGACGATCCTTTGCAGGCGCCGGTTGCCGCAATTGGCCACGACAAGATCGTGGAAGGTTTCGTCGGCCACGGCCCATTGCTTGAGATGGTCGCCTTCGAGCGCGAGTTGCATGGCCGATGTCTGCGCTTCAAGCGCCGCGACCAGTCTATGTCGCTCCCCGTCGCCAAGTTGCGCCAGGCGAGCGGCGGCCGCCCCTTCGAGGGCGATAATGACGTCGTAAATCTCCTGCACATCTTCAGCGGTCAGGCCGCGCACCAGGATGCCGCGCCGTGGCTGGATGCGGACCAGCCCCTCTTCCTGCAGGCGCGCCATGGCTTCGTGAACCGGCGTGCGGCTCATCTCCAGCCGCTTGGCTATGTCGACTTCGGCGGCCTGGAACCCGGGGGGGAAGACGTTGTCGAGGATGGCGCGCTTGATTTCGGCATAGGCCAGATCGACCAGATTCTGCTTGCCATCGTCCGCTTCGATCTCCGGCTCGGCGGACAGGCGCGACGCATTCTCCTGCGTGGACGTGGACCGAAGTTGGATAGAACGCATGATGCCCTCCGCAATACGACGCCAGCCTATCGTGCCGATTTCCGGTTGACAAACCGTAGCGTTCATCAACACATTCATGCTTGCATGCAAGATGACATACATAACATGCTGCAAGGGAGGATTTCCATGATCACCAAAATAGCGGCCGTCGCGGCCCTGATGGCCGGCCTCAGCGTTTCAACGCTGGCGACAGCGCAGGACTTTCCCGACCATCCGATCACCATCCTGGTGCCGGCTGCGGCTGGTGGTCCCAGCGATACGGTGGCGCGCCTGGTGGCGGATGCGCTGGGCAAGGAACTCGGCCAGCAGGTGCTGGTGCAAAACCAAGGCGGCGCAGGCGGCTCGCTGGGCTCGGGCACCGTCGCCGAGGCAGAGCCCGACGGCTATACGCTGCTGCTCTACCATATCGGCGTGGCGACCTTTTCCGCTCTCTATCCCGCCCTGCCCTATGTTCCAGCCGATTTTACATCGGTAGGCCTGATTACCGAGGTGCCGATGACCATCGTCGGTCGCAGGGACCTGCCGCCGACCGATATCACCGAACTGCTCGCCTATCTCAAGGACGATGCCAATCAGGTCACCTTCGGCACAGCCGGGGTCGGCGCTGTGTCCCACCTGTGCGGCATGCTGTTGCAGGAAGCCATCGGCACCACGCTGACCAACGTGCCCTACAAGGGTTCGGGGCCGGCCATGACCGACCTGATCGGCGGTCGCATCGACCTGATGTGCGACCAGACCACCAATACCACTACCCAGATCAAGGCCGGAGAAATCAAGCCCTATGCCGTGACCACCCGCGAGCGTATCGCCGTGCTGCCTGACCTGCCCACCCTGGCCGAAAGCGGCCTCGACGGCTTCGAGATTTCCGCCTGGCATGCCCTGTGGGCACCCGCCGGAACCCCGGAAGATATCAGGCTGAAGCTGTCGGCGGCATTGCAGGTCGCCCTGACCGACCCGACGCTGATCGAGCGCTTTGCCGGGCTCGGCACCGCGCCGGTGCCCGCCGAGATGGCGACGCCCGCGGCGCTGGACGAGCGCTTCAAGAGCGAGCTGGAGCGCCTGGGCGCCCTGATCGCCACGCTGCCCAAAGACTGACCTCCCCGGGCGCGGCGCTGTTGCCGCGCCCACCTTCTTCATACGGACATCATCATGCGCGAATATCGTATCGCCGCCATCCCGGCCGACGGCATCGGCCCTGAAGTCATCGCCGCCGGCCTGCAGGTGCTCGAAGCCCTGGAGAAGCGCGCCGGCGATTTCAAAATCCACGCCCAGACCTTCGACTGGGGTTCGGACTACTACAAGCGACATGGCGTGATGATGCCGGATGACGGGATCGAGACACTCAAGCCGTTCGATGCCATTTTCTTCGGAGCCGTTGGCGCGCCCGACGTGCCGGACCACATCACGCTCTGGGGCCTGCGGCTGCCGATCTGCCAGGGCTTTGACCAGTATGCCAATGTGCGGCCAACGCGCATCCTGCCGGGCATCAAGTCACCCCTGGCCAATGTCGGGACTGGCGATCTCGACTGGGTGATCATCCGGGAAAATTCCGAAGGCGAATATTCCGGCCATGGCGGAAGGGCGCATCGCGGCCTGCCGGAGGAAGTGGGCACCGAGGTCGCCATCTTTACCCGCGTGGGCGTGACGCGCATCATGCGCTACGCGTTCCGCACGGCCCAATCGCGGCCGCGCAAGCTGCTAACGGTCGTCACCAAGTCCAATGCGCAGCGCCACGGCATGGTGATGTGGGACGAGATTGCCGCCGAGGTATCGAGGGAATTCCCCGACGTCACCTGGGACAAGATGCTGGTCGATGCGATGACCGTGCGCATGACGCTCAAGCCGCAGAGCCTCGACACCATTGTCGCCACCAACCTGCATGCCGATATCCTGTCGGACCTGGCGGGGGCGCTGGCCGGCAGCCTGGGCGTTGCCCCAACCGCCAATATCGATCCGGAACGGCGCTTTCCCTCGATGTTCGAGCCCATCCACGGGTCGGCCTTCGATATCACCGGCAAGGGCATCGCCAATCCGGTCGCCACTTTCTGGACGGCGGTGCAGATGCTCGAGCATCTCGGCGAAACCAAAGCGGCCAAGGTCCTGATGAATGCGGTGGAGCGCGTCACCGGCGAAGGCGTGCTGACGCCTGACGTCGGCGGGAAGGCCACGACACGCGAGGTGACCGAAGCGGTGTGCCGGGCGATCGAGGGCGCGAACATCATTTAGGGAGGTCCACCGACGCAGCCGAAGCGAGCGGCAATATGGCGTTTGCCGGCCTTGCGGAGAGACCCCCTTACCTGGTTTTCCGCTGAACGCGGAAAACCGCCCTCTCCCACAAGGGGCGAGGAGCGCCACTCCCAGGCTAGGCGATGACCCCTGCCCCGATATGGTGGCGGCCGATCGGCACGATCATCGGCGTGTCCGAGATGGGGTCGATGACCACGCGTGACGCCATGCCGAACACATCCGCGACGACGGCTTCGGTCATGACCTCGGACGGACGCCCCTCCGCCACCAGCCTGCCCGCTTTCATCGCCACGATGTGGTCGGCGTAGCGGCAGGCGAGGTTGAGGTCGTGGAGGACGACGACGACGGTGCGGCCGTTGTGCTTGACCAGGTCGGTCAGCAGGTCGAGGACTTCGACCTGGTGGTTGATGTCGAGGAAGGTGGTGGGCTCGTCGAGCAGCAGGACATCGGTTTGCTGGGCCAGGGCCATGGCGATCCAGACGCGCTGGCGCTGGCCGCCGGAGAGTTCATCGACCGGGCGGTCGGCAATATCGAGCGTGTCGGTGGCACGCAGGGCTTCGGCGACGGCGGCATCGTCCTCGGGGGTCCAACGGCGGAACCAGCCCTGATGCGGATAGCGGCCACGACCGACGAGATCGGCGACGACAATGGCATCGGGGGCGATGGGCGATTGCGGCAGCACGCCAAGGATGGTGGCGACCTCGCGGGTCGACATCTGGTGGATGGGCTTGCCATCGAGGTAGACGGCGCCGCGGGCGGGCGCCAGGAGGCGCGCCAGGCCGCGCAATACGGTGGACTTGCCGCAGGCATTGGCGCCAACGATGACGGTGAGCTTGCCGGGCGGAATGGTGAGGCTGAGGTCGTCCACGACCTTGCGGTCGCCATAGCCGAGATCGATGCCGGCGGCGAGAAGCTGGTGGTCAATGGTCATGGCAGTCTCCAGACATATCAGTTCACCTTCCCGGCCCGGTTGGACACGACCAGCAGCCAGAGGAGGAACCCGGCACCGAAGACGCCGGTGACGACGCCGACGGGCAATTGTACTGCCGGGAGAGCGTGCTGGGCGACCAAATCCGAGCCCAGCATGACCAATGCGCCGACCAGTGCCGCCTGCACGAAGCCCTTGCCGCTGCCGGCCAGCAGGTTACGCGCGATGGGACCGGCGACGAAGGCCACGAAGGTCACCGGGCCGACGGCAGCGGTGGCGAAGGCCGCATAGGCGACGCCGACCAGCATGAGGCCAAGCCGCACGGCTTCGACGCGGGCACCGAGGGCGGTGGCGGTGTCGTCGCCCAATTGCATGGCATCGAGCGCGCGGGCCAGCAAAGCAGTCAGCGGCAGCAGCAGGGCCAGGGCGATGGCCATGCCGATGATATCGTCGCTGCCCGAAGCGTTGAGGCTGCCGATCAGCCAACCCAGCGCCTGCTGCACCTCGAACAGGCGGGCGCGGGTGAACAGGTAGGATATGATCGCCGACATCATGGCGGCCATGCCGATGCCGATCAGCACGACGCGATAGGCGGTGACGCCGCCGCGCCAGGACAGGCCGTAGATGACCAGGGCCGTCAGGACGGCGCCGAGCAGCGCGCCCAGCGAGACCGAAATGCCCGACAGGCCCAGCGCGATGATGCAGAACACAGCCGAGGCGCTGGCGCCATGCGAAATCCCGATAATATCGGGACTGGCCAAGGGGTTACGCAGCAACGTCTGGAAAATGATTCCGCTGAGCGCGAAGGAAATCCCGGTCAGCACGGCCAGCGTGGCGCGCGGCAGGCGGACATTGAGGACGATGAAATCGACGCCCTTGTCGACCAGGCCGGTCAAGGGCGAGAGCAGCGAGCGCAGCACTTCGGATGGCGGCACCGGGTAGTCGCCAAGATAGAGCGCCAGGGCAAAGGCCAGGACCAGCAGGACGAGCAGGCCCAGCGTCACCAGACGCCGGCGGGTGGCGAGGCGGTGGCGGATATGGCGGACGGTGCCTGCGGCGTCGAGAGTGGTCATCACAGGCTCGCCAGCTTGCGACGGCGGACCAGCGCGATGAAGAAGGGCGCGCCGACAAAGGCGGTGACAATACCGACCTGCACCTCGCCGGGCGGGGCAATGACGCGGCCGATGACGTCGGCACCCAGCAGCAGGATGGGCGCCAGCAGCATGGAATAGGGCAAAATCCAGCGGTAGTTGGGGCCGGTGACGGCGCGCGCCACATGCGGCACCGTGAGGCCGACAAAGGTGATGGGACCGGCCGCGGCGGTGGCCGCGCCAGCCAGGATCACCGCGGCGAGTCCGGCCAGGGCGCGCGAGCGGCCGACATTCTGGCCCAGCGAGCGGGCCACGTCCTCGCCCATGGAGAGCCCGTCGAGCAGGCGGCCGGAGGCTAGCGCCAGGAGGATGCCGACGGCCAAAAACGGGGCAACCTGGACGAAGATATCCATGTCACGGCCCACCAGCGACCCCACCTGCCAGAAGCGGATTTCATCGAGGGTGCGCGGGCTGGTGAGCAGGATGGCGTTGGTGACCGACTGCATCGCGGCGGTCATGGCGGCGCCGGCCAGTGCCAGCTTGACGGGGGTGGCCCCTTCCCGACCCAACGAGGCCACTGCGTAGACGACGAGCATGGCGATGCCGGCGCCGATAAAGGCCAGCCAGACATAGGCACTGAGCTGGGTGATGCCGAAGACGGCGATGCCCAGAACCACAAAAACCGCGGCGCCGGCATTGATGCCCAGGATGGATGGATCGGCCAGCGGATTACGCGTGGCGCCTTGCAACACCGCGCCGGAGAGGCCAAGCGCCGCGCCCACGGCAAGGCCGATGACGGTGCGCGGCAGGCGCAGCTCCCAGATGATGCGGTGATCGGTCGAGTCCGGATCGAAGGCGGTCAGCGCCGTCCAGACGGCTTCGAGGGTGATCGGGCGCGCGCCCACGGTGATGGAGAGGAAGGCGACCAGCAGCACGGCCACGGCAAGGCAAAGGAGGCCGAGCGCGAGCGCGGCCCCCCTGGTCGTGACGATGGTGGCTGGTGCCTCGGCCATGCCTATTCGCTGAGGTTCTCGTCGGCGGCGTTGATGGCGGCTGTGACCTTGTCGAGCTCGCTGGCATAAGCGCCGTAGTTGCGCAGCCAGAAGGCGGGCCACTCGGTGACGGCGCCGGCCTCGGCAGCCTTCATCAGGGTCCAGGTCGGCTGGGCCAAGGCGGTTTCCAGGGTCGAGGCCTGGCGATTGTCGACCAGGATCAGGTCGGGCTGGTACTTGTCGGTGTTTTCCCAGGAGAGGGTTTCCCAATAGCCGCGGTCGTCGGCGACCTCGGGGTCGATGAGGTTGAGACCCCAGGCGTGGAAATCCATGAGTTCGGCGGCGCCGCCGGTGGCGGCGACATAGAGGGCGTCGGTGCCGGCCCAGACGGCCAGCGCGGTGAGGTTCGGCTTGGCAGCGGTGGCGGCCTGGAATGCGGCCCTGGAGGCTTCGAAGGCGGCCTTGTCGGCGGCAATTTCGGGCTTGCTCAGGTCGGCACCGAGGCTGGTGGCCAGGGCTTCATAATCCTCGATCAGGGTGACGATGGAATCGCCCTGGGTGACGCCGGTGATCGGGGCCAGCGGGCTCAGCGCCTTGACCACGGCCTCGCCGCCGCTCCAGGCGGTGTCGAGCGGCCAGTATTCGGCAATGACCACCTGCGGATCGAGCGCGGCGGCCTTTTCGATATCCACCTCGCCCCAGGCCTGGCCGATGATTTCGATGCCTGTCAGATCGAGACCCTGAAGGGCCTTGGCATCGGCGATCGGGCTATCGGCATAGATAGCGACGGGGCGGATGCCGAGGGGGATGAGGCCGGCCGCAGCGTCCTGGCTGGCGATGATGCGGGTGGGGACTTCATCGAGGGTGACCGTGTTGCCGGTGCTGTCGGTGTAGGTCCAGGGCGCGGCATGGGCCATGAGGGGGTTCAGGGCGAAGGCGGCGACGGCGAGGGAAAGCAGGGTCCTGGACGGCATTTTCGGCTCATGCGCTGGTGGATGAAACTTGGCCGGTTCGTAAGGGAGGTAAGTTGAATGGTCAAGTCATGTTTAGCACGGGAGAGCGAGTGCTGCCCCTTTGTGAGACGACTGGCTCACCAAGGGGATGTTTATTTTGGATGTCTGGGCTTTCCCTTCTCCCTTCGTGGGAGAAGGTGCCCCTCCGGGTCGCTTCGCGCCCGAAGGCAGGCTCCGGGCGGATGAGGGGCGCCGAGTTTTCCCGCCTTCATTGAAGCATAGGTGAGCGCGGCCCCTCACCCGAAAATCCGCTGGACGCGGATTTTCACCCTCTCCCACGAGGGGAGAGGGTAAGACTGCGCTCCAGGTCAACACTCCCTAACGCCAGGGCTGCAGGGCGACGGTCAAGCCGGCTTGCGGTATTGGTAGATGCCGACGTCGATGGAGCCTTCGGTGAAGCCGGCTTCGCAATAGGAGAGGTAATAGACCCACTTGCGCTTGAACTCTTCGTCGTAGCCGAGCGGGGCGATCATGGGCCAGCGTTCGAGGAAGCGCTCGCGCCAGAGCTTGAGCGTCTTGGCGTAGCTGAGGCGGAAGGTCTCGACGTTTTCCAGCACCAGATTATACTTGTCGCCAAAATCCTTCATCACCGTCTTGGTCAGCAGCATGCCGCCGGGGAAGATGTAGCGCTGGATGAAATCGGGCCCGCTGCGATAGCCATCGAAATCCTCTTCGCGGATGGTGATGGCCTGGATGGCGGCAGTGCCGCCGGGCTTGAGGCGATCATGCACGGTCTGGAAATAACTGGGCCAATTGTCTTCGCCCACCGCCTCGATCATCTCGATGGAGCCGATATGGTCGAACTGGCCTTCGGTGTGGCGATAATCCTCGAAAACCAGGGTGGCAAATTTATCGAGACCCTGGCGGGCCAGGCGTTCGAGGCCGAATTTGAGCTGCTCGGCCGAGAGGGTGATGCCGCGCAGATGGGCCTTGTAGTCGCGGGCGACGGTTTCGGCGAAGCCGCCCCAGCCGCAGCCGATCTCGAGGACCGACGAGCCTTCGGTGACGCCGGCCATGTCGGCGACGCGGCGATATTTGGCGAGCTGGGCTTCCTCGAGACTCTGGTCGCCCGAGGTGAAGACCGCCGAGGAATAGGTCATGGAGGGATCGAGCCACTGGCCGTAGAAGTCGTTGCCGAGATCGTAGTGCTCGGCGATGTTCTTCTTGGAGCCTTCCAGCGTGTTGCGGCGCGACAGGTGGTAATGCAGGTCGGTCGCGGCGCGGCGGAAGAAGCCGGGATTGGCGTGCTCGAACATGTCGCGATTCTGCAGAAAGAAGCGGAACAGGGCGGTGAGGTCGTCGGCCTCGATATCGCCGGCCATATAGGCCGAGGCGAAGCCGACCGTACCGCGCTGCATGGCCTCGCTCAGGACGCGGAAATTGTTGAGCCGCAGCACGGCATGTTCACCGGTCGACGGATTGCCGACGGTGCGCGTGCGACCGTTGGGGAAGATGACTGTGAGGGCGCCATGCTGTGGCCTGCCAATCAGGGCGACGCCGATACGTTCGACTACCCAGGAGGCAAAACTGGTCCACGGCGTTGCGCCGGTACTGGTATTCTCTACTACGGACTTCGTCATTGGGCCGCTTCGTCCAAATTTATTAAACCTGGCGGCGACGCTTGCTCCGCCGCCTCAATTCAAGCGTTGGCGGCATGTCCCTGAGCTCAAAAACGGTGCTTCCGGACCACGCCTGAAGCCAGTTTATCCGCCATAAGAGGATATGCAAGCAGCAGTTTTCGGTGGCACGAGCTGGTTCGTCAGCCCTTGGGGCGGGCCAGATCGGTAAGGCGGAGCTGCACCTGCTCGCGGCCCTGGTAGTGATCGATGGAGAGTGCGCCGGCGAAGTGGAACGCCGAATCGCCATCGCGCAGCAGGGCATCGCCAATGGCGGTGCTGGCAGCGCGGAAGGCGATGGCCTTAAGGCGGGCGCCGTCCTCGGAGGTGAGGGTGAAGCTCACATGGCCGCCCTTGCCGACGACCTGGGCAAAGCGGGCGCGATGGGCGGGAAAGGCGAAGACCGGGCCGGGATTGCCTGATCCATAGGGCCCTGCCCGCTCCAGATCATGCACCAGATCGAGGCTGGCGCCGCGCGCTGTCAGAGCCGCGTCGATGGAGAGAGCCGTGGCAGCACGGGCGGCGGCGACATCGACCGAGAGGGCCCCGGCGAGGAAGGAGCGGAACGGGCCGAGCTGGCCCGGCAGAATCGTGACGCCGGCCGCCATAGCGTGGCCGCCACCCTTGGCGACGAGGCCAAGCTCCACGGCTTCGATAACGGCGCGACCGAGATCGACGCCGGGCATGGAGCGGCCCGAGCCGGTGCCGGTGCCATCGGGGCCAAGGGCGATGGCGAAGGTGGGCCGCTCGAATCGCTCGCGCAGGCGGGCGGCGATGAGGCCGGCCACGCCGGGATGCCAATTGGCCGAGGCGAGAACGAGGACCGGCGGTCCCTCACCGCTGCCGATTTCCATTTCGGCGACGGCGGCGGCTTCTTCCACCGCCTCGACCTCGATGCGCTGGCGTTCCGAATTGAGCTCGTCGAGCCGGGCGGCAATGGCGAGGGCGTGGTGTTCATCGTCCACGGTCAGCAGTTCGGTGCCCATGGCGGCATTGCCGATGCGGCCGCCGGCATTGATGCGCGGGCCGATGAGAAAGCCGAGATGGTAGGGATTGAGCGGGCCGCTGAGCCGGGCGGCGAGCGCCAAAGCCGCGATGCCCTTGTTGTCGCCACGGCGGGCGACTTCGAGGCCGCGGACGACGAAGGCGCGGTTGAGGCCGGTGAGCGGGACGACATCACAGATGGTGGCGAGGGCGACCAGGTCGAGCAGTTTCAGCAGATCGGGCAGACCGGTATCGCCGCGGTTACGCAAAGCGCGGTTGACGGCGACCAGCACCATGAAGGTGACGCCGGCAGCGCAGAGGTAGCCGAGGCCGGAAATGTCGTCGGGCCGGTTCGGATTGACCAATGCGGTGGCATCGGGGAGTTCGTGGTCGGACAGGTGGTGGTCGATGACCAGCACGTCGGCGCCCCGGCTGCGCGCATGGGCGATGGGAGCATCGCTGGTGGTGCCGCAATCGAGCGTGATGATGAGGCTGGCCCCGGAATCGATCAGCTTGTCCATGGCCGCGATATTGGGGCCGTAGCCCTCGAAGATGCGGTCGGGAATATGGACCTGCGGCTCGATGCCGAAGTGCCTGAGATAGCGGACCATGAGGGCGCAGGAACAGGCGCCGTCAACATCGTAGTCACCGAAGAGGGCGATGGCTTCGTTGTCGGTGATGGCTTTGGCGAGGCGCTCGGCCAAGCCATCCATGGCGATCAAAGTCGAGGGATCGGGCATGAGGCCGCGAATGGTGGGCTCGAGCCAGGTGGCGGCTTCATCGATGCTCACGCCGCGGGCGGCGATGATACGAGAGAGGATTTCGGAAATGCCCGAGCGCTGGGACATGGCGGTGGCGGTGCGGGTGGTCGTCGCGTCGAGCCGGTCAATCCAGGCGCGGCCGGTGACCGAGCGGGTGACGTCAAGGAAAGGGCGCGGCGCATCGAGCATGGGGGAGAGGTAGGCGATTTACGCAGTGGTGGGAAGGGCCGTGCCACGCCCTCCTTCGACAGGCTCAGGATGAGGGTGGTTCGAGGCGCTGAAGAAGCGCACCTCACCATGAGGGCTACTTTGAACTCAGCGCTACCAGTAGCCCTCATGGTGAGGCGGGAGCGTCGCGACCCTCGAACCACGAGGGCGTGACACTACCGCGCGTGCTGCGCCTTGATCCAGCGGACGGTCTGGCTCCAGCTGCGCATGACGATGGTGCTGGTTTCGACGGAGCGGCGGCGGAGGCGGATGCCTTCGAGCAAGGTGCCGTCGGTGACGCCGGTGGCGGCGACGAGCACGTCGCCGGCGGCCAGTTCTGACACGTCGTAGATGCGATTGGGATCGGTGATGCCCATGGCGATGGCGCGTTCGCGCTTGGGCGGGGTATCGAGGATGAGCTTGCCCTGCATCTGGCCGCCGATGCAGCGCAGGGCCGCTGCCGCGAGGACGCCTTCGGGGGCGCCGCCGGAGCCGAGATAGATGTCGATGCCGGTATCCTCGGTGTTGACGGCGTGCATGACGCCGGCAATGTCGCCGTCGCTGATCAGCTTGACGGCAACGCCGGTGGTGCGCAACTCCTCGATGAGGGCGGCGTGGCGGGGGCGATCGAGCACGATAGCGGTGATTTCGCTCAGCGGCACGCCCTTGGCCTTGGCCAATGCCTTGACGTTTTCGGTGGCGGTCCAGTCGATATGCACGGTGCCGGGGGCGTATTCGGCGCCGATGGCGATCTTGTGCATATAGACGTTGCGGGCAACGTTGAGCAGGCCACCGCGCTCGGCCATGGCCAGAACGACGATGGAATCCGGCTGGTTCTTGGCGCAGAGAGTGACGCCCTCGAGCGGATCGACGGCGATATCGACCTCGGGCCCCTGCCCGGCCCCGACGGCTTGGCCGATATAGAGGTTATCGCACTCGTTTTCTTCGCCCTCGCCGATGACGATGCGGCCGGAAATGGCGACGCGGTCGAGTTCGGCCTTCATGGCGAGGACTGCGGCTTCGTCGGCCGCCTGTTCATTGCCCTTGCCGCGCCATTCGGCAGCGGCGATGGCGGCGCGCTCGGTAACGCGCACCAGTTCCAGCGCCAGGCTGCGATGCAGGTTGGCGGGGGTTTTCTCGCCCTCGGCCTTCGATAATCTCATATTTCCTCCCGGAGCCCGGCTTGCCCCGGAGGGGTATCAGAGCGTTTCGATCCGGATCAATTGCGGTTCACCGACGATAAACCCGTCGGCGGCGATCTGCGCAAGCGATTCACGCACGGACGATTCCAAAGTCTGCTGGGTGATCATCACCACGGTCCGGGTGGGCGAGCCATCCGGCGCCACGGCTTTGGCGCCCAAATCGGACCGCTGGATGACGGAATCGATGGAAATGCTGCGCTCGCCCATGCGGGTAGCGATGGCCGCCAGAGCGCCGGGCACATCCTTGGCGTTGAGGCGGATATAGTAGCCGCCATCGTGAGCGCGCAGCGGCGCCTGCTTGTAAGGCAGCAATTCGTCGCTGGGCACGCCGAGCGGGGGAACGCGGGTGCCGCGGGCGATATCGAGGATATCCGACAGCACCGAGGAGGCCGTGGGCGGACCGCCAGCGCCGGGGCCGGCCAGCAGTAGTTCATGCACGTGGTCGGTTTCGAGCGCCACGGCATTCATCACGCCATCGACGCCGGCAATCGCCGAAGCCCTGGGCACGAAGGTCGGGTGTACGCGCTGCTCGATGCCCTGATCGGTGCGCTGGGCAATGCCCAGCAGCTTGATCTTGTAGCCGAGCTCGGCGGCGACCTTGATATCGTGCTGGGTGATGCGGGAAATGCCTTCGACGCGGATCTCGTCGGGCGCGATCTCGTAGCCGAAGCAGAGCGTGGCAAGGATGGAGAGCTTATGGGCGGTGTCGAAGCCTTCGACGTCGAAGGTGGGGTCGGCTTCGGCATAGCCGAGGGCCTGTGCATCCTTGAGGCAGTCGGCAAAGGAAATGTCCTCGTTGCCCATGCGGGTGAGGATGTAGTTGCAGGTGCCGTTCATGATGCCGAAGACCTTGGCGATGCGGGCCGAGCCCAGGCCCTCGCGCAGGGTCTTGATGACGGGGATGCCGCCGGCCACGGCGGCCTCGAAGCCGAGCTGGGCACCGGATTCCTCGGCGAGACGGGCGAGCGTGACGCCGTGCTTGGCGAGCAGCGCCTTGTTGGCGGTGACGACGGGGCGGCCGATTTCGAGGGCGGCTTTCACGGCAGCAAGGGCCGGGCCGTCTTCGCCGCCGATGAGTTCGACGAACAGATCGATGCCGTCGGACTTGGCAAGGGCCACCGGATCGTCGAACCAGTCGAGCCCGGAAATATCAATGCCGCGGTCGCGGGAACGCGAGCGCGCGGCAACGGCCGTCACCACCAGTTGGCGGCCCAGTTTTCGCGTGAGGTCGGCGGCGTCCTTTTGCAGGATGCGGACCAGGGTGGCGCCGACATTGCCGAGACCGGCAACACCGACGCGCAGGGGCGCCTGGGTTTCGCCATCACCGAAATCGGCCATGGCCTTGAGAATGCGGGCGCGGGTATCGGAGCGCGGTTCGCGGCCCTCGCGCAAGTCGAAGACGAAGAGCGGATCGCCGGCGACGGTGCGGCCGAACCGGGTCGGCGTCCAGCCACGGGCGGAGATGAAGGTTTCGACGGCTTGGCGGAAGGAAGCAATATCACTCATGGTGGCGCCATGTGCATAGGAATATGCCTAGCCGTCAATAGGAGTTTGATACGATGGCGGAGAGATCGCAGTACCCGATCTGTTCCTCCCCCTGGCAGGGGGAGGAACAGATCGGCGGTTTGGCAGCAGGTTGCCCCTACCAACCGCTATTTTCCGGCGGCCCTGGCGGCGTCGGCGATCAGCTTGATGTATTGAGGAAAGCCCCACTTGATCGAGAGTGCGGTGGGCGGGGAGACTGAATTGATCAGTTCGGCGCCGACGACGTGGGCGACGGCGCCGGATTTGACCTGGAGCTGCAGGGCGACGAGCGAATTGGCGAAGAAGGCGGCGTCGGTTTCCGGCGTTTCGAAATAGGAGATCAGGATGTCGCTGGTGAGCCGGTCGAAGGTTTCGTAGCTCAGTGAATAGAAGAAGCTTTCACCCTGGGCCAGTTCGGTGACGCTGGGAGCGAGGACCATGCCGAGATCCTCAAGGAAGCTCATGCGCGGGTCGAGCCCGGCATAGACGGCGACTTCGCCATTATATTCGGCAATGCCGGCAAAGGTGGTGCCCTGGACCTCGGGATATTTGGCGGTTTCGGCGACCATGAACTGTTCGAGGTCGGCGACCAGCGCCTCGGCTTCGGCAGGCTTGCCGATGGCCTTGCCCGTAGTGGTGATCACCTCCTGCCACGACGTGCTCCACGGCACTTCGGGATAGACGACGACCGGGGCGATGCCGCTCAGCACGTTGTATTCGTCCTCGGTCATGCCGGAATAGACGGCGATGATGAGGTCGGGTTGCAGGGCGGCGACGGCCTCGATCGGCACGTCATTGCCGGCCGGCAGGATGGTCGGGAAGGTGCCGCCAAGGGCCGCCACGGCGTCCTTGTCCCAGCCCAGGGCGCCGTTTTCATCGCCGCCATAGGCGAAATGGGGAATGCCGACCGGGATTTCGCCAAGGGCCAGCACGGCATCCTGGCTGGCCCAGCCCCAGGTGACGATGCGCTGCGGCTTGGCGGGGATGGTGGTTTCGCCGAAGGCGTGGGGAATCGTGACCGGGAAGGTCTGGGCGTGAACTGATGTGGCGAAAGCGGCGGTTGCCAGGATGGCGGCGGCTATGACGGATCTGACGAGATGATTCATGATTGTCTTCCAGGCATTTGGAACATCAGGGCTTTTCGGCGGCTTCGGCAGCGGCGCCGACGGCGGCCACCAGGTCGGGCAAGGCCCAGCGCAGGGACAGCGGCGTGACCGCACCGCCCACGGCCATGGTGGTGGAGGCACCATCGACCAGCACGAGGGCGCCCCTTTCGACCTGCGGCGCGCGGGCAGCGAAGGGTTGGGCGAAAAACGCTTCGGCCGCTTCGGGACTATCCATGAAGGCGACGAGAATGTCGGCATCGAGTGAGGCGAGGTTTTCGTAGCTCAGCAGGTAGTTGAACGCGGCGGGATCGCTGTTGTCGAGTTCGGGCGCCGGTAGCAGGCCGAAGGACAGCAGGAGCTTGGTGCGCGGATCGATGGCCTTGCGGATGGAGATGGAGCCTTCGCCGCTATCGACGAAGTTGATGACGGTCTTGCCGGCAATGGCGGGGTATTTGGCAACCTCATCGGCGATGAACTGCTCGGTATCGGCGATGAGCTGGGTGGCCTCGCCGGGCTTGCCAAGGGCCTCGCCGGTCAGGCGGACCACGTCCTGCCAGCTGGCGGTCCAGCGGATTTCGGGAAAGACGACGGTGGGCGCGATCTGGCTCAGGCGCGCATATTCGTCTTCGGTAATACCCGAATAGACGGCGATGATGACATCGGGGTCGAGCGCGGCGATGGCTTCGAAATTCGGGGCGCCGGCGCCATCGCCGAGAATTTCCGGCATGGGCTGGCCGCTCTGCTCGATCGCCGCGCGGGTCCAGGCCAGGAGGCCCTCCCCGTCGCCACCATAGGTCATCGACGGGATGCCGACGGGCACGACGCCCAGCGCCAGCACCGCATCCTGCGTGCCCCAGCCCCAGGTGACGACACGCTGCGGCGCGGCCTCGATGATGGTGGCGCCATAGGCATGGTCGACGGTGACGGGGAAGGCCTGGGCGAAAGCGGCGGTGGCGGTGAAGGCCACGGGGAGGACGAGGGCAAGCAGGCGGGTGATCATGACGGCACTCAGTGGATGGAGATGGCTCTCCATACAAAAGATGAGTTATCCTGTCATGTATTTATTTGAAGCGAAAAGACACCGGTGCGATAACAGTCGTCAAGCCTCGACACCCCCTCCCCAGCTCTGCCAAGGCCCTGCGGGCCAGGCGACGCTACCCTCCCCTCAAGGGGGAGGGTGAGCAGGAGCCGAGGATATCGCGCTCTAATAAGCGCTCGACCGATCAAGCCGGAGGATGACGCCCTACCCGACCAGAGGCACGACGTTCCCTGAGCCGGTCTTGGAGCCGAGGAGTTTCTTGATGTTGCGGGCGGCCTGGCGGATGCGCTGTTCGTTTTCGACGAAGGCGAGGCGGATATACTGATCGCCATATTCGCCGAAGCCGACGCCAGGGGCGACGCCGACGCCGGTTTCCTTGATCAGGAGCTTGGCGAATTCGAGCGAGCCGAGATGGGCGAACTGGGCCGGAATCGGGGCCCAGGCGAACATGGTGGCCTTTGGCACGGGAATGTCCCAGCCGGAGCGTGCAAAGCTCTCGACCATCACGTCGCGGCGCATCTTGTAGACCTTGCGGACCTCGTCGATGACATCGTCGCTGCCGTTGAGTGCGGCGGCGGCGGCGACCTGGATGGGGGTGAAGGCGCCGTAGTCGAGGTAGGATTTGACGCGGGCCAAAGCCGCGATCAGGCGCTCGTTGCCGACGGCAAAACCGACGCGCCAGCCGGGCATGGAATAGGTCTTGGACATGGAGGTGAATTCCACCGAGATATCCATGGCGCCGGGCACCTGCAAAACGGAGGGCGGCGGGTCATTCTCGTCGAAATAAATCTCGGAATAGGCGAGATCGGAGAGGATGAAGATGTCGTGCTCGCGGCAGTACTTGACCACCTCGGTATAAAAATCGAGCGAGGCCGTGTAGGCGGTCGGGTTGGCCGGGTAGTTCAGCACCAGCGCGATCGGCTTGGGGATCGAGTGGCGCACGGCGCGATCGAGCGAGCGCATGAAATCTTCATTCGGATCGGCGGGCATGGAGCGGACGACGCCGCCAGACATGATGAAGCCGAAGGAATGGATGGGATAGGTCGGGTTGGGCACCAGCACCACGTCGCCTGGAGCGGTGATGGCCGAGGCCATGTTGGCGAAGCCTTCCTTGGAGCCGAGCGTGGCCACGACCTGGGTATCGGGATTGAGCTTCACGCCGAAGCGGCGGCCGTAATAGCTGGCCTGGGCCTTGCGCAGGCCGGGAATGCCGCGCGAGGTGGAATAGCGGTGGGTGCGGCCGTCCTTGACCGTTTCCTGCAGCTTTTCGACGATGTGGGCCGGCGTGGGCATGTCGGGATTGCCCATGCCCAGATCGATGACATCGACGCCTTCGGCGCGGGCCTTGGCCTTTAGCGGGTCGATATGGGCAAAGACGTAAGGGGGAAGACGGCGGATTTTGTGGAAGTCGTCGCTCATGATTTCCTCGGCGGTCCCAACAAGGACCTGAACTGGCCGCGACGCGCTCAGAGCGCCACGCCTCTCATTGAGGCGGTGATTATCGCGGAATTATGGTTGTGAACGGGTTAAGTGACCCCGGTTTCGGGTCTGTCTCGTGTTCGGCTCTTCCCGGCCCCAGCAAGGCCATGCGGGAAGAGCTAGCGGGCGTTTGCCGCCGCCGCGAAGGCAAAAGCAGCCACTGCACCCGCGGCGAGCAATGCTCCAACCTCAGCAACAGTGTAGAGAGACTGCATGTCCCTTGCCCTTCAGATGCGATTTTTGTAAGGAAATCAGCTATCGACAGTCCGTTCATAAATCCTCCACAGGGTATTGTAAATGGTCCGAGGGACGCCAACCTTCGGCTCCAGACGGCATATGGTGAGGTAAGACTTTGAAGCGCATTGCCCTTGTCACGATCGGCACGCAAGGCGACGTTCAACCCTATCTGGCCCTTGCGATTGCGCTCAAGGAGCGCGGATATTCGGTTGTCCTGGGGGCCTCCGAAGAGTTCCAGGGCATGGTGGAAGGCTATGGAATCGAGTTCCACACGCTGGGCCCGTCGATCCAGTCGTTCCTGACGCAGCAGCGATTCGAGAATGCGATGAGCCAGTCCATGCTCATCAACGGGCCGAGCCTGTTGCGGCAGGGCCAGCAGATTGTCGATACGGCGGCGCGCCACGCCTGGCATATGTGCCAGGGCGCCGACATGCTGATCCTGAACATGAATACCAGCTTCGGCATCGACATTGCCGAGGCGCTGCATATTCCGGCCATCATGGTGGCCTTGCAGCCGCTGAACTCGACCAGCGAATTCCCGCTCTGCATCTATTACGGCGCCGATTTCGGCCCGGCCTTCAACAAGCTGACCTATACGGCGATGACCGTGCAGCAAATCTATTACAACCTGCCGCGCAACAAGCTGCGCCGCGAGCTGATGGGGCTGGATGCGCGCAAGAAGGGCGGCTTCTTCCGCAATACCGATGGCACATCGCTGACGACGCTCTATGCGTATTCGCCGATCGTGTCGCCGCGGCCGCGCGACTGGCCGAAAAGCGCGCTGGTGACAGGCTATTGGCAATTGCATGACCGGAGCGACTGGCAGCCGTCGGCCGAATTCCAGCAATTCCTCTCCGAGGGCGAGGCGCCGGTTTATATCGGGTTCGGCTCGATGCCGTTCGGGGCGGAGCGCAATACCAAGATTTTGAAGGAAGCCGTGGCCATGTGGGGTGGCCGCGCCGTGGTGGCCCGCGGCTGGGGCGGCATCAATCCGCAGGATCTGCCCGACAGCATCTTTGCCATCGAGAAGGCGCCGCACGACAAGCTGTTCAAATATGTCTCGGCCGTGGTCCATCATGGCGGCGCGGGCACGACATCGGCGGGGCTGCATCTGGGCCGGCCGACATTCGTGGTGCCGCAGACGGTGGACCAGCCCTATTGGGGCCGCCGCGTCTATGAGCTGGGCTGCGGACCCAAGCCGGTGCGCCTGCGCAAGCTGACCTCGGAAATCCTGGCCGGGGCGCTGGCGGACCTTTCCACCAACGAGGATTATCGCCGCAATGCCGCCGATGTGGCCGAGAAGCTGCATGCCGAGGACGGGGCGGAAAAGGCGATCAAGGTGATCGAGCGGGTGATGAGCAATTACGTGCCCCGCATGCCCAAGGCGAAGAAGGCGCGGAAGACGAAGAAGCCGGCGCTGAAGCTGGTGGGGTGAGACCTATTGGAGGCACGCCCTCGTGGTTCGAGGGTCGCTGCGCTCCCGCCTCACCATGAGGGCTACTGGTACACCGCATCAAGAGTAGCCCTCATGGTGAGGTGCGAGCTCTTCGCGAGCCTCGAACCACGAGGGCGTGCCTCCAATCCTATTCGTCGTTGCAGACCACTTCGAGATTGTTGCCGTCAGGATCGATGACGAAGGCGGCGTAGTAGGTCGGCGTGTAGTCGCGCAGGCCGGGGGCGCCGTTGTCCTTGCCGCCATGGGTGAGGGCGGCGGCGTGGAAGGCGTCCACTGCCTTGCGGTCATCGGTCTTGAAGGCCAGGTGGAGGTTGGAGCTGCCCTTGTCGTCGGCGCCGATCCAGAAATCGGGATAGGCGCGGCCCAGGCCGGCGGCGCCGGGATATTCCATCATCACGGAATAGCCAAGCGGTGCTAGTACCGCCTTGTAGAAGGCCATCAGGTTATCGAATTGCGTGGTGCGAAGGCCGACATGGTCCAGCATGGAATCTCTCCGGGTTCAGTTGCCCGGATGTCGTGCCACGCGCTGCTGACAGGGCGTGGCATGAGCCTTCAGCCGCTGCCGGGGCAAACAAAAGGGGAGGCTTTCGCCTCCCCTTTTCGTCTTGGCGATGGGCCCTGCCCTATTCGGCCGGAACCGCATCGGCGATGTCGAGCGAGTCGATGCTTTCGCCGGCGTCGTAGACGGACTGGTCGAGAATGCCCTGGCGCTTGGCGACGATGGTCGGGATCAGCGCCTGGCCGGCCACGTTGACGGCGGTGCGGCCCATGTCGAGGATCGGATCGACGGCGAGCAGCAGGCCGACGCCTTCGAGCGGCAGGCCGAGGGTGGAGAGCGTCAGCGTCAGCATGACGGTGGCGCCGGTGAGACCCGCAGTGGCGGACGAACCGATGACCGACACGAAGGCGATCAGCAGGTAGTGCTCGATGCCGAGCGGCACGCCGAAGAACTGAGCCACGAAGATGGCCGAGATCGCCGGGTAGATGGCGGCGCAACCGTCCATCTTGGTGGTGGCGCCGAGCGGCACGGCGAAGGCGGCATATTCACGCGGCACGCCCAGGTTCTTCTCCGTGATACGCTCGGTGACCGGCAGGGTGCCGATGGAGCTCCGCGAGACGAAGGCGAGCTGGATGGCCGGCCAGGCGCTCTGGAAGTAGCGGATGGGATTGAGCCCATTGCTCTGCAGCAGCACCGGATAGACCACGAAGAGAACCAAAGCCAGGCCGATATAGATGGCCGCCGAGTACCAGCCGAGCTGGGCCAGGGCATCCCAGCCATAGACGGCCACGGCATTGCCGAGCAGGCCGATGGTGCCGATGGGCGTGAGGCGAATGACCCACCACAGGATCTTGTGGACGATCTTGAGGAAGGAGCGGTTGAAGGCCAGGAACGTATCGGCGGCGGGGCCGACCTTGAGGGCGGCAATGCCGACCACGATGGAGATCACCAGGATCTGCAGCACGTTGAAGTTGAGGCTGGTGCTGGCGCCGCTATCGGTGACGCGGGTCGATGCCTGGAGGCCGAAGATGTTGGCGGGGATCAGGCCCTTGAGGAAATCGAGCCAGGAACCCGACGACGAAGGGGCGCGGGCCGCGGTTTCGGCGACGGCGGTATTGAGACCCGGCTGGATGATGAGGCCGAGGGCAATACCGATGGCCACGGCGATGAGCGCGGTGATGGCGAACCAGAGCAGGGTCTGCCAGACCAGCTTGGCCGCGTTCTGGAGTTCGCGGAGATTGGCGATCGAGGCCACGATGGCGGTGAAGACCAGCACCGGCACCAGAGCGCGCAGCAGCGACACGAAGGCGGAGCCGACGGTGGAGAGGGTCTGGACCAGCCAGTTGGCGCCGCCAGCGGCGTCAGGACCCATCTGGCGGGCGATGTAGCCCAGGATGAGGCCGATGACCATGGCTGCCAGGACCTGGAAGCCGAACGAGCGATAAAGCGGCTTCGGTGCGCGTGGCGCCCGAGCAGCAGAAACAGTGGTGGGTGACATGTGTTGACCTGCAATTAGCCGAGACGCCCGCCCAACAATTGGGCTGCACGCCTCGAAATTAAGCACGATTCTACTCGTTTGAACGATAATTTGCTGCGCAAGGCTTTTCGATTCCGCGCCGGGCCGGAAAAATTCCTGCCGAGGCGAAGCCATTCGCGGCAATGGCTATGCGGATCGGTCAGCTTCGGTCGAAAAGCAGCGTGGCGAGTCCGGCGACGAGAGCGGGCAACAGCAGCGCTGCGGCGAAGCCCAGGACGCGCGTGGCGAGCCCGGTATCGAACCAGGCCAGCGCCAGCAGGGCAAGGCCGGCCAGGCCATAGGCCAGGCCCGTGACGCGATGGACTATGCGCCAGGCGCGGTCGGAGCGCAGAGGCCAGGGCATCCGCAAGCCGGCATAGGTGTGCCGCTCGGCCTCGAAGAGGATGATGCCGAGCACGACCAGCACCACGCCAAGGGCAAAGGCGGTGACGCGGATGAAATCGAGATCGGAGCCTATGCCCGCCAGCAGCAGGCCGAGCTGGGTTGCGGCCACCACGCTCATCAGCGCGGTCAAAGCCGGATCGAGGATGTGCTGGGACTTGGCGTAGTGGTTTTTGGTCAGCAGGCGCCCGAGCAGGAAGAAGGTGGCCATGAGCAGGAGCTGGGCGACAGGCGCGACGAAGATGGTTTCGCGCGGCCAGAGCCAGTCGGCGGTATTGCCGGACCAGTGGGCGAGATAGATGAAGTCATCCGGAATGCGGAGGGCCCCTACGCCTGATATGGCCAGCGTGACCGTCAGCAGCAGGAGATGGAAACGGGTGACGAGGGTCTGCATGGGACGCATCCGGAAGCTGGCCACTTATAGGCGGCGATCGCTCGTTGGAAGACCACGCATAACTGGATCGTCACCCTCGGGCCTGACCCGAGGGCACTGTACTTACTGAGCGCTCCGCAAGTGCCCGAGGGTGACGGCCGGCGGCTTGGCGCGATCAGAACAGAAAAGGGCCGGTTTCCCGGCCCTTTGCAAATCGATCCGAAGCTTAGCGCTTGGAGAACTGGAACGAACGACGGGCCTTGGCCTTGCCGTACTTCTTGCGTTCGACGACGCGGCTGTCGCGGGTCAGGAAGCCGCCCTTCTTGAGGATGGGGCGCAGGGCCGGCTCGAAATAGTTCAGAGCCTTGGAGATGCCGTGACGCACGGCACCGGCCTGACCGGACAGGCCACCACCAGCGACGGTAACGACGACGTCATACTGGTCGGTGCGCTCGGTGGCGACGATCGGCTGCTTGACGATGAGCTGCAGAACGGGGCGCGCGAAGTAGGTGGCGAATTCACGACCGTTGACGACGACCTTGCCCTTGCCCGGCTTGATCCAGACGCGGGCGACGGCGTTCTTGCGCTTGCCGGTAGCATAGGCACGGCCCTGGGCGTCGAGCTTCTGCTCGTGCACCGGAGCGGTGTTGACGGCCGGAGCGACGGTGGTGGTGCCCAGGTCTTCGAGGGAGTTGATGGTTTCGGCCATATTACTTCACCCGCGCATTCTTGGAGTTCATCGCAGCGACGTCCAGCTTGGCCGGGTTCTGCGCTTCGTGGGGATGCTCGGCGCCCGAGTAGACGCGGAGGTTCTTGAGCTGGGCGCGGGTCAGCGGGCCGCCCGGCATCATGCGGCGGACGGCGTTCTCGAGCACGCGCTCGGGGAAACGGCCCTCCAGGATCTGACGGGCAGACCGGTCCTTGATGCCGCCGGGGAAGCCGGTGTGCCAGTAGAACTTGTGCTGGTCCAGCTTACGGCCGGTGAGCTTCACCTTGTCGGCATTGATGACAACGATGTTGTCGCCCATGTCCATGTGCGGGGTGAAGGTCGGCTTGTGCTTGCCGCGCAGACGCGAAGCGATGATCGAAGCGACGCGGCCCACCACGAGGCCATCGGCGTCGATCAGTATCCACTTCTTTTCAATCTCGCTCGGTTTTGCCGAGTAAGTGCTCATGCTAGAATTCCCTAGATTTCCTGGGGCTTGAAGCCTTCATCCAAGGAGGAAAGCAGCCCGTTCGGCCGCTCCACTAGAGCAGGATTCGATATGGGTCAAGCACCTTTAAAAGAACGTTGTATTTCAATGGCTTACGGATGCGGTATTATATTACCGCGCCGTGCCCAGTGAATGTGTCTTGGTGAGGTCGGCGAGATAGGCGCAGACGCTGGAAGCGAGGATGAAGGCCAGGCCCTGGTGGCTGACGGCCAGGTCGATCTGCACCATGGAGAGCAGCGTGGCGATGCCCAGCCCCACCTGCCCCAGCACCAGGATAGCGATGAGGACCAGCCAGCGATGCACACCGCCCAGCCCTGCCCTGCGGGCCTGCAGGAACAGCAGGACGGCGATCACGGCCGTAATGAAATAGGCCAGCATGCGGTGGTTGAACTGCACGGTCAGGCCATGCTCGAACATGGCGCGCCAGCCCGGTTCGTAGGCGCCCAGGCCATCGGGGATGAATTTGCCTTCCATCAGCGGCCAGGTGTTGTAGCCCATGCCGGCGTCGATGCCGGCCACGAAGCCGCCGGCGGCGATCTGGATCACCAGAAGCACGAGCAACAGGGCGATGGAGACCACGTTGAAGCGGGTGACTGTGCCCTCGGTGGGTTGCGGCCGCATGCGGCGGGCAACCCAGACCAGGGCCAGCAGCAGCAACAGGGCGGCGGTGAGGTGCGTGGCGAGGCGGTATTGCGACACTGAGGTCAGTTCGGTCAGGCCCGAAGAGACCATCCACCAGCCCAGAAAGCCCTGGAAGCCGCCGAGCAGGAACAGGCAGGCCAGCGGCACGGCCATGTCGCGGGTCAGGCGCTTTTGCAGCAGAAAGACCACGAAGGGAATGGCGAAGGCGAAGCCGATCATGCGGCCGAGGAATCGGTGCATCCACTCCCACCAGAAAATGCCCTTGAAGTCCTCCAGGGTCATCCAGTGATTGTAGACGTCATATTGCGGGATCAGCTTGTAGCCGGCGAATTCGGCCAGCCAGTCGGCTTCGTTGAGGGGCGGAATGATGCCGGAAATCGGGCGCCAGGTGGTGATGGAGAGGCCCGAACCGGTCAGCCGCGTCATGCCACCGACCATGACCATGCACAGCACCATGAGCGCGATAGCATAGAGCCAGATACGCACCGGACGCAGGCGGTCGCCGGCAATGGTGGTCTGGCTCAGTGCGGCATTTTGGACTGTTTTCACGGCGGTTTCCCGGTGTCGGTGGATGCGCGGGAGTGGTATGCCCGGCGAGACCTCCCTGCAATAGGCGCGATGCCGCACATGACCCAGCGTAACCGCAAAGCACTCGGAATCCTGCTGATCCTCGGCTCCATCGTGGCGTGGCTGTCGATCTTTACCTCGGTCTACCTGGCGTTTCCGCCCGGCCTGCCGATCTGGATCCTGATGCCCTATTTCATCGTGGCGGGCATGGGGTGGCTGTACCCGGCGATGTGGATCATCAGGTGGATGGCGAAGCCGGACGCTTAGGGGCACGCCCTCGTGGTTCGAGGCGCTGAAGAAGCGCACCTCACCATGAGGGCTACTGGAACACCGCGCCAGCAGTAGCCCTCATGGTGAGGCGGGAGCGCAGCGACCCTCGAACCACGAGGGCGTGGCACTTTATCCAGTCAATTTGCCCATAGCGGAGAAGATTGCTCCGGTAGCGAAAACATCGACATAGCGTCGGGACTGGAAGTATCCGTTTAAGGAAATACGCGGCAAAGCGTGTGGGACCTTGGCATGGCGGGCGTAGAGACCGCCGGGGCGGGTGGTGACGGCGGATTTGAAGCCGAGTTCGCGGGCGAGGTCGAATTCGCGCTGGCCGGCGGAGAGCGGGCCGCCAAGCGGGTAGGAGAAATGCGCCGGGCGCTGGCCGAACTGGGCCAGGAGAATATCGGCGGACTGAGCCATTTCGTTGCGCGCCTGTTCGGCGGGCAGCTTGGCCAGCTCGTAGTGATGCACGGTGTGGGCGCCGATAGTGCAGAGCGGGTCGCCGGCGAACAGGCGCAATTCCTGCCAATCCATGATCAGGTCGCGGCATTGCTTGTCGAGATCGTAGCCATAGGCGGTGGCGAAGCTGCGCATCAGCTTAACGCGGTCGGCTTCCGGCATCCTGCGCATCTGCCAGTAGAGCGTGTTGAAGGCCTCGTTCTTCTGCGCCGTGGTGCTGGTATCGACATAGTCGATCTGGCCGCCCGAGGTCATGGCGATGGCCTGCTGGCGGGCAATGATGTCCTCGATGGCCTGCCACCACAGTTCGCCGACGCCATCGACCAGGGCCGTGGGCACGTAGAGCGTGAACGGGACGTCGTGCCGGCGCAGGACGGGCAGAGCGTGGCGCAGGTTGTCCTTGTAGGCATCGTCGAAGGTCAGCACCACGAAGCGGCGGCCGGAAGTTGGCGCGGCGAGGCGTTCGAGGGCTTCGTCGAGGCTGACGATGTCGAGATCGAGGTCGCGGACCCGCTCGATGACATAGTCGAGAAAGTCCGGCCGCACCTGCAGGATCGCATTGGGCGAGAAATCGGCGGGTTCTTCGGGCAGTACGCGATGCAGGGTGAAGATCACCCCGCGCGACGACGACAGCGCCCGCACCAGGCCGGGCAGCCGCGACAGCCACAGAGCCTCGAACATGGCGCGGATGGCCGCATATCTGGCTGACATCACGTCTCCGGATCAGGCCGCAACGCGGGTGGGCGCGGCCGCGACCTCGCAGCGCTCGAAGCCGGCAGCCAGCAGATGTTCGCGCATCCCCGCGACAGCGGCCAGATCGTCGTCATCGCCGGCAACCAGCACCAGCCGTCCATCCAGGTCATCGAACATCGACAGGGTGGACGCCTTGCCGACGCGCCCGGTCATCAGCACCACCACTTCGTAGATGTCCCCCAGGGCCTCGATCAGGGTCAGGGGCTTGGTGGAACTGGCATCGATGATGCGCCCCTGCCCCCAGGACACTTCGGCAAAGCTGTTGTCGGCGGATTTCTGCACCACGTCGCCGAAGCTGGCGGTATCGAGGCTGAGGTCGGACAGGCCCGGCTCGTCGCCCGGCTGCACGCTGCCAGCATCGACCAGCGCCACGCTGAGGCCACGCGCCAGGGCGCCGGCCACGAGCTCTTCGGCGAGAGCGGCGCAATCGGCATTGTTGCGATGCGCGGCCAGGATCAGCAGGTGCGTGCGGCCCAGGACGAGGTCGGAGGACAGGTCGGCGAGGGCAACCAGGCTCGGAAGCTCGGGGGATGGCGCCTCCGGCAGCGGGGCCGGCTCGGCTGGTGGCGTGGCTGGAGGCACGGGCGCAAATGCCGGCTCCGGGACCGGATGGCCGACATAGGTCGCATCGGTCAGCGCCTGGATGAAGCGCTCGACGTTGGAGCGGGCCGAAGCCGCATCGGCCTCTGGACGCTCAGCAATGTCCTCGGTCACGACGGCCGGCGCTGCTTCGGCTTCAAGTTCCGTTTCGGGCTCGGGTTCAAGTTCCGGTTCGGATGCCGCTTCGGCGGGTAGCGCCATAGCGGCGAACGGTTCGGCTGGATCTTCCCAGCGCTGTTCGGGTTCGAGTTCGGCCTCGATGAAGGGAACCTCGTCCAGTTCATCCTGGAGACGTTCGGGCTGCTGGACGGGCACGATGGCGCGGCCGGACATCAGTTCGCCGAAGATGATGATGCCGAGTTGCGTCGCCAGCGCGACAATGCCGACGGCCAGCAGGATGAGCTGGGTCTTGGGCGAGGCGGGCGACACGGATGGCGCGGCGACGCTGACGACGCGGACATCGGGCAAGGCCGAATTGGACTCGGTGCGCGACACGGCTTCGCTGTAGCGCTGCAGGTAACCTTCGAGCAGGTCGCGCTGCGCCTTGGCTTCGCGCTCGAGACCATCGAGGGTAACGGTATCCTGGGTTGCGGTGGAGGCGGAGGACTTGGCATTGGCCAGGTCGGCCCGCAAAGACACTTCGAGATCGGCCTCGATCTGCGCTTCGGCTTCGAGCGCATTGGCGACGCGGCGGCCTTCGAGGGTGATCTGGTTGTTCAGCTCGGCGATCTGGGCGGTGAGCGCCAGGATGGTGGGGTGATTGCTGAGCAGGGTGGCGGAACGCTGGGCCTTTTCGCCCTGCAGACGCGCCTTTTCCTGGCTGAGCTGCTGGATGACCACCGACTCACGGACATCTGCGACGCCATCGATGGGCTGGCCCTGCTCGATCATGCCGCGAATAAGGGCAGCGCGGGACAGAGCGGTATTCTTGCGTTCCTGCGCAGCGCTGATCTGCGTAGCGATGGTGGAGAGCTGCTGATCGGCCAGGCTGGTATTGTTGGAGCCGATGAAGAGGTCGTTATCGACCTTGAAATTGGCGACGGCAGTCTCGGCGGCGGTGACCGAAACGCGCAGCTTGGCAATCTCGTCGGCCAGCCAGCCGGACGCCTCGGCGGTATCGGACAGCGACAGTTCGGCGCGGCGCGCCACATGCGCATTGGCGACGGCATTGGCAATATCGGCGGCCAGTTGCGGGCTGGTGGAGCGCACCAGCACAGAAATGATGCGCGAATCGCGCTCCTGGATGACCGTCAGGCGATCATAGAGGTTGTTGAGCACGACCTCATCGACGCTGACCGGCGTCGACCGGCGGCCGAGCAGTTGCGAGACGATGGCGAAGGGCGAAAAGCCGCCACCGCCGGCGCCGTTGAATTCAGGCACCGAGCGCAGGTCGAGCCCGTCGATGACCGGCAGCAGCGTGTCGCGCGACTTGATGAGTTCGATCTGGCTGGACACCACGCTGGCATCGCCGCCCGAAGCGCTGGGCACCTGCTCGTTGGAGGCGCGGAAATAGATGTTGCTGCGCGGCTCGACCAGAATGGAAGCCGACGATTCATAGAGGCGCGGCATGAACATGACGATCACGAATGTCACGGCCAGCAGGCCCGCCGTGACAATGGCCACGCGCGACAGCCGCTGCACCACAGCGCCAATAACCGCGCTGACATCGATCCGAGCGTCGCGCGCCATCTGCGACTCAAACGCCATTGCCATCCCTCGTCCTGTGGTCCGGTTTATCGCCTCGACGTGGTAATCAATCCGTTAACCCATTTGCAGATCGCAAGAATACGGTGTTGGCGGAAGGACTTTGTTAACCACGACGGCGTGACATTGGCGCAGCTTAATTGCCTGGGATTCTCATGCGCTGGCTGCCCATTCTCACGATCGCGCTGATGCTGCCGCTGGCAGCCTGCGCCTCCACGCGCCCGGCGACATACCTGGTCGAGACCAAGGGCCCCTATCAGCTCGATACCGGGGATGCGGTGCGGGTCACGGTGTATGGCGACACGGAATTGAGTGACACATACCGGATCGACGACAGCGGCGCGATCGCGTTTCCGCTGGTGGGGCCGGTGCAGGTGCGGGGCACAACCACCAATGTCGCTGCCGGACGGCTCGCCGCAGCGCTGGCGAACGGCTATATGCGCAACCCCGACGTGGCCGTGGAAGTGGCGGAATACCGGCCATTCTTCATCCAGGGCGAAATCAAGAATGCCGGGCAGTTCCAATATGTCTACGGCATGACCGTCAGGGCGGCCATCAGCACGTCGGGCGGATTCTCCGACACCGCCGACCGCGGCCGCGCCGTGGTCTATCGCCGGCAGGGCGACCAGATGGTCAAGGGCACAGTGGACCTCGACTTCCCCATCTATCCGGGCGATACCATCGTCATTCTCGAACGCTGGTTCTAGCAGGAGCAGATCGATGGCCGGGGGCAAGCTGCGCATCCTGCAGGTCATGCGCGCGCCGGTCGGGGGGCTGTTCCGGCATGTCGCGGACCTGACCCGCGCGCTGGCTGCCAATGGCCATGATGTGGGCCTGGTGGTCGACAGCCTTGCCAATGACGCGCAGACCGAAGGCAAGCTGGCCGAACTGCTGGCTCATGCCAGCCTCGGCATTCATCGCTTCGCCATGCCGCGCGTGCTGGGTGGCGGCGATCTCAGGACGCCCTTCGCCGTCCGTAGGCTGGCCCGCAGGCTCAATATCGACGTGATGCACGGACATGGCGCCAAGGGCGGCTTCTATGCGCGCCTGGCGCTGCTGGGGGGCGGCAAGGCCGTGGCGCTCTATACGCCGCATGGCGGGGTGCTGCATTTTTCCAGGGCCTCGACATCCGGGCGGCTGTTTCACCGGCTGGAGCGGTGGCTGATGGCCCGGACGGGCGCGATCATTTTCGAAAGCGCCTATGCGCAGGCGACCTATTCGGCGCTGGTCGGCGAGCCCACCTGCCCCGCCGAAGTCATCCACAATGGCCTGGCGCCCGAGGAATTCGTGCCGGTGCCGCCGGCCGATGACGCGGCGGACTTCGTGTTCGTGGGCGAATTGCGCGACCTCAAGGGCATTCACATCCTGGCCGACGCGCTGGCCGGGGTGAAGCGGGCCGATGGCAAGCCGGCCACGCTGGTCATGGCGGGCGACGGGCCCAGCCGGGCGGAACTGAAAGACCAGGTCGTGCGGTTGGGGCTGAGCCAACGCGTGACCATGCTCGGCGCGCAGCCGGCGCGGCCGACCTTTGCCAGGGGACGGGTGGCGGTGGTGCCCTCGCTGGCCGAGTCCCTGCCCTATGTGGTGCTGGAAGCCGCGGCCGCCCGGCTGCCGGTGATTTCCACCAGCGTCGGCGGTATTCCCGAGATTTTCGGCCCGACCTCCACCAGCCTGCTCCCGGCGGGGGATGCCGTAGCGCTCGGCGCGGCGATGCAGCGGGCCATCGACGACCCCGCAGAGGCACAGGCGGAGATGGCGGCGCGCCTTGCCCATATCGAAAGCCGCTTTTCGCTGGCCACCATGACCGACGGCATCGAGGCGCTTTATCGGGCAGTATTGGCGCGAGCTTGAGGGTTCGGCTTCATCGAGTTTAAACGCCTTGCGGCGACAATACCGGCGAGATTTTCGTCCTGGTAGCGTCCCATGTATCGAGTTGATCCCAAGCAGGCCGTGCTGGAGCACGCATCCAGGCAGAGCGTGGCAGACGAGTCGGGGCGACGGCTTTCCGACCAGGCGGAGGCCATTATTGCCGCGCCGGCGGAACGCAGCATTTCGGGGGCGGTGGTGGTGGGGCTGGCCCAGGTGGTCGAAGCCGTGCTGCTGGCCGCGCTGGGCTACGGGATCTACCAATATTACGTCGAGCCGGGGCAGCCGGCCTTCTACGTTCCCGTCATCCTGGCCGCATGCCTATTGGCCAATGTGCTGTTCAATTCGGCCCGCACCCATCGCATCGCGGCCTACCGCACCGTGTTCAATCAAACCGGCAGGGTGCTGATCGGCTGGACGCTGGTGATGACCGCGGTGACAGTGGGCATTTTCTTCTTCAAGGCGGGAGACGTGTTTTCCCGCGTCTGGCTGATCAGCTGGTTTCTCGGCGGCGCCGCGCTGCTGGTTGCCTTCCGCATCGGCCTGCGCGCTCTGGTACAAAACTGGACGGCCGCGGGACGGCTGCGCCGCCGCACCGTGATCGTGGGCGGCGGCAAGGATGCCGAGACGCTGATCGCGCAAATCGAGGCCGGCGCCAGCAACGATATCCGGCTGCTGGGCCTGTTCGACGACCGCATCGACGACCGGTCGCCCGATATGGTGGCCGGGTATGCCAAGCTGGGCAAGGTGGCCGACCTCATCGAATTCGCCCGGCGGACGCCGGTCGACCTGGTGATGGTGTCGATGCCGCTCTCGGCCGAAAAGCGGGTGCTCGACATGCTGACCCAGCTGTGGGTGCTGCCGGTGGACATTCGGCTGTCGGCGCATATGAGCAAGCTCAAATTCACCAACAAGGCTTATTCCTATGTCGGGGACATCGCTGTGTTCGACATGGCCGACCGGCCGATTTCGGACTGGAACCTGGTGTTCAAGTGGGTGTTCGACAAGCTGGTGGCACTGACGGCGCTGATCCTGCTGTCGCCGGTGATGGTGGCCGCCGCCATCGCGGTCAAGCTCGAGAGCAAGGGGCCGGTGTTCTTCATGCAGAACCGGCACGGCTTCAACAATGAGCTGATCAAGATCTACAAGTTCCGCTCGATGCGGACCGATATGCTCGATGCCGGGGCGGCCAAGCTGGTGACCAAGGGCGACCCGCGGGTGACGCGCGTCGGCAGGTTCATCCGCAAGACTTCCATCGACGAGCTGCCGCAACTGTTCAACGTACTCAAGGGCGAATTGTCCATCGTCGGCCCTCGCCCGCATGCCTTGCAGGCCAAGGCCGAGAACAAGCTCTATTACGAAGCCGTGGAAGGCTATTTCGCGCGCCATCGGGTGAAGCCGGGCATGACGGGCTGGGCGCAGGTTAACGGCTGGCGCGGGGAAACCGACACGATCGACAAGATCATGCAGCGGGTGAACCACGACCTCTATTACATCGAGCACTGGTCGATCCTGTTCGACCTCTACATCGTGGTGATGACGCCGGTGTCGCTCGTCGCCAAGAACGAGAACGCCTATTGAGCGCAGCCGGAACCCTTGATGGCCATGCAGGGGCCGGGTCCAGAGGACTCGGCCTTGCCGTCATTCGCCTGCGTGCCATGCGCCTGCTCGACGTGATGGTGGGGGTATGGATCTTCACCGGCGGGCTGGTGCTGTTCGAGCCCTCCCCGTACGAGTTGACCTTTCTCATCGTGCTGCCACTGGCCTTTGTGGCCGGCCTCGGGCTCTACCGGTCCACCTTCGGGCTGCTGGCGCTGCTGCTCGCCTTCGTTCCTTTCGCACTAATCGCCTGTTTCCAGGTGCGCTACACCCCGATCGGCAACGCGCTGATCTTTTCCATCGTCACCATCTTCCTGCTGCTGACCAGCTATTTCGTCGCCAATTACGTGGCGGAGGCCACCGAGCGGCGGATGCGGATCGTCATGAATGCCTATACGGCCATCGCGGTGATCTCGGCGCTGGTGGGCACGCTGGCCTATCTCGGCATCATGCCGGGTGCCGATATCTTCCTGCGCTACGGCCGGGCCAAGGCGGCGTTCAACGACCCCAATGTCTTCGGTCCGTTCCTGGTGCTGCCGGCCATGTATGCGCTGCAACGCATATTGCTGGCTTCGGGGCGCACGGCCGTCGTCGCCGCTATCATCTACATGGTGCTGTTCGTAGGGGTATTCGTCAGCTTTTCGCGCGCGGCATGGGGGCATTTCGCGCTGTCGTCGCTGATCGTGCTGGTGCTGTGCTTCTGGCTGGAAGCGGCGGCACGCGACAAGGTGCGCATCATGATCATGTCGCTGGTGGGCGCGGCAATGCTCGTCGTGGCGCTGGCGGGGCTGCTCAGCATCCCCCAGGTGGCCGACCTGTTCGAGACCCGCGCCGCCGGACAGAACTACGATTCAGGGGAAACCGGGCGCTTCGGCCGGCAGGGCTATGCGTTCGAGCTGGCTCTCGATCATCCGCTGGGCCTTGGCCCGAGCGAGTTCCACAACCTGCGCATCATCGAGGAGCCGCACAATGTCTATGTCACGGTGCTGCATGTCTATGGCTGGGGCGGCGGGGCGCTCTATTACCTGCTGATCGTCCTGACCCTGTGGCGCGGCATCGCGGCGCTCACCCGCCCCTCCCCCTACCGCCTCATGATGATCCCGTTGGTGGCGACCTTCGCCATGCTGGTGGGAGAGTCGGCGATCATCGATTCCGACCACTGGCGCCACTGGTACCTGCTGGTCGGGCTGATCTGGGGGATAGCCAGCGCCATCGGCAATGACGACCGCCGCGGTGCCCCCCGCGCGCAGATGCTGGTCTGACCGTCTACGGCCAGAGGGCGCCGCGCAGGTAGCGTTCGGCCAGTTGCGCCGTGCCATCGGCAAAGCCCTGCATGTGCTGGCGGGCCAGGCTGGTTTCGGCATGCGAGCCGATCCAGGCCAGCAGCGCCATGCGGCGCAGCATCACCATGGCGTCGATCGCCGCCAGGTCATCGGCGCTGAGCCGGCGCACCGACTGGTAGCCCTCCAGCCACGCGGCCTTGAGCGCCGGAACGGCCGGATTGGCCTCGTGGAAGGAGATGGCTGCGGCGAAATCGTAGGTAAACCAGCAGAAGCCGCAATCGTCGAAATCGATCAGCGTAACGTTGTCGCCATCGACCAGAACATTGCCCAGCCGCATGTCGGCATGGACAAGCCCATAGCGGTCGGGGCTGGTACCATAGGCGGCCAGGCGCAGCCAGAGTGCTGAATCCAGCCGGTCGAGAATGGGCCGGTTGTCGGTGTTGACACCCGGCGCCATGCGCCAGTCGCCCCAGGGCCCGTCGGAATCGAGAATGGTCGCGGCCTGCCAGACCTGCCGCTCGAAGCCGGGCGGACGCTGCCAGGTGGTGGCATGGTTGTGCATGGTAGCGGCATAGGTGCCGAGCGTGCCGAACAGCTCGCCCAGATTGCTGTCGGGCTGCGGCTCGCTGCCGGCAATATGGCGGAACAGCACGGCCATCCGCTCGCCGCGCGGGCTGTCGAAGCGCTGCAACAGGCGCCCGTCGCGGCCAGGAACCGGCTCGGGAATGGCGAGCGCGGTATCGCGGCGCAGGGCCATCAGCCAGGCCAGTTCGCTCTCGATAGAGCCCCGCGACTGGTAGCCGGCGCGATGCACCCGGAGCGTGAAGCTGCCCTGGCCCGGTGTATCGAGCTGGAAGGTCTGGTTCTCGGAATGGTTGATAAGGCGGGCGGAGCCGCCTGCAACCTCTGCCCAGGCTGACAGTGCGGGCTCGACTTCAAGCGCCGTCAGCGGCATCGGCAAGGCTCCACACTGGCAGCGCCGCGCCGATGCCGGCGCAACGCAACGAATACAAGAGTGAAAATGGTCGGAGCGGCCGGATTTGAACCGACGACCCTTTGTCCCCCAGACAAATGCGCTACCAGGCTGCGCTACGCCCCGACTGCGCGGACAGATAGAGATTCCGGGGTTTTGGTGCAACCCCGATTTTAGAGAAAAGGGAACAAACTACGCTTTTGTGGCCTCCGGCGACGGGCCCAGGCGTTGCATATCAGGGTCGGCGCGCCAGCATGGTCAGAATGGCGGAAACCGCCGTGGCGTAGCCTTCGGCGCCCAGTCCGGCCATGACGGCATCGGCGCGCATCGAGACATAGGAGCGGTGGTAGATCGGCTCGCGCCGGTGGATGTTGGAGATGTGGAACTCGATCACCGGGCCCTCGAACATCTTGAGGGCATCGAGGAGGGCGAGCGAGGTAAAGGTGAAGGCGGCAGGGTTTATGATGATCCCGGCGCCCTCGTCGATGGCCTCGTGGACGAGGTCGATCAGCTTTTCCTCGCTGTTGGTCTGGTGGAACGCGATGGGCCGGTCGCCGGCGGCGGCGCGGCAAATCTGCTCCACCTCCGCCAGCGTCGTGGTGCCGTAGATGGATGGCTCGCGCTTGCCGAGCCGGTTGAGGTTGGGGCCGTTGAGGACATAGAGCGGTTTCATAGGCCAGCCCCGCCATAGCCGAACATCCTGGGCAGAAACAGCACCACGTCGGGCACGAAGGTAAAGAGCAGCAGCGACGCGATCAGGCCCAACAGGAAGGGCAGGACGTCGGCGACGATATCCTTCATCGGCGCGCCCGATATACGCGTCATGATGAAGAGCAGCAGGCCATAGGGCGGCGTCACCAGGCCGAGCATGATGTTGACCACCACGACCACGCCGAAATGCACCATGTCGATGCCCAGCGCCTGCGCGGTGGGGATCAGCACCGGCACGATGACCAGCAGGATGGTGGTACCTTCGAGCAGGCAACCCAGGATCAGCAGCAGGATGTTGACCGCGATCAGGAAGGTGATCGGGTTGAGATCCCAGGCGAGCAGGACGGCGCTGAGGCTGTGCGGGATGTTCTCGACGGTGACCACGTAGTTGAACACCAGCGCGCCGGCGATCAGCATACCGATGGACGCGGTGGTCTTGGCGCTGGTCAGCAGCGCCGCATAGAGGTCGGGCAGGTTGACGCTGCGATAGACCACGATGGAGACGACCAGCGCGTAGAAGGCGGCGACGGCGGCCGCTTCGGTCGGCGTGGTGATGCCGCCATAGATGCCATACATCAAGACGATCGGCATGAAGAGCACCGGCAGCGCCTGCCAGGTCATCTTGGGCAACTGGCGCAAAGGCACCGGCTTTTCGACCGGGAAATTGCGCGTGCGGGCGGTGACGGCCACCTGGATCATCATGACGCCAGCCATCAACAGGCCCGGAACAACGCCAGCCAGGAACAGGTAGCCGATGGAGGCATCGGCGACCAGCGCATAGAGCACCATGGGAATGGAGGGCGGGATGATCGGCCCGACCACGGCGGTGACGGCGGTCAGCGCGGCGGCGAAGCTGGGCGTATACTTGTTATCCTGCGTCATCATGTGCTGCATCATCTTGCCCGAGCCGGCCGCATCGGCGATGGCCGAGCCGGACATGCCGGCAAAGACGATGGATTGCAGGATGTTGACCTGGGCCAGGCCGCCCCGGAAGCGGCCAACCACGGCGTCGCACCACTTCAGCAACCGTTCGGACAGGGTGCCTGAATTCATGATCTCGGCGGCGAGGATGAACAGCGGCACGGCCAGCATGATGTAGTTGGAATACATGCCGTTGAGAAACTGCTCGGCAACGATCCCCATGTCCTGCCCGCGCATCAGCAGGTAGAGCACAGAAGCGCAGATCATGGAGAGGCCCATGGGCAGGCCGAACACCGACAGCACGATGATCAGGCCGAGGGCGAGGGTGAAAGCAAGAGAGAGGGTCATACGCCGGAGCTCGCCTTGGTGGGATCGAACGCGCCGGGACCCCTGCCCCATATCGCCTGGCAGCCGAGCCAGAACTGGCGGATGATCGTTGCCACCGCAAAGATGGCGTAGATGGAATAGAGCCAGTCGAACCGGATCTTGAGATAGGCGGTCTTCTCGACCTTCATGAACGTCACGTAGTCGATAACCGCCGGCAGCGAGATGACGAAGAAGAAGATGAGCGTGATGGCGGTGATCGCCACCATGGCCCGCCGCCAGCGGTCGCTGACTGCCGAATAGAGGATGTCGAAGCGGATTTCCTCGCTGTCGCGCACCACGAAGGCGGTGCCGAACAGCACCATCCACAACCACATGACGACGCTGATTTCATGCGTCCAGCCGATGGGAAAGTTGAGGATGTAGCGGAAGACGATCTGCAGGATGAACACCGAGAACATCACGGCGAGCATGGCTGCGAGGACGTTTTCGGCGCGCGCATGCAACCACGCGCCGAGGCCGGCAAGTCGGGAATTCATCAGCAGTCTCCGAGGCGGAGGTCTCGCCGGATGCGGCGGCACCGGAGTATCGGTACCGCCGCACCCGAAGATCAGTCTAGAGGGCGTTGATGCGATCGATCACGCCTTCCGGCCAGTCCTTGGCCAGGTCGGAGTCCAGATACATCTGCTGGGCATGGCTGCGGAACGCTTCCAGGTCCGGCTCGTAGATGTCGAGGCCGACGGTCTTGAACTGTTCCAGCAGCTCGGCTTCGCGGTCGAGATGGGCCTGCTGGCTGAAGTCGATAGCGGCCGTCGCGGCGGTCTGCACCTTCTCCTGCTGTTCAGGTGTCATCGCATTCCAGGCATCGCCCGAAATGACCAGCAGGTCATAGCCCACCAGATGCGAGGTCAGCACGATCTGGTCCATCACTTCATAGAACTTCATGTTCTCGACGTTGGGGAGCGGATTGTCCTGGCCGTCGATGGCGCCCGTCTGCAGGCCCGTATAGACCTCGGCATAGGCCATCGGCGTGGGGTTGGCGCCCAGTGCCTCGCCCAGGAACTGCCAGGCGTCGCCGCCGGGCATGCGCAGCTTGATGCCGGCCATGTCGGCGGGCGTCATGATTTTCTTGTCGCCGCGCAGGCCGACCTGGCGGGCGCCGAAGTAAGTCGGCCCCAGAATGTGGATGCCGAGCTGGTCTTCGGCCATCGCCTTGAACTCGGCGCCGACGTCGCTGTCGAAGAAGGTGCGCAGGTGGGCCGCATCGCGGAACAGATAGGCCGAAGTCAGCACCGACCAGGCCGGAATCTGGTTGGAGACGTCCTGCGGGGCGATATTGCCCATTTCAAGATTGCCGCGCTGCAGCGCCACCAGCTCGGTGCCCTGCTTGAACAGGTTGCCGCCGTAGTAGGGTTCGAGAGTGAAATCCTCGATGATCTGGCCGGCGAACAGGTCCATCATTTCGGCGCGGATATCTTCGGCCGAGAACACCGCCGAGAACCGCAGCACGGGCTTATCCTGAGCCATGGCGGGCATTGCAGCCGCCAGCATCAGGCTACCGAGCAGCACCGCGCGGCGCGTAAATCCAAAACGCATTGTCATCCTCCCAATTGTCGCCTGTGATCCAGGCTTCCTCACCGGACGCACAGCTCTGCCGCTGTCGTTTTCCGTCCTGATGCACAATGTACGAAACAGTTCGTTCAAGTCAATGGCCGTTTCCGATCGATGGAAAATTAGCTGCGCATTTCCTATTTGTCATGTGTTTTTTGTTTTATATGACATTTCTCTATTGCTTTGACGTTGGCCGCTTTCGCGGGTTAAATGACTTGAGCAACGGAGGCCAGCGTGGCGGACGACAAGCAGATCGTGGAAGAAGGCGTTGGTGATATCGCCTTCCGGCACATTCGGGATGACATCGTGGCGGGCATTTTGCAGCCGGGGATAAAACTCAAGCTGGACGCGCTCAAGACCCAGTATGGCGCCAGCGTCAGCACGCTGCGCGAAATCCTCAACCGGCTGGCGAGCGAGCATCTGGTGGTAGCCGAGGGCCAGCGCGGCTTCGAGGTAGCGCCCGCGACGGCCGACAATCTGCGCGAGGTGGCTGACCTGCGCCTGCTGCTGGAAAGCCACGCCATCCGCCTGTCGCTGCAGACCGGCGATCTCGACTGGGAAGGGCGCGTCGTGGCGGCACACCACAAGCTGTCGGTGGTCGAGGCGCAGTTACTGGCCGGCGAGATCGATCGCACCGCCCAATGGGTGCGCTACGACTTCGCCTTCCACAATGCGCTGATCTCGGCCTGCGGCTCGCGCACGCTGCTCGACCTGCATGCCTCCGTGTTCGACCGCTTCATCCGCTACCACATGCTGGCGGCCAGCTTCCGCGGCTCGGCGGTGATGGACGACCACCGGGCACTGTTCGAGTTGGCCATGCGACGCGATGTCGGGGGGATCGTCGACAAACTGACGGGGCATATCCGGAGCGGGGTGGATTACGTGCTGAGCACGGGGCGTATCTAGGTCCGGGGCTATCCCTTCACGGCGACCCGAAAAGTCGCGGCCATGGCGGGAGCATCGGGCTGCAGGCCGGTGAACAGCTCGAACGCTCGCACGGCCTGGTAGACCGCCATGCCGCCGCCGGGCAGCACGCGGCAGCCGCGGCTGCGGGACTGCCGAATCAGCTCGGTTTCGAGCGGGAAATAAATCACGTCGGCTACCCAGTGCCGTTTATCGAGCAGCGCCGCAGCGATAGGTAGACCGGGATGCCTGACCATGCCGACCGGGGTGGCATTGACGATGCCATCGGCCTCCATCGCAGCGGCGGCAACATCGGCCACCGCGTGGACATCGGCGCCGCGCAGGCGTCGCAGCCGCGCTGCGGTGTCCTCTGCCCTGGTGACGTCGGTGTCGTAGATATCAAGCCGCTCCACGCCGCATTGCAGCAGCGCCTGCGACACCGCAGCGCCGGCGCCGCCCGAACCGATCTGCAGCACCCTGCCCCGCGCCACATCGGGCAATTCCCGCCGGAAGCTTTCGGCAAAGCCCCAGCAATCGGTGTTGTGCCCAATGGTGCGCCTGTCGCCGAAGACCACGGTGTTGACGGCGCCGATTGCGGCAGCATCCGGCGCGAGATCCTCAAGCAGCGGCAATATTGCCTGCTTGAACGGATAGGTGATGTTGAGGCCCGCAAAGCCGAGGTCGCGGGCCTCGGCGAGTATCAGAGGCAAATGGGAATCGTCGAGGTCCAGGCGATCGAAATCGATCAGGTGATAGCGGTAGTCGAGGCTCTGTCGCGCCCCTTCCTGCTCGTGCATCAGCGGCGAGAGCGACGCGCCGATACCCCGGCCCACCAGCCCGATGGTGATGCCATCGGCGTGGGGTAAGCGATTGTGCAGGACCGAGACGCGAAGCGGCTGCGCGGACTGGCTGCTGGCGATGGGCAAGGCGGGTCTCCCTGGCGCCGCCTGCTGCTGGAAAAGCGGCGGCGGCCTTGTCTTTCCCTCGCGGCACCCGATAAATGCTGCAAGGCGATTTGCGGCAAAATGTACGAACTGGTTAGTTTAGTCAATTGCCGCCGAGGAAGGCGACGACGGCATGAGTACTCCAGTTTCGACATCCCGCACCAAATCCCGGGACGGAGCTTCGCGCGTCCAGGACCCTGAGGGCACGAAACAGAACATCATCGAAGTGGCGGCGCAGGAATTCGCGCTCAATGGGCTGTCCGGCGCGCGGATCGACGAAATCGCTGCCAAGACGCGCTCGTCCAAGCGGATGATCTATTATTATTTCGGCAGCAAGGAAGGGCTCTATGTCAGCGCCCTCGAAAACGCCTATCGCCAGGTGCGCGAAGGCGAAGCCAAGCTCGATATCGAAGGCCTGCCGCCGCTGGATGCGCTGAAACGCCTGGTGGAATTCACCTTCGACCACCATCACCAGCATGAGGAATTCATCCGCATGGTGATGATCGAGAATATCCACCATGGCGAATTTCTCGAACGCAGCGGGGTGATCCGCGACCTCAACGTTACGGCCATCGGCAGTATCGAGGCGATCTATGCCAAGGGCCTCGCCGATGGCGTGTTCCGCGCCGGGCTCGACCCGCTGGAAATTCACTGGCAGATCAGCGCGCTGTGCTTCTTCAACGTGTCCAACCGGGCCACGTTTTCGAAGATTTTCGGCAAGGATGTGGGGAGCGCCGCGTACCAGGAATCACTGCGGCGGCAGACCGTGGAGATGGTGCTGCGGTTTGTGGTGAAGGCTGAGAAGCTGGGCGGGGTGTAGGCGCGGCCTAAATTAGGGGACGTGGTAGCGGCGGTTTGTCGTTCTCTGGGTGCGGAACGTGCATATTGATGCCGTGTAAAACCATGATACTCAGGAAGTAGCGCCGACGCGGCGAGGCTAGTTCCTCATCTAGATTTTCTATCCACGTCATACTCGAAACCTCTTCGGGGATGCTTGCCTCGGGAGTACCCGTCTGGAACAGATGCTTTTCTATGAGCAAGAGCGCGTTGCACATGGGAGCAATTTCAGGGTGCTCGAAGTAACTTCTCCCTCAACCGGGAACCGAAGCCCAACTAAACGCCCCAAACAGTCTTCGACAATTGCAGCTCCAACGATTGCTGTCGTCCGCGCGGATTGAGTGTTGAACTCTTTTATGGCGTCCGATGTGACCTTACTGCCGCTGGATAGTATCCACATAGTAATCCTCTGATTGAAATGGCAGAACGTTGTTCAACGAGAGCATCATCACCTTCTGGCGGTGTGTCAGCAACGATTACCAAGGTCTCTCGGTACCTTTACCCCGCAGCATCCACACGCCGACCTCCTCCTTGCAAATGTACTAACTAGTTCGTACTCTTTGTGCGAACAGGAGGACTCGCCTTGAAAACCTCGATAGCCACCGTGTCGATCAGCGGCGATCTGCGAGAGAAGCTGGAAGCCATTGCGGCGGCGGGCTTCGATGGCGTCGAGATTTTCGAGAACGACTTTCTGGCCTATGACCGCTCGCCGCGCGACGTGGCGGAGATGGTGGCCGATCTTGGGCTGACCATTACCCTGTTCCAGCCATTCCGCGATTTCGAGGGGCTGCCGGAGCCACAGCGCAGCCAGGCCTTCGAGCGTGCGGAGCGCAAGTTCGACCTGATGGGGGAATTGGGGACCGAGCTTATGCTGGTCTGTTCCAGCGTGTCGCCGCTGGCGCTGGGCGGGATTGACCGGGCGGCCGCCGACCTGCGGGAACTGGGTGAGCGGGCCGCCAGGCGCAACCTCCGCGTCGGCTATGAGGCGCTGGCCTGGGGCCGGCATGTCAATGACCACCGGGACGCCTGGGAGATCGTGCGGCGGGCGGATCACGCCAATATCGGCATCATTGTCGACAGTTTTCACACGCTGGCGCGGGGAATCGATCCCAATTCGATCCGCGCCATTCCCGGCGACAAGATCTTCATCGTGCAACTGGCCGATGCGCCCCGCATCGATATGGACCTGCTCTATTGGAGCCGCCATTTCCGCAATATGCCGGGTGAGGGTGACCTCGACGTCACCGACTTCATGCGGGCGGTGGCGGCTACCGGCTATAATGGTCCGATTTCGCTGGAAATCTTCAACGACCAGTTCCGCTCCGGCTCGCCGCGCACCATTGCGGCGGATGGCCATCGCTCGCTGGTCTATCTGATGGACCAGGTGCGCAACAGCGAGCCCGACATTGCCATCGATGTGCCCGTGCTGCCGCCGCGCGTCGATGTGCAGGGCGTGGCCTTTGTGGAATTCGCGGCCGACGAGGCCGAAGCACAGGCACTGGCGGGCCATCTGCGCCGGCTCGGCTTTCGGCTGACCGGGCGGCACAAGAGCAAGGCGGTGGAGCGGTTTACGCAGGGCGAGATCAATATCGTCATCAATACCGAACGCGAGGGGCTGGCGCATTCGGCCTATCTCACACATGGCACGTCGGCCTATGCACTGGGGCTGATGGTGGATGATGCTGCGGCCACTGTCGATCGCGCGCGGGCCCTGGGGGCGCAGTTGTTCAGCCAGCGAGTCGGGCCGGACCAACTCAGCATTCCGGCCATTCGCGGCATTGGCGGCGGAGTGATCTATTTCCTCGATGAGAGAAGCCCGCTGGGCCGTGTCTGGGATATCGAGTTCGAACCGGTGAGCGATCCCGAGCCGAGCCGCGATGCCGGATTGCGGCGCGTCGATCATGTGGCGCAGACGATGAATTACGAGGAGATGCTGACCTGGATCCTGTTCTACCGGTCCATCTTCGTGGCCGAGAAGAGCCCCATGGTGGATGTGGTCGATCCCTCGGGGCTGGTGCGCAGCCAGGTGATCGAGAATGCGGCGGGATCGCTGCGACTGACGCTCAATGGCGCGGAGAGCCACCGCACGCTGGCGGGGCATTTCATTGCCGAAACCTTCGGCTCAAGCATCCAGCATCTGGCCTTTGCCAGCGACGATATTTTCGCTACCGCCGATGCCTTGCGGAACAATGGCATGAAGACGCTGGAGATTTCGCCGAATTATTACAGCGACCTGCAGGCACGGCTCGGCCTCGATTCCGACCTGATCGAGCGGCTGCGGGCGGGTAACATCCTTTATGACCGCGACGCCGGCGGGGAATTCTTCCAGCTTTACTCGACCAATGTGGGTGAGGGCTTTTTCTTCGAAGTGGTGCAGCGGGCGGGCGACTACGGCGGCTACGGCGCTGCCAATGCGCCCTTCCGCATCGCCGCGCAGAAGCGCAGCCTGCCGCCTGCTACAATGCCGCGGTAATAGCGGGTCAATTGTCGGCAGCTTCTATCGGCTCCTGCCCACCCTCCCCCTTGAGGGGAGGGTAGCGAAGCTGGGCCAGCAGGCCCTAGCGTAGCTTGGGAGGGGGTCCTTCAGTGACCTACAGGATTACCCCCTCCCCAGCTTTGCCACGGCCCTACGGGCCAGGCGCCGCTACCCTCCCCTCAAGGGGGAGGGTGGGCAGGAGCCGATAGCGCAGCGCTACTGTTGCGTCCGAAGTGAACACTTACCCACCAGTGGGGACGCTCTTGCCCTGCCCTACAGCGTCGCTAGTTCGCGGTTGCTCAACGTGCCGCGATAACCCTTCTTGATTTCAACCTTCCGTTCCAGGGCCTCCACCACGCTCATGGGGAAATCGACCTCGTACATCTGGCTGAGATTGTTGAGCCCGCCGGGGGTGAAGACGTTGATCTCCAGCAGCTTGTCGCCGACGATATCGAGGCCGACGAGGAACATGCCGTCCTGCACCAGTTTGGGGCGCACGGTTTCGGCTATGGTCAACATGGTGTCGGTGACCTCGATGGCCACGGCGCTGCCGCCGGCATGGATGTTGGAGCGGATTTCGCCCTTGGCGGGCGCGCGTCGGAAGGCGGCGAATTTGCCCTCGCGCTGCAAGGGCACCCCGTTCATCAGGAAGAAGCGTACGTCGCCTTCGGATGCCTCGGGCATGAAGCTCTGGGCGATCAGGTAGCCCTCCTCGCTCACCGCCTCGAAAATCTGCTTGATGTTGGATTCCTTGGGCGAGGCGATCTTGAACACGTTCTTGCCGCCCGAGCCCTGCAGGGGTTTCAGGATCACGCCCTTTTTCTGCTGTTCGATGAAGCCGCGGATTTCATCGAGGCTTTTCGCGATCAAGGTCTCGGGGCGCACCGAGGCCGGAAAATCCTGGAAATAGAGCTTGTTCTGCGCCCGGGCGAGGCCATCGGGGTCATTGAGTACGATGACCCCGCGCGCGGCCGCCAGGCGCCCGAAAATCGCCCCGACCTGGGCGGCCCAGGGCCGGTCGGCCGAATCTTCGGACGGGTCATTGCGCAGCAGCAGGATGTCGATCTCGGAAACGTCGAGCGTTTCCACCTTGGTCTCCTTGCCCTGCAGGTCCTTGAACAGGGTTTCGGCCTTCTTGTAGTTGCTCGCCGGCAGGGTCAGCGCCCGCACCAGCAGGCTGTCGTCCGGCCGCAGCACAAAATCACCGGGGGTCAGGTAGCAGATATCGTGGCCCCGGCTGAGCGCGGCCAGCGCCAGGTGGGTGGTCGAGTAATTGACCGTTTCGCCTTTGATGGAATTGACAAAAAACGCAATGCGCATGGGGTGACGCTCCTAGTTGGCCGACATTTCTATTGGGGTGATGCCGGCATAAGCTGCCTTGAGCCGTTTATCGGCCTCGGGGTGGGACAGAAACTGGGGCAGCAGGCGCGGTGCCTTGAGCAGGCCGCGGGTGCCCAATTCCTGCATGACGCCGAAATGGCTGGCCGCGATCTTGCCCATCCAGAATGGATCGAGCGAACCACCGGCCCGAAGATGGGCGAGCACTTCGAGCAGACCCCGCAGATAGACAGCGTCCTTGGGCAGGCCGCCGCCGCGATAGACGCGCAAGGCCAGGTTGAAGGCCGCAGAATCGGAAAAGCCGAGGTCGCGCACCAGAAGGCGATAGCAATCGACGAAGGTGGCGCCATCGAGCATGTCGGCGCAGGCAACGACCCGCGCCGCGATGAGCCGCAGCCGGGCAATGGTCATGCCGCCGACGAGGTATTCGGCCAGCACGGCCAAGCCTTCCTGCACGCCTTCATAGCCGGCGAGACCCGAGCGGAAGAGGCGCAGGCCCTGGGCCGAGCCGTTGAAATAGGTCAGCAGATGCACGCCGACTTCGTGGCTCAGCAGCGCCTCGACGCGTTGGCGGGCCATGGTGGTATTGCTCGATATCAGCAGTCGTCCGCCTGATACCATCAGACCGGAAGGCAGGTCGTCACGCAGTTCGACGCTGGCGGAAAAGCCGTCATAGTCACCGGCATAGGTCTTGATCATCGCGCGGGCGCGGCGTTCCACGAAGGCGACATCGGCATCTTCGCCATCACCCTTGCGCCTGCCGCGGCGGGGTTTGGTTTCGTCGAGGATTTTCCGGGCGGCCTTGAGCAGGCTGGGCTCGACCGGACCATAGAGGGCGCGGCCGAATTCGACATAACGCGGGGTCTCGCGAGCCGACAGCAGGGAGAGTTGCAGGTCGAGCTCCTGCTGTTTTTCGCGATAAAGCGTGGTCAGCACCGGGTCTTCGAAATGGTCCAGCGCGACGGAAAACAGTGCCTTTTTCTGCCTGGATATATCGATGGTGAGCGGGCGGTAGAGAAAACGCGGTGCGCGTTCACTGCCGTTCTCGGCGAATTCGGCGCGGGCCGCCAAGGCATTGATCGGCGTTACGGCCAGCAGGAAATCGAAGGACTGGGCGACCTCGTCGATAGCGCGGTCGGCGCGGGTCACCGCATCGACAAAGGCCCGGCGCCCGAGCGCGCGGTGGGACGAGAGCGCCAGGCTACCGGTGAGGTCGGTAAAGCGGGCGACCGCGCGCAGGCCGGCATCGACGATATTGGCGACCAGCCGCTCGAGCAGCTCAGGGTAGACCGCATCCGATTCCGGCATCCGGTAGATGGGGGCGAAGCGCACGGTCAACGCCGCCAGACCGGGCAGTTGGCGGGCCAGCTTCGCCGCCGGATCGTCGGCGGTTTTCGGCCGGGCGATCTGGGGGGCACGATATTTCGTTTCGACCTGCTCGACGGCAGCCGAAAAGGCGAGCAGCGCCTGTTTGGTGGGGCCGTTGCCCGAGGCCGACACGCTCATTTCGAACGGCGGGAGGTAATCGGCGTCACTGGCCAGGCGGTCTCGCGCCAATTCGCCGATATCGAGCAGGATGAAGGCGCCGAACCGCGCGGTCATCGCCTCGGCGACCAGCTTGATGATATCAGTGGCAGTGCCGAGATTGCGGACCAGCAGATAGGACGAATTGGCGGTGACGACATCGAGCGCGGCCGGCTCGCGGCGACGGCGGACATGTACGACGAGGAAGGGCAGCGGCCGGTCGATATGCAGGCGCTCGCCGCGGCCGAAATCGCGCCGGATGGGCTCGCCGGCCTCCAGCGCCTTGGCGAATTCGGCCAGCAGCTTGTCGTCGGCCGCCGTCATGTCGAGGCCCTGAGACTGTCCAGTAGCACCGGCAGCGAGGCCGCGAGCATGGCGCGCATGGCGGCCAGGGCTTCGGGATCGGGCGCACCTGTCCATTCGTCCATGAAGAATTTCTTGAACTCGATGGCGATGGCGCAGCCGCTGTCGGGGAAATTGGCGTGGACGAAGCGGGTCTGCTCGCCCCTGCCCTCGAAGGCGATATTTTCGCGCACATCCATCGGGCGGCCGCGGAAGGAGAAGCCGCGCAGGCTGTCCATGAAGGGATCGACGACATGAGCCCAGCGGGCGCGGTCCATGGAAATGGTACCGATATTGATCTGCGGGGCCTCGGCTTCCGGGGTCGGACCGGCGTCGGGGCCGGCGCGGCGATGATTGTAGCTGTGGATGTCGAGCAGCACGAAGCGGCCATGCTCGGCGGCGATGGCGGTCAGCGTCTGGCCCAGCATGGCGTAGTAGGCCGCGTGCACGTCGAGCGAGCGGCGGACCAGGTCATCGGCCGGTCGTTTGGCCCAGACGTCGAGACCCCAGGCCTGGTCGGGTCGCAGATAGACCGCACCTTCGGCCCCGCGGTTGAGGTCGATCTCGAAGCGCGAGCGGTGGAAGACGATGCGGTTGGGCACATCGCTTATGGCATAGGCGGTGAACGGGTCTTCCTCGCGCAGGCGCCCGGCCGCGTCGAGGCCCATGACGGCGGCGACCTCGTCGCGCAGCGCATGGCCGTTGTGGATGGCGGTGCCGATGAGCGGCGACGCCGCCCGCTCGACCGACCAGAGGGCGTTGCCGGCGACAGGCGCAGCGAGATCGGCCGCGGTCGGGAGACTGTGAGAGGCAATATCGGGCATAGGACGCTTTGTTTGGAGCCCGGCAAGCGGGCGACCTCACAGTAACGGCCATTGCCCGTTGCAGTTCCGACAGGGTGGATTGATGTCTGGGCCATCCGCGCTTAGACACGAGACCATGCGCGTCCATGTCATCCATGCCCATCCGGTCGAGAGCAGCCTCAATCGCGCGCTGTTTCATACCGTCGTCGCGGCCCTGACCGAGGCCGGGCACGCGGTCGATGCGCTCAGCCTCTATGATGCCGGGTTCGATGCCGTGCTCAGCCGCGCGGAACGGCTCAACTATCACGACGTGCCTGACAACGTGACGCCGCTGGTCCGGCCCTATGTAGAGCGCCTGCTGGCCGCCGAGGCGCTGGTCTTCGTGCATCCGGTGTGGAATTACGGCTATCCGGCCATCCTCAAGGGCTATTTCGACCGCATCTTCCTGCCCGGCGTATCGTTCACGCTCGATGGCGGCGGCGATCGCGGCCGGGTGGTGTCCAACCTCCACAGGATCCGCAAGGTCGCCTTCGTCACCACCTATGGTGGTAGCCGCTGGCGCACCATGATCATGGGCGATCCACCGCGCCGGCTGGCTCGCCGCTGGGCCTGGGTCACCTTCGGCACGCGCCTGCCACCGAAATTCATGGCGCTCTATGACGTCAACAATTGTACGCCCGAACGTCTTGGGGGGTTTGTCGACAGGGTCCGGCGGACGATGCGTCAGTTTTAGGCGCGTCACCCCCTCCCTCGAGGGAGCGGTGAAGAGGTCTCAGGCGGTTGCGGGCTGCGAGCTTTGGAAATCGGCGCTTCTCGTCAGCCCGGCATCGTAGAAGTCGATGAGGCGGGGATCGATAGACGTGGCCAGGATGCGGCAGCGTTCGAAGACCGGTTCGGCAGCCGCGCCGCCGGCCCAAGTCGCCAGCAGCGCTTCGTGGGCTGCGGCCAGCGTGGTGAAGGCTTCCGAATCCGCCAGGACTTCATCGCCGACCAGCAGGTGGATGGGTTCGGGCTGGCTGATGCCCTTGAGTACGACCGAGCCAGCGGCGAGAAAGGCCAGTTCCGGCGCGGCCGCCCGCGTTTCGGCGGTGACGAGAATGTCGTAACCCACGCTCCGGCAGGCGCCTTCGAGGCGGCTGGCCACATTCACCGTGTCGCCGATGCAGGAGTAGTCGAAGCGGGCTTCGAACCCCATATTGCCCACCAAAGCCGGTCCGGTGGAAATGCCGATGCCGATGGCGACCGGTTCGGCCTGCTGGGCATTGAGCGCGCGCAGGGCCGCCCGCATGTCCAGCGCCGCCTCGCAGGCATGGCGGGCGTGGCGCGGCACGTCGACCGGGGCATTCCAGAAAGCCATGATGGCGTCACCCATGAATTTGTCGATGGTGCCGTGATGGGCAACGATGGCCGCTCCGAGCCCGGCAAACAGCCGATTGAGCATGGTCACCAGGTCCGCCGGGGCGGTGCGCTCGCTGAGGGCGGTGAAGTTGCGCACATCCGAGAACATCACCGTCATCTCGCGCACGTCGCCGCCCAGCTTGAGCAGGCCGGCATTGGCCTCGATCTGGGTCAGCAGCGAGGGTTCGACATAATGGGCGAAGGCCTTGCGGATACGGCGCTTGTCGGCGTCGGTCACGGCGAAGCGGAAAAAGGCCATGGCAGCGTAAGTCACGAGGGCGGCAAACAGGGCGAAGCTGGGATCGAGCAGCACGCCGAACTGGCTGAAAGCCAGCCAGCTTCCCGCCGTCGCCAGAGCCGCGATCATCAAGGAAAACGCTAGCCCCACCAGTGGCCCGGTCAGCAGCAGGACCAGCACCACTGCGAACCCGCTTACCGCGATGATGAGTAATTCCAGCCCGCCGACCCAGTCGGCCCGGTGCAGGAAGGTGCCGGTCAGCATCTGTTCGAGCGCCTGCAGGTGGATGGACACGCCCGGCACCGCCTCGCCCAGCGCGCTGGCGCGAATATCGAGCAGGCCGGCTGCGGAAGCGCCGACGAGGACGATATGACCCGATAGCAGCGGGCCGAGGCTGCTGTAGCCTTCGCCCAGCACTTGCGCGGCCGACACGTAAGTCGATGGCGGCAGGTCGCGATAATAGAGCCACATGTCGCCGTCTGGCCCGGTCGGTATGTCGAACTGACCCACCCGCAATCCGGCCACGGTGCCGGCGCCGGCCGTGTCCCCCAGCACGACCAGCGTCGAGGCGCCCTGGGCTACGCGCAGGGCCTCCACTGCCAGGGTCGGCAGCGGCGCCGTGCCGTTGGACCACAGCAGCGGCAGGCGGCGCGCCACCCCTGCCCCTTCACGGTCGAGGCTCGCGACGCCCAGGCCCATGGCGGCATCGGCCAGCGCCGGCAGCGGCGCGGCAACGCCATTGAGCGAGGGCAGGCTGGCAAGGATGTCATTGCCGGTGATGGCGAAACCCGCCTTGGGCGCCGGCGGCTGGCTTCCACCCATGGCGCGGCTCATCACCAGGACGGTCGGGCCGGACGACAGCGCGCTGGCGAACGTGGCGTCATAGTCGGCCCCCGCCCCCGTGATGGCGGCGGGCGACCAACGGTCGGGCTCGGAGAACAGCACGTCGAACACCACCACGGCCGCGCCGAGCTCGATCAGGCGGGTGGCGATCTGCGCCATGTCGCGCCGCGGCCAGGGCCATTGTCCGATGGCGGCGAGCGAGGCCTCGTCGATATCGACGATACGCACCGGCAGGTCGGCGGGGGCGGTTCGGGGCCTGATCTGCTGGAAGGTATCGAAGGTGGTCTCGCGCACCACCCGCACGGCATAGGGGTCGGCAGCGCGCAGCAGGACCAGCGCAATGACGATGGCGGCGCCCAACACCAATGCCGCCAGTCGCCGCGTCAGCATGGTTCAGTTCATCGGCGCGGTGGCGTGGGCGCGGACCATCGGCATGCTGGGCCGGCAGCGCACATCGCGCCGGAAATCGGTCGGCGACATGCCGGCGATCTTGCGGAACGATTTATTGAATGCACTGAGTGAACCAAAGCCGCTATCCATGGCTACCTGCAACACATTCGCGTCGTCCTGCATCAGCAAGGCCTGGGCGTAGCTGAGCCGCATCAGGTTTACATAATCGTTGAGCGTCATACCCGTCGATTTCTTGAACACGTTCATCGCGTATTTGGGGTGGATATCCGCGGCCGAGGCGATATCGGCGGAGTCGATCTCCTCGCGGAAATTGTCGGCGATGAAATCGCAGATGCGCACCACGATGGGCGAGGAATGATGGTCCAGCCCATCGACGGCATTGACCACGTCGGCAGGGCCAGGCAGTAATTCATAGGGGTCGAAGCGAACGCGCTCGATGCGCAGCAGCAGTTCGTCCACGGCCATGCTGGCCTTCATCGGATCGCCTGACCGCGCATAGCTGTTCCAGCGCTCGAAGTTGTAAGGGTCGGCCGCATCCGTCGATCGCGACACCAACGTCGCTCCCTGCATCAACCGCGACTGCACGTCCTGCGGCAGGCGCAGCCGGAAGAAATGCACCAGTGGCAGGTGCCCGCCGGCATAGATCAGATCATCGGAGGCGTCATAGAGCTGGTGGGGCAATCCGCCCCAGAACAGGGCCATATCGCCGGCATCGAAACGGGCCTCGTGACCGCTCATCCGGTAGTGGGCCCAGCCCCGCACGATATAGTTGACCTCGACCTGCGCATGCCAATGCGCCGCCCGCATGACCAGCGGGCTAGCATGAAACATGGACAAGGCCGTCGGTAGCCGCTCCACCCCGTTGGCCTCGGGTTCGTAATACGCCCTTTGTGCCATCTTACTTTCCGCCAACTCTGCATGCCCTTTGTGAGGGACGCCACGCGTCAGGTCGATAGCTTAGGAAGCGCTCGGCATAAGAGCAAATGAAAAGGGAGGACTACAATGAACCGCATCGTTTCGCGGCATGGACGCATGCTCGGTCTGGCTTTGGCCGGAATCAGCTTTCTGAGCATCACTGCCGCATCGGCCGGCGACGTCACCGTCTGGGCATGGGACCCGAACTTCAACGGCGCCACCATGAAGGAAGCGGCCAGCCGCTACACCGCCATCAACCCCGACGCCAACATCATCGTCGATGACTCGGCCAGCCAGGACGATATCCGCGCCAAACTGCAGACCCAGCTCCTCGCCGGCAGCACCGACGGCCTGCCCGATATCGTGCTGATCCAGGACGACGTGGCCCAGAAATACCTGCAGTCCTTCCCCGGCGCGTTCGAGCCGCTGTCGGACTCGATCGATATGTCGGTCTTCGCGCAGTACAAGGTTGCCGCCGCCACGCTGGACGGAAAATCCTACTCGCTGCCCTTCGACTCCGGCGTCACGGGCCTGTTCTACCGCTCCGACATGCTCGAGGAAGCCGGATTCACCCCCGCCGACCTCGAAAACATCACCTGGGATCGCCTGGTCGAAATCGGCACCCAGGTCAAGGAGAAGACCGGCAAGCCGCTGCTCGACCTAGACCTCAACGATACCGGCCTCATCCGCATGATGATGCAGTCGGCCGGCGCCTGGTATTTCAATGAGGATGGCAGCCTCAACATCGTCGACAACGCCCCGCTGCGGAAGGCGCTCGAAACCTACGCCAAGTTCTACCAGGCCGACCTGGTCAAGCCCGTCTCCGGCTGGGCCGAATATACCGGCGCCTTCACCTCGGGCGAAGTCGCCATGGTTCCCGTCGGCGTGTGGATCACCGGCACCATCAAGGCCAATGCCGACCAGTCGGGCCTGTGGGGCGTCGCTCCGATCCCGCGTCTCGATGTCGAAGGCTCGGTCAACGCGTCCAACCAGGGCGGCTCGAGCTGGTATGTGCTGGCTTCCTCGGACAACAAGGAAGAGGCCATCGACTTCCTCAAGACCGTCTGGGGCAGCGATGTCGACTTCTACCAGAAAATCCTGACCGCTCAGGGCGCAGTGGGCTCGCTGCTCGCCGCGCGCGAAGGCGAAGCCTACCAGGCTACCGACGACTTCTTCGGCGGCGCCCCGGTGTGGCAGAACTTCTCCACCTGGCTGAGCCAGATTCCAAGCGTCGACTACGGCACCTTCACCGCCGAAGTGGACTCCGCGGTCCAGGCCCAACTCCCCACGATCATCCAGGGTGGCGACATGGACGCCGCGCTGCAGGCGATCAACGACCAGGCCCAGCAGCAGATGCAATAATCTGTCGGCGGAAAGCGGGGCCCGCTCTGCTTTCCGGTCGGGCGCCGCAGTCGCGGCTCTGCTTTCCGGTCGGGCGCCGCAGTCGCGGCGCCTGGCACTATCGGGCATGATGACGCTGCACCATCGGGGAGGACGATAGTTTGGCACAGGCGAGACTGGCTCGCAGGGAGCATCTTACAGGCTGGGCGTTCATCGCCCCTGCCCTCATCCTGCTCGGATTGTTCATGATCTATCCGATCGTCTGGTCGCTCTGGATGAGCTTCCAGGTCGGCAAGGGCATGAATCTCAGTTTTGGCGGCTTCGCCAATATCGAGCGGCTGACCAAGGATCCGGTGTTCCTGCGCGCGCTGGGCAACACGTTCACCTTCTTCATCATCCAGGTGCCGATCATGATCACGCTGGCGCTGCTTTTTGCGGTGGCGCTCAACGATGCCACGCTGCGCTTCCGGGGCCTGTTCCGCACCGCCATCTTCCTGCCCTGCGTCGCCTCGCTGATCGCCTATTCGACCCTGTTCAAGTCGATGTTCGCCAATGACGGGGTGGTCAACCAGGCGCTGATGGCGCTGCATGTCATCGGCGGGCCGATCGCCTGGTTCAGCGATCCATTCTGGGCCAAGGTGGTTGTCATCCTCGCCATCACCTGGCGGTGGACCGGCTACAACATGGTCTTCTACCTGGCCGCATTGCAGAATATCGACCGCTCGATCTACGAGGCGGCGCGCATCGATGGCGTCCCGGCCTGGGCGCGGTTCCGCTATCTCACCATTCCGATGCTGAAGCCGGTGATCCTGTTTACCACGGTGATTTCCACCATCGGCACGCTGCAACTGTTCGACGAGGTCTACAACTTCACCGCCGGCACCGGCGGCCCGTCGGATTCGACGCTGACCCTGTCGCTCTACATCTACAACCTGACCTTCAAGTTCATGCCCAGCTTCGGCTATTCGGCAACCGTCTCCTGGGTCATCGTGGTCGTGGTCGGCATCCTCAGCCTCATCCAGTTCCTCATCGCCCGCGACCGGAGATCGTCATGACCGATACCCCCATGACTTCGGCCCCGGCGCGGCCCGTGGCCGCCACGTCGATCCTGCCAGGCAACCCCTGGGCGCTGATCCGGCGCGGCATCGTCTATCTGCTGCTTTCGTTTGCGGCCTTCGTCTCGGTGTTTCCGTTCTTCTGGATGCTTGTCGGCACGACCAACACGTCGGCCGACATCATCAAGGGCAAGGCGAGCTTCGGCGGCGCGTTCTTTGACAATGCCACCACCTTCTTCACCCAGGTCGATGTGCTGCGCGTGTTCTGGAACTCGGGCTTCATCGCCATTGTCGGAACGGTGCTGACGCTCGCGGTCTCGTCGCTGGCCGGTTATGGCTTCGAAATGTTCCGGTCGCGGGTGCGGGAGCGCATTTTCGCCCTGCTGCTGCTGCTGCTCTCCATTCCCTTCGCGGCGATGATGGTGCCGCTGTTCGTGATGTTCGCGCAGGCCAAGCTGGTGAATACCTATGTGGCGGTGATCCTGCCGACGGTCGCTTCGATCTTCATCATCTTCTACTTCCGCCAGGCCACCAAAGCCTTTCCCAGCGAGTTGCGCGATGCCGCCAAGATCGACGGCCTCAAGGAGTGGCAAATCTTCCTCTATGTCTACATGCCGGTGATGCGCCCGACCTATGCGGCGGCGACGATCATCGTATTCATGGCGAACTGGAACAACTACCTGTGGCCGCTCATCGTGCTGCAGACCGAGGACAACAGGACCATCACGCTGATCGTTTCGGCCCTGACCTCGGCCTATGTTCCCGATTACGGCATGACGCTATTCGCCACGGTGCTGGCCACCCTGCCCACCCTCATCATTTTCTTTCTGCTCCAGCGTCGCTTCGTCGAAGGCATGCTGGGCGCGGTAAAATAAGGACCAGAACCATGAGCAGCTTGACACTCAGAGGCGTGCGCAAGTCCTACGGCAATGTCGAGGTCATCAAGGGCGTCGACCTCGACATCGACTCCAAGCAATTCGTGGTCTTTGTCGGCCCCTCGGGCTGCGGCAAGTCCACCCTGCTGCGAATGATCGCCGGGCTTGAGCACATCACCGCCGGTGACCTCGAAATCGGCGGCCAGCGCATGAACGATGTCGATCCGTCCAAGCGCGGCATCGCCATGGTGTTCCAGTCCTACGCGCTCTATCCGCATATGACGGTGCGCGAGAATATGGGCTTCGCGCTGCGCTTTGCCGGCGTCGCCAAGGACCAGATCGCCAGACAGGTGGGCGACGCGGCGCGCATCCTGGCGCTGGAGCCGCTGCTCGACCGCTTTCCCAAGGAACTCTCGGGTGGCCAGCGGCAGCGCGTCGCCATCGGTCGCGCCATCGTGCGCAATCCGCAGGTGTTCCTGTTCGACGAACCGCTCAGCAACCTCGATGCCGAATTGCGCGTGCATATGCGCATCGAGATCGCGCGGCTGCACAAGGAATTGCAGACCACCATCATCTACGTGACCCACGACCAGGTCGAGGCCATGACGCTTGCCGATAAGATCGTGGTGCTGCGCGATGGCATCATCGAACAGGTCGGCCGCCCGCTCGACCTCTACGACGATCCGGCCAACCAGTTCGTTGCCGGCTTCATCGGCTCGCCGCGGATGAATTTCCTCGCTGGCTCCATCGTGGAAAAGGGCGTGGATACGGTCACCATCGAGCTCGCCAACCATGGCGGCACCCGCCTCACCCTGCCCGCTGGCGGCGGCGCCGTGGGCGACCAGGTTGCATTGGGGATTCGCGCCGAGCATCTGGGCCTTCCCGGCACCGGCACGGCCGATATCACGCTGGATGTAGACGTGGCCGAGCATCTGGGGTCCACCAGCTACGTCTATGCCAATGCCGGCGGCGAAGCGGTGGTGATCGAGCGCGAGGAGTCGCGCCACGAAACCGGCAAGGACCGGATCACCGTCTCGATCAGCGCCGACAAGGCCTATCTGTTCGACAGCAAGGGCCAGCGCCTGCGCTGACCATATTTACCACAACCACGGTGTCGTTCCCGCGAAAGTGGGAACCTCTGCCGGCCGCGCAACGGAGGTTCCCGCTTCGCGGGAATGGCACGGGAATAGAACGACACGTTCACAAGGACCACTTTCATGTCTGAAAAAATCCGCTGGGGCATTATCGGGCCGGGCAGCATTGCCAAGGCTTTCCGGGGAGGCGTTGCCGGCAGCAAGCATGGCGTGCTGGCCGCCATCGCTACGCGCGATCCCAACAAGCCGAACCTGGCCGAGGACTTCCCCGGCGTGCGGGTGGTCCAGGGCTATGGGGCGCTGCTGGCTGATCCGGGTATCGACGCTGTCTATATCGCGGTGCCCCATACCGGCCACGCCGAATGGGCCATCAAGGCGGCCGAGGCCGGCAAGCATGTGCTGGTGGAAAAGCCCTTCGCGCTCTCGGCCTTCGAGATCGACGCGGTGTTCCATGCCCACCGCAAGGCCGGCACCTTTGCCGGCGAGGCCTTCATGTATCGGCTGCATCCGCAGGCCGCCAAGCTCGCGGAACTTATCCGCTCGGGTGTTATCGGCGAAGTGCGCATGATCCAGTCGAGCTTCGGCTTCTCGATGGGCAAGTTCCAGCCGCAGCACCGCCTGTTCGCCTCTGACCTGGCCGGCGGCGGCATTCTCGATGTCGGCGGCTATCCGGTGTCGATGGCCCGCTTCATTGCCGGCGCCGCCATGGGCAAGCCGTTTGCCGACCCGGTCAAGGTGGCGGGAACAGCCAAGCTCAATGCCGAGGGAACCGATGACTGGGCTGCAGCTATCCTCACCTTCGAGAATGGCATCGTCGCCCAGGTGTCGTGCGCCGTGATGGCCAATCTCGACAACGTGCTGCGCATTCACGGGTCGGACGGCCGTATCGAAGTGCCCGACTTCTGGTTCGCCAATGGCAACCGCGACCAGGGCCTGGGCAAGATCGACATCATCAAGCAGGGCAAGATCGAGACGGTCAGCGTCAACGAAACTGCCCATGTCTACTCGTTCGAGGCGGATGCCGCTGCCGAAGCGATCTTCGCCAAGCGGCAGGAACTGGCGGCGCCTGGCATGAGCTGGGCCGACAGCCTCGGCAATGCTCGCGTGCTCGACGCCTGGCGCAAGGATGCCGGCATCGAGTTCTCGGTCGAGAGATCGACCAAGCGCGTCAACACGCTGGATAACCGCAAGCTCGGCCTCAATAGTGGCGTCATCCCCAAGCGGAGCATTCCGGGGCTGGGCAAGGCGGCCTCGGCCGTAGCCCTGGGCTTCGAGGATTTCCGCAGCTTCGCCTCGGGCGCCATCCTGCTCGATGCCTTCTGGGAAAAGGGCGGCAATATCTTCGATACCGCCTTCGTCTATGGCGCCGGCTATACCGAAAAACTGTTCGGCGAATGGCACAAGAACCGGGGCACGCGCGAGGGCGCGGTGCTGATCGGCAAGGGGGCGCACAGCCCGCTCTGCTATCCTGACGTCATCGCGAAGCAGCTCACCCAGTCGCTCGACCGGCTGCAGACCGACTATGTCGATGTCTATTTCATGCACCGCGACAATCTCGACGTGCCGGTGGGCGAATTCGTCGATGCGATGGATGCCGAGGTGAAGAAGGGCCGCATTCGCGGACCGTTCGGCGGTTCCAACTGGACCAGGGAGCGCTTCGACGAGGCTGTGGCCTATGCCGAGCGCACGGGCAAAACCAAGCCGATGGCACTCAGCAATAATTTCGCGCTCAGCGAAATGCTGGTACCGATCTGGGATGGCTGCGTGACGTCGTCGACCGACGAATGGAAACAGTGGCTCAAGGACAAGCAGGTCACCAATTTTTCCTGGTCGAGCCAGGGCCGCGGCTTCTTCACCGACCGGGCCGGACGGGACAAGACCGACAATGAGGAACTGGTACGCTGCTGGTATAATGACAAGAACTTCGCGCGTCGTGACAGGGCTATCGAATTGGCGCAGAAACTCGGCCACAGCCCGATCCACGTCGCGCTGGCCTTCGTGCTGGCGCAGGACTTCCCGAGCATCCCGTTGATCGGCCCGCGCACGCTGGGCGAGCTGGATGACAGCCTGAAGGCGTTCGAGATCAAGCTGACGCCGGAACAGGTGGCGTGGCTGGATCGGGGGTAGGCTGGCTGGCGCCTTCGTCGCTCACCGTCTACGGAGCGTCACCCTTGGGCCCGACCCGATGGCAGTTTCCTTAGCCGAGGCCCCGCAAGTGCAACGCCCTCGAGTCAAGCCCGAGGGTGACGGCTGGTGGGAAGTGGCATGATCCCACCTTGCCCACGATGTCATCCCGGCCTTGAGCCGGGATGACATCGCGTATGGGGAAACGTGGCGCCACCGTCTTCTCTTCCTCCTTTGGCCTCCTGAACAGATTTTCCTCATCGTTCGCGAAAGACGCACAGTTACATCTTTGTATCTACTTGCCCGCATCGCCCCCCCTCCCTATGTTCATCGTCGTCGGACGATAGTCCGGCATAGTTCTCAGGGCGGGGTGCGATTCCCCACCGGCGGTAAAGGCGGTGACGCCAAGCCCGCGAGCGCTTTTGGACCTAGGTCCGAAGGGTCAGCAGATCCGGTGTAATTCCGGAGCCGACGGTATAGTCCGGATGAAAGAGAACGGGACCAACGCTGGCTTGCCGGTGTCCGCATTCATTTTCGGGCCGGGCGTGGCCTCAGCGAGACTTCCCGTAACCCTGAGGAAACTGGTTACGGAAAGGACGTCTCATGAGCCAGGTTTCCTCTACTCCAAGCAACGGCGCCGCTACGGGCGCTTTCTTCATGATCGCGGCAAGCCTCGCCTTCGCCGGGAGCAATCTGCTGCAATCGGCGCTGCCGACCCCGGTGGAATATGGCGGCTACGGCATGAGTTCCACTGGCATGGCCTTCTGGCAATATGTCATCGCCTCGCTGCTGGCTTTGCCGCTGATCTTGCGTATCGGGCTCGGCAACCTGCGCAGCGCCCATCCCATCGCCCACGAAATCCGCGCCTTCGTCTCGGCGCTGGGCGTGCATGTCTTCGTCTATGGCTTCGCCACCGGCGTTCCGATCTGGCAGATGGTGACGCTCCTGGCCACCGGCCCGCTCTTCATCATCCTCGGCTCGACGCTATTCCTCGGCGAACGCGCCTCCGCCGTCCGGATCGGGGCAGCTCTGGTCGGCTTTGCCGGTGCCATCATCGTTTCGGGCGTGGGTGCCGAGGGCCTGGGCTGGTCGACGCTCATTCCGATTGCAGCGGCGGCGCTCTGGGCCACGACCGACGTGTTGACCAAGTATCTCAGCAAGCAAAGCGAGCGCCCCGAAACGCTGACCATCTCGCTGCTGGTGCTGGTGACGCCGAACCACCTGCTGATCCTGCTTGCCGTCTGGGCCCTGGGCGGGCTTGCGCCGGGCCTGCTACCGGCGGGGCTGACCGACAATGTCTTCGCCCTGCCCGGCGGCAATGCCCTGGCGCTGCTGGTCCTGCTGGGCGCGCTGACCGCCGCCGCGCAATACCTGCTCGCCGTGGCCTACAAGGCGGCAGATGCCACCTATCTGCAGCCTTTTGGCGATCTCAAGGTGCCGCTCAGCGGGCTGCTGGGGTGGTTATTCCTGTCGCAGGTGCCGTCGGTCTGGTTCTGGCCCGGCGCGGCCCTGATCCTGGCGGCGTCCAGCTTCATCTTCTGGGTGGAATCCAGCCAGCGGCGCACGCTCAGCATGGCCTGATGCCTCGCTGCTCCCGGCATCTGCCGGGGGCAGCCGACCTTGGCGTCGTTCTATATACGGAATAAAATTTCCAATTTTCCTTGATCGCCGGCGCGGATTGAGGATTAGTGACCGAAAGCCGGAGCGCGCCATGTCCGAGATCACAGCCAAAATCACCCCGCCCCAGGATTTCGATACGCTGCGCGCGGCGATATTGGAGCGCAAGGGCGAGTTGCCCAAGCGGCTGACCCAGGTGGCGGCCTATGCGCTGGACAACCCGGACGAGATCGCCTTCGGCACCGCGGCCAGCATCGCGCAATCGGCCGACGTGCAGCCTTCCACGCTGGTCCGCTTCGCCCAGCAATTCGGCTTTGACGGCTTTTCCGGCCTGCAACTGCTGTTCCGCGCCCGGTTGCGCGAACGCACCTCGTCCTACGAGGAACGACTGCGGGCGCTGGAGCAGGATGGCGCGGCGCTGGCGGAAAGCACCACTATTTTCAACGGTTTCATCGCCGCCGCTCATCGCTCGGTCGACGCGATCGCGGCCGCGGTCGAGCCCGATGCCTTCGAGCGCGCGGTAACGCTGCTGGCCAATGCTGCAACCATTTACCTCATCGCCAAGCGCCGCTCCTACCCGATCAGCAGCTACATGGCCTATGCCTTCGGCAAGCTGAAAGTCCGCTGCCAACTCGTCGGCACTTCGGCGGGCATCGATGACGACCTATTGGCCATGGCCACGCCCGATGATGCCGCCTTCGCCATCAGTTTTTCGCCCTATGCCTCTGAAAGCGCCGCACAGGCGCGGACGCTGGCGGCGCGCGGGATTCCGGTGGTGTCGCTGACCGACTCCGCCTTTTCTCCGCTGGCCGAATGCTCGCGGGAATGGTTCGAAGTGGTGGAAGCCGACCATGCCGGATTCCGCTCTCTTTCGGCCAGCATGGCCTTCGCCATGGCGCTGACGGTCAGCATCGCGGAGAAACGCCGGCGCGGCTGAGCAACTGTGATGCCGAGTTCCGCAATTGGAATGAACATTCCACATTGACGAATAGTCGGAACTTATGTTTCGTATTGGGCAGGCTGGGAACTGGCCAAGAGGAGACCCGCGTGACGAATGTGCATCAGCAGCAGCAGGAAATGCTGCCGCTCGACGTCATCACCATCGGTCGCGCCTCGGTTGACCTCTATGGCCAGCAGATCGGTACGCGGCTGGAAGATGTCGGGAGCTTTGCCAAATCGGTGGGCGGCTGCCCGACCAATATCGCTGTCGGCACCGCCCGGCTGGGGCTCAAATCTGGCCTGATCACCCGTGTCGGCAATGAGCAGATGGGCCGCTTCATTCGCGAACAGTTGGTCCGTGAAGGCGTCGAAACCAAGGGGATCGCCACCGACCCGGACCGGCTCACGGCGCTGGTGCTGCTGTCGGTGGAAGCCGAAGGCGTTTCGCCGATGATCTTCTATCGCACCGACTGCGCCGACATGGCGCTCGATGAAAGCGATATCGATGAAAACCTGATCCGCTCGGCCCGCGCCATAGTGGTGACCGGAACGCATTTCAGCCGCGCCAACAGCGCAGCCGCGCAGAAAAAGGCGATCCGCATCGCCAAAGCCAATGGGGCGCTGGTCGCCTTCGACATCGACTACCGCCCCAATCTATGGGGGCTGGCGGGGCATGAAGCGGGCTTTTCGCGCTATGTCGCCTCGGACGTGGTATCGCAGACATACCAGTCCGTCCTGCCCGATTGCGACCTCATCGTCGGCACCGAGGAAGAAGTGCTCATCGCTTCCGGTCAAGCCGACCTGCTCTCCGCGCTCAGGGCGATCCGCAAGCTGTCCTCCGGCACGATCGTCCTGAAGCGCGGGCCCATGGGCTGCATCGTCTATGACGGTCCGATCCCCAACGACCTGGAACAGGGCATTGTCGGCAAGGGCTTTCCCATCGAAGTCTATAATGTGCTGGGCGCCGGCGACGCTTTCATGAGCGGCTGGCTGCGCGGCTGGCTGCGTGGCGAAAAGCACGCCACCAGCGCGACATGGGCCAATGCCTGCGGTGCCTTCGCCGTCAGCCGCCTGCTCTGCGCCCCGGAATATCCGAGCTGGCCGGAACTCAATTACTTCCTCCAGCATGGCAGCAAGGAGCGGGCGCTGCGCAAGGACGAAGCGCTCAACCACATCCACTGGGCTACCAATCGTCGGCGGGAGATTCCCAGCCTCATGGCCCTGGCCATCGACCATCGCAGCCAGCTCGAAGAGCTCGCCGACGGTGATGCGCAAGTGTTGGCGCGCATCCCGGCCTTCAAGGCATTGGCCGTCAAGGCGGCCGCAAGCGTGGCTAACGGTCGGCCCGGCTTCGGCATGTTGCTCGACGACAAATATGGCCGCGACGCCCTGTTTGCGGCCGAAGCACAGCCGGATTTCTGGATCGGCAAGCCGATCGAACTGCCCGGCTCGCGGCCGCTGCAGTTCGAATTCAACCAGGATTTGGGCTCGCGGCTGGTGGATTGGCCGGTGGATCATTGCATCAAGGTGCTGTGCTTCTATCACCCGGATGATGCCGCCGACCTGAAACACATGCAGATCGACAAGCTGCGCACGGCCTATGAAGCGGCCCGCAAGGTGGGCCGCGAATTGCTGATCGAGATCATCGCCAGCCGGCATGGCGCGCTGGGCGACGACACGGTGGCGCGCGTGCTGGGCGAGATCTACGATGCCGGCATCAAGCCAGACTGGTGGAAGCTCGAGCCGCAGGCCAGCCGCGCCGCCTGGGCCGCCATCGACGCCGTCATCGAGACGCGCGACGCGCTGTGCCGTGGCGTGGTGCTGCTGGGGCTGGAAGCGCCGCAGGCGGCGCTAGAGGCCGGCTTTGCCGCCGCCCGTACCGCGCGCAGCGTCAAGGGTTTTGCCGTGGGCCGCACCATATTTGCCGATTCGGCAAAGGCCTGGCTGGCGGGTAGGATCGGCGACGAGCAGGCCGTGGCCGAAATGGCGCGCAAGTTCGGAGCGCTGGTCGAGATATGGGAACGGCTGGGCAAGAGCGAAGCGGCTTGAGGTGGGCCGCGCCGCTATAGGGAACTCGATGTCGCCCCCGGCGAAGGCCGGGGTCCATCCTGAGTTATGCGAGCGGCGATGTATCTCAAGATGGATTGCGGCCTTCGGGAAAATTGACATGCTGGCGCATAGTCGCCGCTGATGAGGAATGAGCCTATGAGCCAGAAGACTGTTCGATTGACGATGGCGCAGGCCGTGGCGCGGTTCATGACCATGCAGAAGACGGTGATCGACGGTGAGACCGTGCCGATCTTCGGCGGTGTCTTCGCTATTTTCGGCCATGGCAACGTGGCCGGCATTGGCGAGGCGCTGCACGGCGTCAAGGACACGCTGCCGACCTATCGGGCGCAGAACGAGCAGGGCATGGCTCATGCCGCCATCGCCTATGCCAAGGCCAGTTTCCGCCGCCGTTTCATGGCCTGTACTTCCTCCATCGGACCGGGCGCGCTCAACATGGTGACGGCGGCGGCGCTGGCGCATGTGAACCGCCTGCCGGTGCTGCTACTGCCGGGCGATGTGTTCGCCAATCGCCTGCCCGATCCGGTGTTGCAACAGGTGGAAAATTTCGGTGACGGCACGGTTTCGGCTAATGACTGCTTCCGGCCGGTCAGCCGCTATTTCGACCGCATCATGCGGCCAGAACAGATCATCCCTGCTTTGCGGCGCGCCATGGCCGTGCTGACGGACCCGGCCGAATGTGGCCCCGTAACGCTGAGCCTTTGTCAGGACGTCCAGGCGGAGGCCTATGACTATCCCGAGAGCTTCTTTGCCGAGAAGGTCTGGACCGTCAGGCGGATTATGCCGGACGCCGACGAATTCGCCACGGCGGCGGCGGCGCTGCTCAAGGCCAGCAAGCCGGTCATCATTGCCGGTGGCGGCGTGCTCTATTCCGAGGCGTCCGATACGCTGCGCAAGTTTGCCGAAATCCATGGCGTGCCGGTGCTGGAAACGCAGGCAGGCAAATCCAGCCTGCCGCATGACCACCCGCTCAATATGGGTTCGGTGGGGGTGACCGGCACTTCCGCCTCCAATGCGCTGGCCGAAGAGGCCGATGTGGTGCTGGCGGTGGGTACGCGGCTGCAAGACTTTACTACGGGCTCGTGGGCGCTGTTCAAGAATGACGATCTGCGGATCATCGGTCTCAACGTGCAGCCCTTTGATGCACACAAGCACCAGGCCCTGCCCCTCGTCGCCGATGCGCGGGCCGGGCTCGAGGCGCTCAATGCGGCGTTGACCGGCTGGCGGGCCAACGAGGACTGGACCGACAAGGCCAAGGACGGAAAGGACGACTGGCTGGTCGACGCCGACAAGGCGACCGCCAGCAGCAATGCCGAACTGCCCTCTGATGCACAGGTGATCGGCGCGGTGCAGCGAGCCCGGCAGAATGCGACCCTGGTCTGCGCCGCCGGCGGTCTGCCGGGCGAGTTGCACAAGCTGTGGAAGGCTGATGCGCCGGGCAGCTATCACCTCGAATATGGTTTTTCGACCATGGGCTACGAGATTGCCGGCGGGCTCGGCGTCAAGCTGGCGCGGCCCAAGGACGATGTGGTCGTGATGGTGGGCGATGGCAGCTACATGATGCTGAACTCGGAAATTGCCAGCTCGATCATGCTGGGCGCCAAGCTGACTATCGTGCTGCTCGACAATGCCGGCTATGGCTGCATCAACCGGCTGCAGATGGCCACCGGCGGAGCCAACTTCAACAATCTGTTGAAGGATACGCAGCATATCACTCTGCCGGGAATAGATTTTGCTGCTCATGCTGCATCCATGGGCGCGGTGGCGCGCAAGGTGGGTTCCATCGCCGAGCTGGAAACGGCGCTGCAGGAAACCGAAAGCGTAGACCGCACCGTTGTCATCGTCATCGACACCGACCCGCTCATCACCACCGATGCCGGTGGGCACTGGTGGGACGTGGCGGTGCCGGAGGTGTCGGATCGACCGCAGGTGAATGCGGCGCGAGAGGCTTATGTGGCGGCACTGAAGGCGCAGCGGGCGGGATAGTGCCACGCCCCTCTTGGTTCGAGGCTCGCGAAGGGCTCGCACGTCACCATGAGGGCTGTTTTGAACCCAGTGTTCCCAGTAGCCTCATGGTGAGGTGGGAGCGCAGCGACCCTCGAACCACGAGGCGTGGCAATTGTGGAGCAGCAAATGAAAGCCAAACTTGGCATGTCGCCCATCGCGTGGTGGAACGACGATCTGGTGGAACTGAGCGACGACGTATCGCTGGAAGAATGCCTGCGCCAATCTCGCTCGGCGGGCTTTACCGGCATGGAGAAAGGTCGTCGTTTTCCTGACGATCCCGCTGTCATGCTGCCTATTCTTCGGGCGGCAGACGTGACGCTGTGCGGTGGCTGGTTCTCGGGCACGCTGGTCGATGAGGAACTGGCGGCCAACAAGGACCGCATCGCGCCGATGATTGCGCTGTTCAAGGCGGTCAATGCGCCCTGCATCGTCTATGGCGAGGTGGGGCGTTCCATTCAGGGCAAGCGCGAGATTCCGTTGGCGCAGAAACCAAAACTCTCCGATGACGAGATGAAGGCCTATGCACGGAAGGTGACGGCCTTCGGCGAGTGGTGCGCGGAACAGGGCATGCCCCTCGCCTATCATCACCACATGGCGGCGGTGGTCGAGACCGAGCCCGAGCTCGACGCTTTCATGCGCCATTCGGGCGAAGGCATTCCGCTGTTGCTCGATGCCGGGCACCTGGCTTTTGCCGGGGGCGATGCGCTGCGCGCCATCGACAATCATCACAAGCGCATTACCCATGTGCATGTGAAGGATATCCGCCGTTCGGTGGTCGATGGGCTGGATCGCAGCCGGCAGAGCTTTCTCGATGCGGTGGCGCTGGGCGCCTTCACCGTGCCGGGCGACGGATCGCTGGATTTCGGCGCCATCGTGCAGAAATTCGCCGATTACGGCTATGAGGGCTGGTTCGTGGTCGAGGCCGAGCAGGATCCGGTCAAGAACCCGCCGCTGCGCATGGCGCAGGTGGGCCACAAGGAACTCATGCGCGTGATGACGGCGGCGGGCTATACCGTGGAGACCGAGGGCTTTCCCAAGGGGTGAGGCGTTCGGGGGTTGCGCCAGGACTTTGTTGTGTTCTAGTCCCACCCACGATGTCACCCCGGCCTTGAGCCGGGGCCTACCCCCCGATCATGCCCGGACAGCCATCTCAGGATGGATCCCGGCTCAAGGTCGGGATGACACCGCGTTTTTGGATGTTGCAAGGAACACAATGGCGCTCAAGCAAAATGATCTGAACTGGTTCCGGCCGCTGTGGCGGCGCCTGGCCGTCGTGGTGTTCCTGGCGGCATGGCTGGGCTGGGAACTGCTGTGGAGCGGCGACATGTTCTGGGCGCTGCTGGTGGGGGCTGCCCTGGCCTATTCGCTCTACAATTTCTTCTATGCCTTTCCCAAGGAGGAGCCGGCCAATGAGCAAATCCAACCTTCGAATACGCCCGAAGGGGACGACGGGTCTCGTCCATGAGGTGACGCCGGCTTCGGCCGGCTGGGCCTATGTGGGTTTTGCCCTGCACAAGCTGGCCGCTGGCGAGGTAACGGGCGGCGAGACCGGGACGCAGGAATTGTGCCTGGTGCTGGTCGGCGGCAAGGCGCGGATTGCCGTGGATGGCGAGGATTTCGGCGAACTGGGCGAGCGCATGACGCCGTTCGAGGGCGCGCCATGGGCAGTCTATGTGCCGGCCGGAAGCGAATGGGCCGTAGACGCTACAACAGTGGTGGAACTGGCCGTCTGCGCCGCGCCGGGTGGCGGCGACTACAAGGCCAGGGTCATTCCGCCGGGCACGCATCCGCGCATCACCCGTGGCAAGGGCGCCAATGTGCGCCATGTCTACAATATCATGCCCGAGGATGACGGCGCCGCCCATTCGCTGCTGGTGGTGGAAGTCATCACCCCGCAGGGCAATACGTCGTCCTATCCACCGCACAAGCATGACCAGGACAACCTGCCGCATGAGAGCCAGTTGGAGGAGACGTATTTCCACCGGCTCAACCCGCCACAGGGTTTTGCCTTCCAACGGGTCTATACCGACGATCGGAGCCTCGACGAGGCGATGGCGGTGGAGGATGGCGACGTGACGCTGGTGCCGAGGGGCTATCACCCGGTGGCAACCACGGCTGGATATGATCTCTACTATCTCAACGTCATGGCCGGGCCGAAGCGGGTGTGGAAATTCCACAATGCGGCCGAGCATGAGTGGTTGTTGAAGTAGGACACGCCCTCTGGGTTGCCCGCCAGCCGTCACCCTCGGGCTTGACCCGAGGGCTCTGTACTTGCCGTAGGCGCAGCAAGTGAAACGCCCTCGGGTCAAGCAACTGTCGATTGTTTGACGATAGCATTGAGGATGG
>NZ_LMGZ01000005.1 GCF_001427605.1 Devosia sp. Root635 | reverse complement strand
CTGCCCGAGGACGGTCGATGTCTGCCCGGGAGCGCGGATGCGACCGCCTCCCGGGACATCTTAATCAGATTTCGTCGATACAAGCCCGAGGGTGACGCGTGGTGGAGCTGGTGATGTTCGTGAAAAGATGCCATCCATGACCACCCCGCCCGCCATCCGTCGCGGCACGCCCGAATTCCTCCGCGCCAATATCGCCTTCTTCCTCTGCGCCTTTTCCGTCTTCGCCTCGCTCTATTCGGTGCAGCCCCTGCTGCCCATGTTCGCGCAATATTGGGTGCGCGACGCCGGCACCGCCTCGCTGGCCCTCTCGGCCACCACCGCCACCATGGCCGTGGCCCTCATCCCCGCCAGCCTGCTGGCCGACCGCCTCGGCCGCCATCGCCTGATCGTCGGCGCGCTGCTCATCACCGCCATTCTCGGCATGCTGCTGCCCTTCACCCAGGTCTGGTGGCAGCTCATCACCCTGCGTACCCTGATGGGGCTGACCCTGGCGGGCATTCCCGCCGTGGCCATGGTCTACCTCTCCGAGGAAATGGCTCCGGAGGCCCTGGGCTATTCCATGGGCCTCTATATCGGTGGCACCGCCATTGGCGGCATGGCCGGGCGCGTCATTTCCGGCGTCCTGTCCGATGTCCTCGGCTGGCGCCTCGGCACCGGCATCCTGGCCGGGCTGATCCTTCTCGCCGCCATCGCCGTCGCCATCCTGCTGCCCAGGCCGCGCCACTTCGCCCGCGACCCCATCGGCCTTGCCACCCTCTGGCAGCGCTGCCGCGCCAGCTTCGACGATGCCGCTCTCCCCTGGCTTTTCGCCAGCGCCTTCCTGCTCATGGGCGGCTTCGTGACGCTCTACAACTATGCCGGCTTCCGCCTGGCTTTGCCGCCCTTCCTGCTCAGCCACTCGGCTATCGCCACCATCTTTCTCGTTTACCTCTTGGGCAGCGTCAGCTCCACCTGGGCCGGTTCCCTCTCGCAACGGTTGGGCCGGCGAAAGGTGTTCTGGGCGCTGGTGGCGCTCATGGGCGCCGGCATGGCCGTCACCATGGTCGACAGTACCATCATCGTCATTCTGGGCCTCGCCATTGCCACCATGGGCTTTTTCGCCGCCCACGGCATAGCCAGCGCCTGGGTCACCCGCCGCGCCCGCATCGGCAAGGCGCAAGCCTCGGCCATCTATCTTGTCTCCTACTATCTCGGCGCCTCGATCCTCGGCACGCTGGGCGGCTACGCCTGGACCGCCTGGGCCTGGCCCGGCGTCATGCTGGTCAGCGGCGGCGCGGCCCTGCTGGCGCTCCTCGTGGCCATCAGACTCGTCTTCGTGCCGGCGCTGCCGGTGCCGGAACATCCGCCGGAGCCGCCAGCGGGGGTGTAGTCGGCCCAGGTTTCAGCACGCTGCTGAGCTGTGGCCTTGTCGCCCTGACAATGCGATGTTACATAATAGTTCAACATTTTAGGATTGAATGTCATGGCGAAAACCATACGTGCGGCGCTATCTCCAGGCATTTTGAGCCATACGCGGCTCAAGAAGTCGGGCGGATCGCTGGTTATGACCGTGCCTGCAGCGGCGCGTGACACGTTGCATCTGCATGAAGGCCAGGAATTGACAGTCAAGGTCGAAGACCAAAAGCTCGTTTTGGAACCAGCAGTGCGGCGCCCGAAATACACGCTTGAGGAACTGCTGGCTCATTGCGATTTCGACGCCCCCCTTAGTGAGGAAGAACGCGCCTGGCTTGACGCTCCCCCCGTTGGCCGGGAACTCCTGTAGGAATGGAACGAGGGGAGATATGGCATTGCGATTTGTCACCGGCCGCCGGCCGCGAGCAGCAGGGTCCGCACTATGTGCTGATCGTGTCGCCTCGGGCCTTTAACAAGGGCGGTGTCCCTCTGGTCTGCCCGATAACCACTATCGGGAATTATAGCCGCATGAGGGGCTTTGCCGTGAACCTCTCTGGTGCCGGTACTGGCGTAACCGGCGTTATCCAGGTGGACCAGTTGAGTGCATTGGACATGATAGCACGCAAGGGCAAGCCCTCGGGCGACATGGTTCCGGACTTCATCATGGAAGATGTCTTGGCGAAGATTGCCACGATAGCGCAATAGGCTGGGATGGAAGCGGGGGTTACCGCAATCCCGGCAGCGCCCGCGCCATGGCCAGGAACGCCTCCACCGGCAATTCCTCGGCCCGCTCATCCCCCCTGAGCCCGCCCGCCGCCAACAACCCCTCCACCGGTACACCCGCCGCCTTGAGGCTCTGCCGTACCATCTTGCGCCGCTGCCCGAAGGCCGCACGGGTAATGTGCTCCAGGTTCTTCACCGTCACGTCGTCGCCCACCGCCTTGGGCACCAGATGCACCACCGCCGAGGTCACGTTCGGCGGCGGCACGAAGGCCTGGCGGCCCACATTGAAGGCAATCCGCGCCTCCGTCCGCCACCCCGCCAGCACGCCGAGCCGCCCATAGGGGTCTTCCCCCGGCCTGGCACAAATCCGCTCGGCCACTTCCCGCTGGAACATCAGCGTCAGGCTCTCAAAAAAACTCGGCCACGGGTCCAGCGTCAGCCAGCCCGTGAGCAGCGGTGTCGCGATATTATAGGGCAGGTTGGCGATGATCCGCGTCGGCCCGTCCGCCAGCAGCCGATAGTCCATCTCCATGGCATCGCCGCTGATCACGGTCAGCCGCCCCGGATAGGCCGCGGCGATCTGCGCCAGCGCCGGCAGCGCCCGCGCGTCGCGCTCGATGGCGATCACCTCGCGCGCGCCTTCCGCCAGCAGGGCCCGCGTCAGCCCGCCCGGTCCCGGACCCACCTCGATGACGCGCACACCCTCCAGCGAGCCCGCCACGCGGGCAATACGCGCCGTCAGGTTCAGGTCGAGCAGGAAATTCTGCCCCAGCTCCTTTTTGGCGCGCAGGCCATGCTCCGCGATCACCTCGCGCAAAGGCGGCAGCTTGTCGATCTGGCTCATCGCGCCGCCGTCATCGCATCGGCCACTCTGATGGCCGCGAGGAAGCTGGCGGGCGAGGCGCGGCCCGTGCCGGCCAGGTCGAGGGCCGTGCCATGGTCCGGCGAGGTCCGCACGATGGGCAGGCCCAGCGTCACGTTGACGGCCTCCTCGAACGCCACCGTCTTGATCGGGATCAGCGCCTGGTCGTGATACATCGCCACCACGGCGTCATAGCGCGCCCAATGGGTCGGGTAGAACAGCGTATCGGCGGGCAGGGGGCCTTCCACCCCGATCCCCTCGAATTGCAGTTGCGCCACCGCCGGCCCGACGATTTCCAGTTCCTCACGCCCGATGGCGCCGCCTTCTCCCGCATGCGGATTGAGCCCGGCCATCCCGATCTGCGGGTTGGCGATGCCGAAGCGGTGCCTGAGGTCATGCGCTACCACGCGTACCGTCTCGACGATCAGCGCCTTGGTCAGCAGCTCGGGCACATCCCTGATCGGCACATGGATGGTCACCGGTACGGCGCGCAGCCCGCCATGCGCCAGCATCATCACCGGCAGATGCGGCTTGCCGCCATTGGCGCACAATTCGGCGAGGAATTCGGTATGGCCGGGATGCCTGAACCCGGCATGGTAGAGCGCGCCCTTGTGGATAGGCGCCGTCACCAGCCCGCGACAGGCGCCGGCCAGCGTCGCCTCCACCGCCGCTTCGATGGAACGGATCACCGCCCCCCCCGAGACCGGCGAGATTTGTCCCGGATGATCGGGCATCAGCCCGTCTACCGCCACCACCGGCAGCGCCGAGCCGAAAGCGTCATTGGCGCCATCCGGGCCGGCCACGGCAATGTCGATCGCCAGGCCCAGCCGCTCGGCGCGTTGCCTCAGAAATTCAGGATGCCCGAAGACGCAGATGGGCGGCAGGTCCAGTTCGGCCCGCCGGGCATGGAGCGCCAGGATGATGTCGGGGCCGACCCCCGCGGGTTCGCCCATGCTGATGGCCAGCGGCTTGTCCATCTCGGCCCCCAGGCAAGAAGATTTCGGGCCCGCCTCGGCAGGCCCGAAGGCTTAGTTGAAGACGATCTTGGCGCGGGCGCGCAGGTTTGCCAGATAGTTCTGGACCTCGCCTTCGAGCGCCTCATTGCCTTGTGCGGCCCGCAGGTCACCCTTGACGAAGGTCAGGTCCTCGGCCTGCGTCTTCTCGCACACGGCGAGCATGGACACGCCCGATTCAACCACGCGCGGCTTGGTGATGCCGCCCACATTGAGCCCCGCCAGTTCCTTGGCGATGGCTTCCGGCAATTGCGTGGCATGGCGCCGGCCCACATCGATCACCGCCGCATCGGTATAGGCGAGCGACAGGTCGACGGCGGTATCGCAGCCGGCAAACTTGGACCGGTAATTGTTGGCCTGGCCCGAGCGTCCGCTCGAGCCCGCGCCCACGAAGATGATTTCCTTGAGGATATAGTCGAAGTTCTGGAAGGCCTGCATCTGGCTCTCGGCCTGCTGGTCCAGGGCCAGGTCGGAGATTTGCACCTGCGGCATGATGGCCTGCTCGGTCACCGCGTTCCAGGCGATGGCGGCGCGCAGCCGGTCCTTGAGTGTCTCGATGCTGACACCGCCCTGCTGCAGCATGCCCACCAGCTTGTCCTGGCTGACATTCATGTTGCGCGAGATTTGCAGCAGCGCCTCGTCGATCTGCGCATTGGAGACCGTCACGCCGAGCCGCTTGGCTTCCTCGATCTGCAGGGCCTCGTTGATCAACTGTTCGGTGGCGCCTCTTGTGCCGGTGCCGTTGCCTTCCAGCGCGAACAGCTTTACCCGCGCGGCCACCTGCAGGTCGGTGATTGGCGTGCCGTTGACGGTGACGCGTACACTCTGCGCCATCGTCGGCAGCGCCGCGGCCACGCTCAGGACCACGCCCATGATCACGGCGCCGGCAGCACGCCCCCAAACAGTCTTGGCCATCGTCATTATCCGCCTCGCGTCAATCCACCCGCCCTCAATGCGGCGGGAATGGCGCGCTGTCAATTGCCCGATGATTGAGGCCAAAATCGGTTGGCGCCTAGAAGTCCGGCAGCGGGATGCCGCCTTGGTAGCCGACATCGAGCCCGGCCGGCGCCTTCAGGCGGAAGGTCGCCGTCAGCCGCGTGTCATCGGGTGAGGTATGGGTCGGGCCGGTGCGCGTGGCATTGGCCCCGATCACCAGGTACCCGTCGTCATAGACCACGCCGCCGCCCACCTGCAGCCAGGTATTGGCCGTGAGGTCCCAATAGCTGCTGGCCTTGATCGACCAGTATTCCGCCAGCGGAACCGTAAGCTCCCCGCCGATTTCGTGCTGCGGCACCAGCATGCCCTGGCCCGGATTGGCGGCGCGATAGGTATAGTCGAACGTCGCGCCCCAGCCGTCGTCATGGCTGTAGCTGGCGCCCAGCCCGGCGCGCGCCACCTGCATCGCGCCCGTATCCACCTGCAGCTTGCCGCCGAATTTCAGCCCCGGCGTGAACGAGCCATAGGCCCCCAGCACCGCATAGGATGCCGCCATGTCCATGCCCGATCCTACTGCCGTCTGCGCCTGGCCCGGCGTGGCAAAGGCATTGGCGCCCGCCAGCTGGAACGATTGCCCGGCAATCACCTCGATATAGCCGCCGTCGGCGAAATTGGCCTGGTAGCGCCCGCCAACCGTGGCGCGCAGCCCGGTTTCCTGCCGGTCGCTGCCCGAAAAGCGGTTGTAGCTGAACAAATTCGTGTCATCGAAGACAAAGCTCTGCGCATCGTCATTGGTGATGCCGACACTGGTCGTGTTCGAGCCGCGATACACCACCTGCGCGATCGGCTCGATCAGATGCACCGTCGAGCCATCGCTGGCCGCCAGCGGAAAACGCACATCCATGGCCGCGATCGGCGTGGCGCTCCACAGGGTCGTCGCGCCGGGCAGCAGGGCGCTGGTGCCGTCGTAATAGGCCAGGTCCGCCCGCCCGCCCAGATAGGGCGTCGCCACGAACCCGCCAGCGCCGATCCATTGCGTCTGCCAGCCTGCCGTGAGGCTCAGATGCTGCTTGTAGCCTTCATAGCCCCACACCCGGGGTGCAGCGCCGGCATCGGCGCCCCGCTGCACGCCCAGCAGCCGCCCGCTGATCTCGATCCGGCCATTGCCGGGTCCCAGATCCTCGATATGCTCGAAGCGCACCACCGGCAGGGTCTTGCCCTGCTGGTCCTGCGCCGCCGCGGTCACGTTGCCGAGCTGATTGAATTGCTGCACGCGCGCATCGATGAACGTGTCGTTGGTCAGATGCGTCGCATAGACTTGGTTGACCGTCGATTTGCCCAGCGTGAGCCGGTAATCGGTGAGATAGGCCGCGTCGGTAAAGGCGGTATAGCTCCAGCCGACCGTCCAGTCCCGCACCGGCCTGAACTCGCCCGAGGTCTGGATGGCGCCGCGCCAGTCGAGGTCGCCCACCGTGCCGGCATAGGCCGCCCGATCCAACTGGTAGAGCCCCGATGCCTTGATCTGGAACGAGCCGGCATCGAACCGCTGGATCCATTCGGCGCCCATCAGGAAGCCCTGCCGGCTCATCACCGTCGGCGTCAGGATGATATCGGTCCAGCGGCTCGAATAGGCGTAGTAGGGCACTTCCAGCTTGTGCCCGGTCAATTCGCCATAGTCGTAGCTGGGCATCCGCATGTTGGCGAGCGCGGTTTCGCTGGTATCGGGCAGCCACAGGAAGGGCAGCCACGCCACCGGAATTCCCAATAGGGCCAGCGTCGGCTGCTCCAGATGAAGCGAGCCGTCTTCGGAATTGTAGGTGATGCGCGACGCGCTGACCGACCAGCCGATCCGCCGTCCGGCATGGTCGATGCAGTCGCCGCAGGGCGCGTAGGTCGCGTCTTCCATCAGCGTGCGCAGGGCCGTGTCATAGTCGACGCTGTCCGCCGTGATCCGCGCCCCGTCATAGGTGGTGATGGTCAGCGAATTCATGAAGGCCTGCTTCATGCCGCCGGTAACATCGAGATCGGCCATCTCCGCGACATTCCCGGCCGGATCGGTCACGCTGACATGGCCGACGAATTTGAGCGCCTTGCTGTTCCGGTCATAGACCAGGTTGTCCCCGGTCAGCGTATAGCCACCCTGGCTCAGCACCACGTCGCCATTGGCGGTGATGATGTTGGCATTGCTGTCGAAAGTCAGCATATTGGCTTCCACCGCGGCGGGTGCCGAGGCGTCGACCGGGGCATTGAAGAAGTTTCGCGGCACGATGCCCTGGGCGAAAGCGCCGGAGCTGACGCCAAGCGCCAGCAACGCGCTGGCCCAGGCCAGGCGGCGCGGCGACATCCCCCTTTTCGCCCTCATACTCACGCGCGTCCGTCTTCCTTGTGCAGCAACACCGTCACGCCGATGACGATGGCCACAAACGCCGGTCCGACTGCCGCGAACGTGGGATCGAGAACGCCGGTCGACCCGGCACGGTCGGCCATCTCGGTAATCACGAATACAACGAACCCGAGCACGATCCCGTAAAGGACCGCCGGACCATAATTAGAGCCTCTTCGATAACCTGCGGTAAACGCAAAAGCAATGAACAGCGACCCCGTCAGCACCAGTGGCAAAGCCAGCAGCTTGATCAGCCGCATGGTCGCGGCGGTGCGGATGCCGGCGTCCGAAACCCCCGATTGCAGCAGCCTTGCCAGCTCGAAAAAGGTCATGTCCTCGGTCGATGCCAGCTTGAGCCCCAGCTCGGCCGGTGACGAACTGGTTGGCACCCGATAGTCGAACACGGTCTCGGCCGGCTTGTCCGGGCTGCGCACGATGGCGGAAGCAAACACCCATTCGCCGTTTTCGAGCGTGGCTTCGGCGGTCTGGACGCGCTCCTGGCTGCCGTCGCCCAGGTGAAACAGCGTAACATTGCCGAGCACCGCACCGCCCGGCTGCATGCCGGTGGCCATCATGATGTAGTGGAACTCGCCGCTGCGCTGCTCCAGCCACACCTCGCCCGGCGGCGTCAGCATCGCGGCCTGGCCGGGCGGCGTGGGGTTGAGCTGCCGGTTGAGCTGGGCGCTGACCGTTTCGAGCCCCAGCGACACCGCCAGGCTCACCAGCGCCAGGGCGATGACCGGGGCCCGCACCGTGCGCCATATCGACATGCCGCTGGCCTGGATAACCGTCAGCTCGTGCCGGGCCTTGAGATCGAGAAAGCCGAGCGCCGCCCCCATCAGCACCGTCACCGGCAGCGTCTTGATTGTCCATTTCACCGCGCTCATCGCCACCATGACCAGCGCCATCGGCACGCCATGGGCGTTGGCGACGAAATTGAACCGCCAAGTGTCCAGCGATTCCACCAGCGCGATAAGCCCGTAGAACACGAAAACCGTGACCCCGATGCGGCTGCCCAGCCGCCCCAGCACCAGCCAGTCGATCCGGGTCATGACAATGCCACCAGGGGCAGGGGGCGGCGCCGCGCCCGGATCAGCAGCGCGATGCCCGCCACCGCGATCATCGCCAGGGCCCCCGTCGCCGTGCCCAATGGGCTGTAGGCGCTGACGCCGCGCTCCCCGAAGGCGATCAGCAGCACGCCCGCTTCCATCGGCACCGGAATGCGCGCCCGCCTTCCGCTGGGAAACCCCATGACCGCGAGCACCATCATGGCCATGCCGATCACCCGCAGGCCCTCGGCCATACGGTCGGTCAGCAGCGACAGCACGCCCGGCCGCCATTGGCCGCTCGCCATCGCTTCGGTGACCAGCGACACGCTGTCCTGTTCCAGCAGCGGGTTGCTCCGCGCCAGCGGCTGCGACAACTGGTCGACATTGATGTCATAGCGGCCGAAGGTGATTTCCGAGAACCGCCCGCTATCGCTGTTATACTGCAGCGATCCGTTGCGCAGCTCCAGCACATAGGCCAGCCCGTCGCTGGCCACCCGCGCCGACTCCGCGATATAGGTCCGTCGCATTTCGGGGTCGCGCCGGTCATCGGCGAAGAATTCCCGGATTTCCCCATCGGCCCCGCGCCCGCCGATCAGTAGCACCACGCCCGGCGTCACCTGGGTAAAGCGCCCCGGCCGCAGCGTCGAGCTGACCAGGTCTGCGGCGATGCTGGCGCTGAGGGCATTGAGCCGGCGATAGGCATAGGGGTCGACGAAGTTCGACAGCAGCAGCACGCCCACAACGCCGGCTCCGGCCACCACCGCCGTCGCCCGCCACAGCGAGCCCAGCCCGTGGCTGGTATGGATGATATGCAGCTCCTTGTTGGCCTGCAGCGCCTGCAGTGCCCGCGCCAGCCCGATGCCGATGCACACATAAAAGAAGGCGATGGCCAGCGGCGGCATCGTATAGAGCGCCTGCACCCCGAGCACGACTATGCTCTGCCCTTTGATCGACACCACGTCGAACGAGCGCAGGCAATTGACCAGCCACAGCAGGAAGCACACCACGCCGAACAGGATCAGCGCGTCCGTCACGAACATCCGTGCAAGATAGGCTGTCAGTCTCTTCATGCGGTCGGCCAGTGTCTCCCGTGCGAGCCGGACCTTGGTGCAGTTCGCCTTGCCGCACAAGCACACACCGTCCTGCATCCGGATTTGTCCGCCACCCTGTTGCGGTATTGCCCGCCGGGTTCCTTCTCCCCTTGGGCACTCGGTAGCTGCATTCCTCTATCGGCTCCTGCCCACCCTCCCCCTTGAGGGGAGGGTAGCGCCGCTCGGCCCGAAGGGCCGTAGCAGAGCTGGGGAGGGGGTGGTCTGGTGGACCGCTGAAGGACCCCCACCCTCGATCCCTCCCCTCAAGGGGGAGGGAGGCGATAGAGCCAGGCCCGGCGCATGAATGAAGTGCTCGGTGTAAAAACACTCCTCGTCGAGGATGAAGCGCCGCCACGCCATCGCCTGAGGACAAACCGGGTTCCCCGCTTTCGCAGCACCGACCCGGTGATAGTATCGGGCAATCGCATTCCACCGCGCGAATCCCGCCCGCTCTGCCCAAGGCCCCCAATGTCCCAGTCCATCACCATCCGCACCGCCGCCCATGCCGGCGTCCCTGCGGGCCTCACCGTCATCTACGTCGCCGAAAACGAAGCCCCATCGGGCGCCGCCGCCACCATCTGGGCCGCCACCGGCCTCGCCTGGGCCGAAACCGCCCAGGCTGGCGCCTTCAAGGGCAAGCAGGGCCAGGCGCTCGACATACTGGGCTCCGGCGGCAAGCGCCTGCTCGTCCTCGGTCGCGGCAAGGCCGATGCCGATATTCCCCTCAATGGCTGGACCGACCGCGGCGGTTCGCTTCTCGCCAAACTCGCCGCCACCCGCGCCGAAACCATCGCTGTCGTCATCGACGAGCCCGCGGCCACCCCCCTCGCCATCGGCGAACTCGCCGCAGGCCTGCGCCTCCGCCATTACCGCTTCGACAAATACAAGTCGGCCAAGCCCGACGACGCCCCCGCCGGCCTTGCCGTTACCCTCCACGTCGCCGATCCAGCCGCAGCCGATGCCGCCATTGCCGATCGCGGCGCTACCGTCGACGGCACCCTCCTGGCCCGCGACCTCATCAACGAGCCCGCCAATATCCTCGGCCCCGTCGAATTCGCCGCCCGCGCCGCCGAACTCGCCAGCCTTGGCGTCACGGTTGAAATCCTCGAACCCGCAGCGCTCGAAAAGCTCGGCATGAATTCGCTGCTCTGCGTCGCCCAGGGCTCCGACCGCCCGGCGCGCCTCGTCGTCATGCAATGGCGCGGCGGCGATGCCGGCACCGCCCCACTGGCCTTTGTCGGCAAGGGCGTGGTCTTCGATACCGGCGGCATCTCCATCAAGCCCGCTGCCTCCATGGAAGACATGAAAGGCGACATGGGTGGCGCCGCCGCCGTCACTGGCCTCATGCTGGCGCTGGCCACCCGCAAGGCCCCGGTCAACGTGGTCGGCGTCATCGGCCTCGTCGAAAACATGCCCTCCGCCAAGGCCGTCCGCCCCGGCGACATCGTCAAGGCCATGAGCGGCACCACCATCGAGGTCATCAATACCGATGCCGAAGGCCGCCTCGTGCTGGCCGACGCCCTCTGGTACACACAGGATCGCTTCAAGCCGCGCTTCATGGTCAACCTGGCGACGCTCACCGGCGCCATCATCGTCGCCCTCGGCCACGAGCATGCGGGCCTCTTCTCCAACAATGACGAACTGGCCACCCGCCTGCTCGGCGCTGGTCTGAGTGCCAACGAAAAGCTCTGGCGCATGCCGTTGGCCCCCGCCTACGACAAGGTGATCGAGTCCAGGTTCGCCGACATCCGCAATTCCGCCGGTCGTCCCGCCGGCTCCATCCTCGCCGCCCAGTTCCTGCAGCGCTTCGTCAACGACGTGCCCTGGGCCCATCTCGACATCGCCGGCACCGCCTTCGGCGCCGGCAATTCCGAAACCAGCACCTCCTGGGCCCCCGGCTTCGGCGTCGCGCTACTGGATCGGCTGGTAAGGGACTACTACGAAGGGTAGTCAGCCACGACATCCTCTCACCCCGGATCGTCACCCTCGGGCCTGACCCGAGGGCTCTACACTTGCTGAACATTCAGTAAGGCAACGCCCTCGGGTCAAGCCCGAGGGTCACGCGCGGTGGGTGGGTTGTATCCACCGATTCCATCTTCCACCCGCCCGCCCGAAAGGCTTAACTGCCCCCCATGACCGACATTCTCTTTTACCACCTCGAACCTCGCCCCGTCGAAGCGGTCCTTCCATCATTGCTGGAAAAGACCCTCGAACGCGGCTGGCGTGCCGTGGTGGAAGTCGGCTCCACCGAGCGGGCCGAAGCGCTCGATTCCCATCTCTGGACCTACCGCGAAGACAGCTTCCTCGCTCACGGTCTCGCCGGCGACGAAACCGACGCACATCAGCCCATCCTCATCACCACCGGAACGGACAATCGCAACCAGGCCAACGTGCGGTTTTTCGTTGACCGGGCAGTGCCCCAGTCAGCCGACGGCTACGAGCGGATTGTCTATATGTTCTCGGCACATGACCCCGATGCCGTCGCCGAAGCGCGATTGGCGTGGGTCGCGCTCAAGGGTAGCAGTCCGTTAACCTATTGGCAGCAGGAAGCGGATGGCCGCTGGCTCAAGAAAGCCTGACCACCATCACGCCATCTTGCCATAGAGTTCGTCCATGAACTTGGCGATCTGGATGGCCGAATAGATGCTGCCATAGTTGACATTGCCGTTGGAGTTGATCGTCGCCCCGGCCCGCACTGCGGGCAGGCGTTGCCAGGTGGTCATCTCGGCAACCCCGGCGACATCGGCATCGGTCCCTGTGACCAGCAACAGGCCATCGACATGCCCGAGCGCGTCGCCCAGCCCTTCGGCCGGAATCGCGTCGGTCATATAGGGCTGGTTGGCGCCGGGCGGGATGGTCTTTGCCCCGAGATCGGCCAGCACCTGCGTCGGCAGCATCGTCGTGCCGGTAGACAGAAAGACGTCGGCGGCGTTCGGCTGCAGCGTAACGACGGTCTTGGTCGCAATCTGCTCCGCGCGGCGCGATTTGATGTCGGCGATCAGCGCGTCATAGTCCGCCATGGCGGCATCGGCCTGGCCGTCCCGGCCAAGGACATGGGCGAGTTCCCGAAGCGCGTCCTTCCAGGGCAATTGCGCACTGGTCGGTACCACCGGGGCAACCTCCCGCAGGCGTCGCGCCGGCCACCAGCTGCTGTCCTGCTCCTTTTCGTAGTCGGCGCAGATGATCAGGTCGGGATCGGCGGCCAGCACCTGCTCGATGTTGATCTCGGCGCCGAAATATTCAAGTCCCTGCGTATTGGGCACCCAGCGGGCCGGCAGCGAATGGCCATGCCCGATCACCGGCAGGCCAAGCGCCAGCGCCGGTTGCAGGTCGAGCCGCGAGTCGACGGCGACCACGCGCTGCGGCGACGCCGGAATGTCATAGGTGCCGTAGATTGTGGTGACGGAACGGGTTTCCTGCGCGAAGGCCCGAACCGGCAGCATGGCACCAAGCGCCAGGCCAGCGGTTCCCAGGGTAAAGCTGCGGCGGTTGAGTCTGATGGACATTGTCGTCGATCCCGAGCGTTGCAATGGCTCGCTACTGGATCGCTTTTAGTTGACTGTCAATATCAACTTATTCCGAAGCGTCAGAATTTGGAGGTCTTTTCCTTGCCCGCGCCGGTCTGGCGCGGGGCAGGGGCCACGTCCGCGGGCATGTTCGCCTCGTAGAGTTCCATATAGTCGGCCATCAGTTCGTAGCAGAAGATCACTTCCACCGTTTCCGGGTCATAGAAGGCATTGGCCTCCCCACACCGTTTGGCATTGAACTGCACCGGCTGGCGCAGGCTGTAATTGTTGCGCAACTCGTCCGCTACCTGGTCGAACACGCCGCTCGACTTGAAAGCGTCGGCGGCTGCCTTCAGCCGCCCGCCGGCATCGTGATAGGTCACCACGACCTCGGTGCCTCGGCCGTTCTTGTTGCCACGCCCGCCCAGCAGCCCCTGGAAGGCGCGGTTGACCGTGTCATAATCCCAGTAGCAACTCTCCTGCCGGTCGCGGTCGATCCGGTATTCGTTGGCGATCGGCCGGAAGGCCGTATCGTCCATGCCCACCATCAGGCAGACGATCTGGTAGGCGCGTTGCTTGTCGAGGCTGTGGCCGGCGGCATAGTCGCTCTCGTCGCCGCCGCTGTCATAGGCGACGCCCGACAGGATCCAGCCCTGCGCCGCATCGGCCAGGGCCCGGTCGGTCTCCGGCGTTCGCTTGTTGAGCAGGGTCCAGGTGGCCATATTGTCCGCCGCATCCTCCTCCCGCCCCAGAATGGGCAGGTCGAGCTGGTGGAACAGCAGGTGGGCCACCTCGTGATAGAGCGTGAACAGGCTGTTATTATAGGCAAACCGCCGGATTTCGGCGCGCTGCGCCTTGGTCAGGTCCTGCGCCTGGGCGAGGCCGGGAATCCAGAGCAGGCAGACCAGCAGGGCAGCAACCAGCTTGGAACCAGGGCGCATGATGCACTTTCGGCGGCTTCTTGTGTCGCCAGCAAATGGCAATGCCGCGCAACTGTCAACGGCCCCCGCAATGCCGGCCTTAGGTCCTAGTCCTTTCCCGGCGCCCAGTCCTTGTCCGCCAGTTCGAACCCGGAAAACTGGAAGCCCGGTGCCACCGTGCAGCCGACCAGCGTCCAGTCCCCGGTGCTGACAGCCGCCTGCCAGGCCATGACCGGCACCACGACCTGCGGGCGCTGGCCGGCATCGAGGTCCGGCCCCAGCAGGTGCTCGTCGACGCTCTTCCCGTCGGAAATGCGCAATCGCAGCGGCGCCCCGGCATAATAGTGCCACACCTCCACCGCATCGACCCGGTGCCAGTGGGACGCATCGCCCGCTTCGAGCAGGTAGTAGATTGCCGTGGAGCGCGCCCGTCCGTCACCCTTCTCGCCATCCTCGAACGTGCGCGCATACCAGCCGCCCTCGGGGTGCCGCTGCATCCCCAGGGTAAAGATCACATCCTTGGCGGCGAGCTTGCTCATGCGCGCTCTGCGTCCTCCAGCTCGGCGCTGAGCGCCAGCCATTGTTCTTCGGTGGTTTCCAACTCGGCCGCAAAGCGCGCCTTGTCCCTGCCCAGCGCAATCAGCCGGTCGGGCGCGCCGTTGTAGACCTTGGGATCGGCAAGCTGGGTATCGATTTTGTCGATTTCCACCTTCAAACGGCCGATCTTGGTTTCCGCATCCTTAATGGACGTCTTCAGAGGCGCCACTTCGGCGCGCCGCGCCGCCGCCTCCTGCTTGCTCAGCTTGCCCTTGCCACCGCCGCCACCCTTGGGTTCCTTGGTCGAGGTGATGTTGCGCTGGTAGGTGTCCAGATCCTCGTCCAGCTCGCTGATCGTCCCGCCCTCGGCGATCCACAGCGTGTCGCAGGTCGCCTCGATCAGGTGGCGGTCGTGGCTGATGATCAGCACCGCGCCCTCATAATCGTTGAGCGCATGCACCAGCGCATCGCGGCTGTCGATGTCGAGATGGTTGGTCGGCTCGTCGAGGATCATCATCCCCGGCCCGTTGAAGGTGATGATACCCATCAGCAGGCGTGCCCGCTCGCCACCGGAAAGGTTCTTGGCCTTGGTATCCATGCGGCTGGTCGTCAGCCCCATCTGGTTGAGCCGGCTCCGGCGCCGCGCCTCATTGTCCTTGGGCATCAGGTCGACCATGTGCTCCAGCGGCGTCCATTCCGGCTGCAGCTTGTCCATCTGGTGCTGGGCAAAATGCGCGATTTCCAGCTTCTTGCCCTTGTTGAACCGCCCGCCCATCGGCGCGATATCACCGGCCAGGAGCTTCGCGAAGGTCGACTTGCCATTGCCGTTGACGCCGATCAGCGCGATGCGGTCATCGGGGTCGATGCGCGTGGTGATGTTGCGCAGGATGGTCTTGTCGCCATAGCCCGCCGAAACGCCGTCCAGCGTGATCATCGGGGTAGGGGGCTCGCTGCCCGGCTGCTGGAACTTGAACGGCGCCGCATATTCATCGAACATCGCCGCCGGCGGCTTCAGCTTCTCGATCATCTTCATGCGCGATTGCGCCTGCTTGGCCTTGGTCGCCTTGGCCTTGAAGCGGTCGACGAATTTCTGCAGATGCGCGATCTGGTCCAGCGATTTCTCGCGGCTCTTGTTATTGAGCTCCATCTGCAGCCGGCGCGTATTCTCGAACGTGTCGTAATTGCCCTTGTAGAAGGTCAGCTTGCGATGCTCGAGATGGATAATGGAACTGACCGACTTGTTCAGCAGGTCGCGGTCGTGGCTGATCATGAACACGGTATAGGGATAGGTGGCCAGATACTTCTCCAGCCACAGCGTGCCTTCGAGATCGAGATAGTTGGTCGGCTCGTCCAGCAGCAGCAGGTCGGGCTGGCTGAATAGCACGCCCGCCAGCGCCACGCGCATGCGCCAGCCGCCGCTGAGTTCATGTGTCGGCGCATTCTGCCGGTCCTGCTCGAAACCCAGCCCCTTGAGAATGGCCGAGGCGCGCCCTTCGGCCGAATAGGCGTCGATATCGGCCAGCCGCGTATAGATATCGCTGATCCGGTGCGGATCGGTTGCAGTTTCCGCCTCCGCCAGCAGCGCCGTACGCTCCTTGTCGGCCGCCAGCACCACGTCGAGCACGCTCTCGTTGCCGGCCGGCGCTTCCTGCGCCACAGCGCCGATCCGCGCCTTCTTGTTGAGCTCCATCGACCCCGAATCCGCCCCGATATGCCCCTGGATCAGGTGGAACAAGGTGGTCTTGCCGGTGCCGTTCTTGCCGACGAAGCCGGTCTTGGACCCCGTCGGCAGCACCACCGAGGCGTCTTCGAAAAGCTCCCGGCCCTGGATGCGGTAGGTAAGGTTGTTGATGGTCAGCATGGTCAGGCAATCTGAGGAGAGGGCAGGATGCAGGGAGCAACGGGTAAAACTGTGGCAACCGGCCTGCGACAAAGTGTTTGCCGTTGGATAGAGTTAAGCGACCCTTATGGCAACCGGCTTAGGCGCAAGGGTGCCACGCCCTCGTGGTTCGAGGGTCGCTTCGCTCCCGCCTCACCATGAGGGCTACAGATACACCGCACTCAAAGTAGCCCTCATGGTGAGGTGCGAGCCCTTCGCGAGCCTCGAACCACGAGGGCGTGGCACCAAGGCCCGTCTTGCGCCCGTCAAACTCTCCCGTTACAAGGCGCCACCTTTCCAACAGACCCATTCAAGGATCGACCCCCATGGCGCTCGAACGCACCTTCTCCATCATCAAGCCCGATGCCGTCCGTCGCAACCTCATCGGCAAGATCATCGCCAAGTTCGAGGAAGCCGGTCTCCGCCCGATCGCGCTCAAGAAGATCCACATGACCCGCGCCCAGGCCGAAGGCTTCTACGGCGTCCATAAGGATCGCCCCTTCTTCGGTGAACTGGTCGAGCAGATGATCGCCTCGCCCGTCGTCGTGCAGGTGCTGGAAGGCGAAGGCGCCATCCTCAAGAACCGCGAAGTCATGGGCGCCACCAATCCCGAGAATGCCGCTCCCGGCACCATCCGCAAGGAATTCGCCCTCTCGATCGGCGAAAACTCGGTCCACGGTTCGGATGCTCCCGAGACCGCCGCCACCGAAATCAAGTTCTTCTTCAACGACGACGAACTGGTTGGGTGAGGCCCGACGGCTGGCTTGCCAGCCGGCAAATCGCTCGAGTGGAGCGATTTGAGGGGCGAACGCCCGGAGCCTTGCGAAGGGCCGGTTCGGCCTTTCCACCCTTTCGATGTCGTCCCGGCGTAGGCCGGGATCCATCCTGAGGTCGCGCCAACGTCTACCATCTCAGGATGGATCCCGGCCTGCGCTGGGATGACATGGTGGTAGTTTCGATATTCCTAGGCCGCCCGCCGGGCGGCCTTTTTGCTTGCTTGTGCTATGGTGCCGGTAGCGCCACAGCCTCATTCCTACCGAACCGACCGCGAATGTGGGACATCCTGCCAACGCGGAACCTGACGCCAAACGATTGGTCGGCGTCCATAAAGGCCAAAAATGTCCCTTCCCGAAACCATCCTCCCCCCGCTCGCCCGCGCCCTCGCCGCCAAGGGCTACGAAACCCTGACCCCGGTACAGGCCGCCATCATCGAGGATGAAACCGCCGGCCGCGACCTGCTCGTCTCCGCCCAGACCGGCTCGGGCAAGACCGTCGCCTTCGGCATGGCCATCGCCCCGACCCTCCTGGGCGAAGCCGAGCGCTTCACCGAAATCGGTGCCCCCTTGGCCCTGGTCATCGCCCCGACCCGTGAACTGGCCCTGCAGGTGCAGCGCGAACTCGACTGGCTCTATGCCGAGACCGGCGCCCGCACCGCCTCCTGTGTCGGCGGCATGGATGCCCGCACCGAGCGCCGCGCCCTCGAGCGCGGCGCCCAGATCGTCGTTGGCACCCCCGGCCGCCTGCGCGATCACATCACCCGCGGCGCCCTCGACATGTCGGCGCTGCGCGCCGTCGTGCTCGACGAGGCCGACGAAATGCTCGATCTCGGTTTCCGCGAAGATCTCGAATTCATCCTCGACGCTGCCCCCGAGGACCGCCGCACGCTACTGTTCTCGGCGACGGTGCCAAAACCCATCGCCCAACTCGCCAAGACCTTCCAGCGCGATGCCCTGCGCGTCGCCGCCAACAATGCCGCCGAGCAGCATGCCGATATCGACTACAAGCTGATGCTGGTTCCCGCTGCCGAGCGCGAAAACGCCATCATCAACACGCTGCTCTACTTCGAGGCCGTCAACACCATCGTCTTCGCCTCTACCCGCGAGGGCGTGAAGCATCTCTCGGCACGGCTGCACAATCGCGGCTTCGACGTGGTGACCCTGTCGGGTGAACTCTCCCAGGCCGAGCGCACCAATGCGCTGCAATCCATGCGCGACGGCCGCGCCCGCATCTGCGTCGCCACCGACGTCGCCGCGCGCGGCATCGACCTGCCCAATCTCGATCTGGTCATACACGCCGACCTGCCGACCAATCCCGATACGCTGCTGCACCGTTCCGGCCGCACGGGCCGGGCAGGGCGCAAGGGCACCTGCGTCATCATCTCGCCGATGCACCGCCGCAACGTCGCTCAGCGCGTGCTCAAGGTTGCGCGCATCGATGTGTCGATGATGCAGCCGCCTTCCGCCGAGGAAATCGAGGCCCGCTACCGCGAGAGCATCCTGTCGAGCGAGGCGCTGACCGCACCCGCCACCGAGGAAGAGACCGCCTTCATCGCCCAGCTCATGGCGCGCCACACGCCCGAGGCCATCGCCGCCGCCTATCTCCGCCAGCAGCTTGCCGCCCGCCCGGCGCCCGAGGATGTGTCGGACGCTCCGGTCTTCGACAAGCCCGGCGATAAAGACCCGCGCACCCGCGAACGCTTCGAGGGCGGCACCTGGTTCAAGGTTTCGGTCGGTCGCAAGCACAAGGCCGAGCCGCGCTGGCTGCTGCCCATGCTGTGCAAGGCCGGCGGCGTCACCAAGACCGCCATCGGCTCCATCCGCATCTTCGATACCGAATCCATCTTCGAAGTCGCCGCCCAGAAGGCCGATGCCTTCGCCAAGAGCATCGAGAAAAACGGCTCCGGCGAGCGCGGCGTCACTATTGCGCCGGTCGACGGCCCCGGCGAACGCCGCTCCGGCCCGCCGCCGTCCCAGCGCCGTCCGCCTGGCCCGGTGGAACGCTACGACCCCAACGCCCCGCGCCCCGAGCGCGCCGACCGCAAGGCCCGCTATGGTTCGAGCGGCCTGCGCCCCGACGATCTCGAAGCGCCCGCAACGACCGGCGGCTGGAGCCCCGCCGCTGCCGACGAAGCCCCGCGCGCGCCAAAACCCGATTTCGACAAGCCCCGCCCGCCCAAGGTGAGCAAGGCGCCTGTCAGCAAGGACAAGGGCAAGCCCAAATGGGCGGCCAAGGATGGCGCCAAGGCCAAGAAGGACCACAAGCCCAAGCGCAAGCCGCAGATCTGATCGATGACCGGCCTGCCCACCATCTTCAGCTTCTGGCACGGGCCGATGAGCTGGCTCGAAGCCCTGTCCATCGCTTCGTTCAGCCGTTGCGGTCACCGGGTCGAAGTCTATTCCTACGATCCCATCCCCGATCTGCCGGCCGGGGCGGTGGCCTGCGATGCGGCCGACATCCTGCCGCGCGAGCGGCTGATGTTTTACAAGGGCCGGGGCACGCCGGGCGTCTTCTCCGACCTCTTCCGCATGACCGGCCTGCGCCAAAGCCGCGGCGTCTATGCCGATCTGGACGTCTATTGCGTCCGCCCGATCGCCGGCCCGCCCGATTATCTCATGGCCTGGGAGCGCCCCGGCTCGGTCAATGGCGCGGTGCTCCATATCCCGGCCGATGCCCCGTTGCTGGATGACCTGCTCGGCATTTTCGCACCTGGCCCGCGCCCGCTCCTGGAGCCGCACCTGCCGGTCTTCCGGCGCCTCGAAGTCGCGGCTCGGCGGCTGATGGGCCAGAGGGTCACTCCTGAATTCATGCAATATGGCGCCACCGGCCCCATGGCCCTGACCCACTACGTGCGCCAACGCGGCCTTTCCGGCCAGGTCCTGCCCGCTTCGGCGCTCTATCCGATCCCCTATCAGGGCATTCCGGCGCTCATGCAGCCCGGCTCCAGCGTCGACGGCGCTGTCGCGCCGGACACGCTGGCGATCCACCTCTGGCGCAGCCAGCTCACCAATCGCGGCCGCGCAGACATGCCACCACCACCCCTCGACAGCGCCATGGCCGAACTCTGCCGCCGCGAGGGGGTCGTGTTCTAACCTTCGGCCACCGTGGCGGCCCTCAGTCGCCCCAGCTTTGCAGCATTGCCCAATGCCATCGTGGCCGCACCTGCCGCTGCAACCGCCGCGGCCACCATCAAGGCAAAGCGATAGTTGCCGCCCGAGGTCAGCACGGCAAAGCCCGTCGCGCCCAGCAGGTTGGCTGAAATGGCGATCAGGTCCAGCAGCGACGTGGAGAGGCCGACACGCCCCTTGATGGCGTCCTGCGCATAGGAAATGGTGATGCTCATCATGGCGGCTGTCCCCAGCCCGTTGAGCACGAGCAGCCAGTAGAGCGCCGAAACGCTGCCCAGCAGGCTGGTGCCGAGCATGAAAAGCGCCATGACCAGGCCCGCCGAAGCCAATAGGGTTTCCTTGGTGAACTTGGTTGTCAACCACGCCCAGAGCAGCATGCAGGGCGCTTCGATCGCCGCCGTGATGCCGGCGAAAAATCCCACATGCGTAATCGTGCCGCTCAGGTCGTTCACAATGAAGAGCGGCACGGTGAAGCTCATGACGCGCGTACCGGACTGGATGATGACCAGTCCCAGCAGCCCGGCCAGCGTGCCCATCGGCAGGGCAAAGGTCGAGAGCAGCGACGCGCCTTCCCGCCGCACCACCGGTTGGGTCTGCACCTGTGCCCGCGGGTTGCCCATCAGGACGGCAAAGGCCCCGGCGATCAACGCATAGCTGATCGCGGATGCCAGATAGACATCGAAAATGCTGAACTCTGCCGCAACCCAGCCCGCGACGGGTGGTACGATGATCCAGGCCACGGTGAAGACCGTGCGCAGCGCCGTCACCATGAAATCGGCCCGCTCCGGCCGGTTCTGCATGTAGTAGACCCGCACATAGGCCAGCGTCTGCGAAAAGCAGGCCAGCCCGAACGGCATGATCACCGCCATGGCGATCGTAAAGCCGGCCTGGCTTGGCCAGAGATAGATGAGCCCGTGCCCGATCATCCCCGCCAGCGCCGTCAGCAGCACCAGCAGCCGGCGATCCCGGAGCTTGTCGGAAACATAACCCAGCAGCACAGCTGTAAAGGTGCCGATCACCGACCCGGTGGCCATGACGGCGCCGAACCAGCCCGGCGACATGCCCAGCGTATCCACGCCCACCAGCGAGGCATAGGGCATGGTCGCGGCATAGGTCACGCCGGAGAAGAACATGTTCATCCCCAGCAAGGCGGTCACCGGCACGCGCGCAAGCCCGACCATGAATCATCCCCCCGAGCAGGCCAATGACCTAGCCCGCGCCCTTCCGATCTGTCCACTAAATCGTTTCCAGTGGGCAAAACGGCCCTTGTTTGGGTCAGGCCGGTTCGGCCTGCTTCCGGTCCGCCGCAATCTGCTGCGCCAGCAGCGCAATGTCATCGGCGAACTTGTTCGTACCGGCCTCCAGGTGCTCCGGCCATTGCCCGAACTTGCGCAGCAGCGGCACGAAGCGCTCCACGTCCTGCTTGTCCCACCCGCCGATGAAGTCCCCCAGAATCAGGAACTTATACGCCCGCACCGCCTCGATGATGCCCTGTCCGGCATCGGTCAGCTCGATAATGGTGCGCCGTGCATCGGCCTGGCTCACCGCCCGCCGCGCATAGCCGGCTTCCACCATTTCGCTGACGATACGGCTGGCGCGCGACGGATCGATCCCCAGTCGCTCGGCCACGGTCGCCACCATGGTCTCGCCCTCGCTGTCGCCGAACTGCACGACCGGGGCCTCGATTGCGACCAGCACGTCGAACTGCGCCAGGTCGATGCCGATCCTGAGGTCTTTCAATGCCTTGTGCCCCAATTCCCGGCGCATGATACGCCGCCGCCAGTTCTGCATCAGCGCATCGATACGGATGACCGCATCCACGGTCGCCTCTTCGATGCCGGCTTTGCGCAGCAGGGTGTTGATATCGGTCTTGCCACCGGATTGGGGCATGGCAGTCCTCGCAATTTCGCATGCTTTCGACAATTACATGCTATTGACATGTAATTGCTGCGAGCAGATATATGCCGCAATAATTCATCCCGCAAGTGGGCATCGATGCCCGCGGGGTCAAAGGATCGTCCAATGTCTCAAGCTGCACAATCCGCCGAAGAGCCGCAGGCTCAGTCGGTGGGCCTCATTATCGGCGCTGTCGCGGTGACGCTGCTGCTGGCCTCTCTCGGCCAGACCATCGTCTCGACCGCCTTGCCCACCATCGTCAGCGAGCTCGGCGGCCTGGAGCACCTGACCTGGGTGGTCATCGCCTATCTGCTCAGCTCCACCGTCGTTGCCCCCATCTATGGCAAGCTCGGCGACCTCTATGGCCGCAAGATCGTGCTGCAGGCCGCCATCGTCATCTTTCTTATCGGGGCAGGGCTCTCGGCCTTCGCCAATTCCATGAACTTCCTCATCTTCGCCCGCACCGTGCAGGGCCTGGGCGGCGGCGGCCTCATGGTCGTGGCCATGACCGTGGTTGCCGATGTCATTCCCCCGCGCCAGCGCGGCAAGATCCAGGGCATTTTCGGCGCCGTATTCGGCGTCGCCACGGTGGTCGGCCCGCTGCTGGGCGGCTTCATCGTCGAGCATCTTAGCTGGCACTGGATTTTCATCATCAACCTGCCGCTCGGCCTGCTGGCATTGGTGGTGATCGGCTTCGCCCTCAAGCCCAAGGTGACCCGCGTCGCCCACCAGATCGATTATATGGGCTTCGTCCTGCTCACTGCGGCCCTGTCGGCTTTCGTGCTGGCCACCAGCCTGGGCGGCAACACCTTCCCCTGGTTCTCGGTGGAAATCATCGGCATGGTCGCCCTGTCGGCGGTGGCCATTATTGCCTTCGTCTGGGTTGAGTCCCGCGCCGCCGAGCCGGTGCTGCCGCTCCAGCTCTTCCGCAACAATACCTTCGTCGTCACCAATTCGGTCGGTTTCCTCGTCGGCATGGCCATGTTCGGCTCCATCACCTTCCTGCCGCTCTATCTGCAGATCGCCAAGGGCATCTCGCCCACCAATTCGGCCTTCCAGCTGCTGCCCATGATGGTCGGCCTCATCGGCGCTTCGACCCTGTCCGGCTTCGTCATGAGCCGCACCGGCCGCTACAAGCTGCTGCCCATGCTGGCCTCGGCCGTGCTGTTCGGCGGCCTGCTGCTGCTGGGCATGATGCAACTCGACACCCCCGATTGGCAGATCGCGCTCTATATGTTCGTCGTCGGCGTCGGCATTGGCCCCATCAACAGCGTCAGCGTCACCGCCACGCAGAATGCCGTGCCGCGTGAACTGGTTGGCGTTGCCACGGCCGGCAGCACCCTGTTCCGCCAGATTGGCGGCTCCATCGGCGTGTCGGTCTTTGGCGCCATCTTCTCCAGTGGCCTGGCCAGCCAGCTCGGTGGCACCATGCCTACTGGCGGCGGCGCCTTCAACGCCCAGGCCATCCAGTCCCTGCCCGAGGCTGTACGCGCCCAGGTGCTCGAAGGCTTCGCCACCGCCCTGCACCCGGTCTTCCTCACCGCCGCCGCGGCCGCCCTGCTGGCCTTCGGTCTGACCTTCCTGCTGCGGGAGATTCCGCTCGCCACCACCCTGCGCAAGGAGCCCGAAGCGGAAATCGAGGCCGAGGAAAACGCCGCCGCTGCCGCTGTCGGCGCCTGATCCATGCGTCGCCGGACCATGAGATGGTCCGGCGACGCACTTCACCTCCGCTTCGATATGTCCTATCTCAAGGCGGCGCGTGGACGACCCCGCGGCCTTTCCCCTATCCCGGCCGGGACGACCCGCCATACCAAGGAGAGATCCCATGGCTTGGGTCTATCTCGTTATTGCCGGCATCTTTGAAATGGGTTGGGCCATCGGCCTCAAATATACCGAAGGCTTCACCAGGCTCGTCCCCACCTCGCTGACCGTCCTCGCCATGGTCATCAGCGTCGCCCTACTGGGTCTGGCCCTGCGCGACCTGCCCGTGGGCACCGGCTACGCGGTGTGGACCGGCATCGGCACCGTCGGCACGGCTTTGCTCGGCATGTATCTGTTCGGCGATCCGGCCACCGCGGCCCGCCTCGCCAGCATCGGCCTCATCGTCGCCGGCATCATCGGCCTCAAGGTGCTGTCCTAGACCCGGCGTCATTCCCGAAAGCGGGGAATCGCCCTTAGTCTTCACGCTCACCCATCCACAATCGCTTCCCCCGGACTTGATCCGGGGGTCTTTCGCCGCGCGTGCTGAATTGCGAATGCTAGCCGATCAAGTCTGCGGAAAAAACCTTGTATTATCAAACATTTGTGCCCGCCCGCGGACTCGCTCTGCTACCCCCATGAATCACCGCGCGAAGCCCTTGAATCACTTTCTCAACTCGCCGCGCCCGTTGCAAAAAGGCTGATGTTCTACGCGAACGGGCTCGCTCCCAAAATTGTTAATGGTCAAATCAGCCAACCTTGCTAGATTCACCTCATAGATTGCCGACCTAGCGTCGCCGGCGCCCCTATCTTTGGAGAGCAATAGTGCCCTTGCGCTGGCAGGAAGTGGCTGTGCCACTTGTCGTAGTCGTTTCGCTGATCGTCCTCAAATACGTTCCCTTCACCTCAGGTCTGCCCCTTGCCCGCGCCGCCGGCGTGGTCGCCTTCGGCTATGCCGCCTTCCTCGCTCTGCGCCTGGTCCAGAGCGAAGAGGCCGTCAGCGTCGATGGCTGGTCCGAATTGCGCCCGTCCATGGTCGAATATTTCGCCTGCTACGGCGCTGCGGCTTTGGCCGTGGTGCTGATGAGCGCCATCATCGTCATCGGCGGCAGCCGCCATGTCGAGCCCACCCAGATGATCGCCACCTTCATCGCCTCTCTGCTGCTCGGTGGCGGCGCTGTCGCCATCGGCCTCGGCGGCCTCTTCACCCGCGTTCGCTGGAACAATACCCAGCTCGAACATCGCTCCGCCTTCGGCCGCGAAACCAAACTGGCCTGGTCCGATGTGCGCTCCGTCCGCCCCAACTGGCGCGGCGTCACCATCGCCACCCACGACGCCAGGCGCGTCACCTTCTCCCAGTTCCATTCCGGCGCCGCCCAATTGGCCAAGCACGCCACCAACCGCGCCCGCCGCAACACGGAAGCCTCCGCCAAGGCCTTCGCCACGCTCTGAGCCGGGAATGACGCCTCGTGGGCACAACGCTGCCCCACGCTCGATGTCATCCCGGCCTTGAGCCGGGATCCATCCCGAGATCGCGCCTCGGCCGCAAGGTAGGTCGGGCCAAACGCCCCCAACTTCATTCCCTCCCTCTTGTGGGCTTCGAACCGGCCGTAGGCAAAATCGCGCCAGTGGAGCGATTTTAGGTGAGAAGGAATGAGGGTGGGGGTAGGCCACAAACACCAACTTGCCCATCTTATCCCCCTCGCCAAAACCGCGCGTATCATCCCCCCATCTTCCGGGATACGGGCGGCGCTGCAGCGACGGGCGTCCGGAAGCCAGCCGGGGGAGTTTGGGCGGGGTGCTACGGCTAACCGCCAGGGTCTGCGATCGCGCCGTCCGAGCAAGTCCCGGCATCCCGAGACGGCTTCCGTCTCATTACTAAATTTATCAGAGGCGAAGGCCGTCTCGGGATCCGCACGCTGCCAGTTTTGGCATGCGACTATCCGATAACCGCGTTGCAGGCGGCGCTTTGCCATGCATTCACGCCCCGAATATCACCCATCACCCCAATTCAATTGAGCGCCGGTCCACGCTCCGGTAATCTCGCGCCATGAACCAGCCCGTCGCCATCCGCACCGCCCGTTCGGTCTGCCCGCATGACTGCCCCTCCGCCTGCGCGCTGGATGTGGACATTGTGGACGACCACACCATCGGCCGCGTGCGTGGCGCCAGGGACGACCCCTATACCGCCGGCGTCATCTGCGAAAAGGTCGCCCGCTATGCCGAGCGCGTCCACCACCCCGAACGCCTGCTGCATCCGCTGCGCCGCACCGGCGCCAAGGGCAGCGGCCAGTTCGAGCCGATCACCTGGGACGAGGCGCTCGACGAAATCGCCGCCCGCTTCACCGCCATCGAGGCCGAGCACGGCGCTGAAGCCATCTGGCCCTATTTTTACGCCGGCACCATGGGCCATGTGCACCGCGACGGCATCGACCGCCTGCGCGCCGCCAAGGGCTATTCGCGCCAATACGAAACCATCTGCATCGGCACTTCCTGGCCTGGCTATATCGCCGGCACCGGCCTTTTGGGCGGCGTCAATCCCGAGCAGATGGCCGAAAGCGACTGCGTCGTCATCTGGGGCACCAACGCCGTCCACACCCAGGTCAATGTCATGACCCACGCCATGCGCGCCAAAAAAGAGCGCAAGGCCAAGGTCGTCGTCATCGACATCTACGAAACCGCCACCATGGCTCAGGCCGATCTCGGCCTCGTGCTCCGCCCCGGCACCGACGGCGCCCTCGCCGTATCGGTCATGCACATCCTGCTGCGCGACAATCTGGCCGACCGCGCCTACATGGCCCGCTACACCGATTTCGGCCCCGATTTCGAAGCCCATCTGGCGACGAAGACGCCCGAGTGGGCTGCCGCCATCACCGGCCTCACAGTGGATCAGATCACCACCTTCGCCCATCTCGTCGGCACCACGCCGCGGAGTTATTTCCGCCTCGGTTTCGGCTTCACCCGCCAGCGCAATGGCGCCACCGCCATGCACGCCGCCCTCTGCATTCCCGCCATGACCGGCGCCTGGCAGCATCGCGGCGGCGGCGCCTTCCACTCCAATTCCGGCACCTGGCAGCTCGACAAATCGGCCATTACCGGCGACGCCATGCAAAAGGGTGAACCGCGCTGGCTCGACATGTCCGAGATCGGCCCCATCCTCACCGGCGACGCCAAGGCGCTGAAAGGCGGCGGCCCGGTCAAGGCCATGATCGTGCAGAACACCAACCCGGCCGCCGTCGCTCCCGACCAGACCCTGGCCCATGCCGGCTTCGCCCGCGAAGACCTGTTCCTAGTGGTCCACGAGCAGTTCATGACCGAGACGGCCGAATTCGCCGATATCGTCCTGCCGGCCAGCATGTTCCTCGAACACAACGACTATTACACCCGCGGCGGTCATACCCGCGTGCTCTACGGCCCCGCCGTCATCCAGCGCCCCGGCGAAACCCGCTCCAACCACGAAGTCATCAACGCCCTGGCCCTGCGCCTCGGCCTTGACCACGACAGTTTCCGCACCGTGGATCGCGACGTCGTCGCCGAAACCTTCCGCCGCTCCGGCTATCCGGCGCTGGCAGAGGTCGAAAAGACCGGCTTCATCGATCGCGAACGTCCCGACGCCGCCGCCCGCTTTGCCGACGGCTTCGCCTGGCCCGACAAGCGCTTCCGCTTCGCGCCGAACTGGCAGGATGTCGCCGACCGCAAGGGCTATCTCTGGGTCTGCGACCCCCAGGACATGCCGCTTTTCGCCGACCACTGGGCCATCAACGAGCCCACCAGTGCCGAGCATCCATTCCGCCTCGCCACCAGCCCGGCCCGCGCCTTCCTCAATTCGACCTTCAACGAAACTCCCGGCAGCCAGAAGCGCGAAGGCATGCCCTCGCTCTTCATCCACCCCGAAGACGCGACCCGCCTCGGCATCGAAGATGGCGAATTCGTCACCGTCGGCAATCGCCGCGGCAGCGTCGATCTCACCGCCCGCATCCGCACCGGCCTGCCCACCGGCGTCGTCATCGCCGAAGGCCTCCACCAGAACAGGGCCCATCGCCGCGGCAAGGGCATCAACACCCTCACCAACGCCGCCCCCGCACCCCCCTTCGGCGGCGCCACCTTCCACGATGCGGCAGTCTGGGTCAGGCGGGCAGACTGACCTGCCACGCCCTCGTGGTTCGAGGGTCGCTGCGCTCCCGCCTCACCATGAGGGCTACTTTTAGCTCGGTGCCCCAGTAGCCCTCATGGTGAGGTGCGAGTTCTTCACGAGCCTCGAACCACGAGGGCGTGGCACTAAGCCAAATAAGCCCCCCAAAAGAAATACCCGGTCATGATGACCCCATATACAATCACCGCCATCCGTATCCACTGCGTCGGAATTCGATGGGCATTCTTGGCGGCGAGATAACCACCAATGGTCACCCCCACCAGCGCAATGGAGCCATGATACCAGTCGATCGACCCGCTCAGCGCAAACCGCGCCACGGCCACCAAAGCCACGATGCTCGACACATAGAGCTTGAGCCCGTTCATGGCATGGATATCGCGCATCCCCGCGGTCGCCAGGAACGCCAGCAGCAGGATGCCCAGTCCGGCATTGAAGAACCCGCCATAGATGCAGACGCCGGCGAGGAACGCCATCAGCAGCACGCTGCCCAGCACCTTCATGCCGCGCCCGCCACCGCTCCGAGCGGCAACAAACCCGTTGATCTGGTTGCCGAAGACGAACAGCAGCACGGCAAAGGCCATCAGCCAGGGCACGACCAGGTCGAACAACTCGTCCGACACCACCAGCAGCAGTTCCGCCCCGATATAGCCGAACACCGCCGACATCACGCCATAGAGCACCAGCCGGTCCTTGTACGGCGCCATGGCGTGCCAATAGCCCGCGGCCCCGCTCGCATAGCCGGGCAGGGCGGCATAGGTGTTCGACGCATTGGCAATGACGGGCGGTATCCCGACGAACAGCAAAGCTGGAAACACGATGAACGAGCCGCCACCGGCCAGCGAATTGACCGCGCCGCCCAACAGGCCGGCAATCAGCAGAAACAGCGTCTCGATCATCCCAATCTCCTGGTGACGGGCCCCGACCCCTCCCACCCACAATCGCTTCCCTCGGACTTGATCCGAGGGCCACTCGCCGCTTGTGCCGCGTTGAGGCCGACCCGCGGATCAAGTCCTCGGGAAGCGCCTATGCCCCGGGGGGCACATGGTTCAATACTGCGCAAGGTATCACGGCGCCCAACACAAATCGCTGATCGCCCCATCACCGGGATTGATCGCATACAAGCCATGCCGTTGACAAAAGGTCCCCTCGCGCGCATATCCCGCTCAGGTCGCTGGCACCCGCCGCTCGCCGGAAGAAATTCCGATGGTGAAGCCCAGTTTCCGAGCAGGACACGAACTCCGGTTCATCTTTGCAAGGCGCCTCATGGCAATGCGAGCCCCCATGGAACAGTCGCCTCATTGCAAATGAGAGGACCTATCATGTCGTTTTCACTCGATACTCCATCCGCCCAGACTCTGAAATCGGAAGCCAGGGCCCTCCGCGCCGAGCGCGAACGGGCAGGCGAAACCCTGTCGCATGGCGCCGCCCTCGAACAGGTCGCCCGCACCCACGGCTACCGTGATTGGAACACCGCCCGCGCCGCCTTGCCCGATCGCGTGGTGTCGCCCTGGCAGGTCGGTATGCGCGTTACCGGGCTCTACCTCGACCAGCCCTTCGCCGGCATGCTCATCGGCGTCCAGCTCCTCGGCAACATGCAGAGCTACACCGTGACCATCCAGTTCGATGAGCCGGTCAATGTCACGCCGACCTTCATGTTCGCCGCCTTGCGCCATCGCGTGGTGTCCACCGTGGATATCCACGGCATTTCCAGCGCCATGCGCGGCAACGGCAATCCGCAGATGGTCCTGCGGCGGGCCTGACCGTGACGATCATTAGGAGCGCTTTCAGGAAAAGTGGTCCCGGTTTTCCGCTTCGAAAGCGCGACAAGTTTAGTATCCGAGGGCAGGGCGGCGGCAAGCCGCCTTGCCTTTCATCGTAAAACGCCGATATATGGGAGCGTATCAATCTAACGGAAGCCGGCAATGACCATTCAGACCAAGCCGATCGAGGCCTATTCCCTGCCCACCCCCAATGGGCAGAAAGTCCACATCATGCTCGAAGAGCTTGGCGTCCCGTGGACCTACCACCGCATCGATATCGGCAAGGGTGACCAGTTCAAGCCCGAATTCCTCGCCATCTCGCCCAATAACAAGATTCCGGCCATCGTCGATCCCGAAGGTCCGGGCGGCCAGCCGATCTCCATCTTTGAATCCGGCGCCATTCTCAAATATCTCGGCCTGAAATTCGGCCGGCTCTACCCCACCGATCCGCGGAGCCAGGTCAAGGTCGACGAATGGCTGTTCTGGCAGGTCGGCGGCTTCGGCCCCATGCTGGGCCAGAACCACCACTTCGCCATCTACGCGCCCGAGCGCATCCCCTATGCCACCAAGCGCTATATCGACGAAACCCACCGCCTCTACGGCGTGCTGAACAAGCAGCTCGAAGGCCAGGACTATATCGCCGGCGACTATTCCATTGCCGATATCGCCGCCATCGGCTGGGCCCAGGGCTGGGAACGCCAGGGCCAGGACATTGCCGATTTCCCCAATGTAAAGGCCTGGCTCGATCGTCTCGGCGCCCGCCCCGCCGTGGCAAGCGGCCTCGCCTGGGGCAAGGATACCCCCTCGGCCGACCTGTCCAAAGACAAGGACGCCCAGAAAGTCCTCTTCAACCAGCGCTGAAAAAGCCCCGCGCCATCAGCCCTGCCACCCTCCCCATGCGGGCGGGTGTGCCGGCCTCATTTGCCGTAGGAAGCATCGGCTCCTACCCACCCTCCCCCTTGAGGGGAGGGTAGCGCCGCTAGGCCCAAAGGGCCGTAGCAGAGCTGGGGAGGGGGTGGCTTCGTGGTCCACCAAGTGACCCACCCTACTCAGCAACCACCGCTTCAGGCACCACCCGGACCCACTCCTGCCCCTGGCAGATGATGTTGTACAGCACGCAGCCATTGAGCCGGATCAGGTCCGGCCCAAGCATTTCGACATAGCCCGAATAGGTATTGCCGTCCTCGGGATTGTAGATTTCCCCGTCATAGATGGCCGGCTTCGTGCCGGGCAGCAGCGTCAGCAGTTGCAGCCCCAGCATCGGCCGGCTGCGCAGCGTCGGATCGGGGTTGCGCATATCGGTATAGCTTTCGGGGGGCATTGCCAGCGCGGCGGCATATTCCGCTTCCGTCAGCCCCTCGCGCGGCACCACGATCTTGCTCAGCGTCCCGCAAAACCCGTCCGGGCACAGCGTGATGGTGATCTGCGACAGCTCAAGGGTTTGCCAGTTGCCCTCGATCGGGTCGAGAACCCGGTCGGGATCGGGCACGAATGGCTCCTGCGCCCCGACACCCGCCATGCCGGCCAGCATCACGCCCGCCCCGATCCAAAGCCTCAAGCCGCCGTTTGCCATGTATTCCACCCACCGCCTGAGGACCAGCCGCGATTCGCTGCGCCACACGATCTAGCCGCCATTCATGGCGGCCATAAAGCAAATACCGCGACAATCCGTCCGCGCCGCGCCAAGCGCCGCACCCATGGCAAAAACCGCTTGCCATGCCTCACCCCGCCCGCTATCCAGCCCCCTGACGGAGAGGTGGCCGAGTGGCCGAAGGCACGCCCCTGCTAAGGGCGCAGATCTCAAAAGGGTCTCGTGGGTTCGAATCCCATCCTCTCCGCCACTTTCCCCTGCAACTTTCACGGTGTCGTGCCCGCGCAAGCGGGAACCTCTGTGGCGATGCAGCAAGTGGAACCGGGCTCACGCCTTCGCGGAAATGACCGGTGATATGCGGCTAAGCAATCGATGCGCGCCCGGCCAGCACCCGCCGCCATCTGTCATCCGCCAAAGTCTGCGTCCGCGCTGCCGCCAGCGCTGCGTCGGCGCTGACCAGCCTGACGTCATGGCCATCGAGCTGGCGTCGGATTTCCGCGCCAATGCTCGGATGCAGCGACAGCACGCCGCCAGCAAAGCCGATCGGCCGCCTGCCGGCGCGCGCCGTTAACGCCTCGGCCAGCCGCGCCAGCTCGGCTCCGGCCTCGCGCAGGATGGTGGCTGCAACGGCGTCCCCGTCTTCGGCGGCGCGGGCCACGGCCACGGCCAGCGTGCCGATGCGCCCCCGGTCGCCGGCATAAATGAACTGGCGCGTGGCATGCCAGTCCGCGCCGCCGACCTGTGCCTGCAGGTTCTGCGCCAGCCCGCTCACGGCGTCGAACGAGCCGTCGTGGTCCAGCACGCGATAGATGCGGTCCAGCGCCCGCAACGCGATCCAGCTTCCCGAGCCGGCATCGTCGATCAAGATGCCTCGGCCACCGACACGGACGAAATCCCCATCCGCGCCAATATGGATGCCGATCGAACCCGTGCCGGCCGAAACCAGGTGCCCCTCGCCAGGTGCGAAATTGGCGAGATAGGCCAAAGCCACATCGTCGATGAGGATGATGGCATCGGGCGCGACGCCGAACACCGCCCCTGCCAGCGCTGTCACTTCGTCCGAAACCGCAGCGCCATAGCCGGTCAGGCCTGCCGTGATGCTGGCAATGGTGTAGCCGTCCGCTGCGATGGCGGCAGCGATGATCGCCAGCGTATGGCGCAGCCTGTCCTTCTCGGCCGGGTTGAACACATGCCCGGTGGCGCCTGGCGCCTTGCCGCGTGTCAGCTCCCGCCCATCATCGCCACACAGCACGAAGCGGCTGGCCGTGCCGCCAATGTCGAGCCCCATATGCACATTCAAACCGGCACACCCTGGGCAACGAACATGCGCGTGATCTCGCGGGGATTGGTAATCATGGTTCCGACAACAACCGCATGCGCGCCGGCCTCGAAGGCCTGCCGCACCAAAGCCGGCCTATTGTAGCGCCCTTCGGCCACCACCGGCACGCTCAATCTGCGCGCCAGCGTTTCGAGTAATTTCAGGTCCGGTTCTTCGGGCTTGGGCTGGGTCGCCTCGGTATAGCCCGAAAGCGTGGTCGCCACATAGGTCGCGCCAAGATCGGCGGCGGCCAGCCCTTCGTCAATGGTGGAGATATCGGCAAAGACCTCGGCGTCCAGCTCCTCACTGATGCGGCGCACCAGCCGGGCAGGGGGCTCGCCATCGCGCGGCCGGTCGGTGCAATCGAGCGCCACGATCCCGGCCCCCGCCGCCACGATGGCCTCGGCAGCGGCAAAGTCGGGCGTGATATAGACCGGATAGCGCTCCGAAAACACCTTGTGGATGCCGATGACCGGCAGTCCCGCCGCCTTCACCGCACGGATATCCTCCGGGCCGTTGGCGCGAATAGCCACCGCCCCGCCATCGCGCGCCGCCAGCGCCATGGCGCCCATGAAGTGGGGACCATGCAGGGGATTGTCCGCCCGCGCCTGGCAGGAGACGATAAGACCGCGTTTAAGCCTCATTTCACCGCCCCCGACGTCATGCCAGCGATGAACTGCCGGGACAGCACGATGTAAAGGATCACGATAGGGGCCGCCGACAGCGTCAGGCCCGAGAACAGCACGCCCCAGTCGGTGGTATATTCGCCCATGAAGGTGGTCAGCCCCTGCGGCAGGGTTTTGAGATCGTCGTTCTGGATGAAGACCAGCGGAAAGAAGAAGTCGTTCCAGATCGGCACCACGTTCTGGATGCCGGCAATCACCATGGCCGGCCGCACCAGCGGCAGCATGATTGACCACATGATGCGCGCCTCGCTGGCCCCGTCCATGCGCGCCGCATCTTCCAGCTCGCTGGGCAGCGTGCGGATGAACCCGGTCATGATGAACACCGTCGTCGGCAGGCCCATCGCCGTATAGACGAAGATCAGCGACAGCTGGTTGTTGAGGATGGAGAGGTCCCGCATCAGCATGAATAGCGGGATGATGGCGAGCTTGAGCGGTAGCGTCAGCCCCGCCAGGAAGAACATCAGGATGAAGCTCGCCCCGCTGAACTGGTAGCGCCCGATGGCATAGGCCGCCATGGTGCCCAGCGTCAGGATCAGCACCATCGAGGCGCCGGTGACGAAGAACGAGTTCAGCAGGTACCGCAGGAAATTGGTCTCTGTCCAGATTTTGGCGAAGTTTGCCACCTGGCCGAAATCGGGAATGCCGAAGGGCGACTGGAAGATTTGCGGCGTCGTCTTGAAGGCCGAAAACACCATGATGACGATGGGTGCCAGCATCAGGATGGTATTGGCGATGAGGATGATCTGCAGCAGCCCGTCGCGGCCCAGCGTGCCGAGCAGTCCCCGGCGGTCGTAATAGGTGGTGCCGGCGGCGCTCACAGCTGGATCTCCCGTGCGCGCAGCCGCACCGTGATGATGCCGGCAATGACGGCGATGAACACGAAGATCAGCACTGCCAGCGCACTGCCGAGGCCGAAATCCTGCTGGCCGGACGACACATTGCCAAAGGCCGTGCGGTAGAAATAGAGCCCCAGCACGTCAGTCGAGCCAAACGGCGAGCCATCGAGCCCCGCCATGATATAGGGCAGCTCGAACCAGTTGAACGCCCCCACGAACAGCAGGGTGAAGACGATGGTGGCGCTGGGCGCGACCAGCGGCCAGACCACCTTGGAGATTTTGACCCACTCGCTTTCGGTCTCCATGCGGACAGCGTCGAGAATTTCCCCCGGAATGCGCTGCATGCCGGCGAGGAATACCAGCGTCGGGAAGCCCACCATGTGCCAGGACTGCGCCGCGATCAGCGACCACAGCGCCGTGTCGCTCTGCCCCAGCCACGGCTGGGCCAACCAGCCCAGCCCGATGCCCTTGAGGCTGACATTGACCACCCCGAACAGGGGATGCAGGAACAGCTTGAACAGATACGCCACGATGATGGTGGACAGCACCACCGGCAGGAACACCGCGATACGGTGAAAGCGCGCACCCGGCAATTCCCGCCATAGCGCATAGGCGAGGATGAAGCCCAGCCCGTTCTGCAGCACCATCAGCGCGAAGAACACCACGATATTGTGGCTGAACGCATTGATCGTCCAGCTCCGATAGGGCTCGACGAACAGCACGGTGAAGAAATTGTCGAAGCCGACGAATTCGCCCCGGCGCAGCCCCTGCCAGTCGAAGAAGGCATAGGCGAAGGCTGAAAATATTGGATAGACGATGAATACCGCCACGAAGGCCAGCGGCGGCACGATGAGCGCGGTAATCCACAGGCCTCTGCCGGTCATCCGAAGGTGGGGCATTTGGGTCGCTCTCGTGTCGCGAGAAAATGCCCCTCCCCCGGGACAGGGGAGGGGCGCCGCCGGGAGGGCAGGCTTACTTCTGGAAAGGCGCGTACCAGGCCGCCAGGCCGGTGGTCAGCGCCTCGCCGATCGCTTCAGGCGTGGTTTCGCCCGCGAACAGCTTCTGCATTTCGCTCTGGATCAGCACCGAGCCGGACGGCTCGCCATAGCGGAAATGCGCCAGCATCAGATAGGGGATCGAGGACTTGTTGAGCTCGTTGACCTCGGCCAGCAGCGGGTTGTCGAAGCTGACGCCCGGAATGGTCGAGATATTGCTCAGCGTATTGGCGAAGGCCTGGCCGAATTCCTTGCTGGCAAGGTAGTTGAGGAACTTGATCGAGGCTTCCTTGTTGGCGCCCGCAGCATTGGCCGCATAACCGCCGTCGAAATAGAGCCCGACCAGCTTGGCATCCTCGGCGGTCTTGCCCGGCGCGGCGAACACGCCCAGCTCGATATCCGGATTCTGCGCCTTGAACGTCGCCATTTCATACGACCCGCCGATGAACATGCCGGCCATGCCCGAGCTGAACAGCTGCTGAGCCGAGGGATAGTCGAGGCCGATAAAACCATCGGGGAAGTAGTCCTGCGCCACTTCGTTGACTGCCGCCAGCGCGTCGGTAAACCGTGCGTCGGTGAAGTCGGCGGTGCCGGCCATCAGCTCGTCATAAAAAGCCTTGCCCATCAGCGAGGAGCCGAGCCCGAAAGTCACGGTCTCGTTCTGCCAGGCGGTCGCCGTACCATTGGCAAACGGGATGACGCCGGCATCCTTGAGCGTCTGGCTGGCGGTCACCAGTTCGTCCCAGCTCTGCGGTTCGGCAAGCCCGTTGGCATCGAAAATGGCCTTGTTGTAGATGACCAGCTGGGTCTGGCTGGCAAACGGCACGGCATAGATCGTGCCATCCGAGCGCATCGACTCCGCGGCCACGGCAGGCGCGGCGAACTCGGCCAGCGCCGGTACGGATTCGGTGGTGAGCGGCTCCAGATACCCGGCCGACGCCACGTTTTCCAGCCCGCCATAGGCGCGCACCATCATCACGTCGGGCCCCACGCCGCCGGCCAGGGCCGTCGACAGGATGGTGTTGTAGTTCGCCGCCTCGAAGGTCTCGAACTTCACGGTGATGCCGGGATTGGCCGCCTCGAACGTATCGATGAACTGTTCATAGGCGGCGCGGTCCTCCTGGCGCCAGCTCCAGAATGTCAGGTCCTGGGCGAGCGCCGGGGCGGCGATGAGCACGGCCCCCAGGGCCGCGCCGATGCGGATGAGATTGGTCTTCATTTTTCTCCCTCACTTTTATCTGGCATGGACTTATTCTGCCGCTTGTGGCGTCAGCCGCCGGCCATCCTCGGCGGAAAAGAAATGCACCGAGGCCGGATTGACCGTGACGGTCACCGTCTCATCGGGTGCGAAACTGTCATTGGGGGCGGTGCGCGCCGCCAGCAGCGTGCCATCGGCCAGGCGCACATAGACATAGGCATTGTCGCCCAGATATTCGGTGTAGACGACCTGTCCGGCAAAGCCCTCGCCCTGGCCCTTGGCCAGCCTGACCGCGTCGGAGCGCAGGCCGAGCCTGAAGGCCGAACCCGCGGGCAGGGCGCCCACGGCCACGCCGCCGCCACCATCCGCCATCGCCAGCCGCTCATCCTTGCGCGTCACGTCGAGCAGCGTCATGCGCGGCGAGCCGATAAAGGTGGCAACAAAAGTATTGGCCGGCGTCTCGTAGAGTTCGCGCGGCGAGCCGACCTGCTCGATCCGCCCGGCATTCATCACCACGATCTTGTCGGCCAGCGTCATCGCCTCGACCTGGTCATGCGTCACATAGATCATCGTGCCGCCGATATCGTGATGCAGCCGGGCAATCTCCAGCCGCACTTCCGAGCGCAAGGCCGCGTCGAGGTTCGACAGCGGCTCGTCGAGCAGGAACACTTCGGGCTTGCGCACCAGTGCCCGGCCGATGGCCACGCGCTGCCGCTGCCCGCCGGAAAGCTCGCGCGGCTTGCGCTGCAGCAATTCCTCCAGCCGCAGCATCCGCGTGGTTTCGGCGATCCGCCGCTCCACCTCGGCCTTGTCGAGCCCCATCAGCCGCGCGCCGAAGGCCATGTTTTCGTAGACGTCCATATGCGGATAGAGCGCGTAGCTCTGGAACACCATGGCGATACCGCGCCGCGATGGCGGCACCTCGTTCATGCGCTGGCCGTTGAGCAGGAATTCGCCATCCGTCATCGGGTCGAGCCCGGCGATCAGCCGCAACAGGGTCGACTTGCCGCATCCCGACGGTCCCACGAACACCACGAATTCCCGATCCCCGATTTCGAGGTCGATGCCGTGCAGCACTTCGGTATTGCGGAAGCGCTTCTTGATGCCGCGGAGTGACAGTTGAGCCAAGTTTCCTCCTTGGCCGCCGCCGATGGGCAAGCATGCCAATGCGGCCACGCCTCTCCTGGGCGCGTTGCCGACGATTGGAATACTGAATTCCAAAATAGGCGACTGTCAAGAATAGAATATTACAAATCGTTGGACACATCCAAACCCACCGCACCGCCCTCAGGCTCGACCCGAGGGCCACTCTCCGCCCTCAAAGGGAACGAATGTGGAGTGGAGCGCAACTCACCCGCCCCCGAGGGAGAGGTCGGCGCGCAGCGCCGGTTGAGGGGTTCACCCTCGCGGCTCGGGCCGAGGAGCCTTTACCCCTCACCCCCGCTTTGCCAGGCCGTCGGCCCTCAAGCCTTCAGCACGGTCACCGCGCTTTCGCTGTTATGCACATAGTCATGCGCATCGGCCTGCTGCCGCACCAGCAGGATGAACAGCATGTCCATCAGCGTCAGTTGCGCGTCGCGCGAGGTGATGGCCGAGGAGCGCACTCTTTCCTCGTCGGCGACGGTGAACAGGTGGATATCGGCCAGGTCGAGCAGCGGATTGGGTTGCAGCCCGGTCACCGAAATCACCTTGGCTCCCCGCCGTTTGGCGACTTCGGCGATGCGCAGCGTTTCCAGGCTCCGTCCCGAATGCGACAGCGCCATCAGCGTATCCTGTCCATTCAGCGCCGAGGCATTGGCGATCTGGATATGGCTGTCGCTGTCCATCAGCACCGAGCGCCCCAGCTTCAGCAGCTTGTAGGAAAAGTCGCGCGCCACCAGCGACGACGCACCCACCCCGGCGAGCTGGATTTTGCGGGCATTGCCCAGCGCATCCAGCGCCGCGTCGATCGTGTGTTCGTAATTGGCCGCCGAGGTTTCCCGCATCGACAGCAGCTTGCTGCCGATCAGCTTCTGCAGGATCGTCATATAGCTGTCGCTGGCATCGATTGTGCCGTGGATCACCCCGCCCGGCGCCTGCCATTCCAGCGCCTTGGCCTTGTTCACCGCCAGCTTGAGCTGCTGGTAGCCGCCGTAGCCCAGCTTCTGGCTGAACTTCACCACGCTCGATTGGCTGCGCCCCGTCGCTTCCGCCAGCGCCGCCGAGGACATGGCCAGCATCTCGTTGGGGTGGTCGATGATGAACTGCGCGATCTGCCGGTCGGCGGCGGTCAGGGAATCGAGTTGAGCACTGAGAGCCTTGAGTATCGACATGCCTTCTCCCTTGAGCCGCCGGCAACCGGGTCGGACAGGCGCCAGCACTAGTTCCGTTGCCCCCTCGCTGGCAATGGCGCTCTGCTTCGGCGGCCCGCGGTCGGGCCGGGTGCATTGTACACAGGCAGGCGGCAGGAGGAATACAATATTCTGCACTTCGTTGACTTGAGGAATAATCGCTCCTAGCATCCTGTCGAATTTGACGTGAGGACACGATGGCGAAGAGCGTTCTGATGGCCGAGCTGGAGCAACTGGTTTCGGAAGCCAGAAACCCTGCCACGGTGCAGATCGACCTCATGTCGACCCAGCAGATTCTCGCAGCCATGAATGCCGAGGACGCGCAGGTCTCCGGCGCCGTCCAGCAGGAACTCCCCCATATCGCCGCGGCCGTCGACAAGATCGTGGACGCTTTCAAGGCCGGAGGCCGGCTGGTCTATATGGGCGCCGGCACCAGCGGCCGGCTCGGCGTGCTCGACGCCTCCGAATGCCCCCCCACTTTCGGCGTGCCCGAGGGTATGGTGATCGGCCTCATCGCCGGCGGTGATCGTGCCCTGCGCCATCCCATCGAAGGCGCCGAGGATGACCGCGGCGAGGGTCGCCGCGACCTCGAAAAGATTAGCCTGTCGGCAAAAGATGTCGTAGTCGGCATCGCCGTCAGCGGCCGCACCCCCTATGTCATCGGTGGGCTGGACTATGCTGCAGGGGTCGGCGCCACCACGGTCGCGCTGTCCTGCAATCCGGATTCGGCTATTGCGCGCATGGCCGATATCGCCATTTCCCCGGTGGTCGGCCCCGAAGCCCTCACCGGCTCCACCCGCCTCAAGTCGGGCACGGCGCAGAAGCTGGTGCTCAACATGCTGACCACCGCCAGCATGATCCGCATCGGCAAGTCCTACGAAAATCTCATGGTCGACCTGTCGGTCAGCAATGAAAAGCTGGCCGCCCGCGCCACCCGCATCCTGGTGGAGGCGACTGGCTGCACCACCGAAGAGGCTGAGCGCTATCTCGCTGAAAGCAGCAACAACGTGAAGCTCGCCATCCTCATGGCTCTTACCGGCCTCGACGCGCGCGCCGGTGAAGCGGCGCTGGCCGAAGCCGACGGCTTCCTGCGCCGGGCCGCCGCGCAGCATCAGCCGCGCGCAGCGAGCTAGATCATGGACCTGCTGGTCAATCTCTATGGCCGCAAGCTCGACGACCTGCGCCAGCGCGTCGAAGGCGTCGCCGCGACCATCCGCGTCGCCCTGCCGCCCGAGCAGCACATCATCAAGGACTGGGTGCGCACCCATTTCAGCGAATACTGGGTCAGCGAAGTCAGCGCCGCCATGGCGCACCAGCCGCCCGGTTGCCTCATCGCGGTGGTCGATGGCGAACTGGTCGGCTTTGCCTGCTACGACGCCACGGCCCGCGGCTTTTTCGGGCCGACCGGGGTCTCCGAGAGTCAGCGGGGCAGGGGCATCGGTCTGGCTCTGTTTCATCGCGCCCTCGTCGCCATGAAGGCCCAGGGCTATGCCTATGCCGTCATCGGTTCGGCCGGCCCCGTCGATTTCTACGTCAATGCCGCCGGCGCCATGCCCATCCCCTCCGACAAGGAGGACATCTACCAGGGCCTGCTGCGCCTCAAGCCGAGGGCGGCAGGCTGATCATGTCCACGCCACTCGCCCTCTTCGTCGGCATGCCCGGCTATGACCTTTCCGCCGACGAAATCGCCTTCTTCCGCGAGGTCAATCCGTTCGGCCTCTTCCTGTTCCGGCGCAATATCGACACGCCCGATCAGGTCCGTCGCCTCTGCGCCCAGTTCCGCGAGGCCGTGGGCCGCGCCGATGCGCCGGTCTATATCGATCAGGAAGGCGGCCGCGTGCAGCGGCTCGACAATGGCAATTGGCCGAGCTTCCGCAATCTGGGCAGCTTCGGCGCCCTGGCTCGCAAGGATCTCGAACTCGGCAAGCGCGCCATGCGCCTCTCGACCCTGGCCATGGGCTCGATGATGGCCGAGCTGACCATCGGCAGCGGCACCACGCCCGTCGTCGATCTGGCTCGATCGGGCACGCATGACGTCATAGGCGGCCGCGCCTTCGGCGACGATCCCGATCTGGTCATCGCCATGGGCCGCGTCGTCATCGAGGCCATGCTCGAAACCGGCGAAATGCCGATCATGAAGCACATTCCCGGCTATGGCCGCGTCACCGTCGATCCGCATTTCGCTTGCCCGGTGGTCGAGGCATCTGTCGAGGACATGCGGCAAACCGATTTCCGCCCCTTCATCGCCCTCCGGGACACGCCCTGGGCCATGGTCGCGCACCTGATCTTCACCCGCATCGATCCCGATCGCCCGGCCTCCGTGTCGCCGCTCGTGTGTGACCTGATCCGCCGCGACCTTGGCTATGATGGCGTCCTGATTACCGATTGCCTCACCATGGAGGCACTGAAAGGCACCTGGCCGGAGCGTGTGCGCGCCGCCCTCGATGCCGGCTACGACATTGCCCTGCACAGTCAGGGCGATCTGGCCGCGAGCTATGCCGCGGCCAATGCAGCGCGGCCGTTGACCGAGGAAAGCCTCGGCCGCATCGCCCGGGCCCAGGCCCGGCTCGGCACTGCCAGGGTGGACGTAAAGGCACTCCACGCCGAAGTGGAACAGATTTTCAGGGAGAACGGTTTCGCTTAGCGCGCGGCCGGAAATAACAGAGGAGAAACTGCAATGCTTAGAACTTCGCTGATCGCGGCCGTGTCGGCCGCTCTACTGGCCTCGGTGGCCCCCGCCAGCGCCCAGGCGGTGCTGACGGCCAGCTCCGAACAGACCACGACCTATGTGCGCAACTTCAACCCCTTCGGCCAGACTTCGGCCCGCGCCACCACGCTCGATTTCATCTATGAGCCGCTGGTGGTGTTCAACCGCCTCAAGGGCAACCAGCCCCATTTCCGCCTGGCCGAGAGCTTCGAGCTGGCCGACGACCTCAAGTCGATCACCTTCACCCTGCGCGATGGCCTCAAATGGTCCGACGGCGAGGCGCTGACCGCCGATGACGTGGTCTTCACCTACGACTACATCAAGAAATTCCCGGCCCTCGATTTCATCTCCGTCTCGGCGCTGCTGACCTCGGTGGAAAAGCTCGACGACCGCACCGTGCGCTTCAACCTCAACGAGCCCAATTCGTTGATCGCCAACACCATCGTCGGCATGCCCATCGTCCCCGAGCACATCTGGGCCGATATCGCCGATCCGGTGACCTTCGCCAACGAAAACCCGGTGGGTTCCGGCCCGCTGACCGAAATCACCCGCTTCACCCCCCAGGTCTACGAGCAGTGCCGCAACCCCAACTATTGGGACGCGGACAACCTGGCCGTCGACTGCATGCGCCTGCCGCAGCTTGCCGACAACCCGCAGGTACTGGCGGCCCTGGCCGATGGCACGCTCGATTGGGCCACGAGCTTCATCCCCGACATCGACAACACTTTCGTCGCCAAGGATCCAGAGCACCACAAATACTGGTTCACCCCGTCCAGCCTGGTCTCCTTCCAGCTCAGCATGGTCACGCCCGACGAGAACAACCGCAAGGCGTTCACTGACGTCAACTTCCGTCGCGCCCTCTCCATGCTGGTCGACCGCCAGACCATCATCGATATCGCCGGCTACGGCTATCCGCTGATCAACGACGACCCCTCCATGCTGGGCGAGCTCTACAAGTCCTTCGCCAATCCCGAAGTCGCCACCCAATATGGTCAATACGGCAAGTTCGACCTCGATGCCGGTGTCGCCGCGCTCGATGCGGCCGGCTATGTCGATGCCGATGGCGACGGCTTCCGCGACAATCCCGATGGCACCCCCATCGCCATCGATATCGAAGTCCCCAATGGCTGGACCGACTGGATCGACGCGGTCCAGATCACCATGGAAAGCCTGACCGAAGCCGGCCTCAACGTAAAGATGAGCACCCCCGAAGCCGCCGTCTGGACCTCGGACCTGATCGAGGGCAAATATTCCATGACCCTCAATGCCCTGGCCTCGGCCGCCGATCCCTACTTCCCCTACCGCCGCTCGTTCAATCCGGACGATTTCGGCAAGAGCCGCTTCACCGCCCCGCATTGGGAAAATGCCGAGGTGATGGACCTGCTCGACCAGTATTCGCAGATCAAGGACCCGGCCGAGCAGAAGGCGATCATGGACAAGATCCAGCTCATCGTCGCCGAGGCCATGCCGGTCATCCCGGTCTATAACAGCCCCAGCTTCTACGAATACAACACCACCCGCTTCACCGGTTGGGCCGATGCCGACGACCCGAAATACTCCCCGGTCGTCTCCAACGCCAACCCCGCCCGCCTGCTGCAGCTGCTGGATCTCGATCCGGTGGAATAGGCTGATCGCAACGTTCGCAGTCGACACCCTCCCCCTTGCGGGGAGGGATCAAGGGTGGGGGATGTTTAGCCCCGATATCGGTGCACCCCACACCCCCTCCCAGCCTCCCCCGTCAAGGGGGAGGTGCCGCCCGGTGGGCGGGTGAAACCCGGCCCAACCCGCAACCCGAAAGGAACACATCACCCATGGCCTTTCTGCTGCGGCGCCTCGCCTTCTACCTCGCGGCCTTCATCGCCGCCGCCACCATCAACTTCTTCCTGCCCCGCCTGATGCCGGGCGATCCCATCGAGATCATGTTCGCCAGCGCCGGTTCGGAGCTGTCGCTGGACAATCTCAACGCCCTCAAGCTCACCTTCGGCTTCATCGACGCGCCGCTGCACGAGCAGTATCTCTCCTACCTCAAGAGCGTCTTCACCGGCGATCTGGGGCGCTCCATCAAATATTTCCCCCTCCCGGTTACCGACCTGCTGGGCCGCGCCCTGGTCTGGACCGTGGGCCTGGTCGGCATCGCCACCCTCATCAGCTTCACCCTCGGCTCCTTCCTCGGCGTCATGGCCGCCTGGCGCCGCGCCACTCTCTTCGACTCCATCGTCTCGCTGGCCGCCATCTTCTCCAGCTCCGTTCCGGCCGTCGTCGTGTCGCTCATCATGCTTTTCGTCTTCGGCTACACGCTGGGCTGGTTCCCCAATGGCTATGCCGCCGATCCCATGCTCGATCCCGGTTTCGACTGGACCTACATCTCCAGCGTGCTCCATCACGGCACGCTGCCCATGCTGACGCTGGTCATCGTGCTGACCGGCGGCTTCGCCGTGACCATGCGCAACAACATGATCAACCTGCTGGGCGAGGATTACATCGTCATGGGCCGCGCCAAGGGCCTGACCGAAGACAACGTCATGCTGTGGTATGCCGCCCGCAACGCCCTCTTGCCCACCGTATCGAGCCTCGCCATTGCCGTCGGCACCATCCTGGGCGGCTCGCTGGTGACCGAGGTGGTGTTCAACTATCCCGGCCTCGGCAACACGCTCTACCAGGCCATCCTCGCCCGCGACTATCCGGTCATCCAGGGCCAGTTGCTGATCATGACCGCCGCCATGCTCATCTCCAACTTCGCCGTCGATCTGAGCTATGTCCTGCTCGATCCGCGCCTCAAGAGGGCCTGATCGATGAAGCTTGTCACCCAGTTGCTGCATAACCGCAAGGCCATGATCGGCCTCTCTATCCTGCTGCTGGTCATCCTTGTGGCCATCTTCGCTCCGCTGCTCACCGAATATAGCCCGGTCAAGCGCGTCGGCCGCCCGCACCAGCCGCCCTCATGGGAACACTGGCTCGGCACCACGCGCATCGGCCATGATGTCTTCTCCCGCCTGGTCCACGGCGCCCGTGTCTCGCTGGCCGTCGGCTTCGGGGCTGGGCTGTTGATCACCGTTATCGGCACCGTCCTCGGCATCATCGCCGGTTACAAGGGCGGCGTGGTCGACGAAGTCATCAACTTCTTCACCAACATGGTGCTGGTGGTGCCAAACCTGCCGCTGCTGCTGGTATTGGCCGCCTTCATCGGCCAGGCCAGCCCCCTGGTCATCGCCATCATTCTGGGTTTCACCTCCTGGGCCTGGGGCGTGCGCGTCACCCGCTCGGAAACGCTCTCCATCCGCCAGCGCGATTTCGTCAAATCCGCCGAAATGCTGGGCGAGCCCGGCTGGCGCATCATGGCCTTCGAGATTTTCCCCAATCTCATTTCCATCGTCGGCATCAATTTCATCGGCAGCGTCATCTTCGCCGTCATCACCGAGGCGACCCTGGAATTTCTCGGCTTGGGCGATCCCAACACCGTCTCCTGGGGCATCATGCTCTACAATGCGCAGAATGCCTCGGCCCTGTCGGTCGGCGCCTGGTGGGATTTGCTGTCGCCCTGCATCGCCCTGGCAGTACTGGGCCTCGGCCTTGCCCTCATCAATTTCGCCATCGACGAAATCGCCAATCCGCGCCTGCGCACCGGCGGCATGCTGAACCGCTGGACCCGCATGGTCCGCCTCGGGGAGGGCAAGCTGTGAGCGACCCGGTCCTCTCCATCCGCAATCTCGATATCGACTATGTCGGCGCCGAAACCGACTTCCATGCCGTGAAAAATGTCAGCTTCGACATTGCCCCCGGCGAATTCTTCGGGCTGGCCGGCGAATCCGGCTGTGGCAAGAGCACCATCGCCTTCGCCGTCAGCCGGTTGCACCGCCCCCCGGCGCTGATCCGCGCTGGTAGCCGGATTCTCGTCGGCGGCCGCGACGTGCTGGCGCTCGATGACGAGGAGCTGCGCCGCTTCCGCTGGCGCGAGGTCGCCATGGTGTTCCAGAGCGCCATGAACTCGCTCAATCCGGTGCTGACCGTCGAGGACCAGTTCTACGACGTGCTCAGGGCCCACGGCAAAATCACCCGCGAAGCCGCCCGCGCCCGCGCCGCCGAACTGCTCAAGCTGGTCGATATCGCCCCCGATCGCCTCTCGTCCTATCCCCATCAATGCTCAGGCGGCATGCGCCAGCGCATCGTCATCGCCATCTGCCTCGCCCTCAGCCCAAAACTGCTGATCATGGACGAACCCACCACGGCGCTCGACGTGGTCGTGCAGCGCGAGATCCTCCAGCGCATCGATAAGCTGCGCAAGGAATTGGGCTTCTCCGTCCTGTTCATCACCCACGATCTGGGCCTCATGGTGCAGGTTAGCGACCGCATCGGCATTATGCTCGAAGGCGAACTGGTCGAGGTCAACGACGCCAGGACCATCTATCGCGCCCCCCAGCACGACTATACGCGCCGCCTCTGGGCCTCCATGCCCAAGCTGCATGGCGCACAGATCCGCCAGGAGGCCGGCGCATGAATGAGGCACCGCCCATCCTGGCGCTCGACAATGTCTCGAAAGTCTTCGGCCATGCCGACCGCCCGGTCTATGCCGCGCGCGCCGTCTCCTTCGCCCTCCATTCCGGCCGCACGCTGGCGCTGGTGGGGGAATCGGGTTCCGGCAAGACCACGGCCGCCCGCCTCATCATGCGCGAATACCAGCCCGATGGCGGCCAATTGCTGTTCCGCGGCACGCCGCTGGGCAAGGGCGATGCCCGCGCCCTCAAGGCCTATCGCGCCTCGGTGCAGATGGTGTTCCAGGACCCGTTCTCGTCGCTGAACCCGGTCCACACCATCCGCTACCACCTCGAACGGCCCCTGCGGCTGCATCAGCCACGCCTCGACGGGGCAGGGCGCACCGCTGCCATCGCGGAACTGCTGGAGCGGGTCAAGCTCGATCCGGCCTTGATGATGGCCAAGTACCCGCACGAACTGTCCGGCGGCCAGCGCCAGCGCATATCCATCGCCCGCGCTTTGGCGGTCAATCCGCAGGTCATCGTGGCCGACGAGCCCACCTCCATGCTCGACGTCTCCGTGCGTCTGGGCATCCTCAATCTGCTCAACGACATGAAGGCCGAACTCGGCCTGGCCCTGCTCTACATCACCCACGACATCGCCACCGCCCGCTACGTGGCCGAGGACATCATGGTCATGTATGCCGGCCAGATCGTCGAATGGGGTGCCATGGAAAGCGTGCTGGGCGATCCCCGGCACCCCTATACCCGCCTGCTGCTCTCAGCCGTGCCCGACCCCGACCGCCCGTTCGCCGAAACCCCGCCCGACAGCGAGTTGAGCCGCATCGAAACCATCCGCCGCCAGGCTGCGTTACCCCAGCCCGAAGTTCAGCAGGTGGCCGAAAACCACTTCATCCGTCCCATGCCGGAATAGGGCCATGCCCCTCACCCTTGCCGCGACAGCCGCCCCCACCGCCGATGAACTGGCCACGATCGGCGACAACCTCACCCACTTCAACGAGGCCGATGTCGGCCCCGCCGACCGCCAACCCCTCGCCGTCCTGTTGCGCGACGACGCCGGCCCCATCCTCGGCGGTCTCTCCGGCTACACCGCCTGGGGCTGGCTCTATATTCAATGGCTCTGGCTATCCGAAGCCCAGCGGGGGCAGGGCTGGTCCACCCGCCTCCTCACCGCCGCCGAAGCCGAAGCCCGCCACCGCGCCTGCCACGGCGCCTATATCGACACCTTCAACCCCGTCGCCCTCAAGGTCTACCAGCGCGCCGGCTACACTCCCTTCGGCAGCCTCCCCGACTTCCCCAAAGGCCGCACCCGGACATTCCTGCAGAAAGTGCTTTAGCCACCAGACCATGAGCTCCTGCCCACCCTCCCCCTTGAGGGGAGGGTAGCAAAGCTGGGCCGGACGGCCCTAGCGTCGCTGGGGAGGGGGTCCTTCACTGGCCCTCAGGTGGCTTTGCTGATCGCAGAAAATCCCCACCTCACAAAGGGGCCAGCATGGGATGGCGCAGCACCCTCACCCGGTTCTTCCGTTGGACGCGGAAGAACCGCCCTCTCCCTCAAGGGGAGAGGGAGGAATGAACGTCACCCCTGAGGCAAAGACCTACCCCGCAATCCTCCCACCCGTCATCGGCTTCGGCGCGCCCGTCGTCGTCGGAAAGCTGATCGGCAACCCCCGCAGCACCCGCGCCGCCAGAAACGCAAAGCATTCCGCCTCGATGGCATCGCCGCGCCAGCCGACGCCGTCGGCATTCACCACCGTAACGCCGGCCCGCTCGCCCAGCATTTTCATCAGTGTCGGATTGTGCCGCCCGCCACCGGATACGATCAGCCGTCTGGGCCGCTGCGGCAGCAGGTCCAGCGCCTTGCCCACAGCGCTCGCCGTGAACGCCGTCAGCGTAGCCGCCCCCGCCTCCAGGTTGAGACCGTCGGCCATGCTGGCGGAAAAGTCGAAACGATCCAGCGATTTGGGGGAGGGGGCAGCAAGATAGGGATGCTTCAGCAGTTCCCGCAACCGCGCCTCATCCACCGTTCCACGCGCCGCGATCGCGCCGTCCCGATCCATCTCGCCCCGCCCATTCGCCTTGACGAAATCGTTGATCGGCGCATTGGCCGGCCCGGTATCGAAGGCAATCAGCCGGTCCGCGCCATCCCACCAGGTCACATTGGCTACCCCGCCCAGATTGAGCACGGCCGTATCGCCATGGGTCCCCAGCCGCCGCAGCAACGCCTGGTGATAGGCTGCCGCCAGCGGCGCGCCCTGGCCACCGGCCCGCACATCCGCCGTGCGGAAATCATAGACCACCCGCGTCCCCAGCATCTCGTGCATCAGCGCGCCATCGCCCAATTGCCGCGTATCGCCGATGCGCCCCGGCTGTGGTGCCCTGTGCAGCACCGACTGGCCATGAAAGCCCACCGCCCCGATATCGCTCATCTGCATTCCTGACGCCTCGACGAAGCGCCGCACCGCTTCCGACTGCGCCCGCGTCAGCGCCTGTTCCGCCCGGCCGAAAATTTCCGGTTCCGGCCCCCCGAAGTTCCACCGGCGCGCCTGTGCCAGCGTCTCCTCCAGCAGCGCCCGCACCTCGGCGCTATAGGGCGCCAGCGTATAGGGGCCGAAGCTCTCGATGCTCTCGCCGTCGGTTTTGACCATGGCAATGTCGATATTGCCGTCCAGCACCGTTCCGGTCATCAGGCCGATGGTCCAGATGGGGTCCATCACACGTTCCTCAGTTCTGGTTGATGGCGTCACCCACGGCCCTGCGCAGCGCCAGGATGCCGCTGTCGAAATGCCGTGTCGGATGCACACGATTGGTCAGCAGGGTCCAGGCATGGCCCCGCTCGAAATCGATCCATAGTCCCGTACCTGTGAAACCGGTATGGCCGATCGTGCCCGCCGAGCAATGCTCGCCGCCCGACCATCCGTCATAGGGCCGCTCCCAGCCATGGGTCCGGCGCGCGCTCAGTGGTTTTCGCATCAGCGCGACGCTCGATGCTAACAGTCCGCTAGCATTAAGCGCCCCAAATGCGAATTCCAGCACCGCCGAAGTGGTGCCGAAAAGCCCCGCATGGCCCGAGCCTTGCAAAGCCGCGCAATTCTCGTCATGCACCTCCCCGCACAGCACCCGCCCGCGCCACGGATCGCTCTCCGTCGCCGCCGCCAATGCCGAGTCGGCGCTCCACGCAAACCCTTGTCCAGGCTCGATTTTTCGGATCGTCTTACCCTCCAGCCGCTCGATGGCAATGCCCAGCAGGATGTAGTTGATATCTGAATAAACTGCTGGTCCGGCCGGCCAGTCCCGCTGCAAAACGAAATGCCGCAGCCGGTTGGGATCATCGCCATGGGTATAAAGCGGAAACACCCCCGGAAACGGCGTCTGGTGCCCAAGGCATTGGCGGAACGTAACTTTTCGCTGCCAGTTATCAGGATTGTATTGCGCGAAATCCGGTATCGCACTGGTCAGCGGCGCATCCAGATCGATCCGCCCGGCCTCGGCCAGCGCCAGGATACGCGGCGTCGTGAACAGCACCTTGGTCAGCGACGCCAGGTCGAACCAGGTCTCCTCGGTCATCGGTCGCGAAGCCGGGATTTTCTGTGCTTCCCCGATCGCCCGCGTCACCCGCTGCCCCGCCGCATCGACCATGCCCAGCACCCCGCCAGGGATTTTTCCGGCGGCAATTGCCTCGGCCAGCGGCGCGAAAGCGCTGTCAAATCTTTGCTCTAAGTCCATGATTATTCTACTCTTACCCGATGGCCAGGCCCCGCGTCGACCCAGTCCGCCCGCGGCGGCTCGTAGCCCCGCGGCCGCACCAGCGAGGGGACCGGTGTCGTATCGACATCATAGCGCTGGCGGCGACGATCCATGCCGGGCACGGCGGCGATGAGCCGCCTGGTATAGCTGTGCTGCGGCCGCGACAGCACCGCGCCGGCATCGCCGATTTCCACGATCTGTCCGGCATACATCACCGCCACGCGATGGGCGATGCGTTCCACCACCGCCATGTCATGCGAAATGAAGAGATAGGCCAGCCCGAATTCTCTTTGCAGATCAATGAGTAGATCGAGCACCCGCGCCTGCACCGAAACATCGAGCGCCGATACTGCCTCGTCCAGCACTACCACATCGGGGTTGAGCATCAGCGCCCGCGCAATGCACAGCCGCTGCCGCTGTCCGCCGGAAAACTGGTGCGGATACCGCGCCAGGCAATCGGTCGGCAGGCCCACCTTTTCCAGCAGGAACGTCATGCGCTCCCGCAGCGCGGCATCGACCCGCCGCCCGGCCGCGATCGCCGGCTCGGCCAGCAGGTTTTCGACATCGAGCCGCGGATTGAGCGAGGCAAAGGGGTCCTGGAACACCATCTGTATCGGCCTGTCGCCATGCCCGCTGGCGGCATCGATCGTGCCGCGCGTGGCTTCGACCAGCCCCAGAATAGCCCGCGCCGTGGTGGATTTGCCCGATCCGCTTTCCCCCACGATAGCCAGCGTTTCGCCCTGCACCAGGTCGAAATCGACCCCTTCGACGGCATGAACGGCGCCAGGATTGCGGGAAAACAAGCCGCGCCCCACCGGAAACCGCACCATCAAATCCCTGACCGCCACCATCGGCTTCGCGCGGCCTTCGGTCCTTGTGCCATCATCGCGCGCCGCCCGGCCACCATCGAAATGGGGCACGGCATTCAGCAGGTGTCGAGTATAATCGTGCTGCGGTGCGTCGAGCACGGCGTCCAGCCGCCCCTGTTCCACCGCAACACCATTTTGCATCACCAGCACGTCGTCGGCTATGCCGGCGACAAGGCCGATATCATGGGTGATGAAGATCATCGCCATGCCCATTTCGGCCTTGAGCTCGGCCAGCAGCGCCATGATCTGCGCTTGCACGGTCACGTCCAGCGCCGTCGTCGGCTCGTCGGCGATGAGCAGGCGCGGATTGCCTGCCAGCGCCATGGCGATCATCACCCGCTGCCGCATGCCGCCGGAAAGCTGGTGCGGATAGTAGCGCAGGCGTTGCCCTGCATCGGCAATCCGCACCCGGTCCAGCGCCTCCCGCGCGGCCTGCCGGGCCGCCTGACCCTCCAGCCCCCGATGCAGCCGGAATGCCTCCTCGATCTGCGCCCCCACCGTGTGGACCGGATTGAGGGAGGTCATCGGCTCCTGGAAGATCATACCGATCTCCCGTCCGCGTATGCCCACCAGTGTCTTCTCTTCGGCCTGCGACAGTTCCAGCACCGCCCCATCCGGGCGAGTCAGGCCCATCGAGCCGCCCACGATACGGCCGCCACCGAAATCCACGAGCCGATTGATCGACAGCGCGGTGACCGATTTCCCCGACCCGCTCTCGCCCACGATGGCCAGCGTTTCGCCGGGCTTGAGGTCGAAGCTCACGCCCTTGACCACCGGCTGGCTGGCATCCTTGCCAAAGGCAACGGTGAGGTCGCGCACCGACAGCAGCGGGTTCATGCCGTCCTCCGCTGGGTTCGCGGATCGAGGATGTCCCGCAGGGCATCGCCGAACAGGTTAAAGCCCAGAATGCCAAGCATGATGGTGAGCCCCGGAAACACCAGCAGCCACGGGGCCTGCTGCATCAGGTTGCGCGCCTCGCTCATCATCAGGCCGAGCGATGGTGCTGGCGGTTGCGTGCCCAACCCCAGGAAGCTCAGTCCGGCCTCGGTCAACAGTGCCCAGGCCAGCGCCAGCGTCACCTGCACGGTCAGCGGCGCCACCAGGTTGAGCAGCAGGTGGCGGCTGAGGACATAGCGCTGCGAACTGCCGAAGGTCCGTGCCGCATCGACGAAGTCGCGCCGCTTGAGCGACAGCGTCGGCCCGCGCACCACCCGCGCGAAGATCGGCGTATAGACGATGGCGATGGCGGCAATGCTGGTGAAGGTGCCGGGGCCGGTGACCGCGATGATAAGCAGCGCCAGCAGGATCGCCGGGAAGGCCAGCAACACGTCCATGGCGCGCATGAACAGCCCGTCGGCCAGCCCGCCCCACCAGCCGGCCAGCAGGCCGATGAGCGTGCCGAACAGCGTCGCCAGCCCCACCGACGCAAAGGCGATGATAAAGGAATGGCCGATGCCGATCATCAGCCGGCTCGCCGTATCGCGCCCGAACAGGTCGGTCCCCATCCAGTAGGTCGCGCTGGGCGGTTGCAGCCGGTCGATGCGGAACTGCTGCAACGGGTCATGCGGCGTCAGCCCCAGCGCCCCACACAGCGCCAGCACCAGATAGAGCAGGATGATGGCGGCACCCACCCGGCCGGTCGGATGGCTGGCGATGTCCCGGATGATCCGCATCAGCGCGCACTCAGCCGGATGCGCGGGTCGAGTGCGGCATACGCCAGGTCGACCAGCAGGTTGACGATGAGGAAGTTGAGGGCGATGAACAGCACGCAGCCCTGCACCAGCGCATAGTCGCGCTGCCCGATGGCGTCGAGCGTCAGCCGCCCCAAGCCGGGCAGGGCGAATATCTGCTCGACGATGACCGCGCCGCCCAGCAGGTAACCGAATTCGACCCCGCTGAGCGTCACCACGGGAATGAGTGCATTGGGCAGCGCGTGATGCCACACCACGCTGCTCCCTGACACGCCCTTGGCCCGCGCGGTGCGGATATAGTCGTCGCTCAGCACGTCGAGCATGGCCGAACGTGAAATGCGGGTCACCGAGGCGGCAAAGGCAAAGCCCAGTGTCACGGCGGGAAAGATCAACTGGCCCAGATTGGCCAGCGGATCGGCCCAGAGCGGGGTAAAGCTGCCCATGGCCGGGACGAAACCGAAATAGACCGACAGCACATAGATGATGACGAGCCCGACGACGAAGCCGGGCGTCGATTGGCCCAGCATGGCGAGGATACGCACGACGACGTCGGTTGATCGCTCATTGTTGGTTGCCGCCAGCACGCCGGCCGGGACACCAATGCCCAGCGCGATGACCATGGCAAGCAGTGCCAATTCCAGCGTCAGCGGAAAGCGTTCGAGAATGACGGTGAGCACCGGCTTGCCATAGGTGACCGAAATACCCAGGTCGCCTTGCAGCAGCCCGGCAAGCCAGCGGCCATATTGCACCACGACCGGCTGGTCTATGCCGAAATAGGCGGCAAGCGCCTGCCGCTGCACCGGCGTCAGCAGGCCCGCCTCGGTGCCGAGCATGGCGGTGATGGCGTCGCCGGGAATCATCCGGATCGAGAAAAACACCAGCAGCGATACGCCGAGCAGGATCAGCGGGAAAGTCAGCAGCCGCCGCGCCAGGTAGTTCATGAATCCAGCCCGATTGGTGACGGGGCGGGCCGTAGCCCGCCCGATTTGGCTTACTGGGCCAGCGTGACTTTGGTCAGGCCGAAAAGCGTGCCGGTAGCCGACGATTCGAAGCCGGACACGGTCTTGAGCTGCGCCGTGTAGAGGTTCGAGGTGGACAGCCAGATCCAGGGCGAAAGCTCGGCCAGCCGGGCTTCGAATTTCTGGAAGATTTCCTTGCGCTTGGCGATGTCGGTTTCGACCCGTCCCTGCTGCAGCAGGCTGTCGATCTCGTCGTCGGTAAAGTTCGACACCTTCACCAGGTTGCCATCCTTGGTGAAATACCGGTTGTACATCGGATAGGGGTCAGGGCGGCCGCCATTGAGGGCCACGGCCATGTCGAAATCGCCGGCCAGCCATCGGTCGACATAGACGTTGAGTTCCATCAGCTCGATTTCGAGCGTGATGCCGATTTCGGCCAACTGGCTTTGCAGCACTTGCGCCTCGGCCGAGGCAACCGGCGGTTCGCCCGTTGCGGCAATGACCTTGGCCGTAAAGCCCTCGACGCCGGATTCGGCCATCAGCGCCTTGGCCTTTTCGAGGTCCTGCTCATAGCAGAACAGGGTCGATGGATCGCTGGCATAGGCGGGCATGGTCAGTGGTCCGGTCACCTTGCCTTCGCCCACTAGGGCCGTATCGAGAATGTCCTGGCGATCCACCGCACAGGATATGGCCTGCCGCAGCTTGAGATTGTCCATCGGCGTCCGCGACGGGTTGAGCTGCAACACGTTGTAGGCGAGGCCCGGCACCGCATTGAGCTGCAGGTTGGGCTCATTGGGCACCAGCGTTGCCACCAGCGGATCGTTGAGCAGGGCAAAGTCCGTCTGGCCGGCGCGCAGCGAAGCCAGAATGGCCGTCTCGTCCGGCAGCACCGAAATGGTGATGCCATCATAGGCGATGTCGCCACCCGCCCAGTTCGGATTGACGCTCAGCACTTCCTTGGCATTGGGATCCCACTGGTCCAGCACGAAGGGGCCCGAACCGAGCGTGACCGTGGCAATGGAGCCATCGGCGATGGCCTTGGCGGGCACGACTGCGGCGTTGATGGTGGCCATGGCCACCAGGATCGGTGCATCAGGCTGCGACAGGGTAAAGACCACCGTGGCCGGATCGGGCGCATCGATCGCCGAGATCGACAGGAAGTTGGACCGCGCTGCGGCCGCAGTCGCTTCGTCGAGCAGGCGCTCGAACGAGGCCTTGACGTCCTCGGAGGTGACCGCCGTGCCATCGCTGAACTTGGCATTGGCGTCGATCTTGAAGGTCAGGGTCAGCCCGTCGTCGGAAAAGCTCCAGGACTCGGCCACCGCCGGTACGACATCGAGCTTGGCATCGAGGCGCACCAGCGGCTCATAAATGAGTTCCAGCAGGCGCAGCGATGAAAACGCGGTCTGCGTATGCGGGTCGAGACCGGTCGCATCCTGCGACCAGGCCATGCGCAGCTCGGCCGCCTGCGCAGGCAGCGCCAGCGCCGTGGACAGCAGCATCGCGGCCATGCCGGCAACAACGGTTTGGGTGAATTTCATGTGCATTCTCTTCCCCTTGGAAGTGCATGTTTTTCGGGCGCCAGGCCGCACTTCGATGACCCTGCGCCGCCAGACTGCCCTTCGCCTTTATGCTTGTGGCGCCATGTATCCCAGATGCCCGCCGCAGGCGGGGCTGTCTGATATCGAGCTTATGCGATCCATGGCCGATGTCGAGACTGGTACTACACTGGTCTGCATTTGGATTGCATTTTCCGGTTCTAACCCGCCTGCCGCGCGGTTATGCCGCCGCCTCGAAGGCGGCCCTGGATCATCGTTTCGCCCGCATCTGGGCCGATGATTGCAATTGCGCACGGCCACCGGAAATCCAGGCTGACCGGTGCGTGAATTCGGTCGACAGATCAGGGAACTGGCGTACAATGTCTGTTCCATACGGGTTCGGTAAGGGAACATGCATTCTACGATACAGTTGATCGACCTGCTCGGCGCCGGGGCTCTGTTGCTCTGGGGCCTGCGGATGATCAAGACCGGCGTCATGCGGGCGTTCGGGGCGTCGTTGCGCCTGTGGATCGCCAAGGGCACGGGTAATCGATTCACCGCGGTTCTATCGGGCATTGTGGCGACGCTGGCGCTGCAATCCTCCACCGCCACTGCGGTCATCACGGCGAGCTTCGCCTCCAATGGGGCGATCAAGCCGCGCATGGCGCAGGCGGTGATGCTAGGGGCCAATGTCGGCACGTCCATTGCGGCGGTGATCCTGTCGCTCGATGTCCACTGGTTCGGCTCGGCTATGATCCTGGTCGGCGTCACGCTGTTTTCGCTGAGCAAATATGCGCGCGGCAAGGGTGTTGGCCGCGCCGTTCTCGGCCTCGGCCTGATGCTGCTGGCGCTGCAACTGGTCGGCAATGTCACCGATCCCCTGCGCGAATCCGAGGTGATGGCCGCCATCCTCTCGGGGCTGAGCGATGCGCCGGCCTTCGCGCTGATCCTCGCCGCGGTGCTGGCTTTCGTGTCCTCGTCGAGCCTCGCCGTAGTGCTATTCGTGGCCCTGCTGGCCTCGGCCGGCATCGTGCCGCCGCCGCTGGCGGTGACGCTGGTGGCGGGCGCCAATCTCGGCGGCGCCATTCCGCCGCTGCTGGCGACGCTGCATGAGGGCACCGAGGCGCGCCGGCTGACGCTGGCCAATCTGGTGGTCCGCGCTATCGGCGCTATCGTGCTGACCATCTTTGCCGTGCCGGCTGCGGCGCTGCTGCAGACCATTCTGCCGGATGCGGACGATCTGACCATTGCCGCTCATATCGGCTTCAACCTTGCGCTGCTGGTGCTGTTTCTGCCACTGCTCGGGCCGATCGGCAAGCTGGCTTCCTTGGCCATCCCCAAGCCTGCGGCGCCGGAGCGCGGCACCCGCTATCTCGACGACACCGTGCTCGACACCCCCACCATCGCACTGGCGGCGGCTGAGCGCGAAACGCTGCGCGTCAGCGATATCGTGCTGCGCATGCTAGAAGGGAGCCTGGACGCCCTGCGCAAGCCGGGGCCGGCCACCCGGAGCACCGTATCGCTGCTCGATGACGATGTAGACGCCTTCAACCAGGCCATCAAGCTCTACCTGACCCGGCTCGACCAGACCGAGCTGGACGAGGACGATGCGCGCCGGTCCGCCGAGATCATGAGCTTTGCCATCAACCTGGAACATGTCGGCGATATCGTCGAAAGCGGGCTCTGCGACGTTGCCGGCAAGATCGCCAAGCGGCAGCTCAAATTCTCCGCCGACGGCCTGGCCGAAATTGTGGCGCTCTACGAAAAGACCATTCTCAACATGCAGTTGAGCCAGACGGTGTTCATGACGCGTGATCCGCAACTGGCCCGCCAACTGGTGGCCGCCAAGGTGGATGTGCGCCGGCTCGAGGCACGCTCGGCCGGCACGCATATCCAGCGCGTGCGGGAGCGCGTACCGGCATCGGTGGAAACCAGCTCGATGCATCTCGACCTGCTGCGCGACCTCAAGCGCATCAATGCGCACCTGGCCTCGGTGGCTTATCCCATCCTCGAAACCAAGGGCGAACTCGATGAGAGCCGCCTGCGCCCCAATGCCGTTCTCGAACCGAAGACGGCTTCCGAATAGCTGGAGCTTTCCATGAATTACGATGCTGTCCTCGCGGACATGGTTGCCATTGCCCGCGAAGCCGGAGCCTTGACGCTGGCCTATTTCAAGCGCTTCCGCGATCTCGAAATCGGCATCAAGGGACCGGCGGATTTCGTCTCCGACGCCGACAAGGAGAGCGAGCTGCTGATCCGCAAATTCCTGTTCGACCGCTATCCTGGCTGGAGCTTCACCGGCGAGGAATTCGCCCCGGTCGATACGGACAATGAGCATCGCTGGCTGGTCGACCCCATCGATGGGACGACCAATTTCATCAACGGCATGCACTACACCATTTCCATCGCGCTGCGCCGGGGCAACAGGACGGTCTGCGCCGTGCTCTACAATCCGCCGGCCGACGAGATGTTCACCGCCATTCCGGGGCAGGGCGCCTTCATGAACGGCGAACGGCTCAGGGTGAGCGAGCAGGCCGATATCGGCCTGTGCAATATCGGCACCGGCCTGCCGACGCCGGGCTTGCAGCTCTACCCGGGCGCTTATGAGCGCCTCGACGCCATCAGGGCACCCATCGGCGCCGTCCGCATCGTCGGCAGCGCCGCCAATAGCTGCGCCTATGTCGCGATGGGCCGGCTGACCGGCTATTACGAGGAAACCGGATTCGTCGACACGGCCGCGGGAATCCTGCTGGTGCAGGAAGCGGGCGGCGTCGTCACCGACTGGTGGGGCCGTGGCCCGGATATCTACGAACGCACCGGCACGCTATTGGTGGCCAACAAGGCGACGCATGCCTATCTGCTGGACAAGCTCAAGGATGTACCGCGGAAAGACCCGAAATAGGGGGCGAAGGGACGTTCCCCTTGTGGGGCGTGTTTGTTTTTGGACGCCGCTGCCGAAACGGCTGCATTCTCGCTATTGAATCATCAATTCATGCGCCCCCTCCCCCTTGAGGGGAGGGTAGCGTCGCTCGGCCCAAAGGGCCGTAGCGAAGCTGGGGTGGGGGTCGTCTTGTGGATCACCGAGGACCCCCTCCCTCAATCCCTCCCCTCACGGGGGAGGGAGGCGAAAGAGCCGACCCTGCGCGAAAGAACAGAAGTCCAAAGTGAACAGCCCACACAAGGGCAGGCTCCGCTCACCTCACCCCACCAGCGCGATCAAACCTTCCGGGTCATCCGTGGTGATCTGGTCCACCTTCAGCGCCAGCAGGCGTTCGACGGCCGGTTTCGTTGCCGCGCTGGCTTCGCGTATGGTCCAGGCGTCGATGCGCTTGCGGTGCCTGTGGTAGGCCTCGATGATATCAAAGCCGGCATCGGCGGCCTGGGTGACGATTTCCCAATAGAGATAGATCATGTCGGTGCCATCAAGGGCGGTGACGGAGTCATCGACGAAGGCCTGCAGCGTGCCGCCGGCCAGTGCTGCCTTGAAGCGCTGTTCGTCGCTGGCGTCGTAGCCGCTGCGCATGCCGGGCACTGCTCCGGTCAGCAGCTTCACCGCCGCCGCAGAGCCCGATGACACGATCATGTTGCCGGCCACCGGCCCGGTGGCGCGGGCGAAATTCTCGATGGCGCTGCCGTCGAGAACGGTCTCATCCTCCTTGTAGTCGAGCTGCAGCAGTGCATCGGGATGCACGCTGCCCTCAGCTATCAAGGCGCAGAGATCGTCTAGCAGCATGACCCGGTCGGCGATCGGCGCGCCGTCATTGCCGCGCAGGTGGAGATTGCGGATCGCGGCGTCGGTTGTCGCGGCAACCGCGCCTCGCCCGGTGGTCTCGCGATCGAGCGTCATGTCATGCAGCACCGCCATGCCCTTGTCGGCCGTGACCACCAGGTCCACCTCGACGCTGGCGCCCAGCCGCATCGCCTCGATGATGCGTGTGCCGGTAAACACCGGGTCGGACGCCCGGCGGCGCCCGCGATGCCACTTGAGCCAGGTGCGGTGGCCGTTGCGCTCGATGAAGATGGGATCGCTCATGCTCGGTGGATCACCACGCCGTCGCGATAGGCGGCAATGGCCTTTGGCGTCAGCGTGACCGACTGGCCGGCCTTGAACAAATCCGGATGCGGCACCATCGCCTTGATGCGGGTGGCGTCGTTGAGTTCGAGGTCCACCAGCCCATGGGTGCCATAGTCGGTGACCCGATGCACCTTGCCCTGGCTGCCCTCGCCGGCAATCGCCAGGTCCAGCGCTTCGGGGCGGATGGCCATGATGGCCGGGCCATCGCCGACGGGCAGGGGGGTCGAGTAGCCGGCCTTGCTGAAAATGCCGTTGGCGACATTGCCCTCGATCAGGTTCATCGTGCCGATGAAGCCGGCGACGAAGGGCGTTTGCGGCTCGCGATAGATCACTTCGGGGCGGTCGATCTGCTCGGTTCGCCCGTCGCGCATGACCACGATGCGGTCGGCCATCGACAGCGCTTCGTCCTGCCCATGCGTCACGAACAGCGTGGTGATCTTCAGCCGCTGCTGGATATCGCGCACTTCCTCTCGCAGCCGCTCGCGCAGGTGCTGGTCGAGGCTGGCAAAGGGTTCATCGAGCAGCAGTATCTTGGGCTCCAGCACCAGCGATCGCGCCAGCGCCACGCGCTGCTGCTGCCCGCCGGACAGCTTGGCGACGTGGCGCGTGCCATAGCCATTGAGGCCCACCAGGTCGAGCACCGCTTCGACCCGCCGCTTGATCTCGTCGGGCGCGACCTTGCGCAGCTTGAGGCCGAAGGCGAGGTTCTTGAACACATTCATATGCGTCCACAGCGCATGGCTCTGGAACACCATGCCGGTGGGGCGCTTCTCGGGCGGAACGTGGGTGATGTCCTCGCCATCGATGGTCATGAGGCCCGACGTCGGGCGCTCGAAGCCGCCCACCATGCGAAGCAGGGTGGATTTGCCCGAGCCCGAGGGACCGAGCAGGCAGACCAGTTCGCCATCGGCCACGTCGAGTGAGAAATTGTCGACGGCGCGGACCTGGCCGCTGGCGAAAATCTTGGAAACGTCTTTGATCTTGAGAATGGACATGCGTTTTTCCTAGCCCCCGAAGCCGCGGGCGAACGAACCCGAATTGACCACGCGTCGGGCGAACAGCAGGGCGATGAAGCTGGGAACCCAGAGCAGTACAGACAGCACCGCGCCATACTGGATGACCGGCTGGTTGTTGATGAAGGAGATCATCAGCACCGGCAGGGTGCGCACCTGCGGCGCGCCGATCAGCCAGGCGCCTTCGGTTTCGTAGAAGGTGCCGACGAAGCTGAGCAGGATGGCGGCGGCAATGGTCGGCCCGGCCTGGGGCAGGGTGATCGACCAGAACACCCGGAACGGCCCCGCGCCCACATCGCGCGCCGCCTCTTCCATCCGCCGGTCGACCGACTGGAAGGCGGCCACCGGGATCCAGATCATGAACAGCAGCGTGCCCACGAGCTGAATCAGCACCACGCCCCAGAAGGTGCCGATGAGATTGAGCTGCAGGAAAATGCCGGCAATGGCGACGAGCAGGCCGAATTTGGGGAAGGCGTGCCCTGCCAGGAACGAGAAGAACAGGATGTCCCGACCCGGAAAATCGAGCCGGGCGAAGGCATAGGCCGCCGGCAGGCAGATCAGGGCGGAGAGGCCCGTCACCGTCGTCGCCAGCGTCAGGCTCATGGTGATCGACCCCCAGACGTCGGCACGCGCCAGCGTCTGGTTCCAGAACCGGAGCCCGAATTCCTGCGGGATCACCGCGGGAAAGCGCCAGACATTGGTGAAGGCCCAGGTTCCCACCACGATCAGGGGAAGCACGATGACCAGCGTCAGCACGATGGCGAAGATGATGCCGGTCCAGTCGATCGGGCGGCGGATGAGTGCGGTGGCCATGTCAGGGTGTCCTGTTCTTGGCGACCGAGCGCACATAGAAAAGCCCGAACACGATGCAGAACCCGAAGGTGATGACCGCCTGGGTAATGGCCGTCCGTGGTTCGTAGAGTTCGCGGAAGGTGCGCTGCATGAACGGCCCCATCATTTCCGGCGCCGCCGGCCCCAGCACATAGGGCAGGGTGAAGGCCGAAAAAATGCCGAGCACAGCGAATGAAATTGCCACGAGGATGGAATTGGAAATGCGCGGCAGGATGATGTGCCAGAGCAGGGCGAAGCGGCCCGCGCCGACATCGCGCGCGGCTTCTATGGCCTGGTTGGAGACATTGCCCAGTCCCGACAGCAGGATCAGCACGGTGAGCGGGATATTGTCCCAGACCAGCCCGATCACCGGCCCCCACGGGGTCAGATAGGGCGATCGAATCTTGGGCAGGCTCATCGCGTTGAGCAGCAGGTCGACGGTGCCGTTCGGCCCCAATACGCGGATGAAAGCGAAGCTGAGGATAATCGAGGGCACGAACATCGGGAAAATGGCCAGGCCCTGCACATAGGCGGCGACCTTGCTGTCCGAAAAACGCAGGTAGAGCGCGATCGGCAGGCAGACCACCAGCAGCAGGATGGCGCAGACGCCCGTCGTCCACAGCGTGATCGACAGGTTGGAAAGGCTGTAGCCGTCCGAAAAGAAGAAACGGTAGGTCTCGAGCGAGAAGGTCTCGCCGCCTTCGGGCAACCTCATCCACAGCGTCTGGATGATGGCCGAGATGATCGGCCAGATGATGAGCCAGATCACCAGCAATACCGGAACGGCAACGAGCAGGAGGCCAATCGGCCTCCTGCGTTCTGGTGCAGCGAGCACTGGCTGGCCCGCGTCTGCTATGGTCACGAAGCCGGGTCCACGTTTGGAGCAACGGCGCGATACCAGCCCTCGTTGATGGCCTTTTCCCAGTCACCGCCCGGGAAGTTCGGAATGGTCTGCGGGATGAGGTCGGCGAATTTCTCGCGCAGGTCGGCCGAGATGTAATCCCACGACACGCCCGGGAAACCACCCAGTTCGGTGAGCACGGCGGATTGGATTTCCTCGGTGAGGAGGAAATCTGCCAGCTTGAGCGCGGCATCCTTGTTGGTGCCGTTGCTGAGTACGGCCAGCTTGGTGAAACCGCCCGGCAGGCCAAGGTCCTGAAGCTGCACGAGGCCGGTGGTTTCCGGCAGCACGCCCTGGTCAATCGCAGACAGCGCCTGGTCGGACCATGCCGGAATCATGGTGACGGCGGATTGGCCGAGCAACTGCAGCGACTGGGTATTGCCTGACGTATAGGCGCCGCCGTCGAACAGCGAGGGCGCCAGGTCCATCAGGATGTCCCAGGCCGGGTTCAACATGGTCTCGCCGGCTTCGGCAGTATAGTTGTCGACGGTGAACTTGGCCGGGTCCTGGCCATTCGCCTCATAGATGGCGCGGCGCACGAAATTGCCGCCTGAACCACCCTTGTTGGGGCGGTTATAGATGAACTGGCCCGGATTTGCCTTGATCCAGGCCACCAGGTCCGCCCAGGTCTTCGGCACATCTGCCGGGGCAAGCTTGGTGGTGTCATAGGCCAGCAGCACCTGCGAGCCGCGATAGGGCAGGTTGGTCGGAATGTCGAAGGCCAGCGGATTGACCTTGGAATAGTTGGAGAGGCCGGCCGTCTCGAAGTCGACATAGAGGCCCTTGGCGATACCGTCGACGGTGACGCGCGTGTCAAAACCTTCGAACAGGTCGGCCTGCGGGTCGCTGCCGCTGGCGAGGGCCGCCATGGCGCGGTCGCCGATGGCGGCAACGCCCGGACCATCGCCGCCGTCAACCAGGTTGAGGGTGATGCCGGCATTGGCGGCTTCGAATTTCGGTTTCACCACATTGGTCCAGAAGTCGATGACGTTCTGGTCCGAGGTGAAATAGACGTCGATGACGCCTTCCGCGCCAAAGGACATGCGGGGCAGCATTAGGGCGCCGGCAGCCGTGCCGGCAGCGAGCATGAAATCACGCCGTTTCATTGTAATCTCCCAAAGTCCGTTCATTGGAACGGATGTTCCACACGGCGGTCAGTTCCGCCCGTAGGTTTCATCGATCTTGCGTCGACCTCTCCCGGCCGAAAGCTAACTACCGGCTGGAAAATTATGCAAGCGGAAACCCGCTGATCGGTGACGCGACGATCCAGACGTAGAAATCACAGCTCTGCGACAGATGTGTAACAGTGGCCCTTCCAGCATGCCTGGATGGGGCGAGTCTCTGTGCAAAAAGCGAATTATCTAATTGAAATAAATAGCAATAATTGAGAATTCGTAGCGCCGAAGTGACCTGTTGCGGCCCGTCGTCAGGGCGCTAGTCGCGCGCAATGCGCCGTTCTGGCGTCGATGCGGCAATCGCTGGTTCCGGATGTGGAATTGACCGGTTCGCGCAGTCCGGGTCGGCGAGCGATGCGTTTCGAACGAAGTCTGCGTCGCGTTCCATGTTTGCAATTTTTGTTCTATTATGACGACAGCACCTCGGAACAAGTTCCGGGGTGCGGAGGCGAAGGGAAGCGTCGGCGCCGGGCCGACACTGTGGCCCTAGATGCTGGCAGCGAGTTCTTCGAGCTGGGCGGCACACATGCCCCAGCCTTCGTGGAAGCCCATCTGCTTGTGGGTCGCTGCATCTTCGGGGGTCCAGTGGCGGGCGATGGCGGTGTAGCGCGTCTTGCCCTCGCCGGCATCTTCGAAGGTCAGGATGGCAGTGAAGAAGGGCTTGGCCGAGGGCGCCCAATCGCCGGTAAAGGCATCGGTGAAGACCAGCTTCTCGTTGGGCACGATTTCCAGATACTGGCCTGCATTGGGATATTCAGTGCCGTTCTCGTCGGCCATGGTCATGACGTTGCCGCCGCCGGGACGCAGGTCCATTTCGACCTTGGGCGTGGTCCAGGGCCTCGGCGCGAACCACTGCTTGATGAGATCTGGCTGGGTCCAGCATTGGAAGACCTTGTCGCGCGGGGCATTGAGCACGCGGGTCAGCACGAGGTCGCGATCGGTATCCTGGGTGGGAAGGGTGTTGGTCATTTGCAGTTCTCCTTGACTGGCAGTTTCGCTGAGGCGACGAGCGAGCGGGCCGGCTTTCGACATGCGGCGCGTCTTTTTTATCCTGCGGCGATGTCCCGGCTTGGCAGGCAGCCCCGGAGGATGTTTGCTGTAGCCAGCCAAGGAGATGTGCCATGACCGACCCATTGCCCCCGATCACCGCGCCGCAAAGCCGCGCCGGCAGGGCTCTGGTCGGCTGGTCGATCACCGGGCTGGCCGAGGCGACCAACGTGCCGGCCAGCGAAATCGAGCGCTTCGAGGCCGAAACGCTGCGTCCCGATGCCAATTGTCAGCGGGCGATCCGGTCGGCGCTGGAGGAGGCCGGCGTGCTGTTCCTGCCCGAACAGGGTGGGACGGGCGTTGGCGTGCGGCTCAAATTCCCGCGCCAGACCGTCAAACGCCTCCAGACCTGGGAAGGCGAAGGCGGCACCACCGGCGAAGACGACATTCACTGACCGACCGATATCGAAAGCTCGCAATGCCTCTTTTTCAACAGCCCATCGAACGGGGCTGGACCCTCAATTGCGCCCGCCGGGTTGGTGCACCGATCCTGCCGGAGGCCATCCCGGCCACGGTACCCGGCACGGTCCATACCGACTTGCTGGCAGCCCGGCTGATCCCCGATCCCTATCTTGATCTCAACGAGATCGCGGTCGACTGGGTGGGCCGTTGCGACTGGCGCTATGAAGTGGTGTTCGACTGGCGGGACGAGGGCGCAGCCCAGGTCGAATTGGTCTGCCCCGGCCTCGACACTTTCGCGCAGATCGTCCTCAACGGTGCCATCATCGGCGAAACCGCCAATATGAACCGGGAATACCGGTTTGATGTTCGTGGTCTGCTGCGCGAGGGCGCCAATACGCTGACCGTCCTCTTCGAATCGGCCTGGACGCGCGGTGAGGCGCTGGCGGCGCAATATGAGCCGCGGCCCAACAACTATCCCGGCCCGGCCAACCTGATGCGCAAGATGGCCTGCAATTTCGGCTGGGACTGGGGCCCGACGCTGGTCACGTCGGGCATCTGGAAGCCGATACGGCTGGAAAGCTGGACGAAGGCCCGCATTGCCAGCGTGCGCCCCGAAGTGGCGCTTGAAGGCGCTGATGGCCGCGTGCGGGCGCATTTGGCGGTGGATGGCGACGGACAAGGGTTGAAGTTGCGGGCCAGCGTGGCCGGCATAACCGTGGAACTGCCTGTCGGCGACGTGCTGGACCTTGTCGTGCCCAATCCCGCCATCTGGTGGCCGCACGGACTGGGCAGCCAGCCGCTCTATGATCTGATTGTGGACCTAGTGGATGAAGCCGGCGCCGTAACCGATTCCTGGCGCAGGAAAATCGGCTTCCGCTCGTTGCGCCTTGATACATCGAAAGACGATAAAGGCACCGCCTTCACCTTCATCATCAACGACGTCCCGGTCTATATCTGCGGCGCCAACTGGATTCCCGATGATTGCTTTCTGCCGCGCGTCACGCCCGAGCGTTATGCCGCCCGCATCGCCCAGGCCAAGGGCGCCAATATCAACATGCTGCGCGTCTGGGGCGGCGGCATCTACGAAACCGACGCCTTCTACGAGGCCTGCGACGAAGCCGGCATGCTGGTCTGGCAGGATTTTTTGTTCGCTTGCGCCGCCTATCCCGAAGAAGGCGACCTGCCGGCCGAGATCGAGGCCGAGGCGCGCGACAACATTGTCCGCCTGATGCCTCACCCCTCGCTGGTGCTGTGGAACGGCAATAACGAGAATATCTGGGGCTGGTTCGACTGGGGCTGGCAGGGCGTGCTGGAAGGCCGCAGCTGGGGCAAGGGCTATTATCTCGACCTGCTGCCGCGGCTGGTGGCCGAACTCGATCCGGTCAGGCCCTACTGGGCGGGCAGTCCCTATTCCGGCTCGATGGACATCCATCCCAACGATCCGGCGCATGGCTGTTCCCATGTCTGGGATGTGTGGAACGAGGTTGGCTATGAGCATTATGCCGACAGCGTGCCGCGCTTCTGCTCCGAATTCGGCTGGCAGGCGCCGCCGACCTGGGCGACCCTGAGCCAATCGGTGCATGACCAGCCGATGACGCCGACCTCGCCCGGCGTCTGGCATCACCAGAAGGCCACGACAGGCAACGACAAGTTGCTGCGCGGGTTGGCCGGACATCTGCCGGCGCCAGCCAATATGGACGACTGGCTCTATGCCACCCAGCTCAACCAGGCGCGCGCCATCCGCTTTGGGGTGGAGCATTGGCGCAGCCATCGTGGCACCAATATGGGCGCCATCGTCTGGCAATTGAACGATTGCTGGCCGGTGACCTCATGGGCGGCCGTCGACGGCTATGGCCGGACCAAGCCGCTGTGGTATGCGCTACGCGCGGCCTATCACCCGCATCTGCTGACCATCCAGAAGCGCGGTACCGACCTGCAGGTCTTCGCGGTCAATGAGCGCACGCTGTTCTGGCGCGGCCCGGTGACGGTCAAGCGGGTGCGCTTCGACGGCACGGTGCTGGCCGAATGGACGCATTGGCGGCTCTGTTCCGACCGGCTGGATATCGCTTCGCTGGTCGTTCCTGCCGATGTAGCAAAACCCGATAATCCGCGTGACGAAATGCTGGTGGCCACAATGCATGACAGCGTGGCGCACTACTATTTCAGCGAAGATGTGGAGCTCGACCTACCCGAAGCGAGGGCCGACATTGCGGTGGCCGGCGATGGTGCCGACTGGCTGGTAACGGTGACGGCACGCAGCCTCCTCAAGGACCTGTGCCTTTTCGTCGACCGCATCCATCCCGATGCTGCTGTCGACGACATGCTGGTGACATTGCTGCCGGGCGAGAACCGGGTGTTCCGCGTCACCTGTGCGGTGGAGCCGGATGCGGCCGCGTTGGGGGCGAGCCCTGTGTTTCGGTGTGCCAATCAGCTTGGGTAGTGCCGCGCCCTCGTGGTTCGAGGCGCTGAAGAAGCGCACCTCACCATGAGGGCTGTTGATACACCGAGTTCCCAGTAGCCCCTCATGGTGAGGTGCGAGCTCTTCGCGAGCCTCGAACCACGAGGGCGTGGCGCGATGTCACCGCCCCAGCGCCTTGAGCGCCGGACGCAGCCGGTTGCCATTCGCGGCCAGCAGCCGCTCGGCGCCAGCGACGCCATCAGCGCCCGCCGCCAGCAATATCGCCGTCTTCACCGCGCCGTCGGCCTGTTCTAGCGCCGCCGCGGCCTCGTCCTCCGACACCTGGCTCACCGCCATGACGATGCGGCGCGCCCGGCCGCGCAGTTTCATATTGTCGGCGATGAGGTTGACCATGAAGCCGTCATGTACGTGGCCGAGATGCACGGCCATCATCGTCGAGAGCATATTGAGCGCAATCTTCTGCGCGGTGCCGGCGCCCATGCGGGTCGAGCCGGCGATGACCTCGGGCGGCGTCGGCAGGCAGACGGCCACATCGACGCGATCGAACAGCGGTGCGCCGCTATTGTTGCTGATGCCGATCGTGCCGGCGCCAGCGGCTCGGGCCGCTTCGATGATGGCCATGGGGTAGGGTGTATAGCCGCTGGCGGTAAGGGCGATCACACAATCGCTCGGACCCACCTTGGCCGCGGCGATATCGGCGCGGGCCGCTTCGGCATCGTCTTCGGGCGCGCCTTCCATGTCGGTCAGCGCGGCAATGCCGCCGGCCAGCAGAACCTTGATACGGTCACGGCCAATACCATAGGTGCCCGGCAATTCCAGCGCGTCGGCCAGCGCCATGAGGCCGGAACTGCCGGCCGCCGCATAGATCAGCCGGCCGCCGCCGGTGAGGCTGTCGGCCGCCAGCCGTGCGGCTTTGGCAATGGCCGGCACTGCGTCTTGCACCGCGCGTGCCGCTTCGGCCTGCGCTTCGGCCAGAATCGCCAGCGCCTCCCGCGGAGGCTTGGTATCGAAGCCTCTTGCACTCGCATGGCTCATCTCGGTTTGCGCTGTAGTCATGCCGGTCTCCAGTCGCAACAATAATGCCAAAAAAATACCACTTGTCCAGTCGAGCCCATAAAATGGGCGCCCAGAGGATATGCAGGCCCGTCAAGACCCCAATTGCGCCAGAGTCATGCCCCGATTGTGCAGAAACGTGATTTGGGGCTTGGTAAATGGTATTTTATTGGTATTATCCCGTTGGGAGGACGTGCGGCTGGTCAAACGACGGATTTTTAGTGATATGCAACGCGATGACGGGCGCCACAAGGCGAGGGGGGAAGAGTGACCGACGTGTCGAACAGTTTCTTTGCCGACGGCCCTGTCGTGCTGCAATCGGGCGGCCCGCTCTATCTCCAGCTCAAACGCTGGATCGAGGATGCCATCCATAGCGGAGCCATCAACCCCGGCGACGCACTGCCCTCGGAACGTGATCTCGCCACCAAGGTCGACGTGTCGCGCGTGACCGTGCGCAAGGCCGTGCTGCAACTGGTCAAGGACGGCGTGCTGGTGCAGCGCCACGGCTCGGGCACCTTCGTCGCGCCGCAGACCCAGCGCGTGGAGCAGTCACTGTCGCAACTGACCTCGTTTACCGAGGACATGGCGCGGCGCGGCATGGCGGTGCGGGCCGAATGGCTCGATCGCGGGCTTTACCTGCCCTCGCCGGAAGAAACCATCATCCTTGGCCTCTCCTCGGGCGAGCAGGTGGCGCGCATTTCGCGCCTGCGCCTCACCGGCGATACGCCGCTTGCTATCGAGCGGGCGAGTCTGTCCTCGCGCGTGCTGCCCGATCCGGCCGGCATCGGCGACAGCCTCTACAAGCATCTCGACAAGTCCGGAAATCGGCCCATCCGCGCTATCCAGCGCATCCGCGCCGCCAACCTGGACGACGAGGATGCCCATCTCCTGCAGGTGCCGGCCGGCTCGGCGGGGCTCAATATCGAGCGTACCTCCTATCTCGCCTCCGGGCGGGTCATCGAATTCACCCGCTCCATCTATCGGGGCGATACCTATGACTTCGTCGCCGAATTGCGGATCGGCGATTCTCCAGCACAAGGAGGCAGCAAGACGTGACTTTGACGAACCAGACCCATATGCGAAATGAAGTCGAGGCCATTCCCGGCGTCGTCGCCGGTTTTCTCGAACAAAGCGGGTCGGTGCTCGATGCAGCGGCGGCTGCCCTGCGCGAGCGTAATCCTGTGCTGGTCGCTACGGTCGCCCGCGGTTCGTCCGATCACGCCTGTTCCTATCTCAAATATGCCATCGAGCTGACGCTGGGCCTGCCGGTGGCCTCCATCGGCCCCTCGGTCGCTTCCATCTATGGCAAGGATCTGAAGCTCGATCGCGCCGCAACCATCGCTATTTCACAGTCGGGCAAGTCGCCCGATATTGTCGGCATGACCCAGTCGGCCCGGCGTTCCGGCGCTGCCACCATCGCCATCACCAACACGGCAGGCTCGCCTTTGGCCGAGGCGTCCGACTTCACCATCGATCTCCATGCCGGGCCGGAAAAGTCCGTCGCCGCCACCAAGACCTTCGTGACCTCGGTGGTGGCCGGCCTGTCGCTGATCGCCCGCTGGAGCGGCGATGATGCGCTCAATGCCGCGGTGAATGCGTTGCCCGAATCCCTCGCCAAGGCTGTCGCCTGCGACTGGTCCGAGATGATCGGCGCGCTTGACGGCCACAATGCGCTTTATGTGCTTGGCCGCGGGCCCGGCTTCGCAATCGCCAACGAGGCCGCGCTGAAATTCAAGGAAACCTGCAATATCCAGGCCGAATCCTATAGCGCCGCCGAAGTGATGCACGGCCCGGTCGCCATCGTGACTGAGGGCTATCCCGTGCTGGGCCTGGCGGCGCGCGATGCGGCCGAGGGCTCGGTGGCCGACATGGCGCACAAACTGGCCGGGCAGGGGGCATTGGCCTTCCTCACCAGCGACCGGCCGGGCGCGGCCAAAGCCTTGCCCTTTGCGGCCACCGGCCACCCGATCACCGATCCGCTGGCGCTCATCGTCTCCTTCTATGGCTTCGTCGAAGCGCTATCGCGCCATCGCGGGCTCAACCCCGACGTGCCGCCCGCACTCAAGAAGGTCACGGAAACGGTATGAGCGACCTCAGCGCCATCGCGGGCGCCCGCATTTTCGACGGCCATCGCTGGCATGACGATGCCGCGCTGCTGGTGGAGTTCGGCCATGTCTCGGGGATTGTCGCGGTGAGCGCGGTTCCGGCCAATGCCGAGCGGGTGAACCTCGATGGCGGCCTGCTGGTGCCCGGTTTCATCGACCTGCAGGTCAATGGCGGCGGGGGCGTGCTGTTCAACAACGATCCGAGTGTGGATGCCATCCGCACTATCTGCGCGGCCCATGCGCAATTCGGCACCACGGCGCTATTGCCGACGCTGATTACCGATACGGTAGCCGTCAATGTCGCGGCCATCGCCGCCGGCAAGGCTGCAGCCAGGCAAAGCGTGCCCGGCTTTATCGGCCTCCACCTCGAGGGGCCGCATCTGTCGTTGGCCCGCAAGGGCACACATGATCCTGCGCTGATCCGTCCGATGGATGGGGACGACCTGGCTCGCCTCATCGCGGCGCGGGCCGACCTGCCCAATCTGCTCTGCACCGTCGCGGCCGAAACCGTCACTCCCGATCAGGTCGCAGCCCTCGCCACAGCTGGCATCATAGTCAGCCTCGGCCATTCCGACGCCGATGCGGTCACGGCCGGCGCCGCCATCGCTGCCGGCGCCAGCATGGCGACGCATCTGTTTAATGCCATGAGCCAGCTCGGCAACCGTGAGCCCGGCGTGGTCGGCGCCGTGCTCACCGCCGATGGCGTCCATGCCGGGCTCATCGCCGATGGCATCCACGTCCATCCCGCTGCTATCCGGATCGCCCTGCGCGCCAAATCCGGCGCGGGCCGCATCTTTCTCGTCACCGATGCCATGTCGCAGACCGGCACCGATATCAGAACGCTCACCCTCAACGGCCGCACCATTACCCGCGCCGACGGCGCCCTGCGCCTTGCCGACGGGACACTGGCCGGCGCCGATCTCGACATGATCGACGCGGTGGAATTCATGCACAGCCGGATCGGCCTGCCCTTCGAGGAAGCGGTGCGCATGGCCTCGCTCTATCCGGCGGAGGCCATGGGCATAGCGGGCGAGTTCGGCCATCTGCGACCCGGCGCCGTGGCGAGCTTCGTGCATCTGTCGGATGAACGGGCAGTGCGGGCGACGTGGATCGGGGGCAATGAGGTGTGGAGCGCATGAACTACGGCGGCGCCGCGCCCTCACCCCCGCCCGATATAGGGCATGGTTGTCGCCATTACCGTCATGAACTGCACATTGGCCGATAGCGGCAGCCCGGCCATATAGAGCAGGGCATCGACCACATGCTTCACGTCGAAGGTCGGCTCCGGCATCATCGTGCCATTGGCCTGCAGCGCGCCGCTGCTCATGCGGCTGGTCATGTCGGTAGCCGTATTGCCGATATCGATCTGCCCACAGGCAATGCTGAAAGCCCGCCCGTCCAGCGAGATCGAGCGGGTCAGCCCGCTGATCGCGTGCTTGGTCGCCGTGTAGGGCGCTGCGCCCGGCCTGGGCACCGAGGCCGAAATCGAGCCATTGTTGATGATGCGGCCACCCTGTGGATGCTGATCGCGCATGGCGCGGAAGGCTTCGCGCGCCACGTAGAAGGCGCCATTGAGATTGGTGTCGACCATCTCCCGCCAGGTGACGATGTCGATATCGCCGAACGAAGTGGCCGGCGCCGAGCGTCCGGCATTGTTGAAAACCACGTCGATCCGGCCATAGGCCTCCCTGACCCCGGTGAAAAAATGCGCGACCGCCGCTGGGTCGGTCACGTCGCATTCGCCCCAGTGTCCCCCGGTCTCGGCCGCGACCGTGCGCAGCGCCTCAGCCCGTCGCCCGCATATGGCCACATCGTATCCCGCGGCGGCGAAACCGAGAGCCGCCGCCCGGCCGATGCCGGAGCTTCCTCCGGTGATAACCGCAACCTTGTTCTGCCTCTGCATGTTCGCTCCAATTGTGGCGGCGTGGATTCGTCCGCCCACTTGATTCCGGATTTCCGGCACTATCTCGCCGCATCGCCGCTACGTCCATGGCAGGCCCGATCGCACCGGATGGACGCGTGCCGAGCCGACAAAAGCGGCGCTGCGGTCTATAAGCCCCTCGAAACAAGGCAATTTTAACGGTTCGTTTAACCGGGTTAACAGGTCGTTTCCAGCTGTGTGCTGAATCTGCAACATCCGGTTCCCAACCATGTTGCGTGGCCGGCAAAACGGCTTTTGCGCGATTGCGTCATTTTCCGTCATGCGTAGAGTGGGTCTTGCGAATCCATGCATGGGATCGTTTGTCGGTCGCAGCGCGACGGCAACACACTGCACCACGAATAGTGTGGTCGCGTTACGACAAACCGCCGGGCAACCGGCACAAAGAATGACTGACTTTGGAGGTCAACTAATGAAACTCAAGAGCCTTATCCTCGGTTCTGTCGCCGCTGCCGGTCTCTCGACCGCTGGCTTCGCTGCCGATCTGGGCGTCCTCACCTCGCTCGACGTTTGCGACGAGCTGGGCCTGTCGGGCCTGACCATTTCGTCCGACACCAACTGCCTGCAGATCTCGGGCAAGGTGACGTATGAATTCAACTGGGGCAACTACGACGGCAAGCAGGCGATCGCTTCCACCCAGTTCGGCGTCCGTAACATCGACGTCCCGAGCGCCTTGGCCCCTGCTTCCGACAACGATTGGGCTTCCAAGGTCGAGACCTGGCTGAAGTTCGTCGGCACCGCCAGCAGCGACTTCGGTCCTGCCAGCACCACGATCGTTCTGCGTCAGCGCGATTACACCAAGGTCGAAAACGCCATCGTTGGCGTCGACGGCGATGCGCATGGCCTCCGCTTCCAGGAAGCCTGGGTGTCGGTTGGTGACAGCACCGTTCTCGCCGCTGGTAAGAAGGGTTCGATCTTCAACGACGGCGACGACGAGCCGTTCAACTTCACCGGCCTGTTCATCTCGTCGGCTGTTGACGCTGGCGTCTCCAAGGGTGCCCCGAAGACTGGTGGCCATGTCATCCAGCTCTGGAGCAACGTTGGCGAAGGCCTGATCGCCAAGATCGGTCTCGAGGCCCTCGACCTGACCGGCTCCACCGCCGGTACCCTGGTCGGCGTTCTCGACTATTCGGGTTCGGGCATCACTGCTCACATCAGCGGCGCCGTTGGCGGCCTGCTCGATGGCGTTCAGACCACCGATGACAACTATGCGATCCACGCCGGCTTCACCGGCACGTTCGACCAGTTCAAGCTCCGCGCTGCTCTGGGTGCCGGCGGTGCATACGCTCCGGGCGGCAACTCGTCCTACTGGAACGCCCTGGTTACCGGCGAAGCCAAGTTCGACATGTTCAAGGTCGCCCTGTCGGGTGAAGCTTCCGGTGGCGTTGCCGCTGGTGGCGCTGCTCTCGACACCGACTACGGCTTCGGCGCATCGGTTGGTGCCACCGTTGCTGATGGCATCGAAATCAATCTCGGCGGTCGCTACTTCAACGACGGTACCCCCGGCGTTGCCGATGGCTACCAGATCGCTGCCCAGTTGATCGCTTCGCTGACCGAAACCGTCAAGCTGACCGGTGAAATCGGCGTCTATGGCCTGACCCCGGCTCCGGCCGCTCCGGCCTTCTCGTCGGACTTCTACGGCAAGGCCGAACTGGCCTGGACCCCGGGCGGCGGCTTCTCGTCGTCGGTTGGCGCAACCGTTCAGCAGAACGGCGCCTACAAGGTCACCTTCAAGGCTGCCAAGGCCTTCCAGTAATCCTCGGATTACTCTGGCTTACGGAAAGGCCCGGCTCACGCCGGGCCTTTCTGCTTTTGGGAGGCAGAAGCTCTCTCGCCGCACACCCGCGATCATCACTTGGGCTTGACCCGCCGAGGCCTGCACCTGCCCTGCAAAACGCCCGTATTCCCCGTATGTTGTGCGCTATTGGCTATTCGCTAATCACCGAATCCACTAGCCTTGCGCGCAATTGCGGACTTTCACTGGAACGGGAATGATCAGGGACCTCCTCAAGTGGGTCGTGCCGGGACTCGCCACTGTCCTGGGCGGCACGACTTTGTGCCTGGCGATGACGGCGGCGGATATTGCCGATGACCTGGCGACACGCAGCGCCGCTGCCATGGCCGCTGGCGGCTACGATTGGGCCGAACTGTCGCTCGACGCCCGCGACCTGAAGTTGACGGGCACCACCACCGACCAGGCGCGGCTTAACTCTGCAATCGCACGACTTTCCGCGCTTGCAGGCGTCCGTTCGGTCACATCAGAGGTGACGCTGGCGCCGATGGCGCGACCCTATGCGCTGGTAGCAAGTGTCGACCAGGGCGTTCTCGACCTTGCGGGCGCCGTGCCGGATGATACGACACGGCAGCGCCTGCTGAGGCTGGCGGGGCTGGAGCAGGCCGGCCTGGACCTGCGTTCCGGCATGCCCGATCGCCGCATCTGGGTGTCCGGGGCGGAATTCGCCATCGATCAGCTGCAGTATTTCGACCAGGGCGAAGCCGTGCTTTCCGACCTGACAGTCAGCCTCGATGGCCGGGCCAAGTCCGAGCGGGCTTTTCGTGACCTGCTGATCGTCATGCGGGCAGGGGCTCCGGCCGGCGTCACCTTGGGCGACGTCAACATCGTCCCGGCTTTGGTATCGCCCTATCAGTGGAATGCCAGCTTCGACGGCAAGCGCATCGATATTTCCGGCTTCGTGCCCGAAGATTCCCTGGCCGAGCGCTACCGCACGGCCGATGTTTCCGGTGCGCAGGTGGCGACCGGCCTGACGCTGGGATCGGGTGAACCCACTGGTTTTGCTGATCTTTCCCAGAATCTGATCGAGCAGTTGGCGCGCCTCGAATATGGCACGGCCAGCATTACCGATGGTCAGAGCACGCTTGCCGGAGCGCCCGCGACGCTCGATATCGCGCAGGGCATCGTCGACACGCTCGAGCCGTCCGGAACCATCGTGGTGCTCGAACCACCGCGGATCGACGACTACTGGATGAGCGCGACGCGCCAGCCCGGCGGCGTCGTGGTGTTCGACGGCTATGTGCCCGACGAAGCCACGCGCGAGGCCTTTGGCCAGCGCGACGGCGCCGATACCAGCTATCTCAAGCTGGGGCGCGGCACGCCCGAGCGCTACCGGTCGGGCGCCGACTTCGGCCTCGATGCGCTCGAACTGATGAGTGAAGGCCGCATCGCCCTGCGCGACAACGTGCTGACCATTACCGGCACCGCCCGCTCCGGCGGCGATTATGATGCGCTGCTGGCCATGGTGGCGGCAGGCGCCCCGCAGGGCCTGGTGCTGGCGCGCGCCGAAATTCTGGCGCCGCGCGCCGCAGCCTGGTCCTGGTCCGTGACCAAGGACGCGACCGGCGCCGTAGCCCTTGCGGGCCTCGTTCCCGATGCCGCCGATGCGATGTCATTGGTCACCAAGGTCGGAAATAGAGCAACGAACACAATGACATATGCGTCAGGCGACCCAGACGGTTTCATCGCCTCGGCGGAAACTGCCTTGGAATTGTTGCAATGGCTGCGCGATGGCAGCGTGACCTATGATGGCCTGAGCTGGACGGTGGCCGGCACGGCCAATTCGGCGATCGACAAGGGCGCCATCGAGGCGGATTTCGTCTCGCGGCAATTGGCTGCCGCCGGTTGGTCCATGGCGGTCGCCCTGCCGCCGCCGGTCATTCCGCAGATCGCACCGTATACCTGGTCGGCCACGCGCACTGCCGATGGGGTCAGCCTGATGGGGCATGCGCCCAACCAGAGCTTCAAGAGCTATCTCGCTGTTCACGCAGGGGAATCCGTCGTCGATGCCACCGAACTGGGCCTGGGCGCGCCGGATGGCTTCGTGGCCGCAGCCACGGCCGGGCTCGACGCCGTGCTGGCGCTCGATGAGGGTGAGATTGCTTTCGACGGCGCGAACTGGTCGCTGAGCGGCCGCGCGCCGTCCGAAGCGCAGCGCGATGCCGTGCTGACGGCGCTGGCCGCCGCGACCGACAGCAGCGGCTGGTCTGTTGACATCGCGGCGCCGCCGCCCGAACCGGTGGCGACCACGCCCTATATATGGTCGGCGACCAAGGCGGCCGACGGCGCGGTGACATTCAGCGGCCTCGTGCCGGTCCAGTCGCTGCAACGCTTTCTGGTGGTGCGGGCAGGGGGCAATGTCAGCGACGAAACGACCATCGACCCCACAGCGCCGCCGGGATTTGCCAATGACGTGCTGGCCGCCCTGGGCGCAATGGCGGCACTTTCCGAGGGTAGCGCCAGCTTCGACGGCACCGCCTGGGCGGTCAGCGGCACGCTGGCCAGCGCCGATGCCGCCGCCGCGGTCGACGCCGCTATTGCCGCCGCGAACACGCCGGCCGCAGGCTGGATCTTGACCCTCGCCGGTCCGCCCGAACCGGCCGTCGCGCCGGTGGCGGAGACGCCGGCCGAGCCCGAGCCGGTGGTTGAGCCGGAACCGGCTCTCGAGCCCGAGCCTGCGCCTGTCGCGGTGAACCCGGACTATGCCTTCTCGGTAAGCCGTGCGGCGGACACGGCGGTCCTGAGCGGTCAGGTACCGTCCGATCCGGCCCTGCGCTATTTCGCTGCCGTCAGCGGCGGCGATGTGGCAGCGCTTTCGGTTGCCGATGGGGCGCCGGAAACCTTCCTTCCCAGCGCCGAAACGGGGTTGCGCGCCTTGCTATACCTCACCGAGGGCCAGCTCGATTTCTCCAGAGGCGTCTGGTCCCTGCGGGGTGTCGCGGCCGATGCCGCTGCCCGCGACGCGGTGCTCGCCGCGATCGCGGCCGATCCGGGCGAGGCGGACTGGACGACGGCGATCGATCTGCCGCCGCCACCCGAGCCGGCTCCGCCGCCGGCACCGGTCGCGCCGGTTCTTGTTGATATATCGGCCTGTGCCGCGCCGATCGCCGAGTTCTCGGCGCGCAATTCCATCCTGTTCCAGTCGGGCGCGGCGCTGATTGCCGCCGAGTCCGATGCGGCGCTGGATGAGCTGGTGCTGGATCTGAAAGCCTGCCCTGATGCGGTCGTGCATATCGAGGGTCACACCGATGCCGACGGCGACGAAACCCTCAACCTGGCGTTGTCGGTGGCGCGCGCCGAGGCCGTGGTCAATGCACTGGTGTCGCGCGGCGTCACGCCGGCGCGGCTCTATGCGGTCGGCTATGGCGAAGCCGCGCCCATCGCGGACAATGATACGGCCCAGGGGAAACGGCTCAACCGGCGCATCGTGGTGACGGTACGGCCGGAGCATTATTGAGACGCGGCGGGGCGATGACCTGGAATTCGCTGTTCTATCTGATGGGCGTCTACTGGCCCTATTTGGCGGGGGCGGGGCTCATCGGCCTCGTCGTCGGCTGGCGCAGCTTTGCGCCGCCAAAGGCGTGAGGCCGCGGTGACCAACGTGGCCCATATCGTCGAAACGGGGCTGCTGCTGCTGGCAGCCTACCTGCTCGGCTGCATTGTCGGCTATGCGGCCCGCCGCATTCTCCATGCCGCGCGCGGTACGCGTCAGGTTGGAGCCGTCGCGGAAATCGCCATCGCTGTGCCGCCCGAGGTCCGGCGCCCGCGCAGCGCTGCGGTGCGGCTTGCCGCCAGCGTCGAGGATGTGCCGCTGGCCGCCCCGGTCCCGGTTTCGCGACCGATTGCCGGGCCCAGTAAACGGGCAGCGCCACCACCCGAAAAAGTGACTGCCGTTGCCGGCAAGCCGCCAGTCAAGCCGCGCGGCAAGGGAAAGCCGGCCGATCCCAAGCCCGCCACCCTGGCCAGCCCGCGCAGCGGTGGTGCCGACAATCTCAAGCAGATCAAGGGAATCGGCCCGAAAATTGAAGCATCGCTTCATGCTATCGGCATTTTCCACATCGATCAGATCGCCGGCTGGAGCAAGGCCAATGTCGACTGGGTCGAGGCGCAACTGGCCTTCAAGGGCCGCATCCGCCGCGAACGCTGGGTGGAGCAGGCCATGGACCTCGACAAAGTGAGGGTCAGCGCCTAGAACCACCCGTTGGGTCCAGAGGAGACCGGCGTTCTACGCTGCCCGTCCCAGCGCCCGTGCATTCGTATGCAGCACGAATTCGGCCACCGCCTCGATTTCCTCGCGCTGGTCGAACAAAGCCGGCGAGCCCTGGCCGGCAATGGTCAAGGCCACTGCATCAGGGCGCCGGCGGGTCATTTCGTCGAAGGTTTCGCGCCGCAACTGGTCGGTCAACTGCGTGCGCAGCAGCATCAACGGTGCGCAGGTCAGTGCGTCGAACATCGGCCACTGTGCCGTCAGCACATCATCGAAATTGATGCTGGCCAGGGCTTCGATCAGCCTGGTGTCATAGAGCGGGCGGGCGCGGCCACGCCGGTCGAGGAAATGGCTGCGGCCCATCAGGGCGTCGAGCCGGTCATCGGGCAGGCCCGGATAATCCCCGCCCAGAATGCGCCGGAAGCCTGCTGTCACCACCTTGGCGCCGCGCAGCGCCTCGACATGGGCCAGGTTGCTGCGCAGGCGCACGATGCCGCGCGAATCCGTCACCGGCCCGGAATCGAGCAGCACCGTGCCGGCGATCAGCAGCGGGTGCCGCGCCGCCAGCGTCATGGCGACCTGCCCGCCATGCCCCTGGCCCAGTATGATGGCCCGGCTGATCCCCAGGGCCGCCATCACCGAGGCCAGGTCGGCGGCATCGACCTGTGAGCCATAGTCGCCGGCCTTTTTCCGGTCATCGGCGCGGCCGCGTCCCGGCAGGTCGAGCAGCACGACCGGCCAGTCGCCACCGCCAACCCGGCGGAAATAGGCCGCGAAGGCAGTGAAGTCGCTCATATTGCGCTGGTAGCCGGGAATACAGACCACGGGTAACCGGCGGCTCGACAATTGCCCCGCCACATGCACGGCAGCGCGCGCGCCCGCAGCAAGCGCCACATGAGTCACAAGCAAGGCGGCGAAGGCGGGGTGGTCGGCAGGGACGGTTCTTGGCATGGCCGCCATTTAGGGGCAGCGGCGCCGTGGCCTCAAGTGGGTTTCGTCGACCTGCGCGGTGATTTGGGTGGACGCGCAGGATCAATCGGATTTGCCGGATCCCTTACCGTATCGTCCGCAGCGCCTGCTGCAGCGGCACCGGGCTGTCGCCCAGCCGCTGGCGGTAGACCAGGTAGTTGCCCAGCACGCGCTTTACATAGGTCCGCGTCTCCTGGAACGGGATCAACTCCACCCAGATCACCGGATCGACATTGTCGGCGCGCGGGTCGCCATAGGCCTTGATCCACTTGTCGGCATTGCCCGGCCCGGCATTGTAGGCAGCAGCGGCAAGCACCAGCGAGCCGTCATAGCGGTCGAGCTGCGCGCCGAGATAGGTCGAGCCGAGCAGGGCATTATAGGCCGCGTCACTCACCAGCCGGCTGGCCGAATAATCCACGCCCACCTTGCGGGCCACGTCCTGCGCCGTGCCCGGCATGAGTTGCATCAGCCCGCGTGCCCCGGCCGACGAGACGGCATCGACCTGGAACATCGATTCCTGCCGGGCGATGGCATAGACGGCGGCCCGGTCGGCGGCCAGTTGCGCATCGGAGGGCAGTCCATCCTTGGGAAAGCTGAACAGGTCCAGCGGCGTGCCGCGCTGATCGGCCGTATTGGCAATGCCGATCGCCAGGTGATGCGCGCCGATCTCCTGTGCCAGCCGCGCCGCCAGCAGCATGTCGCCGCCGGCGCTCAGGCCGTTGCCGAAATTCCGCAGCAGCGGCACCGCCATGCCGGCCTGGCCATTGGCCGCCAGCAGGCGGATGGCTCGCACAATGGGATTGGCGTCGAACAGCGCCTGGCTCTGCTGCCAGTCGGGCAGGGGGCGGATATCGACGCCCGCGCGGCCCAATTCGGCCCGCGCCAATTGCCCGTAATAGACATTGCCATAGCGCGCCGCTGCTTCGAATGCCGCTCGGCCCGCCTCGGTGTCGCCCAGCTTGATATCGGCGCGCGCCAGCCAGTAATTGGCCTGGGTCACGCTGTCGGGCAGGGTCGAAAGCCCCGCCATTGCCGTAAAATGTGCCTTGGCGCTCGCCGCATCATCGAGAAAGGACAGGGCGATCCATCCGGCGTGGAAATGGGCTTCCACCAGCCGGCCCTCGGGGCCCTTATCGTATTCCGCCGCGGCGCGATAGGCCAGGCCGGGCTGGCCGATATCAAGCAGCTTGCGCAGCAGTGTCCGCCGCTCATACCACCACTCGGCCGCGTCGGGCACCACGTCCGGCGCCTTGGCCAGCCAGTCGACGGCGCTCTGCCACAATTCGAACTGCCGCGCCCGCTGCGCCCGCGAGAAGATGAAGACCGGGTTGGCCTGCATGGACGGATCGACGCCATCGAGCAGTGCCTTGGCATCGGCATCGTTGCGCGACACCGCCGCCCGCGCCACCACCAGCGACGTCTGCGCCTCGGAAAGATAGGGCAGCAACCGCTCGCTGCCCCGCGCCCGGTCATGCATCATCAGGTGCATGGCACGCGCCCAATGCGCCTCGCGGTCGAGCAGGCTGCCCAGTGTGTCGAGCACCACGGCTTCCTGTTCTTCGGTCAGGAAATTGTCGATCCAGATGCTCTTGGCGATGCTGGTGGCGCGGCCGGTTTCGCCCTGTGCCAGATAGGCGGTGGCCAGCATGATCTGCCCGTCGATCGTGTTAGGTATGGCGCCGCCCAACGCGGCGACCACCGCGCCCGGATCGGCCTCGGCCTTGGCAATCGATTGCTCGATCCGTGTGCGATAGACACCGGCGGCGGCGAAATCGGGCGCGTCGGCGGCCAGGCGTTGGATGGACCGGTAGTCGATCTTGCCGGCATTGAAATAGACCGCCGCCCACTGGATGGTGCGGCGCTCCACATCGTCGGGCAGCGCGCGCGCCTGCGCATAGGCCGCCACGGGATCGCCATCGACCAGCGCAGCCAGGGCGGCGCGGAACGCTGCCGACCCCTTGGCGTCGGCCACCGGCGCCGTGGCATCAGCCTTCACCGAGCCGGTGGTTACGGGGTCGATCGTGTCATTGGCCGTCGCATGCGAGAAGGGGGCAAAGCTCAGAATACCCAAAACCGCTGCGATGAGGCCTGCTCGAAAGCGGCGCTGCATCTGCTGTCCTGCTGGTACTCGCGCCTGCGGACAGGCGCGCACAACATTCCCAACAGGGAGCCCCCATCCCTGCGGTTAACCCATCCTTACGCCTCGGGGGTAAATATCGGGTTGCCGCAACGACGATCCCTGCTGGCCGCCGCCAACGAAAACGTTGTCGTGGCAGCCAAGTGAAAGTATGGTGCGCCACGCAAAGCCGGCCGCCACCAGCGCGGTCCCTACCATCTCGCCACGGCTGAACTGTGGCACCCAAAACCAAGGACATCTCGACAAATGCTGCGAGGATCGATTACGGCGCTCATCACTCCCATGCATAACGGGAACGTGGATGAGAAAGCCTTCGCCAGCTTTGTCGATTGGCAGATTGCCGAGGGCACGCATGGCCTGGTGCCGGTCGGCACTACCGGCGAAAGCCCTACCGTTAGCCACGAAGAACACCGCCGCGTGGTGGAAATCGCCATCGAGGTTGCCAACAAGCGCGTTCCGGTGATTGCCGGGGCAGGGTCCAATTCCACCGCCGAGGCCGTCGAACTGGCCAGGTTCGCCGAAAAGGCCGGCGCCGATGCGGTTCTCAGCATCGTGCCCTATTACAACAAGCCCAACCAGGAGGGCATGTTCCAGCACTTCTCGGCCGTGGCCAAGGCCGTCGGCATTCCGGTCATCCTCTACAGTGTGCCCGGCCGCACGGTGGTCGATCTCACCATCGACACCATAGCCCGCCTGCACGAAGCCCATTCCAATATTGTCGGTGTCAAGGACGCCACGGCCGATCTGGGCCGGGCGAGCCTGCAGCGGGACAAACTGGGTAAGGATTTCATTCTGCTGTCGGGCGAGGACATCACCGCGCTCGCCTTCAACGCCCATGGCGGCCACGGCTGCATTTCGGTCACGTCCAACATCGCCCCGCGCCTGTGTTCCCAGATGCAGGAACTGTCGCTGGCCGGGGACTTCAAGGGCGCATTGCTCAAGCAAGACAAGCTTGTGCACCTGCACAGGAACCTGTTCATGGAGCCCAATCCGACGGCGGTGAAGTATGCCGCCAGCCGCCTCAACCGCTGCGCCAACGAACTGCGCCTGCCGCTGGTGCCGGTCGCCAGGGAAACCGAACAGGCCGTGGACTTTGCAATGCGCCATGCAGGCCTTATCTAGAGCCCATGGCAGCAAAGAACGACAAGGCAAAGAACGGCGTCATCAGCCACGGTCTCGTGGCTGAAAACCGTCGCTCGCGCTACGATTACGAAATCGGCGAGACCATGGAAGCCGGCCTTGTGCTGACCGGCACCGAGGTCAAGTCACTCCGCCTCGGCAAGGCGCAGATCACCGAATCCTATGCTTCCCCGGAAAAGGGCGAGCTCTGGCTGATCAATGCGCATATCCCGGAATACCTGCAGGCCAACCGCTTCAACCACGAGGAAAAGCGCCCGCGCAAGCTCCTCGTCTCCAAGAAGCAATTGGCCCATCTCGACCAGGAAGTCGCCCGCGCCGGCAATACCATCGTGCCGCTCAAGCTGTTCTTCAACGATCAGGGCCGCGCCAAGCTGCTGATCGGCGTCGGCAAGGGCAAGAAGAACTACGACAAGCGCGCCACCGAACGCGACCGCGACTGGAACCGTGACAAGTCCCGCATCATGAAAGAGGGCGGCCGGGGGTAGATCGTGCCACGCCCTCGTGGTTCGAGGCGCTGGAGAAGCGCACCTCACCATGAGGGCTGTTGCTACACCGAGTTTCCAGCAGCCCTCATGGTGAGGTGCGAGCTCTTCGCGAGCCTCGAACCACGAGGGCGTGGCACCGGTGGTGCTATTCCTCAGCGACCGGCGCAGCCACCGGCCGCGTGCTCGGCGGTCGGCCCACGGTCTTGGCCAGGTCCGCCACATCGATGAAGAAATCCGCCTGCCGCCGCAAATCGTCCGAGATCATCGGGGTCGAGGTGGTCAGCGTCGAGACCACTGTCACGCGCTTGCCCTTGCGCTGCAGGGAGGCGACCAGCGCGGTGAAATCGCCATCGCCCGAGAACAACACCATGTGATCGTAGAACGGCGCCAGTTCGAGCGCATCGACGCACAGCTCGATATCCATGTTGCCCTTCACCTTCCGCCGTCCGGCGGCGTCGGTGAATTCCTTGGCGGGCTTGGTGACCACGGTGAAGCCGTTATAGTCCAGCCAGTCGATCAGCGGCCGGATGGATGAGTATTCCTGGTCCTCGATCAGCGCGGTGTAATAATTGGCCCGTAGCAGATAGGCCCGGCCATTGAATTCAGCCAGCAGCCGCCGGTAATCGATATCGACACCTATGGCCTTGGACGTGGCGTAGAGATTGGCGCCATCAATGAACAGGACGATTTTTTCCCGCGGGTCTATGGGCATCGCAATCTCCAGATTGGCGGAATATCCGCCCAAAGCCTGTGCCGACGACGCGGCTAAAAGTATGACTTAAATTCCGCCGAGAACATTATATTAACTTCGCTATTCGCATGTTTTCTTGCTCCCGACAAGACGTCTGCGCTAGCGCGGTTTTGCATGGCCAATGCGCACCTGATGGGGCAGGGCAACCTTGTGCCATCGGGATCACTGGTGTATGGGAACCATTCATCCCCACAAGTTTGGAGACGTTCGTGGCACGCGTCACCGTTGAAGACTGCATCGAAAAGATCGACAACCGCTTCGATCTCGTTCTCATGGCGGCACACCGCGCGCGCATGATCTCGTCTGGCGCCCAGATCACCGTGGCCCGCGACAACGACAAGAATCCCGTTGTTGCGCTGCGTGAAATCGGCGACGGCGCCATCTCGCCGGAAGACCTGCGCGAGGACCTGATCCATTCGCTGCAGAAATATGTCGAGGTCGACGAGCCCGAGAGCCATGCGGCTCCGCTGATCGAAAGCGCCGGCGACGACGATTCGATCAATTTCGACACTATCAGCGAAGAAGAACTGCTGCGCGGCATCGAAAGCCTGGCCCCGCCGGAACGCCGCGACGACTGATTTTCGGTTGGTTGGAAGAATTCAGCACCCTCGGCGCGAGCCGGGGGTGTTTTGTTTTACCTCTGGCGTTGCCATCCACCGGGCCGTCACCCTCCATCCACCGCGCGTCACCCTCGGGCGAAGACCCGAGGACACTTCACTTGACTGAATTCCGCAAGTGCAGAGCCCTCGGGTCTTCGCCCGAGGGTGACGGCCGGCGGGCTGGGGCGGTACCGTGGTGGGATGCCCCATCTTGCCAACCAGGGCTCAGGTGACTTCCCATCCGCCTTCAACTCAGATACTCCCGCTCTCGCCCTTTCCAAATCCAATCAAAACGCTAAGCTCTTTCCTTCGAGCGAGCGGCGACACCTTCCATGATGCGTCAGTATGAACTGGTCGAACGCGTTCAGGCCTATAACCCTGACGTCGATGAGCAGTTGTTGAACAAGGCCTATGTGTACGCCATGCAGAAGCATGGCTCGCAGAAGCGCGCCTCCGGCGACCCCTATTTCAATCACCCGCTCGAAGTTGCCGCCATCCTGACCGAGCTCAAGCTCGACGACGCCTCCATCGCCGTGGGCCTGCTGCACGACACCATCGAGGATACCGACGCCACCCGCGCCGAGATCGACCAGATGTTCGGGGCCGAGATCGCCGCCATCGTCGACGGCCTGACCAAGATCGACCGGCTCAACCTGGTGTCGCGCGAAGAAGCCCAGGCCGAAAACCTGCGCAAGCTGCTGCTGGCCATCAGCCAGGATGTCCGCGTGCTGCTGGTCAAGCTCGCCGATCGCCTGCACAACATGCGCACGCTGCAGTTCATGCCGCCGGACAAGCAGAAGCGCATCGCCCAGGAAACCATGGATATCTATGCCCCGCTCGCCGGCCGCATGGGTATGCAGGACATGCGCAACGAGCTGGAGGACATCTCCTTCAAGATTCTCCAGCCCGAGCACCACCAGGCCATCGTCGCCCGGCTCGACGAGATGCAGGAGGAGTATCGCGAGACCATTTCCACCATTTCGACCGAGCTGAGCGAACGTCTCGCCGCCGAGGGCATCACCGCCCGCGTCAAGGCGCGGGTGAAGTCGCCCTTCTCGATCTTCAACAAGATCGAGCGCAAGTCGATCGCGCTGGAACAGCTGTCCGACATGATCGGTTTCCGCGTCATCGTCGGTTCGGTGGAAGAATGCTATCGCACCGTAGGGGTCGTCCACACCAAGTGGAAAGTCGTGCCGCTGCGCTTCAAGGACTATATCTCGGTTCCCAAGCACAACGATTACCAGTCCATCCACACCACCATTGTCGGTCCCGGCCGCCAGCGCGTGGAACTGCAGATCCGCACCGAGGACATGGACCGCATCGCCGAATTCGGCATTGCCGCCCACGCCCTCTACAAGGATGGCGCTTCGGCCAATCTCGGCCGCATCGAGCAGGAATCGCAGGCCTATGGCTCGCTGCGGCAGACCATCGGGCACCTGACGACCGGCAATTCCTCTACCGAGGATTTCCTCGAATATACCAAGCTGGAGCTGTTCCAGGACCAGGTGTTCTGCTTCACCCCGCGCGGGCGGCTGATCGCCCTGCCGCGCGGCGCCACGCCCATCGACTTCGCCTATGCGCTGCACACCGATATCGGCGACACCACGGTCGGCGCCAAGATCAACGGTTCCATCCTGCCGCTGGTGACGCAACTCCGCTCGGGCGACGAGGTGGAGATCATCCGCGACCAGAACCATCTGCCGCCGATGAACTGGCTGGGCATCGCCGCCACCGGCAAGGCCCGCGCCGCCATTCGCCGCGCCGTGCGCCACGCCGCCACCCAGCGCGCCTTTGCCCTGGGCGAGCATGTGCTCCACATGATGCTCGAGCGCGAAGGCGTCATGCTCGATGACAGCGAAGCCAAGGCGCTTGCCGAGGCTTTGGGTACGGCCAGCCGCCGCGACCTGCTGATATCGGTGGGCGAGGGCAAGATTGGCTCCGAGCCCCTGGCGGCCGAACTGGCCAAGCTCAAGGGCCTGCGCAAGCGCCGCCGCAAGCTCGATTTGCCGGTGGCCGACACTGCCGACGGCTGGTTTGCGTTGCGCGCCACCGACCTGTTCCGCTTCCGCGTGCCGGGCGGCCAGCGCTCCGGTCCGCGCGCCAAGGTGGCCCTGGCCAAGCTCGATTTTCACATGCCGGTCATCGTCTCGGGGGAGGGGGTCGTGCCCGGCGACCGGCTGGTCGGCATCCTGCAGCCCGACAGCCCCATGCTGGTCTATCCCATCCATTCCGAAGCGCTGATCGACAAGCATGACAGTGACGTGGCCTGGGTCGATGTGCGCTGGAACCTCAAGGGCGGCGAGGAAAAGCTTTATCCCACCGTCATCACCATGGAGAGCGTCAACAAGCCCGGCTCGCTGGCGCAGATCTCGTCGGCCATCGCCGCCTGCGACGCCAATATCAACAACCTGGTGATGCGGATGATCTCGCCCGACTTTCACCAGATGATCTTCGAAATCGAAGTGCGCGACCTTGCGCAACTGACCGATGTTCTGGCAACGCTCAAGCGCAGCCCTGGCCTCAGCGCCGTGCAGCGCGCCGGCATGCGCGAAGCGGGCATGATTTCGACGCTGGAATGGGACGGCAAGGTCGACAGGAGATTTGTCGATGACGAGCGGTAAGGTGTGAAATGATCATCGGCCTCGGCTCCGACCTCATCCAGATTCACCGCGTCGAACAGACGCTGGAAAAATACGGCACCCGCTTTACGGATCGTTGTTTCACCGAGATCGAGCGCCGCAAATCCGACCGCCGCGCCCAGCGCGCTGCATCCTATGCCAAGCGCTTCGCCGCCAAGGAGGCCTGCTCCAAGGCCTTGGGCACCGGCATAAGCTGGGGCGTCTACTGGCGCGACATGGGCGTCGTGAACCTGCCATCGGGCAAGCCGACCATGCAGCTCACCAATGGCGCGGCAAAAGCGCTGGCCCGCCTTGTGCCGCCGGGCCACACGCCCCACATCCACCTGACCATCACCGACGATGCCGGGCTTGCTCAAGCCTTCGTCATCATCGAAGCGCTGCCGGCTAACCAAGTTGACCCGCTTGGGACAAAGGCATAACGCTGCCCGCGTTATCTTTCCGGGGAAATTCATGAGCCAGCCCGCCGACAAGCCCATCAAGAAATCAGCGGCCAACGAGTGGTGGGAAACCATCGTCGTCGTGGCCGAGGCGCTGCTGATCGCCATCGTGCTGCGCTCGTTCCTCTACCAGCCCTTCTCCATCCCGACCGCCTCGATGCAGCAGACGCTGATGATCGGCGACTACTTCGTCGCCAACAAGTTCGTCTGGGGCTATGGCAAGCATTCCTTCTCGCTCGGCCGCTACGGCGATTTTTCGCTGCTCGATTTCGAGCTGCCGATCAACAACCGTATCTTCGGCCGCGAGCCGAACCGGGGCGACATCGCCGTGTTCCGCCCGGTGCCGCAGACTATTGAATATATCAAGCGCGTCGTCGGCCTGCCGGGCGACACCATCCAGATGAAGCAGGGTCGCCTCTACATCAACGGCACTATGATCGAGCGCGAGCAGATCGGCACCGCGCAGGATACCGACAGCAATGGCGATACCCGCGACGTCACGCTCTATCGCGAGACTTTCCCGGAGGGCACGACCCATATCATCCAGGAAATCTCCGACAATGCGCCGCTCGACAATACCTCGGAATATGTCGTGCCCGCCGGCCACTATTTCATGATGGGCGACAATCGCGACCGCTCCGCCGATAGTCGTGTGCTGAGCCAGGTGGGCTACGTGCCGGCGGTGAACCTCATCGCCAAGGCCGAGGCCCGCTTCTTCTCGATCAAGGACAATATTCCGCCTTGGCAGCTCTGGCAGTGGCCGGCCAATGTGCGCTGGGACCGCATGTTCCAGGGCGTCGATCATCAGCCTCTATGAGTCGCGCCCCGCGCAACCACGACAAATTGCAGTTCCGGCTCGGCTATCGCTTTGCCGATCCGGACCTGCTGAACCGTGCGCTGACCCATTCCAGCGCCACGTCGCCCGCCAGGCGCATCGAGTACTCCTACCAGCGCCTCGAATTTCTCGGCGATCGCGTGCTAGGTCTTGTCGTCGCCGATATGCTCTATCGCCGCTATCCCAAGGCCAATGAGGGCGAGTTGAGCCGCACGCTCAATACGCTGGTGCGGAAGGAAACCTGCGCCATCATCGCCCGCACGCTCGACCTGGGCTCCGAACTCCATCTCGGCGATAGCGAAGCCCGTACCGGCGGCGCCGAAAAGGAAGCCATTCTCGGCGATGTCACCGAGTCCATCATCGGCGCCATCTACTGCGATGGCGGCATGGGCAAGGCTTATGAATTCGTCGAGCGCATGTTCGAGGAATTTCTGGCCGATGGCTCCGCCAACAAGGCCGATGCGAAAACCACCCTGCAGGAATGGGCCCAGGCCCGCGGGCTCGAGCCGCCCACCTATACCCAGACCGACCGGCGCGGCCCCGACCACGCCCCCGAATTCACCATATCAGTAACCCTGGGCGACTATGATAGTCTGAGCGCCACCGGCCCTTCCAAGAAGATCGCCGAACACAAGGCCGCCGAGCTGTTCCTCATCGCCCAGCAGGTGTGGAAGGAAAATCGATGAATACGCCAGAAGAACTGTCCGACACTTCCTGCGGCTTCATCGCCCTGGTCGGCGCGCCCAATGCCGGCAAGTCGACCCTGCTGAATTCGCTGGTGGGCACGAAAGTCTCCATCGTCACCCATAAGGCCCAAACCACGCGCAGCCAGGTGCGCGGCGTCGTCACGCTCGACAAGGCGCAACTGGTATTCATCGACACGCCTGGCATTTTCGCGCCCAAGCGCCGACTCGACCGCGCCATGGTCGACAGCGCCTGGGGCGGGGCAGGGGACGCCGATATTGTCGCCCTGATCGTCGATGTCGACAGGGGACTGACGCCCGAGCTTGAAAAGCTGCTGGAAGGCCTCGAAAACGTCAATCATCCGCGCATCCTGATCCTCAACAAGATCGACACGATCAAGAACGAGGAGCTGCTGGCGCTGTCGGAATCGATCAATGCCAAGCTGCGCTTCGAGGCCACTTTCATGATCTCGGCGCTCAAGGGCTATGGCGTGCAGGACTTCATGGACTGGTGCGTCAAGCACATCCCGCCCGGCCCTTGGCACTTCCCCGAGGATCACCTGACCGACCTGACCATGGCGATCACGGCGGCTGAAATCACGCGCGAAAAACTGTTCCTGCGCGTCCATGACGAGATCCCGTACAATTCCACGGTCGAAACCGAGAGCTTCAAGATCCAGAAGGATGGCTCCTACAAGATCGACCAGGTGATCTATCTCTCGCGCGAGAGCCACAAGAAGATCGTGCTCGGCGCCGGCGGCCAGACCATCAAGGCCATCGGCGCGGAATCGCGCAAGGAACTGATGGCCATGTATGAGGTGCCGATCCACCTGTTCCTGTTCGTCAAGGTCCGCGAAAAATGGGGCGACGACCCCGAGCGCTACCGCGAAATGGGCTTGGAATACCCGCATGGGAAGGGATGAACCAGCGTTCCCGACCTCGTGGTTCGAGGCTCGCTGCGCTCGCACCTCACCATGAGGTCTCACAAATTTCCGCAAGACAACCAGTAGCCCTCATGGTGAGGTGCGAGTTCTTGGCGAGCCTCGAACCACGAGGGCGTGGCACAGGGTTGATGCATGGAATGGACCGGTGAAGCCCTGCTGATCGGCGTGCGCCGCCATGGCGAGAGCAGCGTCATCGCCGAAGCCGTGGTGGCCGGTCGTGGCCGCCACCTCGGCCTTGTCAGGGGTGGCCGTTCGACCAAGCTGGCCGCGGCGCTGCAGCCCGGCAATACCGTCCAGCTCACCTGGCGGGCGCGGCTCGAAGATCATCTGGGCACATTCACGGTCGAATTGCTGCAGGCCCGCGCTGCCGAGCTGATTGCCGATCGCACCCGGCTCTATCTCAGCCAGCTTGTCTGCGAACACCTGCGCCTGCTGCCCGAGCGCGACCCGCATGATCGCCTGCTCGGCATGGCCCTGCGGCTGATCGAGAGTCCGCCCGATGGCGCCGCCCTGGCCCGGTTCGAGCTGGCTTTGCTCGACGATCTCGGTTTTGGGCTGGACCTCACCTCCTGCGCCGTGTCTGGCACGACTGATGATCTCACCCATGTCTCGCCCAAATCGGGCAGGGCGGTATCCCGCGCGGCCGCGGCGCCCTATCTCGACCGCCTGCTGCCGCTCCCGAGCTTCCTGACCACGCGCGGCAATGCCAGTCCGCACGACATCGCGGACGCCTTGCGGCTGACGGGGCATTTCATCGAAGCGCAGGTGTGGGGGGCGCGACAACTGGAACCGTCGCCGACGCGGGAGATGCTGGCTACCCTGTTAAGCCAGGAACGCTAAATCCGCATAAATCGTGTTGATACCCTGGCCAGACGCCCATAAAGCCTGAGCTTTCGGCCCTCGCCCACTATACTGCTTTCCTGATTCGTTCCCCCGGAATGCCTGCCGATGTCTGATAGCGATACCCTCCCGCCTGCCGACGACCAGCGCGTCGTCGATCTCAAGCAGGCGCTTGAGGAGCGGTACCTCTCCTATGCCCTCTCCACCATCACCCAGCGGGCCCTGCCCGATGCGCGCGACGGGCTCAAGCCCGTGCATCGCCGCATCATCCACGCCATGCGCCTGCTCAAGCTGGCGCCGAACGAGGGCTACAAGAAATCGGCCCGTATCGTCGGTGACGTGATCGGTAAGTTCCACCCCCATGGCGATCAGTCGATCTATGACGCCTTGGTCCGCCTGGCGCAGGATTTTGCCCAGCGCTATCCGCTGGTCGATGGGCAGGGCAATTTCGGCAATATCGACGGCGATAGCGCCGCCGCCATGCGCTACACCGAATCCCGCATGACCGACATCGCCATGCGCCTGCTCGAGGGCATCGGCGAAAACGCCATCGACTTCAAGCCGACCTATGACGGCGAAGACGAAGAGCCGGTGGTCCTGCCGTCCAATTTCCCGAACCTGCTGGCGAACGGTTCCACCGGCATCGCCGTGGGCATGGCGACCTCGATCCCGCCGCACAATGTGGCCGAGCTCTGTGACGCCGCGCTCCATCTTATCAATGTCAATCCAGAGGCTTCCGCCCACGACCTGACTCAGTTCGTCAAGGGCCCCGATTTCCCCACCGGCGGCATCCTGGTCGAATCGCCATCCTCCATCGCCCACTCCTACCAGACCGGCCGCGGCTCCTTCCGCCTGCGCGCCAAATGGGAGGTGGAAGAGACTGGCCGCGGCGTCTATCTCATCGTCGTCACCGAAATTCCCTATGGCATCCAGAAGTCGCGGCTGGTCGAAAAGATCGCCGAACTGCTGCTCGCCAAGAAGCTGCCTTTGCTCAAGGACGTGCGCGATGAGTCTTCGGACGATATCCGCCTCGTGCTCGAACCGCGCGCCCGCACCGTCGATGCGGTCATCCTGATGGAGCAATTGTTCAAGACCACCGATCTTGAAACCCGCTTCCCGCTCAATCTCAACGTGCTCGATCGCGGCACCGCGCCCAAGGTGATGAGCCTGGCCCAGGCCCTCAAGGCCTGGCTTGAGCATCGCAAGGAGGTGCTGGTTCGCCGCACCACCCACCGGCTGGAGCAGATCGCCCACCGGCTCGAAGTGCTGGCCGGCTATATCATCGCCTATCTCAACCTCGACGAAGTGATCCGCATCATCCGCGAGGAAGACGACGCCAAGGCTTCGCTGATGGCGACGTTCGAACTGACCGATGTGCAGGCCGAAGCCATTCTCAACATGCGCCTGCGCTCCCTGCGCAAGCTCGAGGAAATCGAGCTGCGCAAGGAGCATGCCGACCTGACCGAGGAGAAAGGGCACCTTGAGGCGTTGCTGGCTTCCGACAAGCGCCAGTGGGGCAGCATCAGCAAAGAAATCGAAGCGCTCAAGAAGGCCTATCCGCTCACTAATGCCGATGGCACGCCGCATGCACTGGGCGCTCGCCGCACCGTGCTGGGCGATACACCGACCGCTGATGCCGCCGAAGTCACCGAAGCCTTCATCGAGCGTGAGCCGATCACCGTCATCCTCTCCGAAAAGGGCTGGATTCGCGCACCGCGCGGCCACGCCACCGACGTCAACGACGAGCGCGGCTTCAAGGCTGGCGACCGGCTCAAGCTCGCCATAAAATGCGAGACTACCGACAAGCTGCTGATGCTCACCACCGGCGGCAAGGTCTATACGCTGGCCGGCGACAAGCTGCCCGGCGGGCGCGGGCAGGGCGAGCCGGTGCGCATCATGGTCGATATCGAGGAGGGGCAGGACATCGTCGACCTCTTCGTCTATCGGCCGGGCCAGAAGCGGATCGTCGCCTCGGCCGCCGGCTATGGCTTCATCGTCGGCGAGGACGAGATGATCGCCAATACCCGCAAGGGCAAGCAAATCCTCAATGTCGGCGCCCCCGACGAGGCCGCCCTGCTGGTCCCCGTGGCCGGCGATCGGGTCGCGGTCATCGGACAGAACCGCAAACTCCTGGTCTTCCCGCTGAGCCAGCTCGCCGAGATGAGCCGCGGCAAGGGCGTGCGCCTGCAGCGCTACAAGGATGGCGGCATTTCCGACCTCAAGACCTTCTGGGCCGCCGATGGCCTCACCTGGATGGATTCGTCCGGCCGCACCTATACCAAGCCCACAGAGGAACTGACCGACTGGCTCGGTGATCGTGCCGCCGCCGGCCGTCAGCCGCCCAACGGTTTCCCGCGCAACAACAAGTTCGTCGGATGATCCGGCACTGCGTCTTCGTCAGGTTCCGCAGTGAGGTCGGCGCCGGCGAGCGCGCCGCAATCTATGCCGGGCTGGGCGCATTGGTAGGGCAGATCGAGGGCCTGCTCACTTTCGACTCCGGCCCCAATATTTCGCCCGAGGGGCGCAGCCAGGGCTTCAATGACGGCTTCATCATGGATTTCGCCGATGCAGCCGCGCGCGACCGCTACCTGCCACATCCGGCCCACAAGGAAGCCGGCAGCCGGTTGGTGGCGGCGCTGGAAGGCGGCCGCGACGGGCTGATCGTGTTCGATCTCGAATTGTAGTGCCACGCCCTCGTGGTTCGAGGGTCGCTACGCTCCCGCCTCACCATGAGGGCTACTGATACACCAAGCCAGAAGTAGCCCTCATGGTGAGGTGCGCTTCTTCAGCGCCTCGAACCACGAGGGCGTGCCCCGATCACTCCACCGAGAAGGTGAACACCACCGGCAGGTGGTCGCTCGCCGTTTTCTGTCCGGCATGCAGGTCATGCACTACGACGCCACCGCGTGTCATCACATGGTCCAGCGGCAGGAACGGGATCGTGTCGCGCCAGGCGCCGAAATAGAACCAGCTCAGTGGATAGGTCACGAGGTTCATGGTCTCCCGCGTAAACCCGTTGCGCGCCACGAAGTCGCGCAGCGAATAGGACCATGGGGTGGAATTGAAGTCCCCTGCCAGGATCATCGGCCCCTCGATCTTGTCCACCACCGCTGAAAGCGCGTTAAGCTGCTCATGCTGGCGCGCTATCGGGATCGGCCAGTCCATATGCGTGGTGATGACGGAAAAGGGCTTGCCATCCGTGGTCTGGAAATTGGCGAGGATATGCGCGGTGCGGGTCGTACCATAGGCATTGTTGGGGCAGGCGTTGTCATCGACCTGCGCGAAGGGGATACGCGAATAAAGCCCCAGATTGGCCCGCTTGCCGCCCCGGCAGCGCACGAAGAAGGGATAGTCGGCCAGCAGCAGGGGATGCAGGTCCGTTGCCTGCTCGCCGAAATACTCCTGCAGCACGATGATATCGGGGTGCTCCGCCCTGATGGCGGCGATGACCTTGTCCATCTCGTAGTTCATGCCGAAGAGATTATGCGTCATCATGGTGATGCTGCCATCGGCCGGCGCCAGCGGTCGTGCCCGCAGCGATCCGACGATTTCGGGCAGCATCACATTGGCCGAAGCGGCCACGCCCACCACCACCACGATCGCGGCCACGCTGCGCAGCATGCCGCCCAGCAGCACTGTGACGATCACCAGCCCGACCACCGTCCCCGGCAGCAGGAAGATTTGCGCGTGGTTCAGCAGGTCGAGTTCGGGCACGGCAAAGCCGAACAGCGCCAGAATGGCAAGGACGGCCACGCCCAATGCGGCCAGTACCAGGCCAAGCCGGATCAGCTTCACGAACAGAGACATGGCGGGTCCGGCAAGGTGGATCGTAGCGACGATGTCGCCGCAGACATATGGCGCAAGCAAGACCGCCGCAATGGAAAAGGGCGGCCGGATGGCCGCCCTTTTCGGAACGCTGTTGGCGAATTAGGCGCCGAACAGGTTCGACGACAACAGGCCGAACAGCGTCGCCAGCGAGCGCACCACTTCCACCGGAACATTGGTGCCGACGAACTGGCCCGAGGCATCGACCTGCGACGGCGTTTCGGTGAGCACGCCGTCGATATCGACGTTAACGTGCTTGGATTCCTTCATGATGATCTGCGCGGTGATGCCGTCGGCGGCCGCGAACAGGTCGCTATTGGCGTCGCCGGTGGCGAACAGAGCATCGTCGCTCGCCGCGCCGGCAGAGGGCAGCGTCAGCGTCAGGTCATACTGGGTCTGCGCTTCGACGCCGGGCGAGTCGGTCCAGGGCATATTGCCCTTGAGCACATATTCCTTGTCGGCGCAGGTCGCCGTGAGGTCGAGGAACCAGCTTTCGGTCTGGTAGGCGAACACCATATTGCCCGACCAGGTGCAGCCCACGTCGGAAGGCAGGCCGGCCGAAGGGATAAAAAGACGTGTCAGGTCGACCGTATCGACACGGTCATCGATCACCGACCCGCCGGAATTCTGGCCGAGATTGGCCATGATCGAATCCTTGAGCGCCGAGGCACCGCTGGATGTGACTTCCGGCTTGAGATTCATCGAGCCGGCAAAAGCGCCGGCGGAAGGGGCGACCTTGCCGAGCGCCAGGTAGTTGACGGCCATGCCCGAGCCATCCGTATAGCCATCGGCATTGACCGTATAACCGCCAGAATACTGGGTGCGCGGCAGCAGGGCCTGGTTGGCCGGATTGACGATCGAGCCACTGCCGGCCACGGCACAGGCCTTGTCCGAACGCACGACGAGGAACTGGGTATAGCCGGCCGAGCAGGTCAACTCGAGTTGGGTCTTGACCTGCGCATCGCCGATGGTGACGGCGAAGACGTCCTTGCGGGACGGATCCTTGAGCGACGGCATGGTGGCCGAGGCGGTAAAGTCGACATTGGGCGGCACGGTGGCCTGTGCGAAGGCCGTCGCCGGCAGGGCTGCCAGCAGGAGGGACGCGAGATAGATGCTTCTGATCTTCAACGAAGTTCTCCATGGACAAAAGATGGAAATAAGGGCGCCCCGGTTCCCATCGGTCCACAGCCGCCCACGCTGATCATTGCCAGTAAACACCTGAACAATAACTGACAGCATGCGTCAGAAACAATTCAGTTTTCGAAGTAACGCGCCGAATTTAGTCGAGCGAACACCAGCCCAGCGTGCCCTTCTGGACTTCCAGAGGCTTGTAAAGGGCCTTGTAGGCCATCTTAGGGGAATCCTTGACCCAGTAGCCGAGATAGACGTAGCGCAAGCCTGCCGAGCATACCTGGGCGATGTGATCGAGGATAAGGTAGGTTCCCAGGCTCCGCGAGGCCAGGTCGGGGTCGTAGAAGGAATAGACCATCGAAAGCCCGTCGGGCATCACGTCGGTCAGCGCCACTGCCACCAGGGTCTGGTCGGGGTGGTCGCGCAGGCGGTATTCGACCAGCACGGACTGCACCGGGGTATCCTCGACCATGTATTCATAGTCGACAAAACTCATCTGGTTCATGCCGCCACCGGCATGGCGCGATTCCAGATAGCGCTTGAACAGGTCGTATTGCTCGCTGGTCGCCGTTGTCGGACGCACTTCCACGGACAGGTCGGCATTGTGTTTCAGAACCCGGCGGAAACGGCCCGAAGCGACGAAGTCGTTAGCCACGATCCGCACTGACTGGCAGGCATTGCAGCCTTCGCAGGCCGGGCGATAGATCAGGTTTTGGCTGCGCCGGAAACCGTTCTCGCTCAACAGGTGGTGCAGGTTGGCCGCGCGCCGCCCGGTCAGGTGCGTAAACAGCTTTCGCTCCTGCTTGCCCGGCAGGTAGGGACACGGCATCGCCGCGGTCAGGAAGAGCTGGGTGGTTTCCGGCGTCTGGTCGGTCATCAAAGACCCTTGAGTGCATTCAGGAGAATGTACTCCCGCGCCTCAAACCCGGCAATGATTCAATATGCGCCGCTGGCCTGCGCTGTCTGGGCGCGCCAATGCCGCACCATGGGCGACCGGCGCACCATCAGCGTGCCGGTGATCAGGTCGTGGATCATCTGCCGGCGCGGCGTGAACAGCGCGAACAGCAGCGACAGGGGCCAGGAAATCCACGTGGTCAGCCAGAACACCGCCGCATGGATGATCGCCATCCAGCCATCGAGCGGCTGATTGCGCGTCGGCGTCAGCACGATATCCATCATCTGCATGCCCAGGGTCGCACGCCGCGGCGAGCCGAGCGTCGCGCCGTAATAGAGCACGATGGTAGCCGGAACCACGACGACCAGCGCCAGCCACGCCAGCCCAAAGGTCAGGAAGCCGGCAATCAGGCCGACAAAGGCGAAGGCCAGGATCATCAAGCCCATGACGAAGAGGTCGACGAAGAAGGCGATGACGCGTCGCGTCAGCACCCCCTCGAACAATTCGGGTGCAGTGGCGGGATCGGGCAGGGTAGGCTGGCTCTGGTTCATGACCAGAAAGATTGTCATGGCCGGGGCGGGGTGCAAGAGGTACGGCACAAAAATGTGCCTGCGCCGGCTGGGGGAACAGGCAATGTCGAACATCACCTCGGGCATGGGCACGCAATATTCGGACAGCAGCAAGCTCGCCGCGCGGGCAAGGCTGCACCGCGAATTCAGCACAGCCGAAGTTGGCTGGTTTACCTGGACTGCCCGCCACTTGCCGGCTCGTCCCGGCGCCAAAATCCTCGATGTCGGCTGCGGTCCCGGCTGGTTCTGGCCCGAAGCCGTTGCCGCCTTGGCGCCGCAGGTTGTGCTCACACTGCTCGACCAGTCGCAGGGCATGCTGGATGAGGCGCTCGAGCGCTGCCGCCCCTTGCCGCTGGCCTCGGTGACGGGCGTAGCGGCGGATGCCACCCGGCTCCCGTTTCCGGATGGCACCTTCGACGCCGTGATCGCCATGCACATGCTTTATCATGTGAGCGATCAGGAACAGGCGATGCGGGAATTCCATCGCGTGCTTCGTCCCGGCGGCACCCTGCTGGTAACGACCAATGGCATCGACAACATGCGCGAGCTTTACCGGCTCACCACAGTCTTCGGCAGCTCACCGACGGATCCGGCCGCCCTCGCTTTTGACTTTGACCGCGCAGAACGACTCATGCGCGACCGCTTCGGCAATGCCACGCTATCGGTACATCCGCAGACCATGCGCGTCACCGATCCCGAAGTCGTCTATCTGGCACTGACCTCCTACCCGCCGGGCGACACCGCTCCGGCCGAGCAGCAGGTTGCCTTTCGCACCGCGATCGATGAAGCCTTCGCCACTAGCGGCGGTGCGCTGGATGTCACCAAGCAGGTTGGCGTCATAGCTGCGCGCAAATCGGCCTGACGCTACCCGCCCCACCTCTCCTATTGGATTGGTGCTGGCCACGCATGCGCAGGCAGGAGTTCCGCTAGCGAAACGCTCCTGTCTGGTCCGAGGATGACGGCGGTAGCCAGATTGCCATCATCGACCTGCCGCATGAATTCGCGGCAATGGCCACAGGGTGGAAGGTGGAGTGCCCCTGTTCCGGCGTCGCGCCACACGGCAACGATCTGCTCGATGCGGTATTCTCCCGCAGTAATCATGGCAGCGATGGCGCTTCGCTCGGCGCAAAGCCCCCAGGTAGGGGTGTCGACGCATACGCCTTCAAACACCGTGCCCGAGCCCGAAACCAGCGCCGCTCCCACATCACCGAAGAGCCGCCCGGCTGATGTCGTATACGGCTTGAGGAGCGCCGCTGCGCGTTCGATCAGCATCTGGCTAGTATGGGGCATGCTACCGCCCCAGTTCCCGCGCCACTTCCAGCGCGAAATAGGTGAGCACGCCATTGGCGCCGGCCCGCTTGAAGGCGGCTAGGCTTTCCAGGATCGCGCCCTTGCGGTCGATGGCGCCGGCGGCCGCCGCCATCTCGATCATCGCGTATTCCCCGCTCACCTGGTAGGCGTAGATCGGGATGTTGAAGCTATCCCGCGCCCGCCGCACGATATCGAGATAGGGCAGGCCGGGCTTGACCATGACGCTGTCGGCGCCTTCGGCAATGTCCTGCTCGATCTCGCGCATTGCCTCGTCGGAGTTGGCGTAGTCCATCTGATAGGTGCGCTTGTCGCCCCTGAGCCGGCCGCCCGAGCCCACCGCCTCGCGGAAGGGGCCGTAAAAGCAGGAGGCATATTTGGCGGCATAAGCCATGATCTGGACCTGCTCATGCCCCTCGTCGTCCAGTGCGGCCCGGATGGCGCCGACCCGGCCATCCATCATGTCAGAGGGGGCAATGATGTCCGCACCGGCCCGGCTCTGCACCAAAGCCGAGCGGATCATCACCTCGACGGTTTCGTCATTGAGGATTTCCCCGTCGCGCACCAGCCCGTCCTGGCCGTCGCTGGAATATTCGTCCAGCGCCACGTCGGCGATCAGCCCCACTTCGGGCACGGCGCTCTTGATGGCCGACAGGGCCCGGCACATCAGGTTGTCGGGGTTGTAAGCCTCGGCGCCCGTCTCGCTGCGCAGGTGGTCCGGCGTATTGGGAAACAGCGCCAGTGCCGGAATGCCGGCATCACGTGCGGCCCTGGCAGCCTCGACGCAGAGATCGACGCTCAGCCGCTCCACCCCCGGCATGGTGCGAATCTGCGTCTTCTCGTTGTGCCCCTCGATGACGAAAAGCGGCCAGATCAGGTCACCCGGCGTCAGCACGGTTTCGCGCACCATGGCGCGGCTCCAGGTGGTGCGCCGCGTGCGGCGCAGCCGGCGGCCGCCGAGAAACGCCATGTCGTGCTTCTGCCAGTCATCGGCCATGGGATTTTCCTTGTCGTTGCGGCTCTCGTTTATCAGCGCTGCCGGCGCCCTCCAAGCTCCGGCTTGTCGCATCCGCCCGCGCCGGATAGAAAACCGCATGGACTTCAGCGCGCAACCCATCGCCATCTACATCCGCATCGTCGCCATCATCAGCCTGCTGCTGGGCCTCAACGATGCGGCGCGCCTGCTTGGGGTCAATCTGGGTGATGTAAGCCCCATCGCGACAATGGGCATGACCGGTTTCGTCTATCTCGCCATTTTCGCGCTGGCCCGGCTCTTCGCCGCCGTTGGGTTGTGGATCAAGGCAAGTTGGGGAGCGGTGCTGCTGGTTGGTGCGACAGTGCTCGAACTGGCGCTCTACCTGCTCGGAAATCCCGACGTCCGCATGACCGCTTTCGGCTTCGCGGTGCGGCTTGTATTGCTGGTTTCGATCATCATCATCTTCGTGCTGTCGGTCCGGCTCAGTCGCGCCCGCGCAGCCGACTAGCCGGGCGTTCACACCCGCGTAAGGTTACAAATTTATGCACTGGTGTAACGAAGAATAAAGCCAAATTCTCATTGTTTTCCAGTAAGATGTGCTTAATCACGTCGCTTAGGGCGATCTTAGTCCGCACGCCGTAGTTTGGCCTCATGAGATGCGAAAAATCGCACAGACTGCAAAACAGTGAGGCACAAATGGCAATCAAATCCAACGCAGCCGAGGCCATGGTCCCGGAACGTCCGCAGAGCCTGAAGCCGCTCTATCTGGAAGCGGTTTCCCGGGTAGAGCGTCTTCATCGCCGCCTGCTCGATCTCATCAAGGATGAGTTCGACCGCATGGGGTGGGACGATATCAATCCGGTCCAGGCCCTGCTGATGTTCAACATCGGCGATGCCGAGCTCACCGCTGGCGAGCTGCGCTCCCGCGGTTACTACCTGGGCAGCAACGTCTCCTACAATCTGAAGAAGCTGGTCGAAACCGGCTACATCTTCCAGGAACGCTCCCGTTCCGACCGCCGCTCGGTCCGCATCAAGCTCACCCCGAAGGGCGAGGAAGTGGCCGAAGTGATCGACGAGCTCTATGACCGTCACCTCAAATCCATCGACAAGGTCGGCGGCCTGGGCGACGACGAATTCGACGGCCTCAACAAGGCCCTGGCCCGCCTCGAGCGCTTCTGGGTCGACCAGATCCTCTACAAGCTCTGACGGCCTCTGTTGCAGTCGTGCCACATCGCTATGCAAACGCCGGTCCCTCTGGGCCGGCGTTCTCATTTCTGCCGCAAACGCGCGTGAACAGCGTCGTTAGTGGTTTGCAACCATTTCCCACGTATTGATGGTTCACGAAGTCTGAACAGGTTCACATGCCGTTGAGCGCGTTGTGACCCGCGGGACGGGATGGTAGAAATTGGCCTGCTTTGGGGGCTGAAAATTTCAGGTGACTTGATGCGGTTGAATCGACGTTCTTTGCTCCGGTACACGGCCATGGCCGGGGCATCCTTGGCCTTGCCGGCGGTGGTTCGCGGGCAGGAATCGGTGTTCGACATGATGAATCGCGGCAATGTGCTGCGCAATGTCGACAAGGACGGCAATACGGCGGCCGCCGAAGCGCTGATCGCCACCAACGAGCCGATCCTGTCGTTCGACACGGTCCACAACCTGCAGCTCGCTATCTCGCAATACGAGCCTTTCGTTGCCGCCGGCGGCTGGGAGGAAATTCCCCAGGAAGCCTTCCGGCTGATGATCGGCAAGTCCAGCCCTGCCGTGATCGCGCTCAAGCGCCGCCTGATCTCGTCCGGCGATATGCCGCTGGTGCCCAATGTCAACGACCTGTTCGACGAAGAAACCGATCGCGGCGTTCGCACCTTCCAGGCGCGCCACGGCCTGATTCTCAACGGCCAGGTGGACGAAGCGACCTGGTATGCGATGAATGTGCCGGCCGCCACGCGCCTGCAGCAGCTCTATTTGAATTTCACCCGCGTCCAGAGCATGGCCGCCAACCTCAATCCGCGCTACGTCGTGGTCAATATTCCCGCTGCCACTATCGAAGCAGTCAACGATGGCATGGTTGAGCAGCGTCACACCGCGGTCGTCGGCCGTGTCGACCGTGCCACCCCAATCATGGCCAGCAAGATCAGCCAGATCAACTTCAATCCCTATTGGCATGTGCCAAAGTCGCTCGTCGAGCGCGACCTGACCAAGTACATGCTAGAAGATCCCGAATACCTGGCCAAGCAGAATATCCATATCTACGATGGGAGTGGCAACGAGATTTCGCCAGCCAGCATCGATTGGAACAATCTGGGCAATGCGGTCAACTACATGTACCGCCAGGAGCCAGGTGCCGAAAATTCGATGGGCCATTGCAAGATCAACTTCTACAATCCCTACGATTGCTACCTGCACGACACGCCGACCAAGGCCTTGTTCGGCGAGAATGCGCGCTTCCACTCCTCGGGCTGCGTGCGCGTGGAGGGCGTCAACCAGTTGGTCAACTGGCTGCTGCGCGACAACGGCGACTGGGACCAGGCCAAGGTCGACATGACCTTCGAATCCAACCAGCGACTCGATGTCGAGTGCGAGGCTCGCGTGCCGATCCACACCACTTACATCACCGCCTGGGCCAATCGCCAGGGCACGGTCAGCTTCCGCGACGACGTCTACAAGTTCGACGAGCAGGGCAAGGTCTCCTTCGAACAGGCTTAGCCGCTCTGCCACCAGGCCCTTCCACCGTCATTTCCGGCTTGTCCGGGCAATCCATGGCTCAATACACACTGAGATATGGACCACCCGGATAAGCCGGGTGGTGACGAAGACTGCAACTTCCCAATGCATGCTCTCCGACCGGGGAGGGCGTTTGCTTTTGGCGCCCATGGAATCCTGCTAATATCGTGGCGGGGGATGCGCCATGGCCGACGGTGAGGTCTATTTCGAGTTTGTGCAGGTCGGCCAGCAGATGCGGGTCGCCGCCATCGACGCTGCGACGGGCACCGAAGTCATCGTCATCACGCCCGTATCGGCCAACAAGTATCAGATGCAGCAGATTGCCATGGCCAAGCTGCGCAAGAAGCTGGGGGAGGCCGCGCCGCCACCGCCGGTCAGTTCCGGCAAATTTGCCTGAAATGGCGGGTTGCTCTCTTCCCCTGCGGCGCGTTCTGCGCCATAACTCTCTCGTTCGCGCGACTGGCGAGAAAAGATGGGGAACCATCGGGAAACGCGAACCTTAGAGAGCCGCTCGCCTGGGCACCCATCCGCAACCAGGGAGCCCTCATGTATCTATCCCTTCCTTCCCGGCCTTGGAATCGCAGTTCGCGACATGATAAGGCCATGGCCATGCCGACCCATTTCGTCTCTCGCGAGGTCATTGTCCCATGAGCGCCGCCACGTCTTCCTCGCTCTTTCCCAATTTCTTCTCCAACACGCTGGCCGAGACCGATCCGGAGATCGCTGAAGCCATCCAGAACGAGCTGGGCCGCCAGCAGCACGAGATCGAGCTGATCGCCTCGGAAAACATAGTCTCCCGCGCCGTGCTTGAAGCGCAGGGCTCGATCATGACCAACAAGTATGCCGAGGGTTACCCCGGCAAGCGCTATTATGGCGGCTGCCAGTTCGTCGATGTGGCCGAAACCCTGGCCATCGAGCGCGCCAAGCAGCTGTTCGGCGCCAAATTCGCCAATGTGCAGCCCAATTCCGGCAGCCAGATGAACCAGGCCGTGTTCCTGGCGCTGCTGCAGCCGGGCGATACTTTCATGGGCCTCGACCTCAATTCGGGCGGCCACCTGACGCATGGCTCGCCGGTCAACATGAGCGGCAAGTGGTTCAATGTCGTCTCCTATGGCGTGCGCCGCGACGATCACCTGCTTGACATGGACGAGGTCGAGCGCCTGGCCCATGAGCACAAGCCCAAGCTGATCCTGGCCGGCGGCACGGCCTATTCCCGCGTCTGGGACTGGGAGCGCTTCCGCCAGATCGCCGACTCCATTGGCGCCTATCTCATGGTCGACATGGCCCATATTGCAGGGCTCGTGGCCGGCGGCGTGCATCCCTCGCCGGTGCCGCATGCTCATGTCACCACCACCACCACGCACAAAAGCCTGCGCGGTCCGCGTGGCGGCATGATCCTTTCCAATGACGAGGATATCGCCAAGAAGATCAATTCGGCCGTGTTCCCGGGCCTGCAGGGTGGGCCGCTGATGCATGTCATCGCCGCCAAGGCCGTGGCCTTCAAGGAAGCCTTGCAGCCCGAATTCAAGGCCTATGCCCGCCAGGTGGTGGACAATGCCCGCGCATTGGCCGAAGCCCTCAAGAGCCATGGTCTCGATGTGGTTTCCGGTGGCACCGACAACCACCTGATGCTGGTGGACCTGCGTCCCAAGAATGCCACCGGCAAGCGCGCCGAGCAGGGGCTGGGTCGCGCCTTCATTACCTGCAACAAGAACGGCATTCCCTTCGATCCGGAAAAGCCCTTCGTGACCTCGGGCATTCGCCTCGGCACGCCCGCCGGCACCACGCGCGGCTTCGGCATTGCCGAATTCCAGGAAATCGGCAGCCTGATCGTGGAAGTGCTCGACGGCTTGCGCGAAGCCAATTCCGATGAGGGCAATGCTGCCGTGGAAGCGGCTGTCGGCGCCAAGGTGAAGGCGCTCACCGCGCGCTTCCCGATCTACGCCAGCTAGGATTTTTCGATGCGCTGTCCCTATTGCGGCAACGACGATACGCAGGTCAAGGACAGCCGCCCGACCGAAGATTCCGGCGCTATCCGCCGCCGCCGCGTCTGTAATGGATGCGGCGGCCGCTTCACCACCTTCGAGCGCGTCCAGCTCCGCGACCTGACGGTGGTGAAGAAGAGTGGCCGAAAGGTGCCCTTCGACCGCGAAAAACTGGCCAAGTCGGTCTACACCGCGCTGCGCAAGCGGGCGGTGGAGTCCGAGCGCACCGAGCGCATGATTTCAGGCATTGTCCGCCAACTCGAAAGCCTCGGCGACGTGGAAGTCACCTCCGATCAAATCGGCGAATATGTCATGGACGGCCTCAAGGGTCTCGATGATGTCGCCTTCGTCCGCTTTGCCTCGGTCTACAAGAATTTCTCCGCCGCAGACGACTTCCGCAACTTCCTCGCCGAACTTGCCGAAGGGCAGGGCATCCTGCGGGACGACGAGTGAGCGACCTTTCGCCCGAGGATAGACGCTGGCTCGATGCCGCCGTCCGCTATGCCGCGCCGTTCGTCGGCACCACTGCTGATAATCCGGCAGTTTGCGCCCTGGTGGTTGATCCACGGACGCAGACGGTGATTGCGCGGGCGGTGACGGCCAAAGGCGGACGTCCGCATGCCGAAGCTGAGGCGGTTGCACAAGCCGGTTTCGAAGCTGCCGGCTGCACGCTCTATGTGACGCTCGAACCCTGCCATCACTGGGGCCGCACGCCGCCCTGCATCGATGCCATCGTTCGCGCCGGCATCATGCGGGTCGTCATCGGCGCGATCGACCCCAAATCGGCTGGGGGCAGCGTGGCCCAGCTCGAATCCGCCGGCATCGAGACCGTCCTCGCCCGCCACGCGCCATCGCAGGCGCTGCATGCCGGTCATATTTTGCGCCACACCGCCAATCGGCCCTTCGTCACTGCGATGCTGGCTGTCTCGGCCGATGGCATGATCGGCCGAAAAGACGAGGGCAGGGCGCCTGTCGAAGGCCCAGCCCGGACCTGGATCGAAATCCTGCGCTCCCGCGCCGACGCAGTGCTGGTCGGTGCAGCCACGGCACGCGCCGACAATCCCGCGCTCACGGTGACGCTGCCCGGCCTGCCCGGACGGACGCCGCTTCGGATCGTGCTGGCGGGCGCGTCCGGCGTCGATCGCACGGTGAATCTGATTGGTGGTTTTTCCGGCTATCGTACTGTGATCATTGCTGAAACATCAACGTCGACCGACGCGCCGGCCTCGGTCGAAACCGTGCGTGTCGCGGGCAAGGCAGGCCGTTCCGATCTGGCCGCGGCGCTGGCGACCCTGGCGGAGCGGCATATCCAGAACCTGCTGGTCGAGCCCGGCCAGCGCCTCGCCGCTTCCCTGCTCGAAGCCGATCTGGTGGATCGTTTTGCCCTCATCACGCGCGCCGAAACCATCGGCGCCGACGGCGTTCCGGCCAGCCTGGACGGGCCGATCGTCGACGTCCTGGGCGCCGCCGGCCTGGTCGAGACCGGCAGGCAGGCGCTGGGCGATGATCATTTGACGCTCTACGAGCGGCCTGCGCGGACAGATTGACCCGCCACCCCTGTTGAAGTTCCTCCCGTGGAAGATTATGGGGTTGCGACGCCCGTCCGGGCAGCGCGGCCCAGCGGCCACACAGCAAAGTTGAAAGTTCGAATGGCCGACGCCCCCAAACGCGACCCGCAGACCGACCGTCCCGCCAATCAGCGCGGAGCCGCGCGTCTGGCCGCCGTGCAGGCGCTCTACCAGATGGATGTCGGCCGGGCGACGCTCGAGGATACGCTGGCCCAGTTCGGCGCCTTCCATCTCGGCCGCGAAATCGAGGGCGAGCAGTATCTGCCGGCCGATGCCGATTTCTTCCGCCAGATCGTCACGGGTGTCGCCAAACACCAGCTGGCCATCGATCCGGCCGTCGATCGGGCGCTGGCCGAAGGCTGGCCGGTCGAGCGGGTCGATGCCACTTTGCGCGCCATCCTGCGCGCCGCGGCCTTCGAGCTGCTGCGCCGCAAGGATATCCCGCCCCGCGTCGTCATCACTGAATATGTCGACGTGGCCAAGGCCTTCTACGAAGACGACGCCACCGGCCTCGTCAATGCCGCGCTCGACGCCATTGCCCGCGAGGCGGGCGTGGAGCTGAACGAGGGCGGCAAGCCCAGTTGACCAAACTGGACTGCTCAGCCTAGCGTGCGCCCCCGTCGCCGGAGTCGATCCGTGGTCACCGAGCCGTCTCGCAGCCAGTCTTTCCGCAATATTGGCCTGCTCGCTGCCGTACAGGCATTCGGCGGGTCCAATTCGTCCATCGTCATGTCGGTCGCTGCGCTGGCCACAGTCAACTTCGCACCCGACCCGGCAATGGTGACGCTGCCGGTAACGGCGATGATTGTCGGGCTGGCGCTGTCGACCTCTATCGCCACGATGATTATTTACCGGCTTGGGCGGACGCGCGGGCTGATGCTGGGTGCGGCCGTCGCGATCCCGGCATCGCTCATGGCGGCGCTGGCGGTCATGCTGGGCAGTTTCTATCTGTTTGCAGCGGCCTTATTTCTGGTTGGCGTGTCGGGTGCGTTCATCCAGCAAGTCCGCTTCGCCGCCGCCGATAGCGTAGCGCCCAATCTCAAGAGCCGGGCGATCTCCTGGGTCCTGTTTGGTGGTGTCGCTGCCGGCTTTTTCGGCCCGCAACTGAGTTCGCTCACCCGCACCTGGATCGCGGGCTCCGAATATGCAGCCAGTTTCCTGGTGATCGCCGTGCTGTCGCTGGCGTCCATCCTCGTATTGATGCCGACCCGGCTGGCGCCAACCATAGCGCCAGGCAGTGGCGTCGGCACGGGGCGGCCAACGCGTGTGCTGTTGCGGCAGCCGGAGATTGTGCTGCCGATGGTAACAGCGGCGCTCACCTATGCGCTGATGACGCTGGTCATGGTCGCAGCCCCGCTGGCCATGGTTCACCTCTGCGGACATTCGCCCGGCGAAGCCAGCAGCGCTATCCAGTGGCATGTGGTGGCGATGTTCGCGCCCAGCTTCGTCACCGGGTCGATCATCCGTCGGGTCGGTGCGCCGCTGGTGACCGCCATCGGCTTGCTGACGATCATTGCCTGCGCCGTCGTCGCGCTCAACGGCATCACCGTCGGTCATTTCACGCTGACGCTGATCCTGCTCGGCCTGGGTTGGAACTTCGGCTTCATTGGCTCCACCACCATGCTCACCAGCGCCTACCGGCCGGAAGAAGCGGGCAGGGTGCAGGCCATCAACGAACAGGTGGTGTTCGGCGTCAGCGCACTGGCCTCGCTGGGGTCGGGCTTCCTGCTGCAGACCATCGGCTGGGAAGCCATCAATACGCTGGCGATTCCCCTGGCCGCGGTGGCAATCCTGCTGCTGGCCGGGTCGGCGATGCGACGCGCGGCAGCCTAGAACGACTGCAGGATCTGGTCGATGAAGGTGCGATCCTCGCCATAGGATGGCGTGCGGCGGGTCTCGATGGCGATGGTCTTGCCGTCTTCCAGGCCGTAGACGGCCTTGTCGATGACTTTCTTGTTCTTGTCGAAATACACCACCAATACGGTGCGCGAGTCGACCATCGTCATGCCGAAGGCGGTCTGGCGCACCTTGGTCTCGACATAATAAAATGCAGACTGGTCGCCGAACGTATTGGTCGATTGCGGCGAGCCGAGCACCAGCGTCACCAGTTGCTGGCTCTGGCCGGGCCGGATTTGCGCCAGGGCGCTTTCGGAGATTTCATATCCCTGGGTCCGCTTGGTGACCAGCGACGTGCTGCTGGTGCAGGCTGCCAGCGCCATGGCGAGCAGGGCTGCGGCGGCAAGCGGCGCGATGGAACCGGAGGCGGTACGCAAGGGCATGAATTTGACTTTCCCGATGGCTCTCGACTATAGGCACGGCAACAAGGCGACGACCCTCTGGCCGCCGAAATGTTTAGCTGCCAACCTGTCCGTATGGCAAGCGAGATGCTGAGCGCAATCCCATGATCCTGTCCCTGTTTCGCAAGAATACTGCCACCGAACCGGTTTACGCCGTCTATAGCGCCATTGTGGCGCAATCCCGGCAACCCCGGTTCTACGCCGATTGGCAGGTGCCTGATACGGTCACCGGGCGGTTCGACATGATCAGCCTGCATATGGCCCTGCTGTTCCGCCGCCTGCGTGCCGAAACCGGCGAGCAGAAGGCATTCAGCCAAGCAGTGTTCGACCTGTTCTTCAAGGATATGGACCGTTCCCTGCGCGAAATGGGCGTCGGCGATCTGGGTGTTCCCAAACGCATCCAGAAGATGGGCAACATCTTCTTCGGCCTGCTGGCGGCCATGAACGAAGCCATGGACCGCGCCGATGCCGAGGCATTGCAGGCCGTGCTGTCCCGCAACATCTTCGACGGTGCGTCCGGCCCCCATGTCGCAGCCTTGGCCGATTACCTGCTGGCCGAGGACCGGGCGCTGGTCGGCCAAGCCACCGAAACTATCACGCAGGGCTCGCTCAGCTTCGAGGCGGCAGCGTGAGCGATACCGGTACGCCATTGTTCGACGCCGTGGTCCGCATCGACCGCCTGCCGGCGACAGGGCGCGACCTCAAGGTCGCCCTGGACGAGCCGACCCGCGCCGCCCTGGCCGAAATGCTCAAGCTGAGCGCCATCGATTCCTTCGCTGCCACGCTGGCCGTGACGCCCCTTCGCGGCGGCATCCGCGCCCTGGGACAACTCACCGCCGACATCGTCCAGCCCTCGGTGGTGACATTCGAGCCGGTGGGCCAGCATGTCGATGAAACCATTGATCGGGTTTTCCTGCCCGAAGCGCATGCCCACAAGCCGACGCCCGGCTCAGAAGTCTTCATCGATCTCGAGGACGAGGACTTTCCCGACCACATTGATGGCCCCGAAGTCGATCTCAGCGCCTTGCTGATCGAGACGCTGGCGCTGGCCATCGATCCATACCCGCGCCGGCCGGGCGAAAGCCTCGACTCGCTGGGCATCGACGTCGCCGGCGCCCCTGCCGGGCCCTTCGCCGCCCTCGAAAAGCTCAAGAAGTCCACCGATATTGACCGCTAGCACCACGGGGCAGGGCTTGCACCGACTCTCCGATGGGGTATGTTTGGCTGCCTCCTCGTGAGGCGCAGAACGGGCTGAAATGACCGATACAATAACAATATCAGTGGATGCCATGGGAGGCGACAATGCTCCCCGCGCCGTCATCCACGGAGCCTATCTGGCCCTTCGCGAGCGCAGGAATACCCGTTTCATCTTCCATGGACGGCAGGAGCAGATCGCTCCGCTACTCGATGAATTCCCCGACCTGAAGCCGGCATCCACCGTTCGCCACGCTGAAGCGGTCATTGCCATGGACGAAAAGCCCAGCCAGGCCCTGCGCAAGGGCAAGGGCACCTCGTCCATGTGGTTGGCCATCCAGGCGGTCAAGGACGGCGAGGCCGATGTCGCCATTTCCGGCGGCAATACCGGCGCGCTGATGGCCATGGCCACCTTCTGCCTCAGGCCGATGAAGGGCATTGCCCGTCCGGGCATCGCCGCCATCTGGCCCACCCTGCGCAGCGACATCATCGTGCTCGACATGGGCGCCACTATCGGCGCCGACGCCAAGCAACTGGTCGATTACGCCATTCTCGGCTCCGCCCTGGCGCGGTGCCTGTTCGACGACGATGCGCCCACCGTGGGCCTGCTCAATGTCGGGACCGAGGAGGTCAAGGGCCTCGACTATATCAAGGAAGCCGGCCGTATTCTCACCGAGGCCAGTGGCTCGGGCTTTACCTATCACGGCTTCGTCGAAGGTGACGATATCGGCAAGGGCACGGTGGACGTCGTGGTCACCGAGGGCTTTGTCGGCAACATCGCGCTCAAGACCGCCGAGGGCACTGCCCGCCAGGTCGGCTCCTACCTGCGCAGCGCCCTCAAATCCAATCTGATGAGCCGTATCGGCGCGCTCTTCGCCACCTCGGCGCTCAATGCCCTGCGCCGCAAGATGGACCCGCGCACCGTCAATGGCGGCGTGTTCATGGGTCTCAACGGCATCGTCATCAAATCCCACGGCGGCACCGACGAAATCGGCTACAAGAGTGCGCTGAGCCTGTCCTACGAAATGGCCCGCAGCCGCCTGATCGACAAGATCGGCGATACCATGCACCGCTTCCCGATCAAGGTGGCCGACGCTGCCCCTGAAGCAGAACACGAGGCGTAACTGGCGTGACCAAGACGCGTACCATCATCCGCGGTGTCGGCGGCTATCTTCCCGAGAAGGTGCTGACCAACGCCGAACTGGCCACCATGGTCGAGACATCCGACGAGTGGATCCAGCAGCGAGTCGGCATCAAGGAGCGGCACATCGCCGCCGAAGGTCAGTTCACCTCCGATCTTGCGGTCGAGGCGGCCAGGAAGGCCATGGCTGCCGCAGGCGTCACCCCTGACGACATCGATCTCATCGTGGTGGCCACGACCACGCCCGACTACACCTTCCCTGCCGCGGCCACGCTGGTCCAGATGAAACTGGGCATGCACCACGGCATGGCCTTCGATATCCAGGCGGTCTGCTCGGGCTTCGTCTACGCGATCGCCACCGCCGACAGCTATATCAAGAATGGCCTGGCGACCCGTGCGCTGGTCATCGGCGCGGAAACCTTCTCGCGCCTGCTTGACTGGACGGACCGCACCACCTGCGTCCTGTTCGGCGACGGCGCCGGCGCCGTCGTGCTGGAAAAGCTCGAACTTGAGGACGACGCCCCCGAACGCGGCATACTGGCCTCGGCGCTCCGTTCCGATGGTCATCACTGGGATAAACTCTATGTCGATGGCGGCCCGTCCACCACCGGTACCACCGGCCATGTCCATATGCAGGGCCCGGAAGTGTTCCGCCATGCCGTGGGCAAGATCACCGATGTCGTCTACGCCACGTTGGAAAAGACCGGCTACACCGTGGCCGATCTCGACTGGTTCGTGCCGCACCAGGCCAACCGGCGCATCATCGAAGGTGCCGGCAACAAACTTGGCCTGCCCGCTGAAAAAGTCATCATCACCGTCGATCGTCATGCCAACACTTCGGCGGCGTCCGTGCCCCTGGCGCTGAGTGCCGCCGTGGCCGATGGCCGCATCAAGCGGGGTGATCTGGTGATGCTCGAGGCCATGGGCGGCGGCTTTACCTGGGGTGCGTCCCTCATTCGCTGGTAGGGACGTCGCGAGCCGATTGACCTTAGGTGTTTCAAGGCGTTAGTGTCTTTTCGGGTGGAGGAACCCAGCGTAGAAACCGGTCGCATGAGGGGTTTGTGACGGTCCGGTATCGCTGAGCGAAGGGAAGGATTCCCGCGGTTATGGCTCGACCCCATGCGGGGTTGTGCCGGCAGCAACTTTGATCAGGGACGCGAGCCAACTCGTCCCGGCGTGGGGATTTTGCACCTTTCGACAACACGGGGGTACGAATGACGCAGAAGACGATAACGCGGGCCGATCTGGCCGAAGCAGTCTATGGAACGGTTGGACTGTCGAGGACCGAGTCGGCGGAGCTGGTGGAAAGGGTGCTCGAGCTTATCGGGGACGCCTTGATCACCGGCGCGAACGTCAAGCTGTCATCCTTCGGCTCCTTCCAGGTCCGCTCGAAGAATGAGCGCATCGGCCGCAATCCCAAGACTGGCGAGGAGGTTCCGATCCTCCCTCGGCAGGTTCTTGTGTTCAAGCCATCCAACGTGTTGAAGTCCAAGATCAACAAATCTATGGTTCGTGCTGGAAAATAAGCCACTCAGCGAGTCTCAGCCTCCGTGGATAAGTCGCCAGACGCCTTCCGGACGATATCCGAAGCAGCCGATGAGTTGGATCTGCCCCAGCATGTCCTCCGCTTCTGGGAGACCCGTTTTTCCACTATCAAGCCGCTGAAGCGCGGGGGTGGGCGGCGCTACTACCGCCCCGAGGACGTGCTGCTGCTGCGCGGTATCCGCCATCTGCTCTACGATCAGGGCTTCACCATCAAGGGCGTGCAGCGCATCCTCAAGGATCAGGGCAGCCGCTATGTCATCGCAGTGGGCGAGGGCCGCCCGCTCGAAGACATCCTTCCCATGATCGAGCAGGCGGAAGCCGCCGGCGACGAGGCTGAGATCGAAGAGGCCGTGATGCTGGCCAGCGCCGGCCTCGACCGCGAGTCGCGCGACAAGCTCTCCGACGTGTTGCGCGAACTGCTGGAATGCAAGCGCATCCTGGAACGCGCCAGGGAAGCCTAGTGTTTCTGGAATGAACGTTCTAGATTGACACCATGACGGTGCATATGGTGCATCGGCACACCATTCCCGGAGACTCCAAAATGACCGTTCGTTTCGGCCTGCTCGGCGCTGGCCGCATCGGCAAGGTGCATGCCAAGGCCATCTCGTCCAATCCCACGGCCCAGCTTGTGGCGGTAGCCGACGCCATGGCCAAGGCGGCCGACGATATTGCCGCCCAGTATGGCTGCGCGGTGCGCAGCGTGGACGGCATTCTCGCCGCTGGCGATATCGACGCGGTGGTCATCTGCACCCCGACCGATACCCATGCCGACCTGATCGAGCAGTTCGCCCGCGCCGGCAAGGCCATCTTCTGCGAAAAGCCGATCGATCTCGACGTCGAGCGGGTGAAGGCCTGCCTCAAGGTGGTCGACGCCGCTGGCGGCACGCTGATGGTCGGCTTCAACCGCCGCTTCGACCCGCATTTCCAGGCGGTCAAGGACGTGATCGACAAGGGCGAGATCGGTGCGGTGGAGATGGTCACTATCGTCTCGCGCGATCCCGGCGCGCCGCCGGTGGACTACATCAAGCGCTCCGGCGGCATCTTCCGCGATATGACCATCCACGATTTCGATATGGCCCGGTTCCTGCTGGGTGAGGCGATCGACACAGTCTCCGCCCAGGCCTCTGTGCTGGTCGACAAGGCCATCGGCACAGCCGACGATTATGACAGCGTCTCGGTCATGCTCTCCACCGCCTCGGGCAAGCACGCCACCATCTCCAATTCGCGCCGGGCCACCTATGGCTACGACCAGCGTATCGAGGTCCACGGCTCCAAAGGCGCCGTCTCGGCCGAGAACCAGCGCCCGGTGTCCATCGAGGTTGCCAACGCGTCCGGCTATACCCGGCCGCCGCTGCACGATTTCTTCATGACTCGCTACACCGAGGCCTATGCCCGCGAAATCAGTACCTTCATCGACGCCGTTGAATCGAAATCTCCGGCCTCGCCCAGCGGCATAGACGGCCTGATCGCCCTGGCGCTTGCCGAAGCGGCGCTGAAATCGGTCAAGGAGGGCAGGGCGGTCAAGGTGAGCGAAATCACCGGCCCGCTGGCCGACAGGAGCGTGTTCCAGGGGCGGTAATGCCAACGCCGTAGCGTCAAAGGCGTGGGGCGTTTCTTCACCCACCGCGCGTCACCGTCGGGCTTGTATCGACGAAATCTGATTAAGATGTCCCGGGAGGCGGTCGCATCCGCGCTCCCGGGCAGACATCGACCGTCCTCGGGCAGGCCTTAT
>NZ_LMGZ01000004.1 GCF_001427605.1 Devosia sp. Root635 | reverse complement strand
CCGAGGACGGTCGATGTCTGCCCGGGAGCGCGGATGCGACCGCCTCCCGGGACATCTTAATCAGATTTCGTCGATACAAGCCCGAGGGTGACGATCCGGGTGGGATAGTTCATCCAACAGTTCACTTTTTGTTCTTGTTCATCAAAGCCAGATCGGCTAGGCTTTCGCCAGCGTTGCAAGTGTAGAGACCCGCCTTGGCCAAATCCCGTTCTTCCTTCGTCTGCCAGGCCTGCGGGGCCGTGACCACGCGCTGGCAGGGGCGGTGCGATGCCTGTGGCGAGTGGAATACCATCGTCGAGGAAATCACCGACAGTGGCGTGGGCGCGGGGCCGAAATCGGCCAAGGCCAATGGACGACCGACCAACCTGGTGCCGCTCTCGGGGGAGACGGAGAGCGCGGCGCGGGTGGTGACCGGGCTGGCAGAACTGGACCGGGTGACCGGGGGCGGGTTCGTCAAGGGTTCGGCGCTGCTGGTGGGCGGCGATCCGGGGATCGGCAAATCGACGCTGCTGCTGCAATCGGCGGCGGCTTTGGCCAACCAGGGCAGACGCGTTGTCTATGTCTCGGGCGAGGAGGCGGTGGCGCAGGTGCGCTTGAGGGCGCAAAGGCTGGGGCTGGGCGAGGCCAATGTGATGCTGGCGGCCGAGACCAATGTGGAGATCATCCTCGCGACGCTGGAAAACGGCCCTGCCCCCGACCTTGTCATCATCGACTCCATCCAGACGCTGTGGACCGACCGCGTGGATTCTGCGCCGGGCACCGTGACGCAGGTGCGTACCTCGGCGCAGGCGCTGACGCGATTCGCCAAGAAGAGCGGCGCGGCGGTGGTGCTGGTAGGGCATGTGACCAAGGACGGGCAGATCGCCGGGCCGCGCGTGGTCGAGCACATGGTCGACGCCGTGCTCTATTTCGAGGGCGATGCCAGCCACACATTCCGCATCCTGCGCGGGGTGAAGAACCGCTACGGCGCCACCGACGAGATCGGCGTCTTCGCCATGACCGAACTGGGGCTGGAGCAGGTGGCCAATCCCTCGGCTTTGTTCCTCGACCAGCGCGACGAGGGGGCGGCGGGCTCAGCGGTGTTTGCCGGGATGGAGGGTACGCGGCCGATCCTCATCGAAATCCAGGCGCTGGTGGCGCCGTCTCCCCTGGGCACGCCGAGGCGAGCCGTGGTGGGTTGGGATAGCTCGCGCCTCTCGATGGTGCTGGCGGTGCTGGAAACGCGCTGCGGGGTGCGGATCGGGGCCAATGACATCTATCTCAATGTGGCGGGAGGATTGAAGATCAACGAACCGGCGGCGGACCTGGCCGTGGCGGCGGCGCTGATCTCGTCGCTCACCAGTTCGCCGCTGCCGACCGACGCCGTCTATTTCGGCGAGATTTCGCTGGCCGGTGGCATCAGGCCGGTGGCGCATGGCTCGCTGCGGTTGCGCGAGGCGCAGAAGCTGGGGTTCAAGTCGGTCTCGACCGGACGGCTGGGCACGGCAGACCGGGCCTCGGGGCTTGTGGTGTCGGAATTTTCGGCTTTGTCCGAACTGGTGGGCCGCATCGCCGCAGCGGGCAAGCCGCGCGAACCGGAACGCGAGGAGTGGTAGTCAGGCGCTGACCGGCTGCCGCAGGATCTTGGACATGGGGCGGCCCTTGGCGAGTTCATCCACCAGTTTGTCGAGGTAGCGGATTTCCTTCATCAGGGGCTCCTCGATCTCGGCCAGCTTGACGCCGCAGACCGAGCCGGTGATGAGCGCGCGGTCGGGATTGAGATGCGCCTGGGTGAAAAAGGTCTCGAAGGTGGTCTGGTTGGCCAGCTCGCGCTCCAGCGATTCCTGGCTATGGCCGGTCAGCCAGCGGATGACTTCGTCGACCTCGTCCTTGGTGCGGCCCTTGCGCTCTACCTTTGCGAGGTAGAGGCGATAGACGCTGGCGACGCTCATGGCATAAACGCGCTGATTGTTCTTGCTGTTCATGACGACTCCATTGCCTGTGCTCTACCGCGCGGGTGCGGCGCCGGCAGGTTAACAGTTTTTTTGGAGATTGGCTCCAGCCGGGCCCGCTGCCCTTGGCATCCCGCCACAAAGCGGCTAAACGAAGCCCGACAAGCCGGGGCGGCAACTGGAGCCAGGTGAAAGACATATGCTGACTGCGTTCGACGTTGGTGTTGGTGTTCTGGTGCTGATTTCGGCGATTCTCGCCACCGCGCGCGGTTTGACGCGCGAAGTGCTGTCGCTGGCGACATGGGCCGGCTCGGCGGCCGTCGCGATCTACATGATGCTGTACCACAAGGACATTGCCGAGCAGTACATTGCCGAGCCGATCGTGGCGCAGGTCGCCACCGTGGTCGTGACCTTCATCGTGGCGCTGATCGTGCTGCATCTTTTGACCATGCGCATCGCCGATTTCGTGGTCGATAGCCGCATCGGGCCGATCGACCGGACGCTGGGCTTCGTGTTCGGCGTGCTACGCGGCGTGCTGATCGCCATTGTCATCACCATTTTTGGCACCTGGCTGATGGCCGACAAGCTGCCGAGCTGGGCGGCGGAGTCGCAGGCGCTGCCGCATCTGCAAAGCATGGGGCAGACGCTGATCTCGCTGCTGCCGGAGGGCCTGGAACAGCAGGTGACCGACATGCTGCAGGGTGGCACCGGGCTGACCGACGATTCCGAATCGCCCGCCATTCCGCTCGACGAGGGCACGGACGCGACCGAAGACGGCACGGTGGCGCCGCCGGCCGCGGTGCCTGCGACGCAGACCTGATCATAATCCGGTGAGCGCGGCGCGCTTGCCACAACCCTGACCGTCTTTCGAGGCATTGGTCGGTAGACGCAAAATGGGCTATGGGGTGGCAACCACTCATCCCCTGGCCCTGTCGCCATTGGCGACACGCATTCTGGCTTGCGGTTGAGGCAGCATTGGCATGGAGAGCCCGGTGAACCATCCGAGCGATGACTCTTTTCTCGATGAACTTGAAGGCGACACGCTGCATGAAGAGTGCGGCGTGTTTGGCATTTTGGGGCATAGCGACGCCGCGACCCTGACGGCGCTGGGGCTGCATGCGCTGCAGCATCGCGGACAGGAAGCGGCCGGCATCGTCAGCTTCGACGGCAAGCAGTTCTTCACCGAGAAGCGCATGGGGCTGGTGGGCGACCACTATACCGACCCGGCTTTGCTGGCGAAGCTCCCCGGTTCGATGGCGATGGGCCATACGCGCTATTCGACCACCGGTGAAGTGGCGCTCCGCAATGTGCAGCCGCTGTTTGCCGAACTGGAGGATGGCGGCATCGCCATTGCCCATAACGGCAATTTCACCAATGGGCTGACGCTGCGCCGGCAGATCATCGCTACCGGCGCGATCTGCCAGTCGACCTCCGATACCGAAGTGGTGCTGCATCTGGTGGCGCGCTCTCGCCATTCCTCCTCGACCGACCGCTTCATCGACGCGATCCGCCAGATGGAGGGGGGGTATGCCATGCTGGCCATGACCCGCACCAAGCTGATCGCGGCGCGCGACCCCATCGGCATTCGCCCGCTGGTGATGGGGGAACTGGACGGCAAGCCGATCTTCTGCTCGGAGACCTGCGCGCTCGACATGATCGGCGCCAAATATATCCGCGATGTCGAGAACGGCGAGGTGGTGATCTGCGAAATCCAGCCGGATGGCTCGATCAGCATCGAGGCGCGCAAGCCGGCGCGGCCGACGCCGGAACGGCCATGCCTGTTCGAATATGTCTATTTCGCCCGCCCCGATTCCGTGGTGTCCGGCCGCAGCGTCTATTCGGCCCGCAAGCGCATGGGGATGAACCTGGCCAAGGAAGCGCCTGTGGACGCCGATGTGGTGGTGCCGGTGCCCGATGGCGGCACGCCGGCGGCGATCGGCTATGCACAGCAGAGCGGTATTCCCTTCGAGCTGGGCATTATCCGCAACCACTATGTGGGCCGCACCTTCATCGAACCGACGCAGTCGATCCGCGCCTTCGGCGTCAAGCTCAAGCATTCGGCCAACCGGGCCGAAATCGCCGGTAAGCGCGTGGTGCTGATCGACGATTCCATCGTGCGGGGCACGACATCGGTCAAGATCGTGCAGATGATGCGCGACGCCGGGGCGACCGAGGTGCATATCCGCGTCGCCAGCCCGATGATCTATTATTCGGACTATTACGGCATCGACACGCCGGACCCGGAAAAGCTGCTGGCCAACCAGCACAAGAGCCTGGAATCGATGTGCAAGTTCATCGGTGCCGACTCGCTGGAATTCCTCAGCATCGACGGGCTCTATGAGGCGGTGGGTGGGGAGAAGCGCAACAATGCGGCGCCGCAATTCACGGACCACTATTTCACGGGCGACTATCCGACGCAGTTGACCGATCTCAATGGGCGCGCCAAGAGCGAGCCGAAACAAGTTTCCCTGCTCAAAGAGGCCGGTTAATGGCTGGAAATCAGGATATGACGGGTCAGGATCTGGCCGGCAAGGTCGTCCTCGTCACCGGCGCTTCGCGGGGCCTCGGCTACGCGTCGGCCATCGAGGCGGCAAAGCGCGGCGCCCATGTGGTGGCGGTGGCCCGCACGGTGGGTGGGCTCGAGGAACTCGACGACGAAATCCAGGACCTGGGATCGGCGGCGACGCTGGTGCCGCTGGATTTGCGCGACGGCGATGCCATCGACCGGCTGGGCGCGGCCATCTTCGAGCGCTGGGGCGCGCTGGACGGTCTCGTCGCCAATGCGGGGCAACTGGGCGTGCTGAGCCCGCTGCCCCATGTAAAGCCCGAGGATTTCGAGAAGGTGATGGCGGTCAACGTGACGGCCAACTATCGCCTGCTGCGCGCCACCGACCTGCTGCTGCGGCAATCGACGGCGGGCCGCGCGGTGTTCGTGTCGTCGTCGTCGGCGCGTTCGGCGCGGCCGTTCTGGGGGCTCTATGCCGCCAGCAAGGCGGCGGTGGACGCCATGGCCAAATCCTATGCCGGCGAGGTGGCGCAGACCAAGGTCAAGGTCAACGTGTTCTATCCCGGCGCGGTGCGCACGGCGATGCGCGCCAAGGCGATGCCGGGTGAAAACCCGGAGACGCTGCCCAAGCCGTCCGACATCGCCCCGCAACTGATCGACCTGATCAGCCCGGCGGTCAAGGAAAGCGGCAGGCTGTTCAACGTCGAGACCGGCGCCTTCGAGGATATCTGATGGTCGCGCTGCGGGCCTATCGGGCCGACGATCTCGATGCGCTCTACGAGATTTGCCTCGCCACCGGCGATGCCGGCGCGGATGCCTCGCCCCTGCATAATGACCGCAAGGCGGTGGGCCATATCTATGCGGCGCCCTATGGCGTGCTGGAGCCGGCCAATGTGTTCGTGGCCGAGGACGCCGAGGGCGTGGCGGGCTATGTGGTCGGCACCTATGACACCGCAGCCTTCGGCGCCCGGCTGGAGCGGGAATGGTGGCCGGCTTTGCGCCAGTACTATGCGCAGGCCACCGGGCTGACGCCGGCTGACCGGGAGCGCGTGGCATCCATGAACCGGCCGGGGGACAATCCGGCCGACATCGTGGCGCAATATCCGGCGCATATCCACATGAACCTGCTGCCACGGCTGCGTGGGCAGCGCGTGGGCACGGGGCTGCTGCAGCTGTGGGTGGAGCAGGCGCGGGCGGCCGGGGTGAGCGGGATTCACCTCGGAGCCAGCCCGAGCAATGCCGGCGGCATCGCCTTCTGGACGCGCAGCGGGTTTACGCCACTGCGGACGCAAGGGGCGGTCTGGTTCGGGATGACGTTGTAGGCTTCTCACCTCTCCCTTGGGGGAGAGGTCGACCCGTCTTCGGGTCGGGTGAGGGGGCCTTCCCCAAGCACCGCACCCAGTAAAGGCCCCCTCACCCGGCGCTACGCGCCGACCTCTCCCCCAAGGGAGAGGTGAAGAGGCCCTATTCCAGCTTTGTCATCAGCACCTTGTCGATGCGGCGGCCGTCGAGGTCCATGATCTCGAATTTCCAGCCATTGTGCTCGAAGGTTTCGCCAACGCCCGGCAGGCGATTGATGATGGAGAGGACATAGCCGGCCACCGTTTCGTATTTGGCGTCGCGGGGAATGGCGAGCTTGAGCTTGTCACCGAATTCGTCGACGGGCATCCAGCCGGCCACCAGCCAGGAACCATCGTCGCGCTTGACCAAAGCCGGGTCGTCACCGGTTTCTTCCTGGAACACGCCGGTAATGACTTCGAGAATGTCGCCCGAGGTGACGATGCCTTCGAAATGGCCGTATTCGTCGACGACAAGCGCCATGTGGACGGTGGAATTTCTGATGGCGCGGACCACGTCCAGCGCATCGGCGTGATCCATCACCACGGGCACGGGCTGCACGAACTTGCGGATATCGAGCGGCTGGCCGTTGGCGAAGACACCGATGATATCCTTGATCGCCACCACGCCGATGATCGAGTCGGCGTCGCCATCCTGCACCAGCAGCCGCGAGCGGTGGGTATCGAGGATGGTGCGGCGGATTTCGTCACCATCGTCGGACAGGTCGACCACGTCGACATCGAGGCGTGGCGTCATCAGGCCACGGGCCGAGCGATCGGCCAGGCGCATGACGCCCGAGATCATCGAATGCTCGTCACTTTCGATCACGCCGGCCGTGGTGGCCTCGGCAATGATGGTCTTGACCTCCTCCTCGGTGACCTTTTCCTCAGACTCGCCGCCCTGCCCCAGCAGGTGCAGGACGAGTTTGCCGGAAATGTCGAGAATCCAGACGACGGGCGAGCCGATGGCGGCCAGCAGCTTCATGGCGGGGGCGACGCGCGCGGCGACGCCTTCGGCATCGCGCAGAGCGATCTGCTTGGGCACCAGTTCGCCGATGATCAGCGAAATATAAGTGATGAGCACGACGACGACGCCGACGCCGAGCACGTCGGCGACATTGTCGGCAATGCCGATCGATTCGAGCCAGACGGTGAGGCGCAGGCCGAGCGTGGCGCCGGAAAAGGCGCCGGACAGAATGCCGACAAGGGTGATGCCGATCTGCACCGAGGACAGGAACTTGCCGGGGTCATCGGCAAGCTGGATGGCGGTGGCGGCGCCTTTATTGCCCTGATCGGCCATGGCGCGGAGGCGGGCGGGGCGGGCGGAAACGACTGCCAGTTCCGACATCGCCAACAGGCCGTTGATGATGGTCAGGACGACGACGATCAGTATTTCTGCGAACAAGGTCTTTTCATTGAATGCGGCCCCGCTCTCAGCATCGGGTCGCTTTGACCGGCGCAATATAGGGCCAAAAGGCCGGCTTGCACCATGGGCATGGAAAATATGTCGCGGGATTGCCGCGTTTGGCCATGGCCGCAACCAATCCGGCGTGAGACTCGTAGTCTCTTCCGATAGGGAGAACCCACCATGACGCTGGTCGACAAGCTGCTGATCCTTGCCGTTGCCGCCCAGGTGCTGCTGACGTTCGGCATCCTGGTATGGATGGGCTTCGAACGTGTGCCACGGGTGGCGCGTGGCGAAATCGCGGTCAAGGATATCGCAGTTGAGCGTCAGGGTTACCCGCTGCGCGCGCGACTGCTGTCAAACAATTTCGACAGCCAGTTCCAATTGCCGGTGTTGTTCTATGTGGCGGCGCTGTTGCTGCTGTGGAGCGGCGCCGCAGGCTGGATCGAGCTGGTACTGGCCTGGCTGTTCGTGGCTTTGCGCTATGGCCACGCCGCAGTGCACGTGACCACCAACCGGGTCTATCGGCGGTTCGCGATCTATACGGCGGGCCTTGTGGTGCTGGGGCTTCTGTGGCTATGGCTCGTATTGCGACTGACCATCCTAGCTCCGAGTATCTGAAATGCGCCTTCCGGGCCGCCTCTCCGCTGCCATTGCCGTGCTCACCGATGTCGAAACGCGCAAGCGGCCGGTGTCGGAGGCGCTGAAGGCGTGGGGGCTCAACAACCGCTTTGCCGGGGCAGGCGATCGCGCCGCCATCGGCAACCTGGTCTATGACGCGTTGCGGCGGCGGGCCTCGCATGCGGCGCTGATGGGCAGCGATACGCCGAGGGCGCTGGTGCTGGCCGTTGCCGTGCGCGACTGGGGCGAAGATCCGGCGGCGCTGAACGAGAGCTTTGCCGGGGATAATCATGCGCCCGAACCGCTGAGCGACGATGAAATGGCGCGCGCCGTTGGTCAACTGGGCGATGATGTGCCAGGCTGGGTGCTGGCGGATGTGCCTGAATGGCTGGCGCCGTCGCTGGAGCGCGGCTTTGGCGACAACTGGATTGCCGAAGGGCAGGACATGGCCGGGCGGCCGTCGCTGGACCTGCGCACCAATACTCTCAAATCCACCCGCGAGCGGGTGATGAAGTCGCTGGCGCGGTTCGCGCCAGCGGAGACGGCGATTTCGCCTGTCGGCGTGACCATGAAGGCGGGACCGCGCGATGCGCGGACGCCGAACGTCACCACCGACGAAGGCTATCTCAAGGGCTGGTTCGAAGTGCAGGACCAGGGCAGCCAGATCGTGGCGGCACTGGCAGGCGCGCAGCCGGGCGAACAGGTGCTCGACCTGTGCGCCGGGGCTGGCGGCAAGACGCTGGCGCTTGCGGCAGCGATGATGAACAAGGGGCAAATCTTTGCCTATGACAGCGACCGCAACCGGCTGGCGCCGATCTATGACCGGTTGAAGCGCAATGGCGCGCGCAACGTGCAGGTGCGGGCGCCGCAGCCGGGCGCGCTGGACGATCTGGTGGGGAAGATGGATCGCGTGGTGATCGACGCGCCCTGCACCGGCACGGGGACGTGGCGGCGGCGGCCGGACACCAAGTGGAAGTTGACGCCGGAACTGCTGAGCCAGCGCGTGGACGAACAGGCAGCGATCCTGGCCGAGGGGCAGCTTTACCTCAAGCCCGGTGGCACACTGGTCTACATCACCTGTTCGACCCTGCCGGAAGAAAACGACGAGCAAATCGCAGGCTTTCTCGCCGCCAATCCCGGCTTCGCCTCACTGGCGCCCGAGGACATGTGGGCGGCGGCTTTTGGCACCGCCCTGCCCGCGGGTCTGGCGACCGGCCAAGGCGGGATTGCGCTGACGCCACGGCTGACCGGAACGGACGGGTTTTATTTCAATGCGTTGCGGCGGACGAAGTGAACCGTCTTCGCGTTCGCGCGTTGGGGAGGATAGCCCCGTTTGAGCCTGATCCATGACCGTTCCCTCCCTCGCCGACTACAAGACCCCCCGCCCCTGGCTGACGCTGGGGGTCTTCCTCGTCGTGGTCATCGGCGTGGGGGCGCTGATCGGCACGCAATCGGTGCCCGGCGCCTGGTATGAGGGGTTGGCCAAGCCGCCGTTCAACCCGCCCAACTGGGTCTTCGGGCCGGTCTGGTTCGCGCTTTATGTGATGATCGCGGTGGCCGGCTGGCGCATCTGGATGATCGACGCCGGCAGCGGGCCGATGAAAATCTGGTTCGCGCAGATGGCGCTCAACTGGGCCTGGTCGCCGATCTGGTTCATCGGGCAGATGCTGTGGCCGGCCTTCGCCGTCATCGTCGCCATACTGGCGCTGATCGTGGGGTTCATCGTCTCGGGGCGCAAGCTCGACCCGGCCGCGGCATGGCTGTTCGTGCCCTACCTGGTGTGGGTGGGTTTCGCGAGCCTGCTCAACCTCTCCATCGCGGTGCTGAACTGATGCCGCAGACCTCGCCTGCGCGGGAGGTGCTTGCGGAATCTGCGGCGTGGCGATAATGGCTCGCCATGCACAGCACAGACACGCCCGACCGCCCGCAATCGATCCTCATCGTCGACTTCGGTTCGCAAGTCACACAGCTGATCGCGCGCCGTATTCGCGAGACCGGCGTCTATTGCGAAGTCCACCCGTTCAATAAGTCGGCTGCCGCTTTTGCCGCGATGCAGCCCAGGGGGGTGATCCTCTCCGGCGGGCCGGCCTCGGTCACCGAAGCGGGCAGCCCGCGGGCGCCGCAGGAAATCATCGATTCCGGCCTGCCGATCCTGGCGATCTGCTATGGCCAGCAGACATTCTGCCTGCAATTGGGCGGCACGGTCGAAGGCGGGCACCACCGCGAATTCGGCCGGGCGGATGTCGAAATCCTCGAACCCAGCGCGCTCTACGAGGGCATCTGGGAGGTCGGCGGGCGCTATCCGGTGTGGATGAGCCACGGCGATCGCGTCACCGAATTGCCCGACGGCTTCAAGGTCGTCGGCACCTCGCCCAACGCGCCCTTTGCCATCGCCACGGACGAAGCGCGCAAACGCTACACCACCATGTTCCATCCCGAGGTGGTTCACACACCCGATGGCGGCAAGCTGCTCGCCAATTTCGTGCACAGGATCGTCGGGCTCGAGTCCGACTGGAACATGGCTGCCTATCGCAGCAAAATGATCGAGAAAATCCGCGCCCAGGTCGGGTCCGGCAGGGTGATCTGCGGGCTGTCGGGCGGGGTGGATTCCTCGGTTGCTGCCGTTCTGATCCACGAGGCGATCGGCGATCAGCTCACTTGCATCTATGTCGATCACGGGCTGATGCGGCTCAACGAGAGCGAGCAGGTCGTGACCATGTTCCGCGACCAGTACAACATTCCGCTGGTGCATGTGGATGCGTCCAAGGTGTTTTTGCGGGAACTGGATGGCCAGTCGGACCCCGAGACCAAGCGCAAGATCATCGGCCGGCTGTTCATCGAGACCTTCGAGGAAGAGGCGAAGAAGCTGGGCGGGGCGCAGTTCCTGGCGCAGGGCACGCTTTATCCGGACGTGATCGAATCGGTGTCCTTCACCGGCGGTCCTTCGGTGACGATCAAGAGCCACCACAATGTGGGTGGGCTGCCTGAGCGCATGAATATGCAACTGGTGGAGCCGCTGCGCGAGCTGTTCAAGGACGAAGTGCGCGTGCTGGGGCGCGAACTGGGCCTGCCCGAGAGCTTCATCGGCCGGCATCCCTTCCCCGGTCCGGGCCTCGCCATTCGCTGTCCGGGCGGGATCACGCCGGAGAAGCTGGATATCCTGCGCCAGGCCGACGCCATCTATCTCGATGAAATCCGCAAGTCGGGCCAGTATGACAAGATCTGGCAGGCTTTCGCCGTGCTGCTGCCGGTGCAGACAGTGGGTGTGATGGGCGACGGGCGGACCTATGAATTCGTCTGCGCGCTGCGGGCCGTGACCTCGGTCGACGGCATGACGGCGGATTTCTACCAGTTCGACATGAACTTCCTCGGCAAGACGGCCACCCGCATCATCAACGAAGTGCGCGGCATCAACCGGGTGGTCTATGACGTGACCAGCAAGCCGCCGGGCACGATCGAGTGGGAATGACGGCCTAGCCAGTCATCCACAGGTCAATGCGACGGCGGATTGACCGATGTGGTGCGCTGTTCTACCAAAGAACAAACAGGGAACAATGAGCTATGCCATGGAGATGCAATTCGAGCTTTTTGGTGGCTCGCCGGCTGTAGCGCAAGCGAGGGCGCTGGAGCATCGGTATTACTTTACGCTGTTGCCGCCGCCTGCAGTAGCTCAGGAGATCGAGCGCGGGGCGGCGCTGCTCGGGCGGCGGTTTGGTCTGCGCAATGTGGTGCGGGCGGAGCGGCAGCATGTGTCGCTGCATATGGTGCAACGCGGGCGGGAAATCGGCGAGGATTTGCTGGATGAAGCGCTGTCCGTCGGCGAGGCCATCCGGCGACCGGGATTTGAGCTGGCATTCGATACGGTGCTGACCTTTGCCGGCCAACGACCAAAAACGGGTGGACGGGCGCAATATCCGACTGTGCTGAGTTGCTCGAATGGCGGGCGGGATCTGCTGGCGCTGTATGGCGATATCCGTGCGGAGATGCAGCGGCGCGGCTTGCGGGTCGGGCCACGCGCGATGGTGCCGCATCTGACAATCTGGTACGGGCCCGAACGGGTGCCGGAGCGGCCGTTGCGCCGGGCCTATCGCTGGCCGGTGCGATCATTCTGGCTGGTGCATACAGTGCCGGGAACGCGGCGGCCGGACTATCTGGCCGAGTGGTCGCTGGGCCGGCACGGCGGAGCCTGACCATGGCGGGTCCTGCCCGCATTTGCTTTCCCCCGGCAGCATGCTAAACGTGCGCGCAATTGCAGTGATGACCTTAGGCAGGCCATGTCCCAGGACAATATTTTCCGCGAAGTCGACGAGGAGTTGCGCAGCGATCGCATGCGCGCCCTGTGGCGGCGTTTCGCCCCCTATGTGATCGGCGCGGCCGTCGGCGTGGTGGCGATCGTCGCCGTCAACGAAGGCTGGACCTGGTATCACGCCAACAATGCCGCGCAGTCGTCGGACGAACTCTATGCCGCGTTCGACGCCATCGATGGCGGCGACCTGGCATCGGCGCAGAACCAGCTCACGGCGCTGTCGGTCAATGGCAGCGGCAGCTATCCGGTGCTGGCGCAGTTCCGCAAGGCCGGCGTGCTGGCCCGCCAGGGCGATGCCGCGGGGGCCGTGGCCGCCTATGACGAACTGGCCAATACCCAATCGAACCCGCGCCTGCGCGAACTGGCGCTGGTGCTGGGCGCCACGCTGATGGTGGATGCCGGCACGGTGGCCGATGTGGAATCGCGCGTCGGCAGCATTGCGGCCGAAGGCAGCCCGCTGCGCAACGCCGCGCGCGAAGCGCTGGGGCTGGCGCAATACAAGGCTGGCGATTTTGCCGCCGCGCAGGCAAGCTTTGAGGCCGTGGTCAACGACCCGATGGCGCAGAGCAATGTGCGCAACCGCATGGGCTATTACCTGGCCCAGTTGCTGTCGCAGGGCGCCATTGCGGCAGAGCCGGCGACTGCCGATGCCGCCGCCACCGCCATCGACGAGATCGTCAGCGATGAAGCGCCGGCGGCCGACGCTCCCGCTGCCACCACCGAGGCCGAGCCGGCCGCGCAGTAGCGGCCGCCTACGCCTGACGCCGGATCGGAACACGCATAATATGACCGTCACCGTTGCCATTGTCGGTCGTCCGAATGTCGGCAAATCCACGCTGTTCAACCGCCTGGTCGGGCGCAAGATCGCGCTGGTCGACGATACGCCGGGCGTTACGCGCGACCGGCGCGAGGCCGAGGGCCGCATCGCCGACCTGACGTTCCGCATTCTCGACACTGCCGGCTACGAGGACGTGACCGACGGGAGCCTGGAAGACCGGATGCGCCAGCAGACCGAGCTGGCGATCAAGGAAGCCGACGTCATCCTGTTCATGATCGACGCCCGCGCCGGCGTGGTGCCGCTGGACCAGCGCTTCGCGCAGGTTTTGCGCAAGGCCGGCAAGGACGTGCATCTGGTCGGCAACAAGGCCGAGAGCGGCGCGGCCGAGGCCGGGCTGGTGGAAGCCTTCAAGCTCGGCTTCGGCGAGGCCATCGCGCTGTCCGCCGAGCATGGGCTGGGGCTGTCGGAACTCTACTCCATCGTCTCGGCGACGATCGACCGGAAGAATGCCGAGAGCGCGGCGATCGAGGTCGGCGATCTCGACGAGATGCCCGAGACCGATATCGACATCACCGAGGATATGCTCGAGGGCGAAGGCGACGAGGCGACCCTGCGCTGGAACCCCAAGCGCTACCTCAACGTCGCCATTGTGGGCCGACCCAATGCCGGCAAGTCGACGCTGATCAACCGCATGGTGGGCGAGGAGCGCGTGCTGGTGGGGCCGGAAGCCGGTATTACCCGCGACAGCATCCTGGTGCCGTGGGAGTGGGAAGGCCGGGTGATCAACCTGGTCGATACCGCCGGCATCCGCCGCCGCTCGCGCGTCACCGAGAAGCTGGAAAAGCTGGCGGTGGGCGATAGCCTGCGCTCGATCCAGTATGCCGAAGTCGTGGTGCTGATGCTCGACGCGACGATTCCCTTCGAAAAGCAGGACCTGGCGCTGGCCGACCTGGTCGAGCGCGAGGGCCGTGCGCTGGTCATCGCGGTCAACAAGTGGGACCTGATCGAGGACAAGAACGAGCATCTCAAGATGCTGCGCGAGGAATGCGACCGGCTGCTGCCGCAGTTGCGCGGCGTGCCGCTGGTGACGCTGTCGGGCTTGACGGGCAAGAATATCGACAAGCTGATGGATGCCGTCTTCGCCATCGAGCGAAGCTGGAATTCGCATGTGTCGACGGCGCGGCTCAATCGCTGGCTGGCCGGCATGGTCGAAGGGCATCCTCCGCCGGCCGTTTCCGGGCGCCGGCTGAAGCTGCGCTACATGACGCAGGCCAAGACGCGGCCACCGAGCTTCATCCTGTTCGCCTCGCGGCCGGACGTGCTGCCGATGGCCTATCAGCGCTACCTGATCAACGGGCTGCGGGAGGCGTTCAACATCAAGGGCACGCCGATCCGCCTGTGGGTGCGCGGGGGCAGTGAGAACCCCTATAACGACAAGGGCAAGCGGAAGATCGGGTGAAAAGAGCCCGCGGTGGGAGCCGCGGGTTTTGTTTATCTGGGCGTTCCCGCACTCGGTGTCATCCCGGCCTTGAGCCGACGTTCTGAAGAAACACGATCCACCTTGCGGCGGCGGGCAAATCTCGGGATGGGCCCCGGCTCAAGGCCGGGGTGACATCGTGGGTGGGGCAGCTCAGTTTGGACTTACCGCCCGCTGCGGTAGTTGGGGGCTTCGCGCGTGATCGTCACGTCGTGGACATGGCTTTCACTCAGGGCGGCGCCGGAAATCTTCACGAATACGGAGTTTTCGCGGAAATCCCTCAGGTTGTGGGCGCCGGTATAGCCCATGGAGGCGCGCAGGCCGCCGGCGAGCTGGTGCAGCACAGCGCCGGCGGCGCCCTTATAGGGCACCTGGCCCTCGATGCCTTCGGGGACCAGTTTCATCTGGTCGCGCACATCCTGCTGGAAGTAGCGGTCGGCGGAGCCGCTTCCCATGGCGCCGACCGAGCCCATGCCGCGATAGGATTTGTAGGAGCGGCCCTGGTAGAGATAGACCTCGCCAGGGCTTTCGTCGGTGCCGGCCAGGAGCGAACCGACCATGACGCAGGAGGCGCCGCCGGCCAGGGCCTTGGCCATGTCGCCGGAGAATTTGATACCGCCATCGGCGATGACGGGAACGCCCTGGCGAGCCCCCTCCTCCGCGCAGGCCATGACGGCTGCGAGCTGGGGAACGCCGACGCCAGCGACGATGCGGGTGGTGCAGATGGAGCCGGGGCCGATGCCGACCTTGACCGAGTCGGCGCCTGCGTCGATCAGCGCGCGGGTGGCTTCGGCAGTGGCGACATTGCCGGCCACGATACGGGTGGAATTGCTCTCGCGCTTGACGCGCTCGACAGCCTCGGCAACGCGCACGGAATGGCCATGGGCGGTATCGATGACCAGGAGGTCGACGCCGGCATCGATCAGGGCCAGCGAGCGCTCGAAACCCTGATCGCCGACAGTGGAGGCGGCAGCGACGCGGAGGCGCCCCTGGGCATCCTTGACGGCGTTGGGATTGAGCTGGGCCTTTTCGATATCCTTGACGGTGATCAGGCCCGTGCAGCGGCCATCGGCGTCGATGACCAGCAGCTTTTCGATGCGATGCTTGTGCAGCAGCACCTTGGCTTCATCCTTGCTGACGCCGTCGCGCACGGTGACCAGGTTTTCATGGGTCATCAATTCGCGGATCGGCTGGGCCGGATGGGAGGCGAAGCGCACATCGCGGTTGGTGAGGATGCCGACCAGCTTGCCGATGGCGCGGCCGCCGGTGCCGCCATTTTCCACCACCGGGATGCCGGAAATGCGGTTGGCCTGCATCAGCGCCAGCGCATCGGCCAGGGTGGCGTCGGGACCGATGGTGATGGGGTTCACCACCATGCCCGACTCGAAGCTCTTGACCTGGCGCACCTGCTCGGCCTGCTCGGCGGCGGTGAGGTTCTTGTGGATGACGCCCAGCCCACCCGCCTGGGCCATGGCGATGGCCATGGCGCTCTCGGTGACGGTATCCATGGCCGAACTCAGGATGGGAAGATTAAGCGCTATATCCTTGGTAACATAGGTAGAAATGTCGGTTTCGGTGGGCAGGACATCGGAGCGTGCCGGCTGCAGCAACACGTCGTCGAAAGTCAGCGCGTAGTCGCCGGTTGCGGTAGTAATAATCTTCGCCAAGGCCAGACCTTTCCTGCCTTCTGATACAATCAGAAATGTTGGAGTACGAGCCGAGGCGAAAAGGACTCGCGGGCTCAGGTTGGCGAGGGTCAATAGCACCGGGTTGGCGGTTTGGGAAGGGCGGGATTGGCGCGCATGGCTGCCCCACGGCCAGGTTGGGCAGCTGGCGGCGCCGGGACGGCTCTAAAGGCGCGCCACCATGGCATTAATCTACCATACAAGTTCTGGTTTGGCCTTTTCAGCGGCGGCGGCGGCGTCCATAGTATGGCGGCCGCCTCGTCGCGGCGTCCTCGATTCCTCCCGGTTCAACATCGTGATCCGCGTCACACCTCTCATCCTGGCGGTCGCCCTGTTCATGGAGCAGATGGATTCGACCGTCATCGCCACGTCGCTGCCGGCGATCGCCACCGATATCGGCACGGAGCCGATCGCGCTCAAGCTGGCGCTGACGGCCTATTTCGTGGCGCTCGCCATCTTCATCCCGGTCAGCGGCTGGATGGCCGACCGGTTCGGGGCCAAGAACATCTTCCGGCTGGCGATCTTCGTGTTCATGCTGGGTTCGCTGGCCTGCTCGTTTGCATTCTCGCTCGAAACGTTCGTGATCTCGCGCTTCTTCCAGGGAATCGGCAGTTCGATGATGACCCCGGTGGGGCGCCTGCTGCTGGTGCGCTCGACGCCGCGAAACGAACTGGTTTCGGCAATGGCCTGGCTGACGGTACCAGCCCTGCTGGGGCCGCTGACGGGGCCGCTGATCGGTGGGTTCCTGACCACCTATCTCAGTTGGCACTGGATCTTCTGGATCAATATCCCCATCGGCATTGCCGGGATCATCCTGGCCGGCATTTTCCTCAACGTTCCCGATGCCCGTAATCCGCGGCCGATCGACCTGGTGGGTTTCGTGCTTGCGGGGATCGCGTTTGCCGGGACGGTGTTCGGGCTGTCGGTGGTGAGCCTTCCGGCCCTGCCGATCATCTATGGCTACCTGACGCTGGCCGTGGGCGTAACCTCGGGCATCCTGTACCTGCTGCATGCGCGCCGCACCGAATTTCCGCTGCTTGACCCGCAACTGTTCCGCCACAAGCTGTTCCGGTCCTCGATTACCGGCGGATCGTTCTTTCGCATCGGCGTGGGCGCCGTGCCGTTCCTGCTGCCGCTGATGCTGCAACTGGGGTTCGGGCTCAGTCCGTTCCAGTCGGGGGCCATCACCTTCGTCTCAGCCATTGGCGCCATCATGAGCAAGTTCATCGCCGAGCGGATCTATGCGTGGTTCGGGTTCCCGCGCACGCTCGGCTTTGCGGCCTTTTTCGGCGGATTGCTGATCGCCGGGCAAGGCCTGTTCAACATGGATACGCCGGTGCCGGTCATCATGGCGGTGCTGCTGGCCGGGGGCATCCTGCGATCAGTGTTCTTCACCGGCTCCAACGCCATCGGCTATGCCGATGTCAACGATGAGGAGGCCAGCCAGGCCACGGCCATCGTGGCGGTGTGCCAGCAATTGAGCGTTGCCTTCGGCGTGGCGGTGGCCGGCGGATTGCTCGAGCTCACCACGCGGTGGCGCGGGAGCGAACTGGCGCTGATCGATTTCCAGATTGCATTTTTCGTGGTCGGGGGGCTCAGCGCCCTGGCCGCATTCATTTATTGGCGCCTGCCGGCAGATGCCGGAAGCAATGTTTCCGGGCACAAGGCCGTCGCCGTTCAAAAGGAGTGACCGGGAATTTCCCGGCAAGCTGCCGTGTCGCGCATCATCCCCCTCATTCTCGCTACCGCCTTGTTCATGGAAAACATGGATGCGACGGTGATTGCGACCTCGCTGGCGACCATTGCCGAGGATATCGGCACCGATCCGATCTCACTCAAGCTGGCGCTGACGGCATATCTGGTAGCGCTGGCTATCTTCATCCCGATTTCGAGCTGGATGGCCGACCGGTTTGGCGCGCGCAACGTGTTCCGCGTGGCCATGGTCGTGTTCATGATCGGCTCGGTGGCCTGCGCGGTGTCGGACTCGCTGCTGGCCTTTGTGATTGCCCGCTTTATCCAAGGCATGGGCGGGGCGATGATGACGCCGGTGGCACGGCTGGTGCTGGTGCGGGCCACGCCGCGGCACCAATTGGTCAATGCCATGGCGTGGCTGACCATTCCGGGGCTGATCGGCCCGATCATGGGGCCGCCCTTTGGCGGCTTTCTCACGACGTTCCTGAGCTGGCACTGGATCTTTCTCATCAACGTGCCGATCGGCATTGCCGGGGTGCTGCTGGTGGGCCGTTTCCTGCCCGAGACGCAGCGCAATGCGCCACGCCGGATCGATATGGGCGGCTTCGTGTTGGCCGGAACGGCGTTCGCGCTGTTCGCCTTCGGCACGTCGGTCATCAGCCTGCCGGCGCTGCCGCCGATCTATGGGGTGATCGCCACGGTGATCGGCGTCGGCATCGGCGCGGTCTATGTGCGCCATGCCTTGAACACCGAGTATCCGCTGCTCGACCTGCGGCTGTTCCGCTTTCCCTATTTTCGTAGCGCCATCGTGGCCGGGGCGGCCTTCCGGCTGGGCCAGGGGGCGACGCCGTTCCTGTTTCCCCTGATGCTGCAACTGATCTTCGGCATGACGCCGTTCGAATCCGGCATGGTGACCTTTGCCGGGGCGCTGGGCGCCATCATCGCCAAGTTCTTCGCCGACTGGATTTTCAAGGCGCTCGGCTTCAAGCTGTCGCTGGCCATATCGACCGGTATTTCGGCTATCGGCATCCTGGTGATGGGGTTCTACACGCCCGAGACGTCGGTGGCGCTGATCATCAGCATCCTGGTGTTTACCGGGTTCTGGAACTCGACCTTCTGGACCGGATCAAGCGTCTTCGTCTTCGCCGATATCGATGACAAGGATGCCGGCCAGGCCAATGTCATCAGCCAGGTGACCGGACAATTGACGATGGCAATGGGCATTGCGGTCGGCGGTGGGGTGCTGGAGGCGTCGCAGGTGCTGCGAGGCGACGGACAGTTGCTGCTGTCGGACTTCCATGCGGCATTCTTCATCGTGGGCGCGATCTGCGCCATTTCAACGGCAATGTTCATGCGCCTGCCGAAGGATGCCGGGCATCAGCTGACGAAAGAGCCGCACGCGCATTGAGGGCCCTCACCCCCTTGGGGGAGGGTGAAGAGGCTCAGTCCTCGGTCTCTTCGGCCTCCACCTTGTCCTTGAAGCCCTTGGCGATGAGGTAGGCTTCGGCCGAGTCCTGGCGGCTGGACGGGGGCTTGGCGTGGACGGTGGTCTTGAAGTGGCGCTTGAGCATGTGCAACAGCTCATGCTCGGTGCCGCCCTGGAACACTTTGGCGACGAAGGTCCCGTTCGGCGCCAGCACGTCGATGGCGAAATCGGCGGCGATCTCGATGAGCTGGACGATGCGCAGGTGATCGGTGGGGCGATGGCCGGTAGTGGGCCAGGCCATGTCGCTCATGACCAGGTCGACCTTCTTGCCGCCCATGGCCTCGATAAGCATCGCGGGCGCGTCGTCCTCGGTGAAATCCTTCTGCAGCAGAATAACGCCGGGAATGGGGTCCATTTCGAGATAGTCGATGCCCACGATCAGCGGATTGGCAGAAGTCGAGCCGATGGCCTTGGCGGCCACCTGCGACCAGCCGCCGGGGGCCGCGCCAAGGTCGACGATGCGCATGCCCTTGCGGAACAGCTTGTGCTTCTCGTCCATCTCGCGAATCTTGAAGGCCGCGCGCGAGCGGTAGCCCTCGGCGCGGGCGCGGGCCACATAGGGATCGTTGAGCTGGCGCTCCAGCCACTTGGTGGATGAGACCTTGCGGCCTTTGGCCGATTTCACCCGGATCTTGAGATCCTTGTCGGACTTGCGGCCGCCCGTGCCGAGAGCTTTATCCACCATTGCCGTTCCTCCTGACATAGCGTGAGGGGCTTCTGTGGGTGCGATCGGCGTCCATCAGCGAAATCAGGATGCCCTCGCGCAGACCGCGATCGGCCACGCGCACGCGATCGGTCGGCCATTCCCGCCTTATGGCCTCGAAAATGGCGCAGCCGGGCAGCACCAGGTCGGCCCGGTCGCGGCCGATGCAGGGATGGGACACGCGACGATCGAACGGCATGGCCAGCAGCACCTTCATGGTGTCATCGACCTCGCCGCGCTTCATCCACAGGCCGTCCACCTTCTGCCGCTCATAGCGCTCCAGCCCCAGATGCAGGCCCGCCAGCGTGGTAACGGTACCCGAGGTACCGATGAGGTGCATGGGGTGGGTGGCGATCATCTGGCGCAGCTTTTCGCGGCCGCGGAACTGGCGCAGATGCTCGGAGACATGGGCCACCATGGCCTCGAAGACCTCGGCGGTAACATCGACGCCGCCGAATTTCTCGGCAATGGACACCACGCCCACCGGCAGGGACTGCCAGGAGCGGATCGAGGCCGACATGCGGCCCTGCGCCCTGGGACGGCCACCGCGGAAGTCGAGCCAGGCCAATTCGGATGAGCCGCCGCCGATATCGAACATCAGCGCGCCGGCGGCATTGCCCTCAATCAGGTCGGCACAGCCGGTGACAGCCAGCTCGGCCTCGGTGCGACGATCAACGATCTCAAGATCGAGCCCCAGTTCCTCTTTCACCCGGGCCAGGAAGGCCGGCCCGTTTTCGGCGGCGCGGCAGGCCTCGGTGGCGATCAGGCGCATGCGCGCGGGCTGATGCTCCCGCAGCTTGTTGCGGCACTGGCGCAAAGCCTCCACGGTGCGCTCCATGGCGGCGTCACTCAGCCGCCCGGTGACCGAAACCCCCTCGCCCAGCCGAACGATCCGGGTAAAGCCATCGAGCACGCGAAAGCCGTGATCATGCGGGCGGGCAATCAGCAGGCGGCAATTGTTGGTGCCCAGATCAAGCGCGGCATAGAGGGGGCCGCGATGCTTGCGCGGATTGGTGGCGGCTGAAGTCCGCTGGTCCGCTGCGAGCACAGGCGCGTCAGCCCCTGCCCTCCCCGCCGGTCCGGGACCGGACGGGGCACGGATTGCCGGCTCGTCAAGTGACGAAAGCCCGGCAGCGGACCGATCGGAATCGGTCACAGAAATCTCCTGTCGTGCGCGGTCGCCAGAACTGGCCAAGCCAGTCGCGCCCGAGCGCACTCTTCATTGCGTGTCGCCAATGACGGTAGTGCAAGGGGGCGCCAAGCGCAATGCCAGCGTCACGCGCGGCCGCCATGTCGGATGCGCTTGCAATCTCAATCCGCATTGTCTATGCAGTGCCCGCGCCGGACGCGTCACACGCCTCCCGCCATACCGCCGGGCCCTAGCCCGGATCCCTTGCTGGGGAATAGTTCAACGGTAGAACAGCGGACTCTGACTCCGTCAATCTTGGTTCGAATCCAGGTTCCCCAGCCAATCCTCCTCAATCAGCATCGCGGTGGTGTCTCTCCATAGGTGGGGATCACAAGCTCTGTCATTTCAGTAGCCGACAAAATGGCCCTAGGCTGCACTCACATATTGGGAGTGCACGATGAAACCGCTGAAAGATTGTCTTGTCGCCGCTTTTCTGACCGTCCTGGTGGGATTTGGCACCGCGCCTGTGGCGCAGGCCCAGGTGTCCGGCTATCGGATTGAGGGATGCAACGTTCACCTTGCCTTGTCATCTGGCCAGGTGACCCTTGCCGCAGCGCTATCTGCCACGGGCGATGCGATGAGCGTGCCGGTATCCTATGGTGACGCGCTGGGACAAATCCGCGCCTGTGCGGGTAGCATCAGGCACCATTTCTGTGCCGACCGCGTGCTCCATGAAGTGCTTTTTGAAGATTTCGAGTCCCTCAGGGCCATGGGAGAGGCCGTCGCCACGGCGGCCGCCGGCTATTGGCTGGATCGAAAGCTCGGCGGGAACGGCATCGTGGGGGCGCTTATCGGTGGAACCGCGGGCAGCGTGGTCCGGGGAGCAATCGTCGGCGGGCAATGCGCCGAAGATCTGCAGAGCCTGGCGCCGATTGCCCAGGCGGTCTACGGCGGGGCCCGCTTCAATGCCGACCATCTGCAGCCCCGGGAGGTGACCGACGTCATTCGCCAGGCAGCCGCGCACGGTGTCGTCACCTCCGAACAGGCCCAGACGCTGTGGCGCTATGTCGACGCCGTCAGCAGCCATATCCTGAGCCGGCACTGAACCGGCCGTCTCACGACGCCAGTGCCAGAGCCAGCAAATCCCCGTCGCTCATGTCCGGCCGGGTCAGATAGGTCTCGAGATCGTTCCAGAACGATTGCAGGAGCCCGGAGACCCGGCCCTGCCCCGCCTGGGACAGTTCGTCGGTCAGCAATTGGAATGCCGCCTCGCGTTGGCTGGGCGGCAATTCTTCCACAAGGGTCTCGAGGGCGCTGCGGAATGACAGCAGATAGGTGCGCTGCACCTGCCGGAGGCCCTCCATGCGAGCCACGATAATCTCGGCCTGCGCCGTGAGACTCACCTGCTGCTCGGGGGTACTGACCCTTATCCGGTCGACGAAGGCGCGGACATTGTCCTGCTGACGCTGAATTTCGGCGTTGCCGTCGACCAAGGCACCGACAAAGGCCGCGCCGCTCAGCAGGGTCGATTTGGCCGCCTCGTTCAGCGCCGCCTCCGCCGCTGCCTGCGCCGTGCGGAACTCGTGCTGCAGCGCGGTGAGCGCCTCTTGCCGGCGAGGGTCCAATTCGTCCTCGATCAGTCCGGCAAGATTGGCCAGCGGATCGGCTTCGTCCTGTGCCGGCGCATCGGCCAGCTCCACCCAGCGGTCGTGGATCGCAGCGACGGTCTCGTCCGAACCAGCAATATTCGTTGTCAGCACGAGGCGGAGCCCGAAGACCTCGCTGGCCAGCGCCTTGCCATCCACCGGGCTGAACAATGGGTATTCCGAGCGCTGGGCACTGTAGATCTGCTCGGCGGCCGATTGCGCCGAGCCACCGCGCGTGACGAGCCCGCCGGTCTGGCCGTGAGGCCGCCCAACCGCGTTCAATCGAAAGGGCTCGAGCTGCAGCTCCTCGGCATTGCCGTAAACATCGTAGAGGCCCAGCGGATTGGGCGCCCGCAGGCCGACGGCCGTGACTTCGCCGCGGCCCGCGCCGGGAGCGACATGCACCGCATAGGCGCCCAAGTCGCCATCGCCGAAAAACCGCCGCGCCGGGAAGATGGCGGGATCGACCCGCGCGCCACCGCGTACCGCATATTCCCACTCGACCTCGGTGGGCAGCCGCACATAGGCGACGGCGCCCGCCTGGCTCGGCAGCGCGTCGCGCGCCTCGGCATATAGCCATTCCGAATAGGCCTGGGAGAGCGAAACGGCGTCAAACCAGGACAGCCCGCCTTTCGCGATGCGGTCGCGCCGCGACGGTTCGGCGCAATTGCCCGACAAAGCCGCATACTGACCCTGTGTCAGCTCATAGCGGGCGATGTAGTAGTAGGAGACCCCTTCGGCCGGATCATCGAAGGCGCCACGAATATATTCGGAACGCAGATAATCGGCAAAGCCGCTTTCGGCCTGCGACTGCCCGACGCGAATGCGGCGGTCATCGAGGGGATCGGCGATATTGACCGGCACCGCCACCTTCTGGAACGCCATGGCGCCCCCGCAGGGCATGGGCAGCACCAGGTCCGCTGGCACCGGCGTTTCGGCGGCACCAGCGGGATCGTAAAGCTCGACCGGCCAGGTGATCTCCTGAGACAAGACCGGGGCACCGAAGCCGATGGCAAGGCAGATCGCGCCCGACAGGACCGGTAGTCTCGACATGCTATCCTCCCCTCAGAACGATGGCTGGATCGGTCCGCTGCGCCCGCCAGGCGGCGGCAAAGGACGTAACGACGACGAGGCCCAGAATGGCAAGGACAATGGCCGCGCCCTGTGGGGGCGTAATCACCACCAGGCCTCCCGAACTCGTGAGCCCCGTCTCGAACAGATGCTCGGCCATCTGCGCGGCCAAGGCAAACAGCGAAAACGAAGCCGCGATGCCCAGAACGGCCATCGCTGCGGCCTGCACCACCGGAAACAGCAGCAGGCCGGCCGGGGTAAGCCCCAGAAGCGCCAGGTTGGCGAGGGTATAACGCTTGCGCGCCGCCTCGGTCCAGAAGCTGGCGACCAGCGCCGAGGCCAGTCCCAACCCCGCGACGGACGTGGTCAGCAGGAGTGCCAGCCCCAGATTTCGTCCGAGCCCAAGCACGCGCGCCACCTCGCCGCTGCGCGATGTCGTGGCGATGCCGAAGCGCGCCTCTATCGCCTCCTGCAGGGGCGCGATCGCTTCGAGGCTCGTAGCGAAGGCCCGCAGCCCCTCGAAATCCTTGACACGCTGCGCCAGCGGCCGCCCCTCGGTAATGCCGTGCTCGGGCAGGGCATATTGATCATAAAAGGCCTCGACCAGGTCCAGCACTTCGATATCGGCAAGAACGGTGCGGCCACTGAGCACGTTTTCGGGCACGATCGCCACGACGTCGGCCACCAGCACCAGTTGCCGCGCCCGCTCGGGGGCCTGTGTTATGAGTTCGACCCGCGCTCCGGGCGCAATGTCTATCGCCTTGGCAAGGCCCGCACTCAAGGCGACCTCCCCCGCACCCAGCGCTTCGACGGGCAGCATGGGGTCGCCGCCGCCACTGGGCGAAAGCAGAGCGTCCCGCACCTGCCGACCGCCCTCGGGGCGCACATTGATGAAATCGAAGAGGCTGCGCGTCTTCAGAGTCACGAAGCCGGCACCGTCCATGGCGCGCACCTCGGCCGCATCGTCCTCGGTGAAGGAATGATTGCCGCGCGTATCGATCTGCAGCACGGTGGGGTCTGTCAGCAGCCGGCCGATCAATGCCTCATAGACGCCGTTGCGCACCCCAAACAGCAGCAGCAGCGGCACGATGACGCCAACCAGCATGGCGACGTTGCAGAAGAGGTAAACCCAGTCGCGCCGCAGGTCGCGCAGCGCCAGTCCCAGCAAGAGCATGGCGCTAGCTCCCGACAGGCTGGCGCACGAGCACACTACCCGCGTCGCCGGCCGCCACGTCGCGGTCGGGCTCGAGATGAAAGCGCTGCAAGGGCAGGCTGTCGAGCATGTCCACATCATGCGACGAAACGATCAGGGCGGCACCCTGCCGCTGCACCATCTCGAGCAGCAGGTCCATCGCGCCGGCGGCGTTGGCCGGGTCAAGCGCCGCCGTTGGTTCGTCGGCAATGACCATCACCGGCCGATGGGCCAGAGCGCGGGCGATGATGGCCCTTTGCCGCTGACCGATGGAGAGCTGGTGCGGGCGGAGCCTTGCCAGATCCTGCAAGCCGAGCCGGGCGATGAGGGTGTCGACAAACCCCGCATCCTCCCGCCCGCTGATCTTCTGGCTGAGCGCGATGTTTTCCCGCACCGTGTAGAACGGCAGCAAGCCACCACTCTGCGGCACGAAGCCGAAGTGATTGCCGCGCGCATGGGCGATGGCCCCGCCCTTCCAGCGCCTGCGCCACAATCCGGCAAGATCGACAAAGTCTTCGCCATCAAGAAACCCATAGAAGCCGACCGGATCGGGCCGCTTGAGCAGGCCGAGCACTTCGAGCAGCAGTGTCTTGCCGGTGCCGCTGGCACCGGTCAGCCCCACCGCCTGACCGGGATAGATTTCAAGCCCGTCTATAGCCAGGGTGAAGCTGCGCTCGCGGTCACGCAGCGACACCCGCACTCCGTCGGCGACGATTGTCGTTTTCATGGCGCCAGGTCAGGGCAGTACGTCGAAGGGCATGGCGAAGACCCACTCGCCGTCCGGCGCGCCCTCGTAGAGTTCGGTCCATACCGTCTGGTCGAACAGCCACTTGCGATAGAGCACCAGTTTCTGCCGCAAGACGTCGAGTATGCCGCGACGCACCATGGCGCTTTCGCCCCAGCGGCGGGAATCGATGGCCAGGATGGGGCTGCGATAGGGCAGCCGCTCCAGATATTCCAGCGCGCCGCCGATCGTGCCGGCATCGGCCGCGAGCAGGTTGTCGGGGTTTTGCGCCATGGTTGCGATCACGCCCTGAAGCTGGTCGAAGAAAGCCGTCGCGTCGTCCTGTTCGCGGGTACTCTCGCCAATGCGCACGATGTTCTCGGTCAGCTCGGCCATGGTGGCCAGTTCGTTCTTGGTGATCAGCAGGCGTGGCTTGATGGTCAGAGCGCGCGGATCCTCGATGGCCCGCTCGGAAACCCAGCCATCGAACACGGCCGGCGCGCGCGTCCCTTCACGGGCGCCGAGATAGGCAAGCCGCATGGCCCGTCCGAGTTCGACAAGGTCGTCGCCGGTTTCTTCCTCGCTCAGCACGGACTCTTCTCCGAGCGCAGCGCGAACATGATCCGTCAGCGCCGTGACCAACAGGGTCACGGTCTGCTCGAAGGCGTCTTCGGAGCCGTTCTCAATGGGGTAGTAATATTGCCCGTCGTCGAAACGCGACAACTGACGATACTGCTCGGCCGCATATTCGTGATTGGCCTGCCCGCCATCGGCGGTCTTGAGGTGAAGGGTCATGACCACGATGCCCTTCTCCCTCGCCATGCTCTGCAGTTCGGCGGCGCCGATCCGGGAGCGGGTGAGCGGGTCGTTGACATCGTTGGGGCCGGCATCGGTCACCAGAATGATGTAGCGACCATCGAAGGGATCGGCACTTCCGGACAGCCACTGATCGATCTCGATAGCGTCCTCGACGCCAGCGAGGCTGTCCTCGTTGAAGCCCGGAGAACTGGCCTCCGCCACCTGGGTCGCTTCCTGTACCGCCGCAAGTACCGGCGTCTGGTCGTCACGGCGTGCCAGTTCGACGATCACCTTGGTTCGGTATTCGAGCCCAGGCACTGCTTCAACGCTGTCGCGGAAGCCGATGGCGCCAAAATTGATGCGGTCGCCCACATCCGTGCCGCGCACGTCGTTGATGATCTGCTCGAGGGCGTCGCGGGTGCGACCGATGTAAGGCCCCATCGAACGCGTGGTGTCGAGAACGAAGACCACGCCAGCATCGAATTCGCCGGTCGTAGCGGGCTCTTCCGGCATGGGCAGTTCTTCGTGCAACGCGGCCGACGCGACGTGCATAATCAGATTGTCGTCATAGTTGAGCGGATGGACATCCTCGACATAGTCGAGGATGGGCATGATGTAGAGTTCGTCCTGGATATTGACGAAATTTTCGGGCTCGGCCGCCACCACATTATCTTCCGGCGCGATGAGTCCGCTGGCCGCCTTTTCGATCAGCGCGTCCTGCATCGGGCGCAGGGCCTCGCTTTCCATCAGCGCCCGCAGCGCCTCCTCGGTACGGAAAAGGAACTGCCGCTTGCGATTGGCCGGGTTGGTGAAGGCAGCGACGATATTCTGGTTCCACTCGATGACCTGAGTATTGTCGACCCAGCCCACCGGCGCCGCCGATGCAGAGTGGCCCACCTGGGACCAGCCATCCTGTCGCATAAAGACATAGAGCGGTTGAAAGGCAGGAAGCGCCTCGCCTTCCTCCTCACCCGGCTCATCGCGGAGCGTCGCGCCCGGCCGGGTCAGCACGCGCTGATAAAGCGTCTGTGTACCCTCTATCAGAAGGGGCCGCTCCTGCGCCACCACCCCGGCCGCCCCCGGAATGAGCGCCATCGCCAGCGAAATCGCCGTGGCATTGGTGAAGCGACGAAACGTCTTTGGCATGGTGATCATGACGGGCAATGCTCCTCAAGGGCGTTCTGCGCCAGCGTGTCGCTCATCTGTTCCAACCGTCCGCAGACGACCAGGAGCGCTTCATTCGCCTCGGTCGAACCAGCAGTTGCGGCTCGGGCATAATATTCGGCAGCCTGCGCCGGGCTGTCGGAAAAGGTGAGGCCAATGTCATCTTCTATGCCATCCACCTCTGAACGGCCGTCGTAGAGCTGGCCGAAGATATAGAGGGCCGAAGCATCCTCCTCGGCGGCCGCTCTTTCGATCAGGGACAGGGCCATGTCCGGCGTCACCGCGCTGCCGCAGGAAATGACGGTTTCAAGCGCGCCGGCAAAGGGCTGCCCGGCAAGCGCCCGCAGCGATTCGGAAGCACAATTGTCCATCGCGACCGGTTCCGGCGGCGGCACAACAGCCGCTTCGGGGGCGGATGGTTGCTCGGTCGCCGGCTCCGCCGGGACCAGCTCTTCTTCAATCGGCGCAGTCTCGGCAGCCGCTTCCTCTGCTGGCCGCGGCTGCAGCAGGAAGAACCAGACCGCGATGGCCGCCGCTGCCAGGATCAAGAACAGGAGCAGCAGCCAGGGCCAGACCCGCCGCTTTTTGGGTGCCTCGATGGGTGTTTCGGCCTGGACCAGGTCGATTTCCTCGCCCTCTCCACCGCCTTGGGCGACGTCCTCCTCGACCGCCTCATCATGCAGCGGACGTTCTTCCGGCAGGGATTCGTCGTAAACCACCACACGCTGGCGCGGTGCGGCGCCGGGCTTGCCCTCGACGGCGCGGATACCGCCGATCATGGCGGCACCCGGCCGGTCCTGGATGGTATCGGGCCAGTTGACCGTCGCGGCCAAGGTGCCGATCTGCAGGCGCAGTACGGCATATTCTTCGATGTGATTGACGATTTCCGGCCCGATCACGATGGCCGATCCGCCGCCGGAGCGCTCGACCGGATAGGGGCCGAATTCAATCCTGGCCGATTGCCAGCCATGCTGGCCAAGGAAGCGTTCGCTGAAGGTGTTGAAGACAGCCACCCAGGCCTCTTCGCCGGGAATATCGCCTTCGAGGACGGCATAGCCGCCGGATGGTCGCTTCGGATCGGGCTTGACGGTCAGGTTCACGGGCGGGGCTCCTCGCCGTCCAGACCCCTTATGATCTTGCCGATGCGCAGGTTCTGCTCGATGTTGATCTTGCCGTTGCCGGTATCGCGGGCGTTCGCCTCGAACATGGCATCGAGCGCAAAGACCCAGTCGGTCCAGAACTCTTCTGCGGCGGGGCGGCCGAGGGCCGGCAGATCGTCCGCGGTCTCGGAATGGTGGCGTGGTTCGAACACGATGCGGGCGCTTCCATCTGGCAGGGGTACGGACGGCTTGTCCTTGTCCACCATGGATTCCGTACCAAGGGCAGTGACAAATTTGTTGATCCGTTCGGCGCAGACGATCGATGCGGGCTCGGCCTGCTTGTCTACCGTCAGACCGAAATTCATCGCACGAAGCTGGTCCTGGATGGCGTCCACCACGCCGCTGCGGCGAACTGCGTGGGACAGTTCCGCGCTGGCATTGGCGACGCTCTCTTCGGTCAGGCCAAAGCTGCGCAACGTATCCACATCGTCGCGAAAGCGCTTCAGGCCCTCGATCCATACCTCGACCGAGGTTTCCGCCTGAAAGGCCTCGAGCGTCATGGTCCGGATTTCCGGCGTGACGGCGGTGTCGACTGGAACGCTGTCCGCAACGGCCGGCGCCGGCGCCGCGCCGGGCCTGAGCAGCCCTGCCCCCGGCCTGGCCAGCGCTGCAGGTGCGCCGGGCGAAGCGCCCGGAACCGGCGCAGCCACGGCAGCCGAAACCGCCCGACTGATGCGCACCGAACTCGGCACGCGGGCAATCCGGTCGCGCAGCGTATCCTGATCGACCATGAGGGCGCTGAGGAAGGCGCCGAACCGGTGGCGCCGGAAAGCCGCCTCGAGGCCATCGATCAATTCCCCGGCCGCCTTTCGCTTCTCCTGGATACGTTGTTCGATGTCGTCCGAGATGTGGAAACGGCCAATTTCGCCGCGCACGTCGTTAACCAACCGGTCGAGCTGGGCGGTGATCTGCTTGATCTTGCTGTCCGGCTTGCAGACCTTGGTCAGTTGCTCGATGAGGTAGCCAACGCCGCCGTCGTTGGTCTTGAGCGCAGCTTCCCACGCGATGTCGGGGTTGGAAAAATGCCTCTGGACATTGGGCGCGACCAGGCAGCCGGCCTTTAGCTCTGCAATACGCTCCGCCTTTTCGGGCTTGATGCCAAGCTCCTGCATATCGGCGTCATAGTCGATCAGGCCCTCGACGAAATAGTTCGGATTGCGCAGCCAGTAGCAGTTCTGGAACGGCTTTCCCGGCGACCATTCCTTGACCCAGGCGTCGGTACCGCGGCCGAACTTTTCAAGCAGCGAGGCCTTCACCCGGCGATCGAACCGCAATTCCTCCTCCCCGCCCGAGGCGGAGTCGCCGAGGTGCTTGTCGAACTTGGTCATGACGAAGAACAGAATGCAGTTGGTCTGCGCGCGCTGAGCAGGTGTCGTGCCGTGCGTCAGGGCAATCCAGTTGTCGACCAGGCCAGGCAAATCCAGCGTTTCCATGTTGCTGTCCGGCACGCAGAGCAGCATCGAGGTGATTTCCTGGTTTTCCACATAGCGGTCGAAGAGATAGGCCACCTTGCCGCGCAACAGCAGTTCGGGGAGCTTGTCCGGCTTTGAAAGCGTTACCTTAAGCGGCTGCTCGAAACGATTGCGAGCGCCGGGGAAATCGAGAAGGTCAGTCTCCGCGAAAATGTCCGATGGCTGGTCTACCATCGGCATGACCAGTTCGGCCGCCAGCGCACAGACCACGGCGCGCGGCAGACTCGCCGTCATGCCCGATGGCAACCGCAGGGCGAGCAAATCTCCCCCGCCATCGCCGTTCAAACCGTGCAGCGTCTTGACATCGATAATAGAGGACTCGCGCGGCGTCAGTGCGTCGAGGCCCACATGTACCATCTCCGCATTCTGGATTTTGCCCAGTGCCTCGGCCAGTTGGACATAGAGCCCTGTCAGTTCCTTGTGGCCGCCCCAGAGGATTTCGTAAAAGGCCGCACGGTCCCGCACCGACAGGCCCGGCGCAATGCTTGCCGCCTCGTCCCAGAAGGGCCGCAGGGATGCGGAAAAGGCCGTGCGCCCGAAAGTGCCGTTGACGTATTCGGCGATCTCCAGCACTTCCTCGAAGCTCATGCCGGGCACGTCGGCGCCGCATTTACCCCGGAACGTGTCGAGGTGCTGCGTGATTTCGGCAGGCTCGGGCGGCACTTCGGACTGGTCGCCGTCCATGTAGAAGCTGTTGATAAGGGTGCGGGCGACATCCGCTTCGCTCAGGAGCACCAGCTTGATCGGGAACCCTTCGGGACACGGTTCCCTGGTCATGGTGAAGCGCGTCACCAGACCGGTGGATTCGCCTTCGCCTACCGGATTGATTTCGCTGATATAGTCCATGCGGCCACCCGGCCCAGGGAAGTCGGACACCAGCCGGCCGCCTGCCGGGCGCGCCAGAACCGAGACGAGGAAGGACTTGCCGGCCTGGCTGGGGCCAAACACGCTGACGCTCATCTTGGTGCGGGCCGACCTGGCCAGTTTCTGCGCCCTTCGCGTGCTCTTGCGCAGCATCCGCACCAGCGACTTGCGCTGCAGGCCGACAAGCTCGGCATTGTCTTCGTCGACAATCCATTCGACCGCGGACTTCGCCAGTTCGGCCACGTCGACGCAGCGGTTTGCCAGTTGTTCCTGAGTGGTCATCTTGTCACCTAGTATTGGAATACGCCTGCATCGATCCAGTAGTCATCGTCAAAGCCCAGCGTGTGCAGCGCCAGGCTGACGTCGGTCTTCTTCATGGGATCGCCCACCCCGTCTTCTACGTCGGTAATGACAAAGGCTTCGCGCAGGGCCTCGCGGCGAAGTTTTTCCTCGCTCGAGTCATTGGCATCGCCATCGTCGAAGTCGGAGCGCTCGAACGTCACCTTGATCGGTGTCGGGCGCCGTTGTGCCGCGGCATTGGCGAAGTCGAGCCGATAGAGCGGCGTGGTCGTCCAGCGTTCCAACGGCAATTGCCGTGAACCGATGTGAATGGGCGAGAACATGCTGATGGTCTTGGAGGTGGCGCCACCGGACTTCTGGTCGAGGTTGACGTCCGCGAACATCACCCGCTCGTCGAGAATCTGGCCGCTCGTGTCCATCTCTCCGACATAGCGGGCGGTGGACGCCATCTGGAATGCGGACGTACTCACCTTGAAGTTGGGAATGCGGTTTTCCGAGAGCGCGATCAGCATGCCGCCGACCGCGACGGTGCTCTTGGGATCGCCGATACGCTGGCTGACCGGATCGCGGAAGGGATACCAGCGGCCGGTGCGGTAACGATGCATCGAGATCAGCCGCTGCGGCGGGATGACGAGCATTTCTTCAAGAATCGCCCGAACCGCGGGTAGCCTGGACGGCCGGCCGGTGAGCAGCAGGATATCGACGCCGAGATGGTCGAGCACCTCGGCCATGTTGCCCAGGACCTTCTGAAAGACTTCGCGGGCGATAGCGTCGACATCCTCGCGTGATATCGGCAGCACCACATCCGCCAGGCGCCAGTCGGAGGCCCCCACTTCGCGGGCCGCGCCTTCGATATAGTTGAGGACTTGTTCGGGAATGGGATCGCCCGCCCCGCTGCCGCGCGCGGCTGTCCCCTCGCCGGGTGCAAGGCCGAGGCTCGACCCCACATAGAGATCGAAACGCTCGAATTCGGTGGCATTCTCGCTGTGACCGAGTACGGCCACGGCCAGCGGCATCAGCACGCGTAGCGAAAACTGCCGGCGCTTCTGCACCAGTTGCTGGTCCCGCCCGCCAATATCGCCGCCGAAGAGGTCGCGCATCTTCTCAGCCACGAAGCGGCCTCCGGCCGCCTGGATGGACTCCTGCAGTCGCGGGAGAATGATAGAGCCGATGACGCGCTGCACGAGATCGTCGCCAGCCACCCGGAACCCCTCGCGAAATGTCTGCTGCGGATGCAGCACACGATTGGCCTCGCCCCAATAGGTGGTGACCATCAGGTCCGTGGTGCCGCCGCCGATATCGATGCAGGCGAGCCTGAGGCTCGGGGCCGGCTCGCTGGCGCCGGGACGAAGCCTCGGCTGCCCCTTGAGCGTCAGGAAGGAATCGATGCGGCCATCGAATTTCTGCGTCAACTCGCTGTACAGATAGACAAGCTGGGTGCAGCTCGCTTCGTCCCACTGCACGATCAGTTCGGGGCGCTGCGAAATAGTGGTTTCGGTTTCGTCCGCACCCAGCACTGCCCAGACGAGACGCAGCGCGCCCTCGGCGCGGGACCGCATAATGGCCTGTTCCTGCGCGGTGGTGGCCGTCGGCAGGGTCAGGATGATGCGGTTGAGTCGCCGTGGCAGGTCCGACTGCGCCCGGCGGGCGCGGGAAGCCGGATCGTTGACCTGCACCAGGGCGTGGGAAAACAGCTCCGCCAACATGAAGCCAAAGAGCGATGAGCGTGAGAAGCGCGGCCGTATCGCGCGATTGACCGAGATGCGCCCGCGTGCCCGGAGGCGCCGGTCCTCCTCGTGGCGCACCTGCTCGATCACGTCACCGGCCTCGTTGAGATGGCGCATGGCGGCGCGCACGCTCTTGGGCAGGTTGTTGGGGTCGAAATGATTGTGAAAGCGCCAGTCCTGCTGCCGCACGTCGCTGTCCCAGAGGTAGCGCTTCGGCGAGGACAGGCCCGAGGCCGTTTCGGTCCCCTCCTCGCCCTGCACCAGGCGCAGGGCCTCGGGTCCAACGCGAACGAAGCCCGGCCACATAAACGCCGTGCGCCGCCCCGACCGGCTCGAATAGCGGTCATCGCCGAACTTCTGCTCGGCAAATTCCACGCGACTTTCGAAGAGGCCCGAATAGTGCAGCTCGGGCCGCGACAGGTCGCGGATTTCCAGTGGGAACGACCGTACGAGATCGACACGGGATTCGCTGGGGAACCGCTCGATCAGGATGCCACAGGTGCGGCTGTTGCCGACATCGAGCACCAGATCGACATCGACCGGCGTCGTCGCGTCGCGCTTTGTGATGGTGTTGACGAAGCGCATGCGCGGAGGCTTCACCGCGCCTTCCACGAGCTTGAGATAGGCCAGATAGCGCGCCCAATGCTCGAAGAGATGCTTGAGCGTGCTTTCGGAAACCTGCTTGCCGGGATTGGCATTGCGCATGAAGGCCAGGAAAATTTCCTTCAGCCAGTCCGAAACCCAGTGCTGCAGGTCGAGCACGTTTCCGTCCACGTCCCGCTCCAGCCGGCGCAGGAACCAATCCATATGGGCCGGATTGGCCACCAGCCGGAAATCGCGAGGCTCCTCGGCATCCGCCCGCTCCGGCGCCACATAGTGGCGCTCCTGCGCCTCCGCGATCAGCGTTGTATCGATGGCGAGCTGAACGCGGTGCGTGTGACCGGTTTCCGGATCGGGCGTTTCGAGTTCCACCGTGCGCATGCGCGCCCAGCTCGACGGGCCTGGATCATAACGCTCCTCGCCCGCCGCGCCGCGCTCGCTCTTGAGCCGCAGCACCGGCACGGGCACCCATTTTTCGAGGAAGGGCTCAAGCGCGGCCTCCGGCCGAATCGAATAGAGATCGTCGTCGAAGCGACCGGCCGCCTCGATTTCCGCATCGACCTCCTTGTCGCCCGAGAGCGGGATGAGAATACGTTCCTTGCTCGCCTCGTCGGCTTCCGCGCTGGCCGTATCCGCGCCAAGCACCCGTTCGATAAACCCGGCAGGGCGTGTCGGCAGGTCGTCGAAACGAAAGCCGAAATCGAAAATCTGGATCCCCGAGAACGGGACCAGCGTGACCTCGTCGCGCCAGGATACCAGCGGGCGGAGTTGGGTCTTGTTGAGCGTCATTCTTGCCCCCTGCGGGTATAGGTCATCGTCCAGTCTTCGTTCGAGGGCGTCACCTGCCCCTGATAGGTCTCATAGTGGTCGCCGTCCTGGATGGTCAGGCGGAAGCCATGGACCGGCCCGGTATTGCGCTGGGCATAGAGATTGACGCGCACCTGGTAGGCGCCGGGCGCCGGCTGAGAAAAGTAGATATTCTCTATCGGGTCGGCGCGTGGGTCGCTCGCATTGCTGTCGACATCGAGCGAGCCACCACAGGCATTGCGCTCGCGATAGGACACGGTCTGCCCGGCCGGACAGGTCACCATCAGGTCGACATCGGCCATATCGTCCCAGGCGAGCGTGAAGGTCAGTTCCCCGCGCGTCGCCCCGCTATTCTCCATGCGCTCTTCCAGTTCCTCGTCGACAGGCGGCGCCACGGGCGCTGGTTCCGCAACGGGGGCCGGCAGAGGCTCGGGCGGCTGGCAGGCCCGATCGGCATCTGCCAACTGCCGCTCGAGCGCGGCAATCTGGTTTTCGAGTTCGCCCGTCTCCGCCGCGACGCTCGATACTGTCGCCACCGGCGGACAGAAATTGAGGCCGAAGGGAAGCGCCAGCCCACAAGGGCGGACCAGCAGCAGGATGATCGTCGCAATGAGAATGGCCAGCAGCAGCCAGCCGAGCCCGATCAGCAACCAAAGCCAACCCCATCCACGGCGATCCGGCGGCGCTTCGGTCACCGTTGCGCCGACCGCGTGGGGCGGCAACGCCGCGACGGCCGGGCCGTCACGGCCGGCCGCAACCGGCATGGCGGCGAGGCGGGGGTCTACACCGCTCAGCACGCCGCGTACCGCGCGTTGTTCGTCGCTGGTCCAGGCCCAGTTCACCAGCACCGGCTGCAGACCGTCTGCGGCCTGCACGATATAGACATGCTCATCGCCCGGCACGCGCACGGCGTTTTCCAGCGCCTCGCCAAGCCGCACATCGTCGAGGCTGCGCATGGCCTTGAGCCTAGCCGCCTCCCGCAGGATGTCTCCGACGAGAGAGTCGAGGAGAAGACGCGCCTCGGCCTGTTGCGCTGCGTCCAGGCGCAACATCGGCTCGGCCTTGCCCGAAACCGGCGCATACCAGTCGTACTGGTCCCCGTGCACGGTCGGCACGGCTTCGCCGAAGAGATTGGCATGTTTCGAGCCGAGCCGATCGCGGACCGCGTCCGTGATCAATTCGTAGGAACGTTGTTCCTTCTGGCCCAGCGCGCGGAGCCCCTCGGACGAACTGGTAACGAGAAATGCCTCGAACATCGTGCCGGTCCTACGAGCCCGATGGGCTGTTCAGCCCGAAATTGGGAATGCCGCCCTGCGCCGCTTCCGGCGCGGCCGGAGCCGCGTCCTCCGCTGGGGCCGCCTGAGCGTCGGCCTCGGCGGGCGCTGTCGCAGCGGCATCGTCCGGCTCGCTCGCCGGCGCTGCCGGACGCAGCAGGCGCGGTTCGCAGGCGTGGGTCTCAACCACGGGCGCGGCCCCAGTATCACCGAGAAAGGCGACGAGATCGCGAATGCTAAGCGCGAAGTTGAGGTTGCGCAGATCGCCCTGCCGCACAAAAGTATTCACCCCCACAACGCGACCGCACATGTCGATCAGCGGCCCGCCCGAATTGCCCCGCGAAATCGGCGCGGAATGGACGACGGCATGGGTATAGTCCGTCAGCGACTGCTCGGCATTGATGGTGCCATCGGTCACCGTCAGATCCGGAACGGCCCCCGAATTGCCTTCGCGCAGCGACTGGAAGGCGTTGTCCGTTTCAAGCACGTCCCCCGGATAGCCTGCCGCAACCACGCTTTGCAGCTTGAGCGAGCTGTCGGCATCGAGCAGGCCGAAGTATGAGCTCTGGACACCGGGCACGCGCAGCAGCGCAAAGTCGGCGCCCACCGCCTCAAACGGTCCCGCCGCCTTGACGAGTTGTGCCGGATGCAGCCGGCCGAGGGCACGGTTGGTCACGAACAGACCACCCTCGGCGGCGCTCTCAACCACATGGTGATTGGTGACGACCAGGTCCGGCGCAATGAAGAAGCCCGAGCCGGTGCCGAGGGAATCGGCGCCATCGGCAATGACCATGACCGTGCGGCTTTCAATCATCTCGAGCAGCGAGACATCTCCGGTCTCGCCCGCATCACCGGCCCCGTCGGTGGTCGGGGCGCTCTGCGGCACCTGAACCCGACCCGGATCGGGCGGCAGTATCGGCGTTGCGCTGGCGGGCGCCGCCATGCCTGGGGCGTCGGCGGGATTAACCGGATCCAGCGGCAGCAGGCCGTCTACCGTCATGCCATCGGGCAGCACCAGCGTACCGTCGGCGCGGCACATGGCTCCGTCGCGCGCGTCCCGCAGGTCGGCAAGGCGTTCACGCAGGGCGTCGTTTACGCTACGCGCCAGCCCGGCGGCGGCCTCGGTCTCGATCGCTCGGTCGGCATCATAGGCCGGAAAGATGCGGCTGTTTGGCAGCAGCAGCCAGATCAGCAGGCCAGCGCTGATGAGCAGCAAGATGAGCAAGGGCAGCCAGGCGATTATCGGCACGCCGCGCCGGGGTTCGGTCTGCTCGCGTACCACGGTCGGCGCCACGCTGGCGACAGGCGCCGCGGCGGCAATAACGGCAGCCGGAGGCGGCGCGACGGGCGCCGTCTGCGGCGCGGGCGTCTCGGGTGCGGCCGACTTCGGCTCGGCGCCACCCACGAGGTCGATGCGCGCCCGGCGTTCGGCTTCGTTCAGCGGCGGGGCTGCGGACAGCGGCAGGTAGCGGCCGAGCGTCGCGCCGAACTGGGCGGTGCGGCTCTCCTGGTCCAGCCCGCCACCTTCGGGCAGCATGCCCCAGTTGATGATCACCGGCCGGCCATCGACCACCCAGATATCGCCCCTGGGCGAATTGGCCAGATGCAGTGCCGCCGCCATCAGCGCGCCGTCTTCCGGATCAGCCAGGAGGCCGCGCATGGCACGCAGCTCGCTGCTCAGAATGGCGTCGATCCTGGCGCGATCCTGCTCTTCCAGCTCCGAGAGCAGCCGGCCTTCGCCCGGCATGTCGGTATACCAGCTGATGCTTGGCTCGGCGATATCATTGCCGCGACTGACCAGCGGCTCGGCAAAGAGCGATGCGGCGCTTTCCGAAACCCGGCTGCGGAGCAGGGACTTGAGGGCCGCATGGCTATCGAGCGCCAGCCCACTCGCAAATGGCAGGCACTGTGCGAGATTGACTTGTGATTTGGTCAGGAAGTGATCGGCCAATTCTAGAGTTCCCCCCGTGCCGAGCGGCGCAGCCGCACGGTCGAATGACGTCCAAGCTCAGGCTGTTGGACATTGCAGATGGCACGCCCGTCGACACCGAGGGAGCACTGCAGATCGCGCTGATAGATATACGAGTCGTTGGAGCAACTGAGATTGCCGGGCTCGCGGATGCTAAGCGCTCCACTGCCGTCGAACGCACCGGAAACGGCGCCCTCGCAGGCCGTGCCATCGGTTGCCGCCATGCGTTCCCGGCCACTGCCGGACGCATCGAAGCACATGTTCCACTGCGTGAAATGGGTCAGGGCCCCGGTCGAGACATTTTCCACCCGCAGATCGGAATCGAGTTCCCAGCACCCATCGAGCAACCCCACATCGCCCGTTTCCCAGGCCTCGGCGTCGATTGGCGCATCTTCAACCGGCCCGGTGGCGACGACCGGAGGGGCCAACTGGGCGACGTCGAATTCCGCCTCGCATTGCATACCGCCGAGATTGCGCTCGAGCAGGAATATCTCGCGTTGCAACGCCTGGTTTTCGTCCGTCAGCGCAGCCAGCACGTCTTCAGCTTCCGTCTGAGCCGGGTCGGCACACAGCGTCAGCCACGGAAGCTGAAACGGCGCCCTGATGGCGCAAGCCTCGAGTGTCAGGTAGCCAATAGCCGCTATCAAAACAACGAGGGCTAATGAACCGACCAGAATTAGCCCTCTCAACATCAACAACTCACGCAATTAAAGGGATATCTTCGTCAAATTCGAATATTGCATAATGCGTTTTTTTCCGGGGCGGTCAACGAATTGCGCCGGTCGCCCGCTTACAGATTTTGTCATTTATACGGCGATAATTAACATGTGATGTTCTTTGCTGCGGTCGCATGGATTGCGTTTTGCCCAATTGCCTGAGCGAGCCGCGGAAAAATCGGGGGAACGAACATCAATGAGTGCGAGCGAGCGAAATGCCGACCCCACGGTCGCGCCAACCAGAACGGTGGGGCTTATTGGGACCGCGACGGCCGTTCTGATGTCCAGCCTGTCGGCTCATCACATTCAGTCCCGCATTCTCCCGCAGGATCTCTCGGCCGTCGACGTCGCCGGTATAGACGTGCTCGTACTGCTCGACGGCGACGGGAAACGGGACGCCTTCGAGAATGCGCTTGCCAAAGCGGCGCGTCTCGGCCCACCGGTCCTCGCCCAGTTCAGGCTGGAAGCCGGCACACCCTACCGGCTGCGCCGTGAAGCCCTGCTCAAGGCGGGGGCGAGCGATGTCATTCAGGCCGATGTCGATATATCCGACTTCGTTACCCGCATTCGCGGCCTTTGCCTTCTCAACCAGGCGCCCCGCATCCTTGTTGTCGACGACGACGAGGGGATTGCCCGATGGGCCACCGACGAACTGGCGACCGCGGGCTTCGAGGCCCGCGCCGTCCACACGCTTGCCCAGGCGCGCGCGGCCTTTGAAGGCGGGCCGGTGGATGCGCTGGTCGTCGACAGGCAGTTACCCGATGGCGATGGACTGAGCTTCATCCAGCAATTGCGGAGCCTCAACATCTATACCCCCGCTTTGCTCTACACAGCGATGGACACCACCTCCGATCGCGTCGATGGCCTCGATCGCGGCGGCGCCGACGACTATCTCTGCAAGCCGGTCCATGCCGATGAGCTGCGCGCGCGCGTCAGGGTGCTGCTGCGCCCCCGCCAAACCGACGACCTGCTCATCTTCGGGCCCCTCGAATTGTCGCGGCGCAACCGGCTGGTGCGCTGGCGCGGCGACCGCATCGATATGCGTCCGCGTGAAACGGACCTGCTGATCTACCTGGCGGAACGGGCCGGCCTGTGGATTCCGCAGCAGATGCTGCTGCTCGACGTGTGGGAAAAAATCCACATGGAGGCCGGCGCCAATCCGATTTCCGCCACCAAGCACCGGCTCAGGGTCGGTCTCCGGGACTTTCTGGAGGCGCGTGGCGAAACCTTGCCCGAATGTATCGAGACCTTGGGCAACAGCTATCGATTTGTGGCCGAGCCGCTGTTGCAGTTGCGAGATGCCGCCGCATGAGCCCTTTCATCAGGGGCCTGTTTCCGCAAGCCCTGCAGCGTATTTCGGGCGGCGCCCTGCTCCTGACCCTCATGGCGGCTGCAGCCCTTTCCGCACTCGCCCTTTCCGCATCGATACTGAGCGCCAGTGCCCGGACCGACGCGGACCAGATGCACCGCATCGGCGAGCGCCTGCAGGAAGAACTGCGAGATGGCGGCCTTTCGGGCCTTTCGCAAATGCTGGTCGATGTCGAGAAGGCAGCCTTTCTTGGCGACGAGCCGGTGGAGGTGGCCGTGTGGCGCCTGCGGCCGGGCGGCAGCCAATTGCATCGCGCCACGTCACCCGCCTTTGTCGAGGCGTCCGCCACGCTCGGACCAGGCAGCACGGCCACGCTGGAGGCAGCCGGGCGCATTCTGCGCGTTGAAGCGCTCGATATTCGCACGGCCTCCCGCGACTGGCCCGTGCCCATGGCCGATGTCGCCGTCGCCTTCGGCGTTCCCGCACCCAGCCAGGCCGTGCGAACGGCCTGGACGACCATTGGGGCGGTCTGGACAGGGCTCGGGGTCACGCTGGCCATCGGCCTGCTGCTGCATGCCAACCATACGCGGCGCTATCGCGATGGCCTCATCGAGATCAATGCCATCCTGGAGAGTTTTTCCGCCGGCAATACCGCCGTGCGCCTGCCCAATGCACCACCTGCTCCGGAACTGCGGGCACTGGCCCATCATGTGAACGCCGTCCTGCCACGCATCGACGAGTTGATCACCGGCCTGCGCTATCTCTCGGCCCACATGGCCCATGAGATGAAGACGCCGCTCCAGCGCATCCGCGGCGAATTATCCCGCCTGCTCGCCAGCTCCGATGCCGCGGGCCGGGACACCCATGCGCTGGCCATCGAGACCACCATCGACGATGCCAATGGCAGGCTCCACAGCCTGATGCAGCTCTTTCGCCTGGAATCCCTGGCGCCGATTGCCCTGACCGATCGTATCGATCTCGGCTGCCTGACCGAATATGCCGTCGACGACATCATCGATGCCCTCGAGCGCAACGGCCGAACCGTCGTGCTGGACATTGCCCGCGATGTGCAGGTCACCGGCAATCGCGCCCTGGTTGAGGTGCTGGTGTCGAATCTGCTGGGAAATGCCAACAAATATGCCGTGGACAATGCCGAGATAAGAGTGACCGTCAGGGCGGAGGGGGACAGCTTCATGCTCAGCGTTGCCAATACGGGGTCGAGTTTTGCCCCCGACGTGGTCGAGCACGCCTTCGAGCTTTTTTCCCGCGGCTCGGCCACCAGCACGCTGCCCGGCGTGGGTATCGGCCTCAGCCTGGTCAAGGCCATATCGCAGCGCCACGGCTTTCGCGCACGCATCACGCCATCTGCCAGCATGGCCGAGGTGATCATCCAGGGGCCGCTCAGCGGTCGAGCGACGACGGAGGCACGCTCATGACTCGTATTCTGGCCCTCTTGGTATGCCTGCTGTCTGTTGCGAGCCCGCCGGCGCTCGCTCAACCTGTCGAGGCGCGCCATGCCCTCGACGCCACCCTGACGCTGGCCGAGCTTGGCCTGCGTGATGGCGATGCCCTGTTGCTGGCCGGCGCGGCACGGGCCCTTGCCGTGGCTCCGCTTGCCGTCGTTCCGCCACCGTCCGTGCGCTCTGAACTGCCGCTACACGCGAAAGACCTGTTCGATGAGCTGGTGGTTGCGGCGCGCCTTGCGGCCCGGGGCGAGAGAGGCATCCTCGACCTTCTCGACGGCCTGCCCGAGGATGCCGCCGCCGAAACCCTTCGCCTGCCTCTTGCCGGTGACGAAAAGTCACTGTCTTTCGAGCGGCAGGCGACACAGGCCGGGTCGCTAACCCTGCGTGCCCTCGGGCGCGGTACGCTCTCGGCGCGGCTGACCGATGCGAATGGCGCGGTGATCTGTGAGGCACCGGCCGGTCGCGACAGCCTGACCTGCGCACTGCCGGCCGAACCGGGGGCTTTGACACTGACATTCAGCACCAACAGGAGCGACCGTGAAGCCCTGCTGGTCTTTTTCTAGCTGCCTGCGACTCGGCGGTCCTGCTCTGGCGGCGCTGTGCCTGACGGCCAGCGCAGAAGCGGCAACGTCTCGTGCATTGGTGATCGGCGCCTCCGCTTATGACGATGCAGCAGTGCCGGCGCTGGAGGGGGCGGGCAATGACGCCAACCTGCTCTATGCAACGCTTAGCCAGCGCTGGACGACGAGCGACAATATCCGGGTCCTCGCCAATGGCGCGGCACTGGAGAGGCTGCCCTTCGTGGCGGCCGCTCCCACACGCGCAGCCATTCTTTCGGCCCTGGCGGACCTGGCGGAGCAATCCCGACCGGGAGATCGCGTGTTGATCGCCATGTCCGGGCACGGCGCGCAATTGCCCATCAACGACCCGGAGAACCACCCCGAGGAACCTGACGGACTGGACGAAATATTCCTGCCGGTCGACGTCGCCCTGGACCGCAGCGAGGGCGGCCTGACGATCCGCAACCACATCACCGACGATGAAATGGCGGTGGCTATCGGCGCAATCCTGGCCCAGGGCGCCTCGGTATGGCTGGTCGTGGATGCCTGCCATTCCGGCACATTCGAACGCGGCACCGTGGTACAGGGGCAACCACGCTTTCTCGATCTGCGCAGCGTCGGCCCCGTTGTCGACGGCAACGCCTCCGCACCTCGCGCCGAGGACGCCAGCTTGCCCGCCGACGGCTATATGGACATTCCGGTGCCACCCGGCAGTGGCGGCACCTTTGTCGGCTTCTACGCCTCCCAGCCGGGACAGAAGACCATCGAGCTGCCCTTCCCCGCCGGTGCCGGCGAACCGGACCGCGTATACGGCGTCCTCAGCTACAGCCTGGCGCATGCCATGGCCGACGCGGACAGCGCCAGCTTCGCCGACCTCGCCCGTTCGGTGAGCCGTGTCTACTGGAGTCTCGGCGGCGGCCTGCCGGATCCGATGTTCGTCGGCAATCTCGGCGCGCGTGCGATGGAGGAGTCGCCGCAGAGCCGCCGTTTCGCGGTGGCGTGGACAGCCAGCAATCAACTCTCCGTTCTGGGGGGTGCACTCTCCGGCCTTGAGCACGGCAGCGCCGTTGCAGTGCATCTGGGCGACGACGCCGAGCCATTGTTCCATGCCGAAGTCACCGAACTCGGCCTCGATCGCGCCGAAATCGAAGTGGTCGCCGGCGATCCGCTTCGCCCGGACCGAAGCGCAGAACTCATGGCAATAGAGGGTCTGGATCCGCAGCGCCATCGGGCGCTCTGGCTGGCCGACCGCGCACCGGCCCTCTGGGCCGAAGCGGCGTCTCCGCCCCTGCGTGCGGCTCCCCTGCGCATCTCCATGGCAGGGGACGTCGACAGCGGGGCCCTGCTCGCGACCGACGCTGTGACGCTGGTTTCGTCCGGCGAACCGGCCGACCTTCGGCTGATGTCGGCGGCTGGCGAAATTGTCGCTACGCCCGAGCCTGGGACCGATCTGCCCACCATACCGCTGTCCGTGTCGGTCGACGCCATCGCGCCGGTTGTCGACAGGCTGGTGCGCGGCCGCGCCGTCTTTCGACTCGCGCGCCTGTTCTCTGCAACCGAAATCGGCTCCGATCTTTCCGCCTCGGTTACGCTGGCGGATGCCGGGGGCCCATCGTGCGGTGCGGCAAATGGGGATAGTCGCGCGTCAGCGCCCGGCCGCACGACCATCCGGCCTTGCGACCAGGTCTTTGTCACCCTCACCAATAGCGGCCCGACCCCGCTCGATATTTCGCCCTTCTACCTCGATCCCACCGGGGCGCTCTACTATCTCACCGGCTATCCCGACGGCCGCTTTTTCGGCCTACGGCTGCCGGCCGGCGGCAGCGCAGACTTCACCTATGTCGAGACCGGCCTCCCCGAGGAGGCGCGCGCCAGTGCGGGCAACATGTATCTGCTGATGCTTGCCGTGCCGGCATCGGAAGGCAATGCCTACCCCGTGGATTTCCGCTTTCTCGAAGCTGCGGCCCCGCTCACCGGCAACCAGCGTGCAGCGCCTGGCGACGATTTCGGCGCACTCCTGGCCGCAGCCGCGTATGAGACCGGCACCACGCGATCGGTTCCCGACGCCATCGCCGGCGGCGCCCTCGTCATTCCCCTGCGGGTGGCTCAACCATGAAACGGCGCAGAACTTGCTGCACCCAATATGGCCCGTTACCCTTTCGTTGTGTTGTAGGGGGATCATCAGAAATCGTGCGAAGCAGGAATCACTCGCGCGCCTGGGCCTTCGGCGCCGCCCTGGCCATGCTCCCGCTGCCATTTGGCCCCTCGGCCTCGGCCGACGACGCCCAGCCCGTGTCCGGTGCCGAAATATTGATTGCCGCGGAAACGTTGTCCAACTGGGGCGAAGAACGCGATGATCCGCTACTGCTGATGTCCGCCGCACGGCTTCTCGTACTTTCGGGTGCCACGCTGGAGGCCGACGATCCCTGGGGTGTTATGGCCCTGCTCGACGCCGCCGGCCTTGCCACGGCCAACGAAATCGCGCGCCTTCAGGCCCAGCCCCGCGGCACCCTTGCCGGCCCGACACGCCACGAAGTCCAGCTTCCGCCGGGCCAGGCGGAGCATTTCGAACTTACCTTCGCCGCCAACGAACAGGCCATGGTCGAAGTTCGCCTGCGCGGCACCTCGCAAGGCGCCGATGTCGATCTTCTGGTCACGGACGGCAAAGGCGCGCTTCTGGCCAGCGATGAAGGCCCGACCACCGGGACGGTCGGCTATGGCGCCTATGTCGAATGGCTCCCTGCCGCCTGCGATGCCGTCACGGTCACGGTCGTAAATCAGGGGACCGCACCGGCAACCATCGTCTTCCTCGCGCCACCGGCACAGGAGAGCACTTGTGCGCCCTAGCGGCCTGCTCGGCGTGCTGCTTTTTACGAGCATGCTCGTCACCGGCGCGCTGTCGCAGCCGGCGGGCTCCGCGCGCCTCCTCCTCGACAAGGCGGAAGCAGCCCTCGCGGCCGGCGAGATTGTCGTGGCGGAACAAGGCTTTGCCGACGCCATGGCTCAGGTGGAAGGTAGCCCGACGGAGCTGGTCGAGGCTCGCAACGGCCTCGCCAGTATCCTGCGCCTGCGCGGCAATGCCGAAGAGGCCGTGCCCCTCTATCTCGACAATCTGAGACTTCTGGAAGCCGCGTACGGTCCCGAGGCTCCCGAAACGATCCGGGCGCTCGGTCTTTATGGCGTCGTCCTCGGCGAGCTTGGCAACGAGCCCCAGTCGAGCCGCATCGCCGAGCGGGTCCATGCTCTCACCCTGGAGCTGCTCGGTCCGGACCATGCCGATACGCTCGCTGCGCTCTCCAACCTTGTCGCGGCCCGCTACTATAGCAACGACCTCGCGGCGGCGGAAACCCTGCAGCGGCAAGTCCTCGCCGGCTGGGTCCAGGCCTTTGGCGAAACCGATCCGGGCACCATCGAGGCGCAGCGCAACCTCGCCGTCATCCTCGAAGAAGCCGACCAGCTCGAAGAGGCCGCCATCGAATACACTGCGGCATTGGCGGCGGCCCGTCGGCACTTGCCCCGCAACCACCCCGTGGCGCTGCGCCTGGCCGCCAGCGCGGCGACCTTCATGAGCCGGCTGGATCGAACGGATATCTCCCTGGTGATCCTCGAAAACAATATCGCTGCCATTGCGAAAACCTTCGGCCCAAATTCCGACATCACCCGCTCCGCCATGGGCGACCTGGCGACGGCACGGCTTCTGCAAGGCGAGCAGCCGCTCGATGTTCTCTCGACCTTCGACCGCCTGGTGACGGATCAACTCGATTCGATTTATCGGCGCCCCGAAGGCGCCCAGAGCGAGCGGCCGGGCATCCCCTACCAGATTGCCGAGGCCGCCTGGCTGGCTGACGCGGCCGCCATGGTCGCCATCCGCGCCCTTGGTCCAGATCCGGCAATACTCGACGTCGGATTCCGTGCCGCCCAGGCCCCTGCCCTGGGTCTGACGGCATTGGCCACCAATCGGGCGAGCATGGTGGCCGTCGCCGATCGCGTCGGCGCCGCCGACCTGGTTGCGGCCTGGGAGAGCGCCTCGCGCCGGCTCGCCGAAGCGGACGTCCAGCTCAGCCGCCTTGCCGCCACACGTTATGCTCCCGATACGGGCATGGCCTTGCCGCTCGCCGCCATGGTGGCACAGCGCCAGACGGACGAGGCCGAACTTGCGGCTGTCGAAGCCGAACTGTCAAACCGTTTCCCGGCGGTGCTGGACATGATCTCGCCCCGGCCCGTCACGATCTCCGAGCTGCAGGGCCAGGACGGTCTGGGCCCGGACGACGTCGTGGTGCTGTTGTCGCCAAGTCGTTTTCCCGGAGACGCAACGGGCCCCGGCCGGGTCTGGGCCGTCACACACGACAATGTCGCCTGGGCCGATATTCCCATGAGCACCACGGAGCTGGCCGATGCGGTCGCGCGCCTGCATGCCCTCCTCTCGCGCCCAGTCGCTCCCGGCGCGATCACCATCGCATCGCGCGCGCCCCTCGATCCGCTTGCCGACCAGGCTCCGGCGATGGCGGTCCGCGCCTATGACGGCGACCTCGCCTTTCGGCTGTATTCGGCCCTGTTCGGCGCACCCGACATCGCGGCGCTGCTGCAGGAAAAGCCAAACTGGATCGTGGCGCCGCAAGGCAGTCTCCTCAGCCTCTCCTTCGCCGCCCTCCTTACTCAGGCGCCGCAGGTTGCGCTCGACACGGCCGCCGCGCTGCGCTCCGCCCGTTGGCTCGGCCTTGAGCGCAACATTGCCGTCGTGCCATCGCTCACCAACGTTCGCCAGGTTGCTGCCCAACGGAGTAAATCCAAGGGCGGGCGCAGTACCTATATCGGGCTGGGAGACCCGCAATTCGGCGCCGAACCGGCCTCGGTCTCTCCCTCGGACGATCCCCGTTTGCTTGAAGCGGCGGCCCGTGGGGAGGCCGTGCGCGCGCTGCCGCGCCTGCCGGGCACGCGAACCGAGATCGAGGCGCTGGCCGGTCTGTTCGGTACGTCGTCGCGGACATTGCTCGGCACCGACGCCAGCGAGGCAAATTTGCGGGCACTGAATGCCGATGGCAGCCTGGCGCAGGTGGACATCCTGCACTTCGCCACCCATGGCCTCCTCGCCGGCAGCCTGCCCGCCCTTGGTGAGCCGGCACTGGCCCTGACGCCCTCGGACTCCGGAAACGATGGGGACGACGGGCTCCTCACCAGTTCCGAGATCGCCGGGCTCACCCTGCGCGTTGACTGGGTGATCCTCTCGGCCTGCGACACCGCCGCCGGCGCCACGCCCGATGCCGAGGGCCTGTCGGGGCTGGCGCGGGCCTTTTTCTATGCGGGCGCCCGCTCGATGCTGGTTTCGCACTGGGTCGTGCAGGACGACATCGCCGCCCGGCTCATTCGCGATACGGTCGCTGGGACGACCACAGGCGGCCTCGCCAGGCCGGCGGCCCTGCGCCTCGCCATGAGCGCGATCGTGGCCGATACCTCGCGCGACGCCATGACCCTGCCCCTGTCGCATCCCGCCATGTGGGCGCCGTTCCAGTTGGTCGGCGCCGACTGAGTATCTGATCCTACCGCCAGGAGTCGCTGGTGGTAAAACTGGCGCCGATACTGGTGGCATCGGCCGGCATGCTGGCAGATCCGCCAGCGATCGAGGCCTCAATGATGGCCGCGCGTTCCGTACTCTGTGCAGGCAGAAAGGCCGCTTGGGCGCCGTTCCTCAGGCCGTCGAGACCATGGCGGTACCATTGCAAGGCACGTTCCTGGTTACCGGCGAGTCCAAAACCGAGGCGGATGTGGTGCCCGAATATCTCGGCATAGGCCGCGTTGCCGCTGGCCAGCATGACGCCGGCGGCCGCCAGCGCCATCTCCGCGTCGTCCTTGCGATAGGCGGTCCCCAGGCAGATCTCGCCCATCTGCCGCTGACGCTCCGGCGCAACGCCGATATCCCTTACCCTGGCGGTCGCCTTTGCCACGACTGCGTCCGGCCCGGCATTGCCCGCCATTGCCACCACATTGCGCATGTCGGCAACCAGGCTGGCGCACAGGCCGGCAAGGTCCTGTCCAGCGGCCGCCTGTGTGCCGAGGAGGATGGCATAGTCGCGGGCGGCACAAAATTGCTCGTCGAGCGCCAGAGCCGGATCGCCGATATCGTCTGCCCGCATCCGGCCGCCGTTGGCACTCGTCAGCATGCCGGTCAAAGCACAATGATCGGCCATGGAGGCGGCCGGGGCCGTGGTCGGCAGGGTGGGCAGTGGCCATTCCGGCGCCGGGTGGGGCTGCTGTGTCGGAGCGGGCACACTTCTGGTCTGGCGGTAGTAGAGGTCAAGCTCCGCCTGCCTCGCGCCATGGTCCTGCATGCCCTGCTGTTCTGCTCGTTGCCGCGCCGTCGTCAAGGCCAATCGTTCGGCATCGCCCAATACACCTGTCACAGGCAGCGCGAAACGACCCTGGAAGCGCTGGATTGCGCCCGCGGTCTTCTGGCCCGAAAAACCATCCGCCGGGCCCGGATCAAAACCGAAATAGGCCAGCGCGGTTTGGTCAGCCATCACGATCGGATTGGGCAATGGGCTCGGCACACGGACCGCTGGCCCCGAATTCGTGCCCGATCCGGATGTGGTCGGGCGAGGCGTCGGCGCGTTGTTTCCGCACCGGTCGGTCGTTGCGCAGGTGAGAAGGATGTCGAAGGTGGTTTCAATGCCCTTCTGCACGAAAAGCTCGCCGGGGCTGAAGGCGATGGCGGGCTGTGGGACCAAAAGAGCCGCAAGGGCAATGGCGGAAAGAAAAGGCATCCTGGTCATGCGTGCTTCTCCGAGGTGAACCAGATCTGATCGATGACTGGATGCTAGCCCTTGCCCGCCAAAACTGCCCTTGACATTGCGTGTAATCGGCGGCCTTCAGGCCGGTACAAATGCAAATGGCGGCCGAGGGGCCGCCATTGCGTCGATCGTCGTCGTCTGGTCGCCTCAGTTCGCCGCGGTCATGGCCGGGAACTGCAAGCTGACATCGGTCGCGCCGGGGAGCGCGGTGCCGGCAGCAGTCGTAAAGTCGAGCGCATTGCGCATCACCGCCGCGCGTTCGGCGCTCTGAGTGGGCAGGAAGGCTGGTTCCTGGCCGCCGTCGAGAGCACCCAGAGCATGGCCATACCAGTCGCGGGCAGCATCGGCATTGGCCGTTGTGCCAAAACCCTTGCGCAGGTGATGGCCGAACATTTCGCCATAGGTACCGCGGCCGGCGCCAACCAGAACCGTGGTCGAAGCAACGGCGATGGCCGCGTCGTCGATGCGATAGCCGAGACCGAGGCAAATTTCGCCGGTGGCGATCAACTGATCGTTCGGCATGCCGAAGGTGCGGACAAATTCAGCAGCACCGGCGGTCAGCTCGGCGGCCGGGGTTTCACCCAGCCTGGCAACCTGGGCCGCCATCACGCCGACGAGACCCTCGCACTGCAATTGCAGGTCAGCATCGGAAACGCCATGGATTTCGGCGGAAAGCTGCTGCGTACGCGAAATTGCATACTCACGGGCGAAGCAGAACTGCTCGTTGAGCGCAAATTGCGGATCGGTGATCGAGTTGGCGGTGACCGGGCTGCCATTGGCTCGGGTCAGCAGGTTGATTTCGCTGCAGAACTGCGTCATCGACACGTCGACCGGCTTGGACGCGAAGGTCGGCATGGTGGGCGCTGCCGCCTGTGGCGTGGGCGTCGTACCCTGAGCGGCCGCCTGCACCACCGGCGGGGCCGCCGGGCGCGCGCTGGGGTCGAAAGGCAGGCCCTGTGCTTCGCGCTGAATGCCGCGCAGCAGGCCTCGTTGACCTTCGGCGGCCACTACATTCGGATACTGGCCGGCAAGGCCGGACATGGCGCGCTGGTATCCCGAAATCAGCGTCGAGCGCTCATAGTCGGTCAGCGCCCCGGTCACGGGGTAGCCCATATAGCCCTGGTAGGTGGAAATGGCGTTGCGCGTCTTGCTGCCGGACAAGCCGTCGGCGGTGCCGGCGGGGAAGCCGAAATAGTTGAGTGCCTGCTGGTCAGCCATGACGGTGGGATTGGGCTGCGCGCGCGGCGCGGCAGGCGCCTGCTGGCGCGGCGCGTTGTTCGCCGGCCGCTGGTTGCCGCAGCTTTGCGTCAGCGCACAGACGGCGATCACGGTGCCCACGCCTCGCACGAAATCTTCTAACTGCGCGACAGCCTGGGTTGGCTGGATGACCGGCAACACGGCCATGATCGCCAATATTGCACCCCTGATAGCTTTCATAGCACTTATGCCCCATGTCAGTGTCCGGCCTGATCTTAGTATCCCATTGGCCAAACGCGGTCGTATAACAAATAATGTCACCGGAAACCAATATGGCTTCCTGAAATGACAGAATGCTAGCGCACCTTTTCTGGTTCAGGGTATTGAAAATTGCAAGTAGCCCTAACAGTCCTGTGGACCCTTCCGGGCAATCCATGATCTTGACAGCATTGACTGGCGACCGGCCTGCAGCATCCCAAGCGAGGAGTGGCGAGGTTGCTGAAGGCTGCGAAATCGACGCCGGCATTCACCATATCGCCGAAATTGCCAAGGCCGGGCTTCGGCGCACGAAGCTTGGCAGGCCGCTTCGGCACCTGTCGGAGATGGGGGGTAGGCTAGTTCAGCAAGGGGGTCATGAAGCGGTTTTCACTTATGAGCCGGAAGGGGACGGCTTCGTGGCGGGCGACGCCCCTGTCCTTTATGTGGCCCTGTTCGATCAGGTCGATCATGGTGCAGAGATGGGCCGCCGAGGTGTGGCTGAGGGCGGTGACCGGGAACTGGCTGCGCATGGGTTCGTGGTAAATCTTGCGGACGTAGGAGCGTTCGGCGGGCACGCCCTGGTGGAAGCCGCGGACGCTGATGAAGATGACCACGACATCCTGGACCACATCGGGTACGCCGAAGCGCAGGACGGTGCGCAGTATGTCGCGACGGCGCTTGAGGCCGAGATCCTCGAACAGGAACCGTGCCAGGGTCAGGTGACCGGGATAGCGGATGGTGCGGAAGCTGAGATTGCGCACCTTGTGCTGGAGGGCGGCGCAGAGGCTGCCGAGGCCACCGGCGGTGCTGAAGGCCTCGTAGGGACGGCCATTGAGCACGAAGCTCTCATATTGCTGCAGGGGTGCCGAACTGACCAACTGACCTTCCACGATGCCCTCGCACAGCCCGGTATATTCGGCGATGAGCCCATCGACATCCCAGGAGAGGCCGTAGCCGAAACCATTGGACGGATGCACCGGCAGGCCGCCGACGCGGACCACCATGTCGATGGGGCCTTCGAGCGCATCGACCAGTTCGGCGGCGAGGTTGGCGACCAGGCCCGGCGAGAGGCCGCAGCCGGGCAGGATGACCTTGCCGTGGCCGGAGACCGCGGCGAGATCGCTGACCGGGGCGATGTCCTCGGCGGTATCGACATAATGGGTGCCGGCCTCGATGGCCGCCGTGGCAATGGCTGCGGCGAGGCGCGTGGGTGCGGCATTGACGACGATATCGAAGCCGGCCAGGGCCTCGACGCAGTCCTTGCGCCGGGAGGCATCGAGATAGCGTGTGCGGAAGCCACGCCGGGAAGCATGGTCCAATGCCTCGCCCGTTATGTCGGCGATTTCCGCCTCATGTCCACCAAAGCTCGCCAACAGGCCCGCCACCGCCAGTCCGATACGGCCGCCGCCAATGATCAGGACCTTCATGTTATGCTCCGATCAGGCGTTGAACCGGCCAAGGAAAGCCTGCAGCCGTTCGCTGGCGGGGTGGCGGATGACGCTTTCGGCCGTGCCGAGTTCGGCAATGACGCCGCCATCGATGAAGGCGACGCGGTCGGCCACGTCGGCGGCGAAGGCCATTTCGTGGGTGACGATGGCCATGGTCATGCCGTCCTGGGCGAGCAGGCGAATGACCTGGAGCACCTCGCCCACCAGCTCGGGGTCGAGCGCGCTGGTGACTTCGTCGAGCAGCAGCACATCGGGCCGCATGGCCAGCGCCCGGGCGATGGCGACGCGCTGCTTCTGGCCACCGGAGAGGTGGTTGGGATAAGCGTCGCGCTTGTCGAGCAGGCCCACCTTGCCGAGCAGTTCCAGCGCCCGCGCTTCGACCTCGGCGCGCGGCTCCTTGAGCACGGCGACGGGACCTTCGCAGATATTCTGCATCACGGTCTTGTGGGGGAAGAGGTTGAAATGCTGGAACACCATGCCGACGTGGCGGCGCAGCTCGCCGCAGCCGATATTGCCGTCGCGGGACTGGAAGCGGTTCTCGACGCGGCGGCCATTATAGGCAATCTCGCCGGTGGTGGGCACTTCGAGCAGGTTGAGGCAACGGATCAGCGTCGACTTGCCCGAGCCCGAGGGGCCGATAATGGCCAGCACCTCGCCGCGATGCAGATCGAGATCGACGCCCTTGATCACCCGCAGCTTGTTGTAGCTTTTCTCCAGGCCCCTGACGGTCAGGACCGGCTCGGCATCGGTCGGGGGCATGGTCGCTTCTCCTGAAATTGCTGGCGCGTCCATCAGTCACTCACCCGCATGCGATGTTCGACATAGTCGGCGGCCTGGGTCATGGGGAACAGGACCACGAAATACAGCAGGGCGACGACGGTGAAGGCTTCGAGCGGGCGGTAGGTCTGCCCGTTGACGACGGCGGCCATGTAGGCCAGCTCGCCCACCGAAATCACCGAGATCAGCGAGGTATTCTTGAACTGGATGACCGACTGGTTGATGAAGGAGGGCAGCACCCGCTTGAAGGCCTGCGGAATGACGATGCGCCACATGACCTGGCGGTCGGACATGGCGATGGCCTTGGCGGCTTCGGTCTGGCCCTTGTCGATGGACAGGATGCCGCCGCGGAAAATCTCGGAATAGAACGAGCCGGCATAGAGCGACAAGGTGAGCATCGCCGCGACATAGTTCTCGATGGTCACGCCGATCAGCAAGGGCAGCGCGTAGTAGAACCACATGAGCTGCACCAGCAGCGGGGTGCAGCGGAACACTTCCTGGTAGGCCCGCGCCAGCCCGCTGATGACGCGGAACGGGGATAGGCGGCCGAAGCAGATGATCATGCCGATGACGACGCCAACGACGATGGAGCCGAGCGTATAGGCAAAGGTCAGCCATAGCCCCCAGGCAAACAGGTCCCAATACTGCAGGACGGTGCTGAAATCCCACTTATATGGCATCGCGTATCCTCTGGAGAGTCGGCCGGGGCGTGTTTCGCCCCGGCCGTAGCGGACTAACCGCCAAGATCGAAATTGTCGGGCAGGTCGTCGAGCCCGATCTCGAACGGCGCCAGGCCGTTGACGATCCAGGTCTGGTTGTTGCCGACGCGGCGATTGTAGTCGGCCCAGGCCGAGATGAAGGACTTGAATTGCTCATCGGCATTGTAGTTGATGCCGATGACCGAGGGCGAGGACAGCACCGGCTGGGGCACATAGACCTGGCCGAGAGCAGCGTTGCGCTTGACCATCACCACCGAGTTGAGGACCGTGTTGACGATGGCATCGGCCTTGCCGCTGGCAACGGCCAGGATGGCTTCGTCACGGGTCTTGAAGCGTAGCACGTTGGCCTTGGGCAGGTATTGTTGGGTGATCAAATCCTGCGAAGAGCCCAAATCCACCGCCAGGGTTATCGACGGATCGTTGAGCGAGGCCCAGGTGGCCGAAGCCAGTTCGGGCTTGGGCGAGACGATGACGAAGCTGTTGTAATAGGTCGGGGCCGAGAACGAGATGGCCAAAGCGCGCGACGGCAGGGCGGTCAGCGCCAGGGCGATATCGGCCTTGCCGGACTGCACGTCGAGGATCGAATTGGCCCAGGTGCTTTCGACTACTTCGAGCTCGACGCCCAATGTGGTGGCGATATCGGAGGCCATGTCGATCACGAAGCCGCGCCATTCGCCGGTGCGCGGATCCTTGTTGAAATAGGGATCCTCGTTGAGGATGGCGGGGACGCGCAGAACGCCGCGCTCCTTGATCTGGTCGATCGTGCTTTGCTGGGCGACGGCCGGCGCGGCGGCGACGCCCATCGCCACGCACGCGGCGGCGATTATGGTAATCAGTCGTTTCATCATCTTCTCCCTCTGATGCTGGTGGCAATGGTCATGGCTGACCAAACTTCCGGTATTCAGAGTGCAGGTGCGTCCGGGCTGCATCAATGCAAACGGACAGTCCGCACTTGTGGCATTTCTTGGAAGAGTCCTGGCTCATTTATTTGCCCTGGCGAACTCTTCCAGCGCCGCGGCCAGCGTGGTGCGGCTGGCGGCTGCGAGCGGGGCCAGCGGCGCACGCACCGTGCCGGCCATCTGGTGGCGCAGGGCCAGGGCCTCCTTTACGGGCACCGGGTTGCCCTCGATGAACAAAGCCTTGGCGAGCGCAAAAATCCGGTCATGCAGGGCCAAGGCGGTGGCGTGGTCGCCGCGATGCCAGGCGGCGACCAGGGCCACCATTTCCTCGGGCGCGTAATTGGAGACGACGCTGGTGACGCCCAGCGCACCCAGCGCCATGAAGGGCAGAGCCAGGGCATCGTCGCCGGAATGGAGGACGAAATCGGGGCCGCAGGCGGCTCGCAGATCGCTGATGCGTTCGGACCGGCCGCCGGCCTCCTTGATGCCGAAGATATGGCCATGACGGGCATGGAGGCGCGCCGCGGTTTCGGGGGCAATCTCGACACCGCAGCGCCCGGGCACGCTGTAGAGCATGATGGGCAGGCCGATGGCGGTGGCGACGGCATCGTAGTGGCGCTCGAGGCCGGCCTGGCTGGGGCGGTTGTAATAGGGCGTGACGACGAGACAGCCATCGGCACCGGCTGCTTCGCAGGCCTTGGCGGCCTCAATGGCGTGTTCGGTACTGTTGGAGCCTGCACCGGCCAGCACGAAGGCGCGGCCGGCGGCCAGCTTGACGGTGCGGGCGACCAGGGCGGCGGCTTCGTCGGTTGACAGGGTCGCCGCTTCGCCCGTGGTGCCGACGGGGACGAGGCCCTTGATGCCGGCGGCAAGCTGGGATTCGACCAGGCGGTCGAAGGCCGGGTAGTCGATGCCGTTTTCATCGAAGGGCGTCACCAGGGCGGTGAAGACGCCGGTGAAGGCGGTGGTCAAATTCATTGTCGCGGCCTTTGCAGCAAGGGGTCAGAGGTCGAAGGCGTCGTGACGGCCGGGGCCGAGGCCCGATTCGACCAGTTGAATGGCGGCAGCCAGGGCGCCGCGGGCATAAGCGGCGATGGTTTCGACCGAGAAGATGAAGCGCATCTCGGAATCGCCGAGGTCGAAGCGCACTTCGTTGATGCCGACGGTGTCGCCGACACGATGGACGTGGATTTCTGGCTCCGGAGGGCTGGCACCGGCGGTGGTTGCCTGCGCCTCATGCAGGATGCGGGCCAGCAGAAGCGAGGTGCCCGAGGGCGCGCGCTTCTTGCGGCGATGATAGGTTTCCTCGATGGCGATGCCGGCGCCGGGATGGGCGGCGGCGAACTGGCGGGCGTTGCGGGCGAAGGCAGTGAAGCCCAGGGCGAAGTTGGCGCCAGTGAGAATAGGGCGATAGCGGGCGGCGGCGTTGATTTCGGCCAGGTCGGCATCGGCAAAGCCGGTGGTGCCGATGACAATGGGCACGGGGCGCTGGCCGGCCATGCGCTGCAGGTAAAGGCTGCCCGATGGCGAGGAGAAATCGATGATAGCGTCGCAATGGGCGTTGATGGCGGCTTCGGCCGGCCGGTATTCGATGACGGTATTGCCGACCTGACGGCCGATCCAGGGTGAGCCGGGCGACACATGCGCGGCGGCCAGTTCCAGGCCCGGATCGGTGAGGATGGCTTCGACCAGGCGGGTGCCGACCCGGCCGGAGGCTCCGAAAACTGCGATGCGCATAGTGTGCCCTCCCCTAGTCGATGACGACCTTGGTTTCGCTCATTTCGCGCAGCGCGATGCGCACGCCTTCGCGGCCGAGGCCGCTGCTCTTGATGCCACCGAAGGGGACATGTTCGGCGCGGAAATCGGGGCCTTAATTGATCATTACGCCACCGACGCGGAGTTCGCGCGAGAAGCGCTTGAGCACGGCGTGATCGTTGCTGAAGACGCCGGCCTGCAAGCCATGGGCGCCGGCATTGACCTCGGCAATGGCGGCGCCGACATCGGTGAAGCGGCGGACCGAAATGACCGGGCCGAAGGTTTCCTGGGCAAAGAGATCGCTGTCGGGGGGCACGTCGGCGATGACTGATGGCGCCAGCATGGCCCCCTGCCCCGTGCCACCGGCGAGCAGGCGGGCGCCGGAGGCTGTTGCGGCCTCCATGCGCGCGCGGACCTGCGTGGCCGATTGTGCGTCGATGACCGGGCCCATCTGGGTGGCGGGATCGAGTGGATCGCCATGGCGCACCGCCTTGGCGACTTCAACCACGGCGTCGAGCATGTCGTCGTGGATATCGGCATGGAGATAGAGCTTCTTGACGGCGGCGCAGCTCTGGCCGGCGATTTCGTAGCGCTGGGCGATGGTGGTGTTGATCGCGGCCGGCAGGTCGGCGTCGGGCATGACGAAGAGCGGGTCATTGCCGCCCAGTTCCATGAGGCAGCGGACGAGGCCGGCGGCATTCTTGAGGGCAAGGCCGGCGGCGGGGCCGCCGGTGAAGCTCAGCAGATCGATGGCGGTGCGGGCCAGGGTCAGGGCCTCGGCGGCGCCGCCATGCACGATCTGGAACAGGTGTCGGGGGAAGCCGGCTTCGAGGGCTAGTTCGGCGAGGCGCTGGGCCGCGAGTGGCGCCTTGGGGGACGGTTTGGCCACCACGGCATTGCCAGCGGCGATGGCGGGGCCGAGCTTGTGGCACAGCAGATTGAGCGGATAGTTGAAGGGCGTGATGGCGCCGACAACACCTGCCGGTTCATAGGTGATGACGGCCTGGCGATTGGCGCCGCCGGCGACAATGCCGCAATGGAGCACTTCGCCATCGAGAAAGGTGGCGGCATCGCCCGAGAGGCGCAGAGTGTTCTGGGCGCGCCGCACCTCATTGCGGGCCTCGGCAATGGTCTTGCCGACTTCTGCGCAGATGAGCTGGGCCAGCGATTCCGCCTCATTGGCGACGGCGGCGGCCAGGGCATTGAGCAGGTCGCGGCGCTGGGCGGGGGTGGAGAAGGCGAATTCGGCTTGCGCGACATGAGCGCCGAACACCGCATCGGCGATGGCGCCGGGACTGGCCAGCGCCACCTGACCCACCATGCGGCCGTCATAGGGCGAGGCGACGTCGATGCGGGTGCCGTCGTTTTTTTTGGCAAGCTGGGACAATGGGGACACGGCACTCACTCTGATGGGCTGGAAGGATGACGTTCGACGAAAGCCGAAACGGAAACGGGCTTGACCGGCCAGCGGCTGCCAACGATCTCGGCCACTTGCGGGGGCTGGCCGTCGCGCTGGCTGGCCACATAGGCGGCCACCCATTCGGCGCAGAAGCGGCCCTGACAGGCGCCCATGGCGAAGCGACCATTGAGCTTGATCTCGCGCGCAGAAACCCGGTCATCCGCCGCCAGCAGCGCGCGAAGCTGCCCGAGCGTACGCCCTTCGCAGCGGCAGATCACGGTGTCGTCGGGCAGTTGCGCCGCATCGCCGCCGGAATAGTCGAAGAGCGTATTGAGAGCCGATTGCGTGCGTCGTTCATGTTGCAGCGTGGCGGCAGAGCCCGCGCTATCGGAACCGGCCAGCCCCAGCTTTGCGAGCACGGCCTGCCCGGCCAGACGGCCATCGGCAATGGCGGCAACGCCGCCCAGCACTTCCCGGCAATCGCCGGCCAGCACGGTGAACGGGCCGGCGGGCGCGGCTGCGGTGCCGTTACCGTTGGGCAGCAGGCCATCATGCAGAGCCACCCGATCGACGACCAGCCGCCGTTCAAGGCCGATATTATCAACAATGGTGACCGACAGCCGATTGCCCGCCGGCGCGATCGAGCGGACCGACGCGCCGCGTTGCAGGCGTATGCCGGCCCGTATCAGCCTCGATAGATAGCCCGCAGCCTCCCAGAGATAGGCGGGGGCCCGGATCAGCCCGGCGACGGCGCGCAGCGATAGCGGACCGGTGCTGCGCTCCAGAACCGCGACGGGCGCCTTGCCGAGCGCGGTCAGTTGAGCAGCGACCGCGAGCAGCAGTGGGCCCGAGCCGGCGATCAATATGTCGCCTTCGGGCGCCCGGCCGGTGGATTTCATCATCACCTGCAAGCCACCGACAGTGACGACGCCGGGCAATTGCCACCCCGGCACGGGCGTCACGCGTTCAACGCCGCCCAATGCCAACACCAGCGCCGCCGGGCGGCGGGTGACAATGCGGCCGCTGGCGCGATCTTCAAGCAGCACGGCGCCGCTACCCTCGACGCCGGCAAACATGTGCCGGCAGAGAATTTCCACCGGGCTCATCGACAGGGCCTCGGCCAGAGTCCGCCAGCGTCGCCGCTGCGCCCTGGGCACGCGAAGGCGCCTTGCCGGATCGTCGGGCTGGCGATGAATTGCGCCACCGAGGCGGGGGCCCTGTTCGCAGAGCGTTACGTTGAGCCCGCCGCGCGCCATCTCCAGCGCCGCCGAGACGCCGGCCGGGCCACCGCCGATGACGAGAACCTCCATGCCGGTCATGGCAACACCGATGCGATGCGGGCGACCTGCAGGCCTTTGCGGGCCGGGGTGAGGCAGGCTTCCATCCGCGTGCCATCCACCGAGACGATGCAGGCCTGGCAGGCGCCGATGCCGCAGAAATAGCGGCCGGCGCTGCTGCCCTGGCCGGAACCGAAGGTGCGGATGCCGGCGCGATCGAGCGCCATGGCAATGGTTTCGTTGCTGGCGAAAGGGATCGCCATACCATCGAACAGGAAGGTCTGGCCGGCGCTGGTCATGCGGCCTCCGCCAGTGTCAGGCCGAAACGGCCGGCATCGAGCGCGGAGATATCGTGTTCCGGCTGCTGACCGCAGATCATCTGCTGGCACAAGTGCCCCATCAGCGGACCCAGGCAGATGCCGTCGCCCTCGAAGCCGGTGGCGACCCAGACATTGTCGGCGCCGCCGACGCGGCCGACGATCGGCATTCCATCGCGCGTCGCGGCGCGGACGCCGGCAAAGACGCGAATGACCCGGAGGTGGGCAAGCGAAGGGGAGAGCGCCACGGCATCGCGGAGCAGGCTGGCGATGACATCGGCATCGGCCACGTCCTTGTCGTCGCGGTCTTCCCGCGAGCCGCCGATGAGGAACTGGCCGGTTCTGAGGGGGTCGATGACGAGGCCGAGGGAGCGAGCCTCGGTCACGTTGCCGGCCGGATGACTGCCCTTGCTGACCAGATAGCGGCAGGACATCAGCGGTCCGGGAAAGCGCGGCGCGTCCCTGTCGGCCCGGTCGGTGACGATCAACTGTCCTTTGCGCGGGCGGATGAGATCGGGGCCGGCGAGGAATGCCATGGAGCCGAGTCCGGCCGCGAGCAGGACGGCGTCGAAGGACTCGATGCCCTGTTCGGTCACCACGCCGTCGACGCGTCCGCCGGCATGGTGCAGGCCAAGAATCCGGCAGTTTCGCCGGATGGTGAAGCCGCCGAGCCGGCGCAGGCGCTCGACCACGCGATAGCCGACGGCATGCCCCTCGCCCTGCACTTCCACCGCGGCCAGTGCGGCGGGAGCCGCGGCCCCGACCGTTTCGGCAAGGGCCCGGCCCTTGAGCAGTCGAACCGGTACGTCGGCGGCCTCAAGCTGGGCGGACTGGCTTTCTAGGACATCGAGTTCATCGGGTTGCGCGGCGACCATGAAGGTCGAGCGGGACATGAATTCGTCGGCCAGCACGCCGGTTTCCGCCAGGCGCTCGTAGAACCGAACGGCGGCTACCGCCAGCGTCATCAGCGGGCCCGGCTTCTTGCTGGCCACCGAAACGGCGCCATCGGCCGAGCCGGTGGCGCCCGACGCCACGACGCCGGAATCAAAGACCGTAACCTGCCAGCCGGCCCGCGACAGGAAGTGGGCCGCCGACATGCCGACAATGCCGGCGCCGATGATGGCTACAGACCCTGGGGAGCGAGGAGAAACGCTTGTCGATTGAGGCATTCGGGAACACGCGCTGGACGAGGTGCTTCACAATGGTCCGGGGGCGACGAAAGCGTCGATACAAATGAAACGGGGGTGAAGCGCAGCATTTTTGTAGACCTTTCGGCCTGCCCCGGCTTGCCCGCCTGCGGGCGGCCTCTATGATCTGCGCCAGGAGCCTGAACCATGGCCGAAATCAACCTGACGCTGATCCAGACCTTCTACCTCGTGGCGAGGCATGGGTCCTATTCGGCTGCGGCACGCGAGCTGAATCTGAGCTACCAATCGGCCGCCAATCACGTGCGTCGGCTGGAACAGCAGATGCATGAGCGGCTGGTGGAATCGGACCAGGGCGCCAAGAAAATCCGCCTGACGCCGCGCGGGGTTGCCCTCTACAACCTGCTCCATCCGGAGCTGGAAATCATGCTGGAGCGGCTATCGCTGGTGGTGGCCAGCCAGCGCCCGGTGCTGCGCATCGGCCTGCCGCAGGCGATTTTCTACTATCTCCTGCCTGCGGTGCTGGCCGAGTTCCATGCGCAGTTCCCCAATGTTGAGGTGATCGCCTATGAGCGCGACACCTCGCTGGCCGAGCTGGTCAAGAACGGGAGCCTCGATGTCTGCATCAACGAACGGTTCTTCGGCGACCCCGTGGTGCCGCAGAGCCTGCTCGGAACCTATCACCTGAACCTAGTCTATCCCCGAAGCTGGGGACCACCGCCACGGGCGGCCGACATTCCCGAATGGTCGCGCGGACGGCCGCTGGTCACCTATGAGCCGGGGCAGACATTGCGCAACATGGCAATGGATTTCCTGGCCAAGGGGGGCGGCCAGACCGAGGCCTCGACCTCTGCTTCGGGCAGTTCAAGCCTCAAGAAATGCGTGGAAAGCGGGCTGGGCTTCGCCATCATACCGGCGTGGTGCGTCGGGCCGGAGGACGTTGACCTGGTGCAGGTCAAGATCGACGTCATTCCGCCGGTGAAGGTCTATTTCGGGCAGGCGCTGTTCATGGCCAGGAACGTCTATGTGCGGGCATTGCAGGATCAGTGCCGGCTCAGCCTGATCGGCACGGCGCTCGAAGCATCCTAGCATGCCCGGTTGATTGTATCAGGAATGCTGATAGGCATTGCTGAACCGAATTGACCCTGGATCGTCCATGAGCCGCAACTTCCTCGTCATCGACCCCGAAGAAGGCATGGAAGTGCTCAAGGGGCTGGCATCGCCCGTCCGAGTGAGCATCCTCAAGCTCTTGCATATGCAGGGGGCGATGAACGGCAATGACATAGCCCGGCACCTCGATCTGCCACAGTCGACGGTATCGACCAATATCCAAGTCCTGGAAGGCGCGGGGCTGATCCGCACCGAGACGCAGAAGGCGCGCAAGGGCAGCCAGAAAATCTGCCATTCGCTGTTCGACGAAGTGCTGGTGATGTTCAAGGACGACATCAATCCGATGAAATCGAACACAATCGAGGTGGCGATGCCGATCGGGCTCTATACCAGTTGCGCGGTATCGGCGCCGTGCGGGCTGTGCTCGATCGACGGCATAATCGGCTTGCTGGACGTGCCGGATACGTTTCTCGATCCGGACCGGATGAAGGCCGGGCTGATCTGGTTCACGCGGGGCTATGTGGAATACCAGTTTCCCAACAATGCCAGGCTGAGCGGGAACACGATCGAGACGATGGAGTTCTCGATGGAGCTGAGCAGCGAGGTGCCCGGCACCTCGGCGGACTGGCCGAGCGACATTACGCTGGTAGTCAACGGCACCGAAATCGGTACCTGGACCAGCCCCGGCGACTTCGGGGACAAACGCGGCGTCTATACGCCGGACTGGTGGAAGCTCAAGGGCAGCCAATATGGCAAGCTCAAGAGCTGGCGGGTGACGGCCGATGGCAGCTATGTCGACGGGGTGAAAATCTCGTCGGTCTCGCTGGTGGATCTGGACCTGGACAACCACCACTCGATCCGGTTGCGGATCGGGGTGAAGGACGAGGCTAAACATCCGGGGGGCATCAATATTTTCGGACGCGGGTTTGGGAATTACGACCAGGAAATCATCATGCGGCTGCAGACGGAGCGGTAGGGCGGGTATGGTCTCACCACGACCACCGCGCGGCTCCTCCCCCTTGACGGGGGAGGTCGGGAGGGGTCGTGGTTTGGCCTAAATACCGGGGCTAAACATCCCCCCACCCTTGATCCTTCTCGCCTAAAATCGCTCCACTGGAGCGATTTTGCCTTCGGCCGGTTCGAAGCCCGCAAAGGGGGAGGGAGACGACTGAGGCATTTGCGGCTCGCCTCAAGAAAAAATCATATTTATTGCCGCCCTGCCCCTTGTGCGATCCGGTCAGTGTCATTTACAACCGTACAGCTGATATAAATCAGAAAAACGGGATTGGATGGGGGATAAAATGAAAGCTTCGGTCGTCGCGCACAGGGATTTCACGATCAGCAAGATCGATGACCGGGTCTATGGGGCCTTTCTCGAACATCTGGGGCGGGCAATCTACGAGGGCATCTATGAGCCCGACCATTCCACCGCCGACAAGAACGGCATGCGCGGCGATGTGGTCAAGCTGGTCAAGGATCTCAGTGTACCCGTGGTGCGCTACCCCGGGGGTAACTTTGTTTCCGCCTATAATTGGGAGGACGGTATCGGGCCACGCGACCGGCGTCCGACGCGGCTCGACCTGGCCTGGCATACGTCCGAGAGCAACGCGGTGGGCGTGCATGAATTCGCCGACTGGTGCGCGACGGTCGGCACGGAGATGATGCTGGCGGTAAACCTGGGGTCACGCGGCGTCGACGAGGCGCGGAACTTCCTCGAATATGTGAACCATCCCGGCGGCAGCTATTGGAGCGACCTGCGCATCAAGAACGGCCGCAAGGACCCCTGGAATGTCAAAATGTGGTGCCTGGGCAATGAGATGGACGGGCCGTGGCAGGTTGGCCACAAGGATGCGGCCGAGTATGGCAAGCTGGCCGCCAATACGGCGCGGGCCATGCGCATGTTCGACAAATCGCTGGAGCTGATCGTCTGCGGGTCATCCAATTCGGACATGGCGAGCTATCCCGACTGGGAGCGCATCGTGCTGGAGCATACCTATGATCATGTCGATCATATCAGCCTGCACATGTACTTTGCCAATCGCGAGAAGAACACGGCCAACTATCTGGCGCTGAACCATAAGCTGGATCGCTATATCGAGACGGTGGCCTCCACCATTTTGCAGGTGAAGGCCAAGCGGAAGAGCAAGCGGGACGTCACGATTTCATTCGATGAATGGAATGTCTGGTACCATTCCAACAAGCAGGACCGCGCCATTCTCGACGGCAATGGCGGCTGGCCGCATGCGCCGGGGCTTTTGGAAGACATCTACAATTTCGAAGACGTGCTGATGGTGGGGCTGATCCTCAACACCTTCATCCGCCGCTCGGACGTGGTGAAGATCGCCTGCATCGCGCAACTGGTGAATGTGATCGCCCCGATCATGACGGAAAAGGGCGGCCCGGCCTGGGCGCAGACGATCTATTACCCTTATTATTTCGCCTCGCGCTTCGGGCGGGGTACGGCGTTGAATCTCATCGTCAATTCGCCGGGCTATGACAGCATTCATCAGGACAATACGCCCTATGTGGACGTGTCAGGCGTGCATGACGAGGCGGACGGCGTACTGAGCTTTTTCCTGGTCAACCGGCATGGGACGGAGGCCATCGACGTGGCGCTGAGCCTGCAGGGCTTCGCCGGGGATAAGGTGATCGACCACCAGGTGATGACCCATAACGACCTGGAGGCGGTGAATACGGCGCGGAACCAGGCGGAAGTGGCGCCGCGAAAGGGCTCCGGCGCCCGGCTGGAGGGCGGATTGCTGAGCGTGACGCTGCCGCCCTATTCGTACCAGATGGTGCGTGTGAAGGTCTGAAACGGCTTCGCATCCAGGTCGAATTCGTTAGCGTACTGTTAGCATTTCGCGAGGGGTGCGCGTGAAAGTGCGGCGCTCGAACAGAAGCATCGCATGGTCCTTGTAGGTGGTGCTGGCATATTGGGCATAGCCGAGCTTGCCGGCCAGGCTGAGCGAGGCGGTGTTGGCGGGGTCGATCATGCAAACGGTGCGGGGCATGGACCGGTCGGCCCAGGCGAGAATGGCGGCGAGCGCTTCGCGGGCGAGGCCCCTGCCCTGATATTGCGGCAGCATGGCCCAGCCGGCTTCCGGCGTGTCGCCGAAGGACGGTGTGATATCGCGATGGAAGTTGGCGAGGCCGAATTCGCCGACCACGGCACCGGTGTCGCCGGTAGTGGCGAGGAAATAGCCATAGCCGAGCAATTGCCAGTGGCCGGCATGGCGCAGGATGCGGGACCATACTTCCTCGGGCGTATTGGGACGACCGCCGATGAACCTGACAACATCGGGGTCGGTCCAGAGGGTGCAGCAGGCCGGGAAATCGGCCGCGATGTGGGCGCGGAGGGTGAGGCGGGGCGTAGTGAGGGTCGGGGGCATGTCGTGCATCTCGTATGGTAGCGAGCCGGAGATACCCCACCCTGCTCGATTCAACGGACTTAGCTGAAGCTACGTCCTATCTCGCTTCCCTCCCATCAGGGGAGGTGAACTCCACTCTTATCCTACCCGCCGACCACGGCCGTTCTCGGCATGTCGGAGAGGATTTCGGCGGCGCCGTTGCGGATGATGACGATTTCCTCGAGGCGCAGGCCGAACTGGCCTTGCAGGTAAATGCCCGGCTCGATGGAAAAGACCATGCCGTCTTCCAGCACGGTATCGGAGGTCGCCGTTATGTAGGGGGTCTCGTGGATGTCGATGCCGAGGCCGTGGCCGGTGCGATGCAGGAAATTGGGGCCATAGCCGGCAGCGGCAATGACGTCGCGCGCCGCCTTGTCGACATCGCTGGCGCGGGCACCGGGCCTGGCGGCGGCGATGGCGGCGGTGACGGCGCGGTCGAGAATGGAGTGGATCTGGCCAAAGCCTTCGGGGGCGGAGCCGAGGAAGCCGACGCGGGTCATGTCGGAGGGATAGCCGTGGATGCGGGCGCCGGTATCGATGAGGACGGCGTCGCCGGGCTTGAGCCGGGTATCGCCGGTGTGGTGATGCGGGAAGGCGCCATTGGGGCCGAAGCAGACCGAGCAGAATTCGGTGGTGGCGCCATGGGCCTTGTAGAAGGCGCGGATGACGGTGGCGACGTCGCGCTCGGTGATGCCGGGGCGAAGGGCGGCGAAGCCGGCAGCCATGGCGGCGTCGTTGAGCACGGCGCTTTTCTTGAGGGCATCATATTCGGCCGCGTCCTTGCGGGAGCGAAGATAGCCGACCGTGTCCTGGGTGAAGCGGCGATGCGCGCCGGGCAGCGCATCGAGCGCCAGCAGGGCGAAATCGGCGCGCATGGTTTCATCGAGCACGATGGAGGGGCTGATGCGGGGAACACCCGATGCGTTGAGCAAATCCTGCAAGGCCGCGTCGGGACCATCGGCATCGGCCCAGGCAAAGAAGGGCAGATCGGTGTGCTGGCGGGCGCTGTCGACATTGAGCGCGGGCATGAGCAAGCCGGCATAGCTGGGCGAGACCATGAGCAGCACTGGGCGCTCATCACCGTGCGGCGAGAGATCGGCCAGGTAAAGCATGTGGCTGGAGGGGCCGATGACCACGAGATCGGTATGGGTTGCGGCCATGCGGGCGCGGAGATCGGCGAGGCGTTTGGTGAGGGTGGGATTCATGAGTGGCTCAAAACTGGACTGGTCGATGTTTCTATCATGGGGTCACTCCCGCGAAAGCGGAACCTCCGTTGCAATGCGGCAAAGTGAAACCGAGATTCCCGCGGTCGCGGGAATGACCTTGATGTCGTGTCACCCCGCCTGCGCCATGAGGCCGGCATTGCCGCCGGCTGCGGTGGTGTCTATGCAGACGTGGCGTTCGACGAGGAGGCGGGCGGCATCGTCGGGTGTGGTCAGCAGGGGGATGATGGCGCCGCCGCGGACGCTAAGGGCGATGCGGATGGCACGGAGATTGGCATCGGTGGCGAAATAAACCACCGCGTCGAAAGTGGTCGCGTGGGTCAGGGCGTCGAGATCCAGATTGGCCAGAATGGCGGTATTGCCTGATAGGGCGGCCATGGTGGCCTGGGCCTGGTGATCTGATGGCGTGGGGCCGAGGCAGAGGAGCGTGCCGCGCGGCGCAACGTGCATGATGTTGCTTTCGCCGGTGGGGCCGGGCAGCGGGAGCGGCGCTGTCTGGGCGGGGCGGTGGCCCAAGGTGAAGCGCGGCAGGTAGTGCGGGCCGCCGGCTTTGGGGCCGGTGCCGGAGAGGCCTTCGCCGCCGAAGGGCTGTGAGCCGACCACGGCACCGATCTGGTTGCGGTTGACGTAGATATTGCCGGCGCGGACGCTGTTCGAGACCTGGCGGACGCGTGACGAAATGCGGGTGTGGAGGCCGAAGGTAAGGCCGTAGCCCGAGGCGTTGACGGCGGAGATCACCGCATCCAGTTCATCGGATTTGAAGGTGGCGATGTGGAGGACGGGGCCGAAGATTTCTTCGGTGAGATCGACGATGCCATCGATGCGCAGGACGGTGGGGGTGACGAAGGTGCCCTGGGCCGGCAACTTCAAGCGATGAATCAGATTCCCGTTTTTCTCGTAAGTGTCGATATGGGCTTGGATTTTTGATCTGGCGGCTTCGTCGATGACGGGGCCGATATCGGTGGCGAGGTGCCAGGGATTGCCCATGGTCAGTTCGTCCATCGCGCCTTTCAGCATCTCGATGGTTCGTTCTGCCGCGTCTTCCTGCAGGTAGAGGACGCGCAGGGCCGAGCAGCGCTGGCCGGCGGACTGGAAGGCGGAGGCGAGAATGTCGCGCACGGCCTGTTCGGGGAGCGCGGTGGAATCCACGATCATGGCGTTGAGGCCGCCGGTTTCGGCGATGAGGGGAGCCGTAGACGCGAGATGGGTGGCCATGGCGCAGTCAATCCTGCGGGCGGTGGGCAGGGAGCCGGTGAAGACGACGCCTGAAATGCGCGGATCGGAGGTGAGCGCCGTGCCGACTTCGGCAGCGCCGGGGAGCAACTGGATGGCGTGGGTGGGAATGCCGGCCTGGTGCATGAGCTGGACGGCGCGGAAGGCGATGAGCGGGGTCTGCGGGGCGGGCTTGGCGAGGACGGGATTGCCGGTGACGAGGGCAGCGGCGATCTGGCCGGTGAAGATGGCGAGCGGGAAATTCCACGGGGAGATGGCGGCGATGGGGCCCCGGGGCGAGGCGAGGGATTGGGCCTCGGCTTGCTCGGCGTAGTAGCGGAGGAAATCGACGGCTTCGCGGATTTCGGACACGGCATCGGCCCAGGTCTTGCCGGCCTCGCGGGCGAGGAGGGCGAAGAGTTCGGGACGGTGGGATTCGTAGAGGTCGGCCGCGACGCGGAGGAGGTTGGCGCGGGTTTGCACTGACATCCGTGGCCAGGGGGAGGCGGTGGCGGCGGCGATTGCCGAGGCAATGTCGGCGGCGGTGGCATTGGTGACGGTGCCGACGGAGTCGGTGGGATCGGCGGGGTTGGTGAGCGACGTGGAAGGCCCCCTCGCCCTCCCCTTCGGGTCGACCTCTCCGCCTGGGGGAGAGGTGAAGAGAGGTTCGGCGTGCCACTGCATTGTCTGGAAGGTGGCGCGGGCGGATTCCATTGCCGGGAAGGCGGTGGGGTCGGTGAGATCGAGACCGGTGGAGTTCCGGCGCGGGGCAAAGATGGCGGAGGGGGATGGGATGGCTGGGTTAGGGACGGTGTCCAGCGCGAGAACCTTGTCTATGGGGTCTTCGGCAACGACACTCGCCGGGATGTCTTCGTCGGCGATCTGGTAGACGAAGGAGCCGTTGGCGCCGTTCTCAAGGAGGCGGCGGACGAGATAGGCGAGCAGGTCCTTGTGGGCGCCGACCGGGGCGTAAATGCGGGTGCGGGTGCCGTGGTGGGTGCGCAGGACGTCGTGCAGGCGCTCGCCCATGCCGTGGAGGCGCTGGAATTCGTAGGTGCCGGTGCCCCTGCCCGCTTCCGCGGCGAGGTGGAGGACGGCGCTGGCGGTGTGGGCGTTGTGAGTGGCGAATTGGGGGTAGATGCTGGACGCGGCGAAGAGCTTTCTGGCGGCGGCGATGTAGCTGATGTCGGTGGCTGCCTTGCGGGTGAAGACGGGGTAGCCGGGGAGGCCAAGGACCTGGGCGCGCTTGATTTCGGCATCCCAATAGGCGCCCTTGACGAGGCGGACCATGATGCGGCGATCGAGAGATCTGGCGGTGGTGTCGAGCCAGTCGATCAGCGGCAGGACGCGCTTGCCATAGGCCTGGACGACGACGCCGAAACCATCCCGGCCGGCCAGGTCCGGCGTGGCGAGGACTGCGGCGATGACGTCGAGGGAGAGATCGAGCCGGTCGGCTTCCTCGGCATCGATGTTGAAACCCATATTCGCGGCCTTGGCCGACAGAGCCAATTGCCGAGTCCGATCAACCAGTTCGGCCATGACGCGGTGGCGTTGCGCGAACTCGTAGCGCGGGTGGAGGGCGGAGAGTTTTACGCTGATGCCGGGATTGTCGCGGACGGATTTTGCCGTGCACTGGGGGGCCAGGGTAGCGATGGCGCGGGCATAAGCGTCGAAATAGCGGGACGCGTCGGCGGCGGTGCGGGCGGCTTCGCCGAGCATGTCGTAGGAATAGCGGTAGCCGTGGGCTTCGGGCTTCCTCGCATTGACCACGGCTTCGTCTATGGTGCGGCCGAAGACGAACTGGCTGCCGAGGAGGCGCATGGCCTGGGCGACGGCGGTGCGGATGACCGGTTCGCCGAGGCGGGCAATGGCGCGGTGGAGGGCGTTTCTGGGGCCGATTTCGGGGTCACCGAGAACATCAGCGGTGAGGCTGAGGGCCCAGGAGGAGAAATTGACCAGTTGGTTGGGCGAGGCGCCGAAATGGGTGGCCCAATCGGAGCCGCCGACCTTGTCGTGGATGAGGGCGTCCACAGTTTCGGCATCGGGGACGCGGAGCAGCGCTTCGGCCAGGGACATGAGGGCGACGCCCTCGTCGGTGGCGAGCCCGTATTCGGCGAGGAAGGACTCCATGAGGCCGAGGCGATTGCCCTGGCGGACCGAGGTGACGAGGGCTTCGGCATGGGTGGAGATGGATTGGCGTGCCGTGGCATCAAGGCCGGTGGCGGCGATGAGGTCGTGAACGAGGGTGGATTCGTCGGCCAGGTTCCGGGTGCGGAGGGCGTGGCGGATGGCGGTGATGGACATGAGGACACCTGGACTGGGGGCATTGCCCTTCTCCCCTCGCGGGAGAAGGTGCCCGAAGGGCGGATGAGGTGGTTGGTTCCACGAGCATTGCAGCATCGGATGGCGCAGGACCCCTCACCCGGTAATTTCTTCTGAACGAAGAAATTACCCCCCTCTCCCACAAGGGGCGAGGGGGGCTCCGTCATTGCGGCACGTTCGGCGCCTCACTCCATGAAATGGGCATCCCGGAAATACGGGACGTTCAGCGTGGAGCGCCAGAAGCCCATCACTTCGGGGCTCATCATCATGTAGTTGTTGCGGTGGTATTGCGGCAGGATGACGTGGTCGTTCATCAGGATCGCCTCGGCCTTGCGCATTTCGGCAAGGGACTCGGCCTCGTCGCCCGTGGCCTTTGAGGCGGCGATGGCCGCGTCGTAATCCGGGTTGGACCAATTGGCCAGGTTATTGGGGCTGCCGGTGACGAAGTTGTCGAGGAAGGTCATGGGGTGCGGATAGTCGGCACCCCAGCCCATCTGGGCGATCTGGTACTCGACCTTCTGCACCTCGGGATAGAAGACCTGCCATTCGGTGGCCTGGATATCGACGTCGATATTGAGGTTCTGCTTCCACATCTGCTGGATGGCTTCGAGCAGCTTTTCGATCGGCGGGGATGAATAGGTGACGAAGAGCGTATCGGGGAAGCCTTCGCCATTGGGGTAGCCGGCGTCGGCCAGCATAGCCTGGGCTTCCTCCACCTCTGCCGTGGGGGCGAGGCCGAAGGTATCTCGGCCGGTGGTGAACTCCTCGCCGGCAATGGTCATGCCGGGAGGCACGAGGCCGAGGGCCGGAATATCGGCCGATTGCAGTACGAATTCGACGATTTCCTCGCGATCGATGGCCATGGAGAGGGCCTGGCGGACCTTGATATTGTCGAGCGGTGCCTGGTGCGGATTGAAGAAGGCATAGGTGGTGCCGAGAGCGGGCACGACCATGAAGGCGTCGGATTCGACTGAGAGACGCGGGATTTCCGGAGCGGGGACGGATTCAATGCCGTCGACATCGCCGGCTTCCATGGCGGCGAGCGCGGTGGCCGGATCGGGGATCAGGCGGAAGGTGAGCTTATCGAGGGAAACCGCATCGGCGTCGTAATATTCCGGGTTCTTCTCGAAGACGACGGATTCGCCCTGGTTGAACTCGGTGACGCGGAAGGGGCCGGTGCCGATGAAGGTGGCGGGATTGCGTGTCCAGCCTTCGGGATCGGCTTCCACCACGTCCTGACGGACCGGGAAGAAGGTGGTGTAGGTCAGCAGTTGCATCATGTAGGGGACGCGCTGCTTGAGGGTGAAGGTGAGGGTCTTGTCGTCGGGGGCGTGGATTTCGATCGTGCCTTCGCTGCCGGGGGCGGCATAGGCTTCTTCGGCGCCGACGATGGAGAAGAGCATGGGGGCGTTCATGGCGCCGGTGGCCGGATCGAGCACGCGGGTCCAGGCATAGACGAAATCGCCGGCCACGACGGGGTTGCCGTCGGACCAGTTCGCATCGCGCAGGTGGAAGGTGTAGGTCAGGCCGTCGTCGGAGACATCCCAGCTTTCGGCGAGGGCGGGGACGATTTCGTTGTTGGCGTCGAAGCGGACCAGGCCCTCGAAGGTGTTGCCGATGATAGGGGCGGCGAAGGTTTCGGCGGTGGTGCCGGGATCGTATTTGGCGGACTCGTTGTTGACCACATAGGTCAGTTCACCCGCGGCGAAGGCGCCTGATGTGGAGGCGAGGAAGGCTGCGGTCAGCAGCGGCAGGAAGTGCTTGGTCATCGTCTTCTCTCCTGTTTTGCGGCGAGCTTGCCCCGCCTTTTCTCGTGTCTTGCCGGCGGCATGCCTGTTGTTGCCGCCAGTACGCTCGCGGCCAGCTTACGCCGTCCCGTGGGACGGCGCATCACCGGCATAGTGGCAGGCGGCGAGGTGGCCGTTGCCGATGTCTCTGAGGTCGGGTTCGACGCTGGCGCAGAGGTCGGTGGCCAGGGGGCAGCGGGTGCGGAAGCGGCAGCCGGTGGGGATGTGAAGCGGGCTGGGGATTTCGCCGCGCATGGGTTCGGTGGGCCGGGCCGCGGTGGGATCGGGCACCGGGATCGAGGCGAGGAGCGCCTGGGTATAGGGGTGGCTCGGGCGCGCGTAGAGATCGGTATTGGAGGCGAGCTCGACGATCCTGCCGAGATACATGACGCCGATGCGGTCGGAGATGTGGCGGACCATGCTGAGGTCGTGGGTGATGAAGAGGTAGGTGAGGCCGAGCTGGTCCTGCAAATCCTCCAGCATGTTGACTACCTGGGCCTGGACGGAGACGTCGAGGGCGGAAATGGGTTCGTCGCAGATGACCAGATCGGGTTCGAGCGCGATGGCGCGGGCGATGCCGATGCGCTGGCGCTGGCCGCCGGAAAATTCGTGGGCGAAGCGGTTGGCGTGATCGGCGTGGAGGCCGACGCGGGCGAGCAGGTCGTGGACTTTGGCGGTGCGCGAGGCTGGGGTGCCGATGCGGGCGATTTCGAGGGGTTCGGCGATGAGGTCACGGACGGTCATGCGGGTGTTGAGGGACGCATAGGGGTCCTGGAAGATCATCTGCACGCGGCGGCGGAACGGGGTGAGGTCGCGTTCGGGGGCCGTGGCGATGTCGCGGCCGTCGAAGTGGATGGCGCCGGAAGTGGGCTGGTGGAGGCGGATGAGGGTGCGGGCGAGCGTGGACTTGCCGCAGCCGGATTCGCCGACCAGGCCGAGGGTTTCGCCGGGGTAGATATCGAGGGTGACGCCATCGACGGCGCGGAGGGTTGGTTTGGGGCCGAAAAGATTGCGGCCTACGTGGAAGTGCTTGTGGAGGGCGCGGATGGAGAGGAGCGGCTGGGTCATGAGCTTTGCCCCGGATGTCGTGCCAGCAGAGGCTCCGGGTCAATCGCCTCCCTCCCCCTTGAGGGGAGGGATCGAGGGTGGGGGTCCCTCAGTGGCCACGAAGCTACCCCCTCCCCAGCTTCGCTAAGGCCCTTCGGCCCTAGCTTCGCTACCCTCCCCTCAAGGGGGAGGGAGGGCAGGAGCTCAAAACTCAGCAACAACCGGATCATGCTGCCACCTCGACCTTCGGCGCATCGGGATGATGCAGCCAGCATCTGGCGCCCTGCCCTTCCCCGAAAATGGGGGGCAATTCGGCCGCGCATTGGCGCATGGCGTGGGGGCAGCGGGGGGTGAAGGGGCAGCCGGATGGCGGGTGGGCCATGTCGGGCGGGCTGCCGGGGATGGGGGTGAGGCGGCGGTGGGTGTCGTCGCGCAGGTCGGGGACGGAGGCGAGGAGGCCCTGTGTGTAGGGGTGCATCGGGTGGGCGAAGAGGTCGCGGACGGGGGCGGTTTCCATGACCAGGCCGCCATACATGACGACGATGCGGTCGGTGACTTCGGCGATGACGCCGAGATCGTGGGTGATGAGGATGACGGCCATGCCGAGGCGCTGCTGCAAGTCCTTGAGGAGGCCGAGGATCTGGCGCTGGATGGTGACGTCGAGCGCGGTGGTGGGTTCGTCGGCGATGAGGAGTTTCGGGTCGCAGGCCAGGGCCATGGCGATCATGACGCGCTGGCGCATGCCGCCGGAGAATTCGTGCGGATAGGATTTGAGGCGTTCGGCGGCGGAGGGGATGCGGACCAGCTCGAAAAGCTCGACGGCGCGGGCGCGCGCTTCGGCGCGGCTGGCCTTGCGGTGGCGCAGGATGGTTTCGATGACCTGTTCGCCCACTGACAGCGTGGGATTGAGGGAGGTCATGGGATCCTGGAAGATCATGCCGATCTGATTGCCCCTGATATCGCGCAGGTCGGCCTCGGCAAGCTCGGTCAGGTTCTGGCCGTCGAACAGGGCCGAACCGCCCTTGATGCGACCGGTGGGTTTGAGCAGGCGCAGGATGGACATGGCGGTGATGGATTTGCCGGAGCCGGATTCCCCGACAATGCCGAGGATTTCGCCGGGATGGACATCGAAGCTGACGCCGCGCACGGCCTGGACTTCGCCGCGCTGGGTGAAGAAACTGGTCCTGAGATCGCGGACAGAGAGGACCGGATTCATTTGCGGAACCTCGGATCGAGCGCGTCGCGCAGGCCATCGCCGAGGAAATTGAAGGCGAACATGGTGAGGCTGATGGCGGCGGCGGGGAAGAAGAGCTGATGCGGATAGGCGCGCATGGTTTCGACGGCTTCTGAGGTCAGCGTGCCCCAGCTTGCCAGCGGCGGGGTGACGCCGAGGCCGATGAAGCTCATGAAGCTCTCGATGAAGATGGCCGAGGGGATCAGCATGGTCAGGGTGACGATGATGGGACCGATGGAATTGGGCAGCAGGTGGCGGGTGAGGATGCGTGATGTCGAGGCGCCCATGGTACGGGCGGCGGCGACATAGTCCTGGCTCTTGAGCGAGAGAATCTGGCCGCGGACGATGCGGGCCATATCGACCCAGAACACCGAGCCGATGGCGATGATGATGGAATAGAGGCCACTATCGAACACAACCATGAGCAGCACGACGTAGAGCGTCAGCGGGATGGTGGCGATGATTTCCACCACCCGCATCATGATGGCGTCGGTCCTGCCGCCGATATAGCCGGCGAGGCCGCCATAGAAGATGCCGATGAAGAAATTGACCAGGGTGGCGACGAAAGCGACGGTGAGCGAGATGCGGGCACCGTAGAGCTGGCGGACAAGGACGTCGCGGCCGAGCTGGTCGGTGCCGAACAGGTAGGTGCGGTTCCATGACCAGCCGGAGGGGGCGATGGTGGCGCCATCGGCGGCGACCAGTTTGGCTGGAAGACTGGAATAATCGAGGGTGAGCGTGGTGTCGCCGAAGATGAAGGCCTGGGACTTTTTCAGCATGTCCTTGCGCTCGCCACGCAGCAGGCCGAGGACGTGGCCGGTGTCATCGACCTCGTAGAGATTGAAGTTGGAGGCGTTGAGGAAGAAGCGAGTGGTGGTGCCCTGCCCTGATGGCACCGCATAGGTTTCGAAGGCCGGCGGGATATTGGCGAGGCGCAGGTTCTGGTCGGCATAGGTGAAGGGGCTGAACAGCGGCCCGAAAACGGCGGCGAGGATCAGCAGGATGATGAAGGCGATGCTCACAACAGCCGGCTTGTTGGCCCAAAGGCGGCGGCGGACATCCTGCCAGTAGGTGAGGCTGGGCGCGGCGGCGACCGCGGCGGCATCGGCGGGCGGGAGCTTTTCCCACATTTCGGGCGCGATATCGCTCATGCGGCGGCGCTCGTCAGCTTGATGCGCGGATCGAGCACGGCATAGAGCAGGTCGACGATGAGGATCATCACCATGAGGGCGGCGGCGTAAAAGATGGTGATGCCCATGATGGCGGTATAGTCGCGGTTGGTGATGGAGAGAACGAACTGGCGGCCGATGCCGGGCAGCGCGAAAATCTGCTCGATGACGAAGCTGCCGGTGATGAGATTGGCGACGACTGGGCCGAGGATGGTGACGACCGGGATCAGCGAATTGCGCAGACCGTGCTTGAACAGCACCTGGCCGGGGCGCAGGCCCTTGGCGCGGGCGGTGGTCATGAAATCCTGCTCGAAGGTTTCGAGCAGCGAGGAGCGCGTGAGGCGGGCGACGAAGGATATCCAGAAGCCGGACAGCGCGAAGACCGGCAGGATATAGCCGCGCCAGTCATCGAGCCCGAAAGTGGGCACCCAGCCGAGGCGCAGGGCGAAGATGTAGAGCGTCACGGTGGCGATGACATAGGAGGGGATGGCGACGCCGATGGTGGCGATGAGCATCACCGTGGTATCGGGCCACTTGTTGCGGTTGAGCGCGGCGACGATGCCCAGGGGGACGCCGAGGGCGACCACGGCGATGACGGCCAGCAGGCCCGTGCGCAGGGTGACCGGCAGGCCCGTGGCGATCATGGTGTTGATGGAGACGCCCGGATATTTGAAGGAGGGGCCGAGGTCGAGCGTGATGATGCCGCGCAGGTAGCTGAGATATTGCGCCCATATGGGCTGGTCGAGGCCGTATTTGGCGTTGAGGGCCGCCTCGATCTCGGGGGCCAGCATACGTTCGGAGACGAAGGGGCCGCCGGGCACGGCGTGCATGAGAAAGAAGGTCAGCGTGACGATGGCCCAGAGGGTGATGGCCATCATGCCGAGGCGCTGGAGGATATAGGCGGGCATGTCAGCGCTTCCCGAAGTGAGGAAACCGGCGGGACGAGCCAGACGGTAAATGTCATGCAGGCTATTCCAGCACCGAAATTTTTTTACCGCAAGCGGGGTTTGTGGGAGAATTTTGCGTGAGGTGGCACGCCTTCGTGGTTCGAGGGTCGCTACGCTCCCGCCTCACCATGAGGGCTACTGTTAGCGCTGAGTTCAAAGTAGCCCTCATGGTGAGGTGCGAGCCCTTCGCGAGCCTCGAACCACGAGGGCGTGGCACTAAGGCGCGAAATGACCGCGCAGAATGAGGAACACTGCCGTTGCCGGGATGATGAGGTCGGCGGCGCGCTCCAGCATCGCGGCGGGGTAGCTGCCTTCGGTGTCGAGGGCGTTGATGGTGCCGAGCAGGGCGTTGCCGGTCATTATGGGGATAGAAAGGGAGCTGTTGCAGCCGAGGGCGCGGATCAGCGCCAGGTCGGGGAATTCGCCTTCCATGCCGGCGGCGGTGTTGATGGCGGTGATGCGGCGCTCGGCCTGCATGGCGCGGAACCAGTCATCCAGAACGATGGGCTTGGTGCCTAGCAGTGGATAGACATCGGGGTGGCTGGAATAGACGCGGCGGACCTGCATGGCGGCCATGTCGATGGCGGTGAGGGTGAACAGGCGGGCGGGAATGATGGCGGCGGCGAGGTCGTGCAGCGCCCTGCCCGTTTCGGCCGGATCGGCGTAACGGGCGAGCTTTTCCTCGAAGGCACGGAAGGCGGCGCTCATGCGCGCCAGCGGCGGCGTTCGCCCGGGATCGCCGCCATGGGGGCGAGTACCGGAGCATCGGATGACACGACACGGTCGCGGCCATTGGCCTTGGCGATATAGAGGCGGTTGTCGGCGGTTTGCAGCAGATCGCCCGAGGGCGTGGTGCCATCGCCGGTGGCGAGGCCGATGCTGATGGTGACGAAGAGGCCGGGGGTGAGATCGGACCAGTTGGTGGCGCCGATGGCGGCGCGGATGCCCTCGCAGAAGGCGGCGGCGGTGGCCTCGGGGGCATCGGGAAAGACCAGCGCAAATTCCTCGCCGCCGAGGCGGGCGGCGTGGCCGTGGGGGCCGATCTGGGCGACGAGCGCCCTGGCGACGCGCTGCAGCACCGCATCGCCGACAATGTGGGAGAAGCGGTCGTTGACGTCCTTGAAATGATCGAGATCAACGATGGCGAGGGCGAGGGGCGTGCCGGCAAGGCGGTTGAGAATCTGGTCGAAGCTGCGGCGGTTGGCGATACCGGTCAGCGGATCGCTGAGGGCCTGATCGGCCAGGGTGGCGGCGCGGCTGCGCAATTGCCGGGTTTCGGCGCGGATTTCTTCGATGCGGGCGCGACGGCGGGCGGTTTCGCCCGATTGCAGCACATAAAGGGTGTGGAAGCGCTTGTGCAGCGCCAGCGCCGCGGCGGTATCGCCGATGGCTTCGAGGATAGTGGCGAGCTTGTTGGCCGCATTGACCTGATGATCGACCTGGTGGCTTTCATCGGCCAAGGCCAGCGCATCGGTGACGGCGCTGCGGGCCTTGGAGAGCTGGCCGGCGCGCAGCAGGACGTCGCCCAAAGTATAGAGATAGTGGATGCGCAGGCTGAGGCCGGGTTCGCCGGGCAGTTTGGCGCTGCGATCGAGATATTGCAGGGCCATGTCGTAACGCCCCTGCAGCCCGAGCATTTCGGCTGTATTGCCGAGGGCGACGCGGAGGCTCCAGTAATCGCCGCTGGCATCGGCTTTTTCAATGGCCTGGCCGGTCAGGTCGATGGCGGCTTCGCGCTCGCCGATGGCCCGTTCCGTCTCGCCGAACTTGTCGGCTTCCTCGGCGATCTTGGCGTGGCAGAAGCCGAGATTGAGCAGGTAGTAAGCCTCGGCGGCGATGTTGGCCTGGTCGGCGGCGATAGAGACCGCGCGCTCGATCAGCGCCATGCCCATTTCGAGTTCGCGGCAGACGGCCAGCACGATGCCCTTGGCATTGAGAGCGAAGGCGAGCACGGCGGAATCGTCGCCGGCGCTGGCCAGGTCGACGGCCTGCTCGGCCAGATCGAAGGCCTCGTCGCTGAAACCCAGATCGAGAAAGAGGATGGCCTTGACCGCCACGGCGCGGGCGAGCTCGACCTTGTCGTCCTGCCGCTCGCGCAGCCAGACGGCGCCCATGGCACATTCCAGGCCCTGTTCGAGCTGGCCCAGCTTGAAGCAGCACCAGGCCATTTCACAGAGACAGGCGGCCATCAGGTCGACGGTATCCGTGGCTTCGGCAGCGGCATAGACGGCGCGGAATTCGACCATGGCTTCATCGCAGAGACCGGCACGCAGCAGATGCGTGCCGCGCGAAAACCCATCAGCCAAGGCAGCAACCGGTTCTGACACTGGACGCTCTTCATGTATTGAGAGACGCAGCATAGCCGAATTCCATCGCCAGAATACTAACATGCGAGGAATTTTTGCAGGCGGGGCCGGGTCTTAGCCGGCACCGGATTTCCGCCACTGCAATCGATATATCCGGCTGACGCTAGCCCGCGGGGAACAATTTCCAGCGTCGGGGGCGGAAGGCGAGGCGGGTTTTTTCGCCGGCGGGATGGTCGAAGGGGAGATCGACCTCGACGAGGTGGCCGGCGCCGCCGATTTCGAGTTCGACCCGGCGCGTGCCGCCGACGCGGCGCGCAGTGCTGACGACGCCGGCGAGGGAGGCATCGGCCTCGATCAGGTCGACATCATGCGGGCGGAAGAACAGGCGGGCCTCGCCCGGACCGGCATCGCCGGCGGGCAGGCCGATGGCGCGGCCGCCGACCCAGAGTTCGCCGTTTTCGACAGTGACCGGGAGAGTGCTGGATTCGCCGATGAAGCCGAAGACGAAGGGCGAGGTGGGGTGATCGTAGACGGTGTCGGGGGTGCCGACCTGCTCGATCCTGCCCTGGCTCATGACGCAGAGGCGGTCGGAGAGTTCGAGGGCTTCTTCCTGGTCATGGGTGACGAAAACGGTGGTGTGGCCGGTGCGGTCATGGATTTCGCGCAGCCATTTGCGCAACTCGCGGCGCACCTGGGCGTCGAGCGCGCCGAAGGGCTCGTCGAGCAGCAGCACGGCCGGCTCGATGGCGAGGGCACGGGCCAAGGCGACGCGCTGGCGCTGGCCGCCGGAAAGCTGGCTGGGATAGCGCTTTTCGAGGCCGGAGAGCTGGACGAGATCGAGCAGTTCCATGGCGCGGCGGCGGATTTCGCTATTGGGCGGGCGGGTGGAGCGCGGGCGCACCTTGAGGCCGAAGGAGATGTTTTCGAGGATCGTCATGTGGCGGAACAGGGCATAGTGCTGGAACACAAAGCCGATATTGCGCTCCTGCACACTCTTTTCCGATGCGTCGGTATCACCGAAGAATATCTTGCCCTGGGTGGGCATTTCGAGGCCGGCAATAAGGCGCAGCAAAGTGGTCTTGCCCGAGCCGGAGGGGCCGAGCAGCGCGATCAGTTCGCCCGAGCGAATATCGAGCGAGACATCGTGCAAAGCCGGAAACCGGTCGAATTCCTTGCGCACGTTCTGAACGCGAACTTCCATAGACACCTAATCCTATCAGTGTTTGGCGGCAGCGGCGATTTCGTCGCCGAAACGCCATTCCAGAGCAGTCTTGAGTACCAGCGTGACCAAGGCGAGCAAGGCCAGCAGCGACGCCAGGGCGAAGGCCGCCGCGGCATTATATTCATTGTAGAGCATTTCCACCTGCAGGGGCATGGTGGTGGTCTGGCCGCGGATCTTGCCCGAGACCACGGCGACAGCGCCGAATTCGCCCATGGCGCGGGCATTGCACAGCAGCACGCCGTAGAGCAGGCCCCATTTGATATTGGGGAGCGTCACACGCCAGAAGGTCTGCCAGCCATTGGCGCCGAGCGACAGCGCGGCTTCCTCGTCGCCGGTGCCCTGATCCTGCATCAGGGGGATAAGCTCGCGGGCGACGAAGGGGAAGGTGACGAAAATGGTGGCCAGCACGATGCCCGGAAGGGCGAAGAGCACTTCGATGCCGTAGGATTTGAGCCAGGGGCCAAGGAAGCTCCCGGCGCCGAACAGCAGCACATAGACGAGGCCGGAAATCACTGGGGAGACCGAGAATGGCAGGTCGATCAGGGTGATGAGGAAGGCCTTGCCCTTGAATTCGAACTTGGCGATGGCCCAGGAGGCGGCAAGACCGAAGACGACATTGAGCGGCACGGCGATAGCGGCAACCAGCAGAGTGAGGCGGATGGCGGCCTGCGCATCCTTTTCGCCCAGGGCGGCGAAGAAGGCGCCGATGCCCTTGATGAGGGCCTCATGGAACACCGCATAGAGCGGCAGCAGCAGGATCACGGCCATGAAGGCCAGGGCGATGCCGATCAGCAGCCACTGAACGGGGCGGCTTTCGCTGGTGGGCGAGACGCGGCGGTGTCTGCGCGCGCGCAGCTTAGTTGCCATAGCCATACCTCCGGCGCGACCAGGCCTGGATCAGGTTGATGATGAACAGCAACGCGAAGGACAGCAGCAGCATGACCGTGGCGATGACTGTGGCGCCGACATAGTTGAATTCCTGCAGGCGGATATAGATCAGCAGCGGGGCGATCTCGGACACGAAGGGGATGTTGCCGGCGATGAAGATGATGGAACCGTATTCGCCGACACCGCGGGCGAAGGCCAGGGCGAAGCCGGTGAGAATGGCCGGCGTCAGGCTGGGCAGGATAATGCGGGTGATGGTCTGGAAGCGACTGGCGCCGAGGGTGGCGCTGGCTTCCTCGACCTCGTGGCTCACCTCTTCGAGGATGGGCTGGATGGTGCGGACGACGAAGGGCAGGCCGATGAAGATCATGGCGATGACTATGCCTGATGGCGTATAGGCGATGCGCCAACCCAAGGGTGCGAAGAGCGCGCCGATCGTGCCGTTGGGGGCATAGATGGCGGTGAGGGCGATGCCGGCGACTGCTGTCGGCAGGGCAAAGGGCAGATCGATGATGGCGTCGAAAATGCGGCGGCCGGGGAAGCGGTAGCGCACCAGCACCCAGGCGATCAGCGTGCCGAAGACGACATTGACGCCGGCGGCGATGAGCGCGGTGACGAAGCTGACGCGGAGCGAACCGAGCACGCGCGGATCGGTGGCGGCTTTCCAGAAGCCCTCGGGGCCGAGGCCGGCGGAGCGGATGGCCAGAGCGAGCAGCGGGATGAGGATGACCAGCGAGAAATAGGTCAGCGTGAAGCCGAGCGTCAACCCGAAGCCGGGAATGACGCTGGGCCGGCGGAAACTCCAGCCGCGACGTGGCGCAGGCGAAACGGCGGCGCTCAAGCGGCAGCCCTGAATGCGGCAGATTCGGCGCAGTTCATGTCGACCTCTCAACCCGGTTCGGCGACGATAACTCTATCGTCCCAGTCGAGTTTCTCAAGGTTCAGCAATGGCGTTTGGTTAAATGGGGAGAGAAAAAATTTCCAGAATGGCGGGGCTGGGAAGATTTCGGCGGGGTTTGGGGCGGCGGATTGGCGGATGGGGAGAATAATGGTGCGCGGGGCCCATCTTCAAATCATGCCCGTGGAGGCATCTCAGGATGGATCCCGGCTCAAGGCCGGGATGACATCGAGGTTGATGAGGCAATTGGGACCAATGTTATTTCGGCGGGGTCCACACCGGGGTTTCACGCTGGAGGGGGGCCATGGCGGTGATGTCTTCACCGCGGCGCATGGCGATGTTCATGCGGAAGGAATTGCCGATGCGCTCGGAGCGCTCGATGAACAGCGCGGCGATGTCGGGCGGGCAGAGGCTTTCCACGGTGCGGCGGAACAAAGCCAGCCAGCGCATGAAATGCGGGTCGGCCAGTTCGGGAATGGCCATGTGCTTGGGCATGGGGCGGCCACCATAGCGGCCGGTGCCCAGCAGCATGGAGCTCCAGAAATCGGCGATGAGATCGAGGTGATGCGGCCAGGCTTCGGGGGCGATGATGCGGTTGAAGATGGGGCCGATCAGGGGATCGCGGCGCACATCGGCGTAAAAACTGTCGACCACCGCGCGGATCATGGCTTCGTCGAGGCCTTCGGGCGTTTCCCAGCCGACGCGCTGGTGGCGGGTGCCTGCGGGCGGACGGGCATTATCGTCGCTCATGCGTCGGCCTCGCGGATGGCGTAGCTGCAGCGGCGGCCGCCATTGACGATATGTTCGTTCCGCTCGACCTGGGCGCCGGGGCCGAGGACCGAGCGGAAGACGTCGAGTTCGGCGCGGCAGAAGCCCTGGCAGGCGGTGGCGGCGGCGCAGATGGGGCAGTGATTTTCGATGAGGGTGAGGGAGCCGTCGGGCTCCTCGCGCCAATCGGCCATATAGCCTTCGGCGGAGCGCAGGTCGGCCAGGCCGGCGACCTTGTCGCGCAGGCTGGTGCGGTCGGCCAGTTCGGTCTCGTAGGCGGCGCGGGTTTCGGCTTCGCGGATGGAAATCAGGGTATCGAGGGCTGCTTCGCCCAGCGACTCCTTGACGATGCCGAGCAGTTGCACGGTGAGCGCGGCATGGGTATCGGGAAAACGCGACTGGGCAGCAGGCGTGAGGCTCCAGCTCTGGGTGGGGCGCCCTACCCCCCTGGCTTCGCTGCTGGCCACGACGAGGCCTTCCTCGGCGAGACGCGCCAGTTGCTGGCGCGCGGCCTCGCCGGTGGTGCCGAGCTTGCTGCCCAAGGTGGCGGCGGACAGCGCGCCGTGCATCTTGAGCGCCATCAGCACCCGCTCGGCGGGGCTGCGCGGCGACCAGCTCACGCTTTCGGCGGTGTCGCGTGAGGCAACATTTTCCAAGTTGTGGCTTGACATATTGGCGCCAGCGGTTTTCAAAGTCATCACTTGGAATAAACGGCGACACGGCGGAATGCAAGCGCCGGAGTTGTCGCATCCCTCCCAGCGAAAGGAACCGAAAATGGCTTTTGAACTTCCCGCCCTGCCCTATGCCCATGCTGCCCTGGCCGAGCGCGGCATGAGCCAGGAGACGCTGGAACTGCATCACGACAAGCATCACCAGGCCTATGTAACCGCGCTCAACGGGTTCGTGGAGAAGAATGCGGACCTCGCCGGCAAGTCGCTGGAGGAGATCATCGCTTTCGCCAACGGCAAGGCCGACCTGGCGCCGGTGTTCAACAATGCCGGGCAGCACTGGAACCACATCCACTTCTGGAATGCCCTGTCGCCCAAGGGTGGCGCCCTGCCCGGCAAGCTGGAAAGCAAGATCGCAGGCGATTTCGGCTCGGTCGAGGCCTTCAAGGAGCAGTTCAAGACCGCTGCGACGACGCAGTTCGGCTCGGGCTGGGCCTGGCTGGTGCTGGGGACGGACGGTAAGCTCAAGGTGACCAAGACGGCCAATGGCTCCAATCCGCTGGCCACTGGCGAGGGCAAGCCGCTGCTGGGGCTCGATGTGTGGGAGCACAGCTATTACGTCGATTTCCGCAATCGGCGGCCGGATTATGTGAGCAATTTCCTCGACAAGCTGGCGAATTATGAATTCGCCGAAGCGAATTTGGGCTAGGTGGCGCTGCTACGCAGGCGGGAATCCGACGAAACGTATGGATTCCCGCCTGCGCGGGAGTGACACGGCGATATTGAATGTGCCCTGGGCAAACCAGAGCCAAAACAGAGGTTCCGCTTTCTCGGGAATAGCCCGTTGGGTAGAACAAGCGCACGTCGAGAAGAATCGTGAATATAGTTATGGCCGATTTCGACCTGCCCGACGCCATGCGCCTGCGTCCGCCCCGGCAACCGCTGGTGAGCAATGCCGAGTTTCGTTCCGCCATGTCGGGCATGGCGACGACCGTGAGCGTGGTGACGGCGCGGCGCGGCGACGAGCGGATCGGGCGGACGGTGACGTCCATGCTGTCGCTGTCGATGAACCCGCCGACCGTCCTGATTTCCATCGACATCATGAGCCGGCTGGCCGACCTGATCGCCAAGACGGCGGGCTTTTCCCTGACGCTGCTGGCGGATGACCAAGCCGCAGTGGCCGATGCCTTTGCCGGGCGGGTGGCGCCCGAAGAGCGCTTCAATGCCGGGCGCTGGAGCCAGTGGCCCTCGGGGCATCCGATGTTGCTGGGGGCGGTGACGGCGCTCGATTGCGATGTGATCGGCGCGATCGAGACGGGAACCCATGTGCTGTTTGCCGGAGCGGTCATCGAGGCGGAAACGACGACGGGACGCTCGCCGCTGCTGTGGCAGCGGCATGGGTATCATGGCGTCGGCGGGCTCGACTGAGCGGCGCGAAGCTGCCAAGCTCGAAATCGATTGCGCCGTGCCGGCAACTCGCTGCCTGCTTTGGCGTTTCCTCCGTCGAGGGAGGCCCTTATGCCCCGGTTCTATTTTCACTATCGCACCGATGACGAACTGATCCGCGACGCTGACGGCAGCGAACTGCCCGACCTGGAAGCGGCCGAGCACAATGCGGCGGCTTTGGCCAAGGCGATTGTGGAACACGCGGCGAGCACGGGCGGGGATACGCGGATACCGCGGTCGATCGAGATCACCGACGCAGCAGGGGAAGAGCTGCTGTATCTGGTGTTCTGGGCGGGACCGAAGGTGGGCAGCGACGGGGAAGAAATTGCCGAGATGCCGCCGACGACGGTGCATTAGGGCGGATAGCTCGCACCTCACCATGAGGGCTACTGGGAACTCGATGCATCATCAGCCCTCATGGTGAGGTGCGCTTCTTCAGCGCCTCGAACCACGAGGGCGTGGCATGAAAAAACGCCGGCCTCGAGGGCCGGCGTTGGCGTCTGGCGCTTATTGTGGGGCGCCGGTGTAGATCTGGTCGAAGATGCCGCCGTCGCCGAAGAAGTGGGGCTGGGCTTCGCGCCAGCCGCCGAAATCGTCGATGGTGACGAGGTTGACCGCGCCGAAGCGGGCGACATCATCTGGGTTGGCCAGTTCGGGCTTGAAGGGGCGGTAGTAGTTGGCAGCGGCGATGGCCTGCCCTTCGGGGGAATAGAGATATTCGAGATAGGCCTGGGCCAGGTCGGTATTGCCCTTTTTCTCGGCATTTCCGGTCACCAGAGCGACCGGGGGCTCGGCCAGGATCGAGATGGAGGGGGTGACGATGTCGAAGGCGTCGGGGCCGAGCTCGTTGAGCGCCAGATAGGCCTCGTTTTCCCAGGCGAGCAGGACATCGCCGATGCCACGCTGGACGAAAGTGGTGGTGGAGCCACGGGCGCCCGTATCGAGCACGGGGACGTGCTTGTAGAGCTCGGTGACGAAAGCCTGGGCGGTTTCGTCGGAGCCGCCGGGCTGTGCCTTGGCCCAGGCCCAGGCGGCGAGCAGGTTCCAGCGGGCGCCACCCGAAGTCTTGGGATTTGGCGTGATGACTTCAACGCCGTCCTGGATCAGATCGCCCCAATCGGCGAGACCCTTGGGATTACCCTTGCGGACCAGGAAGACGATGGTCGAGGTATAGGGGGCGTTGTTGTTTTCGAGCGTGCCGCGCCAATCGGCCGTGATCAGGGTGGGATCGGCATCGGAAATGGCGTTGATGTCGGATTCCAGCGCCAGGGTGACCACGTCGGCCTCGAGGCCATCGATGACGGTGCGCGCCTGGGCGCCGGAGCCGCCATGGGTCACCTGGACGGCGACGGTTTCGCCAGTGGTTTCCTGCCAATGGGCAACGAAGGCCTGGTTGAACTGCTGATAGAGTTCGCGGGTGGGATCGTAGCTGACATTGATCAGCGTGCGGTCCTGACCATGCGCCGTTACCGCAAAGCCAAAGGTCAGGGACGCGGCAAGAGCGGCATAGGCAAGCAATTTCGGTGTGTTCTTCATCTCTGTCTCCGATGAGATCGAATGATTAAAAGACTACCAGACAAGTAGTGTATCGCAAGGCGGTCACTCGCGCCAATCGCGGCGCGGAGAAAACATTTTGCTGCATTCGTAGCAGGATCGAGAAAAGGACCATCGAGAGGGGTCCGGCACGCATTATTGCGCAAATTCATTCCAGAGTATGACCGAAGCGCTAATTTTGCGCGTGATGTCACCGAGGCATTGCGGAGCGTGGCTATTGTGCGAAGGGATGGCAGACAGGGGCGGGCAGGCTGCTAGAGTGGCAAGGCGAGTTGGGGAGTCGATGAATGGATGTGGGGCAATCGAACCGTCCGGCGCTGCTGGATCGGGCTGGGGTGTTGGCGCGGGAGGATGCGGGCTTTGCCGGGTTCTTCAAGGCTGCAGTCCTGGCGACGGACAGCGAGGATCTGGGGCGCCAGAAGCCGGAGCAGTTCGAGGCGGCGTTGCGGCATTCTTACGCGCAGTTGCTGGCCTATACCGGTGACAACAGCCGCCTGACGGCGACGCTGCCGCAGAAATCGGGCGACCCGCTGGTGCTCGATATCATTTCGCCGGACATGCCCTTCATCGTGGACAGTGCGCTGGCGGCCTTGCGGGCGGCAGGCGGCACGGTGCGCATGTTCACCCACCCGGTGGTGCGCATGGAAGGCGGCGCGGTGAGTGAGGCCAGCGGGCAGGCTCTGAGCGTGCTGCATATTCATAGCGACCCGGTGGCCGATGTGGATGCACTGACCGCGGAAATCGAGGCCACGATGGCCGAGGTGACGCAGGCGGTGCGCGACTGGCAGCCGATGCTGGACCGGCTGCAGCAGGCCATCGGCGCGCTGGAGCGGAGCCCGGCTTCGGGCAAGGACGAGCCGCTGCGCTTCCTCGACTGGCTGATCGAGCACAATTTCACTTTCCTGGGCATGCGCGAATATCGACTCGGTGGCGACGGACTGGAGCCAGTGGCGGGAAGCGGGTTGGGGATTTTACGGGACGCTGACGTGCGCGTTTTGCGCAGCGGGCCCAATTTCGTGGAAACGACGCCGCAACACAGCGCTTTCATGGGTTCGGACGAGCCACTGCTGGTGACCAAGGCCAATGTGCGGGCGCGGGTGCATCGGCGCGCGCATATGGACTATGTCGGCATCAAGCTGTTTGGCGAGGGCGGCAAGGCGCTGGGAGAATTGCGCATTGTGGGCCTGTTCACCGCGCAGGCGCAGGCAACGCCGCATACCGATGTGCCGATCATAAGGCGCAAGATTGCCGAGGTGATGCGCAAGTCGGGTGTCGACCCGCTGGGGCATGACGGGCGGACGCTGCTGAGCGCGCTGGATTCCTATCCGCGTGACGAATTGTTCCAGATCGGCACCGAGCAATTGTTCGAATTCGCCGGGGCGATTGCCGGGCTTTATGACCGGCCGCGGGTGCGGGTGTTGCCGCGCATCGACCGGTTCGACAATTTCGTTTCCATTCTCGTTTATGTGCCGCGCGACCGTTATGACGGGGAAGCGCGGGCCCGCATCACGCGCTATCTGGCGCAGGCCTATGACGGGCGTATCTCCGCCTATTATCCGCATTTCCCCGAGGGGGAACTGGTGCGGCTACATGTGATCATCGGGCGGGTGGCGGGACCGACGCCGCAGCCAAGCCGGGCGGAACTCGAAGCGCGGGTGGATGCGCTGACATCCAATTTCGGCGACATGCTGGCGGCCACGGCGGCGGACCCTGGCACGATCAGCGATTATCGCGCGGCCTTTTCGGCGGCGTATCAGTCGCGCAATTCGGCGGCAGACGCGCATGAGGATATTGCCGTTTTACGCGGGCTGGGCGATGGCGCGGGCGTGGCGATCCGTCTGCGCGAGCGCAAGGGCGCCGATGGGGCGCTGGGGCTCAAATTCTACCATCGGGAAAGCGCTATTCCACTGAGCGACCGGGTGCCGATGCTGGAAGCCTTCGGGTTCCGGGTGATCGACGAGCGGACCTATACGGTGGTGCCGCGCGATGGTGTGGAGCGGTATCTGCACGACATGGTGCTGGCGCCGGCCGACGGCGCGAGCTTCGATGCGGCGCGCGGCGCGGCGGTCGAAGCGGGGCTATTGGCGGTGTGGGACGGGCTGGCCGAGAGCGACCAGCTCAATACGCTGGTCAGCCGGACGGCGCTGGCCTGGACCGATGCGGCTTTGCTGCGGGCCTTGTCACGCTACCTGCGGCAGGTGGGGACATCCTATTCCCAGCGCTATATAGCGGCGGTGCTGGTGAAGCAGGCCGCGGCGGCCGCGGCGCTGGTGGCCCTGTTCAAAGCGTTGCATGACCCCGCGGAGGCCAGCCGGGAAGCTGCTGCAGAGACGGCACGGCAACGGATTGCGGCAGCGCTGGATGCCATGGCGTCGCTGGACGAGGATACGATCATCCGACGCTTCCTGAACCTGGTGGAAGCATCGGTGCGGACCAATGCGTTCCAGCGGGATGCGGAAGGCGGACGGATGCCGGCGCTGGCGATCAAGTTCGACAGCGCCAAGGTGGACGGCATGGCCGCGCCACGGCCGTATCGGGAAATCTCGGTCTATTCGCCGCGCGTGGAAGGCGTGCATCTGCGCTTTGGCGCCATTGCACGCGGCGGCATCCGCTGGTCGGACCGGCCGGAGGATTTCCGGACCGAAGTGCTGGGGCTGGTCAAGGCACAGCAGGTCAAGAATGCGGTGATCGTGCCGGTGGGCGCCAAGGGCGGCTTTGCGCCCAAGCGACTGGTGCCGGGGATGGCGCGCGAGGCGTTCCAGGCGGAGGGCACGGCAGCCTATACGATCTTCATCGGAGCGCTGCTCGACGTGACCGATAACCTGGTCAATGGCGAAGTGGTGCCGCCGAGGGACGTGGTGCGGCGGGACGGGGATGATCCATATCTCGTGGTGGCAGCGGACAAGGGCACGGCGAGCTTTTCGGACACGGCGAACGGGATTGCCATAGCGCGCGGCTTCTGGCTGGGTGACGCCTTCGCTTCGGGCGGCTCGGCCGGCTATGACCATAAGGAAATGGGCATTACGGCGCGGGGCGGCTGGGAGACGGTAAAGCGGCATTTCCGCGAGATGGACCGCGATATCCAGAAGCAGCCGTTCACCGCGGTTGGCGTGGGCGACATGAGCGGGGACGTGTTCGGCAACGGCATGATGCTGTCGCCGCAGACGCGGCTGGTGGCGGCCTTCGACCACCGGGATATCTTCATCGACCCCAATCCCGACGCGACGACGAGCATGGTGGAACGGCAGAGGCTGTTCGCCCTGCCCCGCTCGAGCTGGCAGGACTATGACAAGGGGCTGATCTCTGCCGGTGGCGGCGTATTTTCGCGGAGCCTCAAATCGATCCCGCTGAGCGTGGAGATGCAGGCGGCCTTGGGGCTGAGCGTGGACCACGCGACGCCGGGCGAGGTGATGACCGCCATTCTCAAGGCCGAGGTGGACCTCTTATGGTTCGGCGGTATCGGGACCTATATCCGCGCCAGCCTCGAAACCAATGCCGAGGTGGGCGACCGGGCCAATGACGCGATCCGCATCACCGGCAGCGATGTGCGGGCCAAGGTGGTGGGGGAAGGCGCCAATCTGGGCGTGACGCAGCGCGGGCGCGTGGAATATGCGCTGAAGGGCGGACGGATCAACACGGATGCCATCGACAATTCGGCCGGGGTGAACTCGTCCGACCTCGAGGTCAATATCAAGATCGCGCTGGCGCCGAAGCTGGCGGATGGATCGCTGGCGATCGAAAAGCGCAACGACTTCCTGGTGACGATGACCGACGAGGTGGCGGCGCTGTGCCTGCGCAACAACTACCTGCAGGGGCTGGCTTTGTCGCTGGCCGAGCGGAGTGGGCTGGGCGAATTGCCTGACCATCGCGAGTTGATCGAGCGGCTGGAAGAGCGCGGATTGCTGGACCGGGCGGTGGAATTTTTGCCGACCGATGCAGCGCTGGATGCTCGCGCGGCGGGTGGCAAGGCGCTGACGCGGCCGGAACTGGCCGTGATCCTGGCCTATGCCAAGCTGACGCTTTATGCGGACCTGCTGGACGGCAAGAGCATCGACGCTGAATATCTGGCGGGCGAGCTTTACCGCTATTTTCCGGAGACGCTGCACACGGCCTATCCCGAGGCCGTGGCGCAACATCGGCTGAAGCGCGAGGTGATCGCTACGGTGCTGGCCAATGCGATGATCAATCGCGGCGGGCCGGCCTTTGTCACGGAGCTTACGGCAGCGACCAGCGCCAGCCCGGGCGAAGTGGCCCTGGCCTATGCGGCGACGCGCGACGTCTATGGGCTGAGCGAACTCAATACCGCGATCGACGCCCTGGATGGCAAGGTGACCGGGGCAGTGCAGCTCGGGCTCTATGCCGAGGTGATGGACCTGCTGGGGCAGGAAAGCCTGTGGTTCCTGCGGAACGCGGACGTGACGCAGGGATTGTCCGGGCTGGTGGAGCGGCATGCGACGGGCGTCGCGACGCTGCGGGTGATGCTGAACAGTACCCTGCCCGCTTCGCTGGCCGAAGGCATTGCCATGCGCGTGGTGGAACTGGCCGAACAGGGTGTGCCCGAAGCATTGGCGCGGCGGATCGCCGAATTGCCGGTGCTAAGCTATGCCAGCGATATCGTACTGGTCAGCGAGCGGTCGGGCGTTTCGGTGGCCGACGGGGCGGCGGCGTTCTTCGGCGTGTTCGCGACGTTTACGCTGTGGCCGGTGATCGAACAGGGCCGCGAAATCCTGCTCAGCGACCGGTTCGACCGCATGGCGCTGGACCGGGCGCTGGCCAATTTGATGCGGGCGCAGCGCGACCTGACGGCCGACGTGCTCAAGAGCGAGAGCGGGCTGGCCGGGTGGGCGGCCCGGCCGGGTATTGCGCGAACGGCTGCGGCTGTGGCGGAGCTGACGCAGGGGGAATTGACCGTATCGCGGCTGAGCGTGGCGGCTGGGTTGCTGGCGGATCTGGCGCAGGAGGGGTGAGGGGGCAACCGAGCATGGGATGGCGCGGCCCCCCCTCACCCGATTTTTCCGGCTGAACGCCGCAAAAATCACCCTCTCCCACAAGGGGCGAGGGGTGGCGCGCCACTCGTGGGGTGCCACCGAGTTCCCTTCTCCCCTCGTGGGAGAAGGTGCCCGAAGGGCGGATGAGGGGGATGCGAAAGTTGGTCTTGTGCCGAGGGCGCGCATGACAACACTAAGGGTATCCCTCCCCTGCACCGAGAGCGCCCATGACCACCACCCTCGCCCAATGGCTTGCTGCACAGCCTGTCGACCAAAAGCTTGCCTCGGTGGTTGCCACCATGGCTGATGCGAGTGCGGAGATTGCCACTGTGCTGCGGCTGGCGCCGATTGCGGGGCAGACGGGGCTGGCTGGGGCGACCAATGTGCAAGGGGAGGCGCAGAAGGCGCTCGACGTGATCTCAAACGACATTGTTTTGAATCACATAGGGCAAAATTCCGAGGTTTCGATTCTGGTGTCGGAAGAGCTGGATGAAGCGGTTCACATCGAGAATCAGGGCGGGTTCATGGTGGCGACAGACCCGTTGGACGGGTCTTCAAATCTCGACGTAAACGTCACTGTGGGCACGATTTTTTCGGTGCTGGATGCGGGCAAGGGCCTGCTGCAGAAGGGCAATGCGCAATTGGCGGCGGGGTATGCGGCCTATGGGCCGGCGACGAGCCTGGTGCTGAGTTTCGGGGCTTCGACCTCGGTGTTCACGCTGGATGGCAGCGGGACGTTCGTGCTGACGCAGGAGCGGGTGTCGGTGGCGCCGGGGTCGGGGGAGTATGCGATCAATACGGCGCGGGAGCGGTTCTGGGACGACGCGACGAAGGGCTATGTGGCCGAGAATGTCGCGGGGGAAACCGGGCCGATGGGCAAGCGCTACAATATGCGCTGGGTCGGCTCGATGGTGGCGGATATCCACCGGATTTTGATGCGAGGCGGTATTTTCCTGTATCCGCTCGACAGCGAGACGGTGAGCAAAGGCGGGCGGCTGCGGCTGCTGTATGAGGCCAATCCGATGGCACTGCTGGTGGAAGCGGCGGGCGGGAAATCGACGACCGGGCGGGAGCGGATACTGGATCTGGTGCCGACGGGAATTCACCAGCGGGTGCCGGTGATTTTGGGATCGGCGGAAGAAGTCGAGCGGGTGGAGGGGTGGTACGCGAAAGTCTGACTAAACTCCGTCGCTCCCCGCGGACTTGATCCGCGGGAGGCGATTGTGGGTGGGAAGCATGGTGCATGGCACCAGAATTGCAACGTTGCTAAACCCCCGCTATAGCTCGACTTATGAGGAGCCGGTGCGTGACATTGCCGGCCGGGAGTTATCATGACCGACGCCAAGCTGACGCTGCCCAAGACCAATTCGAGCCCGTGGCCGAACCGGCCGTTTCACCGGCAGTATCTGATGCGGCAGACCAATAACCTGTTCGACTTCTTCGAGGCGCCGTCGATGAATCCGAAGGGCGGGTTCTTCGAACTCGATGATGAGGGCAATCCGCTCGATGCCGACAATGCGAACCGGCAAATCCACGTCACCACGCGGATGGTGCATTGCGCGGTGATCGGCAGCCTGATCGGGCGGCCGGGATCGGACGAGATCGTCGATCATGGCATGCGTTATGTCTGGGACAAGCACCGCGATGCACGCCGGGGCGGCTATGTGTGGAGCCTCGACGATGCCGGGGTGACCAATGGGGCCAAGCAGGCCTATGGCCATGCTTTCGTGCTGCTGGCGGCGTCGAGCGCCAGCCTGGTGGGGCATCCTCTGGCCAAAGAGATGCTGGCCGACGTCACCGAAGTCATCAATGCGCGGTTCTGGGACGACAAGACCGGGACGGTGCGCGACGAATACAACCAGGACTGGTCCCAGCTCCTGCCCTATCGCGGGCAGAATGCGAACATGCACATGACCGAGGCGCTGATGGCGGCCTTCGAGGCGACGGGCAATCGCGACTACCTGGCCAAGGCCGAACGGATCGCGGAGCTGATCATCCTCAAGAACGCGGTGCCGCTGGGGCATCGGGTGGCCGAGCATTTCGACGCGCACTGGGTGCTCGACAAGAATTACGAGGGCAACGAGATGTTCCGCCCCTCGGGCACGACGCCGGGGCACTGGCTGGAATGGGCGCGGCTGCTGTATCAACTGTGGGTGCTGGGCGACAAGCGGCTGAGCTGGATGACCGGCGCGGCGCGGGCGCTGTTCCAGCAGTCCATCGATCTGGGCTGGGACAAGGTGCATGGCGGTTTCTTCTACACGCTGGACTGGGACAACCAGCCGATCATGCGCGAGAAGCTGTGGTGGCCGGTGAGCGAGGCTATCGGCGCCGCGGCCTATATTTCGGCCTTCGACAACGAGGATTATTTCCAGGTCTGGTATCGCAGGCTGTGGGACTATGCCGAGAACCACGTCATCGACCACAAGAATGGCGGCTGGCTCAGCGAGCTGAGGGAAGACCTGACGCCGACATCGCGGCTGTTCGTGGGCAAGCCCGACATCTATCACGCGCTGCAGGCCTGCCTGATCCCGCTTTATCCGACGACGGGGAGCCTGACCAAGGGGATCATCGAGGCGGACCATACGAGCAAGCATCTGGTGTGACGCGCCCGAAACATTGGGGCGAGGGAAGCTCCGCTCTTGGGACGAATGCCGCGTTCCCTTCTCCCCTCGTGGGAGAAGGTGCCCGAAGGGCGGATGAGGGGGTGCTGAGCTACCCGCGATATTGAAGCATGGGAAGACGCAGCCCCCTCTCCCACGAGGGGAGAGGGGTAGGCCGGCTTTATGCGTCCAAAGTCAACGCTTCCCGGATTGAGGTGGCGTGGCGGGTTGTCATCAATGGCCGCCACGCGTAGAGCAGCGACAGATGATGGAGCCTGCCGATGTCGCGATCCAACCGCCTGCCTGCCCAATTGCCGCGCCTGCTCGTCGAGCGCGCCGTGGCTGCTGCGCTGGAGGAGGATCTGGGGCTGGCGGGGGATTTGACCAGCCAGGCGACGCTGACGCCCGAGGCGCGGGCGACGGCAAGCCTGTCGGCGCGGGAGCCGGGGGTGATCGCGGGACTGGAGCTGGCAGCGGCGGCGTTCCGACTGGTGGGCGATGGCGTGACATTTGAGGCCAAGGTGGCCGATGGCGACAGGATTGCGGCGGGGGGACTCGTGGCCACGGTGACCGGCCCTGCCCGGCTGGTCATGTCGGCCGAGCGGGTGGCGCTGAACTTCCTCAATCACCTGAGCGGCATCGCTACGTTGACGCGGGACTATGCGGATGCGGTGGCCGGCACAGGCGCGCAAATCTGCGATACGCGCAAGACCACGCCGGGCCTGCGGGCGTTCGAGAAATATGCGGTGCGCTGTGGCGGCGGGGCCAACCATCGCTATGCGCTAGATGACGCCATCCTGATCAAGGACAACCATATCGCCGTGGCCGGCAGCGTGACAGCGGCCTATCAGGCAGCCGAGGCCTTTGCCGGACATCTGGTGGCCATAGAAATCGAGGTCACCGATCTGGCGGAGCTGGAAGAGGCGCTGGCAGCGGGGGCGCGCGTGGTGCTGCTCGACAATATGAGCAACGAACTGCTGCGGCAGGCCGTAGCGATCAATGCGGGGCGGGCCAAGCTGGAAGCGTCGGGCGGGGTGAAGCTGGACCGGGTGCGCTCGATCGGCGAGACCGGGGTGGATTACATTTCGACGAGCCAGATCACGATGGCGGCCAAGCCGCTGGATTTGGGGCTCGATGTGGTGGTGGAGCGCTGAAATGGCCGCCACCATGCAGGCGTCAACCGACCAGGACCTGACCGCGCTGGCGCTCGATGCCGCCATCGCGGCGGCGCGCGTCATCCTCGATGTTTATGCGCGACCCATCGCCGCAGTGGCCAAGGCCGATGGTTCGCCGGTGACCGAAGCCGATGCGGCGGCGGAGGCGGTGATCCTCGAGTATCTCAAGCCGACCGGCATTCCGGTGCTCGGAGAAGAAAGCGTTGCGGCCGGGATCATTCCGGTGCTGGGCGATCGCTACTTCGTGGTCGACCCGCTGGATGGGACCAAGGAGTTCATCAAGCGCAATGGCGAGTTCACCGTGAATATCGCGCTGGTGGAACATGGCGTGCCCATATTGGGCGTGGTGCTGGCGCCGGTGACGGGCGAGACCTTCATCGGCGACGCGACAGGCGCCTGGTTCTGCGACACGCTGGGCGGAACGGCCAAGGAAAAACATTTGATTTCCGTGGCTTCGGCGACGCGGCTGCGTATCGTGGCGAGCCGCTCGCATGGCCATGCGGCGCTGGCTTCGCTCTGCGAGACGCTGGATGTGGAGGCCGATGTGTCGGTCGGTTCGTCGCTGAAATTCTGCCTGCTGGCGCGCGGCGATGCCCAGCTCTACCCGCGATTTACCCCCACTTCGGAGTGGGACACGGCGGCCGGACAGGCGGTGCTGGAGGCGGCAGGGGGCGCGGTCGTGACGCTGGACGGCCGGCGCATGCGCTATGGCAAGGGCGACCTCGGCTTCCTCAATCCGTATTTCGTGGCGGCATCAAGTACCGAACTGGCGCAGCGGGCGGCTGCGGAAATGGCACGATTGCTGGCCTGACAGGCAAGCCATGCAACCTGATCTTAACTGCTCTGCCCGATCTGTGGGGGCTGTCAACTTGCGCGATTCACGCCGAACCTATACAGGACCGGCATATATCGGCCCGGCATATGGCCCGGCGGAGTCAGCGCATGAACGTCAGAACCCTTTGTCTATCGATCCTCTACGAGGGCGAAGCGACCGGATATGAAATCCGGCGGCTTTGCGTCGAAGGCGAATGCTCGTACTTCATCGAAGCGAGCTTCGGCTCGATCTACCCTGCCCTCGCCAAGCTCGAGGACGAGGGCCTGGTCATCAGCCGGACCGAACAGCAGACCGGCAAGCCGGCCAAGAAGGTCTATTCCATCACCGAAGCAGGCCGGCTGGCCTTTGCCGAGGAACTGGCGGGCCCGCTTGGTGACGACGTTTTCCGCAGCCCGTTCCTGCTGTTTGCCCGCTTCGCGCATATCCTGCCGCGCGAATTGGTGGAAACAAGGGCCAACGAATTCCTGCAACGGACCATAGAGGGTCACAGCAAGCTGGAGGAAGCGTTCGCCGAACGCACCAGCAATGCGGGTGACACATGGGTCATCAATTACGGTCGTGCGATGATGGAGGTTGCCGAACGGCACATGCGCTCCCATATGCACGAACTGATCACTTTGGCGCGAGCCGAGCCGAAAAAAGACGCGGCTGAGTAAAGGGGCGAATTCTCTATGCGTGCACTGCTTTCCTATGGCGTAGCCTTGCTGATCCTGCTCGGGATCGGCGGCTGGCTGGCAACGGGTACACTGGTTGTCGGCGGTCAAGGCCCCGGCAACGGCGAAAAGCCGATCATCTCGGTCATCGAAGGCCAGGAAGACGGGCCGCTTCACACCACGCTGGCCGAGGCCGGCGTTCTCGCCGAGCACCCGCATCCCGCCACCGATCCGCACCTGACCGTTGCCCAGCGCAACGAGGCGGAAAGCGGCGCATCGTCACCCCGGCCGACCGTACAGACGGTGACTTATGTGGCACAGCCGATGAAGATCGATGTGCCGCTGCGTGGCCGCACGCAGGCCAAGGCCACCGTCGGGGCCGTGGCGGAAACCGCCGGCATCGTCGACGTGGTGCATGTGACCAAGGGCCAGGCGGTGGAAGCGGGCGACCTGCTCTGCACGCTCGACCAGGGCACGCGCGCTGCCGCCGTGGCGCAGGCCCGTGCCGGCCTGGCCCAGGCCGAAGCCGGCCTGCAGCAGGCCCAGGCCAATTTCGACACCAATGCGGAACTGCGGGCCAAGGGCCTGGCGGCGCCGAACACCGCGCGCGACCTCGAGGTTGCGCTGAGCGGCGCCAAGGCAGCTTTGTCATCGTCCCAGGCCGGACTCGATAATGCCGAGGCCGAACTGGCCCGCACCGAAATCAAGGCCAAGGTCGCCGGCGTCGTGCAGGATCCCCTGGCGACCGCGGGAGCCTTGCTTGGCCAGGGCCAGCCCTGCGCCACCATCGTCCAGCTCAACCCGATGCTCTTCCTCGGCCAGGTGCCGGAGGCGCGTATCGGGCTCGCCAAGCTCGGCCTCGACGCCGTCATCACCACCGTCCCCGGCGCCAAGGTGAACGGCAAGGTGACGTTCATTTCCGCAGTTGCGGACAATGCGACGCGCTCCTTCCCGGTCGAGATCGAATTCGCCAACGAAGACCTGTCGATCCGCGACGGCGTGACCGCCGAAGCCACCGTGACCTTGGGCACAGCTCCGGGCCACCTGTTGCCGCAGTCCGTGCTGACACTGGACGATGAAGGCACGCTGGGTGTCCGCACGGTCGAGAATGGCGTTGTGGCCTTCCATGCGATCACCATCGTCAGCGATACCCGCGAGGGCGTTTGGGTCACCGGCCTGCCGCTCAGCGCCGACGTCATCACTGTCGGACAGGAAAACGTCACCGCCGGCCAGGCCGTGGATGCCACGGCAGCCGAAGCTCCCACCGCTAGCGAAGAAAGCGTCTGATCATGGTCGACTTCATCGTCAAAATCCTCAGGATGCCACGCGTCGTCCTGACGGTCATGGTCATCATGCTGGGCGCGGGCATTTCGGCCTATGTGTCACTGCCCAAGGAAAGCTTCCCGGCGATCGACGTGCCGTATCTCTACGTCTCCATCAGCCAGACCGGCGTCTCCCCGCGAGACGCCGAGAACCTTTTGGCCAAGCCGGCCGAGGAAGAGCTGGCGAGCCTGCCGGGCTTGCAGAATATCAGTTCGACCTCGACCACCGGCCATGCCTCGGTGTTCCTCGAATTCGACATCAATACCGACAAGGACCAGGCACTGTCGGACACGCGGGCCCGCATGGACGCGCTCAAGTCCAAGCTGCCCGACGATGCCAATGATCCCGTCGTCTCCGAGATCGACCTCGTCGGCATGCCGATCATTTCGGTGGCCGTCTATGGCAGCGCGCCCGAAAAGGAACTGGTGCGCCGCGCCGAGGACCTGCAGGACGCGCTCGAAGGCATTGCCGAAGTGCGCGAAGCCGTGCTTTCGGGTGCCCGCGACGAAATTCTCGAAGTGCGGATCGACCTGCTACGGCTCGAGGCCTATGGGCTGACGGCCAACCAGCTCTTCGACGCGCTCAGCAAGAACAACATGGTGGTGGCGGGCGGTACGCTCAATACCGGCCAGGGCTCGTTCAATATCGAAGTCCCGGGCCTGATCACCAACGCGCAGGACGTGTTCGAGCTGCCGCTCAAGACTGACGGCAATACCGTGGTGACCTTTGGCGATGTGGCGACCATCACGCGGACGCTGGCCGACGCCACCGACTATACGACGGTGAACGGTTCGCCGGCGCTGATCATGGGCGTCAGCAAGAAGCTGGGCACCAACATCATCGATGTGTCCGACAAGGTGCGGGCGACGACTGAAACCGTGGCCAAGGACTGGCCGGCGGGCGTGCATTACAGCTTCTTCCTCGACCAGGCCGAAACCACGACCTCGCTGTTCCGTTCGCTGGAAGCGGCGGTGTTGACCGCCGTGGCTTTGGTGCTCATTACCTGCGTGGCGACGCTGGGCATCCGGCCGGCGATCATGATCGGCATGTCCATCCCGCTGTCGTTCATGATGGCGTTCCTGGTGGCTCAGACGCTGGGCATGACCATCAACATGATGGTGATGTTCGGACTGGTGATCGCCGTGGGCGTGCTCGTCGACGACCCAGTGGTGGTGGTCGAATATGCCGAGCGAAAGCTGCAGGAGGGGGTTTCCAAGAAGGAAGCCTTCATCCTGGCGGTGCGCAAGATGTTCGTGCCCGTGGTGGGCGCTACGGCCACGACGCTGGGCGCCTTCGTGCCGTTGCTGTTCTGGCCGGGCATTATCGGCAAGTTCATGAGCTATCTGCCGATGATCGTCATCATCGTCATGGTCGCCTCGCTGATCTCGGCGCTGATCTTCATGCCGGTCATCGGCGCGGTCATCGCCTCGACGCATGTGGACCCCAAGGCCAAGGAAGCCGCAGACACGGTGATGTATGCGGACAAGTTCGACTCCAAGAAGGTCAAGGGCCTGACCGGCATCTATGTGCGGACGCTGGAGCACCTGCTGCACTGGCCGCTGCCGACGCTGGCCGTGGGCTTTGCCATCATTATCGGCATCTTCGCCACCTACGCCACCAATCCGACCGGAACGGAGGCCTTCCCGGCCTCCGAGCCCGAATTCGCCACGGTGGCCGTGGTGGGCCGCGGCAATTACTCGCCGGAAGAAATTCGCGACATGATGAGCGATATCGGCGACCAGATCATGCAGGTTCACGGCATCCAGGACGTGATCATGCAGTTCGGCTCGACCGGGGCGTTCGGTACGACACCACCCGATACGATCGGCAATTTCCAGCTCCAGCTCGTCAACTACAACAATCGCGTCAAGGCCGCGGAAATCTTCGCCGATATCCGCGAGCGGGTGAAAGGCTTTGCGGGCCTGGATATCCAGGTGCTGGCGGCCGAGAATGGCCCGCCGGCCGGCAAGGACATCAACCTGCGCGTCGAAAGCACGAACTATGACGACCTCGTGCCGGTCGTGTCCGCGATCCGCGAGCATATCGAAGCCATGCCGAATACGGTGGACGTCGAAGATGGCCGTCCCTCCCCCGGCATCGACTGGCAGATCACCATCGACCGCAACGAAGCCGGCAAGTACGGCATCGGGGTACGCGAGCTGGCGCCTTATGTGCAGCTCGTGACGTCGGGCGTGAACCTGGGCACCTATCGCGATGCAGAGACCGGCAAGGAACTCGACATCAAGGTGCGCCTGCCCGAAGACGAACGCACGTTCGATGCCCTGGACTCGATGCGGATTGCCACGGCGCAGGGCATGATCCCGGTCAGCAATTTCATCACCCGGACGGCGGTGCCCAAGGTTGCCAACATCTCGCGGCGCAACCAGGTGTACCAGATGCCGGTTGCGGCGGGCCTGGCCGACCTGCCCGAAGGCGTCTATGCCGCCGACAGGGTGGAGGAGTTGAAGGCGTGGATCGACGAGCAGCCGTTCCCGGACACGGTGACGGTGGCCTATGGCGGTGCCGAGGAGCAGATGGGCGACGCCAATGCGTTCATCATCCAGGCGTTCGGCATGGCGATGTTCCTGATCTTCTTCATCCTGCTGCTGGAGTACAACAGCTTCTACCAGGTGATGGTGACCCTCTCGACGGTCATCATGTCGGTGGCGGGCGTGTTGCTGGGCATGCTGGCAACGGGGATGAGCTTCTCGGCCATCATGACGGGCCTTGGCATCGTGGCGCTGGCGGGCATCGTGGTGAAGAACGGCATCGTGCTGATCGACACCTACAATGACTATAACCGGCACCAGCATGTCGAGCCGGTCAAGGCGATGCTGCTGACCGCCGCGCAGCGTGTGCGGCCGGTGCTGCTGACGGCGTTCCTGACGGCTTTGGGCGTGATCCCGATGTGGGCGAATATCGAGTTCGATTTCATCCGCCGCGAGATCGTGATCGGCGGCCTTGCGGGGTCGTGGTTCATCCACCTTTCGGCAGCGCTGGTTTCGGGCCTGTTCTTCTCGACGGCCCTGACGCTGGTCATGGTGCCCGTGATGATCACCGCGCCGAGCGTGATGTGGAGCCAGATCAAGTGGCTTGGTCATCAGTTCGCCCGGCTGGGCCGGTTCGTCACCGGCCGCGGCCGGACGGCGCAGGCGGTGCCGGCGGGCTTCGACGGCATGGCCGTGGAAATCCCCGACGATGCCGACAGCACCAAGCGCTACATCGTCAGCAAGGATGCCGGGCTGGTGGAAAAGGAACAGAACGGCGTGACCGTGGTCAGCCGGCCCGAAGCTGCCGAATAGGCTGGTTTGGAGCAAGACGAGAGGCCCGCAGCGATGCGGGCCTTTCTGTTTGTGCGGTGCAGTTTTTCAGGTCAGTCTCCTTGGAGGAGGCCACCATGCGGACCATCAGTGTCGAAACCATCAAGGCAGAGTTCGACGACGTCATCGCATCGTTGGAGGACAACCCGCTCCGCGTTCAGAAGGACGGGCGAGACGTTGCGATCATTCTGTCGCCCGACCTCTATGATTTTCTGCTTACGGCCCCGCCGGCGAGCGTAAACCCGGTTATCGCGGCGCTGTTCAAGCGAAGGGTGGTGGAACGCGGTCAGGTCTATCGAGCATTAGCGAAATACGAGGCAGAGCATCCGGAGTCCGAAGAGGACTAGAACCGCGTCGAGCGGTTGAAGCGCCAGTAGCCTCATGGTGAGCTTGTCGAACCACGAGGCGCAGCACAATAAGCTCCACTCGCTCGACCTCGTGGTTCGACAGGCTCACCATGAGGTCTCCGGGGATCAGCGCCCCAGCCCTATTCGGCGGCGGGGACGCCGCGTTTGACGAAGCCGTCGGGGTCGTTGGCGGTGCGCAGGAGTTGTTCTTCGGCCTCGGTGGCTTCGCGCTGGCGGTTCCACATCTGGGCGTAGAGGCCGTCATGGGCCAGGAGCGCGGCGTGGTTGCCGCGTTCGGCGACGATGCCGTCGCGCAGGACGAGGATTTCGTCGGCATTGACCACGGTGGAGAGCCGGTGGGCGATGACGACGGTGGTGCGGTTGCGGGAGACGACATCGAGGGCCGACTGGATGTCGCGCTCGGTCTTGGTGTCGAGCGCCGAGGTGGCCTCGTCGAGGATCAGGATGGACGGCGCCTTGAGGATGGTGCGGGCGATGGCGACGCGCTGCTTTTCACCGCCCGACAGCTTGAGCCCGCGTTCGCCGACCGGAGTTTCGTAGCCCTTGGGCAGGGTTTCGATGAAGGGGCCGACCTGGGCCATGGCGGCGGCACCACGCACATCCTCGGCGCTGGCGCCGGGGCGGCCATATTCGATATTGTAGCCGATGGTGTCGTTGAACAGCACCGTATCCTGCGGGACCATGCCGATGGAGGAGCGCAGGCTTTCCTGCGTCACATCGCGCAGGTCCTGCCCGTCGATGGTGATGGAGCCGCCACTGACGTCGTAGAAGCGATAGAGCAGCCGCGAAATGGTGGACTTTCCGGCGCCGGTGGGGCCGACGATGGCCACGGTCTTGCCGGCAGGCACCTCGAAGCTGACGCCCTTGAGGATGGGGCGCTCGGGATCGTAGTGGAAAGTGACGTCGTCGAAGCGGATGACCGGGCCTGATATGGCGAGGGGCTTCGCGTCGGGCCTGTCCTGGACCTCGGGCTCCTGGTCGAGCAGCTTGAACATTTCCTCGATGTCGGTGAGGCCCTGGCGCAGTTCGCGATAGACGAAGCCGATGAAATTGAGCGGCCGGTAGATCTGCATCAGGAAGGTGTTGAGCAGGACGAAATCGCCCAGCGTCAGCGTCTGGTTCATGACGCCGAGAATGGCCATGATGGCGATGATGAGAAAGCCGGTGTAGAAAATGACGGCCTGGCCGAAATTGAGAAAGCCCAGTGAAGTCCAGATGCGGATGGCGGAGCGCTCATAGCCGGCCATGGACTGGTCGTAGCGCTCGGCCTCCATCTTCTCGTTGGCGAAGTACTTCACCGTCTCATAATTGAGCAGGCTGTCGATGGCCTTGCCATTGGCGTCGGTATCGGAATTGTTCATGTCGCGGCGGATGGAAATCCGCCAGTTCGACGCCTTGATGGTGAAGTAGAGATAGGCCCAGATCATCACCACCAGCACGCCGAGATAGGTGATGCCGAACATCCAGACGAAGATAACGGCGGTGACGATGAATTCGACAATGGTCGGGGCGATGTTGAGCATGGCGAAACGCACGATGGTTTCGATGCCCTTGGTGCCGCGCTCGATGACGCGGCTGAGCCCGCCGGTGCGGCGCGCCAAATGGAAGCGCAGCGACAGGCGATGGAGATGGTGGAAGGTCTGCAAGGCCAGCTTGCGCACGGCATGCTGGCCGACGCTGGCGAACAGCACGTCACGCAGTTGCTGGAAACCGGCATCCATGATGTTGCCCAGCACGTAGGCGATAACCAATACGATAGGCACGGCGAGACCGAGGACCAGCGCACCATTGGGGGCCGATCCATCGAGGCTGTCGATAATGCCCTTATAGGCAAAGGGAATGAGCGTGGTGGCGACCTTGCTCAGCAGCAGCGCGCCGATGGCCAGTATGACGCGCAGGCGCAAATCCGGGCGGTTGGCGGGCCACATATAGGCCCAGAGGTTGCGAACTGTAGAGAACAGCGATCCCTCGTCCGCGCTGACGGACGGCTTTGGTTCGGCGGTGTCGGACGACATCAGGCGGGTTCCGCTTCCAGTTTGGATGGAGCGGGACTAAAGCCCGCGATCATGCCGGAATAGGCCACACCCAGGGCGGACAGCCGGTCATGCTGGACAATGTAGCAATTGCGCGTACCGCGCGGCTTGCGCTCGATCAGGCCGGCATCGAGCAGCACCTTGATATGCTGGCTGACCGTGGACTGGGCCAGGGTCAGTTCATCGGTGACGTCGGCACAGCAGCATTCGCCGCGCTCCTGCCGGGCCAGGATGCGCAGGATGTTGAGGCGCACAGGGTGGCCCATCGCTCGCATGATGTTGGCAATATCGTCGTCGTGCATGGCCTGATCTTGGTTGATCGTCATTTGACGATAAAATGGGGTCTGGCGCGGAAATAATCAATGGCCCGCCGGAGGGCGGGCCATTTTGTGCGCAGATTAATGTCTTGCCGCGCTTGCGAACAGCATACTGCGCGCCTGCTAGTTGGGCAGATCGAACACCTGGCCGGGATAGATGCGATCGGGGTCGCGGATCTGGCCGGCATTGGCGTCGTAGATCGTGGTGTATTTTATGCCTTCGCCATAGACGCGGCGGGCGATGGTCCAGAGATTGTCGCCGCGGCGGATGATGGCTTTGCCGGAGGCGAAGCGCTCGGCATCGGGGCCGCCCACCGCCACCGCGACCAGGGTCGGCACGGCCGGTTCGGGGGCGGCCGGCGCTGGTTCTGCCGGGGTCGCAACGGGCTCGGGGGCCGGAGCAGGCTCGGCCTGCGCAGTGACGACGGGCGCGGGCTCGGTCGTTGCGGGCTGGACAGTTGGAGCAGGCTCCACTGCGGGCTCGGCAGGCTGGGTTGGTGCCGCGACGGGAGCCGGTTCGGCGGGCAATGCTGCCGGGGTCGGTTCGACTGAAGGTTCCGGCGACGCGGGCTCCGCGGACGTGGCCTCGGCGATGGCGGTCGGTGCCTGGGTGGCGGGCAATTCAACCACGAAATCGACCTCGGCGCGGGCGGCGACCGTGGCCGTGCCCGGCTGGAGCATGTCAATACGGACGCGCTGTTCCGGCTGCGTCAGAACTTTGCCGGCCTCCACCAGCCAACGCCCATCCGCCACCGTGGCGTCGGCGATGAACTCGTCCTCGACATAGAGGCGCATGGTGGCGCCTTCCGGACCAGCGCCGGCGAAGAAGGTGCGGTCGCCCTCGATCTCGATGGCATCGATGGTGGTCGGCACAGCGGCAACGGCAACCGGGGCCTCGGGCGCAGGCGCCGGAGGCTCGGCTGTCGGCACGGCAGCAGGCGTTTCAGCGGCCGGTGCGGCTGGCACAATGGCTGGCTCGACGGCGGCGGCTGTTGGCTCCGTAGCGGGCGCAGCCGGCTCAGGGGCCGGAGCCGGTTCGGTGGGTTGCTCAGGAGCAGGTTCGTCCGCGGCCGGTTCTGCGGCGGGCACGGGTTCGGGGGCCGGCGCGGGCTCAGTGGTCGGCTCAGGCTCGGTAGCCGGCGCCGCCGGCGGTTCGGCGGCGGGCACGGGCGCCGCCGGGGCGGGCGTCGTTTCAGGTGCGGCCGGCGGTGTTGCGGCGGGCACAGCCGGCTCGGTCGTAGCGGGCGCAGCCGGCAGTTCGGCCGCGGGGGCCGGAGCGGCTTCGGCAACCGGCGCCGGTGTCGGGATGGCGGCAGGCGCCGGGACTGCGGCAGGCGGCGCGACCGGATCGACGGCGGCAAGCTGGGTGGTGGTTTCTGCGCCGGGGCGATCAAGACCCTGCAACACTTCGCTGATGGAACCAGGCGTGCTGGCGACGACCAGGGGCTCACTGGTCTTGTCGTCGTTGATGACGACCACGAAGGACTGGGCGGCGCGACCGGTCTTGCCGACTTCGGCCAGGGTGATCTCGGTGCCGCCGGGGGCGATCGGCGCATCGGGGACGAGCACCCAGTCGCCGCTCGATTCCACTGTGGCCTTGCCCAGCAGGGATTCGCCCGAATAGACCTCGATCTCGCTGCCCGGCGTGCCGCTGCCGGCGATGACGACGGAGCCATCGGGCTCGGCGCGGAGCAGGCCGAAGGTGGCGGCGATCAGATCATCAGGGACTTCGGGGGCCGGTGTCACATCGAGGGCGGGCTCGGCGATGGCGGGCTCAACCACAGCGGCCTGTTCGGGCGCGGGCGCTTCAGCCTCGGCAGTGGCGGCGGGCGCCGGAGCGGGCAGGATGCCGGCATCGGTCATCTTGCCGCGCAGGCAGACGCCCATGCCATCTTCGGAATTGAAGCAGGTGACGACGGACGGACCCGCCAGCACACCGATGATGACTGCGAGGGTAACCGCCGCCGCCCCGATTGTGAGCGCAAGAGGTTTTTTCGGAGCGGTTTCGGCCAGTTTGTCCTCCAGGACGATTGTGGCAGTCGTCCCGCGGACGGACTACCCGGTTAAGCCACTTTCTCTGTCGTCCCCTGCGCCGCTTCGGTTTTCAACAGCTTGTAGGTGATCGATTCATACAGAGCTTCAAAGGAGGCATCAATGATGTTGGGCGAAACGCCGATGGTGAACCAGCGCTCGCCGGTGTCATCGCGGCTTTCGACCAGTACACGGGTGACCGCGCCCGTGCCGCCGTCGAGGATACGCACCTTGAAGTCGACCAGTTCGAGATCCTCGATGCGGCTCGAATATTTGCCCAAATCCTTGCGCATGGCCAGATCCAGGGCGTTTACGGGGCCGTTGCCCTCGGCGACCGACATCAGCAATTCGCCCTCGACACGGATTTTCACCACCGCTTCGGTGACCGTGATCTCCTCGCCCTGGGCGTTGTGGCGGCGCTCGACGCTGGCGCGATAGTTCTCGACCTGGAAATATTCGGGCAGCGTGCCGAGCACTTCGTGGGCGAGAATGGCGAAGGACGCGTCGGCGCCGTCATAGGAATAGCCACGCGATTCGCGGTCCTTGACGGTGGCGAGGAGCTTTTCGAGGCGCCGGTCATCCTTGGCCAGTTCGATGCCGTAGCGGGCCAAGGCGGTCAGCAGGTTGGACTTGCCGGCCTGCTGGCTGACCATGATGGAGCGCTCGTTGCCGACGCTTTCGGGTGGGACATGTTCGTAGGTCGAAAAATCCTTGAGCAAAGCCGAGGCGTGGATGCCGGCCTTGGTGGCGAAGGCCGAGGCGCCGACATAAGGCGCCTGCCGCGCCGGGGCGCGATTGAGCCGGTCGTCGAAGGCGCGCGACAGCTGCGTCAGGCGTGTGAGGCGCGTGGCGTCGATGCCGGTTTCGAACCTGTCGGCATAATACGGCTTCAAAACCAGGGTGGGGATAAGTGTGACGAGATTGGCATTGCCGCAGCGCTCGCCGATGCCGTTCAGGGTGCCCTGGATGTGGCGGACGCCCGCATCCACGGCCGCCAGCGTGTTGGCGACGGCCTGGCCGGTATCGTCATGGGCGTGAATTCCCAACCGCGACCCCGGCGCTATGGTTAGCACACTGTTAACAATAGCGGTCACCTCGGAGGGCATGGTGCCGCCATTTGTGTCGCACAGAACCACCCAGCGGGCGCCGGCATCGAGGGCCGCCTTGACACAGGACAGGGCGTATTCGGGATTGGCCTTGAAGCCATCGAAGAAGTGCTCGCAATCGATCAGCGCTTCCTTGCCCGAGGCGACGGCGGCGGCGACGGTATCGTGGAGATTTTCGAGATTTTCCTCCAAGGTGATTTCGAGCGCGACCTTGACCTGATGGTCCCAGCTCTTGGCGACGAAGCAGGTGGCGTCGGCCTGCGAATTGAGCAGTCCCTGCACGCCCGGATCGTTGGCGGCGGAGCGCCCTGCCCGCTTGGTCATGCCGAAGGCGGTGAATTTGGCCTTGCCCGTGCGCTTGGTCTCGAAGAATTCGGTATCGACCGGGTTGGCGCCGGGATAGCCGCCTTCGACATAGTCGACGCCCAGATCATCGAGCAGGCGGGCGATGGAAATCTTGTCCTCGAGCGAGAACTCGATGCCGGCCGTCTGCGCGCCATCGCGCAGGGTGGTGTCGAACAGGTAGAGGCGGTCTTTGGACATGGTCTTACTCGGACTTCGGCGGCCAGACGGTCGTGTCGTGGTCGGGATGCTGGTGATTGGTGGATTTGATGGCCGAGGCCCAGTCTTCCTGGCCGGTCTCGGTCTCGCCGCCGTTTTCGATCGATGTCAGGGTGGTGAACCAGGGCACCTGCCCCTCCTGCCCGGTATTGGCATGGGGCGGGAACAGCTCGGGGTGATCGAGCGAGCCGATGGTGAAATTGACCCGGTTGCCCTCGGTATTGTCATAAAAGAGCGGCGTGCCGCAGTCGCGGCAATAACCACGGTCGACATGTTCGGAACTGCGGAAACGCGCCGGGGTACCGCGTGTCCAGGTGATGGCCTCGCGCGGGGCGGCGACCAGGGCGGCGAAGATGTTGCCCACGGACTTCTGGCACATGCGGCAGTGGCAGATATGGGCGTTATCGAACATTTCGGTGGCGTGGTAGCGCACGGCGCCGCATTGGCAGCCGCCGCTGACCTCCATGGCATAGCGGTGCATCATTGGGTCTCCGATGTATGAAGGGCGGTCCAGATGGCTTCGAGGATGTCGTCGGGACGGGTGAAGATGTGGTCGTTGCGGAGACGGAGGAGGCGGAAGCCACGACGGGCTAATTCGGCGTCTCGAACGATGTCGCGCTGGCTTTCGATGTGCTGGCTGCCATCTGCCTCCACGATCAGCTTGGAGGCGTAGCAGGCGAAGTCGGCAATATAGGGTCCGATAGGGACCTGACGGCGGAACTTGTGATTGACGAAGCGGCGGTCGCGAAGGAGCAACCAGAGTTTGCTTTCGGCCTCGGTGGGCTGGCGCCGCATGGACTTGGCAAGTTTCTGCAATCGCGGACTGGGGCGCTCCTTGGCCCCCTCATCCGCCCTTCGGGCACCTTCTCCCACGAGGGGAGAAGGGGATCCGGTGGGTGGGCAGGATGGTGCCACAGGAGTGGAGTCACCCTTCTCCCCTTGTGGGAGAAGGTGGCTCGGCGCAGCCGAGACGGATGAGGGGGATGCGGAGTTCACCGCTTCATCTCCCACTTCGTTGCGCGCTGGCCCTGCTCGTCCTTGTAGTCCATCAAGGAGATGCCCTGCTCGGACAGCTCATTGCGGATGGCGTCGGCTTTGGCGAAATCCTTGTTGTTGAGGGCTTCGAGGCGGGCGGCGATGGCGGTGGCGATGTGGGGCGGCTCCTGCCAGCCGTCTTCGGAGGTGAGGAGGCTGTCGAGGCCGAAGCCGAGGAAGCGGAGCGTGGCGGCGAGGCAGTGCTTGGCATTGCCCTCGTCGCGATTGGCTTTCTTGGCGATGAAGTCCAGAGCCACCGAGGCGCGGTGGAAGTTGAGGTCGTCGGCCAGTTCGGCGACGACGGAGGCGTCGGGGGCGTCGTCCTCGCTGAGTTCGGCGCCGCGGGCGGCGCGTTGCCAGTCGGCGAGCTTGGCTTCGGCCTCTTCGAGGCGGCGGACCGAGAAATCGATGGGCTCGCGGTAATGCGTCATCAGCATGGCGAGGCGCAATACGTCGCCGATCCAGGCGCGGCCGCCCATGGCGCCGGTTTCCAGCAGGTCGTTGATGGTGACGAAATTGCCCAGGCTCTTGCTCATCTTCTGGCCTTCGACCTGCAGGAAGCCGTTGTGCATCCAGACATTGGCCATGGCATGTGTGCCGTGGGCGCAGCGGGACTGGGCGATCTCGTTTTCGTGGTGCGGGAAGATGAGGTCGAGCCCGCCGCCATGGATATCGAAGGTCTGGCCGAGATAGCGCTCGGACATGGCCGAGCATTCGATGTGCCAGCCGGGGCGGCCGCGGCCCCAGGGGCTGTCCCAGCCGGGCTCGTTATCGGCGGACTGCTTCCAGAGCACGAAATCGGCGGGGTTCTTCTTATGGGCTTCGACGGCGATGCGGGCGCCAGCCAGATTGTCCTCGAGATTGCGGCCGGAAAGCAGGCCGTAGTCGGGCATGGACTTGACGTCGAACAGGACTTCGCCAGCGGCGTTATAGGCGTGGTTGCGCTGGATCAGGCTGCCGATCAGCGCCTGCATTTCGGCGATATTGTCGGTGGCGCGGGGCTGGATAGTTGGGTCGAGCGCGCCGAGGGCCTTGGCATCAGAGAGGAACTGCGCCTCGGTCTTTTCCGTCACCTGGCGAATGGCGTCGTTGAGCGGCAGGTCGGGGAAATCGCGCAAAGCGCGGGCGTTGATCTTGTCGTCGACGTCGGTGATGTTGCGGACATAGGTGACGTGGGTGGCGCCATAGACATGGCGGAGCAGGCGGAATAGCAGGTCGAAGACGATGACCGGGCGGGCATTGCCGATATGGGCGAAGTCATAGACCGTGGGGCCGCAGACATACATGCGCACATTGGCGGCATCGAGGGGCGTGAAGGGCGCCTTGGTGCGGGTGAGCGTGTTGTAGAGCGTGAGCTGCGGCGTGGTCATATGGTCCGTCCCTGGCCATGCGGATTTGCGCTGGCGGACGGGTGCTCATCGATGAATTGAGGATGAAGAAGACCGCGCCGCCAACCGTTGGTTAGCAGGTAATAATGCGGCGGTTAATCAGAATGATGCCGATCTTCATGGCGCGGAGATTGACCGGAGCGCGGGCGGAAAGCAAGCCGAAAAGAAAAAGGGGCGGTCCCGGTGGACCGCCCAATCGCTTTGGAGGCGATTAGTTCCAGGAGGGAAGGCCCCCCTCACCCGGCGCTGCGCGCCGACCCCGGATCAAATCCGGGGCAGGCTCTCTCCCCCAAAGGAGAGGTGAAGAAAGGTCAGCTCCTGAATTGCTGGTGGCATTGACCGCAGGTGCCGCCGAGGGCGCGCAGGGCGGTGGCGTATGCTGTGGCGTCGCCGGCTTCGGCAGCGGCGATGGCTTCGCCCGCCGCAGTCTTGCCGGTTTCGATTATGGCGTTGAAGGCGTCCCAGTTTTCCCAGATGGCGGGCAGAGCCTCGCTATCGCCGACGATGGAGCCTTCGGGGAAGAGCGCCGGGATGTGGGTGTAGTTCGTGAGGACGGTGTTGACGGCAGCGGCGGCCTCGGCGCCGGAAAGACCGTTCAGCGTGCGCATCAGGCCACCATCCTCACGCATCAGGGCCTTGCGCATGGTCACGGCCTCTTCGGGTGTGGCGGGCGGCACGAAGGCGTCCTGCGCCATGACGGCAACGGCGCCCAGAGCCAGAAGGCCAGCGATGGCCATGGCAGAAATATGCTTGATCGACATGAGTGCACCCTCATTGAGATGGGTGGCAAGGTGGCATGACTGTGTGACGGGCCCAACCGTTGCACGGAAATGTTATCAGCGATTGCAAGGTGTTAGGGGAGGATCGCGCCCTCCCCTGGGGCCGCAGATGCTTCACTCGGCTCCCTCCCCCTTGAGGGAGGGATCAAGGGGGTGGGGTGGTGAATTCTATGTCGAATGAAGCCTCGACACCCAGCCTTGCCAAGGCCCCGTGGGCCTGGCGCCGCTACCCTCCCCTCAAGGGGGAGGGAGGGCAGGAGCCGGGGTATCGCGCTCAAAATGGACACACCCAGGTCAAGAGGGAACGAGCAGTGGTAAAGCCCCCTCACCCCGCGCTGCGCGCCGCCCCCGAAGGGAGGGGTGAAGAGACCAGTTCCACTGACTGCACCATGTCGCCGAAGGGTGTGGTGCCGTCGGGGGAGAGGGCGCCGATGCGGACCACGTCGCCGGGCTTGAGGAAGGGGGTGCGGGCGCGGCCGTATTTGAGCTTTTCGACGGTGCGGGCCTCGGCGATGCAGCCGAAGCCGATGCCGTCGCGCTTGATGGGCAGGGTTTCATCGTGCCTGACGGACACGGTGCCGCCGCCGATGATGGTGCCGGCAGCCAGATTGCGGGTGCGGGCGGCCTCGACGATGAGGTCGGCGAAATCGAAGTGCATGTCGGTGCCGGCATTGGGCTGGCCGTAGAGATTGCCGTTGACCTCGATGCGCACGGGCAGATGCAGGCGGTTGTCGCGCCAGGCAGCGCCGAGGCTTGCGGGCGTGGCCACGATGGGGGCGAAGCTGGTGGAGGGCTTGGCGTGGAAGAAGCCGAAGCCGTTCTGCAGGTCGTCGGCCACCAGACGGCGCAGGGAAATGTCGTTGCAGACGGTGACGAGGCGGATGGCGGCCGATGCCTGGGCCCTGGTGGCGCCCATGGGGACGGCGCCGATGATGACCGCCACCTCGGCTTCGAAATCGAGGGCGAGATCGGCGTCGGTGATGACGATGGGCGCGCTGGGGGCGAGCAGCGAATCGGAGCCGCCCTGATAGAGCAAAGGGCGGGTCGATTGCAGTTCCTCGTCCTTGCTGCCTTTGAGGCTGCGGACGCGTTCGAGATGGCTGAGATAGCCCGAGCCGTCGATCCACTGATAGGCGCGCGGCAGGGGCGCCAGGGCCTGGGCGGGATCGAATACCTGGCCGGCTATGGCGCCGGCATCGAGCTGGGCGGCAAGGGCCGAAAGGGCCGGCGCGTGGGCGTCCCAGTCATCGAGCGCGGCCTGCAAAGTGGGCGCGATGCGGGTGGCGGAAACGAAGCGGGCACGGTCGGCGGAGAGCACGACGAGCTGGCCATCGGGGCGGTTATTTCTGAGCGTGGCTAGCTTCATCGAGGTGCAATCTCGCAAACGTGTGGCCTTGCGGCGCTACCGCGACGCAGCAGTGCCAGTATAATGTTGCCAACCGTCCTAGCGTTGTCTTAAGGCCGGGGGAAGCGGCGCGCGGCGCGTCGGCGAGAGGATAGACCGAGCTTGGGCAGGAATGGCGTGCGCGCCCTGATAGTGACGGCGCTGGCGGCGATCTGCGTGCTGCTGGATGTCAATGTGGCCTATGCGCAGGCGGCGCAGTGCTTCCAGCTCGAAGCGGCGCTGCGGCAGTTCGACGGCAATTCGGCCTACCAGCAGATGGGCGGCAATTCGCAGGCGGCGCAGCAAGCCCAGCGCGACGTGCAGGCGATGGAAAGCCGCTATGTGCGCGATGGATGCAACGACGCGGCCAAGGCGGGCATACCGCTGACCCAGCAATGCCGGCAGATCGGGCGCGAAGTGCTGCGGCTGCGCGAGGTTTCAGCCGATGTGGCCCGGCAGGTGGATACCGCCAATGCCATCGGCGCCCAGCGCGAAGCGATCCTGCAGGAAATGGCGCGTTTCGGCTGCGGCGGCGACCAGGGGTCGAGCGCTACATTCACCACCGAGCGGCAGTCGGTGTTCGATCGCATTTTCGGGACCACGTCGGAAGGCGACTTCACCGACGGCCAGATGATCGATGGCGGGGATTACTGGGGCTATCAGGGCTATCAGACGGTGCGTACGGTCTGCGTGCGGCTGAGCGACGGCTATTTCTGGCCGATCAGCTATTCGACCCTGCCCGACTTTGTCGGCAATGACGCGATGACCTGCCAGCAAAGCTGTCCGACGACGGCGGTGGACCTCTATTTCTACGACAATCCGGGCCAGGAGCCCGAGCAGATGCGCAACCAGTATGGCGAGCCCTATACCGCGCTGCCGACGGCGTTCCGCTATCGCGATGAACTCGACACCAGCCCGAGCGCCAGTTGCAAGGTGGCGCCGCAATCGGACGGCACGCTGACCGTGGCGACGCGGGCCGACGGCTCAAGCCGGACGATGATCGAGGTAGAGGGGGTGACCTTCCCGCTGCCGCTGCGCGACCCGCGCGGCGTGGCGCCGGTGCAGGCGCCCATCGAGGCGCCGCTGGAGACGGCAACGCTGGTGGATGTGCCCCTGCCCCGCCCGCGGCCGGCTGGTCCGGGCGAAACGCCGGTGACGCGGCCGGTTCAGGCGGCGGCGGAAACGGAATTGCGGCTGGTGCAGTTCGGCGATAAGATCGTCAGGGTAGTCGGTCCAGACACGCCTTACGCCCAACCAACGGGAGCAGGGACTTAAGCTCGGGACCATCGTGACGCCCGGTGAGCGCGAGGCGCAGCGGCAGGAACAGGGCCTTGCCCTTGCGGCCGGTGGTGGCTTTGAGGGCGTCGGTCCACTGGCTCCAGGTGGTTTCGTCCCACGGCTCCGGCGGCAGCATGGCCTTGGCGAGGGCGAGGAAATCGCGGTCTTCGTCAGCGATGATGGGCGCGATGGGGCCGGTGACGAGTTTTGCCCATTCGGCGATGTCATCGAATTTGCGCAGATTGTCGCGTAGCAGAAGCCACATGGCTTCGCCTTCGAGACCGAGCGCGGAGAGGCGCGGGGCGGCCCCTTCATAGGGCAGAGTGTGCAGCAGGCGGGCGTTGAGGCTGTCCAGCTCGGCGGGATCGAAGCGGGCGGCACCATGCGAGATCATGGAGAAATCGAGCCGGTTGGCGATTTCGTCGAGGGTTTCGTAGGTCTCGATGGGCAGGCTGGTGCCGTTGAGGCTGGCCATGATCGCTATGGCCATGGGCTCGTAGCCGGCGTCGCGGAAATCGCTGATGGACTGGGAGCCCAGGCGCTTGGAGAAGCCCTGCCCTTCCGCGTCCGTCAGCAGGTTGTGGTGGCCGAAGGTGGGGACGGCGCCGCCGAGGGCTTCGAAAATCTCGATCTGGGTGCCGGTATTGGAGACGTGGTCCTCGCCGCGGATGACATGGGTGATGCCCAGGTCGATATCATCGACCACCGAGGGGAGCGTGTAGAGGTAGGAACCGTCTTCGCGCAGCAGGACCGGGTCGGACATGGAGGCGGTGTTGACGGTCTGCGGCCCCTTGATGAGGTCGTCGAACTGGACCGGGCGGCCGTCGAGGCGGAAGCGCCAATGGGGCTTGCGGCCTTCGGCTTCGAGGCGGGCACGATCTTCGGCGGTGAGGCTGAGGGCGGCGCGATCGTAGATCGGCGGCTTGTTGAGGAGGCGGGCGCGGGCGCGCTTGCGGTCGAGTTCGTCCTCGGTTTCGTAGCAGGGGTAGAGGCGACCCATGGCGATCAGGCGGTCGCGGACGGCGTCATAAAGCTCGGTGCGGTCGGACTGGCGGACCAGGAGGTCGGGCGTGATGCCGAGCCAGGCGAGATCGAGTTCGATGCCATCGGCGAAGGCGCGAGTGGAGCGGGCGTGGTCGGTATCGTCCATGCGCAGGATGTATGTGCCGCCGTGGCGGCGGGCGTAGAACCAGTTGAGCAAAGCCGGGCGGGCATTGCCGAGATGGATGCGGCCGGTGGGGGACGGCGCCCAGCGAACAACAGTCATCCGATCACCCGATCCTTATAGCCATTGGTGATGGGGTAGCGGCGGCCGAGGCCGAAGGCTTTCACCGTGAGCTTGGGGCCCGGTGCGGCCTGGCGGCGCTTGTATTCGGCGATGTTGAGCAGGCGCTCGACGCGTTCCACCAACGGCTGATCAAAGCCCTGGGCGACGATTTCGGCGATGGAAAGTTCGTCTTCGACGAGACCGGTAAGGATGGCGTCGAGCACCGGATAGGGCGGCAGGCTATCCTGATCGGTCTGGTCGGGGCGCAGTTCGGCACTGGGCGCCTTGGCGATGATGGCCTTGGGGATGACCTCGCCGGAAGGGCCGAGGCAATCGCCGGGCACGTGGCTGTTGCGCCAGGCGGCCAGGCGATAGACCTCCATCTTGAACATGTCCTTGAGCGGATTGTAGCCGCCATTCATGTCGCCATAGATGGTGGCGTAGCCGACGCCCATTTCGGACTTGTTGCCGGTGGTGAGCAGCATGGAGCCGAGCTTGTTGGAGACGGCCATGAGCACAACGCCGCGCATGCGGGACTGGATGTTTTCCTCAGCCAGGTCGGCGGGGCGGTTGTCGAAGATGGGGGACAGCTCGGCCAGCGCGTCATCGACCGGATTGCCGATGGAGACGATGTCGTAGCGCACGCCGAGCCGGGTGGCGCAATCCTTTGCGTCCTTGAGGCTGGCTTCGGACGTGTAGCGGTAGGGCAGCATGATGGCGTGGACGTTCTCGTGGCCGAAGGCGTCAACGGCCATGGCGGCGACCACGGCGCTGTCTATGCCGCCGGACAGGCCGAGCACGACTTGGCTGAAGCCGTTCTTGTGGACGTAGTCGCGCAAGCCGAGCACGCAGGCGAGCCAGGGGGCTTCGTCGGTGGTGGTGAGTTCGGTGACTTCACCGCTGGCGCAGGTCCAGCCCTTGTCGCCGCGCACCCAATCCGAGACGATGAAATCACTCTCGAAGGACTTGCCCTGGAAAACCAGCTTGTTGCCCGGCTCCATGCCGAAGGAGGCGCCGTCGAAGACCAGTTCGTCCTGGCCGCCGACCTGGTTGAGATAGAGCATGGGCACATCGTCTTCCGCCACGCGGGCGCGGACGAGATCCTTGCGGACATGCTGCTTGTTCGTCCAGTAGGGCGAACCGTTGGGGCAGAGCATGATTTCGGCGCCGCGCATGGCGAGGTGTTCGCAGACGGAGGGGTGCCAGATATCTTCGCAGATGGGGATGCCGATGGACACGCCCTTGATGGTCACCGGATCGGCCAGCGGGCCGGCAGTGAAATAGCGCTTTTCGTAGAAGACGTCGGAATTGGGCAGCTCGCGCTTGAGGCGGGTGGCGATGATATTGCCGTTTTCGGCGACGAGGACGGCATTGTGCAGGCCGGTCTTTTCGAGCCAGACGGTGGGGAGGACGAGGACGACATCGGTGCCCGCGGTATCGGCCACGAGATCGCGCGCCGCCTGCATGGCGTCGGCGACGAATTTCGGCTTGAACAGCAGATCGTCCGGGAAATAGCCGGTGAGGAACAGTTCGGAGAGCAGCAGGATATCAGCCTTGGCGGCGACGGCATCGGCGAGCGCGGTGCGGGCCAGGGCCAGATTGCCTGATATATCGCCAACCTTGGGATTGAGCTGGGCGAGCGCAATGCGGAGGTGGTCTGTCACGGGGCTGGCCTAATGGTGGTGGGCGGAACTACGCGCCTGCCAATAGCATCGGGATGGGCGATGGGCCATAGGGGTCAGGCGCGGGGGTGTGTTTGGAATTGAGAGTTGTCGTGGTCGTCACCCTCTCCCCTTGCGGGAGAGGGATCAAGAGTGGGGGTGTTTGACCTCGACATTGGGGCCAACCGCCACCCCCTCCCAACCTCCCCCGTCGAGGGGGAGGTGCCGCCCGGTGGCTGGGGCGGCATTGTGGGCAGCTAGAACTTGCCGGTGAGTTCGGCGCGGAGGCCGTAGCGGAAGAGGGAGGCGTAGGTGGAGGGCAAGGTCATCTCGGCCTGTGTAACGGGGCCGACTCCGGGGACCGCTGCGGTGCCGTTGAATACAGCGTCCAAATTGCCTTCGAGATACCAGGCGCGTCCGCCGATACGCAGCGCCAGATTTTCGGTGGGATGGAAACCTGCCATGGCTTCAAGCATGACGCCCTGCCCGCGGCCGCTCAGCGTGGTCTGGGCATTTTCGTAGATGGTGAAGGGAACGCCGGGGAAATTGAAGCCACCGGGGGCGCTGCCGCCAAGGGCACCAGTTACGTGAGCGTAGGGAATCCAGGCCGCTTCGGCTTGAATATCGAACATGTCGAATTCGGCGGTTCCCTTGACGCCAAGGCGCAGGGCATGAATGTCGAAATCGTCGCGGGCCTCGCCCATTGCGGTCGGCGCGCCGGTCACGGGATCGAAGGCGGCGGCGTATTGCCCGGTGCCGATGTCCGGCGCGTCCTTCCAGTATTGATAGCCAACCAGGCCGCCCACGGCGAAACCATCGGTCATGGTACCGAAGGGAAGCCAGCCGAAATCAGCGCCAGCATAGCCGATGCGTGAACTCGTGCCGATATTGCCGGCGGCCGCCGGGGAAATGTCGTAGGTGCCGGTGGTGTGGAAGCCGAGGCCAGCGCGGGCGGCCACATAGGTCTGGGTCGAGAGATCTTCGATCTTGCCGTGCAGTTCGCCAATATGCGTCTGGTCGCGGACGTTGAGATCGATGGCACCGGCACCGGGAGCATTGAAGCCGGCATTCTGGCCGCCCCAGGAATACCAATAGGCGGCACCGAACTCGAAGCGGATGGAGTCGTCGGGCTGTTCCCAAGTGTCGGGATAGGCCGGGCGCAGCTCGGGGTATGGCTCGAAATAGTCGGCGGCCAGAACGGGGGCCGCCAGGCAGAGCGCCAGCATGGCCACGGCGCCTTGAAGAGAGCGCTTCATCGTATCCTCCGGGATCGGTCCCCTCTTGGGGTGTCCCGCGTTTATCAAGCATTAGGGTTAAGTTTCCGCTAAGCGGGCTGAGGCCGGCAAAGGAAGCCGGACACGACAAGGCTCCGCCCGACAGGTCGCGCGGAGCCTCGCAGGCGGTTTCGATGCGCAGCTTGATTATTCGCCGGCGGCCAGACGCTGGCGCGGCGGCTTCTGGGCATGGACTTCCTCGGCGACGAGGAAGGCCAGTTCGAGGGCCTGGCTGGCATTGAGGCGGGGGTCGCAATAGGTGTTGTAGCGGTCCGACAGGGAGGCTTCGGTGACCGCCGAAACGCCGCCGACGCATTCGGTGACGTCGTCGCCGGTCATCTCGATATGGACGCCGCCGGCATAGGTGCCCATGTCGCGGTGGATTTCGAAGAAGGACTTCACTTCGCTGAGGACGCGGTCGAAGGGACGAGTCTTGTAGCCGGTGGAGGCCTTGATGGTGTTGCCGTGCATGGGATCGGAGCACCAGACGACGGTGCGGCCGGCCTTCTGCACGGTTTCGATATGGCGCGACAGGTGATCGGCGATCTTGTCGGAGCCGTAGCGGCTGATGAGCGTGATGCGGCCGGCTTCGTCGGTGGGATTGAGGCGGTCGAGCAGGCGCAGCAGGTCGTCGCTGGAGAGCGAGGGGCCGCATTTGATGCCGATGGGATTGCGGATGCCGGCGAAATATTCGACATGGGCCGCATCGGGCTGGCGGGTGCGGTCGCCGATCCACAGCATATGGCCGGAGGTGGCGTACCAGTCATTGGTGATAGAGTCGCGGCGGGTCAGGGCTTCCTCATAGCCGAGCAGCAGGGCTTCATGGCTGGTGAAGAAGCTGGTCTGGCGGAGGGCGGGCGTATTGTCGGGGTTGAGGCCGAGGGCACCCATGAAGGTGATGGCGTCATCGATCTTGCGGGCGACTTCCTCGTAGCGCGGATACCAGTTGGAGCCCTTCATGAAACCCACGGTCCATTCGTGGATGCGGGTCAGTTCGGCATAGCCGCCCATGGAGAAGGCGCGCAGCAGGTTGAGCGTGGCGGCGGACTGGCGATAGGCCTGCAGCATGCGATCGGGATCGGGCACGCGGGACTTTTCGGTGAAGCCGATGTCGTTGATGATGTCGCCGCGATAGGAGGGCAGTTCCACCCCATCGATGGTTTCGGTATCGGCGGAGCGCGGCTTGGCGAACTGGCCGGCGACGCGGCCGACCTTGACCACGGGCTTGGATGCGCCGTGGGTCAGCACCACCGCCATCTGCAGGAAGACGCGGAAAAAGTCGCGGATGTGATCGGCGCCGTGTTCGGCAAAGCTCTCGGCGCAATCGCCGCCCTGCAGCAGGAAGGCCTCGCCATTGGCGACGGCGGCGAGGCGGGCCTTGAGGTCGCGGGCTTCGCCGGCAAAGACCAGCGGCGGGAAGGTGCCCAACTGGCGCTCGGCTTCAGCCAGAGCGGCGGGATCGGGATAGGCCGGCACCTGGGAGATGGGCTTGGCGCGCCAGCTATCGGGGGTCCAGGTGGTCATGTTTCGGTCTCGCTCACGCCGGGTTTACTGCTGGATGGCGGAATACCAAGGCTGGGGATGGGGGACAAGGGTATTCGGGGTGGCAATTGGTTGGAGGGCAACCTTGCGGGAGATGGCAAGTACGCTGCCGCCCCCATCCACCGTGTCATCCCGGCCTTGAGCCGGGATCCATTCTGAGATGGATGGGCATGTCAGGTGGACGGACGATCCACCTTGCGGCTGCGGCGCGATCTCGGGATGGGTCCCTGTGTTGTTTGATTGTGTCATGATTGACGCGGGCGGGAGACCGTTGGGTCCCAGGTTGTGAGACCGCGAGCCGGCACGGGTCCCCGCCCGCTCTTG
>NZ_LMGZ01000003.1 GCF_001427605.1 Devosia sp. Root635 | reverse complement strand
CTGCCCGAGGACGGTCGATGTCTGCCCGGGAGCGCGGATGCGACCGCCTCCCGGGACATCTTAATCAGATTTCGTCGATACAAGCCCGAGGGTGACGATCCGAGGTGGGGCATCATTTGTGGGCACCCTCACCGATACCCCGCTGCCTGCAGCTCGAACAGTTCGGCATATCGCCCGCGTAGGGCCACCAGCTCGGCATGGGAGCCGGACTCCAGGATCGTCCCATTTTCCAGCACCAGGATGCGGTCGGCCATGCGGACCGTGGAAAAGCGGTGCGAGATGATGACCGCGGTCTTGCCCGCGGCGAGGCTCTTGAAGCGGGAGAACACTTCCGCTTCCGCCTTGGCGTCTAACGCGGCAGTGGGTTCGTCGAGGATGATGAGATCGGCGTCGCGCATATAGGCGCGGGCGATGGCGACTTTCTGCCATTCGCCGCCGCTGAGGTCGCGACCCTTCTTGAACAGGCGCCCGAGCTGCTGGTCATAGCCTTCGGGCAGCTTTTCGATCACCGCATTGGCAAGGCTCAGTTCGGCGGCATTCTCGATGCGCGCCATGTCATTCTGGTCCTCGATGCGGCCCACCCCGATATTCTCGCGGGCGGTGAGGCTGTAGCGGATAAAATCCTGGAAGATCACCCCGATATGGGCATGGATATCGGCGACCGAGAGATCCTTGAGGTCGATGCCGTCAATGGTGATACGGCCTTCATCCGGATCGTAGAGCCGGGTCAGGAGCTTGACGATCGTGGTCTTGCCGGCGCCGTTCTCGCCCACCAGCGCCAGCGTCTCGCCGGCATGGAGGGTGAAACTCAGGTGGCGGATGGCCCAGCCATCGGTATCGGGATAGCGGAAGCCCACATCCTCGAAGGTGATGCCCTGGCGGATCGGCTGCGGGAAGGGTTTCGGGTTGGCCGGCGAGAGGATTGTCGGCTCGATCTCGAAGAAACTGAAGAGGTCATCGAGATACATCGACTGGCCGGCTATGGCGGTGAAGCCGAGCAGGATTTTCTGGAACAGGCCATTGAGCCGCAGGAACGAGCCCGACAGGAAGGCGAGATCGCCAATGGTGAAGGCGCCGGTCACGGTGCGCCAGACGATGAAGCCATAGGCGCCATAATAGGTCAGGGTGGAGATCGAGGAGAACAGGGCCCCCCACATGGCGCGCTGTGTCGAAAGATTGCGGTTTTCGAGATAGATGGTGTGGGCGAGTTGCTTGAAACGGGCGATGAGGAAATCGCCCAGCCCGAAGAGCTTGAGTTCCTTGGCCGTTTCGGCGCTGGCGCCGATATAGCGGATATATTCGAGCTCGCGCCGCTCGGGCGTGCGCCAGCGGCTCATGAAATAGGCCAGCGTATTGAAGCGCGTTTCGCCCCAGATGGCCGGGACGAAGGAGAGCGGCAGCAGCAGGATCAGCCATGGCGCATAGACGAAGAGGCCCGCCGCCAGCGTGGCGACGGTGATGATATCCTGCGCCTGGCCGAACATCTGGCTCAATAGCGCATTGCGGCCGGCGGCCTGGCGACGGGCCCGCTCCAGCCTATCCTGGTATTCGGCGGATTCGAAATGCATGAGGTCGAGTCGGGCCGCATGGGCCATCAGCTCGACGCTGACCGTATTGGAATGGAGTTCCGACAGGACGGAATCCACCAATCCGGTGGCGCGGGCCAAGAGGTCCGAGGCCACCACCAGCGCCAGTTCTATGGCGAGCAGGACGACGATGGAGGTCAGCACGCCGCTGTTCCACCAGTCGGCAAAGCCGGGGCCGGGCGCGGTTATGGTGGTGAGGCGAACCACCTCGTCGATGATGAGCTTGCCCACATAGAGCATGGCGATGGGTTGCAGCGAGGCGATGAGGCGCAGCCCGATGCTGGCTGCTGTCAGCGGGCGGCTGGTGCGCCAGATCTGCGCGACGAGCCGGCCGAGATGGCGGAGGTTCTCGATACGCTCGCGGAATGTGGGAGCCTGGTCAGGCGTGGGCGGCGGACGGCGCCCGGGAAGGTCGGTCATGCGGCAATGATAACCGGGCGAAGGGGGAGGGGGAATAGTTCTCCACGTTAAGGTGTCGTAACAATTGCCGCCGGCGTCTCAGTCGTCTCCCTCCCCTTGTGGGGAGGGAGACCCCGACTGCGAAATCGAGCCTAGTACCGCTCGAAGGCCTTCGGCTTGTTGCCCATGATGGCCTCGATCTTCTCGGCCACGTCAGGGGTCATCTTGTCCTTGGACTTGAGGGCCGAGAGGTTGTCCGCGAGCTGGGCTTTCTTCGAGGCGCCGAGGATGACGGTCGAGACATGCGGGTTGTCGAGGCACCAGAGCAAGGCCAGGTGATGCACCGGCAGGCCGATTTCCTGGGCGAGCTTGGCCAGTTGCCTGATCTTTTCGAGCTTGGCCTTGCCGGCTTCGCTGGTCCAATCCTTCTTGAGCCATTCATAGCCCGGCAGGTTCATGCGGCTGTCCGCAGGAATGCCGTCATTGTATTTGCCGGTGAGGGCGCCCGAGGCCAGCGGCGACCAGATCGTGGTGCCCAGGCCCATGAGGTCATAGAGCGGCAGATAATCGTGCTCGACCTTTTCGCGGGTGAACAGGTTGTATTGCGGCTGCTCCATCTGCGGGCCGATGAGATGGTTGGCGCGGGCAAAGGCCCAGGCTTCGGTGAGCTGCTGGGCGGTCCATTCCGAGGTGCCCCAATAGAGCACTTTGCCCTGGGTGATGAGATTGTGCATCGCCCAGACGGTTTCCTCGATCGGGGTCTCGATATCGGGGCGGTGGCAGAAATAGAGGTCGAGATAATCGACCTGCAGGCGCTTGAGCGCGGCATGGGCCGCCTCGGTCACATGCTTGCGGTTAAGGCCCTTCTGCGTCGGCTTGGTGCCGCCCCAGAACACTTTTGAGGAGACGGCATAGCTGTCGCGGCTCCAGTTGAGCTTCCTGAGCGCGGCGCCCATCAGCGTTTCGGATTCGCCGGCCTCGTAGCCCTCGGCATTGTCGAAGAAATTGACGCCTTCGTCATAGGCCAGGCCCATCAGTGCCAGGGCCTCCTTTTCGTCCACCTGCTTGCTGAAGGTGACCCAGCTGCCGAGCGACAGCTCGCTGACCTTGAGGCCGGATTTGCCCAGGCGACGATATTCCATGACACTGTTCCTGATGGTTTCGCGGCCCGGAGCCGCCGTGGTATATCGGCATTTGCCGATGGAGTGACGCTAATCCCTGGCGTCCTGTCTGTAAAGCACCGGGCCGAACGTCATTGAACCATGATGCGGGCGACCGCGTTCGAAACCAATGCACACAGCGAGGATGTGACCATGCTCAAGGATATCGACTCATCAGCCATCGTGGCGGTCAGGGATATGTCGCGCGCCAGGGACTTCTACCAGAACACGCTCGGGCTTGAACTGGCCCATGGCGACGACAATGTGCTCTCCTTCAAGACCGGCAAGACCGTGCTCAACGTCTATGTCTCCGACTTCGCCGGCAGCAACAAGGCCAATGCGGTTGTCTGGGGTGTCGGTGACCAGCTCGACGCCATTGTCGCCGATCTGGCGGCCAAGGGGACAAGTTTCGAGCATTATCCGGATATGGGCCTGGACTATAAGGACGGCATCCACTCCGCAGGGAACTTCAAGGCCGTCTGGCTGAAGGATCCCGACGGCAATATCCTGCACCTGAACAATATGTAGTCAGGGCATTTCGCGCAGGAAGCGCGCCAGATTGTCGGTGATGTGATGGACATGGGGGCCGGACGTGCGGTCCAGCTCCCAGGCTTCGACCTGTTCATGCACATAGCCGGCATCGGCCACGACCTGCACCGTCGCCATGCCGATTTCATGCGGCACGACGAGGTTCTTTTCCAGGTCGTCGAACATGACGGCGCTGGCCGGGTCAATACCGTGCAGCGCCAGGAAGCCGTCATAGGCCGCCTTGTGCGGCTTGGGCACGAAGGTCATGGCGCGGATGTCGTGGACATGCTCGAAAATATCGGCGCCGCCGAGGCGCGACAGCACCGAGCGGGCATGGCCGGTATCGCCATTGGTGAGGATGAACTTGCGGCCCGGCAAAGCGCGGATGGCCTCGACCAGATCAGGATGGGCCGCGACCGGCGAATAGTCGATGGCATGAACCGTGTTGAGGAAGTGATCGGGATCGATCTCGTGCTTGAGCATGAGGCCGTTCAGCGTGGTGCCGAAGTCCCGATAATAACTCTTCTGCAGGGCACGGGCGGCTTCGAAATCGAGCCGTGTCACCTCCATCACATATTGGGTGATGCGGCTGTCGATCTGCGCGAAGAGGTTGCATTCGCGCGGATAGAGGGTGTTGTCGAGATCGAACACCCAATCGGTAATGTGGCTGAGGCTGCGGCGGGCAGGGGACGTCATGTCGTTCATGGTCCGCCCAGTATAGCCCGCAATATTGAAGATGGGGATAAAGAGTGCGGGAACGGCGCCGGAGCGCCGTTCCCGGAGATGGTTATTCGACCGGCTGGTTGGCCTCGACGGCCAGGCCCAGGGCGGTGATGAGGCCGGCCGGGTTGGCGGCGGCGGCCATCAGCACCAGCAGCGAGGTGGGCGAGGGCGGCGCCACCTTGACCTCGATACTCTGCGGATCGTCGAGGAAGGCCGAGACCGGCGGCACCACGAGATCGTTGAGCGCGGGAATGCCCGACTGGGCCAGCATCATCGGCAGCATCGACTTGAGGCCTTCGACAAAGGTCGCGCGATCGGCGCCGGACTGGGCGGCGAAGAAGTCGAGCAGCTTGCCGGCCAGCGAGGCATCGTCATAGCGGATCGAGGCGGAGACGATGTTGACGCCCTGCATCAGCGCCATGCCCTGCATCATCTGGGCCTGCGCCTGCTCCTCGGTCTGCTCGCCGCCCATCGACGCCTGCATGGCGTAGATCTGGTCGAGCACGGCCGGGGTAAAGCCGGTCAGGTCAGCGGTGATGTCGATCGCGCCGACATCGTCGAAGTCGAGGGTAAAGGCGGTGAGGTCCACATGGCCATCGGCCATGGCCCAACTCATCTCCATGTAGATTTCGCCCGTGACATTGGTAAGGCCGAGCGCTTCGATGGTTGCGCCTGCGCCCGGATCGTCCTCGGCAACCGAAGTGAGATCGGCCGAAATGCCGCTGATGAGGAAGGTGGAGGACAGGTCGGACAGCTCGGTCGAGGCGAAAGCCGGGTTGAAGGTCGACTGCGAGGCCATCGACTCGAACGAGAAGACCTCTTCGCCGTCACGGGTAACCGAGAGCGGGCCGGTGCTGAACGACTTGAACAACTGTATCAGCCCGATAGCCGGCACCGGATCGCCGGCCGGCAGATAGAAGCCTTCGGCAAGGATGTCGCTGAGGTTCAGGTGACCAGCAGGGTCGGCGGCGAAATCGGTGTCGATATCGGGAATGCTGACGGAATCGGCGATGTAGCTGCCATCGGCATTCTCGACCACGCCCGAAAAGGTGACTTCGGTATCGAAAACCATCGGCTCCAGCTTCGCATCGGGCGAGGAGACGATGGTCACGGTGCCGCCATCGACCGTGATAGTGTCGCCATCGAGCGTGGCGGCGCCAAAGGTGAAATCATAGCCGAGGGGCTTGTAGACTTCGGCGATGCGATCGACGAAGGCCTGGGCGTCGAGCGCCATGGCCTGACCCATCAGGGCGACGGTGGCAACGCCGCTCAGCAACAGCAGGCGGGCGGTCTTTGTGGTCCTCATGTCATCTCCGGCATTGTGTTTGTGATTTGATTTGTCGGGGCGGGCGCGTTGAACAGCAGAACCGGCGCCGTCTCGTGGCAGATGGCTTCTTGTCCGTTGAATTGCAATAGATTCCGGCCAGATGTTGGCCGGGGACTTTTGGTGTCGGTTTATTGCATCATAACGCCGATGACAGTGTTGCGACACTCCCGGTTCAGGGGCGGTCGTGGTCGAGGAATGCCCGGTAGGCGGGGTTGTCGGTCTCATCCCAATAGGGAAAGCCGATGGCGTCGACATGGGCGATGAAGTCGCTCCTCGTCGCGGGTGGCACCTGCACGCCCACCAGCACGCGGCCATAATCGGCGCCGTGGTTGCGATAGTGGAACAGCGAGATGTTCCAGGCGTCGTTGAGCCCTTCGAGAAATTTCAGCAGCGCCCCCGGCCGCTCTGGGAATTGGAAGCGATAGACCACCTCGTCGTCGAGGTCGCTGACCCGGCCGCCGACCATGTGGCGCACATGCAGCTTGGCCACTTCATTGTCGGTGAGGTCGGTCACCCTGAGGCCGTGGCCTTCGAGCAGGGTGATGATCTCGTGCTTTTCGGCGTCGCCGCCCACCAGCTTGATGCCGACGAAAATCTTGGCGGTGGCGCCATGGGCGAAGCGATAGTTGAACTCGGTGATGGAGCGCTGGCCGAGCAGGCGGATGAAGGCGCGATAGCTGCCGGGCCGCTCGGGAATCTCGACGCTGAGCAAAGCCTCGGCCCGCTCGCCGATCTCGGCGCGTTCGGCCACATAGCGCAGCCGGTCGAAATTGACATTAGCGCCCGAATTGATGGCGATCAGCGCGCCCGCCGGGGCCTCGCCCCGCTCCACCTGCCGCCGCAACCCGGCAAGGGCCAGCGCGCCGGCCGGTTCGGCAATGGCGCGCATATCGTCGAAAATGTCCTTGATGGCGGCGCAAATCTCGTCGGCGGTAACGGTGACGATATCGTCCAGCAGTTCGCGGCAAAGCCGGAAGGTTTCGGTGCCGACCTGCCGCACCGCCACGCCATCGGCAAACAGCCCGACCTGGTCGAGCGCCACCGGGTGGCCGGCCGCTATGGCGGCCTTCATGCTGGCCGCCTCCTCGGGCTCGACGCCGATGACACGGATTTCGGGGCGCAGGAACTTGACGAAGGCGGCAATGCCTGCCGCCAGCCCGCCGCCGCCAACCGGCACATAGATGGCGCCGATATCGCCCGGATGCTGGCGCAGCAGTTCCATGCCGATCGTGCCCTGGCCGGCAATGACATCGGGGTCGTCGAACGGGTGCACGACGACGTAAAGGTGCTTTTCGGCCAGCTCGGCCGCGTGGGCGCGGGCGGCGTCGAACCCGTCGCCGAACAGCACCACCTCGCCGCCCAGCCGGCGGACCGCATTGATCTTGATGACCGGCGTGGTGGTGGGCATGACGATGATGGCGCGAATGCCCAGCCGCGTCGCCGACAGGGCCACGCCCTGCGCATGGTTGCCGGCCGAGGCGCAGATGACGCCGCGGGCCCGCTCTTCGGCGCTGAGTTGGGCAATACGGTTATGCGCGCCGCGAATCTTGAAGGAGAAGACCGGCTGCATGTCCTCGCGCTTGAGCAGCACCTCGGCACCCAGCCGGGCCGAGAGCAGGTTCATCGTCTCGAGCGGGGTTTGCTCGGCGACTTCATAGACCGACGAGGTGAGGATGCGGCGGACATAGTCCTGCATGGCGGGCACTCCATTTCGTGCCGTGTTGGATGCCCGGCGCGGTGTTTTGTCAATCGGGCATGGGGAAGCGCCGCCTGCAACGCGGTTGTCGATAGACGAGCGGATCCCGAGACGGCTTTCGCCTCTGGTAAATTTAGTAATGAGACGGAAGCCGTCTCGGGATGCCGGGACTTGCTCGGACGGCGCGATCGCAGACCCTGGCGGTTAGCCGTAGCACTGATACGCGCGGTTTTGGGGTGGGGGATAAGTTTTGCTTTTGGGCACCACGCTTTCCTCATGCGCGGTGTCATCCCGGCTCAAGGCCGGGATGACATCGGGGGTTGGGGGGCAAGGGTGCTACCGCCCCGGATATTTTTCCCGCGTGGCGGGTTGAACTCTCGACGCCATCTACCGATGTCGGGATTGGTGCACACCGAGAGGATTTCAGCATGAACGACTTCAACACGCAGGTCATTGCCGATTTCAAGCAGCATGGCGGCAAGCCCGGCGGCCATTTCAAGAATTCGCCGGTTCTGCTGCTGCATGCCATCGGCGCCAAATCGGGGCAGGAACGGGTGCAGCCATTGATGTACCTGCGCCAGCAAGCCGATGGCCCCTGGCATATCTTCGCCTCCTATGGCGGAGCGCCCAAGCATCCGGCCTGGTTCCACAACCTGGTCGCCCATCCCGATGTTGAAATCGAGATTGGCGACGGCACCACGATCGAGCGCATCCCGGTGCGGGCGCGGGTGGTCGAGGGGGACGAGCGCGACACCATCTATGCCGAGCAGGCCCGTCGCTTCCCCCAGTTTGCCGACTATGCGGAAAAGACCACGCGCGAGGTCATTCCGGTGGTGGAGCTGGTCCGCCGCTGACAGCGGCGCGATACCGCATTATCCACTTGCCTGAAGTTCTCTTTTTGTTCTAATCTGCCTGGACTGAAGAATCCGGTTCGGGAAGACATTCGAAAATGCGGGCGCTGCAATCCTCTACCGGCCAGGCGCCGGAAGCCAAGCTCAAGACGCTGGTGGTATTGCTGGCCTTCGTCCGCGACGAGGAGGGCGAACTCCAGCCCGCCTTCGAAGCGCGCGAGGCGCCCTCTGCCGACAAGGCCAGGATGGATGGCCGCCGCATGGCGGCACAGGGCACCTATGCCGGGGTGATCGCCTGGTCGCGCACGGCGGACCTGGTCAATGGCGAATTTGGTGATCCGGTGGTGCTGTTCGAGCATGGCGACGTGCCGCAGATGGAGTGATACGTCCGGGCAGAGCCCTGCCATGAACGCATGGCAGCATTGTCTCAATCAAATGATTGATTGATTCCGCGCGCAGATGTATAGCACCTCCCGCCAAGAGGATGCGATGAACCCCGATCAACCCAATAGCAAGCGTGAGAGCGGCGATGACCGCCGGGTCGCCATTGCCCTGGCGGCGCGGCAGATCATCGTCGAAAAGGGCCTCGAAGGCCTGCGCACCCGCGATATCGCCGCTCGCGTCGGCATCAATATCGCGACGCTGCATTACCATGTGCCTTCCAAGGAAGCGCTGGTGGCGCTGGTCGCTGAAAGCATCCGCCATGACTTCAGGGCGCAGTCCATGCGCCACCCGCGCGAAGGCAAGAGCGCACTCGAGCAGATCCATCTTGAATTCGACGATTTCCGCGAAACCGTCCGCGATATGCCCGAGCTCATCATCATACTGACAGAACTTGGCGAGCGGGCGCGTAGGGATAGTGCCGTCGCTGCGATCGTCACGCCGCTGCATCAGTTCTGGCGCAACCAGTTTGTCGAAATCTACCGCCTCGGCATTGCCGATGGCTCGTTCCGGCCCGACCTCGATCCCGAGGGAGCCGCCTTGATCACCACCGGCGCCATGTCCGACTGCTGGCGCCAGTCCACCGTTTCACGCGTCGACCGGCTCGAACTGGTTCTGGCCGAACTCGAACGTGCGTTTTTCCGCAAATCCTGAGGTATCCGATGTCCAACCGCAATCCAGGGGCCGATGCCCCGCCCGATCCGCGCCGCTGGCTGGCGCTGTTCGTGCTGCTCATCGCCAATTTCATGAACCTGATCGACGTGACCATAGTCAACGTCGCGCTGCCCTCGATGCGCGATGGCCTGGGGGCCACCGACAGCCAGATCGAATGGGTCATCGCCGCCTATATCCTGGCCTTCGCGCTGGGCCTGCTGCCCTTCGGCCGCCTGGGCGATATCGTGGGCCGCACCACGCTGTTCCTATGGGGCGTGGCCGGCTTCACCGCCGCGTCAGCCCTGTGCGGGTTGGCGCCCAATATCGAATTCCTCATCGCGGCCCGCGTCATCCAGGGCCTGGCCGGCGCCATGATGACGCCGCAGGTGCTGGCCATCGCCACCGTCACCTTCCCCTCCCATGAGCGCAGCCAGGCCTTTTCGCTGTTCGGCCTGTCGGCCGGCCTCGCCTCGGTCTGCGGCCCCATCCTGGGCGGCGTGCTGATCTCGGCCAATCTGTTCGGTCTCGACTGGCAGCCGATCTTCCTCGTCAATATTCCGATCGGCATCGCTGCGGTGGTCGCCGGCTGGTTCCTCATCCCGCGCCTACCGGGCCATGCCGCCCTGCGCAATGACTATGTCGGCATAGTCCTGTTCGGCCTCGGCATTGTCGCGGTGGTTTTCCCCATCGTCGAAGGTCGCGCCTATGGCTGGCCGCTCTGGGCTTTCGCCATGATCGCTGCCGGTATTGTGCTGCTGGCCGCCTTCGTGCTGTGGACGCGCGGTCGCGCCGCTGCCGGCGCATCGCAATTGCTGAATTTCGACCTCATCACCAACCGGCAGTTCATGTTCGGCGCACTCGTCGTCACCATCTATGCCTCGGGCATTCCCGGCTTCTTCATGGTGATTTCCCTGCTGTTGCAAGGCGGCTTCGACTTCACCCCGCTGCAATCGGGCCTGACCAATACGCCTTTCTCGGTGGGCGTGCTGATCGCCTCGGGCATCGCCGCGCGCTTCGGCGCCAACTACCTGCGCTCCCGGCTGGCCATTGCCGGCGCCCTGCTGTCCCTGGGCATCCTCTGGCTGCATTTCTACATTGCCGGGGTGACCGACAGCATCGATTCATGGGCCTTCCTGCCGCCGCTGCTGATTGCCGGCATCGGCCTGGGCCTGGGTTTCTCCTCGCTGTTCCAGCTCGTGCTGGCCAATGTGCCGCCGCGCGACGCCGGGGCCGGCTCGGGGGCGCTGCAGGCTTTCCAGCAGGTGGCTGGCGCGCTGGGCGTCGCCATCATCGGGGAAATCTTCTTCACCAATCTCGGCAATGGCTTTGCCGGCGGCGCAACGCCTCATGCGGCCTTTGCCGAGGCGTCGAGCCTGGCGCTCTGGTACGTGGTGGGCAGCTTTGCCCTGGTCCTGCTGCTGTCGCCCTTCTTCAAGGGCCCCAGGCGCGGGCAGGGCGCTTCCGTCCAGCCGGTGCTGGTCGAAGCCTAGTAATGCAAAGGCCGCCCCGCGGGGCGGCCTTTTTGATTTTCGGGGATGGTGTCTAGAACTTCCAGGCGAGACCGGCGCGCACCACGACGTCGCTGGGCTCGCTGGTGCCGCCGCCGACCACCGGCACGGTGTTGACGCCATAATGGGTCCAGGTGGCGTTGAGGCGCGCCATGACATTGCTGGTGACCATCATGTCGACGCCCAAGCCAAGCTGGAAGCCGCCGGCGGTATATTTCGCGTCAGGGTTGCCATAGCCGGGGCTGAGGTCGAAATGCGCCCAGGAATAGCCCACCGTGCCATAGGCCAGCACATTGGGGGCCACCGGGTAGCCCAGCGTGGCGCGCACGGCCGCATCCCACTTGATGGCGCCGTAATTGACGGCATTCCACAGATATTCGGTGGCGACGTTGTTCGCTTCGGCATCGATGCCGAGCACGAACCAGTCGTTGATCGTGTAGCGGTAGCCCGCGAAGACGCCGGCATTGCCGCCGATATCGCCCAGCAACTGTTCGACGCCGACCACGCCGCCAATCTCGTGGGTCTTGGTGGCGACGAGGCTGCCCTGTGCACCGACATAAAAGCCGTCCCAGGCCGAATAGCCCGGCTGATACATGCCGCTGGTGACGACGGGCGCCACCATGGACTGGGCCTGTGCCGCCATGGTCGAACCGAGCACGGCAATAGCGGCCACTGCCGCCAACTTCATTTCGCTACGCATCACAAAAGCCCCCGCAACTGATGGCTAAAATTTGCCACGACTTGTCCGGACCGGACTAGGGCAGATGCGCCACAGCCCGGTCAAATCGACCGAGCTGTGCCAAATGGTTAGCAAAGCGTCAATGCGGCGGGCTGGCCTACCGCACGATCAGCGTGCCTGCGCCGAATTCGGTGAACAGCTCGACCAGCACCACATGGGGCATCTTGCCGTTGAGGATCACCACGCCCTCCACGCCATTGTCGAGCGCTTCGAGACAGGTTTCGACCTTGGGAATCATGCCGCCCGAAATCGTGCCATCGGCGATCAGTTCCTTGGCCTCGCGCACGCTGAGTTCGGGGATCAGCTTGCCGTCGCTGTCGAGCACGCCCGGTACGTCGGTGAGGAACAGCAGGCGCTTGGCGCCGAGCGAGCCGGCAATCGCGCCGGCAAAGGTATCGGCGTTGATATTGTAGGTATTGCCATCGCGGCCCGGTGCCACCGGGGCGATGACCGGGATCATCTCGGAGCGCGCCAGCAGGTCGAGCAGGGTGCGGTCGACCTCGATGGGCTCGCCGACAAAGCCAAGATCGAGCACCTTTTCGATATTGGACGTGGGATCCTTCATGGTCTTGATGGCCTTGCGGGCGAAGACCATGTTGCCGTCCTTGCCGCAGAGGCCGATGGCCCATTCGCCCTCGGCATTGATCAGCGCCACGATTTCCTTGTTGATGGAGCCGGCCAGCACCATCTCGACCACTTCCATGGTCCGCGCATCGGTGACGCGCAGCCCGCCCTCGAACTTGGATTCGATGCCCAGATTCTTGAGCATGGAGGCGATCTGCGGCCCGCCGCCATGCACCACGATCGGATTGACCTTGGACTGCTTGAGCAGCGCGATGTCGCGGGCAAAGGCCTGGCCGAGCTTGAGGTCGCCCATGGCATGGCCACCATATTTCACCACGACGGTCTTGCCCTCGTAGCGCTGCATATAGGGCAGGGCCTGCGCGAGGATCCCCGCATCGTGGCTGAACCGGTCGGTCGAAGGCTGATCAGTCATGGACGGACCCATTCTATTGGCAAGGAGGCGCTGAAAAGACCGCAACGGGTCTAGAACATCAATGGGCAAAGGAAAAGACGGTTCTGTGGCATTTGCGCATTGATCCATTTTGCGGTTTGTTGCGTTGTGATGCTGCCAGACGTCGCACCGGGCAAGGGGCGGGTCTGGCAGGGCTCGGGAGGCCAGCACCATCGATGTCTATGCAGACGACGACTCCATCTCAGGACATCGCCGACCTCATCGCCCGCTGCGCCCTGCGCGACCGGGTCGCGTTTCGTTCACTTTACGAGCGGACCAGCGCGAAACTCTTCGGGGTGACGCTGCGTATCTTGAAGGACCGTTCGGAGGCCGAAGAGGCCATTCAGGAAATCTACGTGAAGATCTGGCAGCGCGCCGACCGTTACGTGGCCGGCAATACCAGCCCGATAAGCTGGCTCGTTGCCGTCGCGCGCAACCATTCGCTCGACATCCTGAGGGCCCGTCGCCCGGCCGCCGACGATATCGATGTGGCGCTGGAAATCCCCGATAGCGGTCCGACCCCGGAACGCGCTGCCGAGGATAATGAGGAAAAGGGCCGCATCGAGCAATGCCTCGGCACGCTCGAACCCGATCGTGCCGCCGCCGTGCGCGGCGCCTATCTCGATGGCTACAGCTACGAGGAACTGGCGAGCCGCTTCGCGGTGCCCTTGAACACGATGCGGACCTGGCTGCGCCGGAGCCTCATCAAATTGAAAGACTGTCTGACGACATGAGCACCAGCGACGGCATCGGCCAGGACCACGAGGGGCATAACGCCCTGGTTGCCGAATATGTGCTCGGCCTGCTCTCGGCCAGCGAGCATGACCGCATCGGCCGGCTGATCGAAGCAGACCAGACGCTGCGTGCCGAGCGGGATTTCTGGGTGTCGCGCTTTGCCGCCCTCAATGCCGAATATGAGGAAACCCCGGTCCCTGCCCACCTTTATGCCGCTATCGAGGCCCGCGCCTTTGGCGACCTGGTGCGGCCGCGCGCAACCGCGTCCTTCTGGGAGAGCCTGATGGTCTGGCGGTCCATTGCCGCCGGCGCACTGGCCGTGGCCGTCGCCGCCATAGGCTTCAACCTCATGCAGCCGGCGCCCGATGTGAGCGCGCTCACCACCCAACTCGTCGCCGCGCTCGAAGAAGAAGGCAGTGACGTCAAATTCGTCGCGCTCTATGACGGCAGCGGCAATGTGCGGCTGACCGCCCTGTCCGGCGCCGATGTGCCGGATCGCGATTTCGAACTCTGGGCCATCCAGGGCGACCATGCGCCGATCTCTATGGGGGTCATCCCGGTCAATGAGCGCAGCGCCGTCGCCATCTCGCCCGAAGTCATGGCCGGCTGGGGCGAGGGCTCCGTCCTGGCCATCACGCTCGAACCCGAGGGCGGCTCGCCCAGCGGCTCGCCCACCGGCCCGATCGTCGCCAAGGGCGCCGTTACGAAAATCTAGGCTGGCTGGCACCGGTCCCTTGATCGGACAACCCACCCCCTCCATCGTTATTGCCCGGCTTGTCCGGGCAATCCACGCAGTGACGACGGGGCGATCGGCTGGCGCCCGGTCCCTACGCAACCCGGCCCGATAAAGTTTCACCCCGAAGGTGAAATAAACCCCTGAAACTGCCGAAACTGTAGCCCCCACGGCATCCGTTCCTTCCCATGTCCCCGCCGAACAAGGGGAACGAAACACAGGAAGGAACGACCAAATGAATTTCCGCACCCTCACGCTCGCTGCCATGCTCTCGGTCTCCGCTCTTTCGGGCGCTGCCTTTGCCCAGGACAATCCGATGGTTGGCGGTGCCGCCATGTTCGCCGACAAGAACATCATCGAAAACGCCGTGAACTCGGCTGACCACACCACCCTGGTCGCCGCCGTCAAGGCTGCCGGCCTGGTCGAGACGCTGTCGGGCGAAGGCCCGTTCACCGTGCTGGCTCCCGTCAATGCTGCCTTCGACGCCCTGCCGGAAGGTACGGTGGAAACGCTGCTGAAGCCGGAAAACAAGGAAATGCTGTCAACGATCCTGGCTTGCCATGTGATCCCGGCCAAGGCGCTGTCGACTGACATTGTCGGCATGGTCGAAGCCGATGGCGGCGAGCATGTCGTGGACACCGTCGGTGGCTGCAAGCTGACCCTCAAGGCAGCGGACGGCAAGGTCACCGTGACTGACGAGAACGGCACGGTTGCCAATGTCACCATCCCCGACGTGATCCAGTCCAATGGCGTGATCCATGTGATCGATGCCGTGCTGACGCCCAAGTCGGCAATGTAACCAAAAGAGGCACCAGTTCGAATGGTGCCCATAGAGAGGCCGCACACGGTGGCCTCTCACCATAACTTGACGTGTCATTGCCTTGCCCGAGGTTTTACAATGACCGTCGGCTCAGCCCCGCGCCGCCGCCCGCATCCCTCCTGCGGTCCCGGGCGCGGGGTACCTGCTGAAAGGGATAGAGAAATGGCTGTCATCGATCGTCGTAACCTGTTGCTGGGCGGTACCGCCATCGCCGCTCTCGCCGCCTTTGCCTGGCTGCGCCCCATGGGCGCGCCGGCCGCCGCCGAGGGTGATTTTCCCTACAAGCTGACCGAGGCGGAGTGGCGCGCCAAGCTCTCGCCCGACGCCTATTACATCCTGCGCGAGGAAGGCACCGAGCGCGCATTCACCTCGCCCTTGCTCGATGAGCACCGCGACGGAATTTTCGCCTGCGCCGGTTGCGACCAGCCCCTGTTCGAGTCCGAGACCAAGTTTGAAAGCGGCACCGGCTGGCCCAGCTTCTACACCTTCATCCCCGGCGCCATCGGCACCAATGTCGACAGCACGTTCGGCATGACCCGCACCGAGGTCCATTGCTCCAATTGCGGTGGCCATCAGGGCCACGTCTTCGAAGACGGCCCCCCGCCCACCGGCCTGCGCTACTGCATCGATGGCCTGGCGCTGCAGTTCATTCCCAAAGCGGCCTGATTCGATCCGGACGCCGCCAACAGCCACAATGATATCCCCGCGAAAGCGGGGATATCTGTTTGCAGCAAAGAAACGGCGGTTCCTGCTTTCGCGGGCATGAACCGGTGGGATATATGTGTCCCATGAAACTCACCATCATCCAGACCGGCGAAGTGCCAGTGTCGTTGCGCGACCGGTTCGGCCCCTATCGCAAGATGTTCGAGACCATGTTCGATGGCACCGGGCAGGGCTTTACCTATGACATGGTGGCGGTTTCCGATGGCGCGCCGTTTCCCGATCCGGCCACGCTGGAGGGCATCGTCATCACCGGCTCGGCCGCAGGCGTCTATGACGACTATGCCTGGCTCGACCCGCTGCGCGCCTTCATTCGCGATGCCTATGGCAGGCAGACCCCGATGCTCGGCGTCTGCTTCGGTCATCAGATCATGGCCGATGCCCTGGGCGGGGATGTGCGCAAGTCCGAAAAGGGCTGGGGCCTGGGCCGGCACAATTATGCCGTTGCGGCTCGTCCCGATTTCATGCGCGCTGCGCCTGCCGCGCTGGCCGTGGCCTGCTCGCACCAGGACCAGGTGATCACCCCGCCCGATGAGGCCGAGGTGATCCTGGCGTCCGATTTTACCCCCAATGCCGGACTGGCCTATCGAAACGGCGCGGCGCTGAGCTTCCAGCCGCATCCCGAATTCCTCGACGACTATACGCTGGCGCTGGCCGAGCTGCGCCGCGGCAAGGCGCCGGACAATGTGGTGGAAACCGCCATCTCCTCCATTGCCACGCCGTCCGACAGCGCTGACGTTGCGGGCTATATCGGACAGTTCTTTAGAGGACGCTGACATGGCCGTGGCGGAAAAGCTGTCAGCGGTGGACGCCTATCTCGATGGGCTCGAACACGGGCGCAAGGCGGAGATCGAGACGCTGCGCCGGCTGATCCTCGCCGCGGTGCCCGATCTCGTCGAGACCATCAAATGGAACGCTCCCAGTTTCGGGCCGGGGGAGGATGACCGCATCACCATGCGCCTCCATCCGGGCGACCGGCTGCAACTGATCCTGCATCGTGGCGCCAAGGCGGGAACCGATGATTTCTTCCGTTTTGAGGATCCGGACCGGCTTTTGTCCTGGGCCGCGCCTGATCGTGGCGTGGTGACGTTCAGGGATGCCGACGATCTCAGGGCCAAGTCGGCAGCGCTGGGCGAAGTGCTCAGGCGCTGGGTGGCCTGTACGACGCGGTAAGCGCCGCTTCACCTCTCCCTCTGGGGTGAGGTAGGAGTGTCAGCTCTCCAGCAGCATGGCGATTTCGGTGCGCAGTTCGCGCAGGCCCTCGCCCTTCTGGCTTGAAGTCAGCACCACATGCGGATGTGCCGCAGGACGCTTGAGGATGGCGGCCTTCGTCGCGGCGATGACCTTGGCGAGCTCGCCCGCCGAGGGCTTGTCGGATTTGGTCAGCACCACCTGGTAGCTCACCGCCGCCTTGTCGAGCTCGTTCATTACGGTCAGGTCATTGTCCTTGGGTCCGTGCCGGCCATCGACCAGCACATAGACGCGGCGCAAGGTGGCGCGGCCGGTGAGATATTGATGGATCAGCTTGGTCCACTGCCGCACCTTGTCCTCGGGCGCCTTGGCATAGCCATAGCCGGGCATATCGACGATGCGCAGGTTTTCGCTCTGGCTCTCGAAGATGTTGAGCTCCTGCGTGCGGCCGGGCGTATTGGAGGTTCGGGCCAGCGAGGACGTGCCGCAGAGCGCGTTGATCAGGCTCGACTTGCCCACATTGGAGCGGCCGGCAAAGGCGATCTCGACCTTATCCATGGGCGGCAGGTCGGCGATGCGCACGCAACCCTTGATGAACAGGAAAGGCCGCGCGAACAGCAGGCGGCCGCGCTCGATCATGTCGGGTGCGTAGTCGATATCGCTCATGGTGCTGCTCGCTTCAAAAGATTATCTCCGTTGCAACGAACATCTCGGTTCGGCGCCTCCCTCCCCCTTGAGGGGAGGGACCGAGGGAGGGGGTGGTTCAGTGGATCGCCGATGGACCCCCACCCCCGACCCCTCCCCTCAAGGGGGAGGGGAGGCCCTGCGCCTGGTTCAGTCTGAAGTCAGGACTTGGTGGGCTCACTCGCCTTCGGCTTGCGCTTGAAGGCATCGAGGATATTGCCGAGCAGGTTCACCTCGGCGCCATGGCGCTTCATGATGAAATACTGCTGGGTCACCGACAGCGTGTTGTTCCAGGCCCAGTAGATCACGAGGCCCGCCGGGAAGGTGCCCAGCATGAAGGTGAAGATAACAGGCATCCAGTTGAAGATCATCGCCTGGGTCGGGTCCGGCGGCGGCGGATTGAGCTTCATCTGCACCCACATGGTGATGCCCATGATGACCGGCCAGATGCCCAGATGCAGGAAGCTGCCGATGAAGGGCAGCACGGTCGGATCCCACGGGATCAGGCCGAACAGCGTGAAGATATTGGTCGGATCGGGCGCCGCCAGATCCTGGATCCAGCCGAAGAACGGCGCATGGCGCATGTCGAGGCTGATGAAGATAACGGTATAGAGCGAGAAGAAGACCGGGATCTGGATGAGGATCGGCCAGCATCCGCTGAGCGGATTGATCTTTTCCTTGCGGTAAAGCTCCATCATGGCCTGCTGCTGGGCCGGCCGGTCGTCCTTGAAGCGCTCCTGGATCGCCTTCATTTCCGGCTGCACGCGCCGCATCGCCGCCATCGAGGCGAAGGAGCGGCTGGCCAGCGGGAAGAAGATCGCCTTGACGATGACCGTCACGCACAGCACGGCGACGCCGAAATTGCCGATGATGCCGTAGAGGAAGCTCAGCAGGTAATACATCGGCTTGGTGATGAACGAGAACCAGCCCCAGTCGATCATCAGCTCCAGCCGGTCGAAGCCATAATCCGTCTGGTAGGCGGAGATGACGGCTTCTTCCTTGGCGCCGGCAAACAGGTAGCTCTCATGGGTCACGGTGGCGCCGGGGGCGACGGTGACCGGCGTCGTTTCCACGAAGCTGGTCTGGTAGTCGTCATAGCTGCCGGTATTCTTCCACGAGAACAGCGCGTTGATGGCGGCATCGGGCTTGGGCAGCACGGCCGTTGCCCAGTACTTGTCCGAGAAGCCGAGCCAGCCGGTGGTGTTGTCGAAGCGCGCCTGCTGGTCCTTCTGCAGGTCGGTATATTTCTTCGAGATCAGGTTGTTGCTGCCCAGCACGCCATGCGGGCCTTCATGCTGGATGAAGAAATTGGCCACCTTTGGCGTGCCATGCCGTGCGACGCGGGCATAGGGGAACAGTGCCACATCACTCGTGCCGGTATTCTCGATCGATTGGGTGACGGTGAAGAGGTAGTGCTCGTCCACCGAGAAGGTGCGGTGGAAGATCAGGCCCGCGCCATTGTCCCAGCGCAGGGTAACCGGCGTGTCGGCCGTGAGCGTGGTGGCCTCGCTTTCGACGGTCCAGACGCTCTTGCCATCGGGCACGGCAATCGTTGCGCCGGCGGCGGGCACCCAGCCCTGCTCGGCGAAATAGGCATTGGGCGCGCCGGCCGGCGTCAGCAGGGTGATGATCGGGGAGGCCGGATCGACCGTCTCGCGATATTGCTTCAGTTCGAGGTCATCGAGGCGGGCGCCGGTCAGGTTGATCGAGCCATGCAGGTCCTCGGTATCGATGACAACGCGGCTGGTCGCGGCAATGGCGGCGGCGCGGTCGGCATAGACGGCGCTGCCATCGGCGGCCGGGGCCATGGTGCCATCGGCGGAAACGGTGCTGGTGGGCGTTGCCAAGGCGGCTTCGGCCTGGGCCTGTTCGGCGGCGACCTGTGCCTGCTGCTGGGCGCGTTCCATTTGCGGTCCGGCCACGAAGAACTGCCAGCCGAACAGCACGACCATGCTGAGCACGATGGCCAGGATGATGTTGCGATTATTTTCCATTATCTTGGTTTCCGTGGGCCGCGGCCGGAAGATTGGCGCTCGTCGGGCGATCTGGGCTTGTGTACGCGCTCGATCAGCGCGCCCAGATCGTCGACCAGCTTGGTGAAGGGTTCGCCGAGCGCTTCCCGTCGTCCGACCAGCACATAGTCATGGTGAGCGACAAAGTCACGCGCGCATGCTGTCACAGCCGCGCGAAGGCGACGTTTTATGCGATTGCGCTCGGGGGAATTGCCGGTTTTCTTGGTGACGGTGAAGCCGATGCCGGGTTCGGCACTCTCGGCAGCAATCACCTGCAGCCCAAACGCAGAACGCCCGGCGCGATTGCCCCGGGCGGCCCGTTGAAACTGCGAACGCTTGATCAGCCGGCGCAAAGGCCTGGTCGGCTTTTCCACGGCCGTCATCCGGCCAGGCGGCCTTAGGCCGAGAGCTTCTTGCGGCCGGCGTTGCGGCGGCGATTCAGGATGATGCGACCGTCCTTGGTGGCCATACGGGCACGGAAACCGTGACGGCGGGCACGCACGAGCTTGGAGGGCTGGTATGTACGCTTCATGACATCAAACCGCGACAGGCGCGGTTCCTCTTATTGGCTCTGCTCAAAGCAAGAATTTCGGACACACATCAGGCGCCAGGCGCCAAGGGTGCGGGTTGGTGGGGTCTATAGGGAAAACGCCGACACAAGTCAACGCGCGCCGCACGACTTCCTTGTGTCTGGTGACCCGTTGTTTTCGTGGGCGTCTCGCCCCATAAAGTTCCCTTCACGCATTCTGGCCGCTGGCGGTAATGGCAGACACACTCAAACCCGATCTCTGCGTCATCGGCGGCGGCGCCCTCGCTATCGATCTGGCCTTGCAGGCGGCGCAAGGCGGCCTCGACGTCGTGCTGGTCGCCAGCGCCGCCACCGAGGCGGTCGATCCGCCCCAGGGGCAACTGCGGCGCGCGGCTTTTCTTGCCAGCGCTGCGCGGGCCCAGGCCATTCGTACCGGCGGCCAGGTCGGCCTCGACAATGCCGAGCCCAAGCCCAATTTCCGGGCCATCGGCGAACATGCCGCATCGGTGGCTGCTGCAACCGCCCCACGCGACGCCGATGAACGGTTGGCCGCCCTGGGCATTGCCGTGCTGAGCGGCGCGGCGCGCTTTACCGACCAGCGCAGCCTGAATTGCGGCGACACCGCCATCCGCGCCCGCCAGTTCGTGCTGGCCACTGGCGCCGCGCCGGTCATTCCCCCGCTGCCGGGGCTCGACGCGGTGCCCTATTTCACGCCCGATACCATCGCCGACAATATCCGCAAGCTCAGCCATCTCGTGGTCATTGGCGGCACGCCGGAAAGTCTTGAGCTGGCACAGGCCTACCGCCGGCTCGGCGCGATGGTGACCGTCGTGCCGCAGGGCGGAATGCTGCCCGGTTTTGAACCCGAACTGGTGGCCGTGCTCCTGCAGGCCCTGCGCGAGGAGGGGGTGGTGGTGCGCGACGATGCCGAGGTCACCGCAATCGTGCCGCGCAGCCAGGGCACCGGCGTTACCCTGCGCGCCGCCGGCGGCGAGGACAGCCTCGACGTTTCCCATGTGCTTGTCGCCATGGGCCGGGCGCCATTGCTGGATAGTGGGCTGCTCGACAAGCTGAAACTGCGTCGCGATCGGCTCCGTCCCGATCACCTGCTGGTCGGTCCCGACGGACAGACGTCCAGCGGCCGCATCAGCGCCATTGGCGGTGCGGCGGGTGAGCACCAGCCCCACGTGGCTGCCCGCCAGGTCAACCTGCTGGTCGAGCGTTTGCTGGGTCTGGGCAATGGTCGGCTCGATCCGCGGCATGTCCCGCTTTTCGTCGTCACCGAGCCGGCTTTGGCCCAGGTGGGTCTGGTCGCCGCCGGCAAGCCGCGCGCCGGCCATAACGTGCTGCGCGCCAATCTGGCCGAGACCGATGCTGCGCGCGCCGCCGGGCAGATGCAGGGCGCCGTCCGGCTGGTCACCACGCGCGGTGATGTCATTGTCGGCGCGGGAGCGATCGGAGCGGGTGCCGGCGAAATCGTCGCCATGCTGGCGCTGGCCATGGCCCGCGGCCTCAGGCTGGGCGATCTCGGACGCCTGGCCCTGCCGCAGCCCAGCGCGGCGGTGGCGCTGCTCGATCTGGCGGCCCGGCACCAGGCGCAGCAGCCCCGTCCGGGCTGGACCCGGCGCCTGTCTGGCCTGAGGCGTTTGCTGCCCTGACAAATCCCGCTGTCCGGGGGCTTACGCGCCGGGCGGCTTTCCCTATAATGATTTGAAATGACAGCCGAACGCAGCGTCCTGCCCGGCCGGTTCTCCGGCCTCTCGATCAAGCTCATCGCCACCATCATCGCGGTGATACTTCTGGTCGAGGTCGTCGTGTATCTGCCCTCGCTGGCCAGTTTCCGTGCCAACTGGCTCGACGACCGCTTGCGCGTTGGCGTGGTGGCGGCGCGCGTGCTCGACGCCGTGCCCGACGTCATGGCCCTGCCTCGCGAACTGACCGATCGCCTGCTGACCTCGGCTGGTGCCAATGCCATCGTCTATCGCCGCCAGGGTCAGAGCCAGCTCATCGAACTGGCCAGCCCCGTGCGGCCCGACCTGGTGGTTACCGCCGACATGCGCCAGGCCGACCTGATGACGCTGATCCTGGGCGCCATCGACGTGCTCTTCGCCACGCCCGACCGCACCCTGCGCATCGTCGGCCAGGGCGATCTCGACGATAGCCTCGTCGAGCTGCTGATGTCCGAGCGCCCGCTGCGCCAGGACATGCTGGCCTATTCCCGCCAGATCGGCATCGTCTCGCTGGCCATTGCCGCCGTGACCGCCGTGGCGCTCTACCTGCTCGCCAGCTACCTTTTCATCTATCCGGTGCGCCGGCTGACCCAGAACATGCTGGCCTTCCGCCAGGCGCCGGAAAATGCCAGCCTCATCATCACGCCGTCGCCGCGGCGTGACGAAATCGGCATTGTCGAGCGCGAACTGGCGGCGATGGAATCCGATCTCTTCTCCATGCTGCGCCAGCGCCGGCACCTGGCCGATCTCGGCCTGGCCGTCGCCAAGATCAACCACGACTTGCGCAATACCCTGACCTCGGCACAACTACTGTCCGACCAGGTGGCGACGCTCGACGATCCCAAGGTGCAGCGGCTGGCGCCGCGTCTTGTCACCACGCTGGACAAGGCCATCGGCTTTGCCCAGTCGGTGCTCGACTATGGCCGGGAAACTGCCGCGCCGCCGGTCATGGCGCCGGTGGCCATGGCGGCGCTGGTCGATGATGCCGCATTCGAGGCCCGGCTGGTCGGCCACCCCACGATCACCTTTGCCAATGGCACGCCTGAAGCGCTGGTGCTCAATGTCGATGCCGCCCAGCTGGGCCGCGTGCTGCTCAACCTGCTCAAGAATGCTCGCGAGGCGCTCGAAACGGCCAATGTCGCTGCCCCGGTCGTGTCGGTCACGGTGGTCGAGGGTGCCGATGCCATCACCCTCTCGGTCAGCGACAACGGCCCCGGCCTGCCGCCACGGGCCCGCGACAATCTGTTCGTCGCCTTCGAGGGCTCGGCCCGGGCCGGTGGCACCGGCCTCGGCCTCGCCATTGCCCGCGAAATTACCGAGGCCCATGGTGGCCGGCTGATGCTGATCGACCAACCCCAGGGAACCCGCTTCGACCTCATCCTGCCCGCCGCCCTGCTCGTCCACCCCTGAGCGCTCGCCACTGACGAAAAACTGTCACCAGCGCGCTTGCCAAGCCCGGATCACCCATGTATGGGTTGCCCCGCTTCAGGCCGAAGAGCACTTCGCCTCCGCCTGAAACCGCCGCCACCGCGGCAGTGCGCGCCCTTAGCTCAGCTGGATAGAGCACCAGACTACGAATCTGGGGGTCAGGAGTTCGAATCTCTTAGGGCGCGCCAAAGACCTGCCATTCAGAATAGAACTGCGAACTCTGAGGGCTTGGTGCCGCCTTTGGGCCTGCAGCGGATAGTCGGCTTTCCTACATGCGCGAGGCAACAACGGGCGTTGAGGGATTTGCCCGGCTGCCGGCAATCGATGCTCATATACCATTTTGGGCATGCACAGGTCTCAGCATTTGCTCTAGCCTCGAATCCGAAACGGCGCCCCCCGTGAAACGGGGGCAGTTGGCGCCCGGATAGACACTCCTTTCACAACGCTACAAGGGATCACCTGCATGCTCGAGTTTGCCGCCGCTTCGCCTCAGCGAGGCCGATAATGTGGGATTTCTCGGTTGCGCGCTCGCTGGGGCTCATGGGAAGGACCATGCCTTTTATTGTCCTGCGAATAGTCGTTTATTTCGGCATTGCGGCAGCCTATGTCATCGTGACTGGCGCGGGCGCAGGCATCGGCTGGGGAGTCGGCGCGTTTGGCGACGATGATTTCCAGGCATCCTCGGTCTTCTGGGGCGGAGCAGCCGGCTTCGGGCTGACCGCGGGCGTGCTCTATTTCCTGCGCGAATATATCCTTTACATCGTCAAGGCCGGCCACATAGCGGTGCTGGTCGAACTCCTCGACGGGCAGGCTCTGCCGGATGGCCGGTCGCAGGTCAATCACGCTACGGAGGTGGTCAGGCAGCGCTTTGGCGAAGCCAGCGTGCTGTTTGCCATCGACCAACTCGTCAAGGGTGTATTGGGGGCGATTACCGGCCTGATCCAGGGCATTGCTTCCTTCCTGCCCATTCCCGGACTGCAACAATTGACGGGCATATTGCGCGCCTTCCTCAACATAGCGGTCGGCTTTGTGGACGAGGTGATCCTGGCCTATGCCATCCGGACCGGCTCGACCAATCCCTGGCAGTCAGCGCGGACGGCACTGATCCTCTATGGCCAAAACTACCGGCCCATGCTCAAGAATGCGGCCTGGCTGACGCTGATCGTCTACGGCCTGTCATTCCTTGTCTTCCTGGTCATGCTGGCGCCCGCCGCAGCCCTGGTGTGGCTCATTCCCGGCGCCTGGTCGGCCGGCGGCTTCGTTTTTGCGCTGATCTTTGCATGGGCGGTCAAGGCGGCGCTGATCGAACCCTTCGCCATCACCTGCATGATGGATGTCTATTTCCGCACGATCGAAGGCCAGTCGCCCGATCCGGAATGGGATGCGAGGCTGTCGGGCCTGTCGAAAAAATTCAACACGATCAAGAACAAGGCGGCCGATTGGCGTCCAGCCCCTGCGCGTGCGAGTGGAGGGCTTTCCCAGCAGGACGGGACCATCTAGCGGAACGCGGCGCTACCCGAGCGTCGGAGCAACAACACTGATGCGCAATATCGCCAATGTCGCTTGCATTGGCATGACGGTTCGGCTTGAGTTCGTCGCAGCATGAAGCTGTAATCGGGCCGAATTCGCATGACGCGTGCAGAGTATAGTGACGGCCCGTCCGCCGACCTCGTTGCGGAAATACTCGACCTGCGCGAGCAAATCCGCGAGGGCGATCCCGGCACCGGGTTTCATGAACTTGTGGGTTCCCTGGCGGAGCGCTTCGAGCATCAGGATGATGCGCTGGCAACGCTTGCAGCGCGCTACCTGGCGCCGACACGGCACGCACTCAACCATTCGCTCATGGTTCGCAGGCTCGCCATCGAAGCCGCCGTGGACGCATCCGCCACCGCCGCTGTGGTATTGTCGCCAAGCGGGCTGGTGCTGGCAACGAACCCGGCCGCCGCAAGGGACTTTAGTCTCGGCCCAGGCGACACGATCAGCGCATTCGGGTTGGCCCGGGCGGATTATGCCGGCTTTGTCGATCGCTGCCGCAATGCCAATGGCGGCGCGTCCATGCTGCTGGGCGAGCAGGCTTCGAACCACCGGCGGCTGGTCCTGGCGGGGCGGCGGCTGGTCGAATGCGACGCTTATCTCCTCATGGTGGTCAGTTGGGCCTGGCCGGACGGGCTCATGGGCAATCTGCGCCAGGCCTTCGGGCTGACGGCACGCGAAAGCATCGTGCTCGATGCGATGATGTCGGGGCATGGCGCTGAAGACATCGCCGTGCGGGAGGGGCGTTCGCTGGGCACGATTCGCCAGCAGATCAAGGCCATTCTCGCCAAGCTTGGCGTGGGCACGCAGTCGCAGGCCGTAGCGCTGGTTGCCGCGGCCAGTTCCGCCTGGAGCCGCCTGCAGCAATCATTGTTGAGTAGTTCCTCGCGTCTCGACAGCCCGCTCGAATTGTCCACGATCAGCCATGGCGATCGCACGATCGGTGTCAGGACCTTCGGCCGCCATGATGGCTTGCCGCTGGTTCTCATTCATGGCGCTCTTTTCGGCATCGGTGAAACCGCGGCCGAGCGCTCCATTGCCAGCGCCGCCGGGCTTCGCATCCTGGCGGCGGAAAAGCCGGGATATGGCCGGACCGACATATCACCGGCGCGCGATCAGATCGAGGCGATGGCCCGCGATGTCCTGTTCATGATGGACCGGAACGGGGTCGAGCGCACCGTCCTGATCGCGCACGACATTGGAACCATCGTGGCCTTCCGGCTGGCGAGCCTGGCGCCGGAACGCGTCGCCGCAATCGTGGCCGCGCCGGCGACGCCGCCCATGCTGTCCTGGTCGCAGACGGCCGACATGCCGAAAGCACATCGCATCCATGCCTGGGCGGCCCAGCGCGTTCCCAAGCTGATGGACATGCTCGTCACGCTCGGGCTGGCGCAGGTGCATCGGCAGGGTGTGTCCATCCTGCCCGATCTCTTTTTCGGGGGCTGTGATTTCGACCGGGAAATCTGGGCCCAGCCGCACTATGCCACGGCCCTTGATGGTACCTATCGCCTGATTGCCGCGCAGGATGCGCGGGGCTTCCGCCAGGACATGCTGCTGACCAACCTGGACTGGACTGACTGGGGTAGCGGGGTGCCGGTGCCGGTGGACCTGCTGCACGGCGCCCGGAGCCGCACGGTGTCCCGGCAGGCGGTCGAGCATTTTGCCGACAGCCTGCCCGCCGGCCGGTTCTCCCTGGTTGCGGACGCTGGCCATACCTTGCCGCTGACTCATGCCGGGCTGATCTATGAGCGGGCGGCCGAGCATGCCGCGAAAGCCGGGCTCGCCTGACACGCGATCGCGCCTATACCAGTTGGTACATGCGGGCTCGCGCGCGGGCTTGGTAGTCTCCGCCTCCCACCGGAGGAGGTTGCTGCATGAGATGGATCGTTCTGGCCCTGGTTTTTGTCCTCGGCATGGGCATAACGCCCGGTTTGGCGCAGTCGCCGCGCACGATCATCGTCATGGACGGCTCCGGCTCCATGTGGGGCCAGATCGACGGCCGCCCCAAGCTCGAGATTGCCCGTGAAACCGTGGGCGAAGTACTCGCGCAGATCCCCGCGGAACAGGAAATCGGCCTGATCGCCTATGGCCACCGCGAAAAGGGCAATTGCGGCGACATAGAACTTATGGTGCCGCCCGCAGCGGGCACGGGCGCAGCGATCTCGCAAGCGGTCAACGCCATGCGGTTTCTCGGCAAGACGCCATTGTCCGACGCCGTGCGGCAGGCGGCCGGGGCGCTGCATTACACCGAAGATGCCGCGACGGTCGTCCTGGTGACCGACGGGCTGGAAACCTGCAGCGCCGATCCCTGTGCGCTGGCAACCGAGCTGGAACAGGCCGGCCTCAATTTCACGGCGCATGTCATCGGGTTGGGTCTCTCCCAGACCGAAAGCGCACAGGTATCCTGCCTCGCCAGCGGCACCGGCGGCCGCTACTTCGATGCGGCCGATGCCGATGGCCTCGCCGACGCCCTGCGAGAAAGCGTGACCGCCCCGCCGATGGCGGCAACGCCGCCGACGCAGCCCTTGCCGGAAGCGAGCCTGGACGCGCCGGCAACCGCGCTGGTCGGCCGGACGCTGGTGGTCGGCTGGACCGGCCCGGCCATGGAGCTCGACACGATCGAGATTGGCTTGCCGGGCGACCGTGAACGCTGGGCCTATGTGTATGTCATCGAAGGCGAGCCGGCCGAACTGCTGATGCCGGGCGAACCCGGCGACTATGAACTGCGCTACAAGTTCCGCGACCAGGTCGTCATCGCCACGCGCGCCATCGCGGTGACGGAAAGCGCAGTCACGCTGACCGCTCCCGATCAGGTTCTGGCGGGCAGCGAGGTCGCCATCGCCTGGATGGGGCCGGATGCGGACTATGACAATATCCAGATCGCCGAGCAGGGCAGCGACAGTTATCTCTCCTACGCCTATGTGCGGGATAACAACCCGGTGCTGATGACCATGCCCGACCAGCCGGGCCACTACGAACTGCGCTACAAGCTGGCCGATACCGAGGTGATTGCGACACGCGCCATCGAGGTGCTGCCCGCCAATGCCGTTCTCCCCCAGGTTCAGGTCGCGCCTGCGCCGGTCCCGGTCACGCTGGCCGCTGACATGGGCGATATGGGTTTCAATATCGTCTGGTCGGCCGTACCCGTTCCCGGTCAGGACCTGCCGCCGGAGGCCTGGGCCCTGTCCGAGGCGACGCCCGACCCGGTCAATGCGGACTTCCTGCCGGGCGAATATGACGTGCGGGGCGATGCCGGCGACCAGGTCTTTGGCGGGCGCATCCGGGTAGAGGCCGGGGCGGAAAACCACTTCACCATTCCCTATTCGGCCGAGCTCAGCCCGGCCGGTGAGGATGCGCCGGGCAGCGGTCCCGATGCGCCGGTGCCGGTAGAGATCATCGGTGTCTATGAAGGGGCGTTCAGCCGCTGGGCGGCCTTCCCAATCGGCGGACAGGACAGTCCCACGATTGAAAGCCCGGATAGCGCACCGGGCATCTGGCGGACCCAGCTTGATCCCGGCACCTGGCTCATCCGCGGGCGGCATGAGGGTGCGACCGGCGCCACCTATCTCGGCGTGCTGGAGGTTGCGGCCGGCATGGCCAATCCAGCCGTGATTGCCCAGCCGCGCTTCGGAACCACCCAGGCCGGCGGCAGCCGGGTCTGCGACGGCAATCTGCCCTGCTTCGTGCGCAACGACGAAACCGGATTGCAGCTCGGTCTGCCCATCGGCTGGAGCATGCAGCAGCCCGTTTTGTTGGCGACGGCGGCGGGGGTCGATAGCGGCGAGGTGTTCACGACATTCGAGCGCGCCGACAGCAACGAGACCATGATCGCACTCAATCCGCGCCAATGGGACGCCATGCTCGGTCCCTGCGAGGACATTCCCGCTGGCCGCCTGTGCCGCAGCGAAGCGATGGCGGCAGGGGACTTGCAGGCCTACGGCATCCTGCGCGCCACACTGGAACTGGGCCAGGCCGGGCCGGTTACCCAGGCGGCCTTGCCGAGCGATCTGGCGGGTCGCATTGAGGGCGTGGAACTGCCTGCGCCGGATGGCGTGAATCTGCTGGACCTGATCGCACCCCAACTGGCATCGGAGTAGGGCGATGCGGCTGCTGTTTGTCCTGGCGTTTCTCGCCGCTCTTCCCTCCTCGCCGGCATCGGCGCAACCGACCGGCGAAAAGCTGGTTGTCGCCAAATGCGATGGCGGTGGCTGCGTCTGCACCCTGACAGCATTGAACGCCGACGACCTGGTTTTCCTGCTCGGGCCGGACATTCCGGCCAATGCGGTCAGCATGACCTATGTCAGCAGCGGCGGAAAATCCTATCTCTCGCCGCTGAGCCCGGATCAGGTGCACCAAGCGGCAGGCGGTATCGGCCGCTGCGAGATCGTCCTGTTCGATTCCGTCCAGCCGCTGGATGGCGCCTGGACCGGTACGGTGCGGGTGCAGACCGTCACCGGATGCCCACCCCAGGTTGACGAGATGGTACGTCCGGTCGTGGCAGGCATGGTGATGCAAAGGCACGTGGCCTGGGGCGGTCGCTATGATCCGGCCAAACTCAGCGTCGGGGACAGTTCTACGCCGGTCCGGTGGTCGGAACGGTCGCCGGGGCAATTTGTAGGCCACCTGCAACTGGAGGCCAATCCGGTTCTGAGCGTGACCGGCGCGCTGACCTCGAGCCTGCTCACGCCGGAACGGGCCACGGCGTCGGTGCAGATACGAATTGCCGCGGCGAACGGCGCCAATGCCTCCGCCCTTGCTATGCTTGGCATGGCCGACTGCCGGACGACCGCAGTCTACGATTTCGTCCGCACGGGGTCCTAGGCTGAAGCTCTTCGATGACCGTGATCGGGCAGACGCCCCCCCTTTCAGAAGTTCGCAAAGCGGCGTGCATGACTGAATTGAGCGCCGGCCGTCGAATTATCGCTACGGCAAATTGCTGGATCACGAAGTGTGCTTTTTGGGTGGCAGAGCAGACAGGGCCACCGCAGATCGATTGAATTTATCGTTCGACTTCAATAAGATATGAGTTCGCAGTTTCATTCTGGCCGGTGTGCCATTTCCACGCATTCAGAATTGCCAACGCGTTGGCGCATTCCGCGTGCCAGGGCGAGCATACGTCTATGCTGGACGGGTGGAGCTTGGCCAAAGCGCGTAGATTCGCTCTATGCGCTTTAGCTCCTGTTTTTTGCGCATGTCTTGGCCCGGAAACGGGGGCCACCTTCAGACGGCTTCGGCTATGGCCGTGCCGCAGGTTGCGGTATCGGCCTGGCCGCCGAGGTCGCGGGTGCGCAGGCCGGGATCTTCCAGAACCTGCTCGATCGCCCGCACGATGGCCTGGCCGGCCTCGACATGGCCAAGATGGTCCAGCATCATCGCGCCAGCCCAGATCTGGCCGATTGGATTGGCGATGCCGCGGCCGGCAATATCGGGCGCCGAGCCATGCACCGGCTCGAAGAGCGAGGGGAACCTTCCTTCCGGATTGATATTGCCCGATGGGGCAATGCCGATGGTTCCCGTGCAGGCCGGACCCAGGTCGGACAGGATATCGCCGAAGAGATTGGAGGCGACGACGACGTCGAACCGGTCGGGTTTGAGCACGAAATGGGCGCAGAGAATATCGATATGGTATTTGTCCCAGCCAATGTCGGCAAATTCGGCTGCCATCGCCTCCACCCGGCTATCCCAATAGGGCATGGTGATGGAAATGCCGTTGGACTTGGTGGCCGAGGTCAGGTGTTTGCGCTCCCGCTTGCGCGCCAGTTCGAAGGCATAGCGCACGACCCGGTCGATGCCGATGCGGGTCATGACGGTTTCCTGCAGGGCAAATTCCCGCTCGGTCCCGGCGAACATGATCCCCCCGACCGACGAATATTCGCCTTCGGTATTCTCCCGGACCACGACGAAGTCGATGTCGCCGGCTTTCCGGCCCGCCAGCGGAGACGGCACGCCCGGCATCAGCCGGCAGGGCCGAAGATTGACATATTGATCGAATTCCCGGCGGAAACGGATCAGCGATCCCCACAGGGAAATGTGGTCCGGAACCCTGGCCGGGTCGCCCACGGCACCGAAAAAGATGGCATCGTGGGAGCCGATCTGGCTCTTCCAGTCGTCCGGCAGCATCTTGCCATGTTCGAGATAGTAGTCGCAGGACGCAAAGTCGAAGCTGTCGAAGCTCAGTTTCAGGTCGAACTTGCGGGCTGCGGCCTCCAATACCCGGATGCCCTCGGGCACGACCTCCCTGCCGATGCCGTCGCCCTCGATCACTGCTATTCTGGCCATTGCCGGCACCCCTTGTCGTTCGAAATTTCGTTCAATTTGCGAGTACGCCACCGAGGGCCTCGGTCGGCTGGCCTCTTTGGATGACGATCGTGCTGGCCGGCAGCTCCTGGCGGAAGCTATAGCCTTCGTCTTTGAGGGTTGAGACGAAGCGGTCGAGCCGCGTCATGGCGTCACCATGAATGTCATGCAGCACCACCAGGGGCCAATCGATCTCCGATATCTGGCGCCTCGCGGTGTCCGGCCAGCCCACGGCATCGCGGAAGTCCCCAGGGACGCTGTTCCACATCACGCAGGTAAAGCGGTGCTTCCGGAGGTGTTCGGCCGCCACCGAATTGAGGGCGCCATCGCGCCGTCCCGCGCCCCCATAGGGGCGAAACAGCTTGTCGTCATGCGCCAGCGCGCCGATCGCCGATTGGGTGCGATCTATTTCGCTGGCGACGAATGCCGCGTCGCCCTTTTCACGAAACGGATGGGAATGGCTCCAGGTGTGGTTGCCGATCCAGTGCCCTTCGTCTCTGGCCCTGCGCGCAACGTCCAGGTTCTCGACGAGTTTCTGGCCGACCACGAAAAAGGTCGTGCGGATATCGTGCCGCGCCAGCACATCCAATACCAGCGGCGTGACCTCTGGATGGGGGCCATTGTCGAAGCTCAGGGTAACAGGCTTTTCACTAGTCCTCGGCATCGGCGAAGACCCTCCTTCTCCAGCCCAGCAACGTTGGCATGAACATCGTGGCAGCAAGTCCAAAGGCCAGGGCCATCAGACCGGCACTGATCGGTCGGGTGAAAAACACCGTGGCATCGCCCTGGGAGATCAGCATGGCGCGGCGGAAATGTTCCTCGACCATGGGACCGAGCACGAAGCCGAGGAGGAAGGGAGCAGGGGCACAGCCCAGACGCGAGAACAGGTAGCCCGCCAGCCCGGCGACCGCGAGGACATAGAGTTCGATCTCAAGACCGTTGGCGGTGAAGGTGCCGATGCAGCAGAATGCCAGGATTCCGGGAAACAGGACGGAATATGGTATTCTCAGCAACCGGATCCAGAGCCCGACCAGCGGCAGGTTCAGGATCACCAGCAGCATATTGCCGATCCACATCGAGGCGATGAGACCCCAGAACAGCTCCGGCTGCGTGACGATGACCCGCGGACCGGGCTGAATCCCCTGGACGATCATGGCGCCGATCATCAGCGCCATGACGGCGTTGGAAGGGATGCCCAGCGTCAGCATGGGTATGAACGAGGTCTGCGCGCCGGCATTGTTTGCACTCTCGGGCCCCGCGACGCCCTCGATGGCGCCCTTGCCGAACTCCTCCGGATGCTTGGACAGCTTTTTCTCGACGGCATAGGAGGCAAAGGAGGACAGAAACGCCCCGCCACCCGGCAGCACACCCAGCAGCGAGCCCAGTCCGGTCCCTCGCAAGATGGGGCCGATGGCGCGCCTGAAATCCTCACGGGTCGGCATGAGCGTGGAAATGGCGTGCGACCGGCGGGTCTCGGCGTCATTGCCCTCCAGGTTGCGGATGATTTCTGCGAGACCGAATACGCCGATGGTGACGGCGATGAAGTCGATGCCGCTGCGGAATTCGTTGATGCCATAGGTGAAACGGGTCTGGGCGGTGAAGACGTCCGTGCCCACAAGGCCCAGCATCAGGCCGATCACGGCCATGCCCAGCCCCTTGAGTGCCGAGCCTTGCGCGAGCACCACGACCATCACGATGCCGAGCAGGGTGAGCGAGAAGAATTCGGGCGCTCCGAAGCGAAGGGCGATCTGGCTCAGCGCCGGAGACGCGACGGCAATCACCAGGGTCGCGATGGTGCCGGCCACGAACGAGCCGATCGCCGAAATGGACAACGCCACCCCCGCCCGGCCCTGGCGGGCCATCTGATAGCCATCTATCGCGGTAACGGCCGAGGACGGCTCGCCCGGCAAATTGACCAGGATTGCGGTGATCGAGCCGCCATATTGGGCGCCGTAGTAGATGCCGGCGAGCATGATCATCGCGTAGATGGGATTGAGCGTCAGTGTGATGGGCAGCAGCATGGCAATCGTTGCTGCCGGGCCAATGCCCGGCAGGACGCCGATAAGCGTGCCAAGCGTGACCCCGAGCAGGCAAAGCATCAGTGACATGGGGCTGACGGCCACGCTCATGCCCAGCATAAGGCCTTCAAATATTTCCATTTTTCTCTCCGGCCTGAAGCGCGTCGCGATCTTTCAGATTCGCTCCATGCGCTTCAGTTCTTTGTTTGCGCATGTCTTGGTCCCGGAACCGGGACCACTTTCGGAAGACATGCTTCAGGGCAGAAATCGGCGATTGATCAGGTCGTAGGGCACGCGGATGCCGAACTTGAACAGCACGACGCAGAATACCGTCACGCCCACGATGACCAGCACGGCGTTGAGCGGCCTGATACTGCTGCTGGACAAGGTCGCCAGGGCCACGCTGACAATCAGGGCCGGCACGAGCCCCAGGCTCCGCACCGTCAGCCCGAAGGCAACTGGCGCGGCTCCGATCAGGCAGACCGCCCGCCAGTTCACGGGGGGCATCTCATCCTCGTCAGGCTTTACGCTGGCAAGGACGACAACGCCGATTACGCCCAGAATGACTCCCAGTGCGAGTGGGAAGAAACCGGGCCCCATCTGGTCCAGGCTTCCGATATCCAGCCCCACCAGGGTCGAAACACTCACATAGATGGCGATGGCCAGGAACATCAGTCCCGACACGGCGTCCCGTGACTTCCAGTCAATCATTGCATTATCCTCCCGGCCGATCGCGGCCTAGCTGGTCTTGGTCGCCTTGCCGTAAAGCTCGGCCAGTACCTCCTGGGTATGCTGCCCCAGACCCGGCGGATTGCGAAGCACCTTCGGCGCGGCCACGTCTTTCCAGGGCATGCCCGGTATGGTCGTCATTATCCCCGAATTGGGCGGATACTCGATTTCCATCAGCGACCCGCGTTCGAGGACGTGCGGCAGTTCCACCACTTCGGCCAGGGTCAGGATGGGCTCGGAGGGAATGCCGCGCTTGTCCAGTTCGGCCAACCAGTAATCGGCCGTATCGGTGGCGAAGATGGCCCGGATTTCCTCGACCATGGCGCCGCGGTTGATGTTCCGCTCCACCTGGCTGCGATAGAGCGGATTTTCGCCCAGATGGCCGAATTCCTTGAGGGACACGAAGGCCTTCCAGGCCTTTTCATTCGTCACCGCCATGACGAATTCGCGATCCGAGCCGGCAAAGCTCTCATAAGGCGCCATGAGCGGATGGGCATTGCCGGTGCGCGGATAGGGCTTCTTGGTCGAGGTGTAGGTGACGATCTGCTGGTTCAGCACCATCAGCACGGCATCGAGCATGGCGATGTCGATATAGCGGCCCTTGCCGGTCTTGCCGCGCTCCATGAGCGACGCCATCACCGACATGACGGCGGAGAATCCGCCGACGATATCTGCAATCGGGCCGCCTGCCTTGTAGGCCGGGCCATCGGGCGCCCCCGTGGTGGACATCAGCCCGCTGATCGCCTGCACCATCAGGTCGATACCCGGTCGATGCGACATCGGTCCGGTCTGGCCATAGGCGCTGATCGACACATAGATGATATCGGGCTTCACCGCGGCCACGGCGGCGTAGTCGAGGCCGAAACGCTTCATCGTGCCGGGCCGGAAATTTTCCACCACGATGTCCGAGGTCTTCACGAGGTCCATGAACAGGCGCCGGCCCTCTTCGGTGTGAAGGTCCGCCTCCACCGAGCGCTTGTTTCGGTTCGATGACATGTAGGTGGCAAAGGGAGGGCCCCAATAACGCGACTCGTCCCCGGTTCCCGGCATTTCCAGTTTGATGACGTCGGCGCCCAGATCGCCCAGCAGCATCGTGCAATAGGGACCGGCCAGGGCCCTGGATACGTCCAGCACCCTGATCCCGTCCAGCGCACCCTTCTTGCCGGCGCTTTCGGTCGAATGTGAAGTCTCGTGCAGCATTTCTGTCTCCCGCATCGGTGGTCAGACCGCGCGTATGGTGTTGGTGATTGAGCCGATGCCGTCGATTCCGGCTTCCATGATGTCGCCGTCCCGCAGCCAGACCTGCGGATCCATGCCCAGGCCGACGCCCGAAGGCGTTCCGGTGGTGATGATGTCTCCGGGCTCGACGGTCAGGCCGGCGGACAGGCTCTCCAGGATCGCCGCACAGTCGAACACCATGTCGGTGGTCAGCGAATCCTGGCGCATTTCTCCATTGACGCTCAGCCAGATACGGTGGTCGGCGGTCACGTCGAATTCGTCGGAGGTAACGATCCACGGTCCGACAGGGCAGGTGGTGTCGAGCGATTTTCCCTTGAACCACTGGCCATGGCCACGCTGCAGGTCACGCGCCGTTACATCGTTGAGAACCATGTATCCAAGGATATGATCCCCCGCGTCCCGCGCCTTGATATCCCGGCCACGCTTGCCGATGACGAAGGCGAGCTCGACCTCGTAGTCGAGCTTCTGCGTGATGCCCGGCAGGCGAATGTCATCACCCGGTCCACACACGGCGTGGGTGGCCTTGGTGAAGAATTCCGGCATGCGGGGATAGTCCGCGGCGACGCCGCGGGCGCGTGCGCCCTCTTCGATATGCAGCTTGTAGTTCCGGCCGACGCAGAACACGTTGCGCGGTGGATTTGGGATCGGCGCCCGCAGGGACACCGCGTTCAGGCGATATCCGCCGCTCGTGCCGGCCGAAGCCGCCAGTTTGCCGGCCTCTGCGATTGCGCTGGGGCCGGCCTGGATCAAGGCCAGCAGCGAGGCATGGGGCGTCGGCACGATCCGGTCGCCGACCACTACCCCCGGCCGTTCCACGCCCTCATGGACGAAGGTCGCCAACTTCATGACGCCACCTCGAAAACCGGCAGGGTGATGTCATCGGAGACCGGTTCGTAGGCCAGCCTCACCGGCATGCCGATATGGACGCCGTGCGGATCGTTGGTCTTGATGTTGGAGGTCATCATCGCGCCCTCTTCGAGCTCGATCAGCGCCACCACGATGGGTCCGTCGATGCCCTCGAAGACCGATTGTGCCGCGACGGTGTAGGTATAGACTGTTCCCCGGCCGCTCACGCGAGTCCATTCGAGCTGGCGGGACGCGCATTCCGGACAGACATAGACCGGGTAATACGCATAGGTTCCGCAATCGGCGCAGCGCTGGATTTCCATCGCCTCGGCCTTGCAGGAATCCCAGAACGGCTTCGATATCTTGGTCGGTTCAGGCAAATATCGTGTCATGACTGTATCCTCAGTCCCGGCCGAAGATGGCAATGGAGTGATTGGAGGCGACGGCGCTGACATTGGTTGCCAGCGAGAGTTCCACGTCCTTGACCTGGCGCTCGCCGCATTCGCCGCGCACCTGGCGGACGGCCTCGATGATGTGGTTGATGCCACCCGAGGACCCGAAGGACAGCAGGCCCCCATGCGTGTTGACCGGCAGGTCGCCACCCAATTCGATGCGTCCGTTTTCGGTGAAAGCCCCGCCCTCGCCCTTGGCGCAGAAGCCGAGATCTTCGAACTGCATCAGCACGGTGATGGTGAAGGAGTCATAGAGCTGGGCGACATCGATATCGCTCGGTTTGACGCCTGCCATGCCAAAGGCGCGTTCGGCGGCAACCGACTGCACCGTCTTGGTCAGGCTGAAGCGGGACTTGTCTTCCGGCCGCGCCCCCGTGGCGCGGGCGAGATGGGCCAGGTGATAGTAGGACTGCGCCTGCCCGGTGCCCAGGATGCGTACGGGCTTGGCTTTGAGATCCCTGGCGCGCTCGCGCGAGGTGATAAGAATGGCCCCGGCGCCATCCGATGGCGGGCTGCAATCGAGCAGGTGCAACGGGGTCGAGACGAGGCGCGAATTCAGCACATCGTCGACCGTGATCGGGTCGCGCTTGAATGCCTTGGGGTTGAGCGCGGCATGTTTCCGGCACGCCACGGCGATATTGGCCAGTTGCTCGGATGTGGTGCCGTATTCGTGCATGTGGCGCTGTGCCAGCATGGCATAGACGCCCGGCACTGAAATTCCGAAGGGAACTTCGAATTCGATGGGGTGGGCGCCATATTCGATATAGGCCTTCATCGAGGTGCCCTTGGGCACGCCGGATAAGGTCGTGTCGCCCCGCAGCAGAAGCACGGCCTTGCACAAACCGCTTTCCACGGCCCACTGGGCCACCTGCACGCCGTTGAGATAGGAATGCCCGCCGGTGCGCAGCGTGTCGACGAAGGTCTTGCAGTGAATGCCGAGATGCTCGCCGATCATCATGTGATGGCGGATATTGTCATTGAGGAACGTGCCGGTGGTCATCAGACCATCGATATCGTGCTTGTCGATGCCCGAATCCTCGATCGCCAGCATGGCGGCATCGATGTGAAGCTCGGTGGGGGTTTTTCCCGTGAGCCGGCCGACAGGGGGTTCCCCCAATCCGGCAATAACGGCCTCGCTGCCTGGACGTGGCATCAGTAGTCTCCAAAGATTTGATGGGTGGATCGCGCCGCGGTGGCGGCGGGCGGAGGGGCGAACGCAGCCGCCCCTCCGTGATCGAATGTCGATCAGCGCTTCTCGAGGCCGATCGCCTCGACCAGCGCAGCATAGCGGCCGCGCTCGGTTGCCAGGAATTCAGCGAATTCTGCGGGCGAACCGCTGGTCCATACTTCGGTACCGGTTTGTTCCAGCGCCGCGACGACCTCGGGATCGGCGAGCGCTTGGTTCAGTGCGTCGAACAGCGTGTCGATATAGTCCTCGGGCGTACCGGCCGGCGCGAACAGCGCATACCATGACGACACGAGCACATCGTCATAGCCGAGTTCCTGCATGGTCGGCAGGTCGGGCGTGAAGACCGAGCGTTGTTCCGCGGTAATCGCGAGCAGCGTCAGCTCGCCCGATTGCAGGCCGGGCTGGAACTGCGACAGGGAGTAGAACATCATGTCGGTCTCGCCGCGCATGAGATCGAGAACCGCCGCTGAACCGCCTTCATAGGGAATATGGCGCAGCGAGATGCCGGCATCGCGCATCAGCATCTCGCCGAGCAGGTGATTGGAGTTGCCAATGCCGGTTGAGGCGTAAGACAGACTTTCGTTCTTGGCCTTTTCAACGAATTCGGCCGGCGTGGTGATGCCGGACGCGGTGGGCACGGCCATGATCAGCGTTTGGGCCGAGGCCCGGCCGATGGGGGCGAAATCCTCGGCCGCATAGGGCAGGTCGGCATAAAGATTGGGATTGGACGAGAAGTCGGCGATGGTCGCCCAGAGCAGATGATAGCCATCGGGATCCTGCTCGGAAGCGCGCACCATGCCTGGAATATGCGCGGCGCCACCGATATTCTCGATGACCATAGGCTGTTTCAGGATTTCCTCCATCTTGGGAAGAACGATACGCGCCACGCCGTCGGCCGCCGAACCGGCGGGCAGCGGCACGATCACGTCGATCGCCCTAGTGGGGTAGTCCTGTGCCTGGACCATGCCTCCTGTCATGGCCAGCGCCACGACCGAGGTTGCGGCGATCAACGAAGTTTTCAACCGGCTGCAAATCAAAGTTCCCTCCCTTAGCTATTTTCCGTATAGCGGAAATTTTTCCGTATATCGATAGTGCGCGCTGTGGCTGGCGCCGTCAACCCCCAACTTCAGCGTGCTGGAATCCGCCAGAGAAGGGCAGGCGCGGAAGCCGCGGTGCACGTGCTGAGCCTGCGCCAGCCCCCTCATCATGACGACCACGGAACATCTATTGCTTATGCCGGCGCCTTCGCTATTATTCCGTATAACGAAAATATATCCGCATTACGGAAAACTTTGAGGCAACGCATGACATATGCAAATGCGGCATTATCGGATCTCCTGCAAAAGCTGGCGCTGCCCGCTGACCATTGGTCCGAACACATCACCATCCGCGGGCAGGATCCCGTTGTGCCCAGTCGGTACCGGCCGGGCCTTGCCAGCGCATCCGCGCTCGCTGCTTTTGCGGCCGGCATTGCCGAGATATGGCGGTTGCGCGGCAATGGCTCCCAGTCCATCGACGTCGATCTGGCAAAGGCGGCGGTGCCCGGCCTGCGGACGCTCGCCTATGTGCGGCGTGGTCGTCATGCGCTGCAACTGCAGCGGCCTGCCAGCGAGCGTCAGGTGTTCTTTGAAACCCGCGATGGGCGCCAGATGTATCTGCTGCGCCACGCCTTCTACCATGAACATTTCACGCGGCTGCTCAGCTGCCTCGACTGTTCGCCCGATACCCAATCCATCGCCCGCGCCGTCCGGCGACATGACGCGCTCGAACTGGAGCAAGTCCTCGCCGAAGCCAAGGCGATGGGCGCGCTGGCCCGTACCCGTGAGGAATGGCTGTCCCATCCCCAGGGGCGCAACCTGGCGGGCAGGACTCCGGTGGAGGTAAAACGGATGAGCGAGAGCGACGCCGAGCCGCTGGGGCCGGCCAGGCGCCCGCTGCAAGGGATTCGCGTCGTCGACATGGGCCATGTCCTGGCCGGGCCGGTCGTGTCTCGCACCCTGGCCGAACAGGGCGCGGACGTCATTCACGTATCGCCGCCGCATATGCCCGATCCAAACCACGTTATCGCCGACACCGCCTTCGGCAAGCGCACTGCATTCGCCGACCTCCGTTCGGACCGCGATCGCGACGAACTCCTGGCCCTGATTGCCAAGGCGGATGTGTTCGTCCATTCGTGGCGGCCCGGCTCGCTCGAAGCATATGGCCTGTCTTTTGAGCAACTGGCCGAATTGCGACCCGGTCTGGTTTATGCCAGCGTCAGTTGCTATGGCAGCGACGGCCCTTGGGCCAACCGCGCCGGCTACGACCCCTTTGGTCAGGTGGTCAGCGGCCTGGCCATCGGTGAAGGCAGCATGGATATGCCCGCTTTGGCCTCGACCTTCACGCTCAACGACTATCTGGCGGGCTATTGCGCCGCGGCCGGCGTGGTGAGTGCCCTGGTCCAGCGCGCGCGGGCAGGTGGCTCCTATCGCGTCAATGTATCACTCACCGGCACCTCGATGTGGCTGCAGGATCTCGGTCAGCTCCCGGCATCGCAATGGCCGGAAGCGCCGGGAGGCGTCGCTGCCTTGCCCCAGGTCGCCAGCGAAGACCTGCAGGTGACGCCGTCTGCCTTTGGCCCGATCGAGCACCCGCGGCCGATCGTTGCCTTTTCCGAAACCCCCTCCTATTGGGCGACGCCCCCCAAGCCTGCCGGTGTTGACCACCTGGCTTGGGACTAGGCGCACATGAACAGCCATGAAATGATGACGCAGCCGCTGCCAGTTGCCGGAAAGAAACACCCTTGAAAGCCGAACACCCTGACGACCCCGAATTCATAAAATCGCTGGCCAAGGGACTGGCGGTGATCGAGGCTTTCGATGCCGATGCGCCGCAGATGACGCTGAGCCGCATCGCCAGCAAGGTCGGGCTCAGTCCGGGGTCGGCTCGCCGCGTCCTGCTGACGCTCACGACGCTGGGCTATGTCGGCTATAGCGAGGAGGACAAGCGCTATCATCTGGCGGCGCGCACGCTCCAGCTCGGTTACACCTATCTGATGACGCTGCCGGCGCTCAACCTGCTGCAACCACGGCTGTCCGAGCTATCCGACAAACTCAACGAATCCTGCTCGATCATGATGCTGGTGGACCGCGAGGTGGTCTGCGTGGCGCGTGCGACGGCACGGCGGCTGGAGCGGGACTATATGACCGTTGGCACCCGTTTCCCCGCCCATGCCTCATCCACCGGGAAATTGCTGCTCGGCGCCATGAGCGATGAGGAATTCAGCGCGCTCTACGAGGGGATAACGACCCTCCCCGAGGTTACGCCCTTCACTGTTCGCAGCGTGGCGACGCTGAGAGAACAGGCGCGTGCCGCATATCAGAAAGGGTGGAATCTGGTCGATCAGGAAACGGCCATCGGAATGGCTTCGGTGGCAGTGCCGCTCGTCGTCAAGGGTCGCGTTCGCTACGGCCTGTCGACGAGTGCGACGCTCAAATATGAGGGGTCGCAGTTCGTCGACCGTTACCTCCCCGAACTCAAGCAGGCCGCGCGGGCCATGCAGGAACTCCTGGACGCGCGCCAGTGAACGAACAGGAGCAGGTCGATGGACCCCGCTGCGCAGCAATTCGGTGAGGCAGAACTCGACGGCAAGGTGGCCATTGTTACCGGCGCCGGTCGAATGCGCAGCATTGGAAGGCGCATCGCAACGACACTGGCACGCGCCGGTGCCAGCGTCGTGGTGACAGGGTCCGGGCGGTCTTCGCAGTCCTATCCGGACGATGAGAAAGCGGCGGGCTGGCGCGACGTGGAAAGCGTTGCCGAAGAAATCCGCCAGTTGGGCGGCACGGCGCTGACCGCCATCACCGACATCGCCGATGAAGCATCGGTGGATCGCCTGATTGCCGACACGCTTGGCGCGTTCGGGCGCCTTGATATTTTGGTCAACAACGCCGCAATGAGCCGGGGCTCGGATCGACGGCCCGTCGTGGAGCTGGATATCGAGACCTTGAGAAAGGTCTATTCGATCAATGTCGAGGGCACGTTTTTGATGTCTCGCGCCGCCGCGCGCACCATGCTTGCCCAGGGTTCCGGCGGCAACATCGTCAACATATCGACTGTTGCGTCGCGCACGGCTGGCCCCCGGCTCGGCGCCTATGCCAGCTCCAAGGCGGCGATCAACGCGCTTGGCCGCGTGATGGCGCTGGAACTCGCGTCCGAGAATATTCGGGTCAATACGATCTGCCCCGGTTTCAACGACACCTCTCGCCTCGACGATCTGCCCCGCGGCGAGCAGTTCGACAAGATGGTCAAGGACATGGTGCCCCTCGGATGGGCAGACGATGGTACGCAAGTGGCCGAGCTGACGCTGTTTCTTGCATCCGACCGCGCAAAGTGGATCACCGGCCAAACCCTGATGGCCGACGGCGGGCGCGTTTGGGGCCAGTAACGCCTGACCGGCAACTCTGGCGTCCACGAGGCTCTGTGGATTCCCGATAGCTGCGTCTAAACGATGTCGTATACCAGGACGCCGTCCACGACATCCACGCTCTCCCTGGAGATCGGTTGCTTGCCGATCATGCGGTTGAGATAGTGCCGCGACAGTTCCGGCAGCAGCGAGTTGGTCAGGATGTTGTCGATCATTCGCCCGCCGGAATCGGGATCGTTGCAACGCGATGCGATGTAATCCACCACCGCGTCCGAATAGACGAACTCCGCCTCGTGGTTTTCGGCCACCCGGCGCTTGATGCGGTTGAGCTGGATGCGAACGATCCCCGCCAGCATGTCGGGCGATAGCGGAAAATACGGGATCGTCACGATGCGGCCGAGCAGGGCGGGCGGGAACACCTGCACCAGCGATGGCTTGAGCGCCTCTTCCAGTTCGGCCGGCGTGGGCCTGGTCTGGCCGCGCTCAGCCATGTGCATGATGATGTCGGTGCCCACATTGGAGGTGAGGATGATCAGGCAGTTCTTGAAATCGATCACCCGACCATTGCCGTCTTCCATCTGGCCCTTGTCGAACACCTGGAAGAACAGCTCGTGCACATCGGGATGGGCCTTTTCCACCTCGTCGAGCAGCACGACGCTGTAGGGCTTGCGCCGCACCGCTTCGGTCAGGCGGCCGCCTTCGCCATAGCCGACATAGCCCGGAGGGGCGCCCTTGAGCAGGGACACCGTATGGGCTTCCTGGAATTCGGACATGTTGATGGTGATGATGGACTGCTCGCCGCCATAGAGCGCCTCGGCCAGCGCGAGCGCCGTCTCGGTCTTGCCGACGCCGGACGGGCCGCACAGCATGAACACGCCGATGGGCTTATTGGGATTGTCGAGCTTGGCCCGGTTGGTCTCGATGCGCTTGGCGATCATCTCCAGGCCGTGGTCCTGCCCCACGACGCGCTTCTTGAGCGTTTCGGCGAGCTTGAGGATGCTGGCCATCTCGTCGCTCACCATCTTGCCCACCGGAATGCCGGTCCAGTCCGACACCACGGCTGCCACGGCCTGCTCATCCACATAGGGGTAGACCATGCGCGTATCGGCCTCGAAGCCGTTCAGTTCGGCCACGAGGGCAGCAATCTGCTCGCGCGTCGAAGGCCCCTCGGCCGGCACGGTCTCGTCGGTTTCCTCCAGCAATTTGGCGCGCAAGGCCGAGATTTGGTCGACCAGCGCGCTTTCGCGTTGGTGTAGTTCGGTCAGTTCTGCCAGCCGGACCTCGATGTCGGCGATCTCGCCGTCGAGTTCGGCCGTCCGCCGCGGATTGCCGCCGCCGATGTCGCTCTGGCGGTCGATGGCCGTCAGCTCTTCCTTGCGCGACTGGATGGCGTCCTTGAGATCGGCTATCGCCGCCGGCGTCGTGCTCTGGCTGATCGCGACGCGGGCGCAGGCGGTGTCGAGCAGGCTGACCGCCTTGTCGGGCAATTGGCGGGCCGGGATGTAGCGGGCCGAGAGGGTAACCGCCGCGACCACTGCCGCGTCGGAGATGCGGACCCGATGATGGGCCTCCATCGGCTTGAGAATGCCCCGCAGCATATAGGCGGCCTTTTCGACGGACGGCTCCTCCACCGCGACCGGCTGGAAACGCCGGGTCAGGGCGGGATCCTTCTCGAAATACTGCCGATATTCCGACCAGGTCGTCGCGCCGATGGTGCGCAAGGTACCACGGGCCAGAGCCGGCTTGAGCAGATTGGCGGCGTCGCCCGTGCCAGCATTGCCGCCGGCGCCGATCAGCGTATGGGCCTCGTCGATGAACAGGATGAGCGGGGTCGGGGAGGCCTGCACCTCGTCGATCAGCGAGCGCAGCCGCTGTTCGAACTCCCCCTTCATCGAAGCACCGGCCTGCATCAGGCCGATATCGAGCGCATGCAGGCGCACGCCCTTGAGCTGGGGCGGCACGTCGCCCGATGCCAGCCGCTGGGCAAAACCCTCCACCACCGCCGTCTTGCCGACGCCGGCCTCGCCGGTCAGGATGGGGTTGTTCTGGCGCCGCCGCATCAATACGTCGATCAGCTGGCGGATTTCGTCGTCGCGCCCGACAATCGGGTCCATCTTGCCGGACTCGGCGGTGGCGGTCATGTCGATGGAATAGCGCGATAAGGCCGTGTTGCCGCGCGGCGCATCGCCCGAGGCGCCAGCGGCCGGCGCCGCCAGTCCCGAGCCATCCATCGGGCGCAGATTCTCCTCATCGGACTGCGCCCAGACCGTGTTGGCCTCGCCTGCCAGCGTATCGGCGCTGATCTGCATCAAGCTGCGGGAGGCCTGTTGCAGCGAAGGGCGCAGCTTGAGATCCTTGAGGGCAGCCAGCAGAATGTGCCCGGTGCGGATCTGGGCTTCTCCGAACATCAGCGTGGCATAGTACCAGCCGCGATCCAGCGCATCGTTGATGGGATCGGCGATGCCCGGCATCTCGGTCTCGTTCTTGCGGAAGCCATCGAGCGCCGCGCCGATCTCGGCCAGCACCTTGGAGCGGTCGATACCGTAATGGGCCAGCGTCAGCGTCACGTCCGAACGGTCGTTGCTGACGATCTGGAACATCCAGTGCGCCAGCTCCAGATTGCGGTTTCCGGCGTTCTTGGCGTGGCGCAGCGACTGCATGAATGTGTCGTAGCCCAGCCGATTAAGTTTGCCGGTAACGGTCTCCAGGCTGATGTCGCTCATCGTATCCCCCGATCAAATGAATGCTACAAGGCTCCGGCGCTGCGCCGCTGGCTCAGGTCGAACCGGGCGTCATCGAGATAGTGGTCGTCGTCGGCCGCCACTGGTGGCGGTGCTACCCATGCTGTCCAGCCGAGCTGGCCGCTGACCCCGAGCCGGGCCGCCGGTGCGAGCTTCGCGGGCAGTTGCAGCTCGACATCATATTCGAAGCGGTGCCCGGCGTAATAGAATACCAGGTCGGCAATCTTGCGCGCCACCTCGCCGCCCGGCAGCATGGTATTGTATTGCTCCAGGCTCTCCGCCTTGAGCAGGATGCGGAACTTGTCGTTGATCGAATAGGCCCGCGTGCCGAGCACGGTGTCCTGGCCCAATGATGAGCCTCGGGCGCCCAGCGATGTCCGCGCATCGGGCTCGAATGTCAGCCAAGCGCCCACGCGCTCGACAATCCAGACATCAAGGCCCATGGTTCCGCGCAGCAGTTGCGCCAGCCGGCGCGCGCTCTTGACCCGCGACGAGACCAGTCCCGAATAGGCGAGCTTGGCGAGGTCAGGCACCGCGTCGCGCTCGGTGGCAGCGGGGGTGCCGATGCCTGAAAAGGCCCCCACATAGCGGGCGAATTTGTCTTCCCTGGGCCGATCGTGATGGGCGATCGGGCGGGAATCGGCCCAGGCGCGAAAGAACAGTTGCTGGAACCGGTTGGCGAACAGGTCGGCAAAGCGCGCAAAGGAAGGGTCGCGCTGCAACCAGTTCAGGGCATCCAGCGTGGTGTTGAGGGGCAGGGCGCCCTGCGGGCCGAAATAGCCCATGAACTGGGTGAAGACGCGCGGCGTGCCGCGGGCGGTGGCGTCGATCCTGGTGATATTGGACGCGGCAAAGCCGGCGAACGGATCCTGCGCCAGGGCCACGACTTCCTGCGCCACCGTAGTCCCGTCGCCGATACGCGGCTTGTCCGGGGATGAGCGTTCCAGTTCGCGCAGCACGCGGAACAGGTCGAACAACTGGGGGTTCCGTTCGAGGTCCTGCCGTTCGGTCACAACACGCTCCCCAGCCCGGAGCGCGGTGGCCAGCGCATCACCGCGCCGCGTTGACTCGAGGCAATGACAGTCTGGGTGAAACTGTTGATCGAGGTGTATTCGGCAAAGAACCGGTCCAGCGCGGCCCCCAGGATCATGATGCCGGCGCCCTCGAAGGCCTTTTCGTCCAGCGTGACGGTGATCTCGATGCCGCGTGCTGCGTTGAAGCCGTTGGCCTGCCGCAGGTGGCGGACGATGGGGCGGCTCTCGATGCCCGCAATACCCCTGATCTGCCGCTCGGTCAGCGTGTCGGAAACATCGGCGAATACCGCCAGCATCTCCCGCAGACCGCCGGCACGCGCATCGGGCCGATCGACCAGTCCCAGATGGCTGAAGGACAGGAAGTTGATCAGGCGCCAGGCAATCGGGCTCGGGCGGCTGGCATCGCGTTCCACGCGGTCGCGATGCACCAGCGAATCCCGTGGCGGCGTCGGCCCGGCCAGGCACCGCAGCGAAATGGCCATGTCGTCCGAAAGACGGAAATCGGCGCCGCTGTCGCCGACCGGCAGCGCTTCGGTGAGATGGCGGTTCGAGACCAGGGCGCGAACGCTGATCTCCTTTATCCGCTCATTGTCATCGAGCCCGGCCGGCTCGACGATCGAGATAAAGGTTTCGGTTCCGACATAGCTGCTCTGGCTGCCGAACCGCCGCTCGCGCTCGGTGGGCAGGCGGGGCAGGCGCCGCACGGTGTAGTAGACCGCGTTTTCCGCCCGCACGCCGCCATCAGGCAGGCTATAGAGCGGCAGCACGGGAACCTTGTCCTTGCGGTTCGGATAATGGGCAAACACGTCGAGCACGCGATGCGCCTCGAAATCCAGCGTGCGGCTGCGATCGGGCACGATCTGGTACTCGTGCTGATTGCGGCTGAGCGGGATGCGGCTGCAGCTCAATTCGAACAGATTGGTCGCCGGCACGGCGTAGAGCGCGAAGAAGGATGCCGTGACCAGCGGGGCGAGCCGAGGGGTCGCCTGGTCCATCTCGAAGATGATGTCGACCCGGCTCACCGGCAGACGGCCGAGCGCCATGCGCAGATTGGTCAGCACGAAGCCGCGAAACTTGGCGGGAAAGGCAAAATACTCGCGCAGCCGGTCGAAGCCGGCAAAGACCCGGTCATCGCCCGGCACCAGGGCGTCGGAATCCCCGAAGCCGATCTGCTGCAGGCTGTCGAGTGGCAATGGCCGGAACTGGACATCGCCATCTGCCGTCTCGTAACGCAGGGTGATACGCGCGCAATGGGCGAACAATTGCTCGTAAAGCGCGCTGCCATCGGCGGCGTTGGTATTGAAATAGATCGGCAAACGGTCGATGGCCAGATTGGCCATCGGGGCGCCCGGATGCGGCCTGCCCGCTACGTCGCGGTCGGGGCTGCTGTTGCGGTTGAGCAGGGTCAGCCGCAGGCCGGCCAAGGTTTCGGGCGGCGTATTCATTCCCAGCGCATGCAAGGGGGCGGGGGTCGGGTAATATTCGGCCCGCTCGATCTGCAAGGGCCAGAGCGTCAGGTCGGCGCCAAGCTGATAGCGGCACGACACGCGCCGCTCGCGTTCGACATAGACGGCATCGATATAGCTTCCCGCCGGGAAGTTCACGCCTTTCAGCAGATTGGGATTTTCGAATTTGGGCGACGCCTGCACCAGGACCGAAGAGGCAAGAGGCGCCAGATAATTGGGCACCAACTGTTCCAGGAGCGCATTGGTGAATTCGCTGAACTCGCTCTTGAGCTTGAGCTGCACGCGGGCGGCCAGAAAGGCCGCGCCCTCCAGCAGCCCGGCCAGGCCCGGATCCATTGCATTTTCGGTCAGGCCGCCAAGCCGCTCGGCAATACCCGGATATTCGGCGGAAAAGTCGCGGGCCTGTTCGTAGAGGATCCGCAACTCGCGCTCATAATGCTCGAGAAATTCGCGGTTCATGACACCCCGGGCAGGCGCGGGACGTGTACTTTGCCCGCCCCGACATCCACCTCGGCTACGAATTCGACCAATATGTCCAGCGGGCGGCTGAGCAACTCGGCATAGACCTTGAAGCGGACGCGCTCGTCGAGGTCTTCGCTGCCCTCGTCGCGCTGCACCGACAGCGTCCTGGCATTGAGGCGCGGTTCATGGCGCAGCAGGGCGGCTCGGAGATTGGTGCCGACGACGTCGACCTCGTCGGTGCCGACCGTGACACCGGACAGGTCCGGCAGCCCGAAATTGAGCACCGACCGCGCGACATAGGGGAGGGGTTCCAGGTCCACGCTCGACGCCAGGTTGACCGTATCCACGAGTGACCCGAGATCGACGCCCAGGTCGCGCTTGAGCATGGACTCGGCCGCGCCGCGGCGAACGCTGTTGCGATCGGCGATGACGCGCTCGCCATCGACCCAGCTTCCCTCCTCGCTGGCGGCGTCTCGCTTCTCGAACGCATCGCGAAAAGCGAGCATCAGGGGAATTTGCAGGCGCTGCTTCTGCTGTTCCGATGATACCACGAGCGCCCTCCATACCCGCACCGGCCTGCCAAGGCGCATCGCGATCTTTCAGTTTCGCTCTACGCGCTTTAGCTCTTCCGGTGCCTGCTTTCGAAAGACATGCCCCGCAGGCCACCGCCATCCAACCGATGTCGGCCCGCAAATGCCGGTTCTCTGCACTTCCGGTCCTCACACAACTACATGCGCTTGGGTCCGGCATCGAGCGCCGCCATTTTCGGCACGCCTGCGCCGAATGTCGATCGGTCCTAGGCCTTCTTGTTTTCGACGATGCTCCAGCCGGCTTTCACCACGGCGTCGCCGGAGCCATCCTGCTTCTGCGGTGTATATTCGATTTCGATCTTGCCGTAGGCGAGGGTGACATTTTCGGTCAGCCGGTCTTCGCCGAGGCTTCCGCCATTCGACAGGGAAGAAATCAGCACGTCCGTCAGCTTGATCTTGAGATAGTCCAGCGGTTTGTCGCCGGCCTTGCGAACCACCATTTCCGCGGTTTTGTAGTGGGTGCCCTGGGCACAACCGAGAAACAGCAGCGGGCTCGCCTTGTCCTGATATTTGGTGAGCGACAAATCCTGGACATTGACCTTGCCAGTGCCGCCGCCACCACCCGATGCAAACGAAGCCGAGTTGGACGCACCCCAACTGAAGGCGAGTACGTCGATCAGGTCCTTGTACTTAGCGTCCTTGGACTCCCCCTTGATCGGGTCAATCTTCAGGAACATGTCAACTGCCATTTCGGTCTCCCATTTCTACCGAGATGCGCTGGTCCAGCGGCCACGCCAGCGCCGAGTGGTACGCAAGAAAGGTGTTATTCCTTCGTGCCGGGAAGTCGCGACACGAGGCTGAGTCCGATGTCCATGCCTTCGAGTTGATAATGCGGCCGCAGATAGAAGCGGGCGCCGTAATAGCCGGGGTTTTCCTCATCCTCGAACACATCGACCCGCGCCTCGGCCAGGGGGCGCTCGGCCTTGGCCGCCTCGCCCGCCGTGGACGGGTTGGCCAGGACATATTGCATTACCCATTCGCTCAGCCGGCGCTGCAATTCCTCGCGCTCGTAGCCCTGGCCGATCCAGTCCCGCACCATATGCTTGAGGTAATGCGCAAAGCGCGAGACCGCGAACATGTACGGAATACGCGAGGACAGGTTGTCCGAAGCAGTCGCCTCGGCGTCGAGATAGCTATGCGGCTGATAGACCGACTGCGCGCCGATAAAGGCCGCCTTGTCGGTATTCTTGCGGTGAATGAGCGGCAACAGGCCGGACTTGGACAATTCGGCTTCGCGCCGGTCGCCAATGGCGATTTCGGTCGGGCATTTCAGGTCGACGCTGCCATCGTCGGTAGGGAAGGTATGCACCGGAAGGTCCATGACCTCGCCGCCGGACTGCACACCGCGAATTCGGGTGGTCCAGCCATATTCCTTGAAGGCCCGGTTGATATTTGCCGCCATCGCATAGGAGGCGTTCATCCAGGCGTATTTTTCGCCCGTATGTCCGTCGGTCTGCTCTTCGAAGGCAAATTCGGCAACCGGCAGGGTCTTGGCGCCGTAGGGTTCGCGCGACAACACGCGCGGCAGGCACAGGCCAAGATAGCGGGAATTCTCGGAGTCGCGCAGCGACTTCCAGGCGGCATATTCCGGAGTATCGAATACCTTGCCCAGGTCGCGCGGCTTGGTCAGGTCGGTCCAGCTATCCATGCCCATCAGCGTGGGATTGGCGCCCGAAATGACCATGCAATGTGCTGCCGCGCCGATCTTGCTGAGCGACTTCATGACGGCAATGTCGGGCGCCGAGTGGTCGAAATAATAATCGCCGACCAGCGCGCCATAGGGCTGGCCGCCGAGCTGGCCGAATTCATATTCATAGAGCTGCTTGAACAGCGGGCTCTGGTCCCACTTGGCGTCGGGAAAGTCCTTGGCGTGACGGAACAGCTCCGACTTGGTGACATTCATCACCTTGATCTTGAGCGTTGAATCCGTCTCGGAATGGTTGATCAGGTAGGTAAGCCCGCGCCAGGCGCTTTCCACCGACTGGAATTCGGGCGCATGCAGGATCTCGTTGACCTGCACCGAAAGTTTCTCGTCGAGCCGGGCGATCATCTCCTCGATCGTGTCCAGCACGTCTTCGCGGATGACGCTCGAATCGGCCAGCGCCTGCTTGACCAGCGTCGTCACGGCATTGTCGATTTCGGTCTCGGCGCGCTCGGTGCGCGGCTTGAAATTCTGCTTCAGCAGATTGGCAAACTCATCGACCTGCTCGGCTGGGGCCTGTCCGGCGCGGCTGGTATCGGATTCCAATTGGCTCATCTGGTCCCCCGTATCTCGAAACTAAGCGGATAGCAGGCGCTTATGCCTTTTCGTCGTCCGACGTCACCTTGCGCTCCTGCAGAGCCGCCATGAGTTGTGGGTCGGCCAACAGCTTGCGGAGCTGTTCCTCGGCCCCCGTCTTGCCGTCCATGTAGCGCTGAAGATTGGCCAGTTGCTCCCGCGCCTCAAGCAACACCTTGAGCGCCGGAACCTGCCGGGCGACGCCGGCCGGCGAGAAGTCGTCCATGGAATTGAACGTCAGGCTGACGCCGAGTTTTTCGCCGCTGTTGTCGCTGAGCTTGTTGTCGACGCGGAACGCCGCCGCCGGAGCCACCGATTTCATGTATTTGTCGAGATTGTCCATGTCGACATCGACGAGTTTTCTGTCGGCAATTGCCGGCTTCTCGACCTCGGAAGCATTGCCGGACAAATCCGACATCACCGCCATTACGAATGGCAGCTCGATCTGCTTCTGGGAGTCGTAGGGGTCTTCATAACCGATCTGCACACGCGGTGGACGGTTGCGCTTGATGAATTTCTGACCGGAATCCGATGCCATCACAAGCCTCCTACTTACTGCCAAGCAGACCAGACGGGCCGCGTTTTGTCAAACTTCTTAACTGCCTAAAAGTCAACCAAAGTTACGAGTCCGATGGCGGAAGCAACTCGCCCAGAAGTGCGGAAAAATCCTTGTTGAGCAAGGCTCTTGCTTTGCTCAGCAGCAGCGGTATCGGGCTCGATGGCTCGACCAGACGGTAAAATCCCTCGACGCCCAGCATCAGCGCGGTCGCGTCGCTGCGCGATTCCGCGCTGAAGACCGTGCCGTCCGGAGCCTGCTCGGCCTCGCTCGCCGCCGCTCCGGCCACGGCGGCATCGTCGGTTACGGAGCGCATCTGGTCAAAGCCGATATCGAACTGCCCAGCCCCGTCGAACCGCAGCGCGATCACGGTGGCCGCATCGGGCAGCAGCGCCTCGAGCACGCTGACCAGCGGCTTGCCGAACAGCATGCGGGCCTGGTGCACCAGGATCAAGGCCGGGGCCGAAGGTTCACGGGTCTGGAAATAGTCCTCGATCGCCCGGAGCGCCGATGAGGCCTCGCTCTGGGTGGCAATCCTGACGGCGCCGACCGTGGGGGCGGCCTGCACGGGCGCCGGCCCGGCGATGTCCGCGCCCGGACCAGCCGCTTCGGCGGCGCCGGATGGCACGAGGTCCGGCCGCAGTTCCGCGAGCAAGGCCGTGATGTCGCCCAGTAGCTTGAGCTGCCGCTCGAAGCTGGGCACGCTGGCATGACCCGCCTTGCTGCGAAACATGGCCTGGATGGCATTCAGTGCTGCGACGGCGTCCGATACGGCCGTTGCCGCGATCGTTGCCTGTTCGGTATTGCGCGGCGAGGAAAGGCCCTCGGTGACGGCGTCGAGTGTGGGGACCGGCTCCTCTTCGCGGGGGCGCGCCCGTTCGGTGGCGAGCATGTAGCTGCGATAGCTGGTCGCCCCGCCGCCGCTGCCGACGATCGGGGCAAAGGTCAACGGCAGGATGACGTGGACCTGGTTTTCCAGTTCCTCGATGGCATTGGTCCGGCGGGTGAAGTCATCGCCTTCCGGGGCAGGATGCACGCTGTCCCAGAAACGGTCCACCATTTCGGCAAGGTCCTGCAGGCTGTCGGCAAAGCCGCGAAACGAGCCGCTCAGCGCTTGGAACCGGGCCTCCAGCACCAGAAGCCGCACATCCCGCGTGCGTTCCAGCAGCGCGTCGATCGCCTCGGTCTCGGCACCGATATCGACGCGGCTGCGATCGAACGGCACATCGCGGTTCGAGCCGTTTCCCTCGTTGGAAAAGAAGCGGTCCGGCAGGCGGGCGCCCGCCAGCATCATATATTCGGCGTAAGCCTCGTCGCCGGTCTCATCCAGGTCGGGGCCGCTGGGGGCGGATTCCGACACTGGCTCATGCAGGCTGGCATTGCGCATGAACGCTTCCGCGGTTGGTGGCGACGGCGACTACTGGATGTTGAGCTTCATTTCGACGCGGCGGTTGAGCGGATCGAACGGATCGTCGGTGCGCGGATCCTTTTCGCCCAGCCCGAATGATGTCAGGCGATCGGCCGCAATGCCATTGGCCACCAGGAAGTCGGCAACCCGCGTGGCGCGCCGCTGCGACAGCGTGTCGTTGTAGGCGTCGCCCCCCAGCGCATCGGTGTGGCCTTCGACGAGAAATTTCGCATCGGCCAGCCGGTCGTCGGCCAGGGCCTTGGCGATCTCGGTGAGATTGCTGACCGCTTCCGGGGTCAACTCGTCCGAATTGAGTTCGAAGGTGACCAGCATGTCGAATGGGGTTGGCGCCAGCTTGTCCGCGCATTCTTCGTCGGTGCCCACGCAGATGGCGCGAGACTTGCCCACTTCCCCGGCAAAAAAATTGGCGACTTGCGCTGCGCTGAACTCCTGAGCCTGTCCTGCAATGCTCATGAGCAGCGTGATTGCGGTGGCTATGGTCGTCGCTCCAAATAGGCGCATCCTAACTCCTCCAGCGAAAGTCCAGGCAACCTGCGGGGCAGCTTAGGCGCGCCGAACTGCCTTGACAAGTATGGCGCCGACTTCGCCGGTTACTCCGACTTCTTGCCCATTGCATCGTAGAATTCGGAAAAGTAGCCGAAAAACACATCGAGAATTCCATTCTCGAGGTGTTCGGTCTTGCTGTTCCAGCGCTGCACGTAGATTTCCCAGGCCTTGGCTTTTGCCGAGCCGAATCCGCCGCCCACCTTCTCCTCGATACTGTCAGGCGTCAGATCCTCGGTGAGCCTGGACAGCGCGCGCTGCATGGCGGCAAACGTGGCCTTCTCATGCTGCTGGATATCGGCAAACGCCTCCTTGAAGCTGGCCGGTGCGTCGAGATAGCCGGCCCGGTGCCGCTGGAACATGATTTCCAGGGCCTCGGTCGCGTCGGCGGTAAACTTGAGGGCGTTGTTGTCGGCCGCCCCGATCATGGTGCGATTGGCGCTCCTGGCAATCCGCTTGGCGTCGGCGCGGCCGTGCAGCAGCGTGGCGAGCTGCTCGGTGGAGGTGCGCAGCACGAGGCCGATTTCCCTGGCCACCTCTTGCGGGTCGCGTCCCGCCATGGCGTCCGGCTTGAGCCCGGCGGCCTGGCAGATCAGGGCGAGCACCTGCTCGGGAGAACCGCCGCCCCGAGCGGGCGGTGGCGTGATTGCGGGCGCGGCATGCTCGGAGATCGAGGAGCCCGGCAGATTGCCGAGTGCTGGAGAAATCGGGTGCAGCTCGTCAATCGGCGGTCGGGCGGCGACCGGCAACTCGATGAACTGTTCCAGCGCGTCGGGCGGCCGAATGCCCCGGTCCTGCCGCGCCTTTTCCAGGAACCAGTTGCGGTCCACCGGCGCCGGGGCGGCCGCCGCGCCCGGTAAGGCCCAGATGTCATGCACGGGAGCGGCAGGCGAGGATGCCGGCGCAAATGGCGACTGCCCCGCCGGCTGGCCGAATGGCGCCGGTTCGGGCGAAAAAGGCGATGCCGAACTGCTCTGGATTCCGCCGGGCGAAGGTTGTCCGTCGAGGCTCACCTCGATCTGGTAATTGCCGATCTGCAGACGATCGCCATGCGCCAGACGATAGGGACTCCTGACGCGAATGCTCGACCCGTTGACGAAAGTGCCATTGGTCGAAATGTCGTCGAGCCAATAGCCGCCGTCCCGGAACCGGACCTGGCAGTGATGGCCCGAGACAAACCGTTCCGGATCGGGAAGGCACCAGTCGAGGTGCTGCTCACGCCCGATATCGAAGCCGCGCGCACCGGCGCTGAACTTGATCGGGCCGCCGTCGGGCAACTGATCCCGGTCGACAATGGTAAGGGTAATAGGCATTCGATTCCCTCTTGGCCTCGGCCGGCCATCGAGACAATTGTAGGTCAGCACGGGTTGCCGTCGCAATGCCGCTGCGCCGGACAATTGTCTGGCCGAGCCGCTGCCGGACTATTGCCCGGCCAGGCCGATGGCCGCGTCAACGAATGTCCGCAGCGTCGAAGCGCGGTGACCGTTATCCACGCGCGCGAGCGCGCCGAGGATACCTGCATTGACCGCGCGAGGCGTGAGGTGAACTGGCGGCGATACCGTGGGCAGGCCGGGATCGGACATGCTGCCGCCGCTCCAGCCGGCGGCCAGCGCGATCCAGACGCCGGGCGTCTTGTTCTTGCCCTCCATCGCCGATGTCAGCGCGCGGACGCGCTGGTCCTCCTCGGGTTCGCGCACCCAGGCCTCCGCCAAGGCCAGCATCTGCCGGTCTTCCTCGGTGAGCAGGTGCAGCAGGCCGCGGGCACATTCATGGCCCCACCACACCGCCTTGCGTCGCGGCAGCAGGTAGGCGGCATAGGTTATCGCTTCCTCGGGCGTGGCGCTGCGGCCGAGCAGCGCGATGAATTCCAGCGGCGCTTCGCCATCGGGGCGTGCGCGGATGTCTTCCCCCGCCGTGGGAAACGCATCGAACAAATCCTGGGCTCTTGCGAAATGCACCTTGGTCTCGGCTGCTATCAGTTGATCTTGACGAGGGCGCCCTGGATGGTCACCACCGCCGACGCCTTGTGTGTCGCCGTGCCGCCGCTTTCGGTGGTCAGATCGGCGCCGGCCTTGTGGGAGGCGCTGATCTTGCCCTCGGTCTTGAGCGTGGAGCTGGCCTCGATGGTGATGTTGGTCGATTTCATCGTGATCGAGTTCCCGTCGATCACGATGGTACTGCTGCCGACTTTGAGGGTGATCTGGTGCACGGCCTCGATCTCGATGTCGCGCTTGCCATAGATGCGGACGAGCTCCTTGCCGCCCGTGTCGTCGAACTGGATTTCGTTGTCGCTGCGGGTGATCCAGCCCGACAGGTTTGCCTCGTCGCTATAGGGAAGGCGATAACTGTCGTTCGGCACCGTGCCGATGATGACCGGCCGGTCGGGGTCCCCCTCGATGAACTGGATGAGCGCCTCCATCCCGATCCGGGGAATGAACTGGGCGCCCCATTCCTGGCCGACCCAGACCTGGGCGACGCGGCACCACATCGAGTCGCCCTCCGAGCCGGATTTGTGCCAGTGAAACTTGACCTTGACCCGCCCGAGGTTTTCCGGATCGTCACCCGGATCGGTGACGACGATGGCAATCTGGGGACCGGCAATGAAGGGGCGCGGGGTGACCTGGGGGGGAGCGTAGGAACGGTCGGTCCTGAACAGCTCGTAGCTGCCGCGATAGACCTCGCCCTGGTCGCCCCCTCCGGAGATGTACTCTTCGCTCACCAGCCGGTGCGACGCTCTCAGGACCAGGTACTCGGCTGCGTCGGCATGTTTTTCCAGCGTGAATGTCAGTCCCGCCGAGAAGCCGATGCAGTATCCATCGGCGTTGAAGAGTCCGTCCCGCGCCTGGACGGCATCCCGCGCGGCAGTGGCGTAGACATTGCCTTCGTCTTGATTCAGGAACTGCCCCGGATGGTGGTAGATTTCGAGGCCGCCATGGGCGTAGCCGGCGCTGGCCTGCCGCTGCGCCATCATATCGGCGTTCGCTTGTAGGTAGTTATAGTCCTTCAGCGCCACGGTACCGCTGACAAACTGGCGCTTGGCGACCCAGCTATTGAGATATTCGCGCTCGTCCCGCACGCTGGCCTCGTCCGGGTAATATGGGCGGGTGCCGCCCGGCACGGTGCCATAGCCGGACCGGCTGTCGGTCAGCACCATGGTCTGCTTGTTGTTCCCGAACTCGAAATGATAGGCGATGCCATGCCGCTCCAGCAGGCGGGAGACAAAGGCGAAATCGCTCTCACGGTGCTGCACGCAATATTCGAGCTGCATCTGTCGGCCGGACGTGCGGCTATCGATGTCCGGGCGATACTTCTGGAGAACGGCCTTGATGATCTCCTCGGGCGTCATGTTGTGGAAAACGCGGGAGTTGACCCGTTGCGTCAGCATCCAGAACCAGGGGCGCAGCACGAGGTGGTAAAGCGCGCCCCCCTTGGCGGGACCGATCCGCGCCGCTTCGGTCAAGGTACCGCAGAAATAGCGCTCGCCTTGGTCGGGGGTGAGCACCCGGACCGTGCAGTCCTGCCCCAGCGCCTTGTCGAAATTCAGCGGTCCGGTGAATTGCTCGTCGCAGAGGGCGGTGATGTCGAACTGGAAGAGTTCGCTCATCCCCTCCGTACCGGAAAATTCGACCAGTGCCAGCGTGTCCCGGCCCAGGGGCGTGGACAACTCGCCGATCCGCGTATCTTGCCGGTATGGGGTCGACATCAAAAACCGCCATCAAGCTCGAGAAAAAAACCAGACCGTGGGCCGCACGGTCGCCGGTCTACCAAAGCGTGTCTAGCCGCCGATCAATACCGTCGGGGCGCCTGCGACGATCACGCCGCCATGCGCGGTCGAGTCGCCTATTCTTGCTGCCGGACTTCCTGCGATGAGTACGGTCGCCGATCCCTTGATGATGCTGTCGGGCGGGCCGACGCAAACACACATGTCTCCCATGCGCGCCGCGGGCGCCCCCGAGACCAGAACCGTCGGAGCCCCGACCACGATGGGGCCGCCGACATGCGGCACCAGTGCGGTCACCATCGGGCAGACATGCAGGTCGCCGATCCTTGCAGACGGACTGGACATGATCGACCTCCGTTTCGGCAGCAACACTAGCGCCACCTTGTTACCATCTGCAAGGGCAGCCCTGCTTGCTGGCTTTCATCAATTGCGCGCAAACAAGACTATTGCGGCCTGCATGGTCGTAGGCGACTATCCATGACAACGTCGTTGCTTGGTCTTATCGTTGGCGCCGAAGCATGGTGCCTTGATCTTGGGGTGGTGCAGCCGATGTCGCGTTACAGCAAGGTGACCTGGTCCGAGGGGCTGTTCCTGCGCCAGCACCATTTGCAGCAGGCCGATCGATACACCGAGCAACTGGTCGAGAATCGCGCGCGCTACGCGAGCCCCTATCCGTGGGGCTTTGCCACGCTGGAGATCGACACCGACCTGTCGCAGCGCAACAAGTTCGGCCTGCGCCGCGTCAGCGGCATTTTTCAGGATGGCACGCCGTTCGACATGCCCGGCACCTCGCCCCTGCCCGAGCCCATCGATGTGCCCGAGGGATCCGACAAGCTCTCGGTCTGGCTGACGGTCCCCGCCGCCATGGCCGGCGGACGCGAGGTCGACATGGCGGACAATGCCAGCGGCAGCCGTTTCGTCCGCGAGTTGGAAACGATCACCGATTCGACCTCCAGCATGCATGTCGAGCAGGAGATAGAGGTCGCCCATCTGCGGGTGGCCTATGATATCGGCAAGACGGCCAGGTCGGGATTCCATTGCCTCAAGCTCGCGCGGATCCTCGAAGTGCGGGACAAGTCGGTCCTTTTCGACCCCGCATTCGCGCCGCCAGCGCTGGTGACCCATGCGCATCCGGTCATTGCCGGCTGGGTGGATCGGGCGATCGGCTGGATGGATACCAAGCTCGAATCCCTGTCGCGCTATGCCGCCGACCCGAGTTCCGGCGGGGGGCTGCAGACCGTCGACTATTTCATGCTGCAGACGCTCAATCGCGAGATCAACGTCCTCAAGCACCTGCGCAATTCGCGCTATGTCCATCCCGAGCGGCTCTATTCGGAACTGCTGCGGCTGGCCGGGGAGCTGTGGACCTTCTCGCCGAGCCGGCTGGCTCCGGCATATCCGGCCTATGACCAGGATGAGCTGGCAAACACCTTCGAGCCGTTGCTTGCCGATATCCAGCGGCTGCTGAGCATCGATGTCGGCCGCGCCGTTCATCTCGACCTGACGCTGCTGGCGCCCAATGCCTATGGCGCCACGGTCACCGACCGCACGCTGTTCCGCAACGCGACCTTCGTGATCGAGGTGGCTGCAGACATGCCGCTCACCCAGATTCAGCAGCAGTTCCCGGCCTTGTGCAAGATCGGCCCCAATACGCGGATGACCGATATCGTGCAGACGCACCTGCCTGGCATCGACATCATCCATATGCCGACGCCGCCGCGGCAGATCCGCTCGGTCACCGATCACGTTTATTTCTATCTCGACAAGTCTTCCAGCCTGTGGCCCGAATTCAGCACCGCCAGCGGCATGGGGCTGCACTTTGCCGGTGAGTGGCCCAATCTGAAGCTCGAATTGTGGGCGATCATGGAAAATCGCCAATGAGCGACCGCGACAATCCATTCGGATCGGGCGGCAAGACCGTCATTCGCCCCAATCCGGGGGGCGCGCGCCCCGCCGCGCCGCAACCCGCCGGCTGGCCCGCGCCGGCCCCCGGACAAGGCTTCGATCCGCGCGTGAACGCCGCTCCCGGCGCCGCGGCCGGACAAAATCCCGGCATGCCCGGTCAGGCGCAGGACGACTGGGTTCGCATGACCAATCCCGCCCCGATATCGCCGGACCCGGCTGGCGCCGCCCCGCCGAGCCAGAAGATACCGCTGGAAGTGGCGCTCAATGTTCAGGATCGGCGCGACGTGCCTTCGGCCAATCCGATCATGGCCGCGGCAACGCCGCTGCTGGTGCTTCTGGGCCGGTTGCGCATGATGATCGTCGATGTGCAGGCCGTGCCCCTGATGACCAATGTCGCCAGCAAGATTCAGGAATTCGAGCGGACCGTCCTGGCTGCGGGGGTCGATGCGCAGGATGCGCGGATCGCAAAATATGCCCTGTGCGGCACTGCGGACGACATCGTGCAGAACCTGCCAGGCGCGGATCGCCATGTCTGGCTGCAATACAGCATGCTGGCGCAGTTCTTCCAGGTGCGGACCTCCGGCGTCGGCTTCTACGAGGAACTGGCCAAGATCCTGCACAATCCCGCGCCGCGCTACGATCTTCTCGAGTTGATGTATGCCTGCCTGTCCCTTGGCTTCGAAGGGCAGTATCGCGGCTCACAGAACGGCGCCAGCGAATTGCAGCGGGTGCGGCGCGACGTGTACCAGACCCTGCGCCACCTGCGCGCCCGCAGCGATGACGATATCTCCCCGCACTGGCGCGGCCTCAATCTCAAGATGGCCAACCTGACGTCACGCGTGCCCATCTGGGCTATCGTGAGCGTTCTCGCCGTCATTCTCGTCGGGGTGTTCTTCCTGTTGCGCGTGCTGCTCGGCAATAATGCCGACCTGCTGGCCGACCGGCTCGCCGCGCTTCATTCGGGGCCCCAGGTCGCGCTCGAGCGCGCGGCATTCACCCCGGCCGTCATTCCCGATGTTCGTGACGAAACCCAGATCGAGCGCATCCGCGCCGCGCTGGCCGAGGATATCGCGGCCGGTGGCGTTGCCGTCGACACCGTCGGCGACCAGATCGTCGTCAATATCAGCAATACCCTGCTCTTTGCTTCCGGCAGCGCCGATGTCGTTCCCGAATTCGCCGATCTGGGCGCCCGCATCGCGCTTGCCCTGCAGAACGAGCCCGGCACGATCAGCGTCATCGGCCACACCGACAGCGTCAAGCCGTCGGCTGGCGGCCGCTTCAAGTCCAACCACGACCTGTCCGTCGCGCGCGCGGAATCGGTGCGGACGGCGCTGGCCGCCACGCTGACCGACGAGACCCGTCTGCTGGTGGAGGGACGGGGCGATCTCGAACCGGTCGGCGACAACGCCACGGCCGAGGGCAGGGCCCTTAACCGCCGGGTGGAAATCATGATTCCGCGTGAGGAGACACTGCAATGATCGCGTCCGACCCTGCCGGTATCGTTCGCTGACATGAATACGCTCCTCCGCCTCGCCCTTGTCCTGGTCGGCCTTCTGGCGCTTGCCGCCGTGGTGTGGTTCGCCACGCCCTTCATCGCCTTTGGCGGCGTGGCGCCATTCGATCCGATCTGGGTGCGCCTGGTGATCATCGGCGTCATCGTGCTGCTGGTGGGCGGGTTCTATGCTTTTCGCTGGTGGCGTGGCCGCAAGGCGGCGGAAGCGCTCGAAGAGGGGTTGGTCGTGCCCGAAGAGGGCGTCACCGATGGCCAGGTGCTGTCCGAGCGCATGACCGAAGCGCTCCAGACCATCAAGGCCTCGACCGGGCGCCGGAACTACCTCTACGTTCTGCCCTGGTACATCATCGTGGGCCCGCCCAATGCCGGCAAGACCACGGCATTGCTCAATTCGGGCATCAAGTTTCCGCTGGCCGAGGCCAATGGCGGCGCCCCGCTGGCCGGCAGCGGCGGCACCCGCTATTGCGACTGGTGGTTCACCGAGGAAGCCGTGCTGATCGATACGGCCGGCCGCTACACGACCCAGGATTCCGACCCCGGTGCCGATCGCAAGAGCTGGCTGTCCTTCCTCGGCCTGCTCAAGAAATACCGGCCTAAGCAGCCGATCAATGGCGTCATCGTCGCGATCAGCCTCGAAGACGTGATGCGGCTTTCCCCCGAAGAGCTGTCGGCCCACGCCACCGCCATCCGCAAGCGCCTTGTCGAAGTCCACCAGGAACTGCGGGTCGATTTTCCGGTCTACATGCTGTTCACCAAGGCCGACCTCGTGGCCGGCTTCAGCGACTATTTCGGCAATTTCACCGAGAGCCGCCGCCGCAAGGTCTGGGGCGCGACCTTCCAGACCGAGGATCGTCGCAAGAACATGGTCGGGCAGGTGCCCGAGCAATTCGATGCCCTGACCAGGCGCCTGACCGAAGAACTGTCCGATCGCATGCAGGAGGAGCCCGATCCGGTTTCCCGCATCGCGATCTTCGGCTTCCCCGAGCAGTTCGCTTTGCTCAAGGATCGGGTGTCCGGCCTGCTGCGCGAAATCTTCGAGCCCAGCCGCTACCAGGTGAATGCCAATCTGCGGGGCTTCTACTTCTCGTCCGGAACCCAGGAAGGCACGCCGTTCGATCAGGTGCTGGGGGCGCTCGATCGGGCCGGCGGGGGCGCTTCGCCGGGCGCCGGCCACATGTCCGGCCGCGGGCGCAGCTTCTTCCTGCATGACCTCATCAAGTCGGTCATTTTCTCCGAGACGGGCTGGGTTTCGACCGACATGGGCGCCATGCGCCTGTCGGCCATCCTGCGCTACGGGGCGCTGACTGCCGCCGTGGTGGCCGCGCTCGGGCTGGCCGGCCTGTGGGGTTGGAGCTATTTTTCCAATACGACGCTCATCGCCAATACCGACCAGTTCGTCAGCGACTACCGCGTCAATGCCAATGACCTGCTGACGGCATCGTCGGTCTCGGATTCCGAGGTGATGTCGGTGCTGCCGGCGCTGGACATGATGCGCAACAATCCGGTCGGCTACGCCCATCTGGGCGAAGGCACGCCGATGGGCGAGACCTTCGGCCTCAGCCAGCGCGACCGGCTCGCCGCGTCGTCCGAGGCCGCCTATCGCCAGGCGTTGGAGCGCACCTTGCGTTCGCGCCTGATCCTGCGCGTCGAGGCCCAGCTCGAGGCCAGCCTCAATGATCCGATCCAGGCCTATGAGGCGCTCAAGGTCTACATGATGCTGGGCGGCAAGGCGCCGGTGACCGATGACGACTACATCGAGTCCTGGTTCAGCCAGGATTGGGAGCAAAACCTCTATCCGGGCCCCAACAATAAGGCCGCCCGTGATGCCCTGACGCAGCACCTCGAAGCCATGCTGCACCTGGATGACGGCAAGCAGCCGTCCTTCGAGCTCAATGGACTGCTGATCGACTCGGCGCAGCGCACCCTGACGCGCCTGACGCTGGCCGACCAGGCCTATGAATATCTCAAGTCCCTGCCCCCTGCCGTGCCGATCGAGGATTTCAACGTAGCGGACCGCTCAGGCCCGGAATCGGCGCTGGTCTTCGAGACCGTGGATGGCAGCGACTATGCCGCGCTGACCGTACCGGCGCTCTTCACCTATCGCGGCTTCCACGAGCATTTCCTGGCCGAGCTGGCCTCCATCGCCGACCAGTTGGCCAGTGAGCAATGGGTGCGCGGCGAGGTTGGCCAGTCCATGGTGACCGAGAGCGAGTTCCAGGGGCTCGGCCCCAAGCTGCTGGCACTGTACTCGGCCGATTTCCTGGCCAACTGGAACCGGGTGCTCGACAATATCAAGCTCAAGGCGCTTCCGGGCGAAAAGCCGGACTACATCATCCTGTCGGTGGCGTCCAACAAGGCCTCCTCGCCGATCAAGACGCTGGTCCAGGCCATCGCGCAGGAGACGGCGCTGACGCGCGAGGCGCCGGCAGAGCAACCGGCCGATGGCAACCTCGATGCCGCCCTCGACCAGGCCACCGCGCTGGCGACCCAGCAGATCACCAACCGCGCCGGCGGGCTGGCGCGCATCGGCATCAATCTGGCGCTCAAGGGCGATGGCCGGCCGGGCGATGCCCCGTCGGCGCCACAGGTGCCCGGCGCCAATATCGAAGCGCAGTTCAAGCAATATGCGCTGCTCCTCGATGGCGCCCCGCCGCCGATCGACCTGGTGCTCGACAGCCTCAACGAGATCTATCGCAACCTGGTCGTGGCGGCGATGACCCCGTCGCAGGCCGCCCAGGCCATCGCCGCGACCCAGTTGCATGTCGCCAATCTCAGCATGAGCGCATCCCGCCTGCCGGGGCCGTTCCAGCGCATGGTCAGCGCCGCGGTCAGCGACCTTGAAGGCGATGCCGCCGGCTCGAGCCTCGCCCAGCTCAATGACAAGCTGGCCGGCACGGTCACCCGCCTTTGCGAGCAACTGACCTCCAATCTCTACCCCTTTGCCAGCGGCAGCGAACGCGATCTGCCCATGGCCGATTTTGCCCGCCTGTTTGCCCCCAACGGGGTCATGGACCGGTTCTTCGCCGAAAATCTGCTGCCGCTGGCCGATATGAGCGGCGAGGTCTGGACGTGGAAGGAGGATACCGCGCTGGGCCGCGAACTCTCTAATTCTGCCTTGCGCGAATTCCAGCGCGCCGCGCAGATCCGCGATGCCTTCTTCCCACCCGGAGCCTCGGCGCCGCAGGTGACGCTGACCATCAGCCATGCCTCGCTGCATGCGGCCGCGCAGATGGCGCTGCTCGATATCAATGGCCAGGTTATTCAGACCCAGCAGACCGGCAATGTTCCCGTCACCGTCCAATGGCCCGGAAGCACTGGCGGCGGCAGCGTAACGCTGAGCATCCAGCCGGAATTGCAGGGGCGGAGTTCCACCTATTCGGACAGCCGGCCCTGGGCACTGATGCGGTTGATTTCGCAGGGCGCGGTGACACGGAGCGGCGATAGCCTGCAGGTGCGGTTCCTGCTCGGCGGGCGGGATGTGTCCTACAACATCCAGGTCGGCACGATCTTCAACCCGTTCTTCCTGCCGGCGCTTTCGGAATTCTCCTGCCCCACGGGTCTCTAGAGCAAGGTGCGAAAAAGTGGGAACCGGTTTTTCGCAAGCAGCCTTGCGACAAGATAGGCCCTAGCAGATGGGCTTCGGCTTTTTTGGCAAGGTGCCGCAAAAGGGCGACTACCTCGCCCTCAACCTGCCGCCGGCCGTGCTTGGCCCGGTGGAAACCTGGCTGGCCGCGGCGTTGGCGGCATCGAGGGCCGAGCTTGGTCCTGCCTGGCAGGATCATTATCTGGTGGCGCCGATCTGGCGTTTCTGGCTGCCGCCATCCGCCCTCGGCCTCGGCTGCGCTGGCAGCATCATGTCGTCGGTCGATATCGGCGGCCGCTACTTTCCCGCGACCATTATCTATGTCGCCAGCAAGGCGCGGGCGCTGGCCCCGCCCCAGGAATGGGACAGTGCTGGCTGGTACCACGCCATCGACCAGCGCCTGCTGACCATCCTGGCGGCGCAGGACGACACCTATCTGCCCAACCTGCTGCAAGGCCTGCCACCCCCGGCCGCCTTCGACTCCAGCGAGACCCGCAGTCACTGGTGGCGCGGCACGCCGGACACGGAAGGCTTCGCCACGTTCCAGGCCGATGGCCTGCCCCCTCCCGCCCGCTATGCGCGTATGCTGGCCGGACCCTAGGCCTCCAGCATGCGGTGGCGGGCGAAATAGGTCAGGGCCTCGTCGATTTTGGCGCGGTCGATCGGCATGTCGAACAGTTCCGCCATGGCCATGGCCAGCTCATCACGGCTGCGCGTGCCGTCGCAGAGCGCCATCAGGGTGCGGCTGACGATGTTTTCCTCCACGAGCCGTCTGTGCCGGAGCGAGATGGCGACCTCGCCATTCATCAGCATGGAACGGATCAACGCGCCGGCCCGCGGATAGTCGCCCGCCGCGGTGACGAAACGCTGCGGCGTGGCATGCACGTCGATCAGGGCCATCGTGCCCAGCTTCAGCAGGATTGCGCCCAGCATATCGGGGGGCAGCCCGGTCGCGTCGGCGAGCTGGTCGAACATGCGTTCGTCGGGCGCGGCGTCGAGCAGTTCATCGATCACGCCGATCGTGGCCGCATCGCGCACGATGACGAAATTGGACGGGCCGAACGTGTAGCGGAAGCCGGCACCGGCCTCGTCCTCGACCGGCTCGCGTGTGCCCGAATAGCCGAAGGACAAGCTGCGGACGGCTTCGCTCCATTCCAGCCGTGGCGGTGGCGCATCCGCCCGCACCAGCATTTCGCGACGGAAGACATGGGCGCCCCGCAAGGCAAAGACCAGCTCGCTGCGCCGGACGATATCGTCGCCGCAGGCTTCGACGGTGGCGCGGGCCTCGTCGTCCAGGTCGCCGACGAACATGTCGTACATCGCCGCATCGCCCGCCCGCACCAGGCCGTGTTCGGCTGCCGCGGCGCCGAAGGCATCGAGTGAAACCGGCGCATAGAATTCCGCCAGCCAGTCGTGGAAGAAATAGCCCGGCTCGAAATCGGGCAGGTCATTGATCAACTGGTCCAACTGCCCGGCCAGCCGCGATTCGGGCCGCTGGTTGCGCTTGAGCATGGCGAGCAGCCGCACCGCCTTCTCGCTCCTGGCTTCGAGCCCCTCCACGCCGGCCAGTTCGCGCATCAGGAAGTCGTGGATATAGGCCTTGGGCGCCGCCGCGGGCAGGGCGTCGAAACTGACATAGGCGACCCCACCGGGCGCCAGCCGCCTGCCGATGAGTTCGAGCAGGGCAGGACGGACATGCTGCGGTATCCAGGTATAGACGCCGTGGGACACGATGTAGTCGAACTTTTCGCCCTCGCGCGGATAGTCGAGAATGTCGCCGGCCTGGATGTCGACATTGGCAAGGCCGGCGGCGGCGGCGATGGTCGCGCCGCGCGCCGCGGCCGCGCTCGACAGGTCGAACCCGACATGCCGGCCCTCCGGCGTCACGGCGCCGATGCCGATCAGGTTGTAGCCATCGCCACAGCCGATTTCGAGATAAGAAGCGGTTTGGGGTCGCGGGGCGCGCCAGCCATGCATCGCCCCGGCCGCTCCCAGCCGATCAGGCGTCAGCATCGACAGGATCGGCGCGGGATAGGCCACTTCGTCATAGGCAAATGCCGCCGGCTTTCCATCGCCCATTCCGCACCCCCAATCCAATGATCCCGATCATGCCCGGCTCCGTCCGCCGCGGCAATCGGGCTTTATTGCGGCGTTGAATCGGTGAGAAACAGCGTCCATCGCGCCACCTGCTGGGTGTCGACTTCGAGAAAATCGGCCTCGATATGCCCGCGCTGCCAGCAGGTTCGGCTGCCATCGATGACGAAGCGCTTGGGATCGATGCACATCGGCGTCGATCCTTCCAGGATGGGCTGGCCGAACACGTCGTTGGCATAGACGTAGACGTAGCGATATTGCAGGTCGCCGCGGATCGTGGTGGCGCATTGGTTCGATCCGATGGTCCACCAGCCCTCGGTGCGAAACTGGGTGTCCCCCTGCTGCCCGATGGCCACGTTGACCACGTCGAGCGTCTGGTTGCAGACCATGAACTCGGCGCGCGCCGGCCCGGCCCACAGCAGCGACAATATCGCTGCGGCGAGCAGCAGTCCGGGCGATAATCTGGTCCGGTTGGCAGGCAAGGCAGGAGGCCTTTCATTGGGCGAACAGTGGCGCGCCGCCAAGTGTTACCGCGAAACTGTCGCCTTGCGCCATGCAACGGCACTTTTCTTCGAGCGGGAAGACTGTAGAGTATCGGGCGAGCGTGGATGTCGGAGGAACAACATGCACAGACTTGCCTATGCCGCGACAATCGCCCTGGCCAGCCTCATGCCGGCAGCCGCGCAGGACACGGCGGCCGGCAAGCTGCATATCGAGCTCAACAATGCCCAGACCATTGACGGCGCCTGCCAGCTGACCTTCGTCATGCTCAACAAGACCGGTACGACCATCGAAAAGAGCGCCTACAACATGGCGGTGGTCAATACGGACCAGCAGGTCGCGACCCTGATAACCTTCGAGTTTCGTCCGTTGGTGCCCGGCCAGACCAAGGTGCAGCAATTCGCCCTGCCGGGTCTTGCCTGCGAGGCGATCGCGGGCCTGCTGATCAACGATTTCACCACCTGCGACACGGCCGAAGGCCCCAGCCCGCTGTGTGAGACGGCCATCGAGCAATCGACCGCCACCCCCATCGCTTTCCCGTGGAATCTGGCGATCGATTAAATCGATCGCATACGCGCATAGGACGGGCGAACCGAAGTGTTGGACATCATTCTCTCCCAGTTGGGCACTATCGGCGGTCCGGTCCTGATCGCGCTCCTGGCGGTGTCGGTCGCCGCGATGGCAACCACGATCTTCAAGCTCGTCGAATTCGCCATGCTCGGCCTCGGTCGGCACGGGCCGGCGCAGTCGGCCATGGCCCTTTGGCTGGCTGGCGACGCCGCGGGCGCCATCGAGCGGCTGGCACAGGACAATGCTGCCCTGTCCCGCGTGGTGCGCGTCGCCATGACCGCCTATGCCCAGCAACCGGGCGCGCCCGAGCGAGCGCAGCAGATGGCGGTTATCGAGGCGCAGACGACGCTGGCGCAGGCCGGGCGCTTCCTGCGCCTCGTCGAGGCGGTGGTCCAGGCCGCGCCCATGCTTGGGCTGCTGGGCACGGTGCTCGGCATGATCGAGGCCTTTGGCAAGGTGGCCCAGGGCAGCGGCGCGGCCGATCCATCGGCGCTGGCCAACGGCATCTGGATTGCGCTGACCACGACCGCGCTGGGGCTGGCGATTGCCATTCCATTCTACTTCATCTCGGTGTGGCTCGAAGGCTGGGTGGATGCCGAGCGTGCCGCCATGGATTTGGCCATTGCCCGGGTGACATTGGCCGGCTGACAGCGAGGAGGAGCGACGTGACCATCCTGCTGCCCGCGCCGCGCCGCCGCCGCTCCTACTTCATGCTGACGCCGCTGGTTGACGTCATGTTTCTACTGCTGATCTTCTTCATGCTGTCGTCCGAAACCGCGCTCTATACGTTGCTCCGCCTGACGGCGCAGACCGTGGTTGCTGATGAGAGTGCCGCCCCCGCTGCGGCGCCGGGCCCCGAACTGCTCGTCTCGATCGGCCGCAGCAGCACGCGCGTCAACGGCGTTGCCACGCCGATCTCCGACCTTGCCGAAACGCTGGCCCGCTACAAGGCGAGCGGCATCGCCACGGCGGCCCTGGTTGCCGGCAACGGCGCGGAAGCCCAGGACATTGTCGCCGTGATCGAGCTGTTCGAGGCCGCCGAATTTGGCCAGGTCCGCCTGATCGCCAACGCGGCCGCGGCGCCATGAGCGGCGCGCGGCCCGCCATGTTCCTGCTCAATGGCCGTCGCCCGCGCCAGCGCATGGAATTTGCGCTGCCCACCATCAACGTCATCTTCCTGCTCATCCTGTATTTCCTCTCGGCCGGAACCCTCGCCGAACAGGCCGAACTGAGCGTGCCCCCGCCCCAGACCGTGCAGGTGCCCGATGAACGCCTGCCACGCCCCCTTCTGGTGGTCGACGCGGATCAGGTGATGGCCCTGGACGGGGTAGTTGTCGCAGACGCCGATATTGCTGACGCGAGCCTGGCGGCGATCGAGGCCACAGGGGCGGGCGAACTCAACCTGCTGGTTCCGCGCAATATGGCCGCAGCGCCGTTCCTTGCGCTTCTCGCCAGGCTCGACGCGGCCGGTGTGCCGGTCCGGCTGGTGACCGTGGAGCGTCCGGCGGAGGTGGCGCCGTGACCCGCGCCGCGCTTTGGCTCTGGCCCGTCTCCATCGTTTCCGCTTTGGCTTTTCACGCCGGTCTCGCAGTGCTCCTCTCGGGCGGCCACGCCGAGGCTGCAGTGGCGGCGCCCGAACTCCGCATCACTATCTCCGCCGCGCCCCAGGCGGGCGTGGCCGCCGTCCCCACGACCAGTGCAGTCGCCGTGGCCGTTCCGGCCGCCAGCGCCGTTGCCGGCACGGAAAACACCGCCCGGCCGGTCGAGGCGGCGCGTGCCGAGCCCGTCGCGCCGCTGGCCGCTCCGGTGGCGCCTGCAACGGCTCAGTCGGTAGCGGCTCCCGTGGCGGCCGCTTCGGGCCAGCAGGCGGTGCTGGCAGCGGAAATTGCTGCGCCGGTCGCAAGCGCTCCGGCCCCCGGCAATGCTGCGTCCGTTTTGGCGCCGCTGGCTGCCGTTTCCGTGGCGACGCCGTTCACGCCTGCCGCGCCGATTGCGGCGTCGGCCGTGTCCTTGCCGGTGACGCCGGTGGGTGTTGCTGCACCGGACATCGTCGCGACCACAGGGCCGGCAGTGGCCGTGGCGGTTCCTACCGCACCAGCCGTCACCGCCATGACGGCCGGCACCGTCCCGACAATTGCAGCCAGCATTGCCCCGGCCGGCGCGCCGGCCCCTGCTTCAGCGCCCAGCGTGGCATCCTCCGGCACCGGCATCGCCCCGACCGTGGCGCCGACGGCTGCGGCGCCCGTCGCCCCGGCTCAATTGGTAGCCGCGACGGATAGCGTGGCCGAGCCCGTAACCGTCGTCGCCAGCCTGCCCGATGACGTCGTGGTCCTGCCACCTGAGCCGGATGGCATCCCGACAGCGAATGCGCTGGACCGGTTCGTGGCCGGATATGATGGCGGCACCTGCTTTGCCGCCAGCGTGGTGCGCGGCGAAACCCCCATGCTCGCTGCCTTCGCTCGTGACATGGTCGACAGCGTCGCCCTGCAACTCGCCCTCGGCGAGGCCTTCACCGAGACCGTCGATATCGATGGCTATCGTGTCGACAGCCGGCAATGCGGCGCGCTGGCCTTTGTCAGCAGGCTGCAGCAGGCGGCGGCTACCCCGATGGCGCTGGCGCTGGCCTCGCAGTCGATGGCCGATGGCGCTCATGTAACCGGCACGCTCGCCGCTCCCCCCGGCCAGCGGGTCTATCTCTTCGTCGTCGACGACGAAGGCCTGGTCTCCGATTCCGGCGCCTATCTGGCGGGGCAGGGCCCCGGCACGACTTTCTCTGTACCGGTCCATCTGACCGGCGACAGCCAGGCTCGCATCCAGTTGCTCATTGCGGTTTCGACCGATGCGGTGCTCGAGTCCGCGCCCGGCACGGCCAGCGTCGATGCCGGCACGTTTTTCGCCGACCTTGCCCCCCGGCTGGCGGGCCGCCCGGCCAGCGTGGCGATCGACGCCTTCATCGTGCGCTGATCTCTTCAGGGGCTCAGTTGCAGATACTGCGCATTGACCGAGACCTGGTTGGGTATTTTCGCCACGTCGAGCGCCAGTTGCGGCAGATAGGTCAGGGCATCGCTGCCCTCCAGTGGCGTCACCGCGCGGCCGGCGGGGAAGGCCACGGCCAGCAGGATGCCCGGAACAACCTGCTGCGTGCCGCTCAGGTTCAGTTCGAGCGTGAATTCGCCGGCGCCGCTCGCCGGCAGGGTACGGCTGATGTCATAGATGCCGCCCTCCTCATCGACCAGGAAAAGCCGGGTGTCCCGGCCCTGGCTGTTGGTCAGCGTTACGGGGAGCGCCACACCGTCACGCGCCATGCGGCTCGATAGGTCCAGCGACGGCCCCGGAATGGTGATCGGGTCGATGGCGCGCAAAAAGTCCGCCACCGCGCATTGGGCGGGCGTAATCGGTTGCAGCACGATATTGGGGGCTTTGCCGTTGAGCGCCGCAAATTCGGCGTCGAGCGGCTCGAAGACCGCGGCATTGGTCGCATAGCCTTCGACGGCCACCGTGTCTCCGGCCGGCGATACCGTTGCCATATGCTGGCAGGCCTGCATCGGGTAGTTGCCGACCCAGGCCATGCGTTGCGTCATCAGTTCTAGCGGCGAGAGGGTTGGGGGATCGAAAGTCGGTTCCTTCGGCCCCTCCGGTTGCGTTGGTTCCTCTGGCTGCGTCGGCTGCGTCACCTGCTCCGGCTGCGTTGGCTCCTCCGGTTGTGCCGGTTCCTCCGTCTGGTCAGGTTCGTCCGGTTGTGCCGGTGCCTCTGGCGGCGTCGGCTCAGCCGGCGGCGGCCCGAACCAGCCTTGCGTATAGGCCCAGCCCGCGGCGCCACCGGCCAGCAGCACCAGAATCAGCGCGGTGACCAGCGCTGGTGATTGCTGTCGCTCGGCCTGGGGCGGTGGCGGCGGTGGCGCAGTCTTGGGCGCGTCACCCGAGGGGGTGTAGCTGCCGAAGGGGCTTTCGCCCGCGCCGGCGGTTGGCCTGGTCGGGTCGAACAATGGCGGCTTGGCCGATGGCGGCGGCACGGCCGTTCGCGCCGTCACCGTCCGCGCCGTGGCGGCGCCGATCGCCGGTCCGGCCCAGGCATGGGTGTCGTCCTTGCGGCGGATCACGGTTTTCGTTTCGGCGGCGGGAGGGCGCTGCAACAGGTCGATCAAGGCGCCCATCCCGTTGGGCCGGGCCGTCGGCTCCGGTTGCAACATGGCCTCCAGCACGGCCTTGACCCCCGGATCGATAGCGCCGAGCTCGGGCACCGAGCGGCGCTTTTCCAGCACCTGGGCGTGCGAGCCGCTCATTTCGAGGGGGTGGCCGAGCACGGCCGCTGCCCCCACCAGGCCCAGGCTGTAAATGTCGGACTGCTGGGTGACCTCCCCGCCATAAAGGCCGAGCTGCTCGGGCGACACATAATTGTATTTGCCGGCAAAATTGCCCCCGAGCACCGTGCCCTCGCCGATTGTCGCCGCCTTGGCGATGCCGAAATCGATGATCCTGGCCAGCCGCACCTCGCCATTGGGCAGGATGATGTTGTCCGGCGACAGATCCCGATGCACCACGCCGAAGCTATGCGCCAGTTCCAGCCCGCCTGCCACGCGCAGCAGCATCTGCCGCACCGCTTGCGGCTCGATCGGCCCTTGCGCCAGCTTGTCGCTGAGCGGCATGCCATCGACGAAATCCATCACCAGATAGGGGCGGTCCATTTCCCGTTCGACGGTGAACAGGTGATAATGGACGATCGCGTCGTGCCGGAGGCGGCTGAGCACCGTCGCCTCCTTCTTGAACAGGGCCAGGATGGTTTCATCCCGCGCGAATTCGGGCAGCACCAGCTTGATGGCCACGGGTTCGCCCGTATGCACGTTGCGCGCCCGATAAACCTCGGCCATGCCGCCGAGCCCGATGTCGCCCTCGATCTCGTAGGTGTCGCTGAGCCGCGTTCCAGCCGGCAGGGACAGCGCGGGGTGGGCGGTATTTTCATCGGACATCAGGCAAACCCGTCACGCTAGCAATGCACCCATCGGCACGGTCAGTCCGCCGGCGCGGCAATTGATCACGATGACCGAAACATTATCGGTGGCGCCACGCTCGAGCGTGTGCTCGATGAGCAGGTCGCAGGCCGATTGCGACATGCGACCGGTAACGGCATTGAGGATATCCGCATCGGTGCAATGCGCCGTCAGGCCATCGCTGCACAATATGTAGCAATCGCCGAGTTCCACAACGCCATAGACAATGTCGATGTCGAGGTCCGGCTGCACGCCGACCGCGCGCGTGATCACGTTGCGGCCGGCAAAGTTCAGCGCTTCTTCGGCCGTCAGGACCCCGCTGTCGATCAGTTCCTGAACCTGCGAATGGTCCCGCGAGAGCTGTTCCATTCTGTGCTGCCGCACCCGATAGATGCGGCTGTCGCCGAGCCAGAGGCAGCGATACTGCTCCCCGTGGATCAATATGGCGGCAACCGTGGAGCCAACTGTCCCGCCCTGGTGGTCCTGCGCATAGGTCAGCAGGGCCTGGTTCGCCCGGTTCAGCCGGTCGACGAAGCGGGCATGCAGATCGGAGGCGGAGCTCGAAACCCCGATCGTCTCCATCTGCGACACGATCTCCCCGCTGGCCACCTCGCCGCCATTGTGGCCGCCCATCCCGTCGGCGACAAGCCACAGGCCGGCAGCGGGTTCCGCCAGGATCCGGTCTTCATTCAGCGCCCGGACGCGGCCCTGATGTGTCGCCGATCCGGAATCGAACACAAACGTCGAGCCAATCATGCTGCCTCGCAATGGACGCCGACAAACCCAGCAAGCCAGCCTAGCACACCTGCTGGCGGAGGCTACAGCATGTCTCCCGAAAGTGGGTGCCGGTTTCGGGACAAGGATAATCTGAAAGATCGCGAGGCGCTTTAGTCCGCGCCCACGGCCTATTGTGTGGCGTCTGCACGATAGCTGGGCTACTCGTTGCGGATCGCGTGGCTTACTTGAATAGACGGCGTCCGGGCAAGACGAGCGGCATCGATGCACGAACTCGACGGCAGCTTCAAACAGGCAAAACTTCTGCGCGCGGCCCGCCGCCGGCGGCGCATCCTGAGGCGGGTTCTGCTGGCGGCCGGCCTTGTCGTGATCGCCGCCGGCATCGGCTTGGGCATCGCGCTGTGGCCATGGCTCTCGACCCGGTTCGGCGAGCCGCCCGGCGAGGAGCCGGTCGATGTGGCCGCCGGGGAACCGGTCTACATCCCCGCCATCGTCGATCTGGCCGGCGATCCGATGACGATCAGCCTGGGGCTCGACACTGGGCAGGAACCGCCATTGCGGCTGCTGCCGCGCCCGCCCGACCTGCCGGCCGACCGCGTTGCCAACCAGGTCGCCGTGCTGACCGATGTCATGATCACCTCCAGCCAGCGCTTCATGACCACCTTGCCCTCCAGCCCCAGCGACTTCGCCTTCTACCAGGCGCAGCGGCAGGTTGCCGCCATCCCCGTCGAGGCGCCGCCGCCCGAGGCCACCGACATGTCCGAGCCGGTCGACCTGCAATCCGAGATCGTGGCCGGTGGCGCCGGCTGGGGCGACGAGCTGGGCGCGGAAGCCGGTGCCGTCGACAGCGTGCAGCGGACCAGCGTGGAAAACACCACCAGCATCGCCACGACCCGCAGCGAGGACCGCCGCTACAAGCCCGACAATGACATCATCGTCCGCATTCTGTCGCCCAAGACCATCGCGGCCTTCTTTGCGGAAAATCAGCTTCCCGCCGATGCTGCTGCCGTCTATGGCGCGGCGCTGACCAGCCTGCTCGATCGCGGCGACCTGCTGGCCGGCGATATCGTCGCCGTCCGCAGCATGCGCGCGAACGCGGCCAGCCAGCCCAAGGTCGTGCAGATGTCCCTCTACACCAGTCAGGGCTATGTCGGCACGCTGGCGCTCGATGATGCGGGCATTGTCGGGCTGGGCGCCGACCCCTGGGTGCCCGAGGAATTGTTCAACTATCGCGGCGAGGACAGTGTCGCCGATCCCGGCCGCCAATACCGCCTGCTGGATGCGATCTACAGCACGGCCGCTCGCAACCGGGTCCCCACCGGCATCCTGGGTGAGGCGATCATGCTGCTGTCGCGCCGCTATGACCTCAACGCCTTCACCTCCCCGGACGACCGCCTGGTTCTCGCCTACGCCCAGGGCACGGCCGATGAGGGGGGCGTCGGGCGGGTGCTCTACGCCGCCATTTCCGGCCCCGATCGCGATCTGCGCTGTTACGTGTTCCGGCCCGGCCCGGGCGATGAGTTCTCCTGTTTCTCCAATGACGCCACGGCGTCCGCCGGCGCGGGCTTCACGGCGCCGGTTCAGGGTGTGCTGACCTCCAAGTTCGGGCCGCGCATGCACCCCATTTTCCATGAGGTACGCGTGCATACCGGTGTCGATTGGGCCGCGCCGAGCGGCTCGCCGGTCAGCGCCGCCTTTGCCGGCACCATCGCCTATGCGGGCGATGGCGGCGGCTATGGCAACCTGCTCAAGATTGCCCATGGCGACGGCCGCGAGACCTGGTATGCCCATCTGATGCGCTTTGCCGATGGCGTGGTCGCCGGCAAGCCGGTCGCTGCGGGCGAACTGGTCGGCTATGTCGGCACCACCGGCAATTCCACCGGCCCGCACCTGCATTTCGAACTGCGCATTGCCGGCGCGCCATCGGACCCGCTGCAGGCCGGGACGGTGATCGTCGCCAGCGCCACCGGTGACGCGGCCGTCGACGCCCTGACCGAGCAGATCGTGCAGGTCGAGAGCGGCGGCAACGCCACGGCGCAAAACCCGCTTTCCACCGCGACCGGAGCGGGGCAGTTCATCCAGTCCACCTGGCTGCGGATGATGCGGACCTACCGGCCCGACCTGGCGCGCTCGATGTCGGAAACCGAATTGCTGGCGCTGCGGAACGACCCCACCATTTCCCGCGAAATGGTGCAGAACCTGGCGCGCGAAGGCGAGGCCTATCTCAAGGCGCGTGGTCACGGCATCACCGCGGGGCGGCTTTACCTGGCCCATTTCCTGGGCATGGAGGATGCCCATCGCGTACTCTCGACCCAGACGACCTTGCCCCTCGATCAACTGCTGTCCGCTTCAGTCATGGACGCCAATCCCTTTCTCAAGGGACATGACGTGGCCTATGTCATCGCCTGGGCGGAGCGGAAGATGTCGGCTACCCCATCGGCGACCGGCGCGCCCGTGCAGGTCGCCCGGCCACCCAACCCGCAGTTCGAGCTTTACCGCACCGCGATCAACCAGATGCTGGCCGGCGCAGTGGCCGATTCGCTCCCGGTTGCCGTGACCGCGGGGTCTTGATACGGCGAATTGTGGCCGCCGCTGCCGGATGTAGTGCGCGGCCGCGCAATCTGCACACTGATATACAAGGAAAATTCGATTTGTTCCCCATAAGGTGATGCAAACCAGTCGCACTCGTCTGTTGTTTTGAAGTCAAGGTGGATGGCCGAACCCGGATGTGTTAGCAATGTGATGGGTGCTTTGTCTTGGGAGGCATGATGCGGGGTCGGCAACTTGCGGTATCCCTGGTTGCGGTTGTCCTGACGGCGACTGCAACGACGTTGGCGCTTGCGCAAAGCGCAAGCCAGGTCACACCCGATGTGACGCCCGCCGTTTCGGAAGGGACCAGTCAGGTTCTGGTATTCTCCGGCGAACCGGGATTGGGGGCGCCGGCTGGCGCGGAAGGCCTCTCCGTCGCCCTGTCGGGAGTGTCCATCGAAGGTGGCAAGCCCGAGCTTGCAGCGGCGACGGCCGAACTCCAGGCGGCGCTCACCGGGCGCGTCTCCGTGGCCGACATTTTTGCCCGTGCTCGTGATCTCGAAGCGGCCTATGCCGATGCCGGCTATTTCCTGGTGCGTGTCGTCGTGCCGGCGCAGCAACTGGTCGACGGCGGGCGGTTGCACCTGAGCGTCGTCGACGGTTTCCTCGAACGCGTGGATGCCGACGACCTGCCCGACCCGATCCGGAGCCGGGTACTGGCGCTGGTCGAACCGCTGCTCGACCGCCCCGGCGTGACCATGCGCGAGATCGAGCGCCGCCTGTTGCTGGCTGGCGATATTCCGGGCACAGGCCTTAAAACCGCGCTGGCGACCGGTGTGCAGCCGGGCGGCACCGTGCTGGTCGTCGATGCCGAATTCGATGCCATCGTTCCCTTTCTGGGCGTGGACAACACGCTGCCCCCCTCGCTCGGCACCTGGGTCGTCTCTGGCGGAGTGGACTTCAACGGCCTGCTCGGGGCGGGCGAGAGCATCTATTTCCGCGCCGCCGGCCATCCCAGCGGCAATGGTCCGGGTGACAAGTTCGGCCTGTTCGACGATGATCCGCGCTATCGGTCGCTGACCGCCGGCGCCATCATGCCGATCGGCCTGGATGGCCTGACCCTCAATATCGAGGGCACCGTTACCCAGACCACGCCGACCCCGGTGGGCGGGTTGCAATTGTCGAGCCTGTTCCAGCGCCTGTCGAGCGAGTTGCGCTACCCGTTCATCCGGTCGCGCGAATTCTCACTCAACGGCGCCCTGTCCTTCGATATCCAGAACGAATACCAGAACATCATCACTGGCGTCGGTGACATCGCCCTGTCGGAAGACCGGGTGCGGGTGTTCCGCGCCAGCACCGACGGTATCTGGAATGCGCCCGCCGGCACGGTGACCGGCTCGGCCACCTTTTCGCTCGGGATCGATGGTCTGGGCGCCCGCAATGCAGCCGGCGCCGGCCCGGTGCCGCTCTCGCGCCAGGGGGCCGATGCGAGCTTTGCCAAGCTCGAAGCCAGCCTGGGCTATGCACAGACGCTGTCGCAGCACCTCGCCTTCAGCCTCGACGCGCGCGCCCAGACCTCGTTCGGCGTGCCGCTGGTGCGCAGCGAGCAGATCGGCATTGCCGGTTTCGCCGATCTTTCCGGCTTTGACGCCGGCGCCCTGACCGGGGACAGCGGCTGGGTAGTGCGAGCGGAAATGTCGGCGCCCTTCGAAATGCCGGTGGGCGACATCGGCCTCGCAGCGGCGCCCTATGTCTTCGGCGCGGTCGGCGCCGTCTATCTGGCCCAGCCCACTATTCTCGAATCGGCGACGATAACCGCGCAATCCATCGGCGTGGGCCTGCGGCTGGGCGGTTCGATCGGCGATACGTCGCCGACCTTGACTCTGGAATATGCGCGCGCCTTCCGCAGCGATGCCCCGGCCAGCGACCGGCTGACCGTGGTGAGTTCGGTGCGCTTCTAGAAAGCTCGGGCTTTCAAGGCCGCGCATGGTTTGTAGGTGTTTTGCCCGGTCTCCACGGGGCGACCGGCTGCCTTGATAGGACAGTTAAATGCGCTTGCCACGGACCAGCCTCAAGCTCTTCTTCCTCGCCGGCACGGCGCTGTCGTCGGCGGCAATGGCCCAGGAATTGCCCAGCGGCGCCTCCGTTGCTGCCGGCTCGGTGAGTGTCGCCACGCCGGCCGCCGGCAGCATGACGATCAATCAGTCCACGCCGACCGCCATCGTCAACTGGCAGAGCTTTTCGATCGGCGCGGGTGGCTCGGTCACCTTCGCCCAGCCCGATGGCCGGTCGGCCATCCTCAACCGCGTGACCGGTTCGGCCGGTACCAGCATTGCCGGCCACCTGGGGGCCAACGGCCAGGTATTCATCGTCAATCCCAACGGCATCGGCATTACCCAGTCGGGCACGGTCAGCGTCGGCGGCTTCGTTGGCTCCACCCTCGGTATCACCGACCAGGACTTCCTGGCCGGTCGCAATGTCTTTGCCGGCGACGGCAGCTCGGCCGGTGTCTCCAATGCGGGGCGCATCGACATCTTGCCCGGTGGCTATGCCGCGCTGATCGGCGGGCGCGTCGACAATAGCGGCACCATTGCCGCGCCGCTCGGCAAGATCGGGCTCGGTGCGGCCGAGCGGGTCACGCTGGATTTCAGCAGCGATGGCTTCCTGCAGGTGGCCTTGCCCTCCGACGATGGCGGCAGCGACGCGCTGATCAGCAATAGCGGCACCATCAGCGCCAATGGCGGTGCGGTGGCGATCAGCGCCGCGGCTGCGCAGGATGCGGCGCGGCGCGTGGTCAATCTCGGCGGCCTGGTCGAAGCGCGCACCGTCAGTGGTGTCTCCGGCAATATCACCCTGGGTGGCGGCGGGGGCAGGGTTACCGTCACCGGCCGCCTGGATGTCAGTGCTGCCGATCCGGTCCCACCGCCAGTTCCGCAGCCGCGTCCGGCCGCGCTCGGCGGCAATGTCACCGTCACCGGTGGTACCATCGAATTGCTCGGGGCCAGCATCGATGCCAGCGGCGCCGATGGCGGCGGCTCGATCCGCATTGGCGGCGATTTCCAGGGCGGCGGCGTGCTTCCCCATGCCGGCCTGCTCTTCGTGGATGACGCCAGTGCCATCACCGCCGACGCGATAGGCGATGGCGATGGCGGAACCGTGGTGTTGTGGTCCGATGTCTTCACCGGCTTTGAGGGATCCATCAGCGCCCGCGGCGCCGGTCAGGGCGGCGGCGGCATGGCCGAAGTGTCGAGCAGTGGGGTGCTGAGCTATCGCGGACTGGCCGATCTTGGGGCCGAGAGCGGCCGATATGGCGAATTGCTGCTCGATCCCTCCGACATCACCATAGCGGACGTCGATACCACCACGACCACGACCTATGACCCGCTCACGGGCACCTATACGGCGCCAACCGGCACGTCCGATATCTATGTCGGCGATCTGCTCGATCAACTGGCGCTGAGCAACGTCACCATAACCACCCTGGGCAGCACCGGGTCCGACAATGGCGACATCTTCGTACAGACCCCGATCGAGTGGTTGCAGGCAACGACCCTCACGCTCGACGCCGTGCGCGACATTGTCCTCGATGGGGACGCCGGCCCCGGCATTGCCAGCGTCGACATTGCTGGTGGTGGGCTTGTGCTGCAGGCCGGCCGCGATCTCAGAATCGCCATCGGTAATCCCACCGTCATCTCCGGCGGTGCCGGCGGCCTGACCGTGACGGTTGGCAACCAGATCATCGGCGACAGCGTCGGGCCCACGGCGCGCCTGCGTGTCGTCTCGGGAAGCGAACTTGAGGTGACCGCGCCCGGCGGGATTTCCGATGGCGCCCTTGTCCCGGCCCCGCTCGATTTTGCCGTCGAGGCGTCATCGGCCGGCAATATGCGGCTCACCGTCGGGGGCGCGCTTGTGCTGGGTCCGGGTACGAGCATCCAGAGCGGCGGCGATCTCTATCTGGCGACCCCGGCATTCGTCAACGCGTCCGGGTCGACCACGGCCCTCGACGCAGCCGGCCGGCTGCTGATCTACACCGACAACTGGACCGACACGATAAAGGGCGGCATCGGCGGTACCAACCTTTACGGCCGCACCTTTGCCGACGATCCCCCGCCGACCATTCCCGGCACGGGCGATGTATGGATTTACGCCCAACGCCCGACCCTGACCATTACCAGCCCCAACGGGACCAACATCTACGGCGATCCCCTTTATCTGGAGGGCTTGCTGACGACGACCTATACCGGCGCGGTCAACGGCGACACGCTGGAGCAGATCGTGGGCAATCTCAGCGGACCTTATGCCCTCTATACCGTATTCCCCGATGTCGGGGTCTATGTGGATGCGCTTCGCCCCCATGCGGCGACCTCGCTGATCGGCTACGACTTCGTCTACAACGATGGCGACTTCACCGTGCTGCCCGCCCCGCTGACCATTGCGGCGAGCAACCTCAACAAGCCCTTCGGAACCACCTACACCTTCAACGGAACCGAATATGTCGCGACGGGCCTGGTCGGCAGCGACACGATCGACTCGCTGCTTCTCGCCAGTGCGGGCGCCCCGTCCGGGGCCGATTTGGGCACCTATGCCATCACGCCAAGCGGCGCCGCGGGCCCGCGCCTGGGCAATTACACCGTTACCTATGTGAACGGCGTTTTCACCGTGGCGCCCGCGACCCAGGCCGTCATTCCGCCCCCGCCGCCACCCCCCGTCGTGGACTCTTCGGATGACGACATCGGCGGCCTTGCCAATGCCGAAGTCACCCAGGATAGCGCCCAGCTTTCGCTGCAGGTCTTGCAGCAGCGCGCCGATGCCTTCGAGAACGAGCTCGAGCAGTGCCAGCTTCAACTCAGCCAGGGCGGCGATTCGGGCGCCTATATCAGTTGCGCCAGCAATGCGCTGGAAAGCTTCGGCAATGCGATCGATGACCCGCTGATCCAGTTGCCACCCGAGTTGCAGGCGACTGTTTCGGTCATTCGCCAGACGGTGCAGCGCATGCGCAGCGCCAACACGGTTGCCGAGGCCCGCGCCGCTGTTGGCGATCTGGTCGACTTCGTCCGCGCCCAGACCGAACTGGTCCGCGCCGTCGAGCCGGAGACCGAGGCGCTGCTGGTTCAGCACGGAACTGTGATGGCCAATGCGCTCGAAACGCTCGACCTCGCGCTGGTCGGGGCGGTGGAGATATGATCGACTGACCCGCATGATGAGGCGGCTTGTTGTCCTGTTGGTCATGGCGCTGGCCTGCGTCCAGCTCGCCTGGGCACAAGACCCGGTCGAGAAGCGTATTGCGCTGGTCATCGGCAATTCGCAGTACCAGAGCGACCGCATTCCCGATCTCGCCAATCCGGTGAACGATGCCGAGGATGTCGCGCGCGCCCTGCGCGGCTTCGGTTTCGAGGTGACGCTGCATCTCGACATGGACCGGGCGGGAATGGCTGCGGCGATGGAGACCTTCGGCGAGGATGCCCACGCTGCCGATGTGGCGCTGTTCTACTATGCCGGCCACGGCATGCAGGTGGAATTGCGCAACTACCTGTCGCCGGTGGACGCCGTCTACACCTCCCATGAGGATGTGATCAACAACAGCGTCCCGCTCGATGCCCTGACGACGTCGACCTCGGACATCGAGGGAGCCCTGCTGATCTTCATCGATGCCTGTCAGGAGAACCCCACCGGCGGCGCCGATGGCCTGGCCCGCATTCCCGTCTCCCGCAATCAGTTCGTCGCCCTGGCGGCACTGCCCGACAACCTCGCCGCCGATGGGGCAGGGCGCAACAGTCCGTTCAGTGGAGCCTTTCTGGCCAATGCGGGTGTTCCCGGGCGCAATATTTCCGACGTCATGCTGGCCGTGCGCCAGGACGTAATCGCTGCGACCGGCAGCCAGGTGCCGTGGGACAATTCATCGCTGACGCGCGAGATCGTGCTTGTGCCGGGCGAACAATCGGCGCTCACCCCCGAAACCCAGATGTGGCGCCTGGCCTCCAGCCTCAACGACCCGAGCCTGGTCCGCACCTATCTGGACCGCTTCCCCGATGGTGTGCATGTCGCCGAGGCCGACCAGCTTCTCGCCGCCCTCTCGGTGGGCCTGCCGGTGCGTGACGCGGTCGATGTGCGATCGCTCGAGGTAGAGGACAATCTCTGGCAATTGGCCAGTACCAGCCGCTGGCGGCCCTTGCTCGAAAGCTACCTGGAACGCTATCCGAACGGCAATCACGCCGAGGAGGCCCGTGAACTCGTCGATATCCTGGCCGACCCCACCGATGCCAGCCAGTCCGCCGCATTCGACTGCGAGCGGCTGACCACGCATCCCAATGACGCGACCCCGGCCTTCGGCGGAGTGCCATCCGGTCGCCTGCAAGCCAATGCGGCAGAGGCCATCGCCTCCTGCCGCGAGGCGCATGAAGACTTTCCCGATCTGCACAAATATACCGCCATGCTCGGCCGGGCGCTGGTGCTTGGCAATCGGCCCGAGGAAGGTCTGGAGCTGTTCCGGCAGGCGGCGGATGCCGGCAATGTCCGTGCGCTCACCACCCTTGGCGCTCTGTATGAAACCGGTGGCGCCGGCCTGCAGCAGGACAGCGCCCGGGCGATTGGCTATTACGAACAGGCCGCGGCGGCGGGGGCGGCCGACGCCGCCGTCAATCTGGCCCGAATGCTGATGTCGCAGGCGTCGCCCGACGTGGACAGGGCAATCCAATTGCTGACGACGGCGTCGGAGGCCGGCTCGCGGCAGGCGGCCTTCAACCTCGGCGTATTGGCGGTCAATGGCATCGGCCTGCCGGTGGAAGATGCCCAGCTCTATTTCGCCCTGGCCAGCGATCGCGGCTACGCCGAGGGCCACTTCAATGCCGCGCTCTTCTTCGAGACGGATCGGTTTGGTCAGCGCGACCCGGCGCGCGCCGCCGAATACCTGCTTCGCGCCATCGCGGCGGATTCCGGCAAGGCGCTGACGGCGCTTGAGGGTGGCGACGTTCTGTTTGGCTCCGACACGATCGGCCTTGTGCAGGAACGGCTGCAAAACCTGCGGCTGTTTGCCGGACGGATCGACGGTCAGCTTGGCCCGCAGACGTTCCGCGCCCTGCAAGCCTACCGTTCGGGCGGTCTGGGGGCGGTTGCCTCGCTGGATTGACCGGCCGTGCCTCAACCGCTGCCCTCAATCGGCGCGGTCGAGCACCTGCAGCAGTTCCACCAGGCTGGGTGCCAACTGCTGCAATTCGCGCAGATGGACCAGGGTCATGGAATTGAGCAGGGCCTCGGCCTTTGCCGAAAGCGCCAGGGCGTGGCGCCGGCGGTCGTGGGGATCGGCTACGCGCTCGGCGAGGCCAGCCTCGGCCAGCCGGTTGACCAGTTCGGTTGCGGTTTGCGGAGCGATAAGCAGCCGTTCGGCCAGCACGCCGATGGTCATCGCTTCCGCTTCGGCATGGCCCTTGATCGCCAAGAGCGCCTGATGTTGCTGGGGCGGCAGGCCGGCCGCCTGCGCGGCGCGGGTGCTGAAGGCGGTAAACTGCCGCAGCGCAAATCTGAAATTGGCCAGAACCTCATAATCGGCCTGGCTCAGTCGCTCGGGCTGGTTCTCACTCAAACTGGGCTGCTCCTCCTGAGCGGGATTGTATTATATCGTAATACGATATAATCGGCACGCATCATTTCCGCCCCTTTGGGCCGCCGCAGCAAGGACGTTACATGCAGGACCGCGCCACAGCCACCCGAACCGGCGCATCCGGGCATGGTGCAGCCGCACCTCGCGGGCTGGCCGATTTCACGACCGACAAGCGGGTTCTGCTGTTGATCGGCATGGCGGTGGTCATCGGCACCGCGGCGGCCGTGGCGGCGTGGCTGCTGGTGGATCTGATCGCTCTGGTGTCCAACCTGATCTGGTTGGGCAGGTTCAGCCTGGTGCCGCTCGATATGGGAACTGTGGCGCGCTCGCCCTGGATGGTGCTTGCGCCGGTCTGCGGCGGGCTGGTGATCGGGCTGATGGCGCGGTTCGGCTCCGAGAAAATCCGGGGCCACGGCATTCCCGAAGCTATCGAGGCGATCCTGATCGGGGGCAGCCTGATGTCGCCCAAGGTGGCGGTGCTCAAGCCGCTGTCTTCCGCCATTTCGATCGGCAGCGGCGGTCCGTTCGGCGCCGAAGGCCCCATCATCATGACCGGCGGCGCCATAGGGTCGCTATTTGCGCAACTGTTCCATCTGAGCGCGGCCGAACGCAAGACGCTGCTGGTCGCCGGCGCCGCAGCCGGCATGACCGCGATTTTCGGCACGCCCATGGCGGCGGTGCTGCTGGCGGTGGAGCTGCTGCTGTTCGAATGGAAGCCCCGCAGCTTCATTCCGGTGGCCGTGGCCGCCATGGTCTCGATGAGCTGGCGTCCCCTGATGTTCGATGCGGCTCCGCTGTTTCCCAGCCAGATCGGCTTTGATCTGCCCTGGTGGGGGCTGCTGCTCTGTGCCGGCATGGGAATTCTGTCGGGCCTGCAATCGGGGCTGCTGACCAATCTGCTCTACAAGCTCGAGGACGCCTTCGAGCGGCTGCCGATCCACTGGATGTGGTGGCCGGCCATCGGCGGGCTTGCAGTGGGGCTTGGCGGGCTGATCGAGCCGCGGGCGCTGGGTGTCGGTTACGATGTCATTGCCGGCCTCGTCTCGGGCCAGATGATGGTCCAGGCCGTCGTTGCGATCCTCCTGGTCAAGGGCGTGATCTGGCTGGTGGCCCTGGCCTCGGGCACCTCGGGCGGCGTGCTGGCGCCGCTGCTGATCCTCGGCGGCACGCTGGGCTATCTCGTGGGGCTGGTGCTGCCGGGCGATCCGGCGCTATGGGCGCTGTTGGGCATGGGCGGCATGATGGGCGGCACCATGCGCGCGCCGCTGACCAGCACCCTGTTCATCATCGAACTAACCGGCAATGTGCATCTGCTGATCCCGCTATTCACCACCACGGTCGCCGCCTACGCCTTCACCGTGCTGGCCTTGCGCCGCTCGATCCTGACCGAAAAGATCGCCCGGCGGGGTCGGCACATCACCCGCGAATACGGCACCGATCCCTTCGAACTGACGCGGGCCTTCGAGATCATGGTCAAGGCCGTCGACACCTTGCCGGCCGAGATGCCGATCAACGAGGCCACCGCCTTTTTCGGCCAGCCCGAACACGCCCACCGCTCCTATCCGGTGGTGCTGCCCGGCGGGGTGCCGGTCGGCATGGTGTCGCGCGCCGATGCCCTGCGTTGGCGCACGGAAGCCGATCATGCCGGTCAGACGCTCTACGATCTGGTCTCGGATGCCTCGGTCACCGTCGCCCATCCCGACGATCTGGTGGGACGGGTCACCGACCTGATGATAGCCGCCGATCTTGGCCGCATCCCTGTGGTCGATCCGGTGACCCATGTGCTGGTCGGGCTGATCGCCCGCAAGGATATCCTGCGCCTGCGCAGCGCCAACCTGACCGAGGAAAGCGAGCGGCAGGCATTTCTGGGGCGCTCCATGCGCAACATGTCAAAGGCGATCCGCAAGCGGAAACCGCCTGCGGGCGCTTAGCGCCAATCGTCATTCGATTCCCCTGCCGCAGTCAGGTCATTCCCGCCTGCGCGGGAATGACGCGGTGGAAATTGAAGCGGCTCTGGCGGGAATGATCCGGTGCGGCACGCATGCGCGAAGCGAATGCCCGATGCGCAAAAGAAAACGCTATATATTGTAAGCCTGCTTATTATATGTAGACGGTCTTTTGGAGCTGCGTGCCCATGAATCTGTCGAATTCTCCTGAAACTTCGGTAGGTTACCTGATCTATGAGGTGGCCCGAACCTTTCGCCGCCGCTTCGAGGAAGAGGCGCGCCGCCACGATCTCACCTTGCCGCAATGGCGGGCGCTGGCCGAGCTTGCCCGCAGGGGCGGCATATCGCAGGTCGCGCTGGCAGCCGCCATCGACGCCGACCCCATGACCGTCAGCGGCATTCTCGACCGTCTCGAAAAACGCGGTCTGGTCCGGCGGGAACAGGATCCCGCCGATAGCCGCGCCAAGGTCGTCCAATTGAGCGGCGATGGCCGCGCCCTGTTCGACACGGCCAAGGCCGTCGGGGTCGAACTCTACGCCTCCGCCGTCCAGGGCATGAGCGCCACCGAGCTGGCGGCGCTGGTCCATGGTCTCACAGCCATTCGCAACAATCTCAACGGCCTGCCTGCCGAGCAGAAGGATCCCGCCTGATGAATACCCATGTTTCCGAACCCAAGCCCGGCTCGACTGTCCCCGCTCCGGCAGAGGTTGCGATCGACGTGGTTGCGCCCGCCGAACCGGCGGCGCCGCCCCGCAAGCGTCGCAGCCGCCGGGTCCTGCTGATGGTGGCGATTCCGCTGCTGCTGGCTGCGGGCGGGGGCTATTTCTACCTGACGGGCGGTCGCTACGAGGAAACCGACAACGCCTATCTGCAGCAGGTCAAGGTCTCGATTTCATCCGATATTGCCGGCCGCATCGCCACCGTCAATGCTGCCGAGAACCAGATGGTGCATGCCGGCGACGTGCTGTTCGCCATCGATGCCGAGCCCTATCGCATCGCCCTCGACCAGGCCAATGCGGCGCTCGGATCGGCCCGCGTCAATGTCGAGCAGCTCAAGGTGAGCTACGCCACCGCCCAGACCGCGCTGTCCTCCGCCAGCAGCACCCTCGAAATCCAACAGGCCACCTTTGATCGCCAGAATAGCCTGGTGACCCAGGGCATTGCCTCCACCGCCACGCTCGACCAGCCCAAGCTGTCCTTGCAGACGGCGCAGAACGCCGTTGCCACCGCCGGCCAGCAGGTCGCGGCCGCCGCCGCGGCGCTGGGTGGCGATCCCCTCATTGCCACCGACGACCACCCGGCGGTGCAGGCTGCGTTGGCGCAGGTGGCTTTGGCTGAACGCAATCTCGGCAAGACCGAAGTCGCCGCTCCCGCCGATGGCGTGCTCAGCCAGGTCGCCAGCCTCAATGTCGGTCAGTTCGTCGCCACCGGCACCACCATTGCCAGCCTGGTCGAAACCAGCGACACCTGGGTCGAGGCCAATTTCAAGGAAACCCAGCTCGGCGCCATCCGCATCGGCATGCCGGCCGAGGTCACCATCGACGCCATGCCGGGCATCGCCATCGCGGGCACCGTGTCGAGCATCGGCGCCGCCACCGGCTCGGAATTCTCGTTGATCCCGGCGCAGAATGCCACCGGCAACTGGGTCAAGGTCGTGCAGCGCATTCCCGTGCGCATCGATTTTGCGGCCTCCGAGGCCCCGTTGCGGTCGGGCATGAGCGCGCTGGTCAGCGTCGATACCGGCCGGTCCACGCTCGACAAGCTCCAGGGCAAGTAACCATCATGGCCGAAGCCGTTTCCCAGCCAGCCCTCATCGTCAGGAACAAGGGCCTGCTCACCCTGGCGCTGATGCTGGGCACCATCATGCAGGTGCTCGACACCACGATTGCCAATGTGGCCCTGCCGCATATGGCCTCGTCGCTGGGTGCGGCGCAGGACGAGATCAACTGGGTCCTGACCTTCTATATCGTCGCCGCCGCCATTGCGACGCCGCTGACCGGCTGGATGAGCGACCGGCTCGGCCAGCGGCGGCTGTTCATCTTTGCGGTCATCGGCTTCACCATCGCCTCGGCCCTGTGCGGCATTGCCACCAGCCTGCCCGAAATGGTGCTGTTTCGCGTGCTGCAGGGCCTGTGCGGCGCCATGATCGCGCCGCTGGCGCAGACGGTTCTGCTGTCGATCAATCCCAAGGAGAAGATCGGCCAGGCCATGGCGATCTACGGCATGGGCATCATGGTGGCGCCGATCATCGGGCCGACCCTGGGCGGCTGGCTGACCGAGAGCTTCGACTGGCGCTGGGTGTTCCTGGTCAATGTCCCCGTCGGCATCCTGGCCGTGACCATGCTGGTGCTCTATATGCCGGCCACCCCGATCAAGCGCCGGCGCTTCGATTTCTTCGGCTTCGGCATGCTGGCGCTGGGCATTGGCGCGCTGCAGATGATGCTCGACCGCGGCGCCGGCAATGGCTGGTTCGATTCCCCCGAGACCTGGATCGAGCTTGGCCTGGTCATCGCCGGCATCTGGGTGTTCCTGGTCCACAGCCTGACCGGCGATGCGCCATTCATCGACCTGCGCATATTCAAGGATTTCAACTTCAACCTGGCATCCCTGTTCATGCTGGTCGTCGGCATCACCCTGTTCTCCGGCCTGGCGCTGCTGCCGCCGCTGCTGCAGAACCTCATGGGCTATTCGGTGATCTTCACCGGCCTGCTGATGGCGCCGCGCGGCGTGGCCACCATGCTCTCGATGATGGTGGTCGGTCGGCTCAGCGGCAAGGTGGATGCGCGCATCATGATGCTGTTCGGCGCAGTGCTGATGACCTGGTCGCTGTGGATGATGACAGGGTTCAATCTGCAGATGGACTATATGCCCATCATCGTCACCGGTGCCTTGCAGGGCTTCGGCATGGGCTTCATCTTCGTGCCGCTGTCCAGCATGGCCTTTGCCACCATCGCGCCGCATCTGCGGGCCGATGCCACATCGGTTTTCAGCCTGGTCCGCAATCTCGGCCAGGGCATCGGCATCTCGCTGGTCGTGGCCGTGCTGTCGAGCATGATGCAGGTCAATCACGCCGAACTGGCCGAGCGGCTGACCGCGACGTCGGCCAGTGTAGCCACGCAGATGCCCGGCCTGCTCACCGGCAGCCCCCAGGTTATCTCGATGGTCAACGGGCTGGTGACGCAGCAATCGGCCATCCTGGCCTATCTCGATGACTTCCGGCTGATGATGCTGCTCAGCCTCGGCTCCATTCCGCTGATCCTGCTGCTGCGCGGCCCCAGGAAGGAAAAGAACGCGCCCGCCAAGACCAGGGAACAACTGGCCATCGAACGCGCCCACGCCATGGCGGAATAGCCGTCAGGCGCGGAACGTGTTCTCGCGGATCGACTCCGGCTTCATCTGGATGGAGAAGCCCGGCAGCTTGGGCGGCATATAGGCGGCATTGCGAATGTCGCAGGGCTCCACGAAATGCTCGTGCAGGTGATCGACATATTCGATCACCCGGCCTTCCTTGGTCCCCGACACCACCAGGTAGTCGATCATCGAGAGATGCTGCACATATTCGCAGAGGCCTACGCCCCCGGCATGCGGCCACACCGGCAGGCCATACTTGGCCGCCATCAGCAGCACGCTCAACACCTCGTTCAGGCCCCCGATCCGGCAGGCGTCGATCTGCACGATGTCGATCGCCCCATCCTTGATGAACTGCTTGAACAGGATGCGGTTCTGGCACATCTCGCCGGTCGCCACTTTGATCGGCGCGATGGCCGCGCGGATCGCCCTGTGCCCCGAAACATCGTCCGGGCTGGTCGGCTCCTCGATGAAATAGGGGTTGAACCGCGACAGCGCCTTGACCCAGTCGATCGCCTGATCGACCTCCCACACCTGGTTGGCGTCGATCATCAGCAGGCGATCCGATCCCATGATCTCGCGCACGATTTCGAGCCGGCGGATATCGTCGTCGAGATCGCGCCCCACCTTCATCTTGATATGCCGGAAGCCCTGTTCCACCGCCTCCTGGGCCAGCCGCGTCAGCTTCTCGTTGGAATAGCCCAACCACCCCGCTGAGGTGGTGTAGCATTGATAGCCCTCGGCCTTGAGCGTCGCGATACGATCCGCCTTGCCGGCCTCGGCCTTGCGGAAAATAGCCAGCGCTTCCTCCGGCGTGATGGCATCGGTGAGATAGCGGAAATCGACGATGGAAACGAGCTGCTCGGGTGTCATATCCGCCACCAGCTGCCACACCGGCTTGCCCGCCTCCTTGCCCAGCAGGTCCCACACCGCATTGACCACCGCCCCGGTCGCCAGGTGCATCGCCCCTTTGTCCGGCCCGATCCAGCGCAACTGGCTATCGCCCGTTACATGCCGCCAGAACCGGCCGGGGTCGGCCGCGATCCAGTCCAGCTCCAGCCCCACCACGCGGCTTTCCAGTGCCTTGATCGCCGCCACGACCACTTCATTGCCGCGGCCGATGGTGAAGGTCAGCCCATGCCCTTCATGCGCCCCGTCAGTGCCGAGGATCACATAGGCCGCCGAGTAGTCGGGATCGGGATTCATCGCGTCCGAACCATCCAGCGAAGCCGAGGTCGGGAAGCGGAGATCGTGGGTCTTGAGGGAGGTGATCCTGGTCATGGCAAACTCGGCTGAACTGAAAAATGCGAGGGGGGATGCGTTAAGCATTCCGGTTAACGGTACAGAGCCCTGGCTATGGCAATATGGGCCGAACCGGAGTGGACGACGGGGACGGAACGTGACGGACAAGATTATCGACCAGACCTATCGGCGCTATTATTCTTGGTTGCTGAGGATGGGCCTCGTGCGCTCGCTGACCCTGAGCACCATGATCGCGACCACGGTCTCGGTGCTCTGTACCGCCGCGGTTATGCTGTTGATGCCCGATTCCCGGGCCTATTTCTGGTACAACATGATTGTTGCCGTGGCCTCGCCGCTGGTCAGCGCGCCGGGCCTGTCGCTGGTGGCGATTTCGATGGTCTACAAGCTCAACGCGGCCCAGACCGCGCTGACGCTGGCCGCCGAAACTGATGCGCTGACGGGCGTCTCCAATCGTCGCTCCTTCATGGCCCAGGCCGAATTGGCCTTTGCCAGCACCAGGGCGGGCGATGCGCCCTTTGCCGTGGTCATGATCGATATCGATCACTTCAAGACCATCAACGACAACCACGGCCATATCGTCGGCGACGATGTGCTCTGCGATGTGGCGCAGGCTTGCAAGGCCGCCCTGAGAAGCAGCGATTGCTTCGCGCGGTTCGGCGGCGAGGAATTCGTGGCCCTGCTGCGCGGCACTGAAGGCGCCGACGCTGTAGCAACCGCCGAAGTCCTGCGCAGGACCGTCGCGGCCCTGGCATTCGAACACCGCACGCCGCCGGCCGTCACCGTCAGCCTTGGGGTCGCCAGCTATCTCGCGAGCAGCGAAAGCCTGCATGATATCCTCAATGAAGCCGATCGGCAGCTCTATGCCGCCAAGGCCGCCGGCCGGAATCGGGTGATGGCGGCAGCCAATGCCATGCGCCTTGCGTCCTGAAATCAGGCCGTCCAGCCCCCGTCGATGATGTGCACCTGCCCCGTCGTATAGGTCGCGCCGGCGAGATAGACCGCCAGGTCCGCCACCTCCTCCGGCCGCGCGATGCGCCCGATGGGCTGGCGCGCGATAAAGGCCTTTTTCGCCCCCTCGAAATCCCCCGTGGCATGCCAGCGCTCATGCAGGCTCGGCGAATCCACCGTGCCCGGCGCAATGGCATTCACGCGAATGCCCTGCGTCGTAAAGTCGGCCGCTATGGACTTGGTCAGCCCGATCACCGCTGCCTTGGAAATCGTATAGGCCGCCCGGTTGGGCACACCCTTCACCGACGACGCCACCGTCGCCATGTTGATGATGCAGCCATCCTTGCGCTCGAGCATCTGCGGCAGCACCGCCTGGATAGTGCGGATTTGCGCCCGCACATTGAGGTCGAGCGCGAAGTCCATGTCCGTGTCGCTCATCTCCAGTACCGTGCCCGAATGCACCACCCCGGCGCAGTTGAACAACACGTCGATATGACCGATCTCGGCCACGGCCGCGTTCACCGCCTCGGCCGACAGCACGTCGAGAATGCGCGTCGTGACGCCTGCCACGCCATCGAGTTCAGCCAGCTTGGCCGCATTGATATCGGTGGCGATCACCGTCGCGCCCGCCGTGACAAAGGCCTCCACCGAAGCCCGGCCTATGCCCTGCGCGGCGGCGGTGATAAGGACGATTTTGCTGGTGAGGTCGGCCATACTGAATAATCCTGAAGTTCGCAGTCGTCTCCCTCCCCCTTGCGGGGAGGGATCAAGGGTGGGGGGTGTTGGCCCGGATATCGGGGCTCTCAACACCCCCTCCCAACCTCCCCCGTCAAGGGGGAGGAGCCGTTCGGTGGGCGTGGCAATCTCCTGCCACGCCCATATTGGTCTCAATCGTACAGCACGGCCGCGATTTCCGGGTCGTTCATGTTGCTGGCATCGTAGTAATAGAACCCGGTATCGATGATCGGGGGCAGGCTCTCGCCCTTGAGCGCGCTCACGGCGGCCTGCACGGTCTGGTAGCCGATGCCGACCGGGTTCTGGGTGATGGCGCCGGCCATCACGCCGCTCTCGACCATGCCCTTCTGCGCCGCGCCCGAATCGAAGCCGATGACCACGACATCGCTGCCCAATTCGGTCTTGCCATTGGCAACACCGATGGCCGAGCCTTCATTGGCGCCGAAAATGCCCTTGAGGTCTGGATTGGCCAGCAGGATCGACTTGGTGATTTCGGTCGACTGCAACTGGTCGCCGCCGCCATACTGCACGGTCACCACTTCGATGTTGGGATAGGCTTCCTTGATGCGGTTGACGAAGCCGTCGACCCGGTCGATGCCGGTGCGGCTGGTCTGGTCATGGGCCACCACGGCGACCTTGCCTTCGCCGCCGATCAGCTCGGCCATCACGTCGGCCGCCAGCGCGGCAGCAGCCACGTTGTCGGTGGTCGCCGTGGTCAGCGGAATGTCGCTGTCGACGCCGGAGTCGAAGGCGATGACCGGAATGCCGGCATCCTTGGCCTGCTGCAGCAGCGGGGTTGCAGCCTGGCTGTCGAGCGCCGCGAAGCCGATGGCGTCGGGGCCGCGCGACAGGGCGGCAGCCAGCATGTCCATCTGGCGGTCGACCTGGGTCTCGCTTTCCGGACCTTCGAAGGTCACGGTCACGCCGAGATCGGCGGCAGCCTGGTCGGCACCGGCCTTCACGGCCTGCCAGAACTGGTGCTGGAAGCCCTTGGAGATCAGGGCAATGTCATAGGCCTCCTGGGCCGAGGCAGCGCCGCCGGCGGTCAGGAGAGCGATGGCGCTGATGGCGCCGAGCAGGGTACGTCTGGTGAGCATGGAAATCCTCCCGTTGAGTTGAATTCGTGTCGCATGGGCCTTGCCGGCCTCTTGTTGGTGCCGTGAGGGCACAGGGATCGTCGGCGCCTAAAGTGTGCGGCGCCGCAGGATATCGGCATAGACGGCCAGGATGATGATCGAGCCGGTCACGACCGTCTGCCATTCCTGGGCCACCGAAAGGATGCGCAGGCCATTGGCCAGCACGGAAATGATGAGCGCGCCAATCAGCGTGCCGAGCACGGTGCCGCGCCCGCCCGAAAGCGACGTGCCGCCGATGACCACCGCCGCGATGGCGTCGAGCTCGTAGCCCTGTCCGAGCGCCGGCTGCGCCGAATTGAGGCGGCTGGCGATGAGCAGGCCGGCGACGCCGCAGATGGAGCCGGCCAGCGCATAGACCGCGATCTTCCAGCGATCGACATTGACGCCAGACAGGCGCACCGCTTCCTCATTGCTGCCCAGCGCGAAGGTGTAGCGGCCCAAAGCCGTCTTGCTCAGCACGAAGGCGGCGAAGATGGCGACGGCAAACAGGATCAGCACGCCATTGGGCAGCGGCACGGCGGGTAGGATCGCCTCCACCAGCGAACCGCGGGCGATCTGGTCGAAGCCGGGCGTGTCGTTGAAATAGATCGGCTTGGTGCCCGAAATGACCAGCGACAGACCCTTGAGGATCAGCATCATGCCCAGCGTGGCGATGAAGGGCGGCACCTTGAGCTTGGCAATGATGACGCCCGAGATCAGCCCGCAAAAGGAGCCAGCCAGGATCGAGGCCAGGATGCCCAGCGGCAGCGGCATGCACAGATTGGTCAGCACCACGCCGGTTATCACCGCGCAGAAGGTCATCAGCGTACCCACGCTGAGATCGATGCCGCCGGTAATGATAACCAGCGTCGCGGCAATGGCCAGCACGCCGTTGACCGAGGTCGCCTGCAGGATGGCCAGCACATTCTGCGTCTGCATGAAGTTCGGCGAGGCGAGGGAAAACACCACCACCAGCGCAATCAGCCCGGAAAAGGCGAGCAGCCGATGGAAAGCGCCGGAAATACGAATGCCGGACTTGGCAGGAGTTGCTGTTGTGTCAGTCATGAGTGTCCTCCGGCGCATCAGTCGGCCTCCCCTCCCCCTTGAGGGGAGGGGTCGGGGGTGGGGGTCCATCGGTGACCCACCGAACCACCCCCTCCCCAGCCCTCCCCTCAAGGGGGAGGGTGCGCAAGAGCGCAAAATCATGTGAGCAACGGCTACCCAGCATGCCGCACCGCCATCGCCGCCTCGCGCAACGTCGCCAGCCGCATGATCTCTTCCTGGCTCGTTCCGCCCGGCAGCGTCCCGGTCAGCCTGCCTTCGCACATCACCGCGATGCGATGGCTGAGCCGCAAGATCTCCGGCAGTTCCGACGAAATCACGATGATCGCCCGCCCTTGCTCGGCCAGTGCATTGAGCAGCTTGTAGATTTCCGCCTTGGCCCCGACATCGATGCCGCGTGTCGGCTCGTCGAAAATCAGGATATCGCAGTCGCGCAGCAGCCATTTGGCGATGACCACCTTCTGCTGGTTGCCACCGGAGAGCAGCCTCGCTTCCTGCGTATCGCTGGGGGTCTTGATGGTTAGCTGGCGGATATATTTCTCCGCCGTCTCATGCATGGCCCCGTCATTGATGACGCCGCCAGGCCCGACAAAACGTTCGAGGCTGGCCAGCGCGATATTGTTGCGCACGTCGAGCCCGGTCGCGAGCCCGAAATGCTTTCGGTCTTCGCTGAGATAGCCGATCCCCGCCCGCACCGCGTCCGTGGGCGAGGATATGCCGACCCTGCTGCCATTGACCCAGATGTCGCCGCTGTCGCGCGGATCGGCGCCGAAAATGGCGCGGGCCACTTCCGTCCGTCCGGCGCCCATCAGCCCGGCCAGACCGAGGATTTCGCCCTTGCGCACAGAAAAGCTCACATCGCGGATCTCGCGGCCGCGATTAAGCCCGCGCACGTCGAGCGCCACCGGATTGGCGGCCGTATTGGGAATATCGAGCGCTTCATTGGTCAGCGTGCGCCCCACCATCATCGAGATGATGGTTTCGATCGGCGTATCGGCGGCCGGCACGGTGCCGACATATTCGCCGTCCCGCATCACCGTGACTCGGTCCGAGATACGCTTGATCTCGTCCATCTTGTGGGAGATGTAGACAATGCCAACGCCCTCGGCCTTCAGCCGGTTAATGATGGTGAACAACTCGGCGATCTCGGCATCGTTCAGCGCCGCCGTCGGCTCGTCCATGATCAGCACGCGCGAGCGATAGGAGAGCGCCTTGGCGATCTCGACCATCTGCTGCTTGGCAATGGTCAGGCTCTCCACCAGCACGGTGGGGCTCAGCCGCAAATTCATCGAGTCGAAAATGGCCTGCGCCGCGCGGTTCAGCGCACCTTCATCGAGCAGGCCGAAACGGCGCGGCTCGCGGCCGATGAAGATGTTCTGCGCCGCCGTCAGGTCGCGCATCAGCGCTAGTTCCTGATGGATGATGCCGATGCCCATATCCTGCGCCTGGCGCGGCGATACGATATCCACGGGCTGGCCGTTGAGCCTTATACTGCCGGCATCGCGGGAATAGACCCCCGACAGGATTTTCATCAGCGTCGACTTGCCGGCGCCGTTTTCGCCCATCAGGGCGTGGACTTCACCGGCCTTGAGTTCGAACCGGGCCTGCGACAGCGCGCGGACGCCGGGAAAGGACTTGTCGATACCCACCATGTCGACAAGCGGAATCGAGGCCGCATCGGCGCTCGACGACACTGCTGTCGGGGCTGGGGTCAGCATGCTGGATTGTCCTCCTGCGCATTCTTGCGATGCGCCTGCAAACAATCTATTCATAAATGAAGCGACGTGGCAAGGGCTAACATGTCAGTTGCGGCGGAGACAAAACCCGCGATTGGTGACACTCGATGCTAACAGTCTGTTAGCAATAGGGCACTTGAGGAGGCGCATGACAGAGGACCCCAACGACCGCTATCGCGCCCCGGCGCTGGACAAGGGTCTCGACATTCTCGAGCTGCTGGCCCGCACCGCCGATGGCCTGAGTCAGGCCGAAATCGCCAAGGCGCTGGAGCGGTCCCCCAACGAGATTTACCGCATGCTCGACCGGCTGGTGCGCCGCGACTATGTCCGCCGCACCCCCGAAGACCGCTATGAAATCACGCTAAAGCTGTTCGAACTGGGCCATGCCAGGCCGCCTCTGCACCGCATGGTCAGCCAGGCCATGCCGGTGCTGCGCCACTTCGCCTTGCGCGCCGAACAGGCCGTGCACATGGTGGTGCAGGATCGCAATATCCTGGTCGTCATCGCCCAGGTCGATGGCCCCGGCTACTGGAATGTCTCGATCCGCGTCGGCAGCCGCATTGGCCTGGTCAATACCGGCTCAGGCCATGTTTTCCTGGCCTTTTCCACCCCCGAGGAACGCGTGCTGATGCTTGAAGAGCAGGATATGGGCAGCCCTGAAAAAATGCCCAAGGGTCTGGAGGCAAGGCTCGAAAGCGTGCGCGAACAGGGCTATGAAATGATGCCCAGCGCCCAGGTTGCCGGGGTTTCCAACCTCACCGTGCCGATCTTCGGCCCGCTCGGCACCGTCATCGCCGTCCTCACCTGCCCCTATACCCAGCGCCTCGACAAGCTCGACGCCCCCGACATGCCCACCGTGCTGAAACTGCTGCAACAGGCGGGCAAAGAGGTCACGCAAAGGTCGACAGACTAGGTGCCACGCCCTCGTGGTTCGAGGGTCGCTACGCCCCCGCCTCACCATGAGGGCTACTGAAGGAATTGAGTTTACAGTAGCCCTCATGGTGAGGTGCGAGTTCTTCACGAGCCTCGAACCACGAGGGCGTGGCACGGAGCCCAGAGAACCTATGCGCATCCTCGATACCCACCTGCACCTGATCTACCCCGACCGCTTCCGCTATCCCTGGCTGGGCAACGCTCCGAAAATCAACAGACCCTGGAGCCTCGAATCCTACTTCGCCGAGGCCGTGCCGCTGGGCATCGAATCCGCGCTCCACATGGAAGTCGATGTCGCCGAACCCGACATTTTGGGCGAGACCGAATTCGTGCTCGGCCTGCCGCGCATTGCCGGCGCCATCGCCGCCTGCCGGCCCGAGCACATGAATTTCGTCGACCAGATCGAACAGTTGAGCGAACACCCCCACGTCAAGGGCGTCCGCCGCATCCTCCACGAATCCCCCGACGACCTCAGCCAGTCCGACCTGTTCATCGAGAACATCCGCCACCTGCCGGACTATGACCTGAGCTTCGATCTCTGCCTGCGCGCCGACCAGCTCCACCTCGGCGTGGCGTTGGCGCAGCGGGCGCCTGATGTCACCTTCATCCTCGACCATTGCGGCAATCCCGATATCAACGGGCAGGGGGTCGATCCCTGGCGTGCCTCGATCACCGAAATCGCCCGCAATCCCAATGTGGTCGGCAAGGTTTCGGGCCTGGTCAACCACTGCGACCCCGGCTGGACGGCCGCAACGCTGCGCCCCTATGTCGAGCATATGATCGAAAGTTTCGGCTGGGATCGCGTCGTCTGGGGTAGCGATCACCCGGTCGCCACCACCACAGGCGGCACCCTCACCGATTGGGTTGCCGCAACGCGCGAGATCATCGGGGGCGCCAGCCCGGACGAGCAGGCCAGCCTGCTGCACCGCAATGCCGAGCGCATCTACAAGGTCTAGAACAAGCGGCCGCGACGACGATGCGCCGCGACCGCCGGGATTTCGGCCCTTAGTGGACGCGGTCGACCAGGTCGGCCGGCAGCTCGCGTCCGTGGAAGCTCTCGAACAGCTTGGGCAGCGTGCCGTCGGCGAAGTTTTTCTTCACCCAGTCATTGAGCCAGGCCAGCAGTTCCGGCTGGCCCTTGGGCAGGGCAATGCCCAGGTCGAGCGACTGCTGCACGAAGCTGACCTCCAGCGGATCGTCGGCCCGCCGCTCGTTGATAGCGGCAAGCACCGCGCCCTGGGTGGAGACGATGTCGAGCTGCTTGGAAGCGAGCGCCGTGATCAGCGTGGCATCGTCCTCGAAGCGAACCTGCTCGGCATTCGGGGAATGTTCGGTGATGAGCGTATCGTTGACCGTGGCGCGGGTCACCCCGACGCGCTGGCCTTCCAGCGATTCATAGCCGGTAATGCCATAGCGTTCCGGCGCGCCGACGATGATGTCGAGCGTCGAATAGGGCACCGTGAAGTCGATCACTTCCTGGCGTTGCGGCGTGATGGCAAGGTTCCCCACCAGGATATCGGCCGTTCCGGCCTGGATGGTCGGCACGCGTGCCGCATTGGCGATTTCGACGAATTCGATCTCGACGCCCAGATCCTTGGCGATCAGGCGCGAAATCTCGACATCCGAGCCGGTGAGATTGAGATTGGCGTCGACAAAGGCGAAGAGCGGCACGCCCGGCACCACGGCGATGCGGATTTTTCCAGCCGCCTGGATTTCGGCGAGTGACGCGGCCGAAGCCGGCGCCGCCGCCACGATGATTGCCGCGGCCGCCAAGCCGAGCAGGGTTCTGCGTTTCATTTGAGTCCTCCTCCGTAAATGCCGCCCTTCGGGGCGGTTCTCTGCTTTCAGAGCTCGTTCGCCAGAAAGTCCTGCAGTTCCGGCGTTTGTGGGTTGGTGAGGATGTCGGCCGAGCCGCTTTCCCAGACCGTCCCCATATGCATGTAGATGACGCGGTCGGCGGCGCGGCGGGCGAAGCCCATCTCGTGGGTAACCACGATCATGGTCATGCCGCCCTTGGCCAAGGTCTCCATCACCCGCAGCACTTCGCCGGTGAGATGGGGGTCGAGCGCCGAGGTGACCTCGTCGAACAGCATGACCCGCGGCGACATGGCCAGCGAGCGGGCGATGGCGACACGCTGCTGCTGTCCACCTGAAAGCTGCTCGGGATAGGCGTCGATCTTTTCTTCCAGCCCCACCTGAGCCAGCTTTTCGAGCGCCAGCGCCCGACCGGCGGCGCGGGTGATATGCTTCACCCGGCGCGGTGCCAGCATGATGTTTTCCGCGATGGTGAGGTGGGGGAACAGGTTGTAGCTCTGGAACACGATGCCCACGTCCTGGCGCAGGGCACGCAGGTCGAGCTTGGCATCGTTGACCTGCCGCTCACAGACCTCGATCACACCGGACTGGACCTTTTCCAGCCGGTTGATGCAGCGCAGCGCGGTGCTCTTGCCCGAGCCGGAGCGGCCGATAATGGCCACCACTTCCCCCGGCGCGACCTCGAAGGAAACGCCCTTCAGCACCTCGACGGCACCAAAGCTTTTGTGGACGTCTTCGAGCTTAACGGCGACCGACATTCAACTTCCTCTCGAGGATGCGGCTCCACAGCGACAGCGGGTAGCAGAGCGCGAAATACATGACCCCGGCGATGCCGAAGATCGCGAAGGGCTGAAAGATGGTGTTGTTGATGACCTGGGCGGCCCGCGTCAGCTCGACAAAGCCGATCACCGAAACCAGCGACGTGCTCTTGAGCACCTGCACCAGGAACCCGACCGTAGGCGGCGTGGCGATGCGGATGGCTTGCGGCAGCACCACGTCGCGCAGCACCTGCCAGCGGGTGAGCGCCAGGCATTCGGCCGCTTCGGTCTGCGTGCGCGGCACCGCCTCGACCGAGCCGCGCCAGATTTCGCCGAGGAAGGCGCTGCAATAGATCATCAGCGCCAGGCCGGCAGCCACTAGCGGGGGCATGCTGACCCCGAGAATGCCAAGGCCGAAATAGACGATGAACAGGATGATGAGCAGGGGAACGCCCTGCACCACCTGGATATAGACATTGGCGATGCGGCGGACCGCTTCGATGCGCGAGATGCGCGCCAGCATGACGAGGAACCCGCCCAGGCCGCCGAACACGAAGGCCAGCAGCGACAGCAGTACCGTCCAGCCCATGCCCTGGAACAGGTAGATCAGGTAGTTGAGGTTGAATCCGGTTGGCATGCTCGTTCCTCACAAAACCGTGCCGAGGCGCCGGCGGCGCGGGAACAGGACCTGGCCCAGCCCCCAGAATCCGGCTTTGAGCAGCAGAGTCAGCAGCAGGTAGAGCAGCCCGACGATCAGGTAGGTCTCCATCGAGCGGAAGGTGACCGACTGGATGTTATTGGCCGCGCCGGTCAGCTCCTCGGCCGAGACCTGCGAGGTCACCGAACTCATCAGCATCATCAGCGTGAACTGGCTGGTGAGCGATGGATAGACGCGCTCCAGCGCCGGTTTGAGGATGATGTCGCGGTAGATTTGGAAGCGCGACAGCCCCAGCGACTCGGCCGCCTCGATCTGGCTCGGATGCACCGACTCGATGCCCGCGCGCACGATTTCGGTGGAATAGGCGCCCACATTGATCACCATGGCCAGCACCGCCGCCACGAAGATCGGCATGCGCAGGCCCAGCGAGGCGAGCCCGAAGAACAGGAAGAAGATCTGGATGAGGAAGGGCGTGTTGCGCACCACTTCGACATAGATCCCGGCGACGAGACGGAGCCAGCCGACGTGGCTGCCGCGAGCAATGGCGCCGACAATGCCGATCACCAGCCCCAGCGCGGTGGCGTAGAGGGTGAATTGGAGTGTCGTCAGCGCTCCAGCCAGGAATTGCGGCCAATAGGCGCCGAGGCTCGTGAAATCGAGCTGGTACGTCATGGCCGCATCCCCATCCCCATGAGGAGTTGTGCGGGCCGCCGGTCAGTCGCCATGGCCGCCTCCCGCGAAATAGTCGGGATTGACGTGGCGGATATCCTCGACGCTGGCGATCAGCGCGCCCAGATGCCCGTTCATATGCAGCGCGGCGCGATCGGGATCATGTGCCGCCACGGCATCGAGGATCGCCTGATGCTCTTCGATGACGCGCTGCATGCGGCCTTCCTGCGGCAGCGTCAGCCGGCGATAGCGGTCGACCTGGATTTTGACCTGCTGCACCAGCGCCCAGATGCCGGGATATCCGGCCATTTCGGCCAGCGTGGCGTGGAAATGTTCGTCGGCGGCGTGAAAGGCGGCCTGGTCGCCGGCGGCCTGGCTTTCGCGGAGCTGTTCGACAATGGCCTGCACCACCATGACCTGGCTGCGCGTCGCCCGCTCGGCCGCCAGCCGCGCCGACTTTTCCTCCAGCGCCATGCGGATCACCACGGCCTCGGACAGGCCGTGCTGGGGGATGCGGGCGACGAAGGTGCCCGAGCGCGGGAAGATATCCACCAGTCCCTCGTCGGCCAGCCGCAGGATGGCTTCGCGGACCGGCGTGCGGCTGACGCCATAGGCCTCGGTGATGGCCTTTTCGGCGAGCGGTTCGCCCGGCTTGCGCGCCAGCGAAACGATCTCGCTGCGCAGCCTTGCATGGATGGTCGAAGCCACGCTGGGTGCCCGGTTCGGCGCTGCGGGATTGCCCGAATTCGGCGCCAGCCGCCGGTTCAACGGGCGGCGTTCCGCACTGTCCTCTTCCGCGCTGCCCATCGTTCCGCCTTAACTGATATATCAAATATATGAGGCGGTGATATATCAAATATATGAGGGAGTCGAGTCCGGTGGGCGGCCGGTTTTTAAGCGCAGAAAAGCCTGTCGCTCCGGTGGCCAGAGGCCCCGGATTTCGGTGGGAGGGCGAAAAGCCCATTTATTTGAAATGCTTAGGTTGGCAGGCCGGTATAGTTTTCGGCGAGGCTTTGCTGCGCGGCGACCGAGCCGGCCAGATAGTCGAACTCGGCCCGCTGGATACGGCGGCCGAAGGCGCCGGTCTCGGGGAAAGTGTGGAGCAGGCTGGTCATCCACCAACTGAACCGCTCGGCTTTCCATATGCGCGACAAGACTTTAGCTGAATAGGCATCGATGCCGGCGACCGAATGCTCGCCAAAAAAATCGATGAGCGCATCGGCCAGGGCGGCGACGTCGCTCATGGCGAGGTTGAGGCCCTTGGCCCCGGTCGGCGGCACGATATGGGCCGCGTCGCCGGCCAAAAACAGGCGGCCGAAGCGCAGCGGTTCGGCGACAAAGCTGCGCAGGGGGGCGATGGATTTTTCGATGGAAGCCCCGGTTTGCAAGGCTTCTGCGGTGGCGGGGTTGAGCCGGATGCGGAGTTCGTCCCAGAAACGGCTGTCGGACCAGGCCTCCACCTTTTCGTCCGCCGGCACCTGCACGTAGTAGCGGCTGCGGGTGGGCGAGCGCTGCGAGCAGAGGGCAAAACCGCGCGCGTGATGGGCATAGATCAGCTCGTGGGCGACCGGTGGCCGATCGACCAGAACGCCAAGCCAGCCAAAGGGATAAACCCGCTCGAACGTGGTCAGCGCCGCGGCGGGAACGCTGCGCCGAGCCACCCCGTGATAGCCGTCGCAACCGGCAATAAAGGTACAGTCGATGCGATGCGTTAACCCGCCTTGACGATAGGTGACGAAGGGGTTGCCGTCGAAATCGTGCAATTCGACATCCTCGGCCTCGTAGATGGTGGTGGCCTGCCGCGCCACCATCAGGTCGCGCGTCACTTCGGTCTGGCCATAGACCATGACATGGCGGCCGATCAGCGCCGCGAAATCGATGCGCTGGCCGTCGCCATCGAAGCTGAGCTCAACCCCTTGATGAATAAGGCCTTCCTGGTGCATGCGCTGGCCCGCCTGCGCCCGGTCCATCAGGTCCATACTGCCCTGTTCGAGCACGCCGGCCCGGATGCGGCCCAGCACATAATCGGCACTTTTGCGCTCGAGAATGACGGCGTCGACACCCGCCAGTTCGAGCAGGCGGCCCAGCATCAGCCCGGCCGGACCGGCTCCCACAATGACAACCTGACTGCGCAATTGGTTCCCCTAACGTTAGCAGTAGCATGCGCAATAACGGCTTCGCGTGAATGGACAGGGGGTGCAATCTCTTGCACTATCCGAACATGAATGGCGTTCCGACATATGCGCTTTACGGGGAGGCGGACAGTACCCGCCCCTATGATTGGCTGCACTGGGAAACCATCCAGTCGCGCAGTCGCCTGCATGGCTATCGCATCGTTCCGCATCGGCATGAGCACTTCTTCCAAATCCTGAGCCTGACTGGCGGCTGGGCCTTCGTGACGCTGGATGGCGAACAGTTCGATCTCAAGCCTCCGGCCATCGTCGTGGTGCCGGCGCTGGCCGTGCATGGTTATGTGTTCAGCGACGATGTCGAGGGCGTGGTGGTGACGCTGATGGAGCGCGACGTGGCCGAGGGGCTCGAAGCGCCGCCGGCCGGCGTCATCACCAGCGGCACGGCCGAGGTCAACAGCGTGCTGGATGTGCTGCTGGCCGAAGCCGACCGGCCGGGCGGCTGGCATGATCTGGCGATGCGCGCCCATATCACCCTGCTGCAGGTGGCGCTGCATCGCGGCCGCAACCAGCCGGCGCCGCGCAACCCCAGCGCCGCCCGCGCCCGCTTCCATGCCACGGCCTTCCGCTGGCTGGTGGACCAGCGGTTCCGCGAGACGCGGCGCATTGCCGATTATGCCAAGGGTCTGGGGATCAGCCCGACCCACCTCAACCGCGTCTGCCGGCAGGAGCTGGGCATTTCGGCGCTGACCGTGATCGAGCGCCGCATCGCGCTGGAGGCGCGGCGGCAATTGCTGTTCTCCACGCTCACCATCAAGCAGATCGGCGCCGGGCTGGGCTACGAGGACCCGGCCTACTTTACCCGAGTGCTGAAGCGGGTGCTGGGGGTGACGCCGGCGGCGTTTCGGCGGCGGGAGTAGGGTGGTGCCCCTAAACTGGATCGTCACCCTCGGGCTTGACCCGAGGGCTCTGTACTTGCGGAGCGCTGGGTAAGTGAAGTGTCCTCGGGTCAAGCCCGAGGATGACGTTCAGTGGTGCGTGGCAAGATCACCCCACCCCGGCCGCCACGTCGCGGACCGACTGGATCAGGCTGCTGGCGGCCAGGCTTGGCGCGGTGTCGGTGCGGGTGGTGAAGCCGACCGGGCCGGTGGTTTCGCTGGTATCGACGGGCAGCAGGGCCAACTGGCCCTCGGCGACATCATTGGCCACCACGCCTTCCGAGATGATCCACACCGCGTCGGTCTGACTTATATAGGCGCGGCCGAAAGCGTCGGAAACGGTTTCCACCTCGTCGCGCAGATCGGTGATGCCATGGGTCAGCAGCATGCGATCGACCAGCCGGCGGATCAGCGAACTGGGCGTCGGCATCAGCGTCTGGTGGCGCTCGATCATGGTGAGGTTGAAATGGCGCTCGCCCAGCAGCGGGTGCCCTGGCCGGACGGCCATCACCACACGCTCGGAATAGAGATGTTCGAAGGAAAGGCCCGCCATGGCGTCGGGCTCGGCCATGCGGCCGATGACGAAATCGACGTCCCCGGTGCGCAGCAGGGTCAGGAGGTAATCGTTGGGGCCGGTGGTGATGCGGGTATGGATGCCGGGGCTGCGGGCGGTGAAACCCGCGACCGCGCCGGGCAGGATGCGCGCCGAAACGGTGGGCAGGGCGCCGACCCGGATGGTGACCGCCTCATGGGCGCCCCGCGCCACGTCGAGCCCCTGCCGCAGGGCGGCCAGGCTGGTCGAGGCATAGCGATGGAAGGTTTCGCCAAAGGGGGTGAGAAAGAGGTTGCGCTTGCTGCGATCGAACAGGCTGCCGCCAAGCAGATGTTCGAGTTCCTGAATGGTCTTGGACACCGCGGGCTGGCTGACATGCAGCGCCTCGGCGGCATTGACCACACTGTTGAGCCGCGCCACTTCGAGAAAGCAGGTGAGGTGCCGCAGCTTGATGCGGGGATCGATGCGCTGGGGCAATTTGGGGGCTCCGGTTATGTTTCGTTGTCGTCGGCACCGACCCGGACGCATGAGGCCGGGCTGACCCTCTCCCCTCGTGGGAGAGGGTGGAAATCCGCGTTCAGCGGATTTCCGGGTGAGGGGACAGCGCTATCCCATGCGTCAATGCTTATGGAAAACGCAGTGCCCCCTCATCCGCCCTTCGGGCACCTTCTCCCACAAGGGGAGAAGGGGAAACGCGAAAATCCAAGGTTAACAGGCCTTTCGCAAGGAAGTGAGATATCGAAGCCGATCAGTTTCCATATGCTATCGTTCACTTGTATCATAATCTACAGGTTATAATTCTCCCCGCACTCGTCATTTTACTTGCCCGCCGCCGGCGTCTTATATCGGCCGGGGAGGCGAAATGGATTTCACTCGCATCAATGGCGTGCTGCTGCATTACCGGCTGGCGGGGCCTGATGGGGCGCCGGTATTGGCGCTGGCCAATTCGCTCGGCACCGATGCCCGCATCTGGGGTGGTGTCATCGCGCGCCTGTCCACCCATTACCGCGTCCTGTCCTACGACAAGCGCGGCCACGGCTTGAGCGACACGCCGCCGGGCGACTATACGTTGGACGATCATGTCGACGACCTCACGGGCCTGCTCGATCATCTCGGTATCGACCGGCTGGCGCTGGCCGGGGTTTCGGTGGGCGGGCTCATCGCCCAGGGCTTTGCCCTGCGCGCGCCTGAGCGGCTGGCGGCTCTGGTGCTGTGCGACACGGCCCCGAAAGTGGGCGACGCCGCCGGCTGGAATGCCCGTATCGACACGGTGCGCAAGGACGGGCTGGGCGCCATTGCCGACATGGTGATGGAGCGCTGGTTCAGCCCCGGCTTCCAGCAGCGCGCCGATGAACTGGCCGGCTGGCGCAACCTGTTCCTGCGCAGCGATGCCCAAGGCTATGCCGCCACCTGCGCCACCTTGCGCGACGCCGATCTCACCGGGCAGATTGCCGCGATCACCACGCCGACGCTGGTCGTGGCGGGCGAAGCCGATCGCTCGACTCCGGTGGATCTGGTGCGGACCTGTGCCGATGCCATTGCCGGCGCGCGCTTCGAAATCCTGGCGGGCGTCGGCCATATTCCATCCATCGAGCGGCCGGCCGAGCTGGCGGCGCTGATCCACGGCTTCCTCAAGGAGAATGCCCATGGCTGAACCTACGCGCTTCGAAGCGGGCATGGCGACGCGCCGGTCGGTGCTCGGCAATGCGCATGTCGATGCCGCCACCGCGCGCAAGACGCCGTTCGACGACGATTTCCAGACCTTCATCACCGAAGGGGCCTGGGGCTCGGTCTGGTCGCGGCCGGGGCTCACGCAGCGCGAGCGCTCGATGATCACCATCGCGCTGCTGGCGGCGCTGGGGCATGATGAGGAAGTGGCCATGCATGTGCGGGCCACGATCAATACCGGCTGTTCGCCGGACGATATCAAGGAAGCCCTGCTGCATGTGGCGGTCTATGCCGGGGTGCCGGCAGCCAACAGGGCCTTCAGAATTGCCAGGGAAGAACTGGCCAAGCGGGAGACGGGACAATGAGCGGCATAATTCTACCGGGGGCCGATGGGGCGCTCTATCCGCGCAATCGCGACTGGCACCCGCCGGCCAATACGCCGGGCTACAAAAGCACGACATTTCGTGCGCCCAAGCACGCCTTGCTGTCGCTGGGCGGCACCGCCTCGGAGCTGACCGGGCCGACCTTCGGCCATTCCAGCCTCAACCCGCTCGATAATGACCTGATCCGCAATTACAGCCAGGATGGCAGCGAAGCCATCGGCCAGCGGCTGATCGTCTACGGCCAGGTGCTCGACGAGAATGCGCGGCCGGTGCCCGAGACGCTGGTCGAATTCTGGCAGGCCAATGCCGGCGGCCGCTATCGCCACCGCAAGGAGGCCTATCTCGCCCCGCTCGACCCCAATTTCGGCGGTTGCGGCCGGGCGGTCACCGACGAGAACGGGTTCTATTCGTTCCGCACCGTCAAGCCGGGCGCCTATCCCTGGCCCAATGGCGGCAATGACTGGCGGCCGGCCCATATCCACTTCTCGGTCTTCGGCCATGCCTTCGCGCAACGGCTGATCACGCAGATGTATTTCGAAGGCGACCCAATGATCTGGCAATGCCCCATCGTCGGCTCCATCGCCGACAAGTCGGCCATCGACCAGCTCATCGCCCGGCTCGACCGCCACAATACCACGCCCATGGATGCGCTGGCCTATCGCTTCGATATCGTGCTGCGCGGCCGCCGTTCGACCATGTTCGAGAACAAGCTGGAGGGGAACTGATGCTGCATCCGGTTCCGACACTGAAAGAGACGCCGTCGCAGACGGCTGGCCCCTATGTCCATATCGGGCTGACGCCCAATTTCGCCGAAATCAGGGGCGTCTATGACGCCGATCCGGGCAGCACCATGCTGACCGAGGACACCAAAGGCGAGCGCATCATCATCTCGGGCCGCATCATCGATGGTTCGGGCGCGGTGGTGAATGACGCGCTGCTCGAACTCTGGCAGGCCGATGCCGACGGCTCCTATGTGGCGCCGATGGGGCCGAACTCCAATTCGGCGCCGGCCTTTACCGGCTGGGGCCGCCAGCCGACCAATGGCGAGGGCGTGTTCAGCTTCGAGACCATCAAGCCCGGCCCGGTGCCCGGCCCCGACGGCAGGCCGATGGCGCCGCATGTGAACCTGTGGATCGTGGCGCGCGGCATCAATATCGGGCTGCAGACACGGCTCTATTTCGACGACGAGGCCGAGGCCAATGGCAAGGATTTCGTGCTCAACAAGATCATGGACCCGCGCCGGAGGCTGACGCTGATTGCGCGGAAGGAAGATGGGGCCGTGCCGCGCTATGTGCTCGATATTCACCTGCAGGGCGACAAGGAGACGGTGTTTTTCGATATGTGAGGGGGCGGCGCTGGATCGTGCTGGTTTCCACCAACGCGCGGTGGGTGTGAGTGAACCAGGCACAAAGCCAGCCTTTTGCCCCATCTCAAACCTCTGTAGCATATCCCCATGAACCCGCTGCTCTCCGCCCTTGCCGGCGATGCCGAAATCGACGCGCTGCTGTCCGACGATGCGCAACTGACCGCCATGCTGGCCGTCGAGCGAGCGCTGGCCTCGGCAAGCGCCGATGTGGGTTGGATCACCAATGATGCTGCCGACTCCATCGGCAATGCCATTGCCGGCTTCGTGCCCGACCGGGCCGACCTCGCCGCCGGCATGGCGCAGGATGGCGTCGTGGTGCCGGCGCTGGTGCGGCAATTGCGGGCCGCGGTGGCCGAGCCGCATCGCGCCGCCCTGCACAAGGGCGCCACCAGCCAGGATGTGATCGATACGGCTCTCATGCTGCAACTGGCCCGCGTCTTCGACGTCTACGAGACCCGGCTCGCCGCCTTGCTGGAGCGATTGGATGCGCTGGGCGTGGATGCCGGCCCCCGCCCGCTGCTGGCCCATACCCGCATGCAGGCGGCCCTGCCAACGACATGGGCGGCCAAGATCGAGAGCTGGCGCGCGCCGCTGCGGCGGCACCTGGGCGCGCTGGCGGCGATGCGCCGCATGCTGCTGGTGGTGCAACTGGGCGGGCCGGTGGGCGATCGCGGAAGTTTCGCGGGACATGGCGACTCCATCGCCTCGGCCATGGCCCGCCGGCTCGACCTGGGCCTGGCCGAGCCCTGGCAGGCGACGCGCGACCCCATCGTGGGTTTGGGTAACCTGCTGGCGCTGATCAGCGGCGCGCTGGGCAAGCTGGGCGCCGATGTGGCGCTGCTGGCGCAAAGCGAGGTCGGCGCGCTGCGGCTCGAGGGGGCAGGGGGATCCTCGGCCATGGCGCACAAGGCCAACCCGGTCAATGCCGAGATACTGGTGGCTTTGGCGCGGTCGAATGCCGGGCTGTCGGGCATTCTGGGGCAGGCCATGGTGCATGAATATGAGCGCTCCGGCGCCGCCTGGACCCTGGAATGGCTCACCCTGCCGCCGATGCTGGTAACCACCGGCGCCAGTCTGCGGCTGGGCGTGCGGCTGGTGGAGCAGATTCACCTGGTTTAGCGGAAGGATCGCCGCCAGCGGCGTCGTTCCGGGCGATATGCGAACAAATGCAACATATCGCACAAATTGGCTTGCGAGCCGGCCGCGCCAATGCGTAGGTCGCTGCAGTATTCACCGGGGAACGTGCGCCCATGGACAAGACGGTCGCCGATCTTGCTGCCGCGGTAGCGGGCATCGAGGATGGCATGGTGCTGATGATCGGCGGCTTCGGCGGCGCGGGCGCCCCGATCGAGCTGATCCATGCGCTGATCGACCGTTTCAAGGCCACCGGCAGTCCGAAGAACCTGACCGTGGTCAACAACAATGCCGGCAATGGCCGCATCGGCATTGCCGCCATGATCGATGCCGGCATGGTGGCGAAAATGATCTGCTCGTTCCCGCGCTCGGCCGATCCGCGCGCCTTTACCGAGAAATACCTGGCCGGCGAGATTGCGCTGGAAGTCGTGCCGCAGGGCACGTTGGCCGAGCGTATCCGCGCTGGCGGGGCTGGCATCCCGGCTTTCTATACGCCCACCAGCTTCGGCACCGACCTCGCCAAGGGCAAGCCGGTGGCCGAGTTCGAGGGGCGGCCCTATGTGCAGGAGCGCTGGCTCAAGGCCGATGTGGCGCTGCTCAAGGCGGAGCTGGCCGACACGCAGGGGAACCTCACCTATCGCAAGGCGGCGCGCAATTTCTCGCCGCTGATGGCGGCCGCCGCCGCGGTGACGGTGGTGCAGGCGACAAAAGTGGTCGAGCCCGGCGGCATCGACCCCGAAGCGGTGATTACCCCCGGCATCTTCGTCACCCGCGTCGTGGAAGTAGCAGATGCGCGCCAGGAAGAAGCGCTGATGCGCGAAGGGGCGGCCTACGCATGACCGAAAAACTGTCCAATGCCCAGATCGCCTGGCGCGCCGCGCAGGACATCGAGGACGAGGCCTATGTAAACTTGGGCATCGGCTTCCCCGAAATGGTGGCAAAATTCCAGCCGCCGGGGCGCCAGGCCATTTTCCACACCGAGAACGGTATCCTCAATTTCGGTGAATCCCCGGCCGCGGGCGAGGAGGACTGGGACCTGATCAATGCCGGCAAGAAGGCGGTGACGCTGAAGCCCGGCGCGGCTTTTTTCAACCATGCCGACAGCTTCGCCATGGTGCGCGGCGGTCATCTGGATGTGGCGATCCTGGGGGCCTATGAAGTCGCCGAGAATGGCGACCTGGCCAATTGGTCGACCGGTCCCAAGGGCATACCCGCGGTCGGTGGGGCGATGGACCTGGTGCATGGCGCCAAGCGCGTCGCCGTCATCACCGACCATGTGACCAAGGACGGGCGACCAAAGCTGGTCAAGCATTGCACCCTGCCGCTGACCGGATTGGCCTGCGTGACCCGCGTCTATACCAGCCTCGCCGTCATCGACATCGAAGGCGGCCGTTTCGTGCTGCGCGAAAAGCTGCCCGGCCTGAGTCTCGAGCAATTGCAGGCGGTGACCGGGGCGGAACTGGTGATTGCCGGCACTGTCGCCGATCTCGTGGCGCCGGAGGTGTCATGATGGCCGATGCCTATATCTGCGACTATATCCGCACCCCCATCGGCCGCTTCGGCGGCGCGCTGTCTGCCGTGCGTCCGGACGATCTGGGCGCCATCCCGCTGATGGCGCTGGCGGCCCGCAATGGCCGGCTCGACTGGGACGCGGTCGACGACGTGATCTTCGGCAATGCCAACCAGGCCGGCGAGGACAATCGCAATGTGGCGCGTATGAGCCTGCTGCTGGCGGGCCTGCCGGTCACTGTCACCGGCACCACCATAAACCGGCTCTGCGGCTCCGGCATGGATGCGGTGCTGACTGCCGCGCGAGCCATCAAGGCCGGCGAGGCCGACCTGGTGATCGCTGGCGGCACGGAATCAATGAGCCGCGCGCCCTTCGTCTTGCCCAAGGCCGGCACGGCTTTTTCGCGCAATGCCGAGATTTACGACACCACCATCGGCTGGCGCTTCGTCAATCCGCTGATGCAGCAGCTGCACGGCACCGATTCCATGCCCGAGACCGGCGAGAACGTGGCGCAGGAATTCGGCGTGAGCCGCGAAGCGCAGGACGCTTTCGCGGTGCGCAGCCAGGAAAAGGCCGTGGCCGCGCAGCAGAATGGGCGGCTGGGCAAGGAAATCACCCCGGTCACCATTCCGCAGAAGAAGGGCGATCCGGTCGTGGTGACCGTGGACGAGCATCCGCGCGCCGGTACCACCATCGAAACGCTCGGCAAGCTGCGGGCGCTGTTCCCCAATGGCACGGTGACGGCGGGCAATGCCTCGGGCGTCAATGATGGCGCTGCGGCGCTCATCATTGCCTCCGAAGCGGCGGTGAAACGTCATGGCCTGACGCCCATTGCCCGCATCCTGGGCGGCGCCACTGCCGGCGTGCCGCCGCGCATCATGGGCATGGGCCCGGCACCGGCAACCAAAAAGCTCTGCGCCCGGCTGGGTCTCACCCCGGCTGATTTCGACGTGATCGAACTCAACGAGGCCTTTGCCAGCCAGGGCATCGCCGTCTTGCGCGACCTGGGCATCCCCGAGGATGCCGCGCATGTGAACATCAATGGCGGCGCCATTGCGCTCGGGCATCCGCTCGGCATGAGCGGCGCCCGCATCGCCGGTTCGGCGGCGCTGGAACTGTCGCTGGGCGGTGGGAAGCGGGCGCTGGCCACCATGTGCATCGGCGTCGGCCAGGGCATCGCCGTGGCTCTCGAACGCGTGTAGCAGGGAGGGGATGAGCATCAGCCTACGCGATGTCAGCCCCGGCGCGGGCCGGAATGACACCGCGAAAGAGGAGGAACCGAGCGGTGGACGACCGCCCAGGCAGCGGGTCGTGGCCCGCCTCAAGCGTCCAGTCGTTTCAAAGGCTTGGCGCGCCAAGCAGACCCCAGCTTTTTCTTGGCGAAGCTGGGCATCGTGTATACAGTTCATCGTTGCGATGGCGCCACAGAGGTCAAAACCCCGGCGCCATTTCGTCAAAAAAATCTATCGGGAGGAATTCATGTTGAAAAGAACAGCAGTGGCTGCAGTGCTCGGGCTTGGCTTGACCCTGTCGGCCGGCGCCATGGCGCAGGAAACCATCAAGATCGGCGTCATCCTGCCCTATTCGGGGCCCTTCGCCGATGCCGCCAACCAGCTCCAGGCCGGTATCGATCTCTATATCGCCGAGCATGGCGACGAGGTTGCCGGCCGCAAGATCGAACTCATCAAGCGCGATACCGGTGGTCCGGCTCCCGACGTTGCCCGGCGCCTGGCGCAGGAACTGGTGGTACGTGACAATGTCGATATTCTCGCCGGTTTCGCGCTGACGCCCGAGGCTCTCGGCGCTGCCGAAATCGCCACCGAAGCGCAGAAGCTGATGGTGGTGATGAACGCCGCCACCTCCGTCGTCACCGAACAGTCGCCCTATATCGTGCGGACCTCGGTCACCATCCCGCAGCTCAACTACTCGTTCGGCAAGTGGGCCTATGAGCAGGGCATCCGCGAAGCCTATACGCTGGTCGCCGACTATGGCCCCGGCATCGACGCCGAGGCGTCCTTCGCCAAGGGCTTCACCGAAATGGGCGGCACCATTGTCGGCGCCGACCGCACGCCGGTCGCCAACCCCGACTTCTCGGCCTATGTGCAGCGTGTCGCCGATGCTTCGCCCGAAGCTGTATACATTTTCGTGCCCGGCGGCGCCCAGCCTGCGGCTATCGGCAAGGCCTTGGTCGATCGTGGCCTGGCTCCGCCCGATATCAAGGTGCTCGGCCAGGGTGAACTGACCCACCCCGAGGCGCTCGAAAGCATGGGCGAGACCGCCCGCGGCATCATCACCACCTTCCACTACACGCTGGAACGCGACGATCCGCTGAACAAGGCCTATGTCGAGGGCTATACCGCCGCCAATAACGGCCGCGAGCCCGACCTGTTCTCCATCGGCGGCTATGATGGCATGCACCTCATCTATGAGGCGCTCAAGGCCACCAATGGCGATACCAATGGCGACGCCCTGGTCGAAGCCGCCAAGGGCATGGCCTGGGACAGCCCGCGCGGCCCGATGTCGATCGATCCGGAAACCCGTGACGTGATCCAGACCGTCTATATCCGCGAAATCCAGGAAGTGGATGGCGAGCTGCAGAACGTGATCGTGCAGGAGATTCCCGATGTGAAGGACCCGCTGCACGGCGCTGCGAAGTAAAGGACGCTGATGCCCCAGTCGTCTCCCTCCCCCTTGCGGGGAGGGATCAAGGGTGGGGGGTGTTTGGCCCGGATATCGGGGCCAGCCGCACCCCCACCCCAACCCTCCCCGCAAGGGGGAGGGAGTCCTGCGGCGTTTGTGGCGGCATGGTGCGACCCAGGCAATCAATTTGACCAAGATGCAGCGTGATCCACTAGGACCAATTCCATGATCAGCCAGATCGTCATCGTGCTGTTCGACGGCTTCGCCTTCGGCATGCTGTTGTTCCTGCTGTCGGTGGGCCTGTCGGTCACGCTGGGCATGATGAACTTCATCAACCTGGCCCACGGCGCTTTCGGCATGTTCGGCGGCTATGTCGCCGTCACCGTGATGCGCCAGCTCGGCCTGCCATTCCTCGCTGCATTGCCATTGGCCTTCATCGCCATGGCCCTGCTCAGCGTGCTCATCGAGCGCAGCCTGTTTCGCCGGCTCTACAAGGCGGGCGAGCTGAACCAGGTGCTGTTCACCATCGGCGTGGTCTTCGTCGCCGCCGCAGCCGCCACCTTCATTTTCGGCACCGTGCAGCAGGTCATCATCCTGCCCGACTGGCTGCGCGGCTCGGTTGAATTCGGCGGCGTACGCTTCGGCATCTATCGCGCCTTCATCATCCTGGTGGCGCTCATCATCACCGCCTTGCTGGTCTTCGGGCTGGAGCGCACAAGGCTGGGCGCGCAAATCCGCGCTGCCGTGGACAACCAGCGCATGGCCCAGGGCCTCGGCCTTGATGTCGAGCGCGTCTTTGCCATCACCTTTGCCTTGGGCTGCGGCCTGGCGGGCCTGGGCGGTGCGCTGGCGGTGGAAATCATCGGGCTCTCGCCCTCCTTCGGCTTCCAGATGCTGGTCTATGTGCTGATCGTGGTGTCGGTGGGCGGGCTGGGCTCGATCACCGGCTCCTTCGTCGGCGCCGCCCTGCTCGGCATCGGCGACGTGGCCGGCAAGTATTTCTGGCCCGAAATCGGCAGCTTCCTCATCTACCTGCTGCTGGTGGCCATCCTGCTGGTGCGGCCGCTCGGCCTGTTCGGCAAGCGCTAGGGAGAGGGCCATGACCGATAGTATCGCTCCCATCGAATCGCGTGACTGGCTGCGCCGCCGCAGCCGCTGGTCGCCTTTCGAAATCCTGTTCTGGCTGGCGGCTTTGCTGCCCTTCATCCTGTTTCCCACCTATCTGCCGCTGGCCAGCCAGATCGCCATTGCCGCGCTGTTCGCCATCTCGGTCGACCTGATCCTGGGCTACGCCGGCATCGTGACGCTCGGCCATGCCATGTTCTTCGGGCTGGGCGCCTATTTCGCCGGCATCATCAGCGTGCGTGGCTGGGGCGAGCCGGTTTCCGGCCTGCTGATGGCGGGCCTGTTTGCCGGCATCATCGGCTATATCGTCAGCTTCCTCATCACCCGCGTCCAGCACCTGGCGCTGCTCATGGTGACGCTCGGCCTCGGCCTGCTGACCTATGAACTGGCCAATGCCCTGCATGACCTGACCGGCGGCACCGACGGGTTGCGCGGCATCCGCACCTGGCCGATCTTCGGCCAGTTCAAGTTCGACCTGTGGGGTTATACCGGCTATGCCTACACCCTTGCCCTGCTCTTCCTGTGTTTCCTCCTGAGCCGCCGCCTGGTCAATTCCAGCTTCGGGCTGGCCTTGCGCGGCATCCGCGAAAACGTCAAGCGCATGCCGGCCATCGGCGCGGACCACAAGGGACACCTGCGGCTGGTCTATGCCATCTCGGCCGCCATTGCGGGCCTCGCCGGCGGGCTTATGGCGCAGACCACCAATACGGTGGCGCTGGATTCCCTCAGCTTCGAGCGCTCCGCCGACGTGGTGGTCATGCTCATCCTGGGCGGCACCGGTCGGCTCTATGGCGCGATCCTGGGCACTATCATCTTCCTCGTGGCGCGCGACCAGTTGGCCGGCATCAATCCGCAATACTGGTATTTCGGCATTGGCCTGCTGCTCATGGTCGTCGTGCTGTTCATGCCCACGGGCATTCTGGGCTTCCTCGCCCGTATCGTCGACAGGCGCAAATGATGGCGGACGAAGACATCGTATTGCGCGCCGAGGCGCTCCGGAAGAATTTCGGCAAGCTCGAAGTGACGCGCGACGTGGCCATCAGCCTGCCGCGCGGCGCCCGCCACGCGCTGATCGGCCCCAATGGCGCCGGCAAGACCACGCTGATCAACCTGCTGACCGGGCAGCTCAAGCCCGATGCCGGGCGTATCGAACTCGAAGGCGGCGATATCACCGGGCTGGCGCCTGCCCATCGCGTGCGGCGTGGCCTCAGCCGCACCTTCCAGATCAATACGCTGTTTCCCGATCTCACCCCCATCGAGGCGGTGGCGCTGGCGGTGATGGAGCGCGAGCGGACGGCCGGCCAGTTCTGGAAGCGGCTCGCGGCCCATGGCGACGCCATCGAGGAGAGCTTCACCATTCTCGGCCAGCTCGGCCTCGCCGACGTGGCCACCCGCACCACGCGGACACTGCCTTATGGCCAGCAGCGGCTGCTCGAAATCGCGCTGGCTTTGGCGACGCGGCCGCGGGTGCTGCTGCTGGACGAGCCGGCGGCGGGCGTGCCCAAGGATGAAAGCGCGGCATTGTTCTCGGTGATCGCCGGGCTGCCATCGGATATCTCCGTGCTGTTCATCGAACACGACATGGATATCGTCTTCAAATTCGCTTCGCGCATCATCGTGCTGGTGGGTGGCGGCGTGCTGCTCGAAGCCGATCCCGAAACGGTGCGCAGCGATCCGCGCGTGCGCGAAGTCTATCTGGGGCATGGGCATGGCTGAAAAGCTGCTGGAATTCCGCGACGTCCGCTCCGGCTATGGCGAGGCCGTGGTGCTCGATGGCGTCTCCTTTGCGCTGCCGGCCAATGGGAGCCTGGCGCTGCTCGGCCGCAACGGCGTCGGCAAGAGCACATTGCTGCTCACCGCCATGGGCTTCGTCACCCTGGCCCGCGGCGCGATCCACTGGCGCGGCACCGATATTTCCCGGCTCGCCCCGCATAAAAGGGCCCGGCTCGGCCTCGGCTGGGTGGCGCAGGAGCGCGATATCTTCCCCTCTTTGTCGGTGGAGGAAAACCTCACCGTCATCGCCCGGCCCGGCCGCTGGACCCTCACCGCCATCTATGCGCTGTTCCCGCGCCTGGCCGAGCGGCGCGGCAATATGGGCAACCAGCTTTCCGGCGGCGAACAGCAGATGCTGGCCATCGCCCGCACCCTGATGACCAATCCTTCCGTATTGCTGCTCGATGAACCCTTCGAGGGCCTGGCCCCCATCATCGTCGAGGAGCTCACCGCCGCCGTGCGCCAGATGGCTGCCGACGAGGGCATTGCGCTGGTGCTGGTGGAGCAGCATGCCGAGGTGGCATTAGGCCTGACGCAGGAGGCCATCATCATCGAACGCGGCATGATCGCGCACCGCGCCAAGTCGGCGGATTTGCTGCGGGACGATGCGACGCTGGAGCGCTATCTGGGGCTGAAGCTGGGGGCTTAGGTTGCGCTGAACTCTCGGCTCCTGCCCACCCTCCCCCTTGAGGGGAGGGTAGCGCCGCTAGGCCCGCAGGGCCGTAGCAGAGCTGGGGAGGGGGTAGACTTATGGCCCGCTGACGGACCCCCGCCCTCGATCCCTCCCCTCAAGGGGGAGGGAGGCGCAGGAACCGGGTTCTCCCGGTCCGAGCCGCCCGCCATGAGGTCTCTGGTGTCCTTCTCGACTAAACCGAACCCCAGATCGCCTCGGCGGTTTTCACCACCAGTTCCAGCTTCCGCTTCTGGTCGTCGACGGTGATGGCATTGCCTTCCTCGGTGGACGAGAATCCGCATTGCGGCGCAATCCCCATCTGTTCGAGATCGGCATATTTGCCCGCTTCGTCGAACTTGCGGCGCAGGCTGTCGAGGCTTTCCGGTTCGCCGGTCTTGGTGGTGATGAAGCCGGGCATGACGCGCTTGCTGCCCTTGGGCAGCAGCCGCAGCGGATCGAGCCCGCCGGCGCGCTCGGTGTCGTATTCCATGAAATAGATATCGACGCCGGTCTTGTTGAACACGGCATCGGCCGCCGGGTCATAGGCGCCTTCGGCGATCCAGGTGGATTTGAAATTGCCCCGGCACATATGCATGCCGATGACCATGTCGTCCGGCCGGCCATCGATCGCGTCATGCATCATCTTGGCATATTGCTCGATCAGCCAGTCCGGATCGAGGCCCTGTGCCTGCTTCTCGGCGCGGATCTTGGGATCGCACAGATAGGCGAAGAAAATGTCGTCCATCTGCAGATAGCGGCAGCCGGCATCGTAGAAGCCCTGCACGGCCTTTTTGTAAGCCTTGGCCAGGTCGGCAAACAGCAGCTCGACATCGTCGTGATAGGGCTTGTGAGTGATATCGTCCTTGGCGACGCGGAAGTGGCAGCAGCTCGGGCCCGGAATCGAGATCTTGGGCATGACGCTGGTATTGGCGGCGACGAACTTGAAATGCTCGAGCATCGGGTGATCGGCGGGGAAATCCACCGGACCGGTAATGGTCGGGAAGATCGGCCGCGTATTGGCGCCCTTGAAATTGTGGCCGGTGGCGACGTCGCGCTCGACGAACTTGAAGCCGTCGAGCTCGGCCATGAAATCGTAATGCCAGAACGAGCGGCGGATTTCGCCGTCGGTCACCACCGGCAGGCCGACATCCTGCTGCAGCTTGATCGCCTCACGGATGGCGTCGTCCTCGACCGAAGCCAGCTCCTCGCGGGAAATGGCCTTTTCGTCGTGGAACTGGTGCCGCGCCTGCTTCACCGCCGAATTGCGCAGCAGGGAGCCGACATGGTCGGCGCGGAAAGGCGGGCGGGCAGCGGTCATCATAGTCTCCTGGAAAACGGCGCGATCTGTCTTCGTGTACACAGGCAAGACCCCGCTCGGCAAGTCTCGATGCCGTGCGGCCGTCCATCCGGTGCAAATGTATACGTCGCGCTCAGTTTGCGGCTAAAGCCGCCTCTTCCGCCGCGTGGCTTTTCATCCATGCGGCGGCGGTCTTGATGCCGCCCAGCGGGAACACATGAAGCTGGCTGATGAGGCTCTGCTTGTGGCGCGCCTTGTAGTCGGCGAAACCGGCGACCACCTCGGTCGGCTCATAGGGCACCAGCAGCTTGGTCAGGTCGCGCGCCCGCTTGTGCAGCACGCCGATCGACGGCCCGACCCCGCAGGACAGGGCGAACTGGATCAGCGTCTGCAGCTTGGCCGGCCCGGCAATGCCGGCATGGATGGGCAGGGTAACGCCCATATCGGCGATGCGCTCGGCCCAGTCGGTGACCGAGCGCGTATCGAAGGCGAACTGGGTGACGATGGCCATCTCCGCATCGGTGCGCGCGGCAAAATCCTGTTTGTAGAGCAGGGCGCTGTCGACATTGGCGGTGCCGCCGCCATGGTCGATATCGCGATTGCCTTCGGGATGGCCGGCCACATGCAGATGGGTGAAACCGTGATGGTCGAACAGCCCCGTCTCGATCATCTGCACCGAACTGTCGAAGGCGCCGACCGGCTCCGCATAGCCGCCGCCCAGCAGCAGCGCCTGGGTCACCCCGGCCTCGTCGCGATAGCGCTTGATCCACTCTTCCAGCATGGCGGCATCGGCGATGCCGCGCGCCGGGAAATGCGGCATCACCGGAAAGCCGTCCTCATGCAGCCGCCGCGCCGTCGTCACCATGTCCTCGATGGGGGTGCCGGCGATGTGGGCGATATAGACGCGCGTGCCCGGCGGCAGCAGGGCGCGGAAGTCCTCCACCTTGGCCGCGGTGCGGGGCATGACCTCGATGGACCAGCCGTCGGAGAGGTCGCCGACGCGCGACGGGGATGCTTGCACATTCGGATGCAGGTCGAAATTCAGCAGGCCCATACCGATCCTCCTCAGCTGCGATATGTATACATAACTAAGGCGAGTCGAATCAAGCGGAGTCGTAAAAAGGCCGATAATCAACAAATTGGCCTGCGAACAGCCGTTGCATCACCCTGACTGATATCGCATAGTGCATACACAACCGGCGCGACGATCCATGCCCTGAGACAGCGGAACACGCCGAAAAGGCGGGTCGCTGCATGGCGCGCGCGGGATGCAGAGGGAGGAGCTTGTCATGGCCGAACCGTGTTTCGATATCGCCCATCTTGGCCATATCGAGCTCTATACCGACCGGTTCGAGGAGAGCCTGGATTTCTTCACCCGCGTCTATGGGCTCACCGCCAGCCTGGTCGAGGATGGCGTGGCCTGGCTGCGCGCTTTCGACGATTACGAATTTCACACGCTCAAGCTGACCCGCCACCACACCACCGGCATCGGCCATGTCGGCTATCGCACGTCATCGCCCGAAGCGCTGGACCGGCGGGTCAAGGTGATCGAGGCCATGGGCTGCGCCATCGGCTGGGTCGATGGCGACGAGGGGCATGGCCGCGCCTTCCGCTTTACCGACCCCGACGGACACATTTTCGAGCTCTACTACGAGACCCGCGTCTACGAGGCGCCGCCCGCGGAACGCCCGGCGCTCAAGAATATCGCCCAGCGCTATCACGGCCGCGGCTGCTCGCCCCGCCGGCTCGATCACTTCAACCTGCTGGCCAAGGATGTGCGCGCCATCAAGGCCTTCATGACCGAGGCCCTGGGCAGCCGGGTCACCGAGGAAATCCAGCTCGACAATGGAAGGCTGGGCGGCTGCTGGTTCACCGTCAACAACAAGAGCTATGACGTCGCCTATTCGGAAGACCATACTGGCCAGACCGGCCGCTTCCACCACGTCACCTATGCGGTAGATCAGCGCGAGGACATATTGCGCGCCGCCGACATCTTCCTCGAAAACGGCGTCCATATCGAAACCGGCCCGCACAAGCACGCCATCCAGGGCACGTTCTTTCTTTACGTCTGGGAGCCGGCGGGCAATCGTGTCGAACTGGCCAATGCCGGGGCGCGGCTGATCCTGCGGCCCGACTGGCCGACCGTGACCTGGACCGAAACCGAGCGGAAGCGTGGCCAGGCCTGGGGCCTCAAGACCATCGAGACCTTCCATACGCATGGCACGCCGCCGGTTCCGCCCAAGAGCCACGTATAATATCCGCAGGGGACCAACGACCATGACCAGCAAGACCGCCCTTATCGTCAGCGCCCATTCGGCCGATTTCGTGTGGCGCTGTGGTGGCGCCATCGCCCTGCATGCTGCCAAGGGGTACGACGTCACCGTCGTCTGCCTGTCCTATGGCGAGCGTGGGGAAAGCGCAAAACTCTGGAAGAAGCCGGGCATGACACTCGACACGGTCAAGACCGAGCGCCGGCGCGAAGCCGAGAATGCCGCCAAGGCGCTCGATGTGCATGACATCCAGTTCTTCGATCTGGGCGATTATCCGCTGGAAATGACGCGCGAGGCCAAGGACCGGCTGGTGGACGTCATGCGGGCCACCCAGCCCAGCTTCATGATGACCCATTCCAAATACGACCCCTACAATACCGACCACATGTATGTGTCGCAGTGGACGCTCGAATGCCGGGCCATCGCCCAGGCCTGGG
>NZ_LMGZ01000002.1:32500-148642 GCF_001427605.1 Devosia sp. Root635 | reverse complement strand
GGAAAACCCTTCAAACTCGCCATCAACGCTGCAATGAGAAAGTTCATCACCATCCTCAATGCTATCGTCAAACAATCGACAGTTGCTTGACCCGAGGGCCCTTCACTTAACAATCGCCCAGCAAGTACAGAGCCCTCGAGTCAAGCCCGAGGGTGACGCGTGGTGGGTGGGACTCGATCATCCCTCACCCACCGCACGGATTCCTCCCCCTATCAGGGAGGCTAGGAGGGGGTACCCAACAAGGACTCCCTTCCCACCAACCCTGTGCCTTCTCCATCCGCCGCCTTTCACGAATCGCCCGCGTCAATGCTAACAGTCTGCTGACCAACTCTTCCCTCGCGTGACTCTCCCGACTGACCGGGACCATCCCGCCATCAGGAGACCGGATGAAGGTAGCAATCGACATGGGCGCAACGACGGGCGCCGCGCCCGCCACGCTCGATCTCGAGGAGCTGCTGGCCACCCGTCTGCTCGTCCAGGGCAATTCCGGCTCCGGCAAGTCCCACCTTTTGCGCCGCCTGCTCGAACAGTCCGCCCCCTGGGTACAGCAATGTATCATCGATCCCGAAGGCGATTTCACAACGCTGTCAGAGCGTTACGGCCACACTGTCGTCGACGCCACGCGCACCGAGGCCGAGCTGACCCGCATCGCCGCTCGTGTCCGCCAGCATCGCGTTTCCGTCGTGCTCAATCTCGAAGGCCTTGATGTAGAACAACAAATGCGCGCCGCCGCCGCCTTCCTCGGCGGCATGTTCGATGCCGACCGCGATCATTGGTATCCCGTCCTCGTCGTCGTCGACGAAGCCCAGCTCTTCGCCCCGGCCGCAGCCGGCGAAGTGTCTGACGAAGCTCGCAAATTATCCCTCGGCGCCATGACCAACCTCATGTGCCGCGGCCGCAAGCGGGGCCTGGCCGGCGTCATCGCCACCCAGCGCCTCGCCAAGCTGGCCAAGAATGTCGCGGCGGAGGCCTCTAACTTCCTGATGGGTCGCACTTTTCTCGATATCGACATGGCCCGCGCCGCCGATCTCCTCGGCATGGAAAAGCGCCAGGCCGAGCAGTTTCGCGACCTCGCCCGCGGCCACTTCGTCGCCCTCGGCCCCGCCATTTCCCGCCGTCCCCTGCCGGTCACCATCGGCGCGGTGGAAACCTCGGCCCGCTCCACCAGCCCCAAGCTGGTGCCCTTCGAAGCCCCTGTCGACGCCGCCGACCTCATCTTCACCGCCTCGGCCGACGAGCAGGCCCGCCCGGTGGTCCGCCGCCCCGCGCCGCCCCCGCCGCCCTCGACCAATGAGCTGCTGGCCCAGCTCTCCCGCGCCCGCCCGCCAGCCGAGGAGGCCCCGCAAAGCCTCTTCCCCGAGATCGACGAAGCCGAGCGCGACCGCCAGATCGACGCCATCATGGCCGAATTGCTGGGCGATCCAGATGCCAGCTTCCGCACCGTCGCCGTGCTTTACCAGGACTTCCTGGTGCGCTGCCGCATTCGCCGCGTCCCCGGCGAACCGCCGGCTTTGCCGGCCTTCAAGCGCCGCCTCGCCGTCGCCCGCGTCGCGCCCGATACCGAGGTCGCCCAATCCGATGGCTGGCAGCAGGCCCTGTCGCTCTCCGAAACCCTCACCGATGACGTGCAGGGCGTCTTCCTCGTCCTGGCCCAGGCCGCGCTTGCCTCGGCCCCCTGCCCCTCCGACGCCACTCTGGCCCGCCTCTACGGCACCCATTCGGCCAGCCGCGCCCGGCGCCTGCTGACCTGGTTCGAGGAACGCGGCCTGCTCGTCGTCCGCCTCGACTTCCGCAACAACCGCGTCGTCGCCTTCCCCGATTTGGGCGCCGAGACAGCGCCAGGCGATCCCAACGGCCCCGATGCCATGGCGGAAGAACGCGGCGCGGCGGAGTAGTCGCGGCAGGCCCTCGTGGTTCGAGGCGCTGAAGAAGCGCACCTCACGAGCCTCGAACCACGAGGGCGTGCCACCAGCCCAGCCCCCACACACAAAAAGAAGCCCCCGGAACAGGTTCCGGGGGCAGCGTTATCATCGGGATTTGTCGAACCTCAATCGTCCTCGACAAACACCTCGGTCCGTTTCTTCCTTATGCTCGGCAGCACCGCGATGATCACCGCCAGCAGCGCCAGGCCCAGCAGCGTTGCCGAGATCGGCCGGTGCAGGAAGATCATCGGGTCGCCCCGCGAGATGATCATCGCCCGCCGCAAATGCTCTTCCAGCAATGGTCCCAGCACGAAGCCCAGCAGCAGCGGCGCCGGCTCGCAGCCGAAGCGGATCAGCAGGTAGCCGAGGATGCCGAAAAAGGCGATGGCGTAGATATCGTAGATGTTCTGATTGATCGAGAAGGTCCCGATACAGGCGAACAGCACGATGGCCGGGAACAGCACCCGATAGGGGATGGACAGCATCTTCACCCACAGCCCCACCAGCGGCAGGTTGAGGATGACCAGCAGCAGGTTACCCACCCACATCGAGGCGATGATGCCCCAGAACAGAGCCGGCTGCTCGTTGATCACATTCGGGCCGGGCGTGATGCCCTGCAGGATGAACGCTCCGATCATCAGCGCCATGACAGGGTGGGCTGGAATGCCCAGCGTCATCAGCGGAATGAAGCTCGTCTGCGCCGCCGCGTTATTGGCCGATTCCGGTCCGGCCACGCCCTCGATGGCGCCATGCCCGAATTGCTCGGGTGTCTTGGACAGCCGCTTTTCCGCTGAATAGGAGGCGAAGGCGGAGAGGATATGCCCGCCCCCCGGCAGCACGCCGAGTACCGATCCGAGCACCGTGCCGCGCAGGATCGGCGCGATGACCCGCTTGACGTCGTCGCGGGTGAGCCAGAGGTTCTTGACCACCGTAACCCCCACCTCGCGCTCCTTCTCGTTTTCGAGGTTGCGCAGGATTTCGGCTACGCCGAACACCCCCACCGCCACGGCCACGAAATTGAGCCCCCCGAACAGTTCGCGCACCCCGAAGGTAAAGCGCGGCGTGCCGGTATAGATATCCTGGCCCACCATGCCGAGCAGCAGCCCGAGCACGATCATGCCCAGCGCCTTGAGGATGGAGCCATGCGCCAGCGCAATGGAAACCAGCAGGCCCAGCACGATCAGCGAGAAATATTCCGGCGCGCCGAAATTGAGCGCCGCCCGCGCCAGCGGGGGCGCGAAGAAGGCCAGCAGCAGCGTCGCCACCGAACCGGCAAAGAAGGAACCGATGGCCGCCGCCGCCAAAGCTGGCCCGGCCCTTCCCTGGCGGGCCATCTGATAGCCGTCGATGGCGGTTACCGCCGCCGAAGACTCACCGGGCAGGTTGATCAGGATCGCCGTGGTCGAGCCGCCATACTGGGCGCCGTAATAGATGCCCGCCAGCATGATCAGCGCCGTTTCCGCATTGAGCGAGAAGGTGATGGGCAACAGCATGGCGATGGTGGCGGTCGGCCCGATGCCGGGCAGCACACCCACCAGCGTCCCCAGTAGCACGCCGATGAAGCAGTAAAGAATATTGATCGGATCGAGCGCGACCGAAAAGCCGAGAGCGAGCGAGGATATCAGGTCCATTTTGTTCTCTCCGGCCTAGAAGCGCAGCCACGGGCCGATCCAGGGCACCAGAAGCCCCAGTCCGACCACGAAGATCAGCATGCACAGCACGCACAGGCCCACGCTGATCACCAGCGCTGAAAGCAGTGAATTGCGGCTGCTCGACAAGGCCGTCGCCAGTCCCGAAATCAGCACGACGGGAACAAAGCCCAGCCCGCGTATGGTGGCGGCAAAGAACAGGATCGTGCCCAATACCAACAGGATACCGCGCCAGGGCCAGGGTGCCGGCGCCTCGGCATCGGGCTTGCCCATGCCCTTGGCCGCCACCGCCACGCCCAGCGCCACCAATATGCCGCCCAGTACCACCGGCATGAAGCCCGGTCCCATGCGGAATGGTGTGCCGAATTCGTAGCGCAGGGCCTCGAGCGCAAAATAGCCGCCCAGGGCGACGAATATCGCCCCCGAGGCAAGGTCGTTCCGCGAAGCGTTGAGTGCCATCTTTCCCCCTCCCTGGAGAGAGCCCCCGGCCGGTTGGGCCGGGGGCTCCTCTATTGTGCCGGTTCGCGGTCTACTGCGCCGAGACGCCGGCGGCCTTGATCACCTCGGCCCACAGCGCGATCTGGCCTTCGAGCTTCTGCTTCAGCGCCGCCGGGGTCGCCTGGTCGGCCGGCACCGGATAGGTGCCCAGTTCGGCAAAGCTGTTGCCCACGTTCTCATCGGCCAGGGCCTTCTGCAGCGACTGGCTCAGCCGGTCGATGATGGCCTGGTCGGTGCCGGCGGGCGCATAGAGCCCGTGCCAGATGGCGAGGTTGAAGTTGTCCAGCCCGCCTTCATCCAGCGTCGGCAGGTCCGGCAGCACGGCGATGCGTTCCGGCGTCGTCACGGCATAGGCCTTGATTTCACCGGCCTGGATCTGGCTGGTCGTGTTGGTGGTCTGGTCGCACATCATGTCGATCTGGCCGCCCAGCAGGTCCGTCATGGCCGGACCGGTGCCCTGATAGGGCACTTCGGTCATCTTGGTGCCGAGGGCATCCATGAACAACAGGCCACAGAGCTGGCTGGCCGCACCGATACCGGCATTGGCATAGGTGATGTCTTCGCCCTTTTCCTTCACATAGGCGATGAGGTCTTCCAGCGTTGCCGGCTCGAAATCCTTGCGCGCCACGATGGTCATCGGCACTTCGGTCACCAGGCCGATGGGGGCAAAGTCGGTCATCGGATCATAGGGCAGGCTGGCATAGAGCGCCGGAGCGGTCGACATGCCGATATGGTGCAGCAGCAGCGTGTAGCCATCCGGATTGGCCGCAGCCACCTGGCCGGCACCCAGCGTGCCGCCGGCGCCGCCGACATTCTGTACCACCACCTGCTGTCCCAGGTCTTCGCTCATCGCCGCCGCCACCAGGCGCGTCACCGTATCGGTGGGGCCACCAGCCGAGAACGGCACCACGATGGTCACTGGCTGTGTCGGATAGTCCTGCGCCATGGCCGCAACGGCGGTGAGTGCCGAACCGGCGACAAGGCCCGCGGCCAGGATTTTAACGAAGGTCTTCATTGCGTATGTCCTCCCATATAGATGCTTGGATCCCGGTTTCCTCACCGGGGTCGAAACCTGCAATGCAAGCTGCGTGCCACGCGCGACATGCAATGCTGATATGCTATTTTTCCGGACCATGCTAATCATCCGGGCAAGAACTTGCTCATTGTCCCGGCGATCATCGGCAATTTCTTGCCAATAGGCCGGGCTGCGGTCGGGAAAGGCGCCTGTGACGATACGAACGAGCTTGCGAAACTGGTTCGGCCGCCGCCACCTGGTCATGATGGCCATCGGGCTGGTGGCGGTGACGCTGGTCGCCTGGGTGGCGTTCGAGATGACGCTCAACGCCACCATCCAGGATACCCGCGAGCAGGCCGACCGGCGCCTTGCCCTGTTCGAGCGCACGCTCGAAGCCATCATCGAGCGTTTCCACTATCTGCCGGTGGCCATTTCCCAGGCCCGCGAAACCCGTGCGGCGCTGGCCAATCCCGACGATCCGGCCGCCGTGGAAGCCGCCAACGGCTTCCTCTCCAAGCTCAACGAAACCGCCGGAGCCGGCGAGATTTTCCTCATGGAGGATAATGGCGCCGTGGTCGCCGCCAGCAATTGGTGGACGCTGACCAGCCTGGTCGGCACCAACTACTCCTTCCGCCCCTATTTCGCCGAGGCCATGCGGCTCGGACAGGCCGAATATTATGCCTTCGGCATTTCCACCAGCGTACCGGGCTACTTTCTCTCCCAGCGCGTCGATGGCCCCGATGGCCCGCTGGGCGTGGCCGTCACCAAGATCAACCTGGGCGAGATCGAAGCCACCTGGTGGCGCTCGGGCGAACTCATCGGCATCGTCGACCTTAACGACGTCGTGATCCTCTCCACCCGCCCCGACTGGCGCTACCGCCCGCTGCAGACCATTCCGCGCTCCCGCGTCGAGGCCATTTCCAGCCAGCAGCGCTATGGTGAGAAAGGCGTCGACAATGCCGGCATCATCACCGACCGCTGGTTTTCGCGCGGCGCCGAATTCGCCCTGCTGGCCGGCAACGATCCCGAAACCTCAGGCTATTTCGTGCTGCAGGAACTGCGCCTGCCCCGCCATGGCTGGGAACTGCTGTCCTTCACGCCTCTCGCCCCGCTCTATGGCGTCGCCTGGACCGCCGCTGCCGCCGCCGGCCTCGGCGCCGCGGCGCTCCTGCTCATCGTCGTGCTGCTGGTGCAGCGCCAGCGCATCGTCGCCCAGCGCCTGGCCGATCACGAACGGCTTGAACAGCGCGTCGCCGAACGTACCGAGGATCTGCATGTCGCCAACGAAGCCTTGCGCGAGGAAATCGCCGAGCGCATCCGCGCCGAAAAGGCCGAACGCGAGGCCCAGCACGGCCTGGTGCAGGCCGCCAAGATGGCCAGCCTCGGCCAGGCTCTGGCCGGCGTGGCCCACGAGGTCAGCCAACCCGTCGCCGCCCTCACCACCCATCTCGCCAGCGCCAAGCTCATCGCCGCGCAGCGCCGCGACACCGACATTGCTGGCATTCTCGGCACCATGGACAAGGTGGTCGATCGCCTTTCGGCCCTCACCAGTCACCTCAAGACCTTCGCCCGCAAGGAAACCCGAGTCGAAATGCAGGCCGATCTCGCCACGGTCATCGCCAATGCCCTGGATTTGGTCGATCACAAGCTCAAGGCCTTCGGCATCGACGTTGAATATCGCCGCCATCCCATCCCGCTCACGGTCTCGGGCAACCCCATCCATCTTGAACAGGTGCTGATCAACCTGCTCGCCAATGCCGCCGACGCCATGGAACACAGCGCCATCCGCGTGCTGTCCATCGGCGTCACGACAACCGCCCGCAATGTCGAGATCGCCGTGTCCGACACCGGCGCGGGCATTACCACGGCCGAATTGTCGAACCTGTTCGACCCCTTCTATTCCACCAAGGATGCCGGGCGCGGCCTCGGTCTCGGCCTCTCCATTTCCTATGGCCTCATCCGCGATATCGGCGGCGCCATCGCCGTCGCCAGCCGCCCCGGCAAGGGCAGCACGTTTACGGTAAGGCTGCCTTTGATGGCTGCCCATGGCACTGAACTATCGGCTCCAGCGCCTCCCTCCCCCTTGAGGGGAGGGACCGAGGGTGGGGGTCCATCGGCAGTCCACGAAACCACCCCCTCCCCGGCCCTCCCCTCAAGGGGGAGGGAGCACAAAACTCAGACCTTCGAGACGGACCACTAGCATGACCAACCCTTCCGTTCTCATCGTCGATGACGAGGAAATGGTGCGCACCGCCCTCGACCAATGGCTGCGCCTGTCGGGCTTCACGACCCATGCCGCGTCAAGCGCCACCGAGGCCCTCGCCCTGCTCGACGACATCCACCCCCAGGTCATCCTGACCGATGTCCGCATGCCCGGCCTCAGCGGCCTCGACCTGCTCCGCACCGTCGGGGAACGGGCGCTGGCCACCGAGGTCATCCTCATCACCGGCCATGGCGACGTGCCCATGGCGGTGGAAGCCATGCGCGGCGGCGCCTTCGATTTCCTGCAAAAGCCCTATGTGCCCGACCAGCTGGTCAAGACCCTGCGCCGCGCCGCCGAACAGGCCGGCCTCAAGCGCGAAGTCGCCGACCTGCGCCGCCGGCTCGATGGCGGCGAGGCTGAACTCTCCACCCGCCTCGTCGGCTCCTCCCGCGTCATGGAGGATTTGCGCCATGCAGTGCGCGAATTGGCCTCCATTCCCACCGATGTCATCATCCTGGGCGAAACCGGCACCGGCAAGGAAGTCGTCGCCCGCTGCCTCCATGACTTCTCGCCCCGCGCCAAGGGCCCCTTCGTCGCCGTCAATTGCGCCGCCATCCCGGCCGAGCTGATCGAATCCGAGCTCTTCGGCCACGAGGCCGGCGCCTTTACCGGCGCTTCCGGCCAGCGCGTCGGCAAGTTCGAATTCGCCAATGGCGGCACGCTATTGCTGGATGAGGTCGAGTCCATGCCCCTGCTGGCCCAGGCCAAGGTGCTCCGCGTCATCCAGGAGCGCGTGGTCGAGCGCGTCGGTTCCAACCGCCAGATTCCGCTAGACGTGCGCATCGTCGCCGCCTCAAAGGTCGACCTCGCGGCCGAAAGCGACGCCGGCCGCTTCCGTGCCGATCTCTATTACCGGCTCAACCTCGCCACCATCCATCTAGCCCCGCTGCGCGACCGCGGCGAGGACAGCGTATTGCTGTTCCACCACTTCCTGGGCATGGCCGCCCAGCGCTTCAACAAGCCCGCGCCGCAACTGCATCCGGCCGACATCAACGCCCTGCTGGTCCACGCCTGGCCCGGCAATGTCCGCGAAATCAAGGCCGCCGCCGACCGCTTCGCCCTCGGCCTCGATGCCACCGGCCGCTCGCTCGACACCATCCTCGGCCCCAGGGCCAAGCCCCTCCCGTCCACCGCCAGCCTCGCCGACCGCCTCGCCGCCTACGAACGCCACGTCATCGAAGCCGAACTGGCAAGGCACGGGGATTCCATCGCGGCAGTGGTGGACGCGCTACAAGTGCCCAGACGAACGCTAAGCGAAAAAATGACAAGGCTGGGCGTGCGCAGATAGCGCCACGCCCTACCCCACCAGCTCCACCCGAAATCCATACCGCCCCGTCGCCCCCGGCCCCAGCACATCCCCATAAGGCCGCTCGCTCAGATCATCGCTGCCACCAACTTCCGCCGCCGTCCCATGCCACGGCTCGAGGCACACAAACTCCGCCCCCGCCTTCGACCACAGCGCAAAATTCGGCAAATTCTCCCAGGTGAACCGCACCGCCTTGTCCCCCGCCGCATAGGTCAGCCCGGCGCCCGCGCCCTCGGGAAACAGCATGGCATCGGCCGCGAACAGCTCATGGCTCAGCACCAGCTCACCCGCCCTGAACGGCGAAGCCAGCCGCTCCTTCTGCACCAGTCCGCCCGATAGCCGCACCAGTTCCGGCGCCCCGCCATTATCCAGCACCACCCGGTGCTCCAGACCCGCACAGCCGGGCAGCGGCCACACGAAAGCCGGATGAAACCCGATGCCGAACGGCATCGGCCGATGATCCCGATTGGTTACCTCCGCCGTGACGCTCACCCCGCGCCCCTCGACGCGATGCTCCAGCTCCAGCAGGAAATCGAACGGAAAGATCGAATGGCTCGCCTGCCCCGCCCGCAGCGCCATCCGGCAGAAATCGGTCCCGCGCTCCACTAGTTCGAATTCGCTGCGCCGTGCAAAGCCGTGCTGCCCCATCGGATAGCGGACCCCCTCGATCCGCACATGATCGTCCGGCGCCCGGCCCACGATCGGAAACAGCACCGGCGACCGCCCGCCCCAGAACGCCGCATCGCCATCCCACAGCCAGTCCTGCCCATCGCTGGTCGTGATCGACTGCATCTCCGAGCCGAGCGGCGAGATTTCGACGGTCACATGCTCATTGCCGATGCGGATATTGTTCATGCCAAGCTCCTGAACCACGCTCCACCTCTATCAACACCAATGGCTCTTTCCCACCCTCCCCCTTGAGGGGAGGGTAGCGTCGCTAGGCCCATCGGGCCGTAGCGGAGCCAGGGAGGGGTGTCGGACGGTCCGCACACATTTGCGTTGGTGGAGAACTCGACACCCCCACCCTCGATCCCTCCCCTCAAGGGAAGGGAGGCGATGAATACTGGCATCGCAGCCCCTTGCCCAAACCCCTCCCATCCGCCAAACACCTCCCATGTCCCTGCCGCCGCTCCCCATCGACGACGCCCTGCCTGCCCTGCGCGATGCCCTCGCCACCGGGCCATACGCCGTCCTCGTCGCCCCGCCCGGCGCCGGCAAGACCACCCGCGTTCCCCTCGCCCTCCTGTCCGCCCCCTGGCGCGACGACCGCCGCATCATCATGCTCGAACCGCGCCGCCTCGCCGCCCGTGCCGCTGCCGCGCAAATGGCGCGGCTGCTCGGCGAAGATGTCGGCCAGACCGTCGGCTACCGTGTCCGCATGGACACCAAAGTCTCTGCCCGCACCCGCATCGAGATCGTCACCGAAGGCGTCTTCACCCGCATGGCGCTCGACGACCCCGAACTGTCCGGCACCGCCGCCGTGCTGTTCGACGAATTCCACGAACGCAGCCTCGACGGCGATCTCGGCCTCGCCCTCACCCTCGACGCATCCGCACTTCGCCCCGATCTGCGCGTCCTGGTCATGTCCGCCACCATCGACGGCGCCCGCGTTTCCCGCCTGCTCGATGATGCCCCCGTCATCGAGAGCCAAGGCCGCGCCTTTCCGGTCGAGACTATCCACCGCGAGCCCGATGCTTTGCAGCGCCTTGAAGATCAGGTGACCAATGCCGTCCTCGCCGCTCTGCGCGAGCATGACGGCTCGGCCCTGGTCTTCCTGCCCGGCCAGGGCGAAATCACCCGCACCGCCGAACGCCTCGCCAGCCGCGTGCCCGCCAATACCGATATCGCCCCGCTCTATGGTCAGCTCACCCCGGCCGAGCAGGACCGCGCCATTCGCCCTGCCGAACCGGGCCGCCGCAAGGTCGTGCTCGCCACCTCCATCGCCGAAACCTCGCTGACCATCGACGGCGTCCGTATCGTGATCGATAGCGGCTTCCGCCGCGTTCCGGTCTACGAGCCCAATACCGGCCTTACCACGCTGGCCACCCGCCGCGTCTCCCGCGCCGGGGCCGACCAGCGCCGCGGTCGCGCCGGCCGCACCAGTCCCGGCGTCGCCATCCGCCTGTGGAACGAGGGGCAGACATCAGCGCTCGAGAGCTTCGACACGCCCGAAATCCTCGCCGCCGACCTCGCCGGCTTTGCGCTCGACCTGGCCAATTGGGGCGTCACCGATCCCACAACCTTGCCTTTCCTGGATCCCCCGCCCGCCCCCGCCTGGGCTGAAGCCACCACCCTGCTCAAATCGCTGGACGCGCTCGACTCCACCGGCCGCATCACCCCCGAAGGCAAGGCCCTCGCCCGCCTGCCGCTGCATCCGCGCCTTGCCCATATGGTCGTCGCCGGCGCCGCCGCAGACGATGCCCGGACCGCCGCGGAACTCGCCGTCCTCATCTCCGAGCGCGGCCTGGGCGGCGACGGCACCGACCTCGCTCACCGCCTCGACCGCTTCCGCACCGATCGCAGCAAGCGCGCCGAAGATGCCCGCAATCTTGCCCGGCGCTGGGCAGGTGCAAACAGCAGGCAAACAGCAGGCAATCTTCCTGCAGGCTGGCACCTCGCCCACGCCTTTCCCGATCGTGTCGCCCAGTCCACCGCCCGCGGCAAATTCCGCCTCGCCAACGGCCGCCAGGCCAGCCTCGACGCGACCGACGCCCTCGCCGCCGCCCCCTTCCTCGTCGTCACCGATCTCACCGGCGCCGCCGCCACCAGCCGCATTCGCACCGCCGCCGTCCTCGATCGAGCCGATCTCGAAACCCTCTTCGCCCATCGCATCACCGAAACCACCACGCTGGTCTTTGATGCGGCCTCGGCCAGCATCCGCGCCCGCCGTCAGCGCCAGCTCGGCGCCCTGCGCCTCGCCGACGATCCCGTCGCCGTCACCGATCTCGAACAGGCCGCCGCCCTGCTGGCCGCCGCCGCCCTGCGCCGCCCCGAAACACTGCCCTGGAGCAAGGAGCAAAAGGCCCTGCGCGCTCGCGCCCTCTATCTGCGCGACAGCTTGGGCGCCGCCTGGCCCGACCTCTCCGACGCCGCCCTCGCCGCCGATCCGGCCTGGCTCGCGCCCCACATCCTGGGCGAAACCCGCCTCGCCGCCGTCACCGCCGCCCATCTCGGCAACGCTCTCGACACTTTACTGCCCTGGTCGCAACGCCAGGACATCGACAAGCTCCTGCCCAGCCACTTCACCGCGCCGTCAGGCAGCCACCTGCCCATCGACTACGCCGCCGAAAACGGCCCGGCGCTGGAAATCCGCGTGCAGGAACTTTTCGGCCTCGACCGCCACCCATCCGTCGCCGGCGGCAAGGTGCCGCTGCTGCTCATCCTGCTCTCCCCCGCTCACCGCCCCATCCAGACCACGCGCGACCTCCCCGGTTTCTGGCGCGGCAGTTGGAAAGACGTCGCCAAGGATTTGAAAGGCCGCTACCCCCGCCACTTCTGGCCCGACGACCCGATAAACGCCGCCGCCACGGCGCGGGCGAAGCCGCGGGGCACCTAGCACCGGCTCCGCATCCACCGTTACTCGCGCTCCATCGTCATCACCCGGCTTGTCCGGGTGATCCATCCATCCGCGCCCGCAGCCGCAACGGATTGCCCGGACAAGCCGGGCAATGACGAGATCGGCAACGCCGTCCCAACAAAAAACCCCGGATCGCTCCGGGGTTTTCCATCTACTCAGCGGCGGTAAAATTCAGCGCCACGCCATTGATGCAGTAGCGCAATCCGGTCGGCGGCGGCCCGTCGGGAAACACATGCCCCAGATGGCTGCCGCAGGTGGCGCAATGCACCTCCGTCCGGACCATGCCGTGGCTCTTGTCGGTGGTCGTCTCGACCGAGCCCGGCAGCGGATCGTTGAAGCTCGGCCAGCCGGTGCCACTCTCGAATTTCAGGGTGGCGGCGAATAGCGGCGTATCGCAGCCGGCGCAGGAAAACGTGCCCTGCCGTTTTTCATGCAGCAGCGCGCACGAGCCGGGCCGCTCGGTGCCGTGATTGCGCATCACCTGATACTGTTCCGGCGTCAGCCTGGCGCGCCACTCGGCGTCGGTGTGGGTCACCTTGAAGGCATGGGTGTCCATCTGTCACTCCTTTGTCGCACTGTCATTCGTCCAGGATATAGGATCAGTTACATCTCGCCCATATGCCCGTCGCATCACTTCGGGCCGATTGCCAACAGGCCCGCCATGTCCATCATTACCTCAGTGGAGCAGCTCGAAGCGCTCTACACCCCCGTTCCCGTTGCCGCCTCGACCACCAAGATCGCCCATAGGATGACGCCGCATTACCGGCGCCTGATCGAAGCCAGCCCCTTCGCTGTGCTGGCCACGGTCGGCCCCGAAGGCGTGGATTGTTCGCCACGCGGCGACCAGCCCGGCTTTGTCCGCATCCACGATGACCGCACCCTGATGATGCCGGATCGCCGCGGCAACAATCGCATCGATTCGCTGCGCAATATCGTGCGCGACCCGCGCTGCGCCTTCCTGTTCCTGCTGCCCGGCAGCGGCACCACCTTCCGCGCCAATGGCAAGGCCCATCTCGGCATCGACCCCGACCTGCTGGCCAGCTTCGCCGTCGAGGGCAAGGCGCCCCGCTCGGTCATCATCATGCAGATCGACGAGCTCTATTTCCAGTGTGCCCGCGCCGTCATCCGCTCCGAACTCTGGAACCCGGCCCGCCACATCGACCCCAAATCCCTGCCCACGCCCGGCGAAATCCTCGCCGCCATGACCGACAACCAGGTCGGCGGCCAGGCCTATGACCAAGCCTGGCCCGAACGGGCCAGGCAGACCATGTGGTGACAGCCCGATCTTGGGACTGTTCACTTTGGGGACATCGTCAACTTTGAGACCATCCCACCCATCGTCATCACCCGGCTCGTCCAGGTGATCCAGCGATCAGCGTTCGGGGAGGAATGGATTGCCCGGACAAGCATGGAAGCAGGAAATCCCAGATGTGGTGTGGTCGCCCCCGATCGCCCGCCGGGCGCCATCTGCCCAAATTTCGGGTCAGGGCGAGTCGAAAGCGCCCGTTTCCGAGAACCGGAGCGGAACCTACGCTCGGTACGGGAGCACCGGAAGCGGAGGAAATGGGTATTTGCAGACCGGCATGGCCCGAAAGGTGGGTAGATGGTGGGAGTAACAAGGATTGAACTTGTGACCCTTCGCGTGTGAAGCGAATGCTCTCCCGCTGAGCTATACTCCCATCGCCATCGGCGAAAAGTAGAGAGATGGTGGGCGTAACAAGGATCGAACTTGTGACCCCCTCGATGTCAACGAGGTGCTCTCCCGCTGAGCTATACGCCCATCTCTCCGGGATGGAAGAACCGCAAGGCCCGTCCAGTGGCGCGGATAGACCATAAAACCCGGTTGGGGGTCAAGAGGGTCCATCGATGTTCTGAGACCATGTGGAAACTCGCTGTGGCGAGTCGGATGGCGTGGCTTTCGAGAACCGGAGCGGAGCATACATCAGTACGTGAGCACCGGAAGCGCAGAAAGCCGCGTCAGGCGGCCGTCACAGTAGAGCTTACACGTGGTCTCAGGCAGCCAGCAGCCGCTCGACCTCGTTGACCAGGTCCTTGAGATGAAACGGCTTGCTCAGCACCGAGGCATCCTTGGGCGCGTCGCTGTCCGGGTTCAGCGCCACGGCGGCAAAGCCGGTGATGAACATCACCTTGAGATCCGGGTCGAGCTCGGTGGCGCGCCGCGCCAGCTCGATCCCGTCCATTTCCGGCATCACGATATCGCTGAGCAGCAGCGAGAACGGCTCCTCGCGCAGCCGCTCATAGGCCGAAAGCCCATTGTCGAACGACACGACTTCATAGCCCGCATTCTTGAGCGCACGCGTCAGAAACTGGCGCATGTCATTGTCGTCTTCCGCGAGCAGGATTCGCTTCATCGAAGTCTCCGGACGTTCGCCCGCGCTGCCTGACGGCTCCACGCAAGGCGCAACAGAAACGCGCCGTGTGGCGCTATTGAGTCGGACTATATAGCGCGATGTTTAAGCGAAGTTTGCCTCCATGCAACAGCAACACGTTTCCCCTTCGCAATTTTGCGACAAACTGGACAAGCCCGGCGCAAAGCGCGACACTGACAGGCAAATCACTCTGGCGTCGGCAAAGACGCCCTTCGGGGGAGGCATCGTGCGGTCCGACTATTGGGATCAGCCTGCATTCGAAACCATCCGGCCGCGCCGGCTGGTGACACCTTTGGTGTTCAATTCCCCCCATTCCGGCCGCGTCTATCCCGAGCGGTTCCTGGCCATGACCCGGCTCGATCATCTGTCCATCCGCCAGTCCGAAGATGCCTGGGTCGATGAACTTTTCGCCCGCGCGCCCCATCTGGGCGCCCCGATGCTGCGGGCGCATTTCCCTCGCGCCTATCTCGACGTCAACCGCGAGCCGTGGGAACTCGATCCCACCATGTTCGTCGAGCCGCTGTCGGAGCGCTTCAACACCACCTCGCCCCGCGTTGCAGCCGGGCTGGGTACGCTGGCGCGCGTCGTGGCCGAGAACAAGCCGATCTATCGCGAGCCGCTGACGCTCGATGACGCCCGCATGCGCATCGATGGCATCTACCATCCCTATCACGCGGCCCTGCAGAAGCTGCTCAGCGAAGCCATTGCCGCCTTCGGCGTGGCCCTGCTGATCGATTGCCACTCCATGCCGCGCATCACCCGCGCCAATGACAAGGCCGCGCCCGATATCGTTCTGGGCGACCGCTATGGCACCACCTGCGCCCCCGGCCTCGTCGATCTGGCCGAAACCATCTTCACCAGCGCCGGCCTCAAGGTGGCCCGCAACCGCCCCTATGCCGGAGGCTTCGCCACCCGCACCTATGGCCGCCCGCAACATGGCGTGCATGCCCTGCAGATCGAAATCAGCCGCCACCTCTACATGAACGAAGTGACCCTGGTCCGCAATGAAGGCTTCGACGCCATCCGCGCCTTGGTCGAACGCCTGATCTTCGCTTTGATCGGTCTCGACCTGGTCTCGCTGGTCGGCAGCACCCCCGCCATCGACAAGGAAGCGGCGGAGTAGCATGCTCTTCCAAACCACAGGCCGTCACCCTCGGGCTTGACCCGAGGGCGTTGCACTTACACAACGTCCAGCAAGTACAGGCCCCTCGGGTCAAGCCCGAGGGCGACGATCCGGTGGGAAGACCCAGCCCATCACCCTTATGCTACGAACCTTGTGCCCGGACCGCCCCATGACAATCGATCTCGCCAAAGTCGAAGCTACCCTGCTGGCCGCCGCTGACGCAGCCGCTGCGCATACCTTGCCGCTGTTCCGTACCCCCCTGGCCGTCGACAACAAATACACTATCGGCTTCGACCCGGTGACCGAGGCCGATCGCGGCGCCGAAACCGCCATCCGCGCCATCATCGCGGAACACTTCCCCGACCACGCCATCATCGGCGAGGAATGGGGAACGACCGGCGAGAGCGACTACACCTGGATCATCGACCCGGTCGACGGCACCCGCGCCTTCATTTCCGGCGCCCCCGTCTGGGGCACGCTGATCGGATTTGCCTACCAGGGCGTCGCCATAGCCGGCATCATGAGCCAGCCCTTTATCGGGGAAACCTTCCTCGCGGTGCCCGGCCGCGCTACCTACCGCCGCAGCGACGTCACCAGCCCCATCCGCACCAGCGGCCAGACCGACCTCGCCCAGGCTAAAGTGGCGTCTACGGCGCCGCGCCTGTTCGACACGCCACAGTTGAAGGCCAAATGGCAAGCCGTGGAAGCGGCGACAAGGCTGCATCGCTTCGGTCTCGACTGCTACGGCTATGCCTTGGTGGCAGCAGGGCACATCGACCTTGCCATCGAGCCCCACCTCAACACCTACGACATCGCCGCCCTGGTCCCCATCATCCGCGAAGCCGGCGGCGCCATATCCTGCTGGGACGGTAGCGAGCCCACCGCCGGCGGTAATGTCATCGCCGCCGCAAGTCCCGAACTGTTGGAAAAGGCCCTCGCGCTGGTCAACGCCGCGTAGCTCGCATCGCGCCCTAAGAGGATTGTTCGGTAATAAACGCATCGAACGCGGCAAGCACCTGCCCGCGGATCGCGTCGCTCTCCATGAACAGCTCGTGCCGTGCCCCGGCGATCACCACATGCCGTCCGGTGCGCAGGCGCAGCCCCAGTTGTTCGGTGGCCGGCGTCGACACCACCTCGTCCCGCGCCGCCGCCAGCATCAATAGGGGCACGCGGATACGGGCGGGGAAACTGTCCCGCCCCGCTTCGGCCATGGCGCCGAAGGCCGAGGCTGCCCAGCGCACCGTCGGCACCCCGATGCCCAGCTCGGGCCGCTCCCTGACCACATCGACCGAGCGCATATAGCGGATCAGGTCGCCGGTCAGCGGATTATTGGGAAAACTCGCCTCCGACATCGGCTTGTCCGCCTTGCGGCCCACCGGCACCTGCCCCAGCCCGAAAAAGCTCAACGCCTCGCAGACCCGCGCCATGCCCTTCATGCTCAGCGGCTGTCGGTCCAGCGCCACCATGGGCGCCGACAAAAACACCCGGTCGAACATCATCCGGTCGTTGACGCCCGCAAACAGCGAAGCCAGCCCCCCCATGGAATGGCCCACGAGATAATACGGGGGCGGGCAGTCGGGCAGCAGGATTTCCCCGTGAAAGCTCCGCAAATCCGTCCAGTAGTCCTCGAACCGGTCGACATAGCCGAGCGCGCCGTTGCCGATCAGCCGGTCCGACCCACCCTGCCCACGCCAGTCGAATGTCGCCACGGCAAAGCCGCGCCGGCGGAAATCGGCCACGGTCTCGAAATATTTCTCGATGAATTCGGTGCGCCCCTGCACCAGGCAGATCGTCCCCCGATGCGCCCCGTCCGACTTGGGCCAGATCGCATAGCGCAATTGCACATTGTCGTCCGTCCTGAAAAAGCCCACGCGCCCGCCCTCGGGCATGGGATTGGACGGGACATTGACGAGGCTGGGTCCATTGGGATCGACGACGGCGTTCATGGGCACTTCCGAGCAAGAGGTGACCTGTCTTAGCCCAAACAACTTGAAAAAAGAAAACCAGCATCCCGGAGGATGCTGGCTTCCTTGTTGCGGCCCATGCGGGGGGCGGGTGATGGACCGCATTGGGGTCGTGACGAGGTCTCCCTCGACACATGCCCCCTTCTAGCGCCCCCCGCCTGAACTCGACCGGACTATGCCGTTCATATTCGGTTCATCATTGTCCGGTCCTCAGTCATTGTCGGCCACGCATTGCTCGACATAGGTCAGCGCCTCGCCGGAACCCCGCAACGCGATCTCGGCAATGTCGAGTTCAGGCGCCGATACGACAAGGGTGCGCCCGCCTCGCAATGCCGCGATCAGCGGGAGAGTCACCGTGTCATCCTCGGGTTCGGACCGATAAAAGAAAACGGCGCCGTTTTCTGCCGTGACCGGCACTGTGAAAATGTCCCCGTCGATCAGGAAATCGAGGTGCGGCGGAGCGTCGACGAAGGGTTCGATGGACGCGGCAGGCTCCAGTTGCAGGAAGAAGGCGCCGGCATCGGCAAGCTCGTCGCCCGAGCATTCGAGGCTGACATGGCCATCGGCCTCGCTGCCGCCCCCGGCGGCGAAGACCCCCATATTGTAGTGCCCGCCCCAGATAGGGGCCGGTTGGGCATGGGCGGACAAGGGCGCGAGGACCGCGAGCGCCAGCAGCGGAGCGATTGGCTTCATCAGACTTTTCCCGGTTGCATATCGAAGGGGTGACGAAAAGCGGCCCCGATCAGTTCCACCACCGGCCGAAATTTGTCCCCTTGAACCCGGAAAACCCGCTCCCATATTTCAATCGTTCGCCGGACTTTCCGGGAACCCCGACCTCGGAAACGCATTGCTCGCCTCAATTCTGGGAGCCCTGCACGAGACCACCGGGACATCCACGTTGCTCACAGGAGAATGTGACCATGCAGACCATCGATTTTTCCCCCTTCTATCGTTCCACGGTCGGCTTTGACCGTGTCTTCAACCGTCTCGATACCCTTGTCGGGCAGGAAGCCAAGACCTATCCGCCCTACAATATCGAGCGCACTGGCGATGACGCCTACCGCATCTCGATCGCCGTTGCGGGCTTTGCCAATGGCGACATTGCCATCGAGACCAAGGAAAACAGCCTGGTCATCAAGGGCGCCAAGCCGGCCGAGACCGCCGACAAGGCCCGTGAATTCCTCCATCGCGGCATTGCCGAGCGCGCTTTCGAGCTGCGCTTCCAGCTTGCCGACTATGTCGAGGTTCAGGGCGCCAGCCTCGAAAACGGCCTGCTGCACCTGGAACTGAAGCGCGAACTGCCCGAAAGCAAGAAGCCGCGCTCCATCCAGATCAATGCCGGCACCCAGCCGACCATCGAGGACAAGTCGGTCAACTAGACGCCGGCGCTCTTGCGCAAAATCGCTTCGGTGGGGCGACTTTAGTGGCTAGGCCATGAGGGCTATGCCCGAATGGTCCAGGTCGTCCGCAGGCACGATCCACACCGCACCCTCGGCTCTGCCGGGGGTGCTTTGTTTTTGGAGGCATGGCGCCGCCCACTATTTCCTCACCTCTGGAACCCCGCCCGCCCCAACCAGTTGAGTCCAAAACCACCAGCGTCCAAGGACTCCCCCATGAAAACCCCCGCCATCGCTCTCAAGGCCAATGCCAAATCCGCCGTCATCGATATTCTCAACGCCCGTCTCGCCGACGCCATCGACCTGGCCCTGATCACCAAGCAGGCACATTGGAACCTCAAGGGCCCCAATTTCATCGCCGTGCATGAAATGCTCGATCCCATGCGCGCCGCCATCGATACCCATGTCGATATCATCGCCGAGCGCATCGCCCAGCTCGATGGCGTCGCCCTGGGCACCAGCCAGATCATCGCCAAGGCCACTGCGCTCGCTCCCTATCCCACCGACATCCGCAAGATAGCCGACCACCTAGCCGCCCTCGCCGACCGCTTCGCCACCCTGGCCAATCAGGTTCGCGAAGATATCGACGCCACCGACGAAGCCGGCGATGCCGATGCCGCCGACATCCTCACCGCCTTCTCCCGCGAGCTCGACAAGGACCTCTGGTTCATCAAGTCGCATCTCGAATAGATCGATACCGCTCAAGCACCCAGAACACGGCCTCCCCAGGCCGCGTTCTGCGTTTCGACTTGCCCTGAAGTCCTACAATCTCGCCCAACAGGAATAGGCAAATACCGGAAAATTCCGCTCAAAATAGGTATTTTGCCCAAAATCTGCTCATAACGCCTGCGATTTAAGCAAAAATGCCAAGATCGCTACCGCAATTCCTACAAATCCTATAGTGAAATGTCGCCTTTCCTATAGATTTTTCAAAAAGTCCAGCTTTGGCGCTTGCCGCTGGTTTTGAATTATGCAAATGTGCCGGGGTTAGGGCAGTACGCCTGTCCTATCTGACGCGTCGCCCCGCTCTCCGCGGCCAGCGCGCACGCCGGTCCGGCTGGCCCGCTCTAGATGAGCGGAAACGGATAGGCGGGGTTGAGACGGTCCGAAGTATTTCGCTTCAGGCCGCGCCGAAAGACAGGGTTTGCGAGAACCGGAGCGGAGCGTACATTGGTACGTGAGCACCGGAAGCGGAGCAGACCCTGGCTTGCAGGCCGGCATCAAGCGAAAGACGACGACCGGCCCGAATTTCGAGTGGCCATTTGGATGCAGCGCCACTCCCCACGCATGGACGCGTTTGCGCTTCCGAGCCGTACTGTATAGTACGACCCGCCTGAACAATGCGCCCACAGAGGAACGAACGCATCCAGCCCGCCGCACGCCGGCACCATCAGGATGCACACGACATAGCGACAGGGCCCGGCAGCGGGCGCGACCAACGAAACGAGGAAAGCCATGGCACACGCGCGGAACGGATCTCCAACTCCCGTCACGACGAAGACCGCCAACAGCAAAACCTTGATTCGCAACGGCCGCCGCGTCGCCCCGTCGGGCCGCCCCGAGGCCCAGGGTCTTTACGATCCGGCCAACGAGCACGATGCCTGCGGCATCGGCATGATCGCCAATATCAAGAACAAGCCCAGTCACGAAGTGGTCGAGAAGGGTCTCGAAATCCTCGAGAACCTCGAACATCGCGGCGCCGTGGGCGCCGATCCGCTGATGGGCGACGGCGCCGGTATCCTGGTGCAGACTCCGCATGCCTTCTTCGCCAAGGTCTTGCCCTTCGCTCTGCCCGAAAAGCACCACTACGCCGTGGCCATGCTGTTCTATCCCAACACCGATGGCCTGCGCGACCGCGTAGCCGCCGTGGTGCGTGGCTGCCTGGAGCGCGAGGGGCTCGACCTGCTCGGCGAGCGCGTCGTGCCCACAGACAATTCGAGGCTTAGCGAAGGCGTCATCGCCACCCAGCCGGTCATCGAGCAGATGGTCATCGCCCGCCCCGATGGCCTCACCCTCGACGAGTTCGAGCGCAAGCTGCTCATCGTGCGCAAGGTCATTTCCAACACCGTTTACGCCCAGGTGCCCGAGAGCGACAGCGACAACGGCTTCTATGTCGTCTCTATGTCGGCCCGCACCATCGTCTACAAGGGCATGTTCCTGGCCTACCAGCTCGGCCCCTTCTATCCCGATCTCGGCGACCCCGATTTCGAGAGCGCCATCGCTTTGGTCCACCAGCGCTTCTCGACCAACACTTTCCCCTCCTGGAAGCTGGCCCACCCCTATCGCATGACCACCCATAATGGTGAAATCAACACCATTCGTGGCAACGTCAACTGGATGGCCGCCCGCCAGGCCTCGGTCTCATCGCCCAAGTTCGGCGATGACATCACCAAGATTTGGCCCATCTCCTACGAAGGCCAGTCCGACACCGCCTGCTTCGACAACGCGCTCGAATTCCTCGTGCGCGGCGGCTATTCGCTGCCGCACGCCGCCATGATGCTGATCCCCGAAGCCTGGGCCGGCAATCCGCTGATGGATGAGCAGCGCCGCGCCTTCTATGAATACCATGCCGCCCTGATGGAACCCTGGGACGGCCCTGCCGCCATGTCCCTCAGCGATGGGCGCTACGTCGTCGCCACGCTCGACCGCAACGGGTTGCGCCCCGCCCGTTACCTGGTGACCAAGGAAGGCCATGTCGTCCTCGCCTCCGAATCCGGCGTGCTCGACATTCCCGACGAGGATATCGTCGAACGCTGGCGCCTGCAGCCGGGCCGCATGCTGCTGCTCGATCTCGAAGAGGGCCGCATCATCTCCGACGAGGAGATCAAGCGCACCCTCGCCACGAAGAACCCCTATGCCGAATGGCTGGCCCGCAGCCAGATCGTGCTCGAAGACCTGCCCGCCGTGCCGCCCAAGGCCCCCGAGCCCACCGATGCGCTGCTCGATCGCCTCCAGGCCTTCGGCTATACCCAGGAAGACATCAAGCTGCTGATGACGCCCATGGCCACCACCGGCCAGGAAGCGGTCGGCTCCATGGGCACCGACACGCCCCTGTCCGCGCTGAGCCAGAAGTCCAAGCTCCTCTACACCTATTTCAAGCAGAACTTCGCCCAGGTCACCAATCCGCCCATCGATCCGATCCGCGAGGAATCGGTGATGAGCCTCGTCAGCTTCATCGGCCCGCGCCCCAACATCTTCGACCTCGAAGGCGTGTCGCGCGAAAAGCGTCTCGAAGTGCGCCAGCCCATTCTCACCAACGAGGATCTCGAAAAGATCCGCGCCATTGGTGGCATGGATACCAACCAGTTCAAGACCAGGACCATCGACATCACCTATCCCGCCGATATGGGAGCGGTGGGCATGGAAGCGGCCATCGATGCCATCTGCCAGGAGGCCGAGGCCGCCGTCCGGGGCGAATACAACATCATCATCCTCAGCGACCGGCGCATCGCCGCCGACCGGCTCGATATTCCGACCCTGCTGGCGCTCGCCGCGGTGCACCACCACCTGATCCGCAAGGGGTTGCGCACCTCGACGGGCCTGGTCGTGGAAACCGGCGAAGCCCGCGAAATGCACCATTTCGCCATGCTGGCCGGCTATGGCGCCGAAGCCATCAACCCCTATCTGGCCTTCGAAGTGCTCTCCGCGCTCCATGCCGAGGGCGAATTCCCCGACGAGGTCGATGCCACCGAAGTCGTGCATCGCTACATCAAGTCGGTGGGCAAGGGCCTGCTCAAGGTCATGTCCAAGATGGGCATCTCGACCTACCAGTCCTATTGCGGCGCGCAGATTTTCGACGCCGTTGGCCTCAAGACCGATTTCGTCAAGCGCTTCTTCTTCGGCACCGCCACCACCATTGAGGGCGTCGGCCTTGCCGAAGTCGCCGAGGAAACCGTCCGCCGCCACCGCGACGCCTTCGGCGACGACGCCGTTCTGCGCAAGGCGCTCGATGTGGGCGGCGACTACATGTACCGCATCCGCGGCGAAAAGCATGCCTGGAGCCCCGACGTGGTCTCCGACCTGCAGCACGCCGTGCGCACGAAGGACGAAAGTCCCGAAACCGCGCAGGAGCGCTATGACAGCTTTGCCGCCCGCGTGAATTCGGGCGAAAACGGCTATCTCGCCATTCGCAATTTCTTCGACATCAAGCCGCTCGGCGAAGCCATTGATCTCGACGAGGTCGAACCGGCAGTCGATATCGTCAAGCGCTTCGTCACCGGCGCCATGAGTTTCGGCTCGATTTCGCGCGAAGCCCACACCACCCTCGCCCAGGCGATGAACCGCATTGGCGGCAAGTCCAATACCGGCGAAGGCGGCGAGGAACCCGACCGCTACAAGCCCCTGCCCGATGGCTCGCAGAACCCGCTGCGTTCGGCCATCAAGCAGATCGCGTCCGGCCGCTTCGGCGTCACCACCGAATACCTGGTCAATGCCGATGCCCTCCAGATCAAGGTCGCGCAGGGCGCCAAGCCCGGCGAAGGCGGACAATTGCCCGGCCACAAGGTCGATTGGATCGTCGCCAAGACGCGCCATTCCACGCCCGGCGTGGGCCTCATCAGCCCGCCGCCGCATCACGACATCTATTCCATCGAAGACCTCGCCCAGCTCATCTACGACCTCAAGAACGTCAACGAGCAGGCCGATATCTCGGTCAAGCTGGTCTCCGAAGTGGGCGTCGGCACGGTCGCGGCCGGCGTCGCCAAGGCCCGCGCCGATCACATCACCGTCTCCGGCTATGATGGCGGTACCGGCGCTTCGCCGCTGACCTCGCTCAAGCATGCCGGCGGCCCCTGGGAAATCGGCCTTGCCGAAACCCACCAGACGCTGGTGCTCAACCGGTTGCGCAGCCGCGTCGTGCTGCAGGTCGATGGCGGTCTCAAGACTGGCCGCGACGTCCTCATCGGCGCCCTGCTCGGCGCCGATGAGTTCGGTTTCTCCACCGCGCCGCTCATCGCGGCCGGCTGCATCATGATGCGCAAGTGCCACCTCAATACCTGCCCGGTCGGCGTCGCCACCCAGGACCCGGTTCTGCGCAAGCGCTTCAAGGGCACGCCCGAACACGTCATCAACTACTTCTTCTTCATCGCCGAAGAACTGCGTGGCCTGATGGCCGGCATGGGTGCCCGCACCCTGCGCGACCTCATCGGTCGCTCGGACCTGCTCGACCAGAAGAAGATGCTCGATTACTGGAAGAGCCAGGGCGTCGATTTCAGCAAGCTGATCTACAAGCCCGAGCCCATCGGCGGCGATACGCTCTATCACTCCGAGTTCCAGAACCATCACCTCGAAGCCGTGCTCGACCGCAAGCTGGTCGAACTGGCCGAGCCGGCTCTGGCCCGCGGCGAGGCCGTGCAGATCGAGCTGCCCATCCGCAGCCGCGACCGCTCGGCCGGCGCCATGCTCTCGGGCGCACTTGCCAAGCGTTACGGCCATGAAGGCCTGCCCGACGACACCATCTCGATCAAGCTGACCGGCACTGCCGGCCAGGCCTTCGGCGCCTTCCTCGCCCGCGGCATCTCCATCGACATGGTGGGCGACGCCAACGACTATGTCGGCAAGGGGCTTTCGGGTGGCCGCATCGTCGTGCGCCCCTCCGACACGGTAAGCTTCGAGCCCTCAAAGTCGATCATCGTCGGCAATACCGTGCTCTACGGCGCCATTGCCGGCGAGTGCTACTTCCGCGGCATTGCCGGCGAACGCTTTGCCGTGCGCAATTCCGGCGCCGTCGCTGTCGTCGAAGGCACCGGCGATCACGGCTGCGAATACATGACCGGTGGCGTCGTCGTCGTCATCGGCCCCACCGGCCGCAACTTCGCCGCCGGCATGTCCGGTGGTGTCGCCTACGTCCTCGACGAAGACGAGACCTTCCGCCAGCGCTGCAACCTCGCCATGGTCGAACTCGAACCCGTGTCCGAGGAAGAAGCGCTCATGCAGAAGCTCCACCACCACGGCGGAGACCTCGAATGGCATGGCCGCGTCGACATATCCGGCGATATGACCAGGCATGACGACGAGCGCCTGCACCAGCTCATCTCCAACCACCTGCACTACACAGGTTCTGACCGCGCCAAATTCATCCTCGACCACTGGGTCGAGATGCGCCCGAAATTCGTCAAGGTCATGCCGGTCGAATACCGCCGCGCCATCCAGGAGATGGAAAAGAAGCGGGCCGGCGGCATGGGCGTGGCGGCGGAATGATGATGGCGCTGCACCACATTGGCGGCTCCATCGCCTCCCTCCCCCTTGAGGGGAGGGACCGAGGGTGGGGGTCCATCGGTGTTCACCGGACCACCCCCTCCCCGGCCCTCCCCTCAAAGGGGGAGGGTGCGCAGGAGCCGCAAGCTCTGATCGAAATTTGCAGGGAATACCGCCATGGGTAAGGTAACAGGCTTTCTCGAAATCGAGCGCGAAGAGCCCCGCTATGAGCCAGCCTCCGACCGCATCCGCCATTTCGGTGAATTCACCATTCCCATGTCGGAAGGCCGCATCGTCGATCAGGCGGCGCGCTGCATGGATTGCGGCATTCCCTTCTGCCACGGCGATACCGGCTGCCCGGTCAACAACCAGATTCCGGACTGGAACGATCTCGTCTACCAGGGCGATTGGGAGGAAGCGGCGCGGAACCTGCATTCCACCAACAACTTCCCCGAATTCACCGGCCGCATCTGCCCCGCCCCCTGCGAGGAAGCCTGCACGCTGAACCTGGAAGACATTCCGGTCGCCATCAAGACGGTGGAACAGGCCATTGCCGACCGCGCCATCCGCAATGGCTGGATCAAGCCGCAGGTCACTGCCAACAAGTCAGGCAAGTCGGTCGCCATCGTCGGCTCCGGCCCGGCCGGCATGGCCGCGGCCCAGCAGCTTGCCCGCGCCGGCCATGACGTTCACCTCTACGAACGCGAGCCCAAGGCCGGCGGCCTGATGCGCTACGGCATTCCCGACTTCAAGATGGAAAAGCAGCATATCGACTTCCGCGTCACCCAGATGGAAGCCGAGGGCGTCACCTTCCACTATGGCGTCAATGTCGGGGTCAACACCCCTCTCTCCGACCTGCAGGGCCGCCACGATGCCGTGCTGCTCTGCGGTGGCGCCGAAAAGCCGCGCGAAGTCGAAAGCGAAGGCACCCACCTCAATGGCGTCCACTTCGCCATGCCCTTCCTCGTGCAGCAGAACCGCCGCCTGGGCGGCGAGGACGTTTCGGGCGAAGTCCAGCTCACCGCCGCCGGCAAGCATGTCGTCGTCGTCGGTGGCGGCGATACCGCTTCGGATTGCGTCGGCACCAGCTTCCGCCAGGGCGCCATCGCCGTCACCCAGCTCGACGTGCGCCCCATGCCGCCCGAACTGGAAAACAAGCTGACCAACTGGCCAAACTGGGCGGTCAAGATGCGCACCTCGTCCAGCCAGGCCGAAGGCGCCATCCGCGAATTCGCCGCCGGCACCATGAAGATCATCGGCAATGCCAGGGGCGAGGTCACCGGCGTCGAATGCGCCCGCGTCGACCGCAAGCGCCAGCCCATTCCCGGCACCGAATTCGTCATCAAGGCCGACCTGGTCCTCCTGGCCATCGGCTTCGCCTCGCCGATTTATGAGGGCATGTTGGAACAGCTCGGCGCCCAGCTCGACAAGCGCGGCAATCTCTTTGCCGACACCATGAGCTACAAGACCACGGTCCCCAAGGTCTACGCCGCCGGCGACATGCGCCGCGGCCAGTCCCTGGTCGTCTGGGCCATCCGCGAAGGCCGCCAGGCCGCCCGCTCCATCGACTACGACCTGATGGGTAAGACGGATCTGCCGCGGTAAGACGCCCACAACTCGATCTGTCCCTCCCCCTTGCGGGGAGGGAAGCACAGCTTGGCGCTTTCGCGCCTAGCGGCGCTGGGTGGGGGTGCGGGAGCCCAGATATCGGGGCCAAACACCCCCCACCCTTGATCCCTCCCCGCAAGGGGGGAGGGAGATGACTGCGCGGCCGGTTCTATTCACAGGCGCGCCTCGTCGATGCTAACAGTCTGTTAGCGTATTCGACCCCTCTGCTGCTCGGAATCTCGCATGACCACCAAGCCCTACACCGTCGATGAACTGATCTCCGCCAAGGCCATCGCCGCCCGCGTCGAGGCCCTGGCCAAGGAGATATCCTCCCACTATGCCGATACCGACAAGCTCGTCGTGGTCGGCCTGCTGCGCGGTTCCTTCATCTTCATCGCCGACCTGGTGCGCGAGCTCGACCTGCCGGTCGAAGTCGATTTCATGGAAGCCTCGTCCTACGGAAATTCCACCGAATCCAGCCGGGAAGTCAGGATACTCAAGGACTTGCGCGGCGAGATCGCCGGTCGCGATGTGCTGGTCGTCGAAGATATCGTCGATACCGGCTATACGCTGAAACACGTTCTCGAAATTCTCGAGACCCGCCATCCGCGCCGCATGGAAGTCTGCGCCCTGCTCAACAAGCCCAGCCGCCGCGAAACCGACGTCACCGCGCGCTGGGTCGGCTTCGATATCCCCGACAAGTTCGTCGTCGGCTACGGCATCGACTACGCCCAGCGCAATCGCAACCTGCCCCATATCGCTGCCGTCCGTTTCACCGGCTGAAAGTTTTTCTGAAACTTATCCCCACCCGCAAAACCTCAGGCATACTGCTGCTCAACGCCCGCCATCATTCTCCACGGACCCGTCCGTAGGGTCCGTGCCGACGCCGAACGCATCGACCCGCCCCACCGGCGCCGTCACCAACTGTTCGAGCGTGAAGGGCTGCACCGCCGGGGCGCTTGTCGCCGTCACCAGCTCGACTGCCCGCGCTGGCACGCGGCTGATCGGGATCACGGCGCCCGCCACCTCCAGCAGCCGCGCCGCGCCCAGCCCCTGATAGGGCGGGCGCAGCATGACCGCCGCATCGGTGCCGAGCAGCGGATCGGCCACCGCAATCGTCACGCCGCCCCCCCGGTAGAAGGCCCGGATCGTCTGGCTGAGATAGAAGGCCAGCTTGTCGGCGCCGGCCGAGGAGAAATGGATGCCGTCATCCTTGCGCATGCGGGCATTCTGCCCGTTCACATCGGGACCATGCGAGGAATACTTGCCGTCCTCGCCGAGGAATCTCTCATAAATATCAAGGAATTCCGCTCCGCCCGAAAAACTGGCCAGACGCTGGATATTGCTGATCTGGCTGATCGCCGCCGAATATTCGGTTTTGGACATGGGCGGCAGGCCGAGCCAGATCACCGGCTTGCGAGCTGCCCGCAGCTTACCGAGGAAACTGGTGATGCGCGCCTGGTAGGCCGCGTTCCAGGCGTCGGTCAGCGGTTCATAGCTGCCGCCCGGCACCGTGATATCCTGCCGGTCGTTGATGCCGATCATCACTACGGCGAGATCGAAGCTGTCGGCCGCGATCTGCTCGGTGATCGCCTTGTCCCAGTCGAAGTAATCGAACCGCACAAAGCCCGAGGAGCTGACGCCCTGGTCGATCACCACCAGGTTGGGGTCTTCGGCATAGAACCGTTCCAGCGCCCGGCTAAGGTCGATGGCCAGGGAATCGCCGAACACGGCAAGGCGCGTGGCATTGGGCGCCTTCTCCACCTGCGGCTTGGGTGGCGGCAGGGCGGCGGCCGGGGCGGCCTGGCGCGGCGCCTGCTGCACCGGCGCCGGCGCCGGTTCAGGCTCGCCGAACAGCAGGTCGAACAGCGTCCGCCGCCGCTGCTCCTGCGCCACGACGATCGTGTCGGAACTCTGGGCAAAGGCGGGCGCCACGTCGACAACGACGAGCAGGCCGACCAGCAATGCGACCATCAGGCGGATCATTCCAACCCTCTAGCAAAACCGCCGGGCCAGCGCCATCGGCGTCCCCATCATGTTACCGCGTGGCCGCCGCCAGCGCCTCATAGGAAGCCCGCGTGATGAACCCATCCGCCACCTGCCCCTGGCTCGCCTGGAAGCGGGCATAGGCCTCCTGGCTGATCGGACCCAGCCGCCCATCGATGATCCCGTCATAGAGCCCCAACCGCGACAGCGCCTGCTGGATCGCCTGCCTTTCTGCCAGATTGGGAAGGGCGACGCTGCGCGGCCAGTCATCGACAAAGGCCCCGCCGCCCTTCAGCCGGTCGGTCATATGCGCCACGCTCATGGCGTAGCTGTCCGAGAAATTGTAGCCCTTGAGCACCAGATAATTCTGCGTCATCAGGAATTTAGGTCCGTCCTTGCCCGCCGGCACATAGAGAAAGACCGGCAGGCTGGGGTCGGAAAACTGCCGTCCGGCGACCCGCAGGACACCCCGTTCGGCAAAGAACGACACCGGCCCCAATTGGGTCCGCGTCGCCAGCCGGTAGTCAAAGCCGTCGGGCACCACTACCTCCATGCCCCAGTCCACGCCCGGCTGATAGCCGAGCGCCCGCAGGTAGCGGGCCGAGGTCGCCAGCGCATCGGCCAGCGAATGGTGAAGGTCCACCCTGCCGTCGCCATCCCCATCCGTGCCATGCGCCACCACATTGGATGGATTGACCTGCAAATGTCCGATGGCCCCCGCCCAGGAGCCCACCAGCGATTGGGCATCCAGCGGTCCCTTTTGCACCAGCAGCAAAGCCGCGATGAGGTCGGCCTCATCCTCCACCAACCGTGTCCGCCGCTGATGCACCAGCGTCGCCAGGCTCCGCACGATGGGCCGGATCAGCCCGTTATTGCCCAGCACCGCACCATAGTCGGTTTCCATGCCCCAGATGGCGCCAAGGATGAAGGGATCGACGCCATAGGCCTGGCCGACCGATGTGAACAGCGCGGAATTGCGGGCAATCGCCGCCTTGCCGCGCTCGATCCGCCCCGCCGTGACGCGGCCCTCGATATAGTCCCAGACCGGTGTGGTAAATTCGGGCTGCGTCGTGACCAGGTCCGGCACGCGCGGATCGGGCGTCAGCCCGGTCATCGCCCCGTCATAGGTGGCCCCACTCACCCCCGCCGCCAGCGCCTTGCCCCGGAAATTGGCGATGAAACTGTCAAAGCTCTCAATGGGTTGGCCAACAGCCGGTGCGGCGAGCAGAACGAAGAACAGCCCAATCAGCCGCTTCATGCCCTGCCCTTCCGCTTACCGGTTGCGCGTCATCAGGCGGCGTTCCCACCAATAGGCGGATTCGACGATCTCGGTCAGGTCGTCATGCTGTGGCACCCAGCCGAGCAGGTTCCGCACCTTCTCGCCCGTTGCCGTGATCGAAGCCGGATCGCCCGCCCGCCGCGGCCCTTCTTCGGCCCGGAAATCGACGCCGGAGACCGCCCGCACCGTCTCAACCACCTGCCGGACCGAATAGCCCTGCCCATAGGCACAATTGAGCGTCGTGCTCTCCCCGCCCCCGCGCAGATGCTTGAGCAGCAGCGCATGGGCGGCAATCAGGTCGGTGACATGGATATAGTCGCGAATGCAGGTGCCATCGGGCGTTTCGTAATCGGTGCCGAAGATATCCATCTTCTCGCGCTGACCCAAAGCCGTCTGGCAGGCCACCTTGATGAGATGGGTCGCCAGCGGCGTCGATTGCCCGCTGCGCTTGCCCGGATCGGCCCCGGCCACGTTGAAATAGCGCAGCACGCCATAGGTCATGGGATGAGCCGCAGCGACATCGGCCAGCATCCATTCGGTCATCAGCTTGGAGCGGCCATAGGGCGACATCGGATTGAGCGGCGTGGTCTCCACGACAGGAGCGAGCCCGGTCATGCCATAGACGGCGGCGGTCGAGGAAAAAATGAAGTGCTTGACCCCGCCCTTGATCGCGGCCTCGATGAGGTTGCGCGAGGTGGCGGTGTTGTTGCCGTAGTATTTCAACGGATCGGTGACCGACTCGGGCACCACGATGGAGCCGGCGAAATGCACGATCTCGGTAACGCCATGCTTGTCGATAAGGCGGCGCACATCGTCGATATCGCCGGCATTGCCGGGCTGGAAGACGGCACGCCCGTCAATGGCCCAGTCGAAACCGGTGACCAGATTGTCGAGCACGACCACCTTCTCGCCCGCATCGGTCAGATTCAGCACCATATGGCTGCCGATATAGCCCGCGCCCCCGGTTACCAGAACCGTCATGGATTAACTCCGAATTTCAATCGCTTAATCGCCTTGATGATATTTTACAGAGGTTGAGATAGCTTTACATTGATCCCAGCATGGAGTGCATGATTTGCCCAAGCGCGTCAGAACGGCCGTATTTCCCGTCGCCGGCCTCGGAACCCGTTTCCTTCCTGCCACCAAGGCTATGCCCAAGGAAATGCTGACGGTCGTCGATCGTCCATTGATCCAGTATGCGGTCGACGAGGCCCGCGAGGCCGGCATCGAGCATTTCGTTTTCGTCACCGGTCGCAACAAGGCCGTCATCGAGGATCATTTCGACCGCCAGTTCGAGCTTGAGGCAACGCTGGAAGCGCGCGGCAAGACGCAGGCCCTCGACGAGTTGCGCAAGGAACTGCCCTCGGCCGGCCGCACCAGCTTCACTCGCCAGCAGGAGCCCCTGGGCCTTGGCCATGCCGTCTGGTGCGCCCGCGACATTGTCGGCGACCAGCCCTTCGCCCTGCTGCTGCCCGACATGGTGTTCCGCGCCAGGCCCGGCGTCCTCCGGCAGATGATGGACGCCTATGAGGAAACAGGCGGCAATGTCATTGGCGTCGAGGAATGCGCCTGGGAGGATGTGTCCTCCTATGGCGTGGTCGTGCGCGGCGAAGGCACTGATACCGGCTTCAAGATCGACGGCATGGTCGAAAAGCCCAGGCGCGAAGAGGCGCCGTCCAACCTGTTCATTTCCGGCCGCTATATCCTTCAGCCGGAAATCTTCACCCTCCTGGCCCAGCAGACCAAAGGCGCCGGCGGCGAAATCCAGCTCACCGATGCCATGCAGCTCCTGATGCAGGAACAAGCCTTCACCGGCGTCAAGTATGACGGCAAGGTCTTCGACTGTGGCTCCAAGCTGGGCTTTCTGACCGCCAATGTCGTCTTCGCCCTGGATCGCGACGACATCCGCGAGGGTTTCCTCAAGGAACTGCGCAATCTCGATCTTGAGGATCACCTCTAGCGCGAAAGCGTGATGCCCACGGTGATGCGGTGCGCGTCCTGCGTGCCGTTCGCCGTACTCTCGGAGTGATCGTAGCCGTAATCCGCGGACAGGGCGGTGTGGGCGTTGACCTTGTAGTCGGCGCCCGCCCCCAGCCCGTAGCCAGTTTCGGTATCCGCGCTGCCGGCAAAACGCGCTGCGTTCCAGTCGGCCAGCGCCCGCAACGCCAGCCAGGAATTGACGGTATAGGCGACCTCGGCATTGGCCGTGTAATCCACTCGCGCCGTACCGCCGCCATTGGGGCCGGGCGGCGCGACGGTGGTGGCAAAGCCAGCCGTCATCCGCCAGGTCGGATCGGGCGTGAAGGTGATATGCGCATCGTAGAGCTGGGTGACAACCTCGCCCAGGCTTGCCGCATCGAAGCGCCGCAGCCCCACACCGGTCGAAGCCGTGACCTCGAGGATATCGTTCCAGCGGCCCGTCACCCCGCCTTTGAGCGTGACGTCGGTGGCATTGGGATAGGCGGCGAGGGCCGTGGACGGCCGATCGAAGATATCTCGCCCAGCCCCGGCCTGGCCGAACACCTCGAAGATCGGGGTAACCTGGAAGCCGACCCGCAAACCCGCGTCAAGCGCCCAGTAATTCTGCTCGGAATTGTCGGTGACGACAGCCGTGGTCAGCGTCGTCGGGCCGAAAACATTGCGCTGCGCGGCACCGGTGACGCCGATGTTGAACTTGCCGAACTGGCGCGTGACACCCACATCGCCACCAACGGTAATGGTTTGCGGTGCAATGGCGATATCGGTTGCCAATCCCGGCGTGCCCGGCATCGCCTGGGTCAGCGACAGGTTGCCATTGGCGGTGGCGCGGGTGACGCCATCGAGGTCATAGCCGGTCTGCAGCCCCAGCCGCAGCGCACCGATATCGATTTTGCCGCCTTCGCTGGGCCGGACGATCTCGGTGCTGGCGTCGAAATTGATCGCCGAGCGCGTACCGATATGCTCGAGCCCGATCGTCGGCACCAGCCTGATATCGAAGCGTTCACCCGCGGTGGCCTTGGTGTAGCCGCCGCGCAGGGCCACCGACCAGTCGAGATCGAACAGCGGGTCATAGGGTTCGCGCAGCCATTCGCCGCTGTCGAGCACCGGTCCGGCCGGATAGACATCGGGCAGCAGCCGCTCATTGTCGGTGTCCGAGCCATCGCCGGCGGACCTGGATTGCGCCAATGCCGGCGCGGCAAGGCAAAGGGCGCAGAGCGCGGTAGCGCCTGCCTGTCTTGCCGTCTGTCGCCACCACAAGGGCAAGATGCTCTCCGCCAACCGAAATCGGCCCGCGGCAAGATGCGCGGGCGCGCGGCGATCCTTCCACCTTATGGTTAACGAAACCTTGTCAGGCCGCCTCGACCTTGAGCACTGCCCCCGAATTGCCCACGATCCGCACCCGCTGCCCCGCCGGCATGTCGACACCGGAAACCCGCCAGACCGTATCGCCCAGCACGATGCGGCCGAAGCCCTGCTGGATCGCCTGTTCGAGCACTGCCTCCTGGCCGATGAACTGGTCGGCCCGGCGGTTGAGATAGGGCCGGTCGGTGGCCGCCGGCCGGCTGCGCGTCCAGCGCACCCAGATTGCAATCGTGACCAGCGACAGCACGCCGAAGATCAGCCATTGCAGCGGCCAACCGATCGGCTGGAACAGCACGATGAGCCCGGTGACGATGCCCGAAATGCCCATCCACAACAGGAAGCCGCCGGGCACGGCCAATTCCAGCCCCAGCAGTACCAGTCCTGCGACGATCCAGGCCCAGGGGCCATTGCCCGCGATGAAGTCAATGACCTGCATGGCGTTTCTCCTGTCAGCCGGCCGATGGCGGGCGGCTCGGACGGACCGGCGTCGAAGGCGCCCCGCCGCCGAAGGTTTCGCGGGCGATTTCGGCAATGCCGCCGATCGAGCCGATGACGCTGGCCGCCTCGACCGGCAGCATCAGCACCTTCTGGTTGGGCGAGGTGGCGATCTTGCCCAAGGCCTCGATATAATTGTTGGCGACGAAATAGTTGATGGCCTGCACGCTGCCCGAAGCGATGGCGTCGCTCACCATCTGCGTTGCCTTGGCTTCGGCTTCGGCCGAACGTTCGCGCGCCTCGGCGTCGCGGAAAGCCGCTTCCCGGCGGCCCTCGGCTTCCAGAACCTGCGCCTGCTTGGCGCCTTCGGCCTGCAGGATGGCCGACTGGCGGCGGCCTTCGGCTTCCAGAATGGTGGCGCGCTTCTCGCGTTCCGCCTTCATCTGGCGGCCCATCGAATCCACCAGGTCCTTGGGCGGGTCGATATCCTTGATCTCGATGCGGGTGATCTTGACGCCCCAGGGCGACACGGCCGTATCCACCACACGCAGCAGCCGTTCATTGATCTCGTCGCGATGGCTGAGCAGCTCATCGAGGTCCATCGAACCCATCACCGTACGGATATTGGTCATGGTGAGGTTGAGAATCGCGTTTTCGAGATTGGCCACCTCATAGGCCGCCGCCGCCGCGTCCAATATCTGGTAGAAAGTCACGCCATTGGCGGTGATCGAGGCGTTGTCGCGGGTGATCACCTCCTGGTGCGGCACGTCGAGCACCTGCTCCATGACGTTGATCCGCTTGCCGATGCCATCGATGAACGGCACGATCAGGTTGAGGCCGGGCTTGAGCGTGCGGGTATATTTGCCGAAGCGCTCCACCGTGAAATTATAGCCTTGCGGCACCGTCTTGGCGCCGGCGAACAAGACCAGGAGTGCGAGGATACCCAGGCCGATCAGCGTAATGCTGAGGCCATCGAGCGCAAAGCCATCGAATAGTTCCATCGCTGATTCTCCCTTGGACTTCATGGGCCTGACTGTAGGGTTGCCAGGAGAACAGCGCAACGCACTGGAACGCGGAACAGCGCGCAACGTTGAACAGGCGGGCGACAGGACGCCCGCCATCGGCAGGAGGCCCGTAGTGACCCAGCCAACCCCGCTCAACCCCAATTCCGGCCTCGCTGCCGCCGCAGCCGCCGGCATCAAGCTCACCAGCCCCGATCGCGTGGTCTATCCCGGCCAGGGCGTCACCAAGGCCGATCTCGTCGCCTATTATGCCGCGGTGGCCGAGCGCATGCTGCCCTATGTGGAAAACCGCCCGCTCAGCCTGCTGCGCTGTCCGCAGGGCCGCTCGAAATTCTGCTTCTTCCAGAAGCACGATACCGGCGGCTTTCCCGACGCCATGGCCTCCTCCCCCATCACCGAGAAAGACGGCAGCACCGATAACTATTTCTATGTCACCGACCTGGCCGGCCTGATCGCCGGGACACAGATGAATGTGCTCGAATGGCATCTCTGGGGCGCCCGGTTCGATGATATCGAAAAGCCCGAGCGCGTGGTTTTCGATATCGATCCCGACGAGGGCATGGATTTCGCCCATGTCCGGACAGCGGCCCTCGACATCCGCACCGAACTTTCCGCCTGGGCGCTGGAAAGCTATGCCCTCGTCACCGGCCACGCCGTGAAGCGGGCAAAACTGCCCGACCCGTGGAAATATTACGCCTCCACCACCCAGTCGATCACCAAGGCCATGTGGAGCGCCGTGGCTTCGCCCGCGAGCTAGGGCATCGGCACATTGACCCGCCTGTCGATGGTCAGCGTCACCGCGATGACCACGAAGGCGAAGATGACCATGCCCAGCGCGATCACATGCGCCTCGCCCCATTGCAGGCGCTCGACATAGTCGTAAAGCGCGATGGCGATCACCTTGGTCTGGCCCGGAATATTGCCGCCGATCATCAGCACCACGCCGAATTCGCCCACCGTATGGGCAAAGGTCATCACCGCGCCGGTAATATAGCCCGGCCGCGCCAGCGGCAGCGCCACGCGCCAGAAGCGCTGCCAGTCGCTGGCCCCCAGGCTCGACGCCACTTCCAGCGGATCATTGCCGATGGCAGCAAAGCCGTTGCGCAACGGCTGCACCATGAAGGGCAGCGAATAAAAGAACGAGCCGATAACCAGCCCCGTGAAGGAAAAGGCCAGCGTGCGTCCGCCCCAGAGCCCGGCAATCCACCCGCCGGGCCCATTGGGCCCCAGCGCGATAAGCAGGTAGAAGCCGAGCACGGTCGGCGGCAGCACCAGCGGCATGGCCACCACCGCCCCCACCAGTTCGCGATAGCGGCTCTTGCTGCGCGCCAGCCACCAGGCGATCGGCGTACCGATGAGAAGCAGGATGATGGTGTTGATCGTGGCCAGGCTCAGCGTCAGGCTGACCGGGGTCCAGATATCGGCAAAGCTCATCCCGCGATCCGCTTACTCGACGACATAGCCCGCCGCTTCTATCACGCCGATAGCCGCATCGCTCTTGAGGAAATCGACATAGGCCGTGGCCGCCGGGTTGGCCTCGCCGGTCTTGAGCAGCACCCCATCCTGGCGGATGGGCTCGAACAGCTCGGCCGGGACGATCCACACGCCGGTTTTACCCGCGACCTGGCTGGCGGCGACAAAGCCGAGTTCGGCATTGCCGCTTTCGACGAATTGCAGCGTCTGCGTGATGTTCTCGCCGGTCACCAGCTTGGGGGTGATGGCATCGGTGAGGCCGAGCGCGGCGATGGCCTCGGTCGCGGCCTGTCCATAGGGCGCGGTCGCCGGATCGGCGATGGCAATCTTCTCGAACGCCCCCGCCTCCAGCACCGCCTTGCCATCACTCAGGTCGATCGAGGTGCTGTAAAGCGCCAGCGCCCCGACGGCATAGGTGAACACGCTCCCCTCGACGCCAAAGCCCTCGGTGACGGCGCGCGTCGGGCGTTCGTCATCGGCCGCGAGGAACACTTCGAACGGCGCCCCCTGGCTGATCTGGGTATGGAGCTGCCCGGTGGCGCCAAAACTGTAACTCACGTCATGACCGGTTTCCGCCTTGAACAGCGGCGCCAGTTCCTCGGCGACCTTGGTGAAATTGGCCGCCACGGCGACGCTGACCGTTCCGGCATGCGCAGCGGTGGAAAGCAGCAGGCCGGCCAGCGCGCCCAGGATCATGCGGTTCATCGAAAGCTCCGATATGGTTTGAAATCCATATCGATTTTTTGCCCAGCCTCATGGGGCAAGGCAAGCGTTATTTCCGCTTGGACATATCGAACGTCTGCCGCAGCGCCGCAACGTCATCGGCAATCGCAGCGCGGGTCTTGTCTTGCATGGCCCGGTAGCGCTCGAGCACCACGCGACCCGCCCCGGTAAGCTGCGCCCCGCCCTGGCTGGCGCCACCACGACTCGATTCCACCAGCGCCTGCCCGAAGCCTTCGTTGAGCGCCTGCACCAGACCCCAGGCCCGCTTGTAGCTCATGCCCATGGCTTTGCCGGCAGCCGAGATCGAGCCGGTCTTGCCGATCAGCTCAAGCAGGTCCGCCCGGCCCGGCCCGATATAGGCCGCGTCGGAAAGGGTAACACGCAGATGGGTAAGGCCGTCCTCGGGGAAATCGGCCATGTCGGATCAGCCCCGCAGCGCGCTCGCTTCGCGCGCCAGCGCCTCGATGCGGCCCCAGTCACCGGCGGCCAGCGCGTCAGCCGGCATGATCCACGAGCCGCCTACGCAGATCACATTGGGCAGTCCCAGATAGACCCCGGCCTTGGCAGGATCGATGCCGCCGGTCGGGCAAAAGGTGATGTCGGGCAGCGGCGAGGCGAAGGCCTTGAGCACCGGAGCGCCGCCATTGGCTTCGGCCGGGAAGAATTTGAGGAAACTGTAGCCGCGCTCGGCCGCCGTCATCGCTTCGCTCGGCGTGGCGATGCCGGGCAGTAGCGGAATGCCGATATCGTCGGCAGCGTCGAGAATGCGCGGCGAAATGCCCGGCGACACCATGAAACGGCAGCCCGCATCGACCGATTGCTTCATGTGCAAGGCCGTGCGCACCGTGCCCGAGCCGACGATGGCGCCGGTCACCTTGGCCATTTCTTCCATCACCTTGAGCGCATTGGGCGTGCGCAAGGTGACCTCGAGGATTGGCAAGCCGCCCGCAACCAGCGCTTCGGCCAGCGGACGCGCCTGGCTCACATCGTCGAGGATGATCACCGGCACGACCGGAGCCAGCGAGAGGATGGAACGAATGGCGGCGGCGTCCTGTGGCATGGTCGGTCCTCGTCTTGCTGTTGGGGAACGGTTAGGAGCTTGGCGAAATTCCTGCAACCCCGTTCATTGAAAAGCCTGGAAAATATCCCTAGGTTCCGCCTCGACTTCGGGAGGACACGTCCATGGTGCAGACGATCAACGCGGTGACGCCCCTCGATGAGGCGCGCGCCATCCTCGCCGATCACTTCGATCTCAAGTTCTCCAAGGCCGTCGAACGCGCCACAGCGAAGGTGTTCGATCGCGTCCGCGACAAGATTCCCGAGATCGAATGGCCCTTCTATGCCCCGCTGATCTTCGAGATCAACCGGCTGAAAAAGGAGAAGGATGCGGTCATCCTGGCGCATAATTACCAGACGCCGCAAATCTATCACGGCGTCGCCGATATTGTCGGCGACAGCCTGCAACTCGCCATCGAGGCAACCAAGGTCAAGCAATCGGTGATTGTGCAATGCGGCGTGCACTTCATGGCCGAGACCTCCAAGCTGCTCAATCCCGACAAGACCGTACTCATTCCCGATAGCCGCGCCGGCTGCTCGCTCGCCTCCTCCATCACGGCCGATGACGTGCTGATGATGAAGGCGAAATATCCCGGCGTGCCCGTCGTGACCTATGTGAACACCTCGGCGGCCGTCAAAGCGGTGACCGATGTCTGCTGCACCTCGTCCAACGCGCTCGATATCGTCAACCGCGTCGAGGGCGATACGGTCATCATGATCCCCGACCAGTATCTGGCACAGAATACCGCCAAGAAAACGCAGAAGAAAGTCATCACCTGGGCCGGCGCCTGCGAGGTGCACGAGACCTTCACGGCCGAGGATATTTCCGAACTCCGCCACGCCTATCCCACCGCCAAGATCATCGCCCATCCTGAATGCCCACCCGAGGTGATCGACGCGGTGGATTTTGCCGGCTCGACCGCGGCCATGATCGACTGGGTCAAGACCACCAAGCCGCCGCGCGTCGTCATGGTCACCGAATGCTCGATGTCGGACAATGTGGCCAGCGAAACGACGGGTGTCGATTTCCTGCGCGGCTGCAACATCTGCCCGCACATGAAGCGCATCAACCTCGAAAACGTGCTGTGGAGCCTGCACACCATGACCGAGGAAGTCACCGTACCCGACTATATCATTCCACCCGCCCGCCTCGCCGTGGAGCGGATGATCGAGATGAGCCGGAAGGGCGATTAGGATCGATCAACATTCGACCCGGGCTGAGCCGAAAATGTCGGTTTTCGAGAACCGGAGCGCAGCGTACGTTCTGTACGTGAGCACCGGAAGCGCAGAAAACTGGCATTTGCAGGCCAGTACCGGCCGAATGTCGACGATCCTAGCGGCCCAGGACCATCCGCCGATGGAAGGCCAGATGGGCCGGATTGGGCCGGAACAGCGGCTCGTCGGGCACCAGCAGGTGCCCGCTGGCATGCGGGCGGATGGCCGGCGCCAGTGCCCCGGCGACGGGCGGGACGACCCGATAGTCGTCCTCGATGACGAAATGACCGGCCCTGAAGGCACGCGCCGCGTGCTCTTCGAGCGCCAGGTAATTGTCGATGGCCAGCGGCCCACCCGCATCGCGCGGGCGAATGGCCACCACTTCGAGATGGGGATGCACGAGGCCAATATCGGGCGTAAACTGCTCGCCGGTCAGCGCGCAGCGATAGCGATAGGCCGTCATCACCAGCCGATAGACGGCCTCGTAGACATCGAGCGACGCCCCGGCGGAAAAGCCGCCTTGCGGATTGTCCCCGAAGCCGTCGCCATTCGCGCTTGCCATACAACAGGGTCCCGGTCTTGCTACGCAAAGAACCTTACGGGCAATTACCAGGTCTGAAAATACTCCGGAGCGGCCAGTGACCACCTTCGACAATACCCTCAATGCCGATGGCGCCCTGATTGTGGGCGCCGGGCTCGCCGGGCTCTTCACCGCGCTGAAGCTGGCGCCGCGCCCGGTGACCGTGCTGTCGCCCAAGCCGCTGGGCTTCGGCGCCTCCTCGGCCTGGGCGCAGGGCGGCGTGGCCGCAGCGGTAGGCGAAGGCGACAGCAGCCATGCCCATGCCGTCGATACCGAAATGGCCGGGGCCGGCATCGTCGATCATGGCACGGCCGAAAGCGTCACGTCGGAAGCGGCGGCCCGCATCGAGGATCTGGCGCGCTGGGGCACGCCGTTCGACCGCGACGATTTCGGCCAGTATGAACTGGGCCGCGAGGCCGCCCATTCGGCCAATCGCATCGTCAAGGTCGAGGGCGACCGGGCCGGCTGGGCCATCATGCAGGCCATCATTGCCCAAGTGCGCCGCACGCCCTCCATCCGCGTGGTGGAAGGCATCACCGCGCTGAGCCTGGCCCGCGACAATGGCCGCATCGTCGGCGTGTTCTGCCGTCGGCTGGGCGACCGCTATTCCGAGCCGATCTTCATCCGCGCCCGCGCCACCGTGCTGGCCGCCGGTGGGCTGGGCGGGCTCTATGCCGTCACCACCAATCCACCCGGCGTGCGTGGCCACGCCATGGGCATGGCGGCCCGATCGGGCGCGCTCATCGCCGATGCCGAATTCGTGCAGTTCCATCCCACCGCCATCGCCACCGGCGCCGACCCGGCCCCGCTCGCCACCGAGGCCCTGCGCGGCGAAGGCGCCATCCTGGTCAATGACCTGGGCGAGCGCTTCATGCCGGCCATCCATCCCGATGCCGAACTCGCCCCGCGCGACGTGGTCGCCCGCGCCAATTTCCGCCAGATTCAGTCGGGCCGGAAAGTGTTTCTCGACACAAGGCAGGTGCTGGGCGAGGCCATCCTCACTCGGTTCCCCACTGTCTCCAGATATTGCCTCGACGCCGGCATCGATCCGGTGACCGGCATGATCCCGGTGACGCCCGCGGCGCATTTCCACATGGGCGGCGTCAAGGTCGACGAGCGCGGCCGCTCATCGCTGCCCGGTCTCTGGGTCTGTGGCGAGGCCAGTTGCACGGGCCTGCACGGCGCCAACCGCCTCGCCTCCAATTCGCTGCTCGAAGCCACCGTCTATGGCGCCCGCATCGCCGAAGATATCGGCGGACTGGAACCGGCCCGCGAACTGACCCCATTCAAGGGCATCGAATGGAACGAGGCCGAGGGCGAAAAGGCCGAGGATGTGCTGCGCGGGACCGTGGCGGTTCAGGACTTGCGCCGCATCATGACCGACCTGGTCGGCGTCGAGCGCAATGCCGACGGTCTGCGGCAGGCCCTGCGCGGCATTGCCCACCTCGAAGCCACGGCCGAGCAAGTCACCAGCGCCTATCTCAATATGACGACATCGGCCACCCTGGTCGCCGCCGTCGCGCTCAAGCGCACCGAAAGCCGCGGCGGCCATTTCCGCACCGACTACCCGCAGACCGACGACAGGAATTGGGAGCACCACACCACGATGACGCTGGAGGAAGCCCTGGCCATCCGGGCCGGGGCCTGATCATTCAGCCATCAGATATTCCGCAATCGCCGCGCGATCCGCGTCGGTCCACTTCGAAGTGGAATCGGCGATGACTTCGCCCATCGGCCCGCCCAGCACGTCGAAGCCGGGCGTGAAGCCGTCGAGCAGCGTCTGCGCCAGCGTGTCCTTGTCATAGCCATCGCCGAACAGGGCCGACTGGGTGATGGCGGGCGCGCGGCCGCCCGTGCCGCCGGGTGAGCCGGTAAAAGCCTTGTCCCAGTCCAACGCGCCCAGCCCATTGCGCGGCGTGTGGCAGGCCACGCAATGCGCCGGGCCATAGGCGAGATATTTGCCGCGATTATAGGCCTCGGAGCGCCCCTCTTCCGGCACGAAGCGGGCGGGAGAGAAGAAGAGATTCTGCCACCCCGCCATGGCCAGGCGGATATTGAAGGGGAACGGAATCTGGCTCTCGGCCGCCGCTTCGCTCACCGGCTCGGTCGCCTGCAGCGCCGCATAGAGATCGGCAATCTCCTGGTCGCTCATCAGCGTGTAATTCTCGTAAGGAAAAGCCGGATAAAGGTGGCCCTGCGGCCCCATACCATTGCTCATGGCATCGGAGAACTGTGCCAGGCTCCACGCCCCGATGCCCACGTCGGGATCGGAAGTGATGTTGGGCGGCACGAAGGTTCCGAACGGGGTCACCAGCCCAGCCCCGCCCGCCAGTGCCGGGCGGCCGGCGGCCATATCGGTGTGGCAGGCCACGCAGCCGCCCAGCCCGATCAGGTAATTGCCCCGCTCGACATCGCCAACCAGCGTCAGGTCACGTGATGGGCCGGTAACGGGCCTGAGGAAGTAGACTGCCCCGGCAAGGCCAACGACGGCCAGCACGCCCAGAACCACAAGCCATCGCCGCATCGCTCAATCCCCTGCTGCTATGACGCGCATAGAGAGCAGAGCCCGCTGACGCTGGCAACTAACGGAAATTTTAGGTTCCGGGCCGGGATTATTTCCCGAGTATGGCGTCAACCTCGGCGCGGGTGGGCGGCTTGCAGCCCTTGCGGCTGCAATTGATGCCGGCCACCACCGCGCCAAAGCGCAACATGTCACCAAGGGCGCCATCGCCCAGGCCGTCGAGCTTGCCCGGCTTGAGCAGCCCGCGCTCATGCAGCCAGGACAGGATGCCGGCCATGAGGCTGTCGCCCGCTCCCACCGTGTCGCCGAACACCGGCGGCTTGTAGATCGCGGCCGTTGCCTTGCCCGCCCTGGTGAAAGCGCGCGAGCCCTTCTCGCCCAGCGTCACCACCACGATCTGGCAGTTGGGCCTGGCCAGCAAATCGGCGGCGTGCTGCTCGATGCTCCTGGCGCTGTCGAGCGCTTCAAGGTCTTCCTCGGACATCTTCACCACATGGGCCAGGTCTAGGAAACTGGCGAGCCGCGCCTTATAGCCGGCGAAATCATCGACCAGGCTCGGACGCACATTGGGATCGATGGAAATCGTCGCGCCCCTGGCGACGGCCGCCTTGACGATTTCGAGCCAGATCGTCGCCTCGTCCGGCTTGATCGGGCAGAAGCCGCCGATCTGGTAGAGGTCGAGCTGTTCCGGCAGAGCCGCTATGCCCTTGGCAGCCTCGATGGCGCCGTCCGCCGCGCGGTAAAAGCCATAGCGGGCATTGTGGTTGGCGTCGAAATTGATCACCGCCAGCGTCGTATAGTCCCCGACCCGCTCGGCCAGCAGCGGCGTCACACCGGCCTCGCTCAGCGGGCCGAGCAGGTAGTCGCCAAAGGCATCGGTCGAGATGGGGCAGAGAAAGCCGGTGGGATTGCCCAGCTTGGCCAGCGCAATGGCGCAGTTATAGGGCGAACCACCCGGATGCGCCGTCATCACGATCTGGTTCTCGCCATCACGGCCGATCAGCGCACCATCGGGCAGCGCTACCTCGGCCTTGAGATCGATCAGGCTTTCCCCACCAACGACAAACATGCAACGCCCTCCCGGCTTGGTCGGCAGCGACATAGCATTTTTGGCGCCTCTGTCACCAGCGGCGCGAGCAGATGCCCAGCCTGTGGGCACGCCTTGCCGGTCTACCCACTTTTACGGGTTCGGCAGCACTTCTGCCCTGCGCGGCGTTGTGATGGCGGCACCTTTCCCCTATCGGTTCGGCGGTATTGCCGGGAGCATCTTGCGGTGGTCGACCAGTCGTGTTGACCTGATTGCAAGATGCCGTTCAATCGGCGCAAGGCCGGGAACATCCCGGCGGGGAGAGGGGAGGATAATATGCAGGCCCTTGCTATGCTCGTCCGCACGATCAGCGGTCTGAACCGCGTCGTGGGTGAAGTGCTGTCATGGCTGGCGCTCGGATGCGTGCTGGTCTGCTTCGCCGTCGTGGTGGAGCGCTATGTATTCAACTCATCCACATTGTGGATGCAGGATCTCTATGTATGGCTGGGCGGGGCCATGTTCACCGGCGTCGCCGGCTTCGCGCTGATGCGCGACGACCATGTGCGCGTCGACATCTTCTACCGTCCTGCGCCGCTGCGGAGGAAAGCCATGGCCGATCTGTTCGGCGTGGCATTCTTTCTTTTGCCCTATGTCTACGTGGTCTTCCACTATGCCTGGCCCGCTGTAGCGCGCTCGTGGGGCTACCAGGAAGGATCGGCCAATATCGGCGGCATGCCGGGGCTGTTCGTGCTCAAGGGCTTCATCATCCTGTTCTGCGCGCTGGTAGGCCTGCAGGGCCTGGCCATGGCGGCCCGTGCCATCCTGGCATTGGCCAACCGCGAAGAGCTGCTGCCTGATGACCTGCGCTACAGCGCCAACGACGCCAAGGAAGTGCATTGATGGATCCTGTTCTCATTGGCGAAATCCTCGCCGCCCTTATGTTCGTTGGCGTCATCGGCGTACTTTTGATTGGCTTCCCGGTTGCTTTCTCGCTGGCCGGCACAGCCCTGATCTTCGGCCTCCTCGGCTGGGTGCTGGGCGTCTACGATCCCTCCAACTACGGCTCGCTCGTCGGCCGCTATATCGGCATGATGACCAATGAGGTGCTGGTGGCCGTACCACTCTTCATCTTCATGGGCGTGATGCTGGAACGATCCGGCATCGCCGAACAGCTGCTGCTGACGATGGGCAAACTGTTCGGCAACCTGCGCGGGGGTCTGGGCCTCTCGGTCATCGTGGTGGGCGCACTGCTCGCCGCTTCGACCGGCGTCGTCGGCGCCACTGTGGTTACCATGGGCCTCATCTCGCTGCCGGCCATGCTGCGCGCCGGCTACGATCCCAAGCTGGCCACCGGCGTTATCTGCGCCTCGGGCACGCTGGGGCAGATCATTCCGCCCTCCACCGTCCTCATCTTCATGGGCGACATGCTTTCGGGCATCAATGCCCAGGTGCAGATGGAACAGGGCAATTTCGCGCCCGAGCCGGTCTCGGTGGGCGCCCTGTTTGCCGGGGCCATCATTCCCGGCCTGGTATTGGTCGGTCTCTATGCCAGTTGGGTAATCTTCAAGGCCATCACCGACCCGAAGTCCTGCCCGGCAACGCCGGTACCCGAGGCCGAAAAGGCCGGCCTGCTGCGTGAAGTCGTCGTGGCGCTCATTCCGCCGCTGCTGTTGATCCTGGCCGTGCTCGGCTCCATCCTGGCCGGTATCGCCACTCCCACCGAGGCCGCCTCCGTGGGTTCGGTCGGTGCAATGATCCTGGCCGCCCTGCGCGGCAAGCTGGGGCTCTCGATCCTGCGCCAGGCGGTGATCTCGACCGCCACCATCACTTCGATGGTGTTCATCATCCTGTTCGGTGCCGCGGTCTTCTCCATCGTCTTCCGCACGATGGGCGGCGACAACCTGGTGCATGAATTCCTCTCGTCCATGCCGGGTGGGGCGATCGGCGCCACGATCATCGTGATGTTCATCATGTTCCTGCTCGGGTTCATCCTCGACACGTTCGAGATCATCTTCATCGTGATCCCGATCACCGCGCCCGTACTGCTGACGCTCGGCGTCGATCCGATCTGGCTGGGCGTCATGGTGGGCGTGAACCTGCAGACCAGCTTCCTCACCCCGCCCTTCGGCTTCGCCCTGTTCTACCTGCGCGGCGTGGCGCCGGCACGGGTCACCACCGGGATGATCTATCGCGGCGTCCTGCCCTTCGTGATCCTGCAACTGACGGGGCTGATCATCCTGTTCATCTTCCCGCAGCTCATCACCTGGCTGCCAGACCTGATCTACCACTGAGAACAACCATACCGCCAAACTGCAAGGGCCCCGGACGTTGCATCCGGGGCCCTTCTTTCTGTTCTGGCGCAAAATGTCAGCCCCATCGCCTCCCTCCCCCTTGAGGGGAGGGATTGAGGGTGGGGGTCCTTCGGTGATCCACAAAGCCACCCCCACCCCAGCTTTGCTACGGCCCTCCGGGCCGAGCGCCGCTACCCTCCCCTCAAGGGGGAGGGGCGCAGAAGCCGATGATGCCATGTCAACAATGCAGCCGCTTCGGCAACGGCGGCCCACGCCCCCACACGGCCGCAAAGCAAAAGGCCCCACCGCCGAAGCGATGGGGCCTTTCAGATTTTCGGCGCTGGGCCTCAGCTCAGCTTGAAGTACTTCTCGCGGGCTGCCAGGAACAGCGAGTCGGTGCCGTCGGTCTTCTGGCGAACCACGTTGAGGGCCGCAACGAAGCTCTCGGCGGTCTTCTTGGTGAGGGCGTCGCCACCTTCACGGATTTCGCTGAGCACTTCGACGGCGGCCTTCGCGCCGGCCTCGAGGATTTCATCGGGGAACTGCCTGATCTGCACCTCATGCTCGCTGACCAGCGCCTGCAGGGCCCTCGGGTCGTTGGCGGCGAAGTCGGCCGCCACATTGTCGTATTCGGCCTGGCAGACATCCTTGACGAGGGCCTGCAGATCGGCCGGCAGCTCCTGATACTTGGCCTTGTCGACCACCAGTTCGGTGGCCAGGCCCGGCTCGATGAAGCTGGGGAAGTAGTAGTTCTTGGCAATCTGGTAGAAGCCCAGCGCCAGGTCGTTATAGGGACCGACGAATTCGGCCGCATCCAGGGTGCCCGACTGCAAGGCGGCGAAGATTTCGCCCGCAGCCAGATTGGTCACCGATGCGCCCAGCTTTGCCCAGACCTGCCCACCCAGGCCGGGGGTGCGGAAGCGCAGGCCCTGGACATCGGCGACGCCGGTCAGCTCATTCTTGAACCAGCCGCCCGCCTGGGTGCCGGTATCGCCGGACAGGAAGCCCTGCACACCGAACTGGTCGTAGATTTCGTCCCAGATTTCCTGGCCGCCCATGTGGCGGACCCAGCCGGTCAGTTCGCGGCTGGTCATGCCATAGGGCACGCCGGTAAAGAACGACAGGCCCTGGCTCTTGTTCTGCCAGTAATAGGCAGCGCCGTGGCTCATTTCGGCCGAGCCGTCGATGACGGCGTCGAGCGCCTGCAGGCCGGGCACCATTTCACCGGCCGCAAAGACCTGGATGGTGAGGCGTCCGCCCGAAGCGGCGGTGATGCGGTCGGCCAGGCGCTGTGCGCCGACACCCAGCCCCGGGAAGTTCTTGGGCCATGTGGTGACCATGCGCCAGTTGATATTGCCCTGCGCGATGGCCGGGGTGGCCAGCGTGGTCGCGGCGGCGGCGCCGATCGTGGCGACCGAAGCCGACTTGAAGAACTCGCGTCTTTTCATAATTCCTCCCAACAGAAATGCGGCGTTGATGCCGCCAATTTGACTTGCCGCCTCTCCAACTCCTGCACGAGGGCGGACTCGTGCAGCGACAGAGTTGCGCCCCAAGCGGCCGCTGTCCAGTGGGGGCGGGCCGGGCGCCGCCGATCCGCGTGCCGGCCTACCCACTAATACGCAGAACGACCGCCTCCAGACATGTGCTAGAGTGCCGGTCAACGGGCAGGAGGAGCCTCGCGCATCGATGAATCTCAGACAGAAAATCCTGGCCCTGTCCGTGCTGCCGCTCGTGCTGGCGGTCCTTGCCATCACGGCGCTGGTGACCTTCCAGTCCACCCAACTGGCGCGGGCGAGCATCGCCACCTTCGAGCGCAACCTGCTCCGGGCCAAGGAGAATGAACTCCTCAACCTCACCAACATGGCCGTTTCGGCCATTGCCGACATCTACCAGGCCGCCGATGCCGACGACGAGGCGGCGAAGGCCCAGGTGCAGGCCATCCTCTCCGAACTCGACTACGGCCCGGATGGCTACTTCTTCGCCTATGACTATGACGGGGTGAACATCGTCCACCCGCGCCAGGCGTTCCGCCACGGCAAGAACTGGCTGAACATGACCGATCCCGACGGCGATCGCGTCATCTACAACCTGATCGAGCGCGCCAAGGAAGGCGGCGGGCTGCATCAATACAAGTGGGAGAAGCCGTCCACGGGCGAGATTGCCGACAAGCTGAGCTGGGCCGTCGGGCTCGACAAGTGGCGCTGGATGCTGGGCACCGGCGTCTATCTCGACGACGTCTTCGCCCAGACCGCCGCCGCCGAGGCCGACCTGCGCAGCCATATCAACACCACCTTCATCACCGTGGCCGCCATCACCGTACCCATTGTCTTTGCGGTCTTTCTCGCCAGCTTCCTCATCACCCTGCGCGAGCGGCGGCTGGCCGACAGCAGGCTCAAGGAACTGGCCCAGCGCGTCGTCGACACGCAGGAAGAGGAACGCGCCCGCATTGCCCGTGAGTTGCATGACGGCATTTCCCAGACCATGGTCGGCGCCCGCTATATGCTCGACCTGGCCGCGACCAAGGTGCGCTCGGGCGCCACCGACACCGCCGAGGTCATCGAGCGCGGCGCCAGGGGGATCAACGATGCCATCAAGGAGGTGCGCCGCATCTCCCATGACCTGCGGCCGGGCGTGCTGGACGATCTTGGCCTCACCGCAGCCCTCGAAGCGCTGACCGACAGCTTTGCCGAGCGCACCGGCCTCGCGGTCGAGCTCAAGTCGGTCGCCTTCAAGAACCTGATCCTGCCCGAGGCGCGCACGGCGCTCTACCGGGTGGCGCAGGAGGCGCTGACCAATATCGAGCGGCATGCCAATGCCACTCGCGTCCGCGTCGTCATCACCAGCGCCGGCAATGGCCCGCAAATGCTGATCGACGACGACGGCCAGGGCTTCGCCAATCTGCCCGCCGGTCGCGGCAGCCGAGGCCTCGGCCTGCGCAACATGCAGGAGCGCATGGAATATTTCGGCGGCTCGCTGGACGTCCGCACCACGGCCAAGGGCACGACGCTTCGGGCCCATCTGCCCAAATCCACATACATCACTCAGAAACCCGACCCGGTTCCCGCATGAGCCCGCCCACCCTCATCAGGGTCCTGATCTGCGACGACCACCCGCTGGTGCTTGAAGGCATCCGCTCGGTGGTGGAAACCTTCGACCATATCCAGGTGGTCGGCACCGCCCGCTCGGCCCTTGCCGCCCTGGCGCGGGCTGAAGCGGAAAATCCGGATGTGGTGCTGATGGATATCAACCTGCCCGAGATCAGCGGGCTCGACGCCATCGAACTGTTTCGCGAACGGCTGCCGCGGGCGCGCCTGCTGATGCTCTCCATGCATGACAGCCGCGAATATATCTCGACGGCGGTGCTGTATGGCGCGGCGGGCTACATCCTCAAGGACGTGCCACCCGCCGAGATCATCTCGGCCATTGAGGCGGTAGCCGCCAATGGCTCCTATTTCTCCTCGGGCGTCACCGAGGCCATCCTGCAGAAGGGCCAGAAGCCGAGCGCCGTCGTACCGCTCACCACGCGCGAACAGGCCGTATTGCTGCTGCTGGCCCAGGGGCGGTCCAACAAGGACGTGGCGGGCGAACTCGATATTTCGGTGCGAACCGTCGAGACCCACCGCAAGAATATCAAGAAAAAGCTCGGCATCGGCACCACGGCGGGCCTGACCCGCTACGTCATCGACCACGGGCTGATGACCGGCGACTGATTTCTTTGCCTCCGCGGGGATTATTTCCCCCTTGCCGGTGTTCCCTTGATGTGGACCGCAGCGACGGTCCCGCAACATGGAGGGAAACATCCCATGACGTTCCGTTCGATCCTTCTCGGCGCCGCCGCTGTGGCGCTTCTTGCCGTGCCCGCCTTCGCTGCCGACTATCTGGGCGGCGCCGTCAAATCCACCGATATCGGCGGCAAGATGGTGCTGACCGACGCCAACGGCATGTCGCTCTATACGTTCGACAAGGACACCAACGGCGACGGCAAGAGCGTCTGCAACGGCGACTGCGCCGTGAAGTGGCCCCCGCTGGCGGCCGATGCCGCCGTCGCTGCCGAGGGCGACTTCACCGTGGTCACCCGCGACGATGGCTCGACCATGTGGGCCTATAAGGGCTGGCCGCTCTACTACTGGTACGAAGACGTCGCTGCCGGCGACATTTCCGGCGACGGCGTCGGCGGCGTCTGGCATCTTGCCATCGAATAGTATCGGGATCGGTCCTTGCACGATTTTCTCGACCAGCTCGAAGCCTGCGTGCCAGCGCTACGGCGCTACGCCAGGGCGCTGACACGCAATGCCGACCTGGCTGACGATCTCGTGCAGGACTGTCTCGAACGCGCTATTTCCAGGCGCGGCCTGTTCCGGCCCACCGGACCGGTTCGCGCCTGGCTATTCACCATCCTCCTCAACCTGCATCGCAACGCCCGGCGCACATCACACAGAAGGGGCGAGGCCGTGGACATCGCGTCGATTCCCGAACCCTCAACCCCGGCGAGCCAGCCAGGCCATGTGGCGCTGGCCGAACTGGCCCGCGCCATAGAAACCCTCCCTCCCGAGCAAAAGGAAGCACTGCTGCTGGTCACCCTGGAAGGTATACCCTATGCCGAGGCAGCGGGGATAATTGGCATTCCGCTGGGAACGCTGATGAGCCGGCTGGGCCGGGCCCGCGCCGCCTTGCGGGTGCTCACCGGCACGCCGGTCGAGCCGCATCTGAGGACCGTCAAATGACGCAGATCACCCGCGACCAGTTGACGGCCTATGCCGACGGGCAATTGCCCGAGACAGAGCGCATCGCCGTCGAAACCTATCTTTCCGCCAATCCCGACGCTGCCGCCGAGGTCGCCCTGCTGCTGCGCCAGACCGACGCCATCAGGACGCTGTTCGGCCCCGCGGGTGCCGAGACCGTGCCGGTACGCCTCAAGCCGCGCCGCCTTGCCGCCGAGATCGGCCGTCGCCGCATCCGGTCCTGGGGCCGGGCTGCGGCTGCGGTCGTGCTGGTCGGCCTCGGCCTCGGCGCCGGCTGGCTCGCCCGGCCGTTGATCGAGGCGCAACCGGCCAGCGCCATGCTGATCGCCGACGCGGTCAATGCCCATGCCGTCTATGTCGCCGAAAACCGCCACGCCGTCGAAGTGGGCGGCGACGACAGTGAGCATCTCAGCACCTGGCTTTCCAATCGGCTCGATACCCGCCTGGGCATGCCCGACCTTGTCGCCCAGGGCTTTACCCTGGTCGGCGGGCGGCTGCTGCCGGGCGAGCCTGGTGCCGGTGGTCGTGCCGCGCAACTGATGTATGAAAATGCCGCCAGCGACCGGGTGACCATCTATGTCACCGCCGCCCTGCCCGATGGGACGCCGGCCTACCAGTTTGCTAGCTACGACGGTGCCGAGGCCTTCTACTGGGCCAATGCCCGCATCACCTGCACCGTCGTCGGCACCCTGCCCGAGGAACAGATGAAAGCGGTGGCCGGCTCGGTCTATTCGCAATTGACCGAGGGCGATGTGGGCGCGGGCCGGCCCTATCGAGGATAGGCATTCCGGGGCGGAATGTCGTTGGAGTAGATATTGTGCAGGCCGACATTGAGAATGTCGCGCTCGCCGCACAGGGCCATGGTGGTGTCGAGTTCCTTGGCGATGATGTCGAGCACGCGGGTCACGCCGGCCTCGCCGCCGGCCCCGAGCCCATAGAGCATTGGCCGGCCGATGAAGGTGCCCTTGGCGCCGTAGGCCATGGCCTTGAGCACGTCCTGCCCCGAGCGGATGCCGCTATCGAGATAGACCTCGGTCTTGTGGCCGACGCGCTCGATGATTTCGGGTAGCACCCGGATGGTGGAGGGCGCCCCATCGAGCTGACGGCCGCCATGATTGGAAACGATGATGGCGTCGGCGCCATGGTCGAGCGCCGCTTGCGCATCGTCGGGATCGAGCACGCCCTTGACGATGACCGGGCCTCCGAAGCGCTGCTTGACCCAGGCGATATCGGCCCAGTTGAGCGTGGGATCGAACTGCGACGCCGTCCAGGCCGAGAGCGAGGCCAGGTCATGGTCGCCATCGACATGGCCGACAATGTTGCGGAAGGTGTGGCGCCTGGTGCCCAGCATGCGCGCGCACCAGATCGGGTGCTGCATCATCTGCCAGATGGAATAGGGCGTGAATTTGGGCGGAGTGGAGAGGCCGTTATGGATGTCCTTGTGGCGCTGGCCCAGGATCTGCAGGTCCATGGTCAGCACCAAAGCCGAGCATTCCGCCGCCTTGGCCCGGTCGATCAGCCGCTCGATGAAGCCGCGGTCGCGCATGACATAGAGCTGGAACCAGAACGGCGCGCTGGTGTTTTCGGCAATGTCCTCGATGGAACAGACGGCCATGGTCGAAAGCGTGAACGGGATGCCGTAGGCTTCGGCCGCCTTGGCCGCCTTGATCTCGCCATCGGCGATCTGCATGCCGCCGGTCGCCGCCGGGGCGATGGCCACCGGCATGGTGACGGCCTTGCCCAGCATCTCGGTCGACAGGTTGCGCCCCTCGAGATTGACCGCGACCTTCTGCCGGAGCTTGATCCTGTTGAAGTCGCTCTCGTTGTCGCGATAGGTGCCTTCGGTATAGCTGCCGCTATCGGCGTATTCGAAGAACATCTTGGGCACGCTGCGGCGCGCCTTCTGCTTCATCTCGTCGACGGTGAGAATCTTGTCGAGTGCGGCCATGTCGAGCTCCGGTGTCGCCCTGCCCTAGCAACTAACATGTTAGTCGTCAATGCGACGTGTGGAGACCCCGCCTGTAACGCGGTTGTCGATAGACGAGCGGATCCCGAGACGGCCTTCGCCTCTGGTAAATTTAGTAATGAGACGGACCTCGTCCGCTCGACCCGGAGCGGAGCGCGACCTCCACTCCCCCGGCTGGCCTCCGGACGCCCGTCGCTGCAGCGCCGCCCGTATCCCGGAAGATGGGAGGATGATACGCGCGGTTTTGGCGAGGGGGATAAGATGGATAAGTGGGGTACCTTGTCCTTCCAGCCACCATCGCTTCCCCCGAACTTGATCCGGGGGTCTCTCGCCGCTTGTGCCGTGTTGGGAGCGACCCGCGGATCAAGTCCGCGGGAGGCGCCGGTGGGGGTTGGGTAGATGCTGCCCAACCATGGTGTCCCAGCGAAAGCAACCGTGGATGGGGTATTGTGCGAAGGGCGGGATACCCGCGGCCCCTTGCATCCCCTCTTGCCTTCCCTTCAAATGCCGCCGACCGGGAGACGCATCATGGCCATTGGTGGCGACGCACTCGAATTCATCGACAGGAAATTCTACGATCTCACCATCGGCATAGCCGCGCTCGAAGTGCTCTATGACGGCTGCCGCTGGGCCGAGGGGCCGGTGTGGTTCGGCGATGGCAATTATCTGGTCTGGAGCGACATTCCCAATAATCGCATGCTCAAATGGGTGCCCGAGCTCGGCGTCACCAGCTTCCGCACGCCATCCAACTACGTCAACGGCAATACCCGCGATCGGCAGGGGCGGCTGGTCTCCTGCTCGCATGGCGCCCGCGCCGTATTGCGCACGGAGTGGGACGGCACGGTGACGACGCTGGTCGACCGCCACCAGGGCAAAAGGCTCAATTCCCCCAATGATGTCGTGGTGAAGTCGGATGGCACGATCTGGTTCACCGACCCCAGCTACGGCATCCTTTCCGACTATGAGGGCTACAAGTCGGACCAGGAGCAGGATGGCTGCTTTGTCTATCGCTTCGATCCGGCCGATGGATCGCTGACCGTGGTGGCCGACGATTTTGCCAAGCCCAATGGCCTCGCCTTCTCGCCCGATGAATCGGTGCTCTATGTCTCCGATACCGGCCAGAGCCATGACCCGGACTGGCCGGCGCATATCCGCCAGTTCAATGTCGATGGCGCGAGGCTGACCAATCCCCAGGTCTTCGCCGATATCGACTCCGGCCTGCCCGATGGCTTCCGGCTCGATACCGAGGGCAATGTGTGGACCAGCGCCGGGCTGGGCGTGAATGTCTATAACCCTGATGGAGCCCTGCTGGGGCGGATCAGGACCGGCGCCAAAACCAGCAATGTCGTGTTCGGCGGGCACAGGCGGAACCGGCTCTTCATCACGGCCAGCCAATATGTGATGGCCATCTATGTCGGCGCCACCGGCTTGCAGACACCTTGAGCCCGGCCGACTTCATCCGCGCCAATCTGCGACTCGAACCGGTGCCGTCACTGCCTGGCATTCGGCTCTATACCGCCCATCCCGGCAGCCGGCTGTCGCGGCTGGCAACGCCGGACGATGCCGCGCCCTATTGGGCCTGGCAATGGGCCGGTGGGCTGGCGCTGGCGCAGCATTTCGCGGCGCATCCGGACGTGGTGGCGGGCCGGCGCGTGCTCGACCTGGGCGCGGGCTCGGGGCTTGTGGGCATTGCCGCGGCCAAAGCCGGCGCCACGGCAAGCGCGGCGGAGATCGACCCGAATGGACGGGCGACCATTGCGCTGAACGCGGAAGCCAATGGGGTGATGCTGCCACTGGTGAAGGTGGATATTGCCGGCAACGCGCCTGAGGGATTCGATCTCATCGCGGCGGGGGATGTGTTCTACAATCCCGAGGTTGGGAAGCTGATGCTGCCGTTTCTACAGCGCTGTCTGGCGGCCGGGATCGCGGTGCTGGTCGGTGACCCGGAGCGACGGGATTTGCCGGTGGAACGGCTGGAGCGGGTCGCGTCCTATGCGGTGGGCGACGTGGGCGATGCCCGGGACCTGGCCGAGCGGGTGGGGTCGGTTTATCGGTTGCGGTAAGCCGGGACCTGGCCCACTCACCGGCGCCTCCCGCGGACTTGATCCGCGGGTCGCTCTCAACACAGCGCAGGCGGCGAGAGACCCCCGGATCAAGTTCGGGGGAAGCGATGGTGGGTGGGAGAGACGGCGGCGTCAGCCCTTCGCCTTCTTCGGCTTCGGCGCCGGCAGCGCATCCGCCGTCACCTTCACCAGCCCGGCCAGCCAGTCCGCATCGTCCCAGCGATCGCCGTCGATGAGGAAATACAGCTTCGAACCCGGATAGGCCGGTGCCTCTACCACCTCCCCGAGATAGGTGCGGCCGGCCTCGGTGGGCTTGATGAAAAGCTGGTCGTCGCAGATGAAGGCCAGCACCTTGCCGTCGCAATACATGCCGTATTCGCCGAACATCTTCTTGGTCGTGATGATCCCGGCGCCGGCGCTCTGCTCGGCGATGTAGTCGACGGTCTTCTGCTGGCTGCTCACATCACCGCCCCGACCTGCCACGGCACGAATTCATTGTCGCCATAGCCCAGGCTTTCGGACTTGGTGCGGGTGCCCGAGGCGATGCGCAGCAGCAGGTCGAAGATTTCCTGGCCCTTGGCCTCGATGGACACGCCCTCGACGATATCGCCGCAATTGATATCCATATCCTCGGTCATGCGGGCATACATGTCCGAATTGGTGGCGAGCTTGATCGACGGCACCGGCTTGCAGCCATAGGCCGAGCCGCGGCCGGTAGTGAAGGCCAGGATATTGGCGCCGCCCGCCACCTGTCCGGTGGCCGAGACCGGATCGAAGCCCGGCGTATCCATGAAGACGAAGCCCTTTTCGGTCACCGGCTCGGCATATTCATAGACCGCTGTCAGCGGCGTCGTGCCGCCCTTGGCCGCGGCGCCGAGCGACTTTTCAAGGATGGTGGTGAGCCCGCCCAGCTTGTTGCCGGGGGAGGGATTGTTGTTCATCTCGCCGCGATTGCGCTGGGTGTAATCCTCCCACCACTTGATGCGGCTGATGAGCTTTTCGCCCACTTCGCGCGATACGGCGCGGCGGGTGAGCAGGTGTTCGGCGCCATAAATCTCGGGGGTTTCCGAGAGGATGGCGGTGCCGCCCTGGCGGACCAGGATATCGGCGGCGACGCCGAGCGCCGGATTGGCGGTGATGCCAGAATAGCCGTCCGAGCCGCCGCATTGCAGCGCCAGCGTCAATTCGGAGGCATCGACCGTTTCGCGGCGGGCGCGGGCGGCGACCGGCAGCATTTCCTTGATGCGCTCGACACCCCAGTCGATCATCTTTCTGGTGCCGCCGATCTCCTGGATGGTCATGGTCTGGAACGTGTCGGTTTCGGTGAGCCCGTAGCTTTCCTTCATCTTGCCGATCTGGAAGGCCTCGCAGCCGAGGCCCACGAGGAGGGCAGCGCCCAGATTGGGGTTGGCGGTATAGCCCCACTGGGTGCGGCGGAAAATCTGGTAACCCTCGCCCGACAGGTCCATGGCGCAGCCGGTGCCATGCACGAAGGGGATGACGCCGTCGATATCGGGATAGTCGGCCAGGATGCCGGAGCGGTTGATTTCCTCGGCCATGAACTTGGCGACAGTGGCCGAGCAGTTCACCGAGGTCAGGATGCCGATATAGTTGCGGGTGCCCACCTTGCCATTGGCGCGGCGATAGCCCTCGAAAGTGGCGCGCTGGTTGACCGGCACCATGTCGGGGGCGATGGCGCCCTCGGCAAAGGCATAGTCATGGGTCAGGCTGCCATCGGCGCCGCCCATGCCGCAATTGTGCTCATGCACCCAGTCACCGGCCGGAATGGCCTCCTTGGCGAAGCCGATGATTTGCCCGAACTTGATCACCGCCTCGCCGGCGCGGATCGGCTTGACCGCGAATTTGTGGCCGCGCGGCACGCGGCGGACAATGGTCACACCCTGCGGCGTTTCGGTGCCAATATCGAGATTGGCCAGCGCCACCCCGATATTGTCGGCGGCATTCAGCAACAGGGTGCGGCCCTGGGGGCGGGTCATGGTTTCGGACATGGGGTGGGGAACTTTCGCGGCTCGGGTCTCAACTGCGCTTTACGCCGGAGCCGTTTGCCGCCAGATTGCGCCCGCAATGGCAGCGACGGGCGTTGTAAAGCACCTCTTCACTAACTAACATGTTAGCATGAACAACCATACAAGTCGCTACTCATTTCTGACACGGCCCGCCGCGCTGGCGCGGGGCAATGTGACGGCCGAAGTGACCAACGCTATCCGCAATGCCATTGTCACGCTGGCTTTGCCGCCGGGCAGCATGATCGACAAGTCGCTGATCTGCGCCGAACTGGGCGTTTCGCGCTTTCCAGTGAGCGAGGCGCTGGCGCGGCTGCAGATCGAGGGCCTGGTGGATATCGCCCCGCAGCGCGGCTCGACCGTGTCGCTGGTAAAGCTGGCCGATGTCCGCGAATACATGCTGATCCGCAAGGGGCTCGAATCGGAGGCCCTGCGCGTGCTGATCGGCAGCCACGATGCCAGCCTGATCGAGGCGCTGCATGCCAATATCGCCACCCAGCGCGAGGCGGCGGAGCGCGATGACGCCGAGACCTTCCACCAGATCGACGTCGAATTCCATGACATCATCTACCGCTCGATGCGGCTGACCAAGGTCAAGACCATCATCGATTCGGCACGCGCCAATCTCGATCGCGCCCGCCGACTGATCATCACGCCGCGCCGGCTGGCGCTGACCATTGCCGAGCACCAGGCGATTTTCGACGGCATCCTGGCCCAGGACCAGGATCAGGCCGCCCGCGCCATCCGCGCCCATATCGACGCGGTGATGGTGGAACTCTTCGCCTTTGCCCGCGAACACCCGGACCTGTTTGCCGATGGCGCGACGCTGGGCACGGATAGCGACTTTTTCCCGTTTGGATAGGAACCGATGCTCAAGAATATCCCGCCCATTCTCGGCCCCGACCTGCTCGGCATTTTGCGGGCCATGGGTCATGGCGACGAAATCGCCATTGTCGACGCCAACTACCCCGCCGATGCGGCCGGCCCGGCCCTGGTGCGGCTCGACGGGGTCAGCGCCACCGACGCGCTCGACGCCATCCTGACGCTGATGCCCCTCGACGATTTCGTCGACGACGCTGCCTTCTGCATGCAGGTGGTGGGCGATGCGAACAGGCGCGAGCCGGTGATGGACGAATTCGAAGCCATCGTGAAGCGGCGCGAACCGGGGATCGGTCTCGCTTCGCTGGAGCGCTTCGCCTTCTACGAGCGGGTCAAGACTGGCTATGCCATCGTGCAGACCGGCGAGCGCCGGCTCTATGGCAATATCCTGCTCAAGAAGGGCGTCATCCGACCCGCATAAATCCGCCGGGCGAACCGATTGGACCAATGTCGCCCTCGACAGACTAACATGTTAGCTCTATGGCCTTATCCAAAGCCAACAGGGAAGACCGACCCATGAAACTGCTCCGCATTGGCGCCAAGGGCGCAGAAAAGCCCGCCATCCTGGCCGAGGACGGCACCATTCGCGACCTTTCCGGTATTGTCGGCGATATCGGCAGCCAGACGCTGACTCCCGAAGGGCTGGCGAAAATCCGCGCCACCGATATCGGCGTGCTGCCCAGGCTGGATGAAGGCCAGCGCATTGGCCCCTGCGTGGCCAATGTCGGCAAGTTCATCTGCATCGGCCTCAACTATGCCGACCACGCCGCCGAAACCGGCGCCAAGATCCCCGAAGAACCGATCATCTTCATGAAGGCCACCAGCGCCATTATCGGCCCCAATGACGATGTGATCATCCCGAAGAATTCCATCAAGCCGGACTGGGAAGTCGAGCTGGGCGTCATCATCGGCAAGGAGGCCCGTTATGTCGACGAGGCCGACGCCATGGACCACGTCGCCGGCTATTGCGTGGTCAACGACGTCTCCGAGCGCCATTTCCAGACCGAGCGCGGCGGCACCTGGGACAAGGGCAAGGGCAGCGACACTTTCGGCCCCATCGGCCCCTGGCTGGTGACCAAGGACGAAGTGGCCGACCCGCAGAACCTCAAGATGTGGCTGGACGTCGATGGCAAGCGCTACCAGGACGGTTCCACCAAAACCATGATCTTCGGCGTGGCCCATGTGGTGAGCTATGTCAGCCAGTTCATGAGCCTGCAGCCGGGCGACATCATTTCCACCGGTACCCCGCCGGGTGTCGGCATGGGCATCAAGCCCGAGCCGGTCTGGCTCAAGCATGGCAACGTGATGCGCCTGGGCATCGAAGGCATGGGCGAGCAGACGCAGAATGTGAAGGCGTATGGCGCCTGAACGCGCCACTTCCCCTCTCCCCTTGAGGGAGAGGAACGACCTGACGCGTTCAGCGGGAACGTCAGGGTGAGGGGTTCTGCGTCATCCAATGCTTCACTGCAGACGGATAGCGCAGAACCCCTCATCCGCCCTTCTTTCTCCCTTCTCCCTCAAGGGGAGAAGGGAGAAAGAAGTCCACGCTCAGCGCGAAGCCAGCGAAAAGCCCTTGGAGCTGAACGAGAAGAACCGGTTCAGCAGGCCCGATAGCGGTGGCCAGGTCATGATGTTGACGGCGGTGTCGCGGATGGCCGCATGGAATGGCGTGGCGGGCACGAACCATTTGGCCATGCGCCGCCCGGCGCGCTGCTTTTCCAGCACCAGCGGCCGCAGACGCTGTTCAAACCGCGCCAGCGCCGCCTCGATATCAGTGGCGCCGTCGAGCACCTGGCCGAGCGCCCGCCCGCCGGCCAGCGCCAGTGATGCGCCCTGCCCGGCCATCAGCGACACCGCATAGGCGGCATCGCCCACCAAAATGGTGCGCTGGCTCCGCCAATGCGGCAGCTCCACCTGCGCCACCACGTCATAGTAGATATCCTCGGGGCCCGGAGCGGCCGCCAGCGTTTCGGGCAGCACCCAGCCGAGATCGCCAAAGGCGGCCTTGAGCCTTGGCAGGGGATCGCGCGGGCGTTCGTGGCTCGCGTCGCGGATGACGAAGAAGGCCATGATGCGGCCGGGATCGATCTCGTAAAGGCCTGCCATGCGGTCCTTGATCGCCATCATCTTGAAGTCGCCTGCCAGCATGTCGGCCACGCTGGGGCTGTCGAAGAAATAGGCGGCTGTGTGAAAACCCAGATAGCGCAGGAAGCGCTCTTCCGGCCCGAAGGCCAGATGGCGCACCGCCGAATGAATGCCATCGGCGCCGACCAGCAGGTCGGCTTCGAGACTGCCACCATCGGCCAGGGTGACGGCAACGCCGTTTTCGCCCTGGTCGAGGACCGCGATCTCGCTCGCATATCGAACGGCGGCACTGTCCGGCAGGGCATCATGCAGCACCTGCTCGATATCGCCGCGCAGGATGGGAAACAGCTTGCCGCCGGCCGCCGCGCCGATCTGCTCATAATCCATCTGCGAACCGATGCGGCCCGTATTGTTGACGAAATCGACCTTGTCGACGCCGCGCGCATGCGCCTTGAGGGCAGCAATGACCCCCAGGTCTTCGGCCGCCTCATAGCCCGGCCCGAAGAAATCCAGCATATAGCCGCCGGCCCGAAGGCTGGGCGCCTTTTCGAGCAGGGTCACGGTCCAGCCGGCCTGGCCCAGGGCGACGGCGGTCGAAAGACCGGCAATGCCGGCGCCGGAAATGATGGCTTTCATGGTTTTCCGCTTTCTTCTGGTGCGATGGTGTCGACAAAGGCGCTCCATGCCGCCAACTGGCTGTCGCGCCGTTCCGGAAAGAGCTGCCGGTGCATGGCAAGCCCATCGCCGGCGATCAGGATGAGCGCCGCGAGCCTTTGCCGTTCGACGAGGGAAAAGCGTGTTGGCGCCAGCAATTCGAGCGCCGCGAGAAAATTCTCCTCGGCCATGCGCGCCAGTTGCGCCAGCCGGCGCCGCAGGTCGGGATCGGCCTGCGCACGGGCCACAAAGGCAATATAGGCGCCCGAGAGAGCCGGATCGTCGTCCATCTGCGCCGCCGTCTCGGCGCCCAAGGCCAGCAGCCATACGCGCAAGGGCGTCCCCGGCTGGGGCCGCATGCCGTCCATGCCGAGCAGAAAGGCCTCGAACGCCGCCATCACGACGGCGTTGAGCGTCTCGAAATGATGAAACACATTGGCCTTGCTGACCCCCGCTTCGCGCGCCAGGCTCGCCGCCGTCAACCCGGCCGCGCCCTCCCGCGCCAACAGGCGCACCGCCGCCGCAACGATCTCGTCCCGCTTTCCTGCTTTGGGCATCGCTCTCTCCATAGAGGCAATATACTGACCAACCGATCGGTCAGCAACCTTGGATGGGGAATTTTTTGAAGGGGTGGGGCTGAGGGGTTGGGGACGGTGAGGCAGGCGTATGGGTCCAGGGCCGGCCGCACTTGTGGCTGGCGCCTGGCTTCAATCAACGGTGTCATTCCGGCGAAGGCCGGAATCTATCCTGAGATTGCTCAGCGTCTTCCCAGGCGCGGATAGGCCTCAGGATGGATCCCGGCCTTCGCCGGGATGACATCGCGTAAGCGAATCCCATGAACCAAAGCGAAGAGTCCCACCGACGGGGGGCATGGGGGTTGGAGCGAGGATCAATTGGCCGATTTACCTACGGGTCATTCCGCGAAAGCGGGAACCTTCGTTCGGGAGGCAGCAAAGTGAACAGGGGGTCACGTTCAGGGCCGTCTTGCCACCAGGTCGATTTCCACCAGCGCGCCGACCGCCAATGCGGTGACCCCGACCGTGGTCCGGGCCGGCAGCTTGCCCGGCGCGAAAAAATCCGGCCACAGCGCATTGAGGGCGGCATAGTCGCGCTCGAACTGCGTCAGATAGATGCGGGCCATGGTGACATGCTCAAGGCCGAGCCCGATGCCGCCGAGCACGATCCTGAGATTGTCGATCACCCGCCGGGTCTGCGCCGCGATGCCGTCAGGCAAGGGCGCATCGGGCGCGGCCGGATCGGTCGGCATCTGGCCGGTGACGAACACGAAGCCATCGGCCTCGACGGCGTGGGAAAACGGCGCGACCGGCTGCGGGCCGGTCGAAACCAGGTGGTGGATCATTTCACTCATATGACACTCCGGCGTGATAGAGCTTGAGCGTCGCCCCCATGGCGGCGATAAGTCAATCTCCGGTGGGCGTTGCGCACCGTTCCCTGGCGCAGCGGGACCATCAGCCTCATGTTCGACATCTTCCACACCGTTTCCGCCTATCTCGAAAGCTTTCTCGACGCCATTTCAGGAAATTTCTGGCTGACCTTCTGGTTCATCTTCGCCGTGGCCATCGGCGAGGCGGTGTTCATCCTGGGGCTCTTTGTGCCATCGACTCCGGTCTTGCTGATGGCTGGCGGCATCATCGCCGAAGGCCGCCTGCCCTTCTGGGAGGTCTATTTCGCCGCGGTGATCGGCGCCATCATCGGCGACGCCATCTCCTACACGATCGGCCATTTCCTCAAGGATTCGATCAAGGAGATGTGGCCGTTCCGGAACCACAAGCCGCTGATCGCCCGCGGCGAGGTATTCTTCGCCCGCCATGGCGGCAAGGCGGTATTCATCGGCCGCTTCATTCCGGGCGTGAAGGCGGTTATCCCCGGCGTCGCCGGCATCATGGGCATGAAATACGGCCACTTCACCATCATCAACGTCACCTCGGCCTTCGTCTGGGCCGCCGCACATATCCTGCCCGGCATGCTGCTGACCGCCTGGCTGAAATCCATCGGCCTGTCGCTGGAACTGGTCATCGTCGTCGGCACCATCATCCTGGCGGCGCTGTTCATGCTGGTGCATTACCACCGCCGCATCCTGCTGTTCTTCGCGCCGTGGCTGGGCGGGTTCGGGCGGTCCATCCAGGCTCGATGGGGCGCCCAGGAACCCATGCACTGATCCGCCGCCGATCACGAAAAGCTGCCTTGCAGGGCGAGACAAAGAGGTCCAATCTGGCTGGCATGCGCCGCTGGATTGCCCGTTTCCGGTTCGTCATGGCCCTTGCCGGGCCGCTCACTGCCTTTGCCCTGGTGCTGCCCGCCGCAGCCCAGACCGAACGGGAGAGCACGCTCGATGCGTTGTTTGCCGAGCTGCGCACGGCGCCCGATGCCGCTGCAGCGCAGCGCATAGCCAACAAGATCTGGGACGCGTGGACCCATCCGGACGATTTCATCCTCTATACCAGCATGATCGACGTGCTGGAGATGCGGCAGCGCCGCGGCCCCGCCGACGTCATCGCGCTGCTGGACCATATCCTGACCAACCATCCCAACTATGCCGAAGCCTGGAACCAGCGGGCGACGATGTATTTCGCGCTCGGCGACTATGAGCGCTCGCTCGCCGATATCGCCAGGACGCTGGAACTGGAGCCGCGCCATTTCGGCGCCCTCGCCGGCAAGGCCGTCATCTATCTCCAGCTCGACCAGCGGGACCTGGCACTCGAAGCGATCACCGCGGCGCTGGCCATCCACCCGTTTCTCGCCGAAAAGGCGCTCTTTCCGGAACTGAACGCCCTGCCGATCTAGCCTTGCAGGCGGCTGCGGCAATCGCCACATTGGAACCACCATGACCGATACCGAACTCACCGTCACCCGCGAGGATGGCCCGACGCGCGGCCGCTATCTCATCCGTCTTGCGCCAGGCTTCGAGGCGGAAATGACCTTCAGCAAGAGCCCCGACGGCACCATCACCATCGACCATACCGGGGTCCCCCCCGAATATGAGGGGCGCGGCATCGCCAGCAAGCTGGTCAACAAGGCCATTGCCGATGCGCGCGAACAGGGATTCAAGATCGTGCCGGTCTGCTCCTATGTGGTCGCCCAGTTCCGTCGTCACCCCGAATGGGCCGACCTGCGCGCCTGATCACCAGCCGTAGCGGACCTCATCCTGCGTTTCGGCCTTGATGGCGTCGAGCTTGTCCCAGTCAATGGTGATGGTCGGCGCGCCATAGGCATAGGCCGAAACCTCATAGGGCTCGAACTGGATGACGAGCCCATGGTCGTTCGACAGATCCCAGCGGTCGGGCTCGACCACGATTTCGGCAATGTCGTCCGCCGTTTCCACCTGCAGCCATTCCCCATGCTCGGCCTGCAGCTCCGCCCAGGCGGCATCGACCAGCGTGCCGGCCCAGTCGTCGCCGGCAAAGATATCGGAAGCGACCAGGCCCCGATCCTGATCGGCCAGATAGTGCAGGTAGCTGACGCTCCAATTGCCATGCGCCGCGCCGTGGCCATACCAGTAGGTGCTCACCTCCATGGTGATGCGGTTGCTGCCGCCCAGTTCCTTGACCGCGAGCTTGACGCTGGTATCGGACGACGGATCGAGATCGCCGATATCGCCACCGCCGGCCAGCGACAGGATGTCGGACTGGTTGGCAGCCATCTCCACCACGTAGCGATTGAAGGCTTCGGCCAGCGGATCGTCGGCATCGAGCTGCGGCATGACCAGCTCGTGGCTCGCCACCTTCCAGTATGAATCGGGATTGTCCGCCTCATTGGGGTCCGGCCGAGCACCATAGACGGCCTTGATGAAGAAGCGGTGCCCGTCGATCATGCGGCTCTGTTCCAGCGCCGCGCTGCGGGTGTTGAAGGTCGCGACCAGGCAGGAGCCGCCGGCCTCGGCATAGCGGCCGCTGGTCATCGGCTGCGCGTCGTCGGTGCAGGCGCGCTGGGCGAAGTCGAGCCAGTTGCGCTGGTCCGCGCGCATCAGCACCACCGATTCCTTGGTCAGCCCGCCGGTCGCGGTGGCGAAGGACTTGGCGAGCCGGTCGTCGGCCGCCGACAGCTCGGGCATGTCGCAAATGGCATGCTCGAACGGCGTGCTCGCCTTGGCGCAATCGAAGCTGGCCGCGGCAGCCGGCATGGAGAGGAGCGCCAGCAGGGCTGCGGGAATGAGGATGCGGGGCAGGAACATGGCTAAACCTCGGTTGGAGCTGGCTCGACGCTGGCAGGCGCCCGCCGCCGCGTCAATCGTCAGCTCTGCCCGGCAGCCCTCGGCGGCTCGGCCGCGTCGGGCGGATCGAAGATGACCACACGATTGCGCCCCTCGCCCTTGGCCATGTAGAGCGCCGCGTCGGCCATTTCGGTGACGGTCTCGATACTGTCGCCCGGCTCGACCAGGCAGGCGCCGACGCTGACGGTCACCAGTGCCGATTGTCCGTTGGGCAGCATGATGGGACGGTCGCTGATGGCCGCCATCATCCCGAAGGCGCTGGCCCGCAACAGATGCGGCGCACTGTCATGCAGCAGCACGATATATTCGTCGCCGCCCCAGCGGGCGCAGACATTTTCGTCGCCCACGCATTCGACGATGCGGCGGGAAACCTCGACAATCACGGCATCGCCGGCGGCATGGCCGGACTTGTCGTTGATCGACTTGAAATGGTCGATATCGACCAGCACCAGGCCGTGCCGCCGGCGCTCAGTGGCGGCCTCGGCAAAGGCGGCGACGAAACCGCGCCGGTTGGCGATGCCGGTCTGCGCATCGCGGGACGCCAGCGTTTCGAGCGCCTCGGTGCGCGCGCGCACCCGCGCTTCGAGCAGCCGCGTATTGTCGGTGACGGCCACCGCCATTTCGGTGAAGGCCGCCGAAAGCCGCCCCACCTCGTCCTGCCGGTCATCGGCCATCGACAGGGCCGGACCATAGTCGCCCCGCCGCGCGCTGTGGACCACCAGTTCGAGCCGCTTGAGCCGGTCCAGCACCGCCCGCTTGAACACCAGCACCATGATGGCGGTCACCAGCCCCATCACACCGGCCAGCAACAGGCCGATGGGCAGGAAGAGCCGCTTGTCGATGATGGCGTCGATATCCATCAGCGTGACATTGAACCAGCCGAGCTTGTCGAGATAGCCGACGCCGACCAGCATCTCCTTGCCACCCACGGTCATGAAGCGCGATTGCGCCACCGCATCGCCCGCCGCCACCCGATCCATCAGCCCCTGCAGGGCCGCGCGGTCTTCCGGCCTGTCGACCAGCGAGAACACCGTGCGTTTGGCGCTCATTTCAGCGGTGAGGCTGCGCAGGTCGACCATATCCTGATCGCGATGCGCCTGCACCGCGCCCAGCCGGTCGACGAACATCGAGGTCACCCCGACCTGGGGGACATTGACCACTTCCTGGATGAAACTGGTGAGGTCGATGCCGGTACCCAATATGCCCAGCACCCGCCGCCCCTCGCGGATGACGCAGTTCATCCAGACCTTGGTGACACCCAGATTGGCGTCATTATCGACATTGAGGTGGCAGCCTTCGCCTAGCGCCACGGTGGAATAATACCAGGCGTCGCGCGGATTGTCGGGGCTGACCGTGTAGCGGTACTGATCGCCGGCATAGGAATTGGCGGCGTCGTTGAAATAGTAGTTGCCCGATTCCCCGATGGTGAAGAAATAGCTGTGATCGGCGAAGGACTGGCGGAAATGCTCAAGCTCGGCGATGCCGCGCCGCCTCAGTTCCGGGTTGGTCTCGTCATTGGCCCAGTCGCGGATCGACTGGCTGCCCGCCAGCGTCTCGGCCAGCGACACCTCGCGCATCAGCGCTTCGAGGCCGCGATAGCGATCATAGAGAATCTGCTTTTCGGCAAACAGGGTGCCGAGCTGGACGACGGTGGACGCAACGATCCAGTTGAAGGCCAGATAGGCCGGCGCCGCCACCGCGGCAAAGCCGAGCAGCACCAGGATCAGCACGCGAATGCGCAGGCTGCTGGCAATGGTGTCTCGAAGCCCGCTGATTTGGCGCCTCGTCTGCATCAGGATCAGTCCTTGGGGAGACCGCTCCGACACTGTTAGCCGCTACCCCTCTAGAGTTCGTTAATAAAGTGCTGATGCGCGCGAGACGTGAACCCGCGGGCGGGTCTGCACGTTCTGTCCCCGAGAGGAGACCGCAATGACCAAGCTCGAAACCCAGGTCCGGGCCCTGTTCGACGCCTATGCCAAGCGCAGCGACGACGCCCTGCAGAACCCGCCCAAGGAGGATATCGACGGCGTCGTCAGCGCCTTTGCCCCCTTCTTCGTCGAATCGAGTCCCCGCGGCGTCATCGGCGGCGCCAACGACGACCGGTTCCGCTCGATGATTCCGCAGGGCTTTGCGCGCTATCGCCAGGTCGGCGGCAAGCATATGACGGTCAAGGGGCTCAAGGTCATCGAACTCGACCACTGCCATGCCGTGGCCGATGTGGACTGGGACTTCGCCTATACCAACAAGGCCGGCCAGAGCGGCCACGTGACCTTCACCAATTTCTACTTCGTCACCATTGCCGGCGGCACGCCCAAAGTGTTCGGCTATGTCACGCCCGACGAGGAGCAGGCGATGAAGGACCACGGCCTCGTCTAGCCCTCAGGCCCGGATGGTGGCCAATGGGCCGAGGAAGCCCTGCGCCTCGCGCAGCTCCTCGGGCCGCAATTCATGGCCGCCCTGGTGCCAGAACAACGCCGTCTGGGCGCCGTGGCCGGCGAAATAGTCGCTCAAACCCTGCGTCACCGCAGCCGGCGCCATCGGATCGTGCCGGCCGGCGGTGATCAGCACACGCTTGCCTGCGAAATCGGCATCGGGCGGCATGAACGGGATCAGCGGGTGCATCAGCACCGTGGCATCGAACAGGCCCGGCGCCGCGAACTGCACGGCAGCAAGAATATTGGCGCCGTTGGAATAGCCCAGCCCCACCACCTGCCGCGGCTTGCCCTCGGCCTTGCGCGCTTCGACGAACGCCGTCATCGCCGTGATGCGCAGCGCCAAGTCATCCATGTCGTAGACGCCTTCGCCGCTACGCCGGAAATAGCGCAGCGCACCGCCTTCGCTGACATCGCCGCGCGGCGCGACGACGCGCGCGCCCGCCAGCAATTCGCCCGCTACGTCGAAGAACTGGTTCTCGTCGCCTCCGGTGCCGTGGAACACCACAAACAGCGGCGCCTGCTCGGCGGCGCCCTTGGTCTGGCGATAGTGATAATCGGCCATGTCCGATCTCCTGCAAGTCGTATTGACCGAGATATCGGCTACCAGCCCGCCCGGCACAACCGGCGCCGGCGTCACGCACTGTTGCCGTTTGCGGAACAATGGGGGTTCATGCACAATGGCTCGCATGTTTCTTTCGATTTTCGATGTGTTCAAGATCGGCATCGGACCATCCAGCTCCCACACGATGGGGCCGATGACCGCTGCCGGGCGCTTTCTCGATGAGCTCAGGAACAATCCCTGGCCGCGAGCCGCCAATGCCCGCCCGGCGGCGCTGACGGCGAGCCTGCACGGCTCGCTGGCCTTTACCGGCATCGGCCATGGCAGCGGCCGTGCCGTTATCCTGGGGCTTTGTGGTGAAGACCCCAGGACCGTCGATCCGGACACCATGGATTCCATCGTCGCCGGCGTCGAAGCCGCCGGCATGGTGCATCCGCAGGGCCATCCGGCCTATCGCTTCCGCCCGGCGGTCGATCTGGTCTTCGACAAGCGCAATGCCCTGCCCGGCCATCCCAACGGGTTACAATTTGCCGCCTATGACACCGATGGCCAGTTGCTGCTGCGCCGGGCCTATTATTCCATCGGCGGCGGCTTCGTGGTCAGCGCCGAGGAACTGGACGCCATCAAGGATGCCTCGCCACGCCAGGCCGATGTGCCCTATCCCTTCGCCCATGCCGGGGACATGCTGGCCATGGCCGCTTCGTCCGGACTATCCATCGCCGCCATGAAACGCGCCAACGAGGAGGCCAGCCGCAGCCGCACCGCGCTCGACCGCGGCATCGATGAAATCTGGAGCGTGATGAGCGCCTGCATCACCCGTGGCATCAGCCGGGACGGCATCATGCCCGGCGGGCTCAACGTCAGGCGCCGGGCGCGGGGCATCTTCAACCAACTCGACGCGCAATGGCAGCGCAACGAGCTGACCCCGCTGATGGCCAATGACTGGCTGAGCCTCTACGCCATGGCCGTCAACGAGGAGAACGCCGCCGGCGGGCGCGTGGTCACCGCGCCGACCAATGGCGCCGCCGGGGTCATTCCCGCGGTGATGAAATATTTCCTCAAGTTCAATGCCGCCACCGGCCCGCAGGCGGTGCGTGATTACCTGCTGACGGCCGCCGCCGTGGGCGGCATCATCAAGCACAATGCTTCCATTTCGGGCGCCGAAGTGGGCTGCCAGGGCGAAGTCGGCTCCGCCTCGGCCATGGCCGCCGCCGGCCTCTGCGCCATCATGGGCGGCACCCCCGCCCAGGTGGAAAACGCCGCCGAAATCGCCCTCGAACACCATCTCGGCATGACCTGCGACCCCGTCGCGGGCCTGGTCCAGATCCCCTGCATCGAACGCAACGCCTTCGGCGCCGTCAAAGCCGTCACCGCCGCGTCCCTCGCCCTCAAGGGCGACGGCACCCACGCCGTCCCCCTCGACGCCTGCATCGAAACCATGCGCCAGACAGGACTGGACATGAGCGAGCGGTACAAGGAAACGAGTTTGGCAGGACTGGCGGTGAATGTGGTGGCGTGTTGAGGACGGCGGCAGCGATCGTTCCGCCATGACCAGAAAGACAGAGCCGCGCAGTATAGATTCCCCGTTTTGTCTCTGACATCATTGGCAGCGGGAGAACTGCCATGGGCTTGTTGCTAACTACTACTGGCGAGGAAGAGTTTCTGAAGCGCGCCTGCGAGCTTTGGCTGCGGGTGCATGAGGGCGATCACTTCCCCAGGACCGAAATGATGCGCGCGGATGTCGCCAGCATCAAACGAAAACTGGCGGGGGACTACACGACGGCGGAACGAGAGGCGATCCGAAACGTCCTGCTGGGTTCGCCGGGGTGACCAGCCGCTAGAACGCATGCCAGGATGCCTCGAACCAATGCAATCTGCGCTGGCGGATTATCCTGCCGGCGGCCGATGGCGCCCGGAACCGATCAACAACGAATACTTTCCCTCAAGGATACACCGCTGCGACAGCCTTGGCGCCGTTCGCTGCCTGCGATGCCATCGAGCATATCGCCACCGGGGCAGACTTGTGGGCCGGCCCGACCACATGATAATGTTCGGATCACAGATCGACACAATAATACTTGGACCAGGGATGAAAAAGCCGACGCGATCGATCTGGGCGGAACTTGGAGTGTCGTCCAACATCTCCGTGGCATTTATCCCTATCCTGTTCTTCAGCTTCCTCGTTAATATATTGGTGCTCACCTCCCCGCTCTATATGATGCAGGTCTATGATCGGGTCTTGACCAGCAACCAGACCGAGACGCTGATTTTCCTCAGTCTGATCGCGCTTGTTGCTCTGGCCGCCTTCGGCGCACTCGACGCCGTACGCGGTTATCTGCTGACGCGTCTGGGTACCTACCTTGATCTGAGCTTACGCGACCAGGTGCTCGCGAACGCCATCGCGCAGTCGCGTCAGGACGGAACGGTGTCTCGACGCCTGATCGACGATCTTGGCATCACGCGCAATTACCTGGGCAGCCCCGGTATCCTGCCCTTTGTCGATGCGCCTTGGGTGCCGTTCTTCATCCTCATTATGTCCCTGCTGCATCCCTGGTTCGGCATTCTCGGCGTGGCATCGGCGGCCTTGCTGTTTTTTTTGGCGCTAGCCAATGATCGGTTGAGCCGCAGATATTTGCAAATGGCTTCGACTCAACAGGCCGCGGCCAGCGAATTCGCGGGGGTCGCGATCCAAAACGCCGAGGTCATTCACGCCATGGGCATGCAAGACGCCATCTCGGCGCGCTACCGCACCTATGTCGATGGCCTGGGCGTGGCTAGCACGAAGGCCGGCGATATCGGCTCGATCATGTCCGGCATTTCCAAGGCCGTTCGCGTAATAGTACAAAGCGCCGCGCTTGGCCTGGGCGCCTTCCTCGTCATCAGGGCACAGATGTCACCAGGTGGCATGATCGCCTCATCCATTCTGCTGGGCCGCGCCCTGGCGCCGATCGAACAGACCATTGGATCCTGGCGGCAATTCGTTTCGGCCCGTGAATCGTACGGCCGCATCCGTGGCTTTCTCAACAGCGTCCCCTATCACGACGACCGTATTTCGTTGCCCAACCTGCGGGGCCGTCTCGCCGTGGAAAGCCTGTTCTACAAACAGCCGAACGCGGAGAAGCTGATCCTGCGCAACGTCTCATTCGCCGTCGAGCCAGGCAACGCGCTGGCACTGGTCGGCCCGTCGGCATCTGGCAAAAGCACGCTTTGCCGCCTGATTGTCGGCGCGGTGTCGCCCACCTCGGGCAACGTTCGGCTCGATGGCGCCGATCTGGCGGGCTTGAACCCCGGCGATGTGAAGTCCACAGTGGGTTATCTCCCGCAAAACGTGGAATTGTTCGCTGGAACCGTCAGGGACAATATCGCGCGCCTCGGTGCGGCGGACGACGCAGCGGTGGTGGCAGCGGCGCGAGCGGCGGGCTGCCACGAGATGGTCCTGCGCCTGGAACAAGGTTACGAGACCGAACTGGGCAACCGGGGCATGTTTCTAAGTGGCGGTCAGCGCCAGCGGATCGGCCTGGCGAGGGCTCTCTATGGTTCGCCCAGCCTGCTGGTGCTCGACGAGCCCAATTCGAACCTGGATCAGGATGGCGAACGAGCGCTGATCGATGCTATCCAGACGGCCAAACGCGCCGGCACGGCAGTAATCGTGGTCAGCCATCGCTCCACGCTGCTACAGCCGATCGATAAACTGGGAATATTGCGGGACGGAGTCCTGGAAAAATTTGGTGACCGCGACGATGTACTGCGCGCCATAGGCACGCAGCCACCAACTAACGCCAAGCCGGTCCTGGTTCCAACTAACGAGGTCCAGGTTGCATCAGGTAAGGCACCGTGAGCGATACTTCGTCGGCCCACCCGCTCTTTCGGCCCGCCCCTATCAGCCGCCGCAGTCCCGGGCATCCCTCGATGCTCAAGATCATGCGTGGCCCACTCATTGCCGGCCTGATCATCGTCGCGCTTTTTTTTGGCATTTTCGGCGGTTGGGCAGCAATGGCGCCGCTGTCGAGCGGTGCCATTGCCCCCGGCATCGTAAGCCCCGATTCCGGGCGCAAAATCATTCAGCACCTCGAAGGTGGCATTATCCGCGTTATCCATGTGCGCGAGGGCCAGCACGTCAGGGCAGGTGACCCGCTCATAACCCTCGAATCCACGCGGGCAGAAGCAAACTTCTCCTCGAGCCGCCAGCAATGGCTTCGCCTGCTTGTCGTACGCGCCCGACTGGATGCGGAAGCAGCCGAGTTGGAGGCCATGACGCTGCCGCCGCAAGTGGATGGCATCACCGACCCGGACCTATTGTCGTTCATCGGCAACCAGCAGCGGCAATTCGCCACCGAACGCGAAGCTCAGCGGCAAATGATCGAAATTTCTGCCCGCCAGGTCGAGCAATTACAAAGCGAAATCAACGGCCTGACGGCCCAGAACGCCGGCCTCGCCCGTCAGGAAGAACTGGTGGAGCAGCAACTGCTTGATACGCGCAATCTGCTCGAACAGCAGTTGATCGCCAGATCCCAGGTGACTGCGCTGCGGCGCGACCTGGTGCAACTGCAGACCGCGATCGCGGCCAACAGGGCCCGGATCGCACAGGCCAACCAAAGTATAGAAGAAAGCAACCTGACGCTGCTTCAGAACCAAGGCGCTTTCCGTCTACAAATTGCAACAGAAGCCAGCGACACCAATAACCGCATTGCCGTCATCGACGGTGATATGACCTCGAGCAACGACGTATTGCGGCGCACCGAGATATCCAGTCCAGTCGACGGCATCGTGCTCAACATGCGTAACCAGACGACCAGTGGCGTCGTGCGCGCCGGCGAGCCGATAATGGATGTCGTGCCGATTGAAGAGGACATGATCGTGGTGGCCCATCTTCGGCCGGAAGATCTGGATTTGGTGACGATCGGCCTCACGGCCCATGTCACTCTTGTCCCCTTCGCATCCCGCAACCTGCTGCCCCTGAACGGAGAAGTGATCCAGATTGCGGCGGATAGCACGCAGGACGAGGCAACGCGCCAATCCTACTACGAAATCCGCGTGCGGGTGCCTGCCTCCGAAGTGGCGCGGCATCAAGGCATGTTCATGAGCCCCGGAATGCCTGCGGATGTCACAGTGATCACCGGAGCGCGGACTTTATTGCAGTATCTGGCAGAACCACTGGTTCGCGCCGTTCGAAACGCGTTTATCTATGACTAGCTCGTTCGACTGCCGTTCCACTGTGTCTACGGCGCATCAAATCATCCAAACGGCTTGACCATATTCTCTCAACTTGTAAACGTAGCCATTTACGACTGCCTTACTATGTGCATATTTAAGGCAGGGTAGTTGAGGAAAATATAGAATGGCGACCACACCAGGCTCACTTTTGGTCAACGGGGCACACGGTTGGCACACCGGCAACCAAGTTTTAACCTATTCATTCGCCGGCTCGACGCTGCCCAACTACTACCCTCAAATTGATCAGGACAGTAGCGGCACGAACGACCACTACGATATGTCCAGCCTGGAGTCCGACTTCGATGTAAACCTGCCGCTGGGCACCTCGAATTTCTCACTTACCGCTCAGGAACGCGCGCTGGCGCAACTGGCGATTGCCGCGTGGAACGACGTTGCCAATATCAACCTCGTTGCCGGCTCGGTCGATTCGGGAGGCGCTACGCCGGGCAGTGCAATAACCGGCAATGGCACTCTCGTTGGCGGGCTCGGCGGGCCGGCCGGGTTTGGCGAGCAGACCATGCCGCGCAATGACGATGGCTCGACTCAGGTCGATTTATCTTCCGTATTCGAAAATGGACTTAACTTCTTCGGGGTGAACGGCTCGTCCGTTTACGTCAACACCAACGGCAATATTTCGTTTTCCGGCCCCGTCGGCACCTACACGCCCTCACAGATCACGGGGGGGTCGACGCCGATTATCGCACCATTCTGGGCCGATGTTGACACACGTTTGCCATCCACCGGATCGCAGAGCGCCCCGATCTACGTCGATCTCGATACGGTCCGTGATGTTGTCACCTTCACCTGGAACGACGTTGGCTATTACAATCACCACGGCGAAAGCCTCAATTCGTTTCAGTTGCAGCTATTCGATCGGGGCGGCGGCGATTTCGACATCGTGTTCCGCTATGAAGATATCAACTGGACGACAGGTACGGCTAGCGGTGGCAGCCCGAGCGGCCTTGGCGGGAACGTAGCGCATGCCGGCTATTCGGCCGGCAACAGCAATGATTATTTCGAGCTCCCCGCTTCGGGCAACCAGGGCGCCGTGCTGGCGCTTGAGGACACTGTCGGCAATACGGGTCAACAGGGCCTTTGGGTGTTCGAGGTCAGAAATGGCACTGTCGCTGCCGGCGATATTGTCTTCGGCGGCGCGGACTTCGTTGACTACCCGGGCCTTTATGGTTTCGTGTCCAATTTCCCCGGCACACTTGGCCAGGCCTCCGACCACGGTGACGTGTGGATCAACCATGGCCTCGCCGACCAGGCTTCCGCTTCATACGGCAATACCGGCTGGCAAACCTATCTTCATGAGCTGGGTCATGGGCTGGGCCTGCATCATCCGAACGAGGATCCCAACAACACTGCCGGCGATGCGACCAACAACAATCAGTTTACGGTTATGTCCTACGTCGCCCATCCCGGCGTAGCGGGGCAACCTGCACAGGCCCAGGCCTGGCCGGTGACGCCGATGCTTTATGACATAATTGCGCTGCAGCAGCTCTACGGCGCCAATCTGACCACTCGAACTGGTAACACCAACTATTTTGGCACCGGTGGAGAGTATCAGCTGGCTGACAATGGTCTGCTCGCCGGCACGAACTATACGGCTATCGCCACGATCTATGATGCTGGCGGGATAGACCTGATCGACGCGTCGGCCCAGACCCAGGCCGTGTCCATCGATCTTCGCCCTGGAACATTCTCCAAGATCGGCTCGGTTGCCAACAATATTGCCATGGCCAATGTCGTGCTGGTCAACAATATTGCCATCAACATGATCGAGAACGCTACGGGCGGCTCGGGCGCCGACCTGTTGCGTGGCAACAATGTCGCCAACGTCCTCAACGGCGGCGCGGGCGCCGACACGATGCGCGGTGGATTGGGTGCGGATACGTATTTCGTCGACCTCGCCGGTGACAGCGTGATCGAGGAAGAAGGCGAGGGTAGCGACCGTATCATCGCGTCGACCACATACACCCTGTCGGCGCTCACCGAAATTGAGCTGATTCAGACCATCAATCAGGCCGCCACCAATATCATCAACTTCGTCGGCAATGCCTTTGCCCAAACCCTGGTGGGCAACGCGGCGGCCAATATCCTCAACGGCCATGGCGGCTTCGACATCCTGCGTGGCCTTGCCGGCAACGACACCTATTATGTCGACAGCTATGGCGACCAGATTCAGGAAGTCGCAGGACAGGGAACGTTGGATCGCGTGCTGGCATCCGCCACGTTCACTCTCGCTGCCGATGACGACATCGAATATCTTGCGACAACTAACGAAGCAGGCACGACGACGATCAACCTCGTGGGCAACGGTCTGAACCAGATTCTCGTTGGTAATGCCGGCTCCAACATCCTCAATGGGGGTGGGGGCATCGACGACCTGCGAGGCCTGGGCGGCAATGACTTCTACTATGTCGACAGCGCCTACGACACCATTCAGGAGGGGATCGGTCAGGGCACGCTCGACCGTGTGCTGGCATCGACCAGCTACACGCTCGCCGCCGACGACCACGTCGAATACCTGGCGACCACCAACGAGGCGTCCACCGTCTCCATGACGCTGTCAGGCAATAGCATGGCCCAGACTATCGTCGGCAATGCGGGCAACAACGTGCTCAATGGCGGCCTACGGAACGATATCCTGCGCGGCCTTGGGGGGGCGGACACCTTCATCTTCAACACCGCCCTCGCCGGCAACGTCGACACTATCGACGATTTCAGCCACAACGATGATACCATCCAGCTGGAAAACGCCATCTTCACCGCGATAACAGGCCTCGGCGTGCTCTCGGCCGCGCAGTTCGTCGCCAACGCGGCGGGCCAGGCGACGACTGGCAACCACCACATCATCTATGAAACCGATACCGGCAACCTCTACTACGACAGCAACGGCAACGCCGCCGGCGGCTCCGTGCTTTTCGCCCATCTCGATGCCGGCCTCGTCGTCAATAACTCCGATTTCTATATCGTTTGATGCCCAATCCGTGTCCTCGGCGTAGCAACCGCCGGGGACAGAACCGAAAGGCGCGATGGTGGGTCGGTACGCCATGCGCGCGAAGAAGGGAGCCAGATGTTGGTCGGCCCGTCGGCGATGCGGCGGTTCTAACATCGGTGCGACTTCGATCTTAGAATCGACCTGCGATAGTGAGTTGTCAAAATGGTCAAAGTGCAACGCAGTCACCGACGCGCCCCATAATGACCACTATTATAGACGAACTCGGCGATCGGACCGTGACCTACGGTACCGCTCGGCCTCGGGCGCTTCCTGCGCCAACGGTTTCCGTGATTGCGAAAATCACAGGAGCCTTTGCGTGGTACCGACATGGAAAAAGGCACACATTTCCTGATTGGGCGATCGGGGTCGCCATGCTTACCTCGAGTGCAAGCGGGCACTTCCGCGGCGCAACTGCGTCCATGCTGCATGGCATCCACCGTCGGCCGATCCCAGCTTGCCTTCGGTATATTGACCTACCTGGTCATTCATGAGACGTGCACTTGGAATTCAAATGAAGGCTGATACGGTGTTTGAAAAGCTGAGAATGCAATTGCTGGCGCTGTCGCGCCCGTGGAAGCGATTGGCTTTGGTCTGCTTTGATATCACTGCGCTATCGGTCGTCCTGTGGGCAAGCTACGGCCTTAGATTTGACCGCTGGAACCTGCCGAACACTGTAGATCAGTTATGGATTATTCTGTCGGCTCCCCTGGTCGCCATTCCCGTCTTCATCCCGATGGGGCTTTACCGCTCAGTTGTTCGATACCTGCCCGAGCGAGCCATCTGGACGATGCTCAAGGCGGTAACCATTGCCACCATCTTCTGGGTTTTGATCGCATTTCTGACGACGATGGCCGGCCGGGGCATTGTGCCGCGCTCCGTGCCGATCATGTACTGGGCGCTGGCTTCCTTCGTTATCATCGGCAGTCGCTTCACTGCCAAATGGCTATTCTGGCCAGTATCCCGAAAGTCGTTGATGCAAAGACCTGCTGTCGTGATTTACGGCGCGGGAGAAGCCGGGTCGCAGTTGGCGCATTCCCTGCGCGGAAGCCATTTCATCGTTGGTTTTCTGGATGATTTGCAGCTTTTGCAAGGGCGAGAGGTCGGCGGCATTCGCATCTACAATCCGTCGCATCTGCCCACCCTGATCCGCGATTTCGGCGTGAAGCAGGTCATCCTGTCGATACCGTCTCTATCCAGTTCCCGGCGCAAGGAGATCGTGGCCAATCTGAGTGGCTTTGGGATCAAGGTGCAGTCGCTTCCCGCCATGACCGATCTAGTGACCGGACGCTATATGGTCAGTCATATTCGTGAGATCGAGATCGACGAGCTTCTTGGTCGATCTTCGGTGCCGCCAGACCTCGACCTGATCCGCGGCATGATCGTCGGACGAACGATCATGGTAACCGGCGCAGGCGGTTCCATAGGCTCAGAACTCTGCCGCAAGATCGCGCAGTGGCGCCCGCAGCGCCTTGTGCTTTTCGAGGCTAACGAATTCGCACTATATCAGATCGACAAGGAGCTTTCGGCGGCGGGCGACGTTTCGATCGTCCCAGTGTTGGGATCGGTGACCAATGCGGACCGACTGCGGCAGACGATACGGGATCACGGCATCGAAGTGCTGTTCCATGCTGCCGCGCACAAACATGTTCCACTGGTCGAAGCAAATGTGCTGGAGGGCATCAGCAACAACGTATTTGGCACAGCGACAGTCGCCGATGCCGCCAGTGAGCTCGGCGTGCGCGATTTCGTGCTAATTTCAACCGACAAAGCTGTCCGTCCCACCAATATCATGGGCGCTACAAAGCGCTGGGCCGAGTTGGTGGTGCAGGAGAAGTCCATGCAGGCCAAGGCCAATGGATCGGGCCAGCGGTTTTGTGCGGTACGGTTCGGCAATGTATTGGGATCAAATGGCTCGGTCGTCCCGCTGTTCAAGGAACAGATTGCCCATGGCGGTCCGGTGACCCTCACCGACCCTGGAATGACCCGATATTTCATGTCGATTGCCGAGGCGGCAGAACTGATAGTTCAAGCGGGAGCCCTGTCGGAAGGAGGGGACGTCTTCCTGCTGGATATGGGTGAGCCTGTGCTGATTTCAGATTTGGCAGAGAATATGGTTCGTCTGGCAGGTCTGACGGTGAAGTCTGAACGCGAGCCCGACGGCGATATCGAGATCGTCGCGATCGGCAAGCGTCCAGGCGAAAAAATGTATGAAGAATTGTTCTACGATGAAGCCAGCGCCGTGCAGACGCGGCATCCAAAAATCCTGAAGGCAACGGCAATAGCACGTCAAACAGGGTCTCTGGCGAGGCGAATGGAGGCATTGGCAGCTGCAATCCGGGCGGGTGACGAGCAGGCGGCGCGACACTTGCTGTTCGAACTGGTCCTGGAGTCCGATACCAAATCAGAACTTCCAAAGGCACTCGAGAACGTCGGGAGCGTTTGACGTGGTGATAGTTATTACGGGCGCCAGCGGCCATATGGGCCGGCAGGTCGTGTCGATGTTGGCCAGCCAGAACGTGGAACTGCTTTTGGTCGGGTCGGACCCGACAGCCCTTAAACGAATTTATCCTCACATCAATTGCTGCCACTACGGGGATCTTGCTTTGGGCAGCAACGGCTATATTGCGTTGATCCACCTGGACGATCCGTCCAAGGCAGGCGCCGCCGACACAGCCGAATTCGAGCGTCTCAACAGCAGCATTGCGCGCGTTATCAAAGTGACCTCAATTGACGCGCTGGGCCGCGACGACCCCTTGCTCATTGCCGCGAGCATGCGGTCGGCCGCAGCGGACCTGTCGGGCAAGGCGCTGGATGTAATCAACGTCTATCTGCCAAAAGTTGAGGCGCCAGCAGGTAAAGCGAGCCTTTTTCGACAGATAGTATCCGCGTTTCGGCCGGTCGTCGGCGTTGACCTGGTTTGCCGTACGCTGCTCGATGTTGCAGCGCACGGCGGACCCCCACGGTTGATTGTCAGCGAGGGACAGACCGGCAACTGGGTATTTCGAGGGGCCAAACGTGCCGTCGATCTGGCCTTTGCCCTAACCGTCGTTCTGCTGCTGTGGTGGCTTTTGATCCTAGTATGGATTGGCGTGAAGCTGCAGTCACCTGGCCCCGGGTTATTCACTCAGGTTCGCGTTGGACGCGATGGCGAATTATTTAAGTGCTACAAGTTCAGGACCATGAAGCTTGGTACGGCCGAGGCAGCGACGCATGAGGTCCGCGCAACAGCTGTGACCAGCCTCGGACGATTGCTTCGTGCAACCAAGCTCGATGAGCTTCCTCAGATTATCAACATCATTCTCAACCAAGTGAGCCTCGTCGGTCCGCGTCCTTGCCTTCCTATCCAAGTCGATCTAATTGACGCACGTCGCGCTAATGGGTCCCTCAAACTCAAGCCTGGAATTACCGGTCTTGGTCAGGTCAACCGGATCGACATGAGCAACCCTGCCCGCTTGGCTGGGTACGACATATGCTACGGTCAGTTGCAATCACTGTTGCTCGACCTCAGGATCATCGTGGATACCGCGCTGGGACGAGGCCGTGGGGACAATGTGGGCTAGCTAGGCTGCCCGGTCAGACGCTTGAAATAACCTTCCAGGCGCGCAATCAGGTTGCCGCGGTCAAATTCGCGAGCGGCATATGCTTTGCCTTGCTCTCCCATTGCTTTGCGGTCGTTTTCAGACAAGTCGGCCATCGCCGTCACCGCGCGCGCCAAGCCGTCGCTGTCGCCCGGGGAAACGGCAAGTCCTGCACCAGAACGGGTAACAATTTCTGCGGTTTCGCCGCCTACCATGCACAGGATTGGGATGCCGGACTGCAGATAGGACTGAACCTTGCTCGGAATGGTCATGGCAAAGATGGGCTTATCCTGCAGCGATACCAGCAGGGCATCGGCATGGCGATAGAACGACGTCATGCGTTCAGGTGGAAACCGTCCGGCCAACGTCACCTGGCCACCCAGGTCCAATCTGGCAACTTCGGCTTCCACAAAATCGAACATTCTCCCATCGCCCACGATGATCCAGCGAATGTCCGGTCGGTTCTGCTTGACGATGGCGGCAGCGCGCAACACCGCTGGGAGGTCCTGGGCCACCCCGACATTGCCGGCGAACATGATGGTGAAGGTATCGGGGCGGAGGGCGATCTCGGGCGCCCGATCTACAGCCGCACCGCTTGGAGGGTCTGCCCAGCCCGGAAAATACACAACGGATTCCGGCTTATCGGTGCGTCCCTGCACTAACGGCACGAAGCTGCGCGATTGGGCGAGCACCAGGTCACAATTTTTGTAGATAAAGCTCATCATCTCGCCGATCAGCCAGACCGGGAGACCACCCTTGGTTATGCCTATGGCATCGAGCGTCTCCGGCCACAGATCCTGTATCCAAAGCACAAGGCGGGTGCGCTTAAGGTATTTGAGCAACACTGCCGGAACGCCCACCGTACCAGGCGATACCTGGAAGACGAAAATCGCATCGACCCGCACCTTCCGGAGCTTCCAGGGGCCAAACAGGCATGCCGACGCCGCGAAGCAGGCATAGTTGAGCGCCAACCGCAGACTACCCCGCCCCCTTGCAAGCATAGGAATTCGAACGATTTCGACACCATTGAGGAAGGCATAGTGCGCCGGATCCTTCCTGAAATCCTCCAGGACCTCGCCAGATGGATAGTTCGGCTTGCCGGTGAGCACTGTGACGCGGTGACCTCGACGCACCAGCTCCTCGGCCAGATCGTTGATCTTGAAGTTTTCCGGCCAGAAGTACTGAGAGACAATGAGAATATGCATCGGCTAGTCCAGCATCTTGCGCCAGACGACCTGATTCACATAGTTGGTGTAGCTATGGATAATCCGCACCACCTTTTCGGACACGTTGTCGGCTGCATAGTCCGCCACCATGGAGATGCCGCGATCTGATCCCCTTGGCTGTGACTCCAATATGGCCAGACACTGCAGGACTCGATCGACTTGCAGGCCCGACATCAAAATCGCCCCCTCTTCCTGCCCCTCGGGGCGCTCGTGTGCCTCACGCAAGGTGAGGGCAGGGAAATTGAGGATCGAAGATTCCTCAGTGATCGTTCCGCTGTCTGACAGAACGGCGCGTGCGGACTTCTGCAACTTGAGATAGTCCAGGAAGCCGAAGGGGCGCATCGGGCGCACCAGCGGGTGGAAGGTCACGCCCGCCCGCTCCAACCTTTTCTGTGTCCGTGGATGGGTGGATATGATCACTGGAATGCCGAAGCGCTCGGCAATCGCGTTGATGACATTGACGAGTTTGGGAAAGTTAATGTCAGAATCGACGTTTTCTTCCCGATGTGCGCTGACCAGGAAGTAGCCGTATTCAGTCAGTCCCGCTTCCTTCAAGGCGTTGGATGACTCAATCCCGTCGGCATAGAAATTGATCACCTCGCGCATCGGGCTGCCGGTCTTGATGACCTGGTCGGGAGGTCTGCCTTCGCGCAGCAGGTAGTCCCGCGCAATAGTGGAATACGTCAGGTTGATATCCGAGATGTGATCAACGATACGGCGGTTGATTTCCTCAGGAACGCGCAAGTCAAAGCTACGATTCCCCGCTTCCATATGAAAAATAGGAATTTTGCGTCTCTTGGCAGGAATGGCCGAGATGGCACTGTTGGTGTCTCCAAGAATCAATATGGCTTCGGGTTTCTCCGACTCGAACACCTTGTCACTTTCGATGATCACCTTGCCCATGGTCTCGGCAGCGGTGGCGCCGGCGGCATTCAGGAAATGGTCTGGCCGCCGCACACCGAGTTCATTGAAGAAAATCTCGTTCAGCTCGTAGTCATAGTTCTGCCCCGTATGAACGAGTACGTGGTCGCAATGTTCGTCCAATTTGGCGATGACGCGCGTCAGGCGGATGATCTCGGGTCTGGTCCCAACAATCGTCATCACCTTCATCTTGCTGGTGAAGAGCAATGTCAGTCCTCCAGCTCTGCGACAACGCCGTCGCGAGCCTGCTGGATGTAAGTAAGCTTTTCGAGCAACTCGACCATACCGTCCGTATCGAGCCGATCAGTATTGTCCGAATTGTAGTCTGCGCTGGTGGAAATTTGCGGCTCACCCACTTCAACGAATTTGGCATAGTTCAGATCGCGCAGGTCCGGGGGAACGCGGAAATAGTTGCCGAGATCCTGCACCGAGACCATCTCTTCCCGACTCAGCAACGTCTCATACAGCTTTTCGCCGTGGCGGGTGCCGATGATCCGGACCGGATGGTCGGGGCGATCCATGATTCTGAGCAGGGCCTTTATAAGCACCTCGATCGTGGCTGCGGGTGCCTTCTGCACGAAGATGTCGCCGTTGGCACCATGCTTGAATGCATAGAGAACAAGATCCACCGCGTCGGGCAGCGACATCATGAAGCGGGTCATATTCGGATCGGTGACGGTCAGGGGTACATTTCGGCGGATCATATCCACGAATAGCGGGATGACCGACCCTCTGGATGCCATGACATTGCCGTAGCGCGTCCCGCAGATGACGGTCGATGTCCCGTCCAGGTTGCGCGACTTGGCAACCATGACTTTTTCCATGAGCGCCTTGGAGATGCCCATGGCATTAATGGGATAGACGGCCTTGTCGGTCGACAGACACACCACCCGCCTTACACCATTGTCGATTGCGGACTGCAGCACATTCTCGGTGCCCATGACGTTGGTCTTGACTGCTTCCATGGGATGGAATTCACAAGACGGCACCTGCTTGAGCGCGGCTGCATGAAAGACGTAATCGACGCCCCTCATGGCAGAACCAACACTGCCGATATCGCGCACGTCGCCGAGATAGAATTTCAGTTTGTCGCTGTTGAATTTCTTCCGCAGATCATCCTGCTTCTTTTCGTCCCGGCTAAATACGCGAATCTCGCGGATTCCGGTGGTCAGGAACCGCTTGAGCACGGCATTCCCGAACGAGCCTGTACCCCCGGTTATCAGGAGGCAACTTCCCTCGATCATTGGCTCAATCTCCGATTGCTGATGCGGCCAGTAAAGGCGCAAGGTGTCCTTCAGGCCTCGCAGGCCAACTTGTCTTCGTGCATGTAACGGATCAGTGTCGGCCAGTCGGGAGCCCTATATCCGGTGCTTTGGGCAAATCGCTCTGAATTAAGTGAACGATCGATCTCAACGGCGTCGGAAGGAACGATGTCTATCGCCTTGTCATAGACATCTGCCACCAGTTGCAACAAAGAATATTTGTCCACCGGCGCCGCGGACACATGGTAAGTCCCGTGCAAGCCGGGATTTGGCAACACATGGTCCCGGACAATACGGGCCAGTTCGATTGTTGGCACACCCGAAAAGATTGCCTTTCGGTAGCCGTTGGCCGTCCCTTGCTGAGACAGGAACCAGTCCACAAGACTACGCGCGCCGCTCAACTCATGCCCGATAATGGACGTCCGCAAGGTTATGGCATGAGGGTAATCCACCTCGCCGAGCAGCTTGCTTCTTCCATAGAGATCGCCAGCGTCCGGAATATCCAATTCCCGGTAGTTTCCTTTATTGCCGCTGAAGACGCAGTCCGTGCTGATGTGAACCAGCCGAGCGCCGACCAGGCCCGTTAGGCGAGCTAGTCGATGTGGCAGGACCGAGTTCAGCGGCAAGGCGACGAGAGGATCATCCGCAGCAGACAACTGCTTGACCACACCAACGCAGTTAATCACTATATCCGGCTGCGTAGACGCCAGCACTTCCACCAGCGAATCCACGTTCTCCGCATCGACACCGCCAACCAGGCGGGCGGCGGCGGCTCCGGGAATTGGGCGGGGTTGAAGTGCGCGCGTAGAACCGTAGGTGAGGTAACCATCCGACTGCGCAAACAGGCGCAACATGGCGTTGCCCAGCATTCCGGTGGCACCGATTACCAATACGGTCGTTTGTCCCGATGTCATGATAACTCCTTACCTGTTGGCTAGCGCATAGAGCGTATCGTGTCGACGACGCGATTCACGGCGTCTGCGCTCAGATGGGAGCTGGATGGAAGGCAGACCCCGCGTTCGAACAGATCTGCTGAAACCGAATGGTTTCCGTGGTCAAACGACGGGGCGTCGGCGAATACTGGCTGGAGATGCATCGGCTTCCAGACTCGCCGCGCCTCCACAAATTCCTCGGAAAGGCGCTCGATCAAACGCTGGGCAGTGACGCTTTTCGCAGCATCCTGGCGAATTGCCACGACGCTGAGCCAATGGGTGGAATAGCTCCATTCCGGCTCGGGCATCCATTCCAGCCATTCTACGTCGGACAACGCGTCCTTGTAGCCTTGAAATACCGCCCGCCTTGCCTGGACTCGCTCGTCCAGCACACGCAGTTGTCCGCGACCAACACCGGCCAGGATGTTGCTCATGCGGTAATTGTAGCCAATCGTGGAGTGCTGGTAGTGTGGCGCGGGATCCCGCGCTTGCGTGGCAAGAAAGCGTGCGGCGCTTGCCATTTCTGCATTGGGCGCCAGCAGCATGCCCCCCCCGGACGTCGTGATTATCTTGTTCCCGTTGAACGAATAGATGCCGAATTGCCCCAGGGTGCCGGAGGCCTTGCCCTTATATCGTGCCCCCAGCGACTCGGCGGCATCTTCCACGACGGGCACGCCATAGCGACCGCAGATTTCCAGGATTGGATCCATATCGGCGCTCTGACCATAGAGGCTGACGACGATAACTGCTTTCGGCAGACGACTTTCGGCCTTAGCCCATTCAAACGCTCGTTCGAGCGCGTCAGGCGACATATTCCAACTCTCGGGTTCGGAGTCGATCAGAACCGGCTGCGCGCCCTGATAGACAACGGGATTGACGCTGGCGGCAAAGGTCAGCGTCGAGCAAAAGACCGTGTCACCAGGGCCAACATCGAGGAGCCGAAGTGCAAGGTGAATTGCCGCCGTGCCCGAAGAAAGCGCGACAGCGTGTTCCACGCCGACGAGCTCGGCAGTTTCTCGTTCAAACGCGTCGACATTGGGTCCCAAGGGGGCAATCCAGTTGGTCCGAAAGGCCTCCATGACGAATTCGAGTTCGGTGTCGCCCATATGCGGGGTTGAAAGCAGCACCTGCTCGTCGATGTCGGAACGATTGAGGAGAGCTGTCACGCGGCCGGCATCGTCGACTACGGGAAGCTGATTGACCTGGCGCTCTCGCATAAGCGAAAGTGCTTGGCGGCGCGTGTAGCCCTCTTCAATAACGGTGGACTTCTGTTCCGGCAGCTCTACCAGGAGCCGGTCGAGCTGGTTGTGCTCAAGAAGGAGCCGCCGCAAGTCACCGTCTGTAACAGTTCGCTCGAGGCGTCCGTGTTCGCCGACGAGCAAGAGGATGCCTGTGCCGAGCTCATTCAGCCGCGTCAGGGCGTCGCGCAACGTATTTTGCCGCGTGATCTGCAGATCTTTGATGATCATCTATCTTCTCACTTCGCGGGCCGGATTTCCGACATAGGTTGCCCTCGCCGGAACATCGCGCAAGACGACTGCGCCCGCACCTATTATGGCATTGTCGCCAATTGTCACGCCCGGCAGCACGGTCGCATTCGCGCCCACCAATACGCCATTTCCCAGCTTTGCCGCCCCGCCAAGAACGGCGGCAGGGGCAACATGACACCCGGCACCTATCCGGCATTCGTGATCGACCACCGCGCCGTGGTTGACGATCGTGAACGCGCCTATGCTGGCCTGGGGCCCGACAATGGCGCGAGTGGCTAGGAAGCACCCGCCCCCCACTCGTGCCGATAGCGCGACGGAGGCGCACGGGTGGACAATACTATGAGCCTCTCCCCCGCCGGACTGAAGGCGTTCCCCCCACCGCAGGCGCACGGCATTGTTGCCTATGCAGATGTGGAATCGACCGTTCGGGATGTCGTTCTCTTCGAACGCCCGTACCGTCAAACCCAGCCTATGCTCGTCTGTTTTTCGAGGATCCTGGTCGAAAAGGACTAGCTCAGATAGTTGCCGACCATCTGCGATCCAAGCTTCGATCACGACCAGACTGTGCCCACCGGCCCCGATCAATGCTACGCTGTGGTCAATATGCATTTGACTTCATTAATTGATCTGGATCGGGAGGTGCGAGCAATACTTTCAATATTCTCTCGGCGGCTCTGCCATCTCCATACACGTTTTCTGCCGGTTGCCGTCCGATTTTCAGAGCGCGCCTAATCGCCGCTCGGATTGATTCAGGGGTAAACGACGCATCGACGACGTTGTGGTTACGCTGACGCAGGTTCTGCCTGAGGCCCAGGTTGACGACAGGGGTACTGAAAGTAGCCGCCTCGATGATACCACTGCTGGAGTTGCCGATCATCAGGTCGGCTGCTTTCATCGTGGAAACAAAACTCCCGCGTTTCATGTGCGCCCGCAGGATTATCTTGTCCTGGCTCGCCGCACGCTCAAGTACGGTGTTGACGATATCTCCGCCTGCATCGGAATTCGCTCGCAGGGCCACCACCTGCAGGTCGGTCTCGGCGAGGGCGTTCAGTGCCATTTGCGCCTGCACTCCGGCTAGATGGGCCTCTTGCACAACGGGGTGCAGTACAAAAAGCGCGACAGGTCTATTCGGATCGAAACCGAGTTCTCTGGCCAGGCTGCGTCTGTCATCGGTGGCCAGATCGACCAGGCCGTCAAGCCCTGGGGCGCCCACGACATGAATGTCGGATGCGCGTTCGCCCATTTTACGCAGGCGGTCCGCGCTCTCCTCGGAGGCAACGAGATGCATATGGCTCATTTTGGAGATGGCGTGACGGACTGGTTCGTCCACCGTCCCACTTCGCTCGCCACCGTGAATATGCGCGATGTGTATGTTCAGGTGCAGCGCTGCAATAGCCCCTGCGAGCATCTCGCCGCGATCGCCAAGCAGCAGCACGATGTCAGGGCGAAGCTCTTCAAACGAACCCACAAAATGCTCAATCATCTGGCCCACGTTGCGAGCCATGAGCGCACCGCTTGGTGCGCCTTGTTCTATCGGGACAATCAGGGGTTGCGGCAGGCCGTCTCCGCCGATTTCACCGAGTGTGTCCCCATGGAGGTGCGACAGGTGCATTGCGGTCGCCAAAATCGAAAGGTCTAGAAGGTCGCTCTGCGCAATCAGTTGAAGGGTCGAGCGCATGAGACCGAAGTCGGCGCGCGTGCCGGTGATGTAGCAAATCCTGCGACGGCTCATACGAGGTCGTTCTGGGTAAGGGTCTCGCCCGCGGCAATATCGCGGGCAGCCGTCCGGCCGAGTGTCGCCGCAAGTTCGGAGGGTGGAATGCCACTACCTGGCCGCAGAAGCGCAACCGCTTCCCTCGTGATGGGATGACCCGCCGGAATGGGGCTTATCGCGGTTACGCTTTTGCGGACCAATGCGCGCACCGGGAGCTCTGAATCGGTGGGGGCCTTGACCGGGCTGCCCATGGCCACCTCGATGTCCCGTATCTGCCGTACCAAGTCAGCCAGTTCCCGCGGGTCCAGCGAGGCACCGTGGTCAGGGCCGGGCAACAACTTGTCGAGCGTAAAGTGCTTCTCTATGACAGTGGCGCCCAGGGCGACCGCACCGGTCGCGACTGCCAATCCCAATGTATGATCTGAATAGCCGACCGGCAGGCCCGTCATATCGGCAATCGATTGCATGGCTCGAAGGTTGACGTCGGCGGGAAGCGTTGGATAGTTCGAGGTACAATGCAGCACCGTCAATATGTCTGACAACGGCTCCACAAAGCCATTTTTCGCACGTGCCTCGGCAATTGTATCGACCGCGCGAACCACTTCATCCATAGTTGCCATGCCGGTAGAAACGATGACCGGGAGGTTCTTTGCCGCGATATGTTCGAGAAACGGTAGATTCGTAATCTCGCCGGACGGCACCTTGATCCTTCGGATACCCAAGCTCACGAGAAAATCGAGCGCGTCCTCATCAAAGCCAGTAGACATGAACTCGATGCCGAGCTCGGTGCAGCGCAGCAGAATTGCGTGGTGCAGTTCATGGCTCATCTCCAAAGCCGATAGCATTTGGAACTGATCGCCATCACCAGTCGATCTCTTCTGGTAATCGGCCTTCTCGGCTCCGCGCCGAGTAAGTTTTTCGGCAGAAAAGGTCTGGAACTTGACCGCGTCAGCGCCGCTCGCGGCGGCGGCATCGACCAGCGCCAACGCCAGATCCTCCTGGCCGTTGTGATTTACGCCCGCCTCAGCAATGACAAATGTGCTCATGTTCACCAAACCGTCAGGCCGCCGTCGACCGCTATGTTTTGCCCCGTTACGTAAGACGAAGCATCCGACAATAAAAACACCAGCGCTCCGGACATCTCGGTCGCCTGAGCCATCCTGCCCATGGGCACCCTCGCGCTGTACCGGTCAACAAATGTGCTGTTTTGGCCGCTGAACACGCCGCCCGGCGTCAGCGCATTCACACGCACGTTCCGGTGCCCCCAGTACGAGGAAAGATAACGGGTCAGGCCCCAGAGGCCGGCTTTGGAGGCAGAGTAAACAGCAGGTGTGTTTATGGCTCGTCCTTCGTATTCGGACCCTTCATAAATCCGCTGATCGGGCGCGACGATACCATAGATCGAAAGTGTGTTGACAATCGACCCATCACCCCGCTCCGCCATCGCCGCACCGAAAATCTGCGAGCAGATCATTGCCCCGGTCAGATTGACGCCCATTACCTCGTTCCAATCCGCCAGTGGAAAAGTCTCGAAGGGCTCAAAAAAATTGGCACTTTTGGCAGCCGCGTTGTTTACGAGCCCATGCACCGGCCCGAACGCCTGGCCAATGGCAAGCGAAACTGCCCGCACCGCATCGCCGTCGGTGATGTCGACGGCGAAAGGCAACGCCCTTCCCTTATCCGCGCCAGCCTCGGCGGCCTGGGTAGCCTTTGCCAGATCATGATCTATGACGGCCACATTGGCGCCCGCGGCGACCATCGCCGCCGTCATGCGCTGACCCAGGATTCCACCTCCGCCGGTGATGACCACTGTCCGACCGGTCAACGAGAATGCCGGGACTTCAACCATTGTCGCGGAACTCCATTAGTCGTTCGACAAAAAAGAAATCCAGTTCGGAATCAATATCGATCGACCGCTCGCGCGGCATTTCATACATCTTGATCCGATTATTCCAAATTCCACGGGCGAGCGCCGACGGCCGCCAGACGTAGATGGAGGCGTTCATGGAATAAACCTTGGGGGCGCCCTGCCGCCCGAAGATTTCAATGCCAGGAGGTTTGACCAGGCCCACAGTGCCATCGGGCCGCCTCTCTACCATGTTGAAATATGGGCTTTTTTCAGACTCGAACGCGGTGATGACGATGTCGGTTTCACTGTCATACAATGCCAGACAATTGGTGATGTCTTCCGTCGTGCGCAGAGGAGACGTCGGGTCGAGATCAACAATGCAAGACACCGCCACACCGCTCTCCTCGATTTTCGCCACCAGATGCTGGATGACCGGTACTTTTGGTGCAGTGCTGGTGGCGAGTTCGGCAGGTCGGAGATAGGGAACGTGAGCGCCTGCCTGCCGGGCAACCTCGGCGATGGCCTCGGAATCGGTCGAGACATAGACCGCATCGATCTGGCCGCAATCGAGCGCCTGCGCAATCGTGTGCGCAATCAGCGGCCTGCCGGCCAACAGACGAATGTTCTTGCCTGGGACGCCGGTGGAGCCCCCGCGGGCGCAGATGGTCGCAATCGTGGTCAAGGCCGACTCCCCATTTCGTGGGCCGCAATGGCAAGCTCGGAACTCAACAGGCCGTCCTCGAGTGTAGGCAGCAGAGGGCGCTCACCGTACAACGCGCTGCCCAGGAAACTGCGGATCGCATCGATATAGGTCTGACGCACATCGAACGATTGGCCGCCTTCGGCCAGAAGGGTGGCGCCCGCCTGGTCCTGCAACTCCAGCCGTTGCAAGGGCAGGTCCCATATCAGCGTACCGCGATCCCCTACCAGTTCGTACCGCCGGATTGGCCGGCGGGCAACGTAGTCGAGGCTGATCGTGACGAGCGTGCCAGGCGCGGCCCGGCCGACGATGCACGCGACACTGTCGCTCTCGATGTCCAGGCTCGATATCTGTGCGGTTGCACTCGACACGATCTCGCAGGCGCCGATCAGGCTGCGAACCGCATCCAATTCGTGGCTGAGGTCGAAAATCACACCACCGCCAAGCTCGGACGATGCACTGTAGCTTGCGCGATGATCCTGCGATGGCCGCCAGTCCGGCAACCACTGACCAGCGGTAAAGGAGGCCCGCGCCAGCGTACCGAGTACGCCATTCGCCACCGTTTCCCGCGCCAGCGCAAGCGACGGCAGCATGCGCAGATTGAAGCCGGTAACATGGGGAACACCGGGCTGATCCGCCAATGCACGACGTAGTTCGGCTACCTGCGCATGGCTGGTGACGACCGGTTTTTCAACATAGCAGGCAATCCGAGCGTCGATCAGCGCGGGCAACACCTGCATATGCAGGGATGATGGCGTAGCGATGACGGCAATGTCGGGCGAAGTGGCAAGCGCAGCGTCCAGCGTATCGACAATGACTGACCGATCCGGAAAGGTCAGCCTTGGGGCCCCGGCCCGCCGCAACAGGACCAGTTCGGCATCCGGGCGGATTTCGAGCAGATTGCGAATGTGACGCTGCCCTATCGCACCGGTGCCGATCACAAGGACGCGCATCTTATTTCCATCGAATATCGCGAAGGGAACATCAACCCGCTGCTATATCGGCCTGCGTTCAACATAGGGATTGATACATTTTTTCGTCTCGCCCAGCGCGAACTTCTTTATCGCATCGCACGATGGTAAACTATCGCCTCCTAGGGAATCGACGGCATCGAATTTATACTGCACGAACCGGTACCGGTCGATTTCAATCATGTCGTCCTGGACGTGGCAAAGCTTGATAAAATAGTAGGCATAGTCTCGCGCATTGGCGCGCATGTCCTCGCTGAGTGACAGCGTACCGGCTTGCACCTTGTTCAGCAGATCGACCAACTCTGCATCGCTGGCGACCTCGAACAGGACGCCCTTGTTTACCAACTCGTTCTTTCCGGTCTGAATCACCGGAATATCGCGCAATACCAGTTCCGTTCCCATCGAGGTACCGAAAATGAGCGCGGCATCGGTGACGGGGAACAAATCGTAACTCGAGGTGCTGGCGTCGGATTCGATGATCTTAAGGTTGGCGATACGCCGGTCCGCTTCCGAGAAAAATGATGAGAATGTCTCACGGGAATTGTTACCCTCCCGATGGCGCTCTGCCGGGTGGCAGCGAACGACAAACCGAAGGCGTGGGAATTGCTTTGCGGCAAACACTACCTTGCCGGCAAATTCCCTCAGCGAGCGCGTATAGGCCGAGGCGGCGAACATGGTGCCGTCCCAGGGAATGTTGGGAAATATGCTGATCAGGCCATCAAAGCCTTCCCGCAGCCCCGCCGCAAATTCGGCGGCGCTGTTCTGTTGCGTCTCGTAATAAGAAACGACATCGACGCCGGAACCTGGCTTGGCCTTGGCCGCGAAATAGCTGTCGAGAAAGGCTTGGTCGACGTCATAAGGCGCCATGTACTCCCGTACGTCGGCAATGGATTCCTCGATCGCTTCCGCCAGGTAGGACTGATTTCGGCCGAAAATCGGATTGCCGCCGATGTATCCCCTGCCCCACACCCCGACCTGTACGCCTTCCAGGATCAGCATGTCCATGGCCGCACCCCAGGTGGAGTAGATCCCATGCGACATGAAAGCGTGCGTTATCTGCTTGGCTTGTACCAGCGACTCTACGGCCATTGCTGTCTTGAGGGCAGTCTCAAGGAAGTGCCTCAGCAGTTCAACATTTTCCGGAACGTTGACCGTCTCCTGACGCAGGTAGCGCATGACGCTGCTGTTGGCGTGCCTGCCCAGAGGAATGCCGCGATACTGACTTTCCATCAGTTCATCATAGGTTCTGGCGCCACCTATCTCTTTCAGTGTGTGGGCCACGCGGCGGGAGTCCAGAAGATCGGAATAATAGCAGGGCTCGACACCGAACGTCCGGCAGAATTGGTGCTGTTCATAGACGGAGAGCGCGTTGGCCACCGGCCACGATTTGCCGACCGTGGCATTGTCTGAATAGCGAAGCACGCCGCCGTCAAGAAGCGCGAATACCTGGTGGCCATCCAGCTTAAGCGCTGCGCCAATCACCCCCTCCACCAGGTTAGACGTCGATGTGACCCGAAGAGGCAGCAAAAGGACGCGCTTGCCGCTACCGGAAACCGACTTCGCCCCCAGCTTGTCGGCGCCAGGCAGGCGACGAAACCGATCATACGGATTTGGCCATTTGCGGTATCGGACGGGGGCCATGGCTGCGCCGGCAAGGCGCCAGGCCAGTCTACGAATTGCGGACAAGTTCACCCCCGACGACGTCGTTGATACGTTTCCGCCACTGGCCCGTTCGTTCAATCAGCCCGGCAGAGACAGCCTCCTCGCTGCCGGTAATTGTCTCAAGCGCCGCCCGGACCTGTTGCCAATCGACGGCATTGATATCGAAGAACAGTTCGCCGAAGCCCAGGTCGTGCCAGATGCCTTCGGCCTTGGTACCATGGTAGCCAAAGACAATCGTCGGCACACCTACAGTGGATGCAAAAATTGACGAGTGAAGACGAGTTGCCACGAAGAACCGCATCCGTCTGTAGGTCTCGCGCAATGCCCGCGCATCGTAATCGCCTTCCACCAACTCCAGCGGGACTCCGTGTCGTTCGCGGCAGAACGAAGCGACCTCGCTCGAAAGCTCCATATCCACGGAACCGTCAACGGCAGCCGACAAAACCTGGGGGAAAATGTAAAAACGGGCACCTGGGTAGCGCTCCGCCAGAAAGGCAATGGTCTGCCCGAGAATTTCGATATAGGCCTGCCGGGCCTGCGGCGTCTTGAAACGGTGGTTGACTATGGTCAGACCGATACACGGCGCCCCATCATCGGTGTCGACGATCGGGACAAATCCTTCCGAAGTAAGAGCGAAGGCCAGGTCCGGGCAGTCATCAAGCTTGTCGACGTAACTGGCGGGCTCAAGATAGTCGAGGTACCGCAGGCAGCGCCGTTCACGCAGATAGATCTTGTCGATGCTGGGCAGGAACCACTTGAACAGGTGCTTTGACAACACTGTATTAAAGGGCCCGAGCGACTGTCCGAGGATGATCGTACGGAGGCCCAGTGACTTGGCAACCCAGAAAGGTATGAGCAACTTAAACAGCGAAATATCGCCTCGAATGCCGCCTTCATTATAGATGAAGGAGCCGCCCTTGCTGATGAAAACGTCGGCGTCGTCGAGTGCCCTGAGCGCCTGCCCAACGTCGCCGAACGCCCATTTAGGGTTGAGACTATGGAGCAGGTAGCCCTGCGCCAGTAGATAGCAGTTCTTGACTACGGAAAATATCTTGGCGATCGGGGATCTCAAGGTCTTGCCGAACAGGTAAAGTTTGTCCTCGGGCAACAGGGCCGGCACCATTTCGGCACCAGAAGCCCGATAGTCCTCGTGATGATGGATGAATTCCTGATCACGCGAGGAAAACGTCGACATGCCACGAATGCGGACACCCGGCGATTGTTTCTTGATCGTCTCTATCGTGGCGATAACGATGCCTGCATCACCCTTGTTCTTAGTGGTGTAGCAGTGGCCGAGAATTACGCTGGTCATCCGGGTTGTCCGTGGCGGATCTGCGGCAACCTGCGCAGAAGAATGAATACGTGCAGTACGATCAAAGTGACCAATGAAATATAGGCCGCCGCTATGGCTCCGACTGTTCCCCACATTGCGACAAGACCGTAGTTCAGCGCAGCGCACAGAACAGTCCCGAATGTGTAAGCCAGGACACTCAGCTTCTGGTCTTCGTAGAGATAGGAAAGGTGCGCAAGCGCACTGAGCAAAAACAACGCAAGCGGCAAGAAGGACATCATCCTCAGGATATCAACGCTCTCATTGTATTGGGCCCCGAACACTAGCGGAACAAGCCCGCTCAATGCCGCTATCGCTATTCCCCCGACGATGCAGGAGCCCGTACCGACCAGAAAGCCGAAGCGGATGATGCGGTAGGTTTCATCCGCCCGCTTAGCTTGCCGGGCCTGTACGAGCCGGGGGTAAAACAAGGTGATAAGACTGCCGCCTAGGATGGTGTATGCGATCATGATGCCCTGGGAGGCAAGGCTGTAATGGCCGACAGTCTCATAACTCAGGTGGGCGGAGATGGCTAGGCGGTCCAGCAACGTCAGCGCATCATAGAACAATGCCGTCGGTATCATCAGTACACCGGTAGTGATGGCTCGCCAGTCGAAGCGACCAGGTCGGGCGGAAAGTATCTGAAGGAAGGGCGGATCGCGGGCGATCTGATAACTAATCGTCAGAATTTGGGCAAGGACGAGGACAATCAGGATCGTGCGCAGACTGAAAGGGGCCTGCAGGATCGCAAGCGCGACGAGCAGCAGTGCTAGCCCGGCAACCTTCGCCGCCGTCGCTAGCCAGATGCCGAAGACGTTTCGTCCGATGGATTGGTAGAAGCGCGCGAGCTCAATATTGAGTAGCGACAGCATGGCCAGCGCACCGAGAAACAGGTAGTCGATGGTATCGACGAGCGGAAGAAACGGCAGAGCAAGATTGGTTCCTGCGGCGACCAGCACCACTACAGCGCCGCAGATCAATACGAAGGGCAAATATAGAGCAAGTATGCCCAATGCCTCCCGGTAGGAGACAAGAGGGTAGCGATTGCGATAGAAAAAGAACGTGTTAATTCCGGCGAACTTGGTAAACGTGGCCACCACACCGGACAGCACGGCATACTGCCCGAATGTCGCCACCTCGGTATTGCGGGTAAGCAGGATCAGCACGGCCAAGCTTGCAATAGTCTGGATGCCAGCCGAGGCCTGGGAGGTGATAACCGCCCTGAACAGGGCAAGATGATTGGCCATTGCGGTCGGACTTTCTGCGCCTTGAATCGGCGCAGGCAATAACATGCGGGGCGAAACATGACTATCGCTGCACGGTCGGCCAAGCGTGGAGGAGCCCGGCCCCGTATCGCAATCAACATTTCGAACTGTGTAGCGGGCGGCGGACTGCAGATCGGCACGTGGTTCATGGACAAACTAATGCGCCGGAGCCAATCCCTTCCGTTCCAGCTGAGTTATATCCTCAACAGCCGGCACCTGGATGAGCTCGAACCCTCCATGCGCCAGGTGCCGGAAAAAGACGTGCTGGTGGTCGGCGCATCTCCAATGCGATCACTGAAGGCACGGCGCAAAATCGGCAAGTTCCTCGAGGCGGCCGACTATGACTGCGTGCTCAGCCTTTTCGGTCCATCAGGCATTTCCCACCCCCGTCAGATTAGCGGTGTCGCGAATGCCTTCATCACCTCGCCGAACCGCGAGGTAATGAAGGCTATATTTGGGCGTAGCTGGCCTATCCAATATCTTCGCTACCTTACCTATGGAAGGATGCTGTCGGCCAGCAGTCGCCTGATTTTTGAAACTGCCGGCGAACGTGACAACTACGCGGCGCGCTGGCATTACCCAATCGCGCAAACCCACATCATCGGTAACAGCGTCAATGACGTGTTTTCCTCGGCGGATCCGGATATGACGCATACCTTGTCGTCGCGGGACGGGCCGCGAATATTGTTCGTTACCGGCACGCAGCCGCACAAAAACAATCACATGATCCCTGGCTACGTCGCCGCGCTGAAGCGTGCTGGGCTCGATGAATTCAGCTTTGCCTTGACGCTCGATCGCGAGGCGGCGGCGTGGCACCCTGAGTTGGGGCCGCACGCCAGCCACGTCGAGTTTCTTGGCGTTCTTTCTCCCGACGCCCTGCTACGGGAGTATCAAAGGAGTCATGTCGTCGTGCAACCATCGTCGTTCGAGACCTACTCAGCGGTCTATAACGAGACCAGGTTCATTCCACGCACGCTTTTGGCCTCGGACCGGCCTTTCGCTAGAGGGCTCTGCAGCGACTTTGCCCTTTTCTTTGAACCGCTGGACACTGAAGCCTTCGCGCGAACGCTGCTGTCGGCAATGACAAATCTGGAAAAATCGGCACGGGCGGCCTGGGACGCTCGAAAGGACGTCCTGCTGCCGGAAGAAAAATTTCAGATGATTCTCGATGTGATCGAGGAATCCATCTAATAGATGGAGGCAGCCATCGTAGTTCGGCCGCCAATGACTGAGGTGCCTTGTGCAAGACTATAGCCAACGTGATAATCCAGAGGGAAATGTAGCGGCCAATCCGACCGTCCGGGGTGGCTTTGGCCTTATGGATCTGGCGGTTATTGCCGCCGAATCCTGGCTGATACTTATCCTTCTGCCGATATTGGTCGGCGTCGCTTTTTTCGTCAGCACGCTGGACCAGCAGGCAGACTCCCTTGCGATAGCGACTTCGCCGTTCAACTCGACAATATCGCAGACGGCACTGGGCGAGATCGTCGATGATGTGCTGGGGCCCAGCGACACGAGACAAGTCCGCCGATCAGGCGGCAATGTCACCATCGTTAGCCTGGATCGGGACGTGGCCCACATCGCAGCGGAGGTACGCGCCACTATGGTCGCGCTGAGCGAAATCCCAGCGTATTCCGAAGCGCAGATTGCCGAAACGAACCAGCTTTTGGAAGAGACCGCCGGGCGGCTGGAAGCCCTCGAAGTCCTGTTTCAGAAATTGGAAGGGTTGGAGCTTGGGGGTGGCCCGACCGGCGCCGATCAGGCCTTCTCGACTGGCGCAGAATTCGTTAGCGCGTTCTTGGCGCTCGATAGCCGTATTTCCGAGCTCAAGAGCACCCAGAGATCGCTGCGGAAGGCACTCGATCTGCGACTGGTGACGACGCCCGACGTGGACATCGTCATTCAGTCTCCCCCGAAGCAGGACGCCAGTACACCAATCCTCATGGCTATTGCCACCGCCCTGCTCGTGTTCGGCTTGCTTGTCGCAAGAGCGATGTGGCGCTCTGCCTCGACGGACCCCCTGAAGGCGATAAAGCTAAACCGCATTCGCAGGGCGTTTTTCGTTTTTGGGCGGCGCTGACCGAGTGACTCAATTGCCGCAGCAAGACAATCGCAGCCTTGGCAAGAAAGCCTTCGTAGAGATACGGACCGGCATGCTCGCTGCTATCACGTTTTACTGTTGGCTAGCACTGTCACTGCTCTACTATGCTTTCGTCCACACGCCCGCCCCAATCAACATTGTCGTGAACCTTAGTGCAGGCTTGGTATGTACGTTGGCGCTTGCGGCAGTTTCGAGTGACCAACTGCTACTCAAGGTCTACCTGATAAGCTTTTCTCTAGCGACGGCGCTGGCGTCACTGCAGCTTTCGCGGGATCAGCCAGCCTTCACGCCAGACTTCATCCTGTTTCTGGTACTTCATATGTCCTTGCTGGGCCTGGCAATTGCAGCAGGTACGGCCGTCGTCACCCGACCCTTTCACGTCCACCGCAATGACAGCAATGCCATACTGAGCGTGTTGCTGCTGGCATTAATCGCTATCGCCGTCAGCGTTACCCTGATGAAAGGCGTCCGCCTGACTGGATTTCTTCAAGGCCTGAAAACGGACGGCGACCTCTATCGGGTGTCGGGACTCTCGGGCCTCCAGGGCGTACTGACCATTTTTCTGTTATGTTGCTTCACATCGATGGGCAAGCTGAGCCGCGTCGTGCTCGTTCTGGCGACCCTGGCAATTTCGATTGTGGACGTGAAACGCGGAGACTCCATACGCATCCTGACGTTTCTGTTCTTTTGCGCACTGATATTTGTTCATCGCTACGGCCTGCGTCGTCGATACCTAATTTTGTTAGTTGGCCTCGGGATCATAACGGCCATCGTATTTGTTATTGCAGGCGAGGTGCGGCAGAATTTATACTCCGCTGGTGTTTCGATCAGCAGCATCCTGAACTCCAGGATAAATATTTCTTCCGTAGATTGGTTGTACGGATATTTTGGAATAAATATTTCTGTTCTTCAGCGATATTTCGAATCCGCAACGACCGCTCCTGGATATTTTGCGCAATTGTTGCAGTTAACGTTTTCGTCATCCCCCGGTTCACTTGCCGAGACGATGTCCATTAACGGGTTCAATGCCGGAACGGCCTTCTCGACATTCGCGTCCGCAAACCAGATATTCCCCACTGCCGACTATTTTGTCTTCTGCGTCCTGATTGCCGCGATGGTGGCTTTGGCCAAGGCAAGTGGTTCGATTTCGTTGATGGCATTCCTGATGCTGCAGATATTTGGCTTCGTTTTTGGCAACCAGTTGATCCTGCCATACTATCTGATCGGATACTTTGCTGCTGGAGCGTATCTCATATCTGCAAACGCGACGGCAGAACCGCTGACGACGGTTGCAGGCAGGCACGGGCTGGCCTCCATGCCCCCGGGACAGATACACGGGATGCAGGCAGGCCAAAGACCAAATCGGATATGACGATACCCCAGCTCGATGACATACCAGGACGCAGCAAGCACTCTCGGTGCGGCGCGTCATATTTGGGCTTTCTGGATTGGCCAGTTTTGCGTAGAAAGCACTCGGAATCGACATCTTGGCGCTGGCAACTGCGCCGACGGACGAACAAAACGGGCCAGTCGACCTGCAGGGGTCGCAATCGACATTGTCGGCGCCGGTCTGGAATCGTGCAACGGACGGGCCGCGGCCCAATGTGGAAAGTAAGATCATAGAATGGCGACTATGAGTAAAAACGTTCACTGGTGCGCCAATTGCTTGTCTATGTCGACACGTCCGCGCATTAGCTTTGACGAGCGCGGCTGGTGCAACGCCTGTCAATGGACAGAAAAGAAGAAGACGCTCGACTGGGCCGCCCGTGAGCGCCAACTGGGTGCACTTCTTGACAAGCATCGTCGCGACGATGGCGAGTTTGACGTTCTGGTGCCGGTGAGTGGCGGCAAAGACGGATCGTATGTGAGCTATAATCTCAAGCACAAATATGGAATGAACCCACTTTGCGTGACTGTTACGCCGCCCTTGCCGCTGCCGCTTGGCGATCGAAACCTGCGCGCCTTCGTCGAATCCGGATACAATCACATCAGCATAAACGTTTCTTACGATGCGGTTCGCACACTTAATCGGCGCGGTCTGGTTGAGATGGGGTTTCCCTATTTCGGTTGGCTAACGGCCATGCAGGCGGCGCCGGTCCGCCTGGCTGCGCGCCTTGGCATCGGGCTTATCTTTTACGGCGAAGATGGTGAAGTTGAGTACGGCGGCTCCACTGAGACCGACAAAAACCCGATTTATGACGTCGCCTACATGAAGAGGGTGTATCTGGAAGGCGGGTACGAACGCGTCGTGGAAACAGCGGGCCTATCAGCGAGCGATCTGAATTTTTTCAAGTTTCCCACGACGGAAGAAATCGCGCGTACGCCCATAGAGATCACGCACTGGTCCTATTTTGAGAACTGGGATCCTTACCGCAACTATCTGGTCGCGAAGGAACAATGCGGCCTGCAGGAGGCGGAAAGTGCCGGCGCCGGCACTTTCACGAACTTTGCGCAGAACGACCAAGCGCTCTATGGGCTGCACACTTACCTGATGTACCTTAAATTCGGCTTCGGACGGGCCAACCAGGATGCGTCGATTGAAATTCGTCGTGGGGCGATGGACCGCGATCAGGCGGTGAATTTGGTGCGTTTGTATGACGGGCACTATCCTGAAGAGTTCATCGATATCTATCTCGACTATTACCAGATGACCCGCGAAGAGTTCGACGCAGCCCTTGATCACTGGGCCAACCGGGATCTGTTCGAGAAGGTGGACGGATACTGGCAGCCCTTGTTTACTGTCGCCTAAATGGGCAGGGCATGTGTCATTATCGACTACGGCATGGGCAACCTGCAATCGGTTGTGAATGCGCTGCGATATCTCGACGTCGACCCGATCGTTTCTAGCGATCCAAAGCTGGTTCGCGATGCGGACACGCTTTTGCTTCCTGGAGTGGGATCGTTCCGCAAGGCCATGGACGAGCTCAACGCCAGCGGTCTTGCCGAGGCGATACAGCATGCGGTGACGGTGCAGCACCATAAAATCCTGGGCATCTGCCTGGGCCAGCAACTTATGGCCGAATTCGGAACCGAGGACGGTGGGTGCAATGGCCTGGGATTGGTTCCAGGGGTGGTGGACCGCATATCCCAACCCAGCGGGGGCCAGATCAAGGTACCGCATGTGGGATTTAACCGGGTCTCCTTCGAGCCGGAAAGCCGGTTGTTTTACGGCTTCGAAGGGCCGGTAGACTGCTATTTCGTGCATTCCTACAGCTTAGGCGTGCAAGCCCGGCCCGGCCTTGCCGCGCTGTGTGACTACGGTGCACCATTCGTGGCCGCATATGAGAACGACAACCTGTACTGCACCCAGTTTCATCCAGAGAAAAGCCAGACCAACGGCCTAAGAATTCTCTCCAATTTTATCTCAGCGTGATCGCGTGCTAAAGAAGCGCATTATCTTCACACTTTTGTTCGACAACGGCAGCTTCATGTTGAGCCGCAACTTTCGACTTCAGAAAGTAGGGAATATCTCCTGGCTACAGAAGAACTACAACTTCTCCAATGTCGCGTTTTTCATTGATGAACTTGTCGTTCTCGATGTCAGCCGAGGTCAGCGCGACCTCGAGGCGTTTCTTGCTGCGCTGACCGAAATTTCGACCGGTTGTTTTGCGCCGATCGCTGCGGGTGGGGGTGTCGATAGCGTCGTCCACGCGAAGCAACTGCTGCGGGCCGGCGCGGACAAGGTCGTGCTCAATTCGGCACTGTTTGAGCAGCCACATCTGGTGCAGGAGATTGCGTCGGAGTTCGGCCAACAGTGCGTGGTTGGATCCGTCGATCTTAAGGCCAATGGTGGCGGGTACGATATCATGGTCAACAACGGCATGCGCAAACTCAACATGCCCCCGAGCGAGGCCTTGGCATGGCATATGCGGGGTGACGTCGGTGAAATCTATCTCAACTGCATAGATCGGGATGGGACGGGCCAGGGTTATGACCTCGACATCCTGGACATATTGCCCACTGACTGGAACCTGCCGGTGATCATCGCAGGCGGCGTCGGCAATGCGAAGCATTTCGCCGCGGGCCTTGCCGAGCCACGTATTGACGCAGTGGCGACTGCGCATCTGTTCAATTTCGTAGGCAATGGGCTGATGAACGCGCGGCGGGCCTTGGTGCGCGAGGGGCTGCATCTGGCCGAATGGCCGGACATCCGCGCAGTTGACCTTGGCCGAGCCGGGTGAAGTGATGACTTGCTCCCCCGTTCTGTATCGCACCTTTGTTGGGTACGCCCTGGGCCACCAGGCCACAGGAAGCGATCAGTGGAGCGACTGATGGGGCTTATTTCCCGGCTGCGGTTCTGGGCTACGACCAATCGAATTGGCCCCGATATTCCGCTCACCCACTGGATGCTGCATTTTCCCGGCCTTGGGCGCTGGCTTGCCACACGCAAGCTTGGTGGCTTTGGCAGGGACAGTGTGCTGCGGCCATTTTGCTATCTGGTCGAAACACGGCACATCGAGATCGGGGAGCGCGTCGTAATCCGCCCCAATACCATGCTGATGGCCGATAGCGACGCCCGCATAGTTATCGGAGATGACGTGCTGATTGGGGCAGGCGTCCACATATATGTGAACAACCACCGCTTTGACCGAGCCGATATGACGATCGTCGATCAAGGCTATTTCCCATCATCGGACGTAGTGATCGAGGACGATGTCTGGATTGGGGCCAATGCCATCCTGCTACCCGGCGTGAGGATCGGCAGGCATTCGGTTGTCGCCGCGGGCAGCGTCGTCACCAAGTCCGTCGATGCTCATTCTGTCTATGCCGGGGTGCCGGCCAAAAAGATCAAGAGCATCTGATGACGACACCTGAGGCAGATGCGAGGTGGCGCGGCCAGATTGAGGTGATTGCTCATCTTGACGACAACGGCGGTCTTGGTCACTTAGGCCTTTGTCATTCGTAGATGTCAGGCAACCGTCATGTCCCCAAGCTATGGCTCATTGCCCAATCTTGCCAGCACGCTTCTGGCGGCATCCCTTCTAACGACCATACTTCCACCTGGCTATCCGGCCTATATCGGCGCCTATTGCGCCCTGGCCGCAGCAGCAGCGGCCCTGCTTGTCTATGGCTGGTCAGAACGGATCACCTTTCGCCATCCCACCAGCCTTGCAATCGTCTCCAGCGTGGCGCTTGTCACCCTGACCGTGCCCTTCGGGCATCGCGGAGGGCAGGATATTCTCGCGCCCATCCTGATCCTACCGATGATTGTCACAATTGCGCTCGGAATGCTCGCCCGCCCCGCAACCTGGGTACCTAGTCCTACCAGCTTTGCGCTTCTGTGCCTTCTAGCCTCGCTCCTGGCTTTCTTGGGTGGAGTCTATGAGTTCTATGTCCTCGGTGTTTATCGACCCGGGCTAGGAAACAATCCTATCCACTATGCTTCGCTGGCGGCCATGGCGGGATGTCTTGCCATGGTGGGTGTTGCAGTCAGTGAATCACCGTGGCGCTACTGCTTTTTTCTTGGACCAGTTTTTGCGCTGGGCGCCGCCGGCATTGCCGATTCTCGTGGCCCGGTCGCCGGCGTATTGGTTATGACAGGTGTCGGTACGCTCGTTCTTTTGGTGTGGCTGTGGCGTGAAACCCTGTTTCGCGTGGCGGTACTTGCTTCCCTTGTCCTGGGCTCCACCGCCTTCGCTTATCTGGTTGGCAGCGGCAATACCCGTGTGGCGGGCCTTTTGCAGAGTGGATTGGACATTTTCCGTTTCACAGGCGGACCGGACGACATCCGTGCCGCCCTCTATACCTCCGCATTTGAAGCGCTCAGAACGTCACCGATCGTCGGCGTCGGCTTGGGCCAGATCATGGTCGCGGCCGAGACCAACTTTCCCGAACTTGTTCCCCAATATGGACTGGAAAATCTTCATGCCGATTGGGCTAACTTCGCGGCCATGGCTGGCGGTTTAGGGTTACTCGCCTGGCTGCTGCTGCTGGCCGCGCCAGTGTTGCTGCTGCTTGATGCCGGAGTACGGGAGCAGCGCCCCGTTGTCCTGGGGGCCATATTGCTGACTACAGGTCAGTTCGTATTGGGCGTCAGCAACACCACTTTTGGTATCCTGCCCCAGACTATGATCTATGCAGTGTCACTCGGCTATTTCCTGATTCAGGCACGGCAGGACCGCAGCGACATTGGCGGAGAACAGCGCTGATTTAGCCCAAAGGAAAACCCCAGCTAAGCGCTTGGCTTAACTGGGGTTTTTTGGTTGCGGGAGCAGGATTTGAACCTGCGACCTTCAGGTTATGAGCCTGACGAGCTACCGGGCTGCTCCATCCCGCGTCAATCAGTCGATAACAGTGCCGGTGGGGCCGTCATCACTGCGACCTCAGTCGCGACGTGAGGCGTATATAGGGGGTCGGGCGGCATAGCTCAACCCCTAAAGGGTCTTCCGTGACGCTTTTTTGACGGCGTGAAATTGTGCGTCGCAAGCCTGTCAATTTTGGCGGCATCGGCTAGTGTGCGCCGATCTTCCATACCAGTTGCCGAGATATCCGATGAAACTGAAGCCGCTTGGCCGCACTGACCTCGAGGTCACCGAAATCTGCCTGGGCACCATGACCTGGGGCAGCCAGAACACCGAGGCCGAAGGCCACGCCCAGATAGACATGGCACTCGAGGCCGGCCTCAATTTCATGGATACCGCCGAGATTTACGCCGTGCCGCGCAGCCCGCAGACCTCGGGCCGCACCGAGGAAATCATCGGCAACTGGTTCAAGCGGACCGGCAAACGCGACCAGTGGATCCTGGCCTCCAAGGTTGCCGGCGGGCCGGTGGATTTCATCCGCAATGGCACCCGCACCAGCGGCAAGACCCTGCGCCAGGCGTTCGAAGCCAGCCTCCGGCGGTTGCAGACCGACCGCATCGATCTCTACCAGATCCACTGGGCCGGCCGTGGCAGCTACAATTTCGAAGGCTCCTGGACCTACCAGCCACACAAACAGGACACGGCTGACACGCTGGCCAATATCGAGGACATGCTGGAAACGCTGGGCGCGCTCATCAAGGAGGGCAAGCTGCGCCATGCCGGCGTCTCCAACGAGACCACCTGGGGCATTGCCCAGTGGCTGCGCATTGCCGAACACAAGGGCCTGCCGCGCCTGGTCTCGGTGCAGAACGAATACAATCTGCTGCGCCGCCATTTCGATCTCGACCTGGCCGAACTCAGCCACCACGAGAAGGTGGGACTGCTCGCCTATTCGCCGCTGGCGGGAGGCCTGCTCACCGGCAAGTATTTCGACGGCCAGATGCCCAGGGGCAGCCGCGGCGACTACCAGAAGGGCTTCTGGCGGCTCAATGAACATTCCGAAGCCGCCGCCAAGGCCTATTTCGCTCTCGCTTCCCGCCATGGGCTCGACCCGGCGCAGATGGCCATCGCCTTCGCCCTGACCCGCCCATTCATGACCTCGGTCATCATCGGCGCAACCAGCACGGCCCAACTGGCCAATGCCATCGGCGCCCGCGACCTGGCGCTGTCGCCCGAACTGCTGGCCGAGATCGACGCCATCCACCGCCGCTATCCGCGGACGATCTGACAGGCACATGGCGCTCTGGCACTGCACCGACCACCACACCGGCCGTCACCCTCGGGCTTCGGCCCGAGGGCATTGTACTTTTCTTCGCCACGCCGAAGCGTAGACCCCTCGGGGCGAGCCCGAGGGTGACGATCGAGGGTGGGACGACGTCATCAGCCGTCCAACGGGGCGGGGCTATCGCGGGCGTCCGGCAGTGGGCTAAAACGAGACATCCGCATTCGAGGAACCCATCGTGTCGACGACGCTGATCTCCACTCTGTTCCCGCTCATCTGCTATTTCGCCTACAACATCATCGTGCCGCTGGTGGAGCGGCTGCGGCCGTCGCTGTCTTCGATCATGAACATGCAGCGCCGCCGCTGGGTGGGAAATGCCGCCCTGCGCGAATCGCCGTTCGACGCCATCCTCTCGGGCAATATCATGGGCTCGGTGAGCTTTCTCGCCTCCACCGCGGTCCTGCTGATCCTCGCCATCTTCGCGGTATTCGGCCAGGTGCCGGCGCTGATGAACACGCTCAATTCGCTGTCGCTCGGCCGGGTCTACACCACGCTTGACGTGCAACTGCACCTGGCGGTCATGCTGACCATGTTCGTGCTGGCCTTTTTCGCCTTCACCCTGTCGCTACGCCAGTTCAACCACTTCTGCATCATGCTGGGGGCGCTCGATCACGCCAGTCCGATTTCAGAGCCCGAGATCGAGGCCATCACCGCGATGAATGCGCTCGGCGCCCGCAACTTCAACAGCGGCGTCCGCGCCTATTACTTCTCGGTGGCCACGGTGGCCTGGTTCGTCTCCGAATGGCTGCCAATCGCGGCCTGTATCGTGACCATCCTGATCCTGGCGCATCGCGAGTTCTTTTCCTCGGCCCACCGCACCGCCGCCTCGGCCGCGATCATCGCGGCCCGGCGCCAGCAGGAAAAGCAAAGGTAGCCGCGCTACTTGGTCTTGGTCTTGCCGCCCCCCGGTGTCGTCGGCCCGGTCAGCCGCGCCAGGTTGTCGGCAGCGAGCTGGTAGCCCTGGTCCGCGGACTGCTGATAATAAGTGACGGCCGCGGACCGATCGGCCACCACGCCAAGGCCGTTCTCGTAGATATGGCCCAGATTGTTGAGCGCTATGGGCTGGCCGCTATCGGCCGCCAATTGCGTCCATTTGAGCGCCTCGGCATAGTCGACCTCAGTGCCCAGGCCGTCGAGATAGAGCAGGCCCAGATTGACCGCGGCGCGCATTTCTCCGCCTTCGGCCGCTTCGCGGTAGAGCTCCAGCGCCCGCGCATAGTCCTGCGTCACGCCGTTGCCGTCCTCATAGAGCAGCGCCAGGTTATGCTTGGCCAGCGCCAGGCCCTGGTCGGCGGCCTGCTGGTAGAGCGCGGCCGCGGCGGCGGCATCGGCTTCGACACCCACGCCATTTTCGAGCAGGAAGGCCAGATTGTTCTGCCCATACATGTCGCCCTGGTCGGCGGCGAGCCGATAGAGTTCGGCGGCGCGCGCCGGATCGGCCTTCTGGCCGCGTCCGTCCTGCAACAGCTTTCCCAGGCCGACCTGGCCGGACACATCGCCCTGCGCTGCCGCCAGCTCGAACCAGGCGGCAGCCGCCACATAGTCGCGCGGCACGCCCAGCCCTTCCTGATACATCAGCCCCAGATTGGATTGGCCCCTGCTCATGCCCTGCTCGGCAGCCGCGCGATACCAGCGCGCCGCCTGCGTATAATCCTGCGCCAGCCCCTCGCCGAAATCGTAGGAAAGGCCCAGGCTGTTCTGCGCCAGCGCGAAACCGGCCTCGGCGCCCTGCGTCAAGAGCCGCGCCCCGCGCTCCATGTCCACATCGACACCATCGCCGGTGGTCAGCATGTCGCCATAAATGGCCAGGGCCACCACATTGCCGGCCGCGGCAGCCTCTTCGAGCAAGGGCACGGCCCGCTCGGTGTCGCCGGCGGCATAGTAGACCCGCGCCAGCCAACCCTTGACCTGGCTGGAGCCGGGCTCTTCCGACAGCGCGTCGGTGCAGGCCACGACAGCAGCATCGGTATCGATCTCCCAGCTTTCGCGGCCGATGCTTTCGAACCCGGTCTCGAACTGGCTGGCCGCAGCGGCCGCACAAGCATCGAAAGCCGGCCCGGCCAGCGCTGCCGAAGCCACAAGGCCTGCCGGCACCACCCCTGCCAGCAGCAGGATGCGCCGAAAGCGTCTCAATCCGGTCATGAGCCTGTCTCCTCCGCCCCAGCCCGCAGCGCCACTCTATCCGAGCCGGGCCATGGAGCAAGCCGGCCGTGGTACGGGACGCCGTCGCAGGAAGCCGGCCACACATTCCGTTAGGAATGCGACATTATCTGACATTGACATTCACCTAATCCGGTCGCTTTATGCGGGCCAGCAAGCTCCATCCGACCCCGTCGCGCCACCATGCTCGTCTGCCAGTGCAACATGATTACCAGCCAGGAGATCGAGGATATCGTCCTCGATCTGCTCCGCGCCGATCCCTGGCAACTGGTGGTTCCGGCCAAGGTCTATTCGGAACTCAATCGCCGCGCCAAATGCGGCGGCTGCGTGCCGAATGTGGTGGACATTATCGTTCGCGTCACCGAAAACTACCACAGCCAGCAAGCCCAACAGTCAGGCGAAGTCCTCTCGCTTCCGACTGGGCTCGAAAAGCTCAAGCAGCAACGGAGTGGAGTACGTCGTGAAAGGCGAAGCACAAGTCATCGAGCGGCTTAACGAAGCCCTCTTTCTCGAACTCGGTGCAGTCAATCAGTATTGGGTTCATTTTCGTCTTCTCGACGATTGGGGCTACAAGAAGCTGGCCTCCAAGGAACGCGCTGAATCCATTGAAGAAATGCACCACGCCGATCGTCTGATCGAGCGCATTATTTTCCTCGAAGGCCATCCCAACCTGCAGCGCGTCGCGCCGCTGCGAATCGGCCAGACCATCAAGGAAGTGCTCGAGGCCGATCTCGCCGGCGAATACGACGCCCGCGCCGCCTACAAGGCCAGCCGCGAGCTGTGCGAACAGCTTGGCGACTATGTTTCCAAGAACCTGTTCGAGGCGCTGCTGACCGACGAGGAAGGCCATATCGACTTCCTCGAAACCCAGCTCGAACTGCTCGACAAGATCGGCGTCGAAAAGTACGGCCAGCTCAATTCTGCCTCCGCCGACGAAGCCGAATAGGCCGCAGATATCGGCACCTTTGCGAACCATCAGTCCCCGTCATCACCCGGCTTGTCCGGGTGATCCATCGTCCGGGCGCGGGGAGAGATGCCCACGCGACAGGAGCACAGCATGACCTGGCATACCGGCCGCCTTATCGACCATGTCCACTTGCGCGCCCGGAACTATCTGGCCACCCGCTATTTCTATGAAAAGGTGCTGGCCGTGCTCGGCGTCAGGATCGAGCATGCTGGCGAAGGCTGGTTCCAGGTCGACGAGCTTTTCGTCGATGCCGCCGATGCCCGCACCGTGCCGACCCATATTCACCTGGCCTTCCAGGCCCAGAGCCGCGACATGGTCGATGCCTTCCATCAGGCCGCTCTCGCCGCCGGCGGCACGGACAATGGCAGACCCGGCGAGCGCCACTACCATCCCGGCTATTACGGCGCCTTCGTGCTCGATCCCGACGGCAACAATATCGAGGCCGTCTATCACGGCCCGGTTCGCCGCTCCGCCGACTCCGTCAGGCTCGATCCAGGCTAGCATGAAACTCAAACCACCCGGTCGGGTCCGCTGCCCTTGCAGGACTTTCCTCTGCTCTCGGCACCCCACCCCTGTCGTCATTGCCCGGCGCGTCCGGGCAATCCATGGTTCCGCTCTCTGAGGCATGGATCACCCGGACAAGCCGGCTGATGACGCCGAAGAGATCGTGGCCACAATAAACGCAGCCCTTACGATCCTTCCGGCCACGGCACGACGCTCACTTCCGGCCACTCGGACTTGATCCGCTCGCCCTTCTTCTCATGCGTCAGTCGGTTGTCGGCTGCGGGATTGGGCGCCACGCGAAAGGCAAACATGTCTTCGAGACCGAATGGCGCATCGATCGTCAGGCCCCCATCAGCCTCCAGGCGCGCCGCCACGGCGTGGGTTTTCGAGGCGTAGCGCAACAGGCTCTCACGCGCCGACGCCAGGGGCGCGAACGGAAAACCGAATTTCTGCTCGAACCACAGATGCACCCGGGCCTGGTTGCGGGGCTGCACCGGAACCGGCAACCCATCCAGTGCCTGCTCGATGGCCTTGATGACCCGGTCCTCCGCCTCCCACGACAGGTCCGCGTCGAAATAGATAACGTCGATATCGTTGACGCCATGCAGTGCCGGCCGGTCTGTCAGGCTGTTCCACACGCAATTGTAGATGGCCCCGGACACCAGCCAGGCCTCGGGAATATCAAGGGCCCTGATCGTATCGAGCACGCGCATCAGCGTCGGTTCAGCCCTGATAATGGCCTCGAGCGCATCACGCTGCGTCTGCTCGGTCGCGCCGGAGAATCGGAGATGGTCGCTCATAGCACGAGGCTAGCGCCATCCCCGACGCTGTCCAGCCAGCACACACCAATGACGCCGTGGACGAACCCTAGTTCTCGATCGGCTGGAACATCGCATTCATTTGATCGATGATCTGTTCCATCGGCGCGATGGAATCGGGCAGTTGCTCGGGCGCCACCGCCACATAGGGCACCCCGCTCGGGAAGGCGCCGAACATCTGGAAAAACGCCACCATGTCGTCGAGAACAGGCATGCGCCAGCGCCATAGGGCGCCCATGGCGATGACCGGCTCCATATGCCCGAAGCCCTCGTAGTAGCGCGTGGTGACCCAGACGCCGTTGTCCTTGAGCTTCTGTGCGAACCGTTCGGTATTCTGCATCCGCACGATCGGGTCGGTGGTGCCGGTCGCCAGATACATCGGCGGCGTTTCCGAGGTCACCAGGTTGATCGGCTGCGTGCCCCGCGGATTGGGCGCGGCACCAAAGGCGTTCTGCACCTCGCCATATTCGAACGGATAGAAATCATATGGTCCCGACAGGGCCGCCACACCCAGGATCGGCATGGTCACCCCGTATTCCCGCAGAAACGAGGGGTCCATGGCCAGCATCACTGCATTATAGGCGCCGGCCGAATGACCAGCGAGGAACAGCCGCGTGGGATCCCCACCATAGGAGGCAATATTGTCCTGCACCCAGCGCAGCGCATTGGCACTGTCTTCGAGGAACCCCGGATAGGTCACCTCCGGCACGAGACGATAATCGGCGATCACCACGACGAAGCCGCGCGAGGCCAGCGCCCGGCCGACAAACTGGTAGTCGCTGCGCTCGCCGCGGTTCCAGCCGCCGCCATAGATGAAGAACACCACCGGCGCTGAGCCGCCGCGGGCCTCGGGTGCATAGACATCGAGCTTGTGCCGCGGCCCATCGGCATAGGCGATGCCGTCGCCGGCCTTGACCGTGCCGCCATCCATCGCCGCCGGCAGGTTGAACGGATCCATGACCGACAGTGCAAAGGCCTGAAGTGGCAGGATAAATAGCAGAAAAAGCACCAGCAGGGCGCGGCGAAACGGCATGATCATTGGCTACCAGAGGCATCGGGAGACCGCCCGCATAGGCGGCAAAGCCGGGGATATTGTGGCGGTGGGGAAATGGGCGAGGGCAGGCGCCTCAACGATTGGAGACTGCCTGCCCTCTACTTAAGCGCGTTAACTTTGGGCCGAATTCGCTAACAGACTGTTAACGTTTGAGCGCGTCCAGGAGCCTCCCGGAGATGTGACCATCTGCCGGCAAGCCGGCCCGCGCCTGGTAAGCCAATACCGCCGCGCGCGTGCGCGGCCCCAGCACACCGTCGGCTGCGCCGGCGTCGAAACCGGCCCGACCCAGCAGCGTCTGCAGCTCCGCGCGCTGCGCCTTGGTCAGCGCATAATCGCCTGCCGGCCACGGCGTGGCGAAATCGCCGCCGCCGATAATGCGATCGGCCAGGTGCCCAACGGCCAAAGCATAGCTGTCCGAATTGTTGTAGCGCTTGATCACATCGAAATTGGGCAGCAGCAGGAAAGCCGGGCCGCCGGCGCCGGCCGGCATATAGAGCCGCCCGACATCGCCCGGCCGCGGAAAGGCGCGGCCCGAAACCCGCCTTATGCCCATGGCCTGCCACTGGCTGAGCGGCGCCTTGCCGGCCTGCCGCGCCGCTGCGAAATCGAAGCCGCTCGGCAGCTTGACCTCATAGCCCCAGGTCTCCCCATCCCGCCAGCCGAAGCTGTGGAGATAGTTGGCGGTCGAGCCCAGAGCGTCCTGCACCGAATTCCAGATATCCTTGCGCCCGTCGCCATTATAGTCGACCGCATAGCGCATGAAGCTCGACGGCATGAACTGGGTATGGCCCATGGCGCCAGCCCATGACCCCGTCATGTTACCGGCGCTTACATGCCCATCCGAAACGATGCGCAGGGCTGTCAGCAGCTCGTCGCGGAAATAGTCGGGGCGATAGCCGCCCTCGGTCAGCGTCGCCAGCGCGTGGATGGTGTTTTCGCCGCCCATGAAGCCGCCGAAATTGGTTTCCATGCCCCAGATGGCCAGCACGATTTCGGGCTGTACGCCCCAGCGCTGCTCGCTGCCGGTCAGCGTCTGGTTCCATTCGGCGCGCATCGCCTGACCCTTCTTCGCCTGCGCCGCCGTCACCCTCTTGTCGAGATACTGCTGCACGGTCTGCGAAAATTCCGGCTGCTTTCGGGTCAGCTCCATGATCTTGGGGATGTAGCTATAGCCCGAGAATGCCGCTTCGAAGGCCGAGCGGCTGACGCCGCGCGCCTCGGCCTGCGGCCACAGCCGCCGCACGAAATCGGCGCTGTTGGCCAGAGCCGGCGCAACGAGGGAAAGGCTCAGCGCGGCGGCAAGAGCCAGCGCCGGAAGACGACGAAAACGGGCAAAAATCCTGCCATTGGACAGCAACATGACGGGCCTCGTGATACGCAAAGACAAGAAGTCACGACTGCGCCACCTGTGCCGCAACTGGCGCGTATCACTATTTTAACCCACCAAATTAAGATCGGCTTAAGGCAAAGTGCCCGGCCGATCACGATGCGTTCAGGGCTTGCCTTCCTGCCTGTCCGGCCTTGGAGGCAGGACACGGCCCGAAGCCCGCGCCTCCCCGCCCTGCACATAGGTCACATGCGGATAGGGGATCTCGATATTGCGTTCGGCGAAGATGGCTTTCAGCACTTCGTTATAGGCCCGCCCCACGCCCCAATGCTTGCCCGGCAGCGTCTTGATACGCGCACGAACCGTCACGGACGAAGGCGCAAAGCCGGTCACGCCGTGCATGTCCAGATCATCGATGATGCTGTCCTTGTGCTCGGTCTGCATGAGCGCGTCGAACGCATCCTGCATGGCCTGCTTCACCTGCGCGATATCGCTGTCATAGGCGACACCGATCTCGGCCACATGGAACGAGAAACCACGCATCATGTTGGAGACCTGGTCGACCGACGAGAACGGGATGAGATGCACCGTGCCGCCAAGGTCGCGAATGGTCACCGAGCGGATGGTGAGTTTTTCGACGACGCCGGACGTGGTGCCCACCGCCACCACGTCGCCCTCGTTCATCACATTCTCGAACTGGATGAAGATGCCGGTGATGATATCCTGCACCAGCTTCTGCGCACCGAAACCGATGGCGAGGCCGATCACCCCGGCGCCGGCCAGGAGCGGGGCGATATTGACCCCGATCTGCGCCAGCGCCAGCATCAGCCCGAACACCACCAGGGCGATGGTAAAGGCGTTCTTGAACAGGTTCAGCAGCGTCTTCTCGCGCGCCGTCGGCACTTTGCCAACGCTGGTATTGAGGCGGTATTCGACCCACGATGCCACCACCACATGCAGCACGATACAGGCCAGCACGATCAGCGCCGCCGAAATCACCGAACCGGCCACCTGCTGCCCGGCCTCGCTGCCGAGCCAGCCGACGAAGTCGAACAGGGCCCAGGCCTGGGCGATAGCCGCCACGACGCCGGCAATCACCACCCAGCGCACTACTTCCATCACCGTGGGCACGAAGGCGCGCAATCGCGCTTCCAGCAGCGGCAGCCGCTGCTTGATATCGCCCGGCAGGCGCAGGCCGGCGCTGACGAAGCGCGAGATGAAACCGACAATCACCACCCCGATCAGGATCGCCACCAGCGATTGCACCGTGGCGCCCAGCATGAAGGGCAGCGCCTCATCAGGGTTGGCGAACCACACCACCAGCAGCGTCGCCAGATAGATGATGGCCAGCATGTGCCAATAGCGCCCGAGCAGGATCAGCAATTGCCCGGTGCCGTCATGGCCGCGCCGGGTCGCGATCCCGGCCAGCCATGTCCGCACGTCGTCCTTGTTCTGCAGCACGACGATGATGCCGATGGTCACGGCGGTCGCCATGACCAGCACCTGCACCGCCGATGCCGCGCCGGCAGACAGGTTGGTCGCCAAGAGCGGCGTCACGAACAGGAATGTATAGCCGAGCAGCGAAATGATCCGCCCGATCCAGAATGACCAATAGCCGGCATTGTCGTCACTGACCGGGATCAGCCGCAGCGGCTCGAAGCGCGGCGACAGGATGACGCGCACCGCCAGCTTGCTGAGTTCGACCAGCAGGAACGCATTGAGCAGCAGCGACTGGTTGATGCCCATCTGCCCCGTGGTCTGCCCCACCAGCGCCAGGGCCACCACATAGCCCACCGCCCAGGCCAGCAGCACTGAACCGAAATCCACCAGCGCCGCCGCCAGCGCCCCCAATATGCGCGACATCCAGCCTCGCCCGGCCACCCGCTGGGCGACGCGACCCCTGGCCCAGGTGACGACAATCCGGATGATCAGAAAGCTCGCAAGCAGGCCGGCAGCCACCAGCAGGACACCGACCGCCACATCCCAGAAGGCTTCGAGATCCGCCTCCAGTGCCCCGCTCAGCCCCTGCTGCAGGTCGACGAACACCCCGGCCAGCGAGCGCAGGGTCGCCGAGGCCCCTTCGGCGACGGTCTTGGTATACTCGGCCAGTTGGCGGACGATATTGAGGTCGGGCGCGGTCTCCACCGGCGCCGTGGCCTCCGTCCCACTCTGCCTCAGCCGCTCGATCAACGCCGCCCGCGTGTCGTCATTCTCGATAATGCGGATCAGTTCGTCGATTCCCGCATCGCTGCTCGTCGACGTTTCGGGGGTGATCCCCGGAACCTGCGCCATGACGGCGACGGGGGAGAGCACGAACAGCAGCAGCAGGAGCAGATGGCGCATTGGACAATATCCGGCAAATTCGGCGAAACAGGTGGCAGGCTTACGTGGCTGTCGAATGTGGATACGCTGGGGCGCCCGGATGGTTCAATCGCAACACGCCCCTTATGCCCGCGAATGGAGCACGAAATGAGCCTGCACGACATCCCCGAGCCCTTCATCGACGACGATCTCGTCCTCTTTGAGCGCGACGGCACCCCGCCTTTGCCAGCGACGGCCCGCATCGGTCAGGTCACCCATGACGGCGCCACGATACGATTTGCCAGCATAGGCGCGGGACGGCCGGTCATCCTGTTGCATGGCGGGCTGGGCCATGGCGGCAACTGGAGCCACCAGGTTCCCGCGCTGGCCGCGGCTGGCTATCACGCCGTGCTCATCGACAGCCGCGGCCATGGCCGCAGCACGCGCGACAACCGTCCCTATAGCTATGAGCTCATGGGCAAGGATGCCCTGGCCGTCATGGATGCCCTCTCCATCGCCAGCGCCAGCTTCGTGGGCTGGAGCGACGGCGCCTGCACCGCCCTGATCCTGGGTGCCACCTATCCCGAGCGCGTCGATGGCGTGCTCTATTTCGCCTGCAACATGGATCCGGGCGGCGCCCTGGCCTTCGTGCCCACACCGACCGTCGATCGCTGCTTCTCCCGCCACAAGCAGGACTATGCGGCGCTCTCCGCCACCCCCGATGATTTCGACGCCTTCGTCGAGGCGGTGGGCCTGATGCAGCGCACCCAGCCGAACTACACACCGGCACAACTGGCCGCGATCACCGTGCCGGTCACTGTCCTTCACAGCGAGGGCGATGAATTCATCACCCCCGAACACGCCCGCTACCTGGCCGACACCATTCCCGGCGCCACGCTGACCATCATGGCTGGCGTGACCCATTTCGCCCCGCTGCAACGCCCGGCGCTCTTCAATGCGGCGATGCTGGAGGCGCTGGCCCGTTTCGCGGGGTAACCGTCCGCAGGGCCTTGAGGAAGTCACTCATCTCGCCGGCGCTGCCATTGCCGGCTCGCTCGAGCGTTTCCAGGGTCCAGCCCGCGGCCGGCGCCAGCCGGGCTGCCAGCACGGCTCGCCGCCGCGCCAATGGCGGCGTCAGCGGCAGGCCGATGGCCGCAGCCAGCAGGGCCCGCCAATGCTGCACCCTTCGCGCCAGAGCGAAGGCCCGGAACATCGCCCTGCCGCCATCGGCGCAATCGCGCCAGGAGCGCCCGCCGAAGAGGTCCTGCGTCACCAATTGCCCGGCGCCCTGGCAGTCATAGGTGACGCAGCCGGCATAGCCGCTGGCCGCGCGCTTCGCATGGATCATGCAGCGGTCCGCCTGGCTCAGGTGCCGACATGGCTCGCCCGCCGCCTTGTCCGCGGTAAAGAGCACCGAGCGGTCGAAGGCCAGCGCAATGCAGCACAGGCCGGCGCAGCGCCCGCAATCGGCGCGCAGCGACGCATCCTCGTCCATGATGGGATTCCCCGCTTTGATGATCGGCAATCGGCGCCGGGCCAAAAGCAAAAACCCCTCACCGTTTCCGGTGAGGGGTTTGCAATTTCATTTCGACATCTAAAGAGATCATACGTTTTTGGCAGACCTTGCAGCGACCTACTCTCCCAAGCCTTGAGACTTAGTACCATTGGCGCAGAGGAATTTGACGGTCGAGTTCGGGATGGGATCGGGTCTTGGGCTCCTCGCAAAAACCACAAGGTCAGCGAAAAACGTATGAGTGAATTCTGGTTTGTTATTCGGACATTGCTTTCCCATGCAAGAAGCAATGTCTGGTGTATTTCTGAACCGATCGTATTTCACAGTCTATGCGGACATAGATTAATGAGAACGATCAAGCCAATCGAGCTATTAGTACCGGTAAGCTTCACATATTGCTACGCTTCCACACCCGGCCTATCGACGTGGTGGTCTTCCACGGCTCTCAAGGGAATACTAGTTTTGAAGGAGGCTTCCTGCTTAGATGCTTTCAGCAGTTATCCCGTCCGAACTTAGCTACCCTGCAATGCGGCTGGCGCCACAACAGGTCCACCAGAGGTTCGTCCAACCCGGTCCTCTCGTACTAGGGTCAGCTCTTCTCAATATTCCTACACCCACGGCAGATAGGGACCGAACTGTCTCACGACGTTCTAAACCCAGCTCACGTACCACTTTAAATGGCGAACAGCCATACCCTTGGGACCTGCTCCAGCCCCAGGATGTGATGAGCCGACATCGAGGTGCCAAACAATGCCGTCGATATGGACTCTTGGGCATTATCAGCCTGTTATCCCCAGCGTACCTTTTATTCGTTGAGCGATGGCCCTTCCACGCGGGACCACCGGATCACTATGACCGACTTTCGTCTCTGCTCGACTTGTCAGTCTCGCAGTCAGGCAGGCTTATGCCATTGCACTCAGCGGACGATTTCCGACCGTCCTGAGCCCACCATCGCGCGCCTCCGTTACTCTTTGGGAGGCGACCGCCCCAGTCAAACTACCCACCATACGCTGTCCCGGACACTGTTATGCCGCGGTTAGACATCTATGACGATAAGGGTGGTATCTCATCTTGCGGCTCCACAGAAACTAGCGTCCCTGCTTCAAAGCCTACCACCTATCCTGCACATGCCGACACAAATGCCAGCGTAAAGCTATAGTAAAGGTGCATGGGGTCTTTCCGTCTGACCGCAGGAACCCC
>NZ_LMGZ01000002.1:0-27500 GCF_001427605.1 Devosia sp. Root635 | reverse complement strand
TCAGGGTGTCGGCCACGACGCAGGCCGGCGCTGGCGCATACCCGCAGTTTCGCCGCATTTTTTTTGGATCAGCACTGCCTGATGATATAGACTCCGCGCACGCATGCGAGCGCACTGGCCCGCGAGCGTGCCACCCGGCCGCAAGACCGGGACGGGGACCTGCCGTGACATATCAAAGGATGGGGCGTTGAACGCAGCGCAAAGAAACCGCCATGCCGCGCTGCTCAAGGCCACCGGCTTCGAGGACAGCCCGGCGCTGACGGTGCAGTCGACCGATGGTGAAATCCCCCATGGGCGCGAGCTGAGTTTTGCCTGGCTGACCGGCACCGTGATGACGGGCCTGACCAGCGTGCTGCTCATGGGCGCCGCTCTTTATGTCTCCTTCCAGGGCCAGGACACTTTCTCCACGGCTTATGAGGCCCTGCAGCTTTCGCGCCCCAAGGCGGAAGCGCTGGCCCCCACCGATATGTCGGCCAAGTCCTCCCGCGTCCGGCCGGTCACCGCCACCCGCTCCGATCTCGAAATCATCGAGGCCTCGATCCGCGAGACGGTCGATGGCCGCGACATGATCCGCAACCAGCCCTTCACGCGCATCCGCGCCACGCTGGCGACGGCCCCGACCTCGCTTTCCGAGGGCGTGCCCGATTACGATCCGGTCGCCATTCTCAACGCCACCCAGCCCATCGCCGCCACCGCCAATGTCGATATCAATACCGACGTCTACGGCGCCGAAGTGGAGGGCGAGGTGGCGGTTCGCCTCGCGGCCATGCCGATGACCTTCGTGCCGCCTCGCGCCATTTCCGATCAGTCGGCCGCCGAATATGTGCGCAGCGTCGTCGAGGCCACCTTCTTCAGCGACGACGACACCCCACCGACGCTGGCCTATGCCGCGCTTGGCCCCACGGTACGCGATCTCGGCCTGCTGCCGGGAACCGGTGCGCTGGGCGGGGTGGCCGAGAATGTCACCATCGTTCCGCAGACCACCCAGCCCGCCGACGCCGCGCTCGGCCGCTCCGAACGCTTCCTCACCTTGCGCGAGGCGGCGTCGCTCGACGACGTGCTGGGCAAGAATGGTTTTACCGCCAACCAGGTCGCGCTGGTGGCCGATGCGCTGCGCAATGTACTGCGCAGCACCGATCTCGCCGCCCGCACCCGGCTGCGCATTCTCTACGGCCCGCTCAGCCACGACGCGACCAGCCTCGTCCCCTATCGCATGAGCCTTTATACGCCGCGCAGCGACGGCAGCTACGAATACCGGGCCACCGTGGCCCTCACCGATACGGGCCAGTATGTGCTCGGCATCGAACCGGATTTCGTGGAGTTTCCCGAGGAAGACACCGAGGAAGTCAACGTCGCCAACCTGCCCAGCGTCTATCGCTCCATCTGGGAGACCGGCCGCAAGCACGACCTCGACGATGCCACCATCGAGCGCATCATCGGCATGTTCGCCTATGACGTGGACATGACCAAGAAGATCACCGCCGGCGATTCCATCGAGCTTCTGGAAACCGTGCCGGATGCCGAGGGCCGGACCGAACTGCTCTATGTCGGCCTGACGCTGGGCAGCACCACGCGCCAGCTTTATCGCTTCGGCACCGATGACGGCGTGATCGATTTCTATGATCCCGATGGCGAAACCGGCAAGCGCTTCCTGTCGCGCCGGCCGCTGGAGGGTGGCGGCACGTTGCGGTCGCGCTTCGGCTATCGCATCCACCCCATCTTCCACACGCGGAAGCTCCATACCGGCGTCGATCTCGCCGCCCCCTCGGGCACCCCGATCTATGCCGCCGGCGATGGCGTCATTGAATATTACAAATGGCAGTCCGGCTACGGCAACAAGGTCGAGATCAAGCATGTCAACGGCTACGAAACCGCCTATGGCCACATGTCACGCTATGTCGACGGGCTGGGCGTGGGCAGCACCGTGCGCCAGGGCCAGATCATCGGCTATGTCGGCACTACCGGCCAGTCGACCGGCCCGCACCTGCATTTCGAGATCAAGATCAACGGCAACCTGGTCGATCCGTTGAGTGTGAAGCTGCCCAAGGACAATGTCCTGCCCCAGCAGTATGAAGCCCAGTTCGCCCAGACCATGGCGCAGATCAACGACCTGATGGCGCGTGAACCTGCTCCGGTCACCGTTGCCGACGCCAATCACTAGAGACGCTTGCGCTCCAGCGTCAGCCAGGCGACCAGTGCCGAAACCACGCTGAGCGCCGCCGTGACATAGGCGACCGCTGCGAAAGCCGCATCGGTCGCCGCCAGCCGCAGGCTTTCCTCGGCCGGGCTCAGCCCCTCGGTGACCACGCCGAAAAAGATCGGCAGTTCCGCCGCTGCGTCAAGGTTCTGCTCGAAAACCGAAGCAACCACGGCGCCCAGCAGCGCCACCGCCACCAAACCCGCCACCCGCGCCACGGCATTGTTGACGCCCGACGCGACGCCGGTATCGCCATCGCCCACCGAGGTCATCACCGCCGTCGAGAGCGGCGACACCACCAGCCCCATGCCCAGCCCCAGCAGCACGATCGACGGCAATACCGCCAGCCAGACGGCATGCAGCGGCGCCGTCACGCCCAGCGCTGCGAACGCCGCGGCCACCAGCAGCGAACCGGCGGCAATCAGCGGCGCCGGGCCGAACCGGTCGGCCCACTGGCCGCTCAGCGACGACAACAGCGTCAGACTTATGCCTAGGGGCAGCAGCACCAGCGATACTGTCGCCGGGGATTCCCCCCACCCACCAATCATGGTCATGGGGAGATAGAACATGGTGCCGCCAAGGGCGAAATACAGCGCGAAGGTCAGCGCGTTGGCGCCGGAAAAGCCGAGATTGGCAAAGAGCCGCAGCGGCAGCATCGGATGCAGGCTGCGCCTTTCCCAGATGATGAACATCACGGCCAGCACCAGCCCGGCCCCGCACCACAGGACAGTGTGCGACAGCGGCGGCATGCTTTCGCTGCCATCGCCGGTGAGCCCATAGGCGATGAGCATCAGCGTCAATGTCGCCAGCGCCGCCCCGATCACATCGAGCTTCCGCCCGGCTTCGGGATGGTCGGGCGCCACGCGGAACCACAGCAGCGCCAGCGCCACCAGGCCCAGCGGCAGGTTGATGGCAAACACCAGCCGCCAGCTCCAGTCGCCCAGCGCCGTCAGCACGAAGCCGCCAATGATCGGCCCGGCAATGGTGGTGAGCGAGGACGCCGCCGCCCAGGCGCCGATGGCCCTGCCGCGTTCCTCACGCGGATAGGCCTTGGCGATAATAGCGAGACTCCCCGGCACCATGAACGCTGCGCCCGTCCCCTGCACCGCCCGCGCGATCACCAGCACCAGCGGCGACGGCGCCAATGCGCAGACCATCGAGGCGGCCACGAACACCGCAATGCCCAGCCCGAACATGTTGCGCAGCCCGAACCGGTCCCCGGCCGCCCCGCCCAGCAGGATGAGCGAGGACAGGAACAGCAGATAGCCATTGCTGATCCATTGCGCATCGGCCAGCGTCGCGCCCAGATCGGCGCGGATGGATGGGATGGCGATGGAAATCACCGAGCCGTCGATGAAACCCATGCTCGACGCAAGAATGGCCGCCACCAGCACGAAACGACGGCTGTGCGGCGAAGCGATATCGTGGGTCATGATGGGTCCGGCGCTGATTCCTGGCGAGCCTATTCCTTCGCCACATACACCGCCATCTCGTTGCCGCCCGGCTCACGGAAATGAAAACGTCGCCCGCCGGGAAAGTCGTATTGCGGCCGGGTAATCGTGCCGCCCGCGGCCAGCACGCGCCGCTCGGCATCATCGAGATCCGCGGTGCGGATCACTGCCATGGTCGCCGCCACCTTTTGCGCGGCCTGGTCGATGCCGCCATCGATCCCGGCCTGGTTGATGCCGTCATAGTCCGGGCCATAGCTGGTAATGCCCCAGCCGAACGCGGCCTGGAAGAAGGCACTGGTGACAGCGCGGTTGGTCGAGGGGAATTCGACATAGTCGATCTTGTCGGTCATCGGATTGTTCCTTGTTCTCTTTTTGTTCTATTCGATCCATCCGGACAAGGCAATCGGGATCAGCTCGCCCGAACCCGACTGGCCACAGGAGTAAACCCGTCAACGCCCGCAAGCGTTGCCTGCAACACCTCGCCCGATTATCGCGTCCAGCCGACAAAAAGAGCCGGTCGCTGTGACCGGCCCTTTCACGATTATCCGTCCCGTTCAGGCGGCGGCGTCGGCTTCCGCCTTGCCATCAGGCAGCAGCACGATGCCGTCTTCATTGGCATCGACCACCACATTGGAGCCATCGCTGACCCTGCCGCCGAGGATTTCCTCGGCCAGCCCGTCCTGCACCGTTCGCTGGATCACCCGCTTCAGCGGGCGGGCGCCATAGGCCGGATCATAGCCCTCATTGGCCAGCCACTCGCGAGCCCGCGGCGTCAGCTCGAGGCTGATGTCGCGATCCTTCAGCAGCTGTTTCAGCCGCCCGAACTGGATGTCGACGATCGACCCCATATGCTCGCGGCCCAACCGGTGGAACAGCAGGATTTCGTCGACGCGGTTGAGGAATTCCGGCCGGAACGCCGCCTTGACCATGTCGAGCACCTTGCCGCGCACCAGCTCGACCGAATCCCCGTCCTTGAGATCGACGAGATATTCGGCGCCCAGGTTCGAAGTGAGGATGATCACCGTGTTGCGGAAATCCACCGTACGCCCCTGCCCGTCGGTCAGCCGCCCGTCATCGAGCACCTGAAGCAGCACATTGAACACATCGGGATGCGCCTTCTCGATCTCATCGAACAGCACGACCTGGTAGGGCCGGCGCCGCACCGCTTCGGTCAACACGCCGCCTTCGTCATAGCCGACATAGCCCGGAGGCGCGCCAATCAGCCGGGCGACGGAATGCTTCTCCATGAACTCGCTCATGTCGAGCCGTACCATGGCGGTCTCGTCATCGAACAGGAACTGGGCGAGGCTCTTGGTCAGCTCGGTCTTGCCGACGCCGGTTGGCCCGAGGAACATGAACGAGCCGATCGGCCGGTTCGGATCCTGCAAACCGGCGCGCGACCGGCGTACCGCCTTGGCGACGGCTGCCACCGCTTCGGCCTGCCCGATGACGCGGGCGCCGAGCGAAGTCTCCATATGCAGCAGCTTCTCGCGCTCGCCTTCCAGCATCCGGTCCACGGGAATACCGGTCCAGCGGCTCACCACCTGGGCGATGTCGCTCGAATCGACGGTCTCCTTGGCCATGACCGGGTCCGGCTTGCCATCGCCATTGGCGTCGTCGGCCGCCTTGAGCCGTTTCTCCAGATCGGGGATCACGCCATAGGCCAGCTCGCCGGCCTTGGCCAGGTCGCCCTGACGTTGCGCGATTTCGAGCTGGCTGCGCGCTGCGTCCAGCTCTTCCTTGATCCTGGTCGACCCCTGCAGGCGCTCCTTCTCGGCCAGCCACTTGGCCGACAGGGCCTGGGCCTGCTCTTCGAGATCGGCCAGCTCCGTTTCGAGCCGCCCCAGCCGCGTCTTGGAGCCTTCGTCCTCTTCCTTGCGCAGGGCTTCGCGCTCGATCTTGAGCTGCATGATGCGGCGATCGAGTTCGTCGAGGGCTTCAGGCTTGGAATCGACGGCCATGCGCAGGCGCGCCGCCGCCTCGTCCATCAGGTCGATGGCCTTATCGGGCAGGAAGCGGTCGGTGATGTAGCGGTTGGAAAGAGTCGCAGCACTCACCAGCGCCGAATCGGAAATCCGGATGCCGTGATGCAGCTCGTACTTTTCCTTGAGGCCTCGCAGGATCGAGATCGTGTCTTCCACCGTGGGTTCGTCGACGAAGACCGGCTGGAAGCGACGGGCCAGAGCCGGATCCTTCTCGACATGCTTGCGATACTCGTCCAGCGTCGTCGCGCCCACGCAATGCAGTTCGCCACGCGCCAAAGCGGGCTTGAGCAGGTTCGAGGCGTCCATGGCGCCGTCGGCCTTGCCGGCGCCGACCAGCGTGTGCATCTCGTCGATGAACAGGATGATCTGCCCCTCGGCCGACGTGACTTCGCTGAGCACGGCCTTGAGGCGTTCCTCGAACTCGCCGCGATATTTCGCGCCGGCAATCAGCGCACCCATGTCGAGCGACAGCAGGCTCTTGTTCTTGAGGCTCTCGGGCACGTCGCCATTGACGATGCGGATGGCCAGCCCCTCGGCGATGGCGGTCTTGCCGACGCCGGGTTCGCCGATGAGAACCGGATTGTTCTTGGTGCGGCGGCTCAGCACCTGGATGGTGCGGCGGATTTCCTCGTCGCGCCCGATGACCGGGTCGAGCTTGCCCTCGCGCACATCCTCGGTCAGGTCGCGGGCATATTTCTTGAGCGCATCATAGCTGTTCTCGGCCGAGGCCGAGTCGGCCGTACGGCCCTTGCGGATGGCTTCAATGGCGGCATTGAGCGTCTGCGGCGTCAGGCCGGCCGAACTGAGGATCTTGCCGGCATCACTGTCCTTTTCGACCACCAAAGCCAGCAGCAGGCGCTCGACGGTGACGTAGCTGTCGCCGGCTTTCTGCGCCGCGCTTTCGGCGGTGTCGAAGACCCGCGCCAATTCGCGCCCGAGATAGAGCTGGCCGGCATCGCCGGACACGGTCGGGATTTTGGCAATCGCTGCCTCGACCGCCGCCCGCGCGGCCTTGGGGTCGCCCCCGGCGCGTTCGATCAGCCCGTTGGCCATGCCCTGGTCGTCGTCGAGCAGGACCTTGAGCAGGTGGATGGGAGCGAACTGCTGATGGCCCTTGCCCAACGCCATGGTCTGCGCGCTCTGGATGAAACCGCGAGCCCGCTCGGTATATTTCTCGATATTCAATGCAACTCTCCTTGTCTCGCCCGCTGCCCGGCCCCGAAAGCACCTGAACACACGGCGGAAGCGTCGTCCGATGAAACGCCTGACACGCAGCGCTGCTCCATCACGACCAGTATATGGGGAGCATTTGGCGGGGGAAAAGAGGGGGGCGGGGGGCAGCGATCCGCCACACCCACTGTACCGTCCTCGGACTTGATCCGAGGACCAGTGCCCACTTGTGCCGGATTGATAGTGGCCCTCGGGTCAGGCCCGGGGGCGGTCTGGTGGGTGGGCGGGATTGTGCGAGGCGGTTCGTTGGTGGCGGTGAGGGCGCGGACCGGAACACCCAACCAAAAAGGCCGGACATTGCTGTCCGGCCTTTGAACTTATTCTGCAGGGGTGGTGCCGCCTGCCGTGAGGAAGGCCGGCAATTCGCCGACATCGGGTTGATCGGCACCCGCAAGGTCGCCGCCGTCGCCACCGGCCGGACGGCGACGGCGTGGCCGGCGCTCGCGCGGCTTGCGGGCTTCGCCCTCGGCCTCGACCGGCTGCTGCTCGCCCGGCGCATCTGCCTCTTCGGCTGCAACAGGCTGGGCCTGCTCGGCCGCAGCCACCGGCTGCTGGCCCTCGCCCTCGGGACGGAACCGCTCGCGGCTGCGCTGGCGGTCGCGGCGATCGCCGCGCTGCTGGCGCTCGCCATCCTGGCGCGGCTGGCTTTGCTCGCGATTCTGTTCGCCTTCGCCCTGCTCGTCCCCCTCGGCCTGCTGCACATATTGCTGCTGCTGTGGCGGCTGGGGCGAGGCGAAGCGCGAGTTCATATCGGGCATGTCATCGTCGAAATCATCGTCCTGGCCATCCGGCCGCTGGCCGTTCTGGGCCTGCTGGGCGCTGGAGACGATGCGGAAATAATGCTCGGCATGCTGGAGGTAATTCTCCGCCATGACCGAATCGCCGCTCGACTGGGCATCACGGGCAAGCTGGAGATATTTCTCGGCGACATGGGCGGCATTGCCGCGCACCTTCACGTCCGGTCCGTTGCTCTCGAAATTGCGGGACAACGGATTGACGTGCTTGCGCCCACCGTTCCGGCCACGCTGCCGGTTCTTGTTATTCTGGTTATTGGGTCTCATCTGGTCGCTTTATCTAACTCTAGAAAAATAAGCGTCACACTGCTGGCGGACCGGCAAACTGCCTGGTCGGGCCAATTCCGGAAGAAAGCTCTCTTGGCTCCTCAAACCGGCTCTAATCTGGCTTCATGAAGACCGAAACCGTCTGACGGCGTTCCGAACCCATCCCGCGTCGTTCCAGCCTTTGCCGGAACCGCGCTGCGCATCGCAGCCAATGAATTTGTCGGGTGGCTAGTCGCCGTGGCGCTCATGAAGCGCCGTTGACAGCAGGACCAAACTATAACGTTCGCGTCGTCTTTGCCAGCATTAATTGCGCGTCTCACCACGCGTTGCGACGGATTGCCTTAAAGATGGTGTGCGCCGACCACACGATCAAGCCCGTTGAGGTCACGATGCACCGCCACGTCATCGAACCCGGCTTCGAGAAATAACGCACTGACCGCCGCGCCCTGGTCGTGGCCGATCTCCACCAGCAGCCAACCGCCCGGCACGAGCCAGCGTGACGCCCCCGCCGCGATGACCCGATAGGGCGCAAGGCCATCAGGCCCGCCATCGAGGGCGAGACGCGGATCGAAGTCCTTCACCTCGGGCGCCAGCGTTTCGACCACGGCAGAGGTGATGTAGGGTGGGTTGGAGACGATGAGGTGGAAGCCCTCTTCACCTCTCCCTTCGGGGGAGGTAAGCGGCGCGAACCAACTTCCTTGTAGCAATTCAATCCGCGCGGCCACACCATGCCGCTCGGCATTGGCCTGCGCCGCCTCCAGGGCTTCGGCGCTCAAATCCACCGCCACGGCCGTCGCATCGGGCTGATTGGCCAATACCGCGATGGGAATGCAGCCGGTGCCTGTGCCCAGATCGAGCAGGCGCCCTCCCGCCGGCAGCGCGCCCAGCGCCATATCCACCAGCAGTTCCGTCTCGGGCCGCGGCTCCAGCGTCGCGGCATTGAGCGTGAAGGACAGGCCGTAGAATTCGCGCGCGCCGATGATACGGGCCACCGATTCCCCGGTCATGCGCCGTTGCAGCAATTCGGCGACCCGTCCCGCGGCCTCGCCATCGACCGGCTCATTCTCGCGCATCGCCAGGGCCAGCGTATCGAGGCCGAGCGCGTGTCCGGTGAGCAGTTTGGCATCGAGCCCCGCGCTGTCGAAGCCAAGGCGGGTCAGCACGTCGCGCCAGCCCCGCCACAACGCGCCGATGGTGGGCGCCTGGGTCAGTTGGCCGTCTCCATGGCCGCAAGCTGCTCGGCCTGGCTGGTGGTGATCAACGCCTCGATCAACTCGTCCAGCGCCTCGCCCGCGATGATCCTGTCGAGCTTGTAGAGCGTCAGGCCGATGCGGTGATCGGTGACCCGGTTTTCCGGGAAATTGTAGGTGCGGATGCGCTCGGAGCGGTCGCCCGACCCCACCTGCCCCTTGCGCTCGGCCGAACGGGCGGAATCCCGTTCCTCGCGCTGCATTTCATAGAGGCGCGAGCGCAGCACCAACATGGCCTGGGCCCGGTTCTGGTGCTGGCTCTTCATGGCCGAGGTAACCACCAGGCCCGACGGAATATGGGTGATGCGCACCGCCGAGTCGGTGGTGTTGACGTGCTGGCCGCCGGCACCCGAGGCGCGCATCGTGTCGATGCGAATATCCTCGTTGCGGATGTCGATGTCGATGTCTTCCACCTCGGGCAGCACGGCGACCGTCGCCGCCGAGGTGTGAACGCGGCCCTGGCGTTCGGTCACCGGCACGCGCTGCACCCGATGCACGCCGCTCTCGAATTTCATGCGGGCGTAGACGCCCTTGCCGCTCACATTGGCGATGATTTCCTTGAACCCCCCCATTTCGCCGGGGCTTTCCTCCATCACCGTCACCTTCCAGCCGTGACTGGACGCGTAACGCTCATACATGCGGAACAGATCGCCGGCGAACAGCGCGGCTTCGTCGCCGCCAGTGCCGCCACGGATTTCGAGGATGATCGACTTTTCGTCGGCCTCGTCCCTGGGTAGCAACAGGATACGCACCGCCTGGAACAGCGCCTCGATCTTCTCGTCGAGTTCGACGATCTCGGCCTCGGCCATTTCGGCCATGTCCTTGTCGCCGCTCCTGAGCAGGGCCTCGGCCTCCGCCCGGTCGCTCAGCGCCTTGTTATAGGCGCGGATTTCCCCGACGATCGGCGCCAGCTCGGCATGCTCCTTGGAGAATTTGACGAACTCGTCCGGCCCGGCGCCACCCGAAAGCGCCGCCTCGACATACTGGAACCGCGTCTCGAGCGCGTCGAGCTTGTCCTGGGGAAGAGATGGCATGGTCGTTCAATCCTGTGCGGGCGATGCACCGCTCTATCCAAAAATGCGATGTCATCCCGGCGAAGGCCGGGATCCATCCTGAGATGCAGGAAAATGCTCATCGACCTTGCGGCAAAGGCATGATCTCGACATGGATCCCGGCCTTCGCCGGGATGACACCGTGCATGTAGAAGGCTCGCGGCTCGCCGTCAAACCGGCAGGTTCTGCTTTTCGATCCATTCCTGCAGCAACGCGCGGATGGTCACCCCGTCGGCGCCATCGCTCAGCGCAGCGCCCACCGATTGCTGGATCGGCTTGAGATCGAGATTGAGCACCAGTTCCTTGATCGGCCCGATGGAGGCCGGGCCCATGGAAAGCCGCGTCATGCCCACCGCCATCAAGGCAAGCGCTTCAAGGGGTTTCCCGGCCAGTTCGCCGCACATGGTGATGGGAATGTTGTAGCGCCGCGCCGCATCGACCACCATGCGGATGGCGCGCAGGCGCGGCATGCCGATCGGGTCGTAATTCTTGGCGACACGCGGATTGGCGCGGTCTGAAGCCGTCAGGAACTGCACCAGGTCGTTCGACCCGATGGAAACGAAGTCGGCCTCGGGCAGCAACTGGTCGAGCTCGAACAGCAGCGAGGGCACTTCCACCATCACGCCCAGTTCCAGCCGGCTCGGCAAGACCTTGCCCTGCCGCCGCAGCCGTTCGACTTCCTTCTGCACCACCCGCTTGGTCTGGGTGAATTCGAAGGTCTCGGTGACCATCGGCACCAGGATCTTGAGCGGCCGCCCATTGGCCGCCAGCAGCAGCGCCCTGATCTGCGTGCGCAGCAGGCCCGGCCGCTCCAGCCCCAGCCGGATCGAGCGGAACCCCATGGCCGGGTTTTCCTCGGTCATCGAGCGCTGATAGGGCAGCACCTTGTCGCCGCCGATATCGAGCAGGCGGAACACCACCGGCCGCTCGCCGGCAATGGCCATGGCTTCGGCATAGAGCTCCTGCTGCTCATGCAGCCGGGGGAGCTTGGATGCGATCATGAACTGCAATTCGGTGCGGAACAGCCCGACCCCAGCCGCCCCGGTATCGTCGAGCATCGGCAGGTCGGCCACCAGCCCCGAATTGTGCAGCAGGGTGATGTCGACTCCATCCCTGGTCACCGATGGCTTGTCCCTGAGCGCCGCATAATGCGCCCGCCTTTTGGCAGTGACGCGCACCTTGTCGACATAGGCCTGCTCGATATCGGGCGTGGGCCTGAGATGCACCAGCCCGCCGGGACCATCGAGGATGATATCGTCGCCGGTTTCGCACATCGAGACGATGGACTGCGCCTGCCCCACCGCCACCATGCCGAGCGAGCGCGCCACGATCGCCACATGCGCCGTGGTGCCCCCTTCTTCGAGCACGATGCCGCGCAGCTTCTTGCGGTCATATTCCAGCAGTTCCGCCGGCCCCATATTGCGGGCGACGAGAATGGCATTGTCGGGCAGTTCCTTGCGCCCCAGCGTCAGCCCGTCGCCGGTCAACACCCGCAGCAGCCGGTTGGCCAGATCGTCGAGGTCGTGGAGCCGGTCGCGGATATAGGGATCGGTCTGGCGCAGCATGCGGGCGCGGGTATCGTTCTGCACCCGCTCCACCGCTGCTTCGGCCGAAAGGCCATTGTCGATGGCCTCGGTCAGCCGGTGCACCCAGCCCCGGTCATTGGCGAACATGCGATAGGTTTCGAGGATTTCGCGGTGATCGGTGGCGCCCGCCATGTCGCCATGGTCGAGCATGGCGTCGATGGAGACGCGCATCCGCGCCAGCGCCGATTCGAGCCGCACCTTTTCGGCATCGGTATCCTCGGCGATGAAGTTAGAAACCACGACGCGCGGGTCGTGCAGCACCACCGTTCCCAGCGCAATTCCGTCGGTAAAGCTGACGCCGGTGAACATGCGGGGACGCCTGAGATCGATATCGGACCCCGGCTTGATCAGATTGTCGAAGTCCGAGGTGGCGATCATTTCGGCCAGGATTGTGGCCGTAGTCAGCATCGCCTCGGTTTCGTCCTCGCCATAATGGCGGCGTTCGGCATTCTGCACCACGAGCACGCCCAGCGTCTGGCCGGCCCGCAGCACAGGCACGCCAAGGAAGGCGTTGTAGCGCTCCTCGCCGGTTTCCGGACGATAGGCAAAGCCAGGATGGCTGGTGGCGTCGTCGAGGCTCAGCGGCTCGGCTTCGGCCGCGATGAGGCCGACCAGGCCCTCGCCCAGCCGCAGCGTGGTCATGTGAACCGATTCGGCGGCGAGGCCCTTGGAAGCGAACAGCTCCAGCGCACCATCGTCGCGCAGCACGTAGAACGAGCAGACATCGGCGCGCATGTTGTCGGCGATGAGCCCGACAATCTTGTCGAGTCGCGCCTGCGAAGCCAGCGGCTCCGCCATCGTCTCACGCAATTGCCGCAGCAGCACTCTCGGGCCGCCGATGGTCGTGACCATTACCCCTTAGACGGCCGCCACAGCCGCCCCCCTGCTTTGAGGAGCGACCAGAACCCTTCGACCGGCCCTAGGCGTCCTTCTTGTCCAACCCGTAATAAGTATGGAGCGCGCGAACCGCAAGCTCAGCATATTGCTCATCGATCAGTACCGAGGTCTTGATTTCCGAGGTGGTGATGAGCTGTATGTTGATGCCCTTGTCGGCCAGCGCCTTGAACATGGACGACGCGACGCCCGCATGGCTGCGCATGCCCACGCCCACGACCGAGACCTTCGCCCCGCCCTTGGAGCCGCTGAGCCGCGCATATTCGATGCGGTCCCCGGCATTCTGCAGCGTCTTGACCGCCTTGTCGTATTCGCTGTCGGGCACGGTGAAGGTGATGTCGGTGGTGGCGCCGTCATCGGCGATATTCTGCACGATCATGTCGACGATGATGCCCTGATCGGCCAGCGTGCCGAAAATGGCGGCGGCCACGCCCGGATTGTCCTTGACGTCGCGCAGGGTGATCTTGGCCTCGGCCTTGGCGAGCGTCACGCCCGAAACGATCTGCTTTTCCACGATCTCATCCTCATCGCAAACCAGTGTGCCGGGTACGCCCGGCGTCCCGTCAGGCGCCAGCTGGGGCGCATCGGGATCATCGAAACTCGAGCGGACCAGCAGCGGCACCTTATAGGCCATGGCCATCTCGACCGAGCGGATCATCAGCACCTTGGCGCCAAGCGAGGCCATTTCCAGCATTTCCTCGAAGGAAATCCTGGTGAGCCTTTGCGCCTTGGGCACGATACGCGGATCGGTGGTGTAGACGCCATCGACATCGGTATAGATATCGCAGCGATCGGCCTTGACCGCCGCCGCCACCGCCACCGCCGAGGTGTCCGAGCCGCCGCGGCCCAGCGTGGTGACCCGTCCATGCGGGGAAATGCCCTGAAAGCCGGTGATGACCGGCACCCAGCCATCCTTCATCCGCTTGTCGAGTTCGGTCGGGTCGATTTCGGTGATGCGCGCCGCGCCATGCGCGTCGTCGGTACGGATCGGCACCTGCCAGCCGGCGAATGAGCGCGACTGGATGCCCATTTCGCTCAGCACGATGGCCATCAGCCCAGCCGTTACCTGCTCGCCCGAGGCGACCACCGCGTCATATTCGCGGGCATCGTGCAGCGGGCTGGCCTCGTTGACCCAGCCCACCAGCTCATTGGTCTTGCCCGACATAGCCGAAACCACGACGGCCACTTCATGGCCGGCATCGACCTCGCGTTTCACATGGCGCGCCGCCTGGCGGATGCGCTCGACACTGGCGACCGAAGTGCCACCGAACTTGACGACGATGCGGGCCAATTGCTTCCCCGGAACCCCGCCGAACCCGGCGGTACGCTTTGTTGTGCGGGGACATACGACAAAGGCGGCATTGAAGCAACGGGCTTGGCCACCCCGATATGCGGGGTGACCATAGTGGCTCCGACAAGCACGCTGGCGCCGACAAGGAGTTTGCCATGTTGCGTCGCGCGCTTGCCATCATCACCACCAGCCTTTGCCTGGTGTTCCCTGCCATGGCCCAGCAGGAAGTCATCGATCGCTTCGTGGCGCTCAAGACTGCCCAGGCGATCGACGAGAACTGCCGGTTCTTCAAGCAGTTCGAGCGCGATCGTATCGGTTACATAGAGAGCGACCTTCTGGCCCGGCTGGATTTTGCCCGGAACCGCCAATCCGGCAAGATCAGCGAAGCGGATTACCTGACCCAGTACGACGCGCTTGAAGCGCAGGCCGGGGCCAGGGCCGAGACCATTGCCTGCACCGACAATGCCGCGGCCGGAGCCTATATCCTGCCGCTGCGGGGAGAGGCCGCGCCAGCCATCTATGCCGACCTGATGATTGCCGTGCAGATGGGCAACCTGACGCCGGAGCAGACACAGGCGGCCCATGCCTTCGAGGGCATGATCCAGCCGCTCTACAGCCAGAACTGGCAGGGCTTCGTGCAATATGCCCAGCAGCAGGCACAGGCCAAGCTCGATGAGGCCAAGCAGGCCGATCTGGACTCATCCTCACTCAGCAATACCAATCTCTTCGGTGGCCTTGACGGCCTGGGGGGCGGCTATGCTTTCGGTGACTATTCCATGGAAGCCCCCAGCTTTAATCTGGACTTCACGGTGCAGTCGGCCGTGCGGGTTGCCGACAACATCCTGTTCGAAATCGTGGCCGAACAAGCCCGGTACCGGTTGATCAAGAAGCATAACCCGGAGGTTCTGGGCTATATCAGAAGGCTCACCGACGGAGCGATGAACCCGGTCGCCGACGTGTGGCAGGACGTCGGCCGCTATCCGACGCTGGAAGAAGGGCCGTCGATCTACGCAGTCTTTACCTTACAGCCGGATGGGTCGACGCGGGTGATGACCTTTGGTGCCGATGCCGGCCGCGTGGCGGATGGCTCGGTCACCGTGCTGGTTCATCCCCGGCTGGGGTCGGACCTTGGCAACGACTTCACCTATGCCCGTGGCCAGGAATGGTGGGACGCCGCGACCGTGTTCGAGGCGACGCGCATTGAAGATGGCTGCCTTGGCGGCCCGTGCTTCAGCCTGCCCGCCGAACTTGTCCCCGCCATCCTGGAAGGGGGCTACGGACAATATTTCCGCTTCTTCTTCTCCACCGCATCCAACCCCGAAATGCCGCTGCCGACCGACCTCGCCATCCAGACCAACAACACCTATGAACTCTTCGCCCGGCAGTCCTTCCTGGCCGCCGAGGCGCCCTGACCCTGCGACGCCCGCGCGCCTTGCCTTGGCCATGACGGCGAGGTGATATGTGCCAAACGGAGCTCGCCATGACCGCCACCACCATCAACGACGCCGAGATCGCCAAGTTCACCGCGATGGCCGAGGAGTGGTGGGACCCGACGGGCAAGTTCAAGCCGCTGCACAAGTTCAATCCGGTGCGCCTGTCCTACATCCGCGAGCACCTGCTGGCTCATTTCAACCTGGACGGCACCGCCATGCGCCCCTTCGAGGGCCTGACCATCCTCGACGTCGGCTGCGGCGGTGGCCTGCTCTGTGAACCGCTGGCCCGGCTGGGCGCCACAGTCACCGGTATCGACGCGGCCGAGCGCAATATCGCCATTGCCCGGCTGCATGCGGAAAAATCGGGGCTCGCCATCGACTACCGCGCCACCACCAGCGAGGCGCTGGCGGCGACCGGAGCGCGCTATGACATGGTGCTCAACATGGAGGTGGTGGAGCATGTCGACAATGTGCCGCTCTACATGAAGAGCTGCGCCGACCTGGTAAAGCCGGGTGGGCTGACGCTCACCGCGACGCTCAACCGCACCCTGCGCGCCCGCGCCTTCGCCGTCTTTGCCGCCGAGCGCATCCTGCACTGGCTGCCCAGGGGCACCCATGACTGGAACAGGTTTCTCACGCCCGACGAGATCAAGACCCTGCTGACCCGCAACGGCCTCAGGATCACCGGCGAGACCGGCGTAGTGTTCCACCCCCTGGCCGACGAATGGCGCCGCTCGCGCGACATGGGCATCAACTACATGGTCATGGCCGAACGACCGGCCGCCTGACCGGCGATATACGCAAAAACTTCCGCTCTAGACGGCATTATACGCAGAGACTTCCGCCGCCCCGCCGCCGGTGTCTGGCACGCTCGCTCCCATCAATGTGGAGGCGTGCCATGACCATTGCCGTTGACGCTGCTGCCCCCTGCCCGCCAACCATCACTTTCCGCCGGCCGGCGCTGATGTGGTGGCCGATTTTCACCCCCCGCAAACCGCGCCTGCCGCCCGACCTGTCGCGGGAACAGTTGGAAGATGCCGGCATTCCCCTCGAACGCGCCGGCTTCGGCCGCAGCGCCGATGTATCGAGGCTGGCCATCACCCTGCTGGAATCGCAACGCTGAGACGGCGCCGGGCCGATCGGGCCGCAAATCTTGTCCCCCTGCCGGCGGCTGGCTAGACTGACGGCATGGAGGAGACAGCGACCGCCACCAAATCGGCACCGATGGAGGCCGAGCCGTTCCCGCAAGTCCCGCCCGCCCGCTCGGTGGCAGAGGTACGGGCGCATCCGAACTTTGCCGCCACGCGGCGCCGCTTCCTGCTCGCTTTTGCCACCGATCCACAGGCGCAGGGCAGCAGCCCGGCCATGCGGCTGCTCAGCGATCCCGGCCGCATCGCGCTGTTCAGCACGATCGTGACCCTCTATTTCCATTACGATCCCGACGAGCGCGCCACCTGGCCCACCATCGGCCTCATCCGCAATGTTTTCCTGCCGCTCGGCCTGTCCAGCGCTCGCCGGCTCGACGCCATCCTGGCGCGACTGCAAAGCATCGGGCTGCTCAGCCTAGTTGACTCACCCGCCGACCGCCGGCTGCGGCTGGTGCTGCCCACCGAGCACATGCTGGACCTCGACCTGGACCTGCTGGCGCGGCAGTTCTCGTGCCTCGACAGCTTCCTGCCCGGCACCAATATCGGCGGTCCGCTCCGTGAGGGCGATCGCCGTTACCAGCGCGCCCTGCGCCATGTAGCCAGCCGCACGCGCTCGCTGGCCCGGCAGCCGCTGGAGCTGGCGGGCCGGCTGCGGCCGATACTGGCGCGGCAGGACGGGGTCAAGCTGCTGGCGCCCTATCTGGTGGCCGCGCATGACGGCGACCCCACCAGGGTCAGCCTGTCCTTCGACACGCTGGGCCTGCGCAGCCGCACCTCGCGAACCCATATCCGCAATCTGTTCAACGAGCTGGCCCAGCTGGGGCTGGCGCGCCAACACCGGCCCGGCGGCCATCAGGTGGAACTGCTGCCCGAACTGCTCGACCTGGCGGACAATTTCATTGCCTCCGCCATCGCCAATTACGCCCGCGGCTGGGCCATTGCCTGCTGGCTGGTGGAGACCGACCCGCGATATGCGCAATATTTTCCGCCAGCGGCGACGGACTAACTGCTTAACTCCCGCTGCGCCCAGCGCTTTCGCGGGCCCTGGCGTATTCCTACCCAACTGGGCCTGGCAGCTTGCCAGGCCTTTTTTCCGAGGCGGGACGCCGCGGGGCTGGCCGCCTGATTTGGCGATACGAGGCCGGGGCAATGCGCTAGGATTGCGGCGTCCAATTCCGGAGCCACCATGCGCCTCATCTCCCTAGCCGCTGCCTGTGTCTTCACCCTGCTCGCCACCCCCGCCTTCGCCCAGAGCGAAGAGGATGTCATGGGCCAGATCGAGAACCTGCATGGCATGTCGGTGGAATTCGGCGAGGCCTTTGGCCTCATGCAGGATGCGTTTCTCTTCGCCGACCCCACCACCATCGCCGATCTCGGCGTCTACCCGCTGACCGTGGAAGCCAATGGCGAAATCTACGACATCCTCGAGCCGCAGGACCTGGTCGACAATTTCGATTACCTGCTGACTCCAGACACTATCGCCGCCCTCTCCAGCCAGGACTATGCCGACCTCATCGTCACCAGCGACGGCGTCGGCTTCGCCAATGGCGCGCTGTGGATGAACCTGATCTGCGTCGACGACGCCTGCGCCCAGGCCTGGTGGGGCATTACCCGCATCAACAACTAGCGTTTGGCCCGCCATAGAACCGTACCCGTCGGTACGGTTTCGATTGATCCGGTTCTGGAATGGGTCTAAGAAAGATCGACCGCGCCTATCTCAATGGGCGCAACGACTTCCGAGGATATCGCCATGCCAGCCTATCGTTCCCGCACCACTACCCATGGCCGCAACATGGCCGGCGCGCGTGGCCTCTGGCGCGCGACGGGCATGAAGGACGGCGATTTCGGCAAGCCGATCATCGCCGTGGTCAACAGCTTCACCCAGTTCGTGCCCGGCCATGTCCATCTCAAGGATCTCGGCCAGCTCGTGGCCCGCGAAATCGAGGCGGCCGGCGGCGTGGCCAAGGAATTCAACACCATCGCGGTCGATGACGGCATCGCCATGGGCCATGACGGCATGCTCTATTCGCTGCCATCGCGAGACATCATCGCGGACAGCGTGGAATACATGGTCAACGCCCATTGCGCCGATGCCATGGTCTGCATCTCCAATTGCGACAAGATCACCCCCGGCATGCTCAATGCCGCCATGCGTATCAATATCCCGGTGGTTTTCGTGTCCGGCGGCCCGATGGAGGCCGGCAAGGCCATGCTCAAGGGCAAGCTGCAGGCGCTCGACCTGGTAGACGCCATGGTGATCGCCGCCGACGACCACTATACCGACGCCGAAGTCCAGGCCGTCGAGGAAGCCGCCTGCCCCACCTGCGGCTCCTGCTCGGGCATGTTCACCGCCAATTCCATGAACTGTCTTACCGAGGCCCTGGGCCTTTCCCTGCCCGGCAACGGCTCGACGCTGGCCACTCATTCGGATCGCAAGCGCCTGTTCCAGGAAGCCGGCCACCTGATCGTCGACCTGGCCCGCCGCTGGTATGAGCAGGACGATGCTTCGGTGCTGCCACGCTCCATCGCCACCAAGGCCGCGTTCGAAAACGCCATGAGCCTCGATATCGCTATGGGCGGCTCGACCAATACGGTGCTGCATATCCTGGCCGCGGCCTATGAAGGCGGCGTCGATTTCACCATGGACGATATCGACAAGCTGAGCCGCAAGGTGCCGGTGCTCTCCAAGGTCGCGCCGGCCAAGGCGGACGTGCATATGGAAGACGTGCATCGCGCCGGCGGCATCATGGCCATTCTCGGCCAGCTCGACCGCGCCGGCCTGATCAATCGCAAGGAACATACGATCCATTCTGCCACGATGGGCGATGCCCTGGATAAGTGGGATATCTCCCGCACCAATTCCGAATCCGTGCGCAATTTCTTCATGGCCGCCCCCGGCGGCGTGCGCACCACGCAGGCCTTTTCGCAGTCCAACCGCTGGGCCGAACTCGACCTCGACCGCCAGAATGGCGTCATCCGCTCGGCCGAAACCCCCTTCTCCAAGGATGGGGGCCTCGCCGTGCTCAAGGGCAATGTCGCCATCGATGGCTGCATCGTGAAGACGGCGGGCGTGGATGAATCCATCCTCAAATTCACCGGCCCGGCTCGCGTGTTCGAGAGCCAGGACGATACGGTCAAGGCGATCCTCTCCAACCAGATCAAGGAAGGCGATGTTCTCGTCATCCGCTATGAAGGCCCGCGCGGCGGCCCCGGCATGCAGGAAATGCTCTACCCGACGAGCTACCTCAAGTCCAAGGGCCTGGGCAAAGCCTGTGCCCTCCTCACCGATGGCCGCTTCTCCGGCGGCACGTCGGGCCTCTCCATCGGCCATGTCTCGCCGGAAGCTGCCGAAGGCGGCACGATCGGGCTGGTGCGCGAGGGCGACACGATCGAGATCGACATCCCCAATCGGACGATCACTCTCTTGGTGAGCGCCGATGAGCTCGCCCAGCGCCGGCACGACCAGGACGCGTTGGGCTGGAAGCCGGCCCATCCGCGCAAGCGCAACGTGACCACGGCCCTCAAGGCCTATGCGGCCTTTGCGACGAGTGCGGCGCGAGGTGCGGTGCGCGATACCGAGGCTATCGACAAGCTGTGGAATTGAGGCGGACGGGTTCTTGCGACTGAATTGTCAGTCGACACCCTCCCCCTTGCGGGGAGGGATCAAGGGTGGGGGGTGTTTAGCCCCGATTTATATCGTGGCTCCCAACACCCCCTCCCAGCCTCCCCCGTCAAGGGGGAGATGCCGATCCAGTTCGCGGAAACGGCCTCTGCGACAATCGCGTGACAAGCCCCGCTGCCGGTGCTACATGCCCGCTCAGCCACCTGACGGTCTGCCAAGGCTGTCTTTTGGTCAGGTTCGATAGCGGGGATTCCACCCTCCCTATCGAACCGACCCTGATCTCTCAGACATCGCAGACTTTCTTCACCTCTCCCTTTGGGGGAGAGGTCGACTTGCGAAGCAAGGCGGGTGAGGGGGCCTTTTCTTGATACGGTGCTGGGGGAAGGCCCCCTCACCCGGCCTTCGGCCGACCCCGGATCAAGTCCGGGGCAGGCTCTCTCCCCCAAAGGGAGAGGTGAAGAAACATCACCCCTTGCGGCCGATCCGATCCAGCGTGGCGAAGTCGTCATCGCTGAGCGTGATCGCGGCTGCCGCGACATTCTCTTCGAGATGCTTGACCTTGCTGGTGCCCGGAATGGGCAGCATGACCGGCGAGCGCTTTAGCATCCAGGCCAAAGCCAGCTGGCTGGCCGAGGCGCCGTGCTTGTCCATGATGGCCTTGAACTCGGCGCTTGACGATTCCAGGTTCCCGCCATCGATCGGGCGCCACGGGATGAAGCCGATGCCGTTGGCTTCGCAATAATCCAGCACATCCTCGGCCTTGCGGCTCACCAGGTTGTACATGTTCTGCACCGTCGTCACCTTGAAGTATTTGCTGGCTTCCTTGATGTCGGCGACGCTGACCTCGCTGAGGCCGACATGGCGGATCAGCCCATCCTGCTGCATCTGCGCGATGGCGCCGAACTGGTCTTCGCGCGGCGTCTGGCTCTCGATGCGATGCAGCTGCCAAAGGTCGATGACGTCGCGCTTGAGGCGGCGCAGGCTCTGGATGGCGCCCTGGCGCAGGAATTCCGGCCGACCGAGCTGGTGCCATTCATCCGGCCCGGTCCGGGTCAGCCCGCTCTTGGTGGCAATGATGGTGCCCCTGGAATAGGGTGCCAGCACTTCCCCGATCAGCTCCTCGCTGACATAGGGGCCATAGCTTTCCGCCGTATCGACGAAATCGACATTGAGTTCGGGCAGGCGCCGCAGGGTGGCCTTGGCTTCTTCCGGATTCTCGGGCGGACCCCAGATGCCGCGGCCGGTAATGCGCATGGCGCCGAAACCCAGACGGTTGATCTTGAGGTCACCGCCAATGGCAAACGTGCCCGAAAGGGCTGCGTCGAGTGTGGTCATCTTGATATCTCCGTTTGGTCGCGCCGGGAGTGGCGCTCGGAACTAGCGGGGACAGAACGTCCCCTGAGGGCACGACCTCGTGGTTCGACAAGCTCACCATGAGGTCTACTTTTGAATCGGTCTTTCAACAGGCCTCATCCTGAGCTTGCCGAAGGGCGAGGCCGTGGCAGGATTTCAGTTGTCGTCAGCGACGTCGGGCAGCGGCAGGAAATCCACGCCGTCTTCGAGCAGGCCGGCGACTTCGTCGCGCGTGGCTTGGCCATAGATGCCGCGGGCTTCCACTTCCTCGAAATGAATCTTGCGGGCCTCTTCGGCGAATTTGTCACCGACATAGTCGGCTTCGCTGGTCACCTTCTGGCGATAGGCCCGAACCATTTCGCGGAATCTTGCCGCATCGGGATGGGCCGCGCTCAGCGAGACTTTTTCGCCGACGGTCCGCGCCACGGATGGCGCCATTGGCGCTTTCTCGATTGCCCCATCGCCACAGACGGCGCAGCTCACGATGCCGCGCGCCTGCTGGTCATCGAACGCGGCGGCGCTCTTGAACCAGGCGTCGTAGGTGTGGCCCTTGGAGCAATGGAGCGAATATTGGATCACAACAGCAAGTCTCATGGGCCCGTGCGGCCCGGTTGGTTGAGTAACGATATAGGGCGCTGGCTTAAGGCTGCAACGCCCCCGGAAGGGCAAAGTTTCGCGCATTGGCCAGTGCGGGGATGCGCTGGCGTGCGTCGACGACCTGTTCGGGAGCAATCTCTGCCAGCAGCACGCCGGGACGATCGAGATCGAGCTCGGCGACGATCCGCCCCCAGGGATCGATGATGAGCGAGTGGCCATAGGTGGCCCGGCCATTGGGGTGCTGGCCGCCCTGCGCGGCGGCGATGACATAGGAGCCCGTCTCGATGGCCCGCGCCCGCAACAGCACATGCCAATGCGCCTGCCCCGTCGGCACGGTGAAAGCCGCCGGCACCGCGATCAGGTTCGCTCCGGCATTGGCCAGGGCATTGTAAAGCCTGGGAAAACGCATGTCGTAGCAGATGGACATGCCCAGCGTGAACGGGCCGAGATCAGCCGTCACCGCCACGTCGCCGCCGGCATAGGTGGCGCTTTCGCGATAGGCATTGAGCCCGGCAATATCGGCGTCGAACAGGTGAATCTTGTCGTAGGTCGCGAGCTGTTTCCCATCCGGCCCGAACAATACGGAGCGATTGGCGAAGCGCCCATCGGGCAGCGGCACGGCCAGCGAGCCGATATGGATATACATGCCATGCTGGCTTGCCAGTTCGCCCACCCGCGCCAATTGCGGGTGCCCCTCAAAGGGCGCGGCGGTGCTGCGCAATTGATCCCGGTTTTCCGGGAAGATCATGGTAACTTCAGGCGTCAGCACGTAGGAGGCGCCGGCCGCGGCGGCCTCGGCCAGCATCGGTTCGAGCGCGGCGAGATTGGCCTCGGGGTCCAGCCCAGACTGCATCTGGATGGCAGCGATTTTCATGGGTCTACCGGGCCAGCAGCGGGTCGAGCCCGCCGCGGCGATCCAGCGCCGCCATATCGTCATAGCCCCCGATATGGGCATCATCGATGAAGATTTGCGGCACCGTGCGGCGACCATGGGCGCGCTCGGTCATCGCCTCGCGCATATCGGGATCGAGGGCGCTGATCTCGGTATAGTCTGCACCCTTGTCGGCCAGCAGCGACTTGGCGGCATGGCAATAGGGACAGGTCGGCGTGGTGTAGATCTCGATCTTGGCCATCAAAATTTCTCCAATGGGAACAAGGTATTTATCCCTTATATGGGCAAGTCCGCCCCAATGACAACGCGGGCGAAGGTCACGACGTCGATAGCGTCGACCCCGGCCTTGCGCAGGGTGCGCGTCAACGCCTTGACCGTGGCGCCGGTCGTATAGACATCGTCCACCAGCACGATGCGCCGGCCCCCGAGGCGCAGGACAATATCGGGATGGGTGGCGAAGGCGCCGGCGACATTGCGCTGCCGCCCGCTGCCGCTGAGGCCCACCTGCTGGCGGGTGCGGCGGGTGCGCCGCACCAGCGACGGGTCGACCCTGAGCCCGGTCAGGCGCCCCAGCGCCTGGGCCAGTTCGGCCGACTGGTTGAAGCGCCGCTCGCGCTGCCGCGCCGGATGCAGCGGCACCGGCACGAGGACAGGCTTGTCAGCCCACAACTCGTGCCCGGCCCCGGCCATCAACCGGGCGCAGAAGCCGGCCAGTTCGGGCCGATCGCCATATTTGAGGCGCGACACTAAGGTCGCGGCAACCTCGCCATAGATGACCGCCGAGCGGGCCCGGCCAAAGGGCGGCGGATCGGCCAGCGCCTCGGCCGAGAGCGTGCCGGGACCAAGCGAGGCGGCAAAGGGCAAGCCCAGCACCGGGCAGAGTGGCGCGGTGATATGGCGTACGCTATTGAAACAACTGGAACAAAGCGTATTCGACGTGGCCGTTGGCGCTTCGCAATTAAGGCAGACCGGTGGATAGGCGAGGTCGAGCGCCACGCCGCCCAGCCACCTGATGCCGCCGGCAATGTGTCGGCGCCACGTCCCGCTTTTGACAAGCCCCTCGACGCTCTCCATAACGCCCATAGTGTCACACTGCCAACCGGCCGCAAGACCATCATGAGCCAGCCACCCGCCCTATTCGACGCCGCCCTGATCGCCCGCCACCTGGCGCGGCGGACGGGGATAAGTGATTTCGTCACCGACCTGGTGCTGGCCGATCTAGAAGACCGGCTGGGCGCACTGCTCCGCGACTTTCCCAAGGCCGCCATTATCGGCCCAGATGAGGACAGGTTGCCGCGTTTCGGCCAGACGGCCAGCGCCCGTTTCCCCTTCCAGCGCCATGCCGCTTTCGGGGCGCATGATGACATGCCCGAGCTGGACGGGGACAACTTCAACCTCATCGTCTCGCTGCTGCACCTGCAGGCGATCAACGATGTACCGGGCTATCTCGCCCGGCTGCGGGCGAAACTGGCGCCCGATGGCTTGCTGATGATCGCGGCTTTGGGTGGGGAAGCGCTGACCGAGCTGCGTGAGGCGTTCCTCGTGGCCGATGCCCAGGTTTTCGGCGGCGCTTCGGCCCGGGTGGCGCCGATGATCCAGGTGCGCGACGGCGGCGGATTACTGCAGCGGGCGGGACTGGCTTTGCCAGTGGTCGATGTGGAAACGCATATCGTCCGCTACGCCAACCCCTTCGCCTTGATGAGCGAAATCAAGGCTTTGGGCGCCTCCAATCCGCTGGTCGACCGCCCGCGCCGGCTGGCCACGCCGGCTTTGCTGGCGGCGGCGGCACAGGCCTATGCCACAAACGACAGCGACCCCGATGGCCGCATCCGGGCCACGCTGGAAATCATCTGGCTTTCGGGCTGGGCGCCGCATGAAAGCCAGCAGCAGCCGCTGAAACCGGGTAGCGCCACCACGCGGCTGGGCGATGTATTGGCGCAGCAGACGGGCGGCAAAAAGCCGTAACATCAGGCCCGTTGATGTTAGCGGACTGTTAGCATTGACGCGTTGGATGCGTGGGTGGGGTGAAGCTGGACCACTTGGGGGAGAGGCGGGCCGCAAATATCTCAGTCGACACCCTCCCCCTTGCGGGGAGGGATCAAGGGTGGGGGATGTTTAGCCCGAATATCAGGGCCAACCGCCCCCACCCCAACCCTCCCCCTTGCGGGGAGGGAGCCACCCGGTGGGTGTGATGCGTTCGTGCCAACTCGACCCAAAACAAAAAGGCCGGTGTTGCCACCGGCCTTTCCAATGCTTTGAACCAGTTCGCCTACGCGGCAGCTTCCTCGTCGCTTTCGGCGGCGTCGGCCTTGGTGCGGCGCGGCGACTTGGCCAGGTTCTTCTCGATGAGCTGCACGGCTTCGGTCAGCGTCAGCTTGTTGACAGCGCCGATCTCGCGGCTCATGCGGTCCATCGCCTGCTCGAACAGCTGGCGTTCCGAATAGGACTGCTCGGGCTGTTCTTCGGAGCGATAGAGATCGCGCACGACTTCGGAAATGGCGATCAGGTCGCCGGAATTGATCTTGGCTTCGTATTCCTGGGCGCGGCGCGACCACATGGTGCGCTTGACGCGGGCGCGGCCGGTGACGGTGACCAGCGCCTGAGCGACCAGATCTTCCTCGGCCAGCTTGCGCATGCCGACAGACTTGATCTTGGCGACAGGCACGCGCAGGGTCAGCTTGTCCTGTTCGAAGCTGATGACGAACAACTCAAGGGTCAGGCCGGCAACTTCCTGTTCCTCGATCGAGACGATCACACCGACGCCATGCGCCGGATAGACGACATACTCGCCCGTCTTGAACCCAAGCCGTGTCTGTACCTTCTTGGCTACCATATTCATGGAACTCCTTGTTGACGCCCCAAATGGACAGTTCCCTGCGGGAAGGACCGTCCATTCCTACTCTTCGTTACTGGCGCCCAAAATGGACGCCGCGCGCAGCAAATAACCCCATGGCCATCCGGTTCCGCTTTCCCGGAGGGTCAAGTCATCCGACAATGTTGTCAAAAAAATCGTGCCTTAAGGCACGGGCTGGGTGACGGGCTCAACTGCATCTGAAGAGACCATAGCACAAAATTTCAGCAGAATCAAAAACTACGAATCAGGTGTGGATTTGGCGCCCCGCATTTGGGGCAAGGATGTGGCTGGACGCCGGATCCGGCTTTTGCGCGGACTTGCCCACAGCCTGTCCATACCTGCCGGCTGGAGGACCTGCGCGGGACTTCCTACACATGCGGCGCTTCCCTCGGACTTGATCCGCGGGTCTTTCGTCGCTTGTGCCGGGTGGAGAGTGACCCGCGGATCAAGTCCGCGGGAGGCGATTGTGGCCGGAGTTTTCGTCCGAGGTTTCCCGTCGGGGAGACGAAGGAACTCAGTCGCCTTCGCCGGGCTCTTCGGAGAAATACTTGGCTAGCTTGCCGTCTTCGCCGTCCTTTTCCTTGGCCTCGGGCAGCGGGTCGCGGCGCTCGGTCAGGTTGGGCCATATGGAGGCGAACTTGGTGTTGAGGGCCAGCCATTCGTCGAGCCCCGACTCGGTGTCGGGCTTGATGGCTTCGGCCGGGCATTCGGGCTCGCACACGCCGCAATCGATACACTCGTCCGGGTGGATCACCAGCATGTTTTCACCCTCGTAGAAACAGTCCACGGGGCACACCTCCACGCAGTCGGTGTACTTACAGGCGATGCAATTATCGGTGACGATATAGGTCATATCGGGGCGGCAGTCCGGCAGGTCTCAACGGGTCCGGTGCTAAACCGTTTTCGGCACCACCGCAAGGCTGCCGCGGCGCACCTTTTGGCGCAGGCAGGCCCCAATGGAGAACACTGTTTCGGCTATGGGCGATGGTGGCGAAACACCACATCCTCGGGGTCCTGCTTCGGCGCGGCGGGGTCGCGCACCGCACCCAGCCTCTCGGCCACCGCGATGGAGCGGGCATTGGCCGGATCGCAATAGCTGACCAGTGTGACCAGCCCACCGGCGGTGAAGGCCCAGTCGCGCAGCGCCCGCGCCGCCTCGAGCGCATAGCCATTGCCCTCATGCCCTTCATAGAGCAGCCAGCCCAGCTCCTTTTCGGGAAACAGCGGGCCGTGATTGATGCCAACCTGGCCGACGCATTGCCCGGTCTCGGTGCGGTCGATCATCAGCGCGCCATGGCCGAACAGACGCCACAGCGCCACGTCGTGGCAGAACATGCCCCAGGCGGCTGACATGTCGAAAGGGCCGCCCATATGGATGGAGCGGGGTGAGGCCATCAGTGCCGCATAGGCCGGGAAATCGGTATAGGCCGGCGGGCGGAGGGTGAGCCGGGCGGTGGTGAGGGTTGGAATGGTCATGTTTTCCTCTTCGCTCTCCCTACCACAGATCGTCACCCTCGGGCTTGACCCGAGGGCTCTGTACTTGCCGTAGGCGCAGCAAGTGAAACGCCCTCGGGTCAAGCAACTGTCGATTGTTTGACGATAGC
>NZ_LMGZ01000001.1 GCF_001427605.1 Devosia sp. Root635 | reverse complement strand
CGGCCTTGAGCCGGCAACTGTAGTTTAGGGGTGGAAGGGGGTTCTTGATTTCATCATGGCGTTGAGAGTGACGATGATCTTTCTGGCCAATGCGATGAGGGCGACCTTTGCCGGTTTTCCAGCCTGGCGCAACCGATCATAGCTGGCTCTGAGGGGCGATCGGCTGGTCAGGGATGCAACGGCGGCCATGTAGGCAGCCTTGCAGACTCGGCGTCTGCCAGGGCCGATGCTGCGTTTGCCCCGGCTGGTGCCACTGTCCCGGTTGATCGGGGCCAACCCGGCCAATGCGGCGATCTGCTTTGACGAGCGCTGCCCCAGTTCGGGCAGGAGTGCCAGCAACACCGTGGCCGTAACAGGCCCTATCCCAGGCATGGTTCGGATCAGCGCCCTGTCCTGTGCCAGTTGGGGGGTACTCTTAACCAGCGTGTCGATCTCCGCTTCAACGGCGTCGATGGCTTGGTCGAGGGCCTGCATGTGCCGGTCCATATCCTGGACGATGAACGGGTCTGCGGCCTCGATCCGTCGGAGCTTTTCCTGAGTTCGCATCTCCACCAACTGGTCGCGCCGCTTGCTGAGCAGGCCCAGGCGTTCCCGGGCGGGATCGGGCAGTGGATCGGCATGGAGCTTGAGGGCAGCGCCCATCTGCGCCAGCATGGCCGCATCGAGCGCATCGGTCTTGGCCAGGCGCCCGGTGGCACGGGCAAAGTCGCGGGCCCGCTGCGGGTTGACCCGAGCAAAACCGATGCCGGCCCAGGCCAGTTCGTGACGCAAGGTCGTATCATAGGCGCCGGTCGCTTCCAGGACGACGGTGGTGCCGTCCATGGGCAGGGTGGCGGCAAACGTGGCAATCGCGTCCGCCGTGTTGGCGATGCGCTTGCAGATACCGCCGGCGGGTGCGTCAATGTCCAGCCAGCGTTTAGAAACGTCGATTCCTATCCAGGTCGGTGATAGCGTCATGRGGCCTGTCCCTGTGATGCGAGGTCCATTGCAACTGGCCTCGTGCAACTGTTCAGGTGGTCAAGAGCGGGCGGGGACCCGTGCCGGCTCGCGGTCTCACAACCTGGGACCCAACGGTCTCCCGCCCGCGTCAATCATGACACAATCAAACAACACAGGGGCTCACAACCTGGGACCCAACGGTCTCCCGCCCGCGTCAATCATGACACAATCAAACAACACAGGGACCCATCCCGAGATCGCGCCRCAGCCGCAAGGTGGATCGTCCGTCCACCTGACATGCCCATCCATCTCAGAATGGATCCCGGCTCAAGGCCGGGATGACACGGTGGATGCGGTGGAATCCAGCATTTCAAGGTTTCTTTTTCGTCCGGCCCCTTCCCCCCCGCGCCAACCTGAGCCATAACGCCCCCATGACCCAGGACAACACCCTTCAGATCAAGCTGCGCCTCAAGGGCGGCAGCGGCCCGAATGCCAACTGGCATTGGGAAATCCTCGATGCCGCCGGCAAGGTGGTCAAATCGGGCTCGGCCGTCGGCCCCGAGCACAAGGCGTTCGCCACCGCGCGCATTGCCAAGGAAAAGCTGGAGCAATCCTCCGGCCGCTGATCCCGGCTGTACCCACGAGACCGCCGTGACCGCTCCCGTTCCAGAAGCTGCCGCCGGCACCGTGCAACATCGGGGCGGGCCGATGCGTGGCATCGCGCTCAAGGTCGTTTCCGTTTTCTTTTTCGTCGTCATGGCGACCTTGCTCAAGGCCACCGAAACCATTCCCGCTGGGGAGCTGGTCTTTTTCCGCTGCTTTTTCGCTTTTCTGCCGGTCGTGTTCTGGCTGCTCTGGCGCGGCCAGTTGCGGGCGGCTCTGCACACAAGCAATCCCTTGGGTCACATCCTGCGCGCCCTGGTCGGCGCCTCATCCATGGGTCTGGGCTTTTTCGCGCTGACCCGGCTGCCTTTGCCCGAGGCCACCGCCATCGGCTATGCCGCTCCGTTGCTCATTGTCGTCTTCAGCGCCCTGCTGCTCAAGGAGCGCGTGCACCTGTTCCGCTGGACGGCCGTCACCCTCGGGCTGTTCGGTGTCATCATCATCCTGTGGCCGCGGCTGACCCTGTTCACCACCGGCCAGCCGCTTGGCAATGCCGAGGCGGTCGGCGCCGTCGCCGCGCTGGGGGGCGCCGTCTTGTCGGCCTTCGCCATGATGCAGGTGCGCAAGCTGACGCGGACCGAACGCACCGAGGCCATCGTCGTCTATTTCTTCATCAGCGCCAGCGTGATGTCGTTGGCCACCATACCCTTCGGCTGGGCCATGCCCACGCCGGCCCAGGCGGCATTGCTGATCGGCGCCGGCTTTGCCGGCGGCGTCGGTCAGTTGCTGATGACGTCATCCTATCGCTATGCCGACATGTCGGTCATCGCGCCGTTCGAATATGTGTCGCTGCTGCTGACGCTGGTCGTCGGCTTCATCGTCTTCGCCGATATTCCCACCGCGGCCATGATTCTGGGTGCGCTCATCATCGTCGCCTCCGGCATTGCCGTGATCCTGCGTGAACATTATCTCGGGCTGGACCGCGTCAAGGCAAAGGAAGCCAATACGCCTTAGTGCCACGCCTCGTGGTTCGAGGGTCGCTGCGCTCTCGCCTCACCATGAGGGCTACTGTTAGCCCGGTGTTTCAGTAGCCCTCATGGTGAGGTGCGAGCCCTTTGCGAGCCTCGAACCACGAGGGCGTGGCACCTAGCTGGCCGCCGCCATCTCGGCCCAGCCCTGGCGCTTGCGGTAGATGGTCGACGGGCTGATTTCCAGCGCCGCCGCGGCGAGCGACACATTGCCGCCGAAGCTGGCTATGGCATCCTCGATGATGCGCTGCTCCTGCTGCCACATGGGCAGGATCGGCGGGCGGCGCTCCGTCCGTGGCGCCGGCTCGGGCTGGGCGATGACGCCCCGCGATTCGATGTCGGCAGCCGCCAGCATGGCCATGGTGATGTCGCCGCCATCGCCCATCACCACCAGCCGGCGCACCAGGTTCTGCAATTGCCGCACATTGCCCTTCCATTCCGCCGAGGTCAGCAGGCTGGCCACATCGGGCGGGAAGCCGTTGAAATGCTTGTGTTCCTCGGCGGCGTAGCGCGCCAGGAAATGCCGCGCCAGCACCATGATATCGGTCGGCCGCTGCCGCAGCGGCGGCAGATGGATAGGCAGCACATGCAGGCGGTAGAACAGGTCCTCGCGGAATTTCTTCTCGGTGATGAGCTGCATCGGATTGCGATTGGTGGCGCAGATGACGCGCACATCCACCTGTCGCACGCCCGATTCACCCACCCGGCTCAGCGCCCCCGTCTGCAGGAATCGCAACAGCTTGCTTTGCAGCGACAGATCCATTTCCCCGATCTCGTCGAGGAACAGCGTGCCGCCATCGGCCAGTTCTGCCGCGCCTTTGCGGTCCTCATGGGCGCCGGTAAAGGCGCCGCGCGCCACGCCGAACAGCTCGCTTTCCATCAGGTCGCGCGGAATGGCGGCGCAGTTGATCGCCACCAGCCGCTTGCCGAAGCGCGGTCCCGTGGCATGCAGCGCCTCGGCGCAGACATCCTTGCCGGTGCCGCTTTCCCCGGTGATGAAGACCGGCGCCGACGACGCGGCGATGCGCCCGATCTGCTCATAGACGAATTGCATGGCGCTCGATGCGCCGATAAAGCCGGCAAAGTCGGAACGCCCCTCGGCCACCGGTTCGATGGCGAGCGCGCGGCCCTTGCCGTGCCGCTGTGCCAGTTCGCCGATCCGGGCCGCCATGGCCGGGCCATTGACCGGCTTGACCACATAGTCATGCGCCCCGGCGCGCATCGCGCCGACCGCCGCCGAAACCGAAGCCCCGTCTGAAACGGCGACGAACAGCGCGCCGTCGGCCAGCCGCACCAGCCGTGCCACGGCGTCGTCGCTGCGCTCGCAGAGATCGCGCAGGCTCGCCAGGTCGGCCAATACGATGTCGAATTCCGTATCGCGCAACTGCTCTGCCGCCTGCCGGCCTCCGGCCGCGACAGCGATGCGAACGCGATTGCCCAGGCTCTGGCCGAGCGTTTCGGCCACCAGCAGGGCATGCGGCTCGTCCCCATCGATCAGCAGCAGCCGTCCAAGCGGTTCGCCCTCGCTTCGGTTATGCGCCATGCGGTGCGGTCCTCGCGTTCCCGTTGCTCACTCTGCCGGTTTGTCCGGCATTGCCGGTCTGTCCCGGTTGCGCCAATTGTTCCGTAACAGGGTAAATAAACCGTTCCAGACATTTGCATTTTGCGTGATTGCCTATGGACTTGGCGCTTGATCGGATCGCTCGCTGCCTATTAAGTCAGCCGCCATGCAGAAGAATTCAGTGGACGATGGTATCGGGCCGATAGCGCGCGGTTTCGCCCAGTCCGGCGTGCGCCTTGCCAATGAGCGCGCGGTGATGACGCTCATCGGGCTGAATCCCGGCGTGTCCAATGCGGAACTGGCGCGGCTGTCGGGTCTGGGGCCGCAGACCACCTCGCGTATCGTCGTCGATCTCGAAGCCCGCGAATTGGTGCTGCGCGGCGAGGTGCTGCGCGGCCGCCGCGGCCAGCCGGCGACGCCGCTTTTCCTCAATCCCGACGGCGCTTTCGGTATCGGCATCGGGCTCGGCTGGCGGCATTTCGAAGTCCTGCTCTTCGGCATGTCCGGCCTCACCCTCGCCAGCATCCGCCGCAGCTATGCCTGGCCCGATTTCAACACCATCTTTGCCGAGATCGCGGCCGAGGTCGCCACCATCCGCGCCGGCATGACCGCCCAGCAGGTGAGCCGGCTGGCCGGCATCGGCGTGGCCAGCCCCTCCCATCTAGAACGGCATCTGGGCCGCCTCGGCGCCCCCGCCGGGCAGGTGGAACTGTGGCGCGGCGCCGACCTTGCTGCCGAGGTCAGTCGTGCCGTCGGCGAGCCCGTGGAATGGTTCAACAGCGGCAATGCCGCCTGCTGGGCCGAATTCATCGCCCGGCCCGAGCCTCGTCCCCGCGGCATGGCCTATTTCCAGGTGGGAACCCTGGTTGGCGCCGGCATCGCCATCGATGGTCAGCTCTGGCAGGGTCCCACCGGCAATGCCGCAAATCTGGGCGCCATCCTGGTTGCTGATGCGGCGGGCCGGCCCTGTTATCTGCACACCATCGCCTCCATCCTGGCGCTGCAGCAGCGCATCGAGGCCGCCGGCGGCAGCCTGCCGGCAGGCGATCCGATGAACTGGGACTGGGTTTCGCTCGAACCGCTCGCCACCGATTGGCTCGATGACGCGGGCAGGGCGCTGGCCAGCGCCGTGCTCAGCACACGGGCGGTGATGGAGCTCAATCTGACCATTATCGACGGTGTCATGCCACGGCCCATCATGGACCGGCTGCTCGAACGGGTCGATCATCACCTCGCCGCCATGCCCTATTTCGGCGCCGACAGGCCCACCGTGTCTCTGGGGCAGATGGGTGGTTCCGCCGCGGCCAACGGCGCGGCCCAACTGGTGCTGTTCCACCGCTTCTTCTCGCGCGCCTGGAACATTTTCGCCACCTGATCCCCTAAATAGGCTTGGGACAGCGGTGGCTCCGCGCTTTTGCACCCTATTGTGCGATGCTATGAGGAGAGGGCCGAATCCCGGCGCTTCCGAGGTCCGCCCGTGCAGGCACTGGTCTACACGTTCATTGCCCTTGCTGCCGCCGCCGTTGGCGCGGCGGCCTATTTCGGCCTGACCTTCACGCCGTCAGAGGCCATTCTGGCTGCCGTGGTGTTCGGCTGCGTCTGCGTCGTGCTGCTCGAACGTACGCTGCGCCAGCGCGCCGAGAACCGGCTGGAAAGGGCCATCGAGGATCTCTCCCGCCTGCTTGCCACCGATGCCCAGGCCGGCGCCGTGCTCGGCCAGCGCATCAATGCCATGGCCGACCTCAATGCCGGCGCGCGCCTCGAAGGCGTCGAAGCCGACATTTCCGTGCTCGGCACTGTCATCCGTCAGGTCGCCGAAGCGGTGGCCGAGATGGAGGATCGCGTGGCCAAGCCCGCCGCCGGCCGAGATCGCATGATCGCCGCCCCGGCGCCGCCGCCGGCCACCCGCGACCCCGAGCCGACCATTCCGCTCGAAATGCTGCGCCAGGCCATCGCGGAAAACCGCCTGATTTATCACATCCAGCCGGTCGTCACTCTGCCCCAGCGCCGCCCGCAGGGTTATGACCTGGTCCCCCGCCTGATGCTCGAGGATGGCGACCTGGCCGACCGCACCGATTTCCAGCCCCGCCGCGGCGGCGAGGATGTCATGCGCCATATCGAGGGTATGGGCCTGGTCGAGGCCATCACCATCTGCCGCCGCTCGCGCACCGGCGGCCAGCCGGTCACGCTCTACATCCCCCTGTCGCGCGCCACCTTGGGCGACTCGGTGGCGTCCGAGCAGTTGATCGTGGCGCTCGAAGCCAACCGCGCCATCGCGCCCAGCCTGATCTTTGTCGTCAGCGATGTCGATTGGCGGTCTCTCACCACCGGCGAGCGGGCCATTGCCGATGCCGTGGCCAGGAAGGGCGCCGGCTTTTCCATCGCCAGCGTCAAGTCGCTGCGCGTCGACATTGCCGAACTGGCGGCGCAGGGCGTGCGCTCGCTGCGCATCGATGCCGCCCGCTTCATCGAGGAACCCGAAGTCTTCACCGACTTCCACGCCTCCGACATCGCCAACTACATCGCCCGCTTCGAAGTCCGCCTCATGGCCACCGGCATTGCCGGCGAAAGCCAGATCGTTGAACTGCTCGAAGACGGCATCACCCTGGCCCAGGGCCCCCATATCGCCGCCCCCGGCCCGGCCCGGCCCGACCTGATGACCGAACCCGCCCGCCAGCCCCCGCAACTGCGCCGGGTGGAACTCTAGGGCGGGCAAGCGACGCCACCTGGCATTTGAAAACTGGCGGGCCGCGGATGTTTCAATCGTCTCCCTCCCCTTGCGGGGAGGGATCAAGGGTGGGGGTGGTTGGCCCCGATCCGGCTCTCAACACCCAATCTCCACCTACCATACGGTGGACATGGCGAGGTCGTGCCGGCCTGTATGCCATGTCCCTTTCTCTCCTGGGGGAGGACCATAGCGACCTATGATACCAACGCACAAATGCGTTTCCCCTTGATCCGCACCCCCAAGCTGCCACATAGAACGCCCATCCTGTTCGCATCGGAATGTCGCGATGACCAGTCCCCTGCCTTCCATCTCCGGTCTTTCCGACCTGGCCACCCGCTATGACGCGGTGCTGAGCGATGTGTGGGGCGTCGTCCACAACGGCGTCGAGGCGTTTCCCGGCGCGGTTGAGGCGCTGGCCGGATTTCGCCAGGCCGGCGGCAAGGTGGTGTTCATCACCAACGCCCCGCGTCCATCCGGTCCCATCATCGATATGCTCGACCGGCTTGGCGTGCATCGCGGCGCCTATGACGCCATCGTTTCCTCGGGCGACGCCACCCGCGCCATGATCGCCAAATATCGCGGCAGGGCCATCCATCATGTCGGCCCCGCCACCGAGGACGACGCGCTCTATGAAGGGCTCGACGTGCACCGCACCGGTGCCGACGTGGCCGAGGTGGTCGTCGTCACCGATCTCGATACCGATGACGATACGCCCGAAATGTACCGCGAGCGCGCCCGCCTCTGGCTCAGCCGCAGGCTGCCGATGATCTGCGCCAATCCCGACCGCGTCGTGGAGCATGGCGACAAGATCATCTATTGCGGCGGCGCCCTGGGCGACCTCTACGCCGCCATGGGCGGCATGGTGCTGATGGCCGGCAAGCCCTACCAGCCCATCTACGAGGAAGCCTTCCGCCTCGCCGAGCAGGCCGCCGGCAGGCCGCTCGACAAGTCCCGCGTCCTCGCCATTGGCGACAGCGTGCGCACCGACGCCACCGGCGCCGCCCAGTTCGGCATCGATCTGCTCTTCGTCACCGGCTCCATCCACGCCGCCGAACTCGATGCCTTCGGCAAGCCCGACCCGCAGACCATCGCCGACCTCGTGGCGCCCAGCCGCGCCCACCTGGCCGGCTTCCTGCCGCGCCTCAGCTGGTGAGTGCCTTGACCACCTTCCTGCGTCTTTCGGGCCTCGATGCCGTCCCCGCCGCGCTGCGTGGCGCCTATGTCGCCATCGGCAATTTCGATGGCATGCACCGCGGCCACCAGACCGTGCTGACCACGCTCAAGGCGCGCGCTGCCGAAGCCGGCGTGCCGGCCATGGTCCTCACCTTCGAGCCGCATCCGCGCGATGTCTTCGCGCCGGCGCCCTTCATGTTCCGCCTCACCGATGGCGATGCCAAGGCGCGGCTGGCCGAGGCCCTGGGGCTTGATGCCATCGCCATCCTCCATTTCGACCGCGCCTTCTCCCAGATCGAGGCCGAGGATTTCGTCTCCCGCTTCCTGGTCGAGGCCCTTGATGTCACCGGCGTCATCGTCGGCGCGGATTTCCACTTCGGCCGCCAGCGCCGCGGCACCCCCACCTTCCTCAGGGCATCCGGCGAGGCACAGGGCTTTGCCGTCGAAATCCTCGACCTGATGGATGAGGGCGACGAGGTCATCTCCTCCTCGCGCATCCGCGCCGCCTTGTCGGAAGGCGCCGTGACCGCCGCCAATCGCCTGCTGGGCTATCACTGGTTTTTCGATGGTTGCGTGGTCAAGGGCGACCAGCGGGGCAGGGAGCTCGGCTATCCCACCGCCAACACCATGACCCACGCCAATTTCCAGCTCGCGCAAGGTGTCTACGCCGTCCGCGCCCGGCTGGGCGAGCGCGTGTTCGACGGCGTCGCCGCCTATGGCAAGCCCATGTTCAACAACCAGTTGCCGCCCTTCGAGACGCACCTGTTCGATTTCGATGAGGACATTTACGGCCAGACCATCACCGTGGCGCTGATCGCCCATATCCGCGGCCAGGAGGTCTTTTCCGGCCTCGACGAACTGATCGCCGCCATGGACCGCGACAGCCGCAAGGCCCGCGATGCACTGGCCGCCGCCAGGCCGCTGGGCGACCTCGACGTCCGGCTGGGTTTTATTCGCTAGCAGGCCGTTCCGGCTGTTCATCCAGCAGCAGGCGCACCAGTTCTGCCTGCCGGCGCACGCCGGTCTTGTCGAAAATGGCGGTGAGTTGGCTGCGCGCCGTGGCTACCGAAATGCCACGCTGCAGAGCCGCGGTCTTGCGGCCGCCGCTGCGCACGATTTCCCAGGCCAGGCTCGCTTCGGCCGGGGTCAGGCCGTATCGCTGCCGCAGTCTTTGCATCACCTGCTCCATGCGCGCATCGGGATCGGTGACGAAGATCATCGCCAGTTGCTGGGTAAAACCCGGCCACCAGGTGCTCGATGGAAAGGGCAGGCACTGCACCAGCAGCGGCGAGCGGCCTTCGCTTCTGGACACCCGGACCATGCCTTCGCCCGCGACCACGATGCCGCGCGCGCATTGCCCGATCAGCCGCTCCAGCGCTGCCGTCTCGCCGCTTTTGCTGCAACTGAGCTGGCCATCCTTCAGGATCAGCCCATCGCCCTGCGCCACGATTCGCTCGGCGATGCCATTTGCGGTGCGAATCGCGCCACCCACGCCCACCAGCAGCGCCCCGCGGTCGAGATATTCCAGCGCCGCGAAGGCGCCCATGCCCATCGATTGGGTTTCGTGCAGCAACTGGTTGAGCTGGAAGGCGCGGATCAGGTGCGGCGTCACCGCCGTCAGCGTCCGCAGCGTCTCTGGTTCGTATTCGTTGGCGCCCGACACCATCAGCGTGGCGCGCCAGCCCTGCGAGGTGGCCAGGTTCAGCGCGGCGCCGTGCAGGTACCGCTGCGGCACGCACCATTCGTTATAGAAGTCGCCGGCGCGAAACGTGTCACGATCCACCACCATGGAATCGAGCACGGCCCGCCCGACCGGCGTGCTGTGCATCGCGAGTTGCATGGCGTTGCGGCGGTGATAGTGCTGGCTATAGCTGAGTACGTAGTCCGGGTCGGTGTGGACCGATACCAGCAGCGGCACCTGCGCGGCGGTCTGGCCGCCCATGGTTGCGTCGCGGCTGCCGGTAACGTCGGCCAGCGATCTCAGCGCGCGCTGCCATTGCTCGGGATGCGCGCCCGCCTCGTAGATGTGTTCGATCAGCCCGAGGATTGCGTCCACACCCGTCCCCCGGCTGCGCATGGACGGCAGTGCACACCCATTTCGACCGTTACGCAAGTATACCACGGTTGAGCACTTAACGGCATCGAACATGTGTCGGATGCGGCGCTGTCGCCGCGACCCTACCTTGCCCCTCGATAGAAAGAGGTTCCAAATGGCAAAGAGTTCCCGCACCCGTCGTGCCGTCGTCGCGGCGACCACGGTCGCCACATTGGCCGGCAGCGCCGCCATGCCCGCCGCTGCATCCGAAATCCAGCGCGCCTATGCGCAGCACACAAGGCAGTGCATCGGCCTGTTCTTCTCGGACAAGGCTGCCCATACGGCCCAGTGCCTGCCCAACAACTCGGCCACAATATGGGTCGAAGGCACCACAGGCAGTCCCGTCGTGCCGCCGCCGGTGGTCGTGGTGCCGCCCCCGCCGCCGCCGGTCGTCGTGCCACCCGATTCCAGTTATCCACGCGCCTAGCCGTGCCGGGCCGCATCCTGCTGGCCAACGAGGCCGGGTCCGGGCGGGGGCATGTGACCACGCTCAAGGTCTTCGCCCAGGCCATGGGGTCCGATTGCCGCTATGACGCGGCGCTTTGCCGGATGGATCACGCCACCGACCTGGCGCCGCTTTGCGACCTGGTGTTTCAAGGCGCGACGCTGGGTTACCAGCCGGCGGTCATGGCGATGCGTCAGGGCCGTCCGATTGGCAACTGGGCCGAGTTCCTGGCCGCCATCGGCTTTGCCGACGAGGAATTTCTTACCCGCCAGATCGACTGGTGGATGCACACTATACGAGCCCGCTGCAGTGGGCTCGTCGTCGCCGAATTCGCGCCCTGCGCCATGCTGGCGGCGCGAGCCCTGGGCGTTCCGGTCATTTCCATCGGCCAGGGCCACAGCACGCCACCGGCCGGCATGGCGCAGTTTCCCGCGCCGGCCGAGGGCCATATCCTGGTTCATGCGGAGGCCGACCTGGTGGGCGTCGTCAACCGCGCCGGCGCGCGCTTCGGTCTGGCCGCCCTGCAATATTTCTCCGATATCTATCGTTGCGACGCACAAATGCCGCGCACCATTGCCGCCCTCGATCCCTACGCATCCTGGCGCAGCAACCCCGACTACCTGCCGCCAATGGGACTGGACTGTCCCACTGCCGGATCAGGCGACGAAGTCATGGTCTATTTCTCCACCACCGAGGCCAGTGAGCCGGTCATTCTGGACGCCATTGCCGGCGTCGATCTGCCTATGCGCGTGGTCATGCCGGGGATCGGCCCGGACTTCGCCGCGCGCCTCGCGGCACGGGGCGTCGCCGTTGAACGCACGCCGCTCTCCCACCAGGCCATCGCCGAGCGCAGCCGGATGATGGTCCATGCCGGTCAGCACGGCATCACCTGCCTCGGGCTGGCGCTGGGCCTTCCGCAGGTCGCCTTGCCCTGCCAGTCCGAACAATCTGCCAATGCCGCCTGCGTCGAGGCCATGGGAACCCTGGTCAGCTTCGATCAGCCGCGCCGCGATGCAGCGGCCATCACCGGCGCGATCCGGCGGGTCTATGCCGATACGCACATGGCTCGCCATGCCCGCGAACTGGCGCAGTCCCTGCGGCCGGTCCTGCTGGGTGATACAGCCGTCCTGGTGCGCGCCACGGTGCAGCGCGTGCTGCAACAGGTCGCTACGGCATGACGGTGCGGGTCATGCTGGCCTGGGAAGGTGGTGCCGGCCGGGGGCATATCTCCACCCTGCGCAGCATTGCCCGTGCCCTCGACGGCCTCGCCATATGCGATGCGGCGGTCAACAACATGCAGCACGCCGCCGAACTCGCGCCTTATTGCGACCTGGTGTTTCCCGGCTCCGCCTTCGGCATCGACAGCAGCCGCCGCACCATGGGCGGCGACGAACCCATCTGCAGTTGGGCCGACCATCTGGGTGATCTGGGCTTTGGCGATGCCGAATTTCTCATCGCCCGGCTTGGCTGGTGGATCGAGACGCTGCGGGCGCGGGCCTCAAGCGTCGTGGTCGCCGATTTCGCCCCGCTCGCGACTCTGGCCGCACGCATTCTCGGCCTCGGCTCCGCCGTGATCGGCACCGGCTATCTGGCGCCGCCGCCGGGGCTGGAGCGCTTCCCCATCCTGGTGCCATCGCTCACTGTGGCCCATTACGACGAAGCCGACCTGCTGACTGCCGTCAACGCCGCCCTGGCCCATTACGGCACCGCGCCCCTGGCGCGCTTTTCCGACATCTATCAATCGCACCTGTCGCTGCCCCAGACCATCGCCGCGCTCGATGCCTATGCCGGCCAGCGCGACGCGCCCTATCTGCCGCCCGTCGAGGCCAGCACGCCGCTGGCGGCAGATGGCGACGAGATTTTCGGCTATTTCTCCACCGACGAGCCGCGCGACGAGCCGCTCATGGAGGCCCTGCGCCGGCTGGGACCGCTGCTGCGTCTGCATCTCCCCGGCCTCTCACCCGCCCAGATTGAAACCCTGGCCGCTGCCGGCGTAAAGGTCACCCCCGGTCCCCTGCCGCTGGCAGATATTGCCGCTCGCAGCCGCCTCTGCCTCAATGCCGGCCAACACGGCACGCTCACAATGGCCATGGCGATGGGCCTGCCGCAATTTGCCATTCCCCGCCATCTCGAACACGCCTATCACGCCGACAGGGGCCGCGATCTGGGCTGCGTCGATGCCATCACCCGCTTCGAACGCGACCCCGCCGCCATCGTGGCGCGGATCATGGCGAGCTACGAAAACGCCGCCCAGCGCCAGCGCGCCCGGTCCGTCGCCATGGACTACCGCGACCAGCTTTGCGGCCCGGTGCGGGACCTGCTGGCCCAGCGTCTGGCCCCGCTGCTCGCCTGATCGGCCTAAAACACTTTGCCCCGCTCGCCCGCCCTTGCTAAAAGGCGGCCAAATCTCCCTTACCGATTGCCCTTTCCATGACCGATACCGCCACGGGCGCCGCCGAAACCGATTACTCGGCCACGCTTTTCCTGCCGGAAACCAATTTCCCCATGCGTGCGGGTCTCCCCGACCGCGAGCCGGGCTGGCTCAAGCGCTGGGAAGACATGGATATCTACGCGATGCAGCGCGAGCAGGCCAAGGACCGGCCGCTCTTCACCCTGCATGACGGCCCGCCCTATGCCAATGGCAACATCCATATCGGCCATGCGCTCAACAAGACGCTGAAGGACCTCGTCTCCCGCTCCATGCAGATGCTGGGTTTCAACGCGGCCTATGTGCCGGGCTGGGACTGCCACGGCCTGCCCATCGAATGGAAGATCGAGGAACAATACCGCGCCAAGGGCAAGGACAAGAACGAAGTCCCCGTCGTCGAATTCCGCCAGGAATGCCGCACCTTTGCCGAGCAGTGGGTCGATATCCAGCGCGAAGAATTCAAGCGCCTCGGCGTGCTCGGCGAATGGGACAACCCCTACCTCACCATGAGCTTCGACGCCGAGGCCCAGATCGCCCGCGAGCTGATGAAGGTTGCAACGTCAGGCCAGCTCTATCGCGGCTCCAAGCCTGTCATGTGGTCGGTGGTGGAACGCACGGCTTTGGCTGAGGCGGAGATCGAATATGCCGACTACGAGAGCGACACGATCTGGGTGAAGTTCCCTGTCGTAACAAAGTCGCCAATTGTCGATATGTCCTCACAGGATAAGTCCGGCCGCGGCGAGCAGGATTTCAAGCTGCGCGATGCTTCGGTTGTCATCTGGACCACCACACCGTGGACCATCCCGGCTAACCGGGCCATCAGCTTCTCAAGCCGTGTGGAATACAGCCTTTATGAGGTCACCGAGGCGCCGGCTGAAAACTGGGCCAAGGTTGGTGAAAAATACATCCTTGCAGACAGACTGGCGGCTGACGTGTTTGCCAAGGCCAAGGTTACCGGCTTTGAAAAGCGCGCCGCCGTGTCTGCGGTCGAGCTGTCTGCCATCACCTGCGCCCACCCCCTGCGCGGCCTCGGCGATGGCTACAACTTTGACGTGCCTCTCCTCGACGGCGAACATGTCACCGACGATGCCGGCACAGGCTTCGTCCACACCGCCCCCGGCCACGGCCTCGATGACTTCGAGATCTGGATGAATTCCGGTCGCCTGCTGGCCGAGCGCGGCATCGACACCGCCATCCCCTACGTCGTCGGCGATGACGGCTTCTACACGTCCGAAGCCCCCGGCTTCGATGGCGCGCGCGTTCTTGACGACAACGGCAAGAAGGGCGACGCCAACCAGCGCGTCATCACCGCCCTCGCCGAACGCAATGCCATGGTCGCCCGCGGCCGCGTCAAGCACCAATACCCCCATTCCTGGCGCTCCAAGAAACCGGTCATCTTCCGCAACACGCCGCAATGGTTCGTCTACATGGACCGGCCGATCAGCGCCGCAGGCACCTCTCCCTTTGGGGGAGAGGTCGGCGCGTCAGCGCCGGGTGAGGGGGCCTTGTCGTCCGCCGCCGACACCCTGCGCCACCGCGCTCTCGCCGCCATCGACGCCACCAAATTCTACCCCCCCGGTGGACAGAACCGCCTGCGCGCCATGATCGCCGATCGCCCCGATTGGGTGCTCAGCCGCCAGCGCGCCTGGGGCGTGCCGATCACCGTTTTCGTGGACAAAAAGACCAACGAAATCCTCAAGGACGAGCAGGTCAATCACCGTATCGCCCAGAGCTTCGAGGAAGAAGGCGCCGACGCCTGGTACAAGCCCGGCGCCGCCGCCCGCTATCTCGGCGACGGCAGGAACCCCGATGACTACGAAATGGTCACCGACGTTCTCGACGTGTGGTTCGATAGCGGCACCACCCATTCCTGGGTTTTGCGCAATAAACAAAAGTGGCCGCATCTCAAATTCCCGGCCTCCATGTATCTCGAAGGCTCCGACCAGCATCGCGGCTGGTTCCATTCCAGCCTGCTCGAATCCTGCGCCACCAACGGCTTCGCCCCCTATGACAGCGTGCTGACGCATGGCTTCACCATGGATGGCGAAGGCCGCAAGATGAGCAAGTCGCTGGGCAATACCGTCGCCCCGCAGGATGTCATCAAGCAATATGGCGCCGATATCCTGCGCCTCTGGGTCGCCTCGTCCGACTATTCGGAAGACCTGCGCCTGGGCAAGGAGATCATCCAGACCACGGTCGATTCCTACCGCAAGCTGCGCAACACCCTGCGCTGGCTGCTGGGCAACATCGCCCATTACCAGCCTGCCGACGAAGTCCGCTTCGCCGACATGCCCGAGCTGGAGCAGTTGATCCTGCATCGCCTGGCCCAGCTCGATGAGCAGGTGCGCGGCGCCTACAAGGAATACGACTACCGCAAGGTGGTGACCCTGCTGACCAACTTCATGAATATAGAGCTCAGCGCCTTCTACTTCGACATCCGCAAGGATGCGCTTTATTGCGACCCGATCTCCTCGCTCCGGCGCAAGGCGGCGCTGACGGTGCTGCATCACCTGTTCGATTGCCTCACCGCCTGGCTCGCCCCCATCCTGGTCTTCACCATGGAAGAGGTGTGGCTGGAGCGTCACCCCGAAGCCGGCTCGTCGGTCCACCTGCGCCTCTTCCCCGAAGTGCCGCGCGATTGGCTCAACGACGAGCTCGCGAGCAAATGGACGCTGATCCGCGCCGTGCGCCGCGTCGTCACCGGTGCACTGGAAATCGAGCGCCGCGAAAAGCGCATCGGCTCATCGCTCGAAGCAGCGCCAAAGGTGTTCATCACCGATGAGCGCTATCTCACCGCTTTGGCCGGTGAAGACCTGGCCGAGATCGCCATCACGTCGGCCATCGAGATCGGCAATGCCGACGCCCCGCCCGAGGCCTTCACCCTCGATGACGTCCCCGGCGTCGCCGTCCTCCCCGCCCTGGCCCGGGGCCAGCGCTGCGCCCGCTCGTGGAAAATCCTCCCCGAAGTCGGCAGCGACGCGGACTATCCCGACGTCTCCCTCCGCGACGCCCAGGCCCTGCGCGAACGCGCGGCGGCGGGGCTGTGATGGTGGAGCTATCGGCTCCATCCCCTTCTCCCCTCGTGGGAGAAGAGCCTGCCCCGGACTTGATCCGGGGTGCCCCCTTCTCCCACGAGGGGAGAAGGGGAGAAGGAGCAACTGCTTCGTGAACCTGCGTTCCCCCTCCATCTATATCTCCCTCACCACGGCCGTCCTGGCCTTTGGCATCGACCGCGCCCACAAGGCGTTCCAGGTCTCGTCCGACTGCATCGCCATCGGCGCCGCCCCCTGCACCGACGTATTCACCAGCTATGTCCCGTTCTCGATGACTGGCTGGCGCGGCGGCGAAGTCCTCCGCGTCACTGATTTCTTCGACTATGTCCTCGTCTGGAACACTGGCATTTCCTATGGCCTCTTCGATGGCCTGCCGGTCTGGGCGCTGGGCCTCGTCATGCTGGTCGCCATCGTCGCGCTGTCCGTCTGGTGGCTGCGGGCCGATTCCGCGTTGATCCGGCTCGGCCTCGCCTTCTGCATCGGTGGCGCATTGTCCAACGCCATGGACCGCCTGATCTACGGCGCCGTCGCCGATTTCTTCCACTTCCATTGGGGCACCTGGTCGTTCTACATCTTCAACCTGGCCGACATCGCCATAACCGCAGGTGTCATCCTGCTCATCGCCGATCTCATCGGCCTGGGCCGGCCACGAACACGTTGATGCCAGAATCTGGCCTTAGCCCACGGAATAGGCTATAAGCGCCGCCGACATCTTGAAGGACGTTTCATGCGTATTGGTTTGACCGGGCAGCATACTGCTCTGCGGGCGGCTACCCGGACCGGATTGGCATCTGTTGGCCTGCTGCTGGCTCTGGCGCTGGGCGCCTGTACCACGGTGGAAGGCACCAATGCCCTGACCGATTTCGGCACCTTCGAGCGCGAGGTCATGACGACCACGGCGCGCGGTGTCGGCCTGCTCCCCGGCGAGGCGCCCAAGGAAGATATTACCAACGCCCGCGCCCCGCTGGTGCTGCCGGCCAGCGGCCAGGCCTTGCCGCCACCGGCGCCGGAAGCTGCGGTTGCCCAACTGCCCACCGATAGCGACAGCGTCCAGATCGATACCACCAATCTCTCCGAGGCCGATATCCAGCGCCTGCGCAATGCCAAGGTCGTGGATTTGAGTTCGGTTTCGGGCCGCCCGCTGACCGAGCAGGAAACTCGCATGCTGGTTGCCCGCATGCAGGCGCACAACGCCGATGTGAGCACCGTCAATGGCAAGCGTCCGCTCTATCTGCCGCCCGCGGAATATTTCACCCGCGTCGGCAGTGCCGACCTGGTCTGTGCCGCGCCCGATGGCGAGCTGGTTTCGCTCAACGATCCCAAATGCCCCGAGTCGGTGCGCAAGGCCATCCGCGCCACCTATAGCTCCCCCGGCGCCTCGTCCAGTTCCGGGCCCGGTGTGGGCCTGACCGACGACGAGATCACGCTCGACTGACGCTTGCCGTCGGTTCCACCTGTTCAAGCGGCCGGATCATCCGGCCGCTTCGCCTTTTCCGCGCCGCCCGCCCGGGCTTTCTCGGGCATATGGGTCCCGCATGACATGAAAGAATCGCCATGAGCGACATTGCTCCCGCCAAACCCGATACCGGCGACCGCCTCGCCAAGGTCATCGCCCGCTCCGGACTCTGCTCCCGCCGCGATGCCGAAGTGTGGATCACCGAGGGCCGCGTCGTCGTCAACGGCAAGAAGGTTCTCACACCGGCCTTCAACGTCACCGACCGCGACAAGATCATGGTCGATGGCGCCCCGCTCGCCGCCCGCCAGGGCACCCGCGTCTGGCTTTACCACAAGCCGGCGGGCCTGGTTGTCACCGAGAAGGACCCCGAAGGCCGCGAGACCATTTTCGAGCATCTCGAAACCCACGGTCTGCCGCGTGTCGTCACCGTCGGGCGCCTCGATATCAATACCGAGGGCCTGCTGCTGCTGACCAATGATGGCGGCCTCAAGCGCGTGCTCGAACTGCCCGCCACCGGCTGGCTGCGCCGCTATCGCGTGCGCGCCCACGGCACCGTCACCCAGGCGGCGCTCGACAAGCTCAAGGACGGCATCGAGATCGATGGCATCAAATACGGCGCCATCGAAGCCACGCTCGAGCGCGAGCAGGGCGCCAATGTCTGGCTCGTCCTCGCCCTGCGCGAAGGCAAGAACCGCGAGGTCAAGAATGTCCTCGGCGCCCTCGGCCTCGAGGTCAATCGCCTGATCCGCGTCAGCTATGGCCCGTTCCAGCTCGGCGATATCCCGGTTGGTGGCGTCGAAACCATCAAGGCCAAGATGCTGCGCGACCAGCTCGGCAAGAAGCTCGCCGATGCCGCCGACGTCGATTTCGACAGCGAGATGCCGGCCGAGGCCAATGCCCTGGTCGGCAAGCCCACCCGCGACCGCCTGACGGGGCGTGGCACCAACACGGTCGAAATCGCCCGCCAGCGCTTCCGTTTCACCGACGGCGCCGAAAAGACCGAGCGGGAAATGCACGAGGAACGGCCGCGCCAGGATCGCCCTGGCCGCTTCGACAGCCGCAAGCCCGCGCCGAAGCGGCTTGACGAGCGTGACGAAGAGATGGCCCCGCCCCGCCATATCCACTTCGACGAAGATGGCCGCGCGCCGGAAGAATTCGTGGCCAAGCGCAATACCCGCATCGTCAAGCGCCCCGATCGCGATGACCAGTCCGCCAAGTCCTTCGGCAAGGCCGCGCCGCGTCCGGCCGGCAAGCCGTCCGGCGACAAGAAGAGCTTCGGCGACAAGAAGCCTTTCGGCAAAAAGCCTTTCGGGGACAAGACGCGTGGTCCGCGTCGTGACGATGATCGTCGTCCGGCCGGGGCGCGTGCCGGTGCCGAGCGCAGCGAACGCCCCGGCAAGTCCTTCGGCGATCGCCCGCGTGGTCCGCGCCCGGAAGGCGGGGCTCGTCCCCCGCGTGATCGCGAATTCGCCGGCACGCCACGTGGCCCGCGCCGCAGCGATGCCGGTGCCGAGCGCCCGGCGCGCGAATTCACGCCCCGCCTTCGCCCCGATAGCGAGCGCGGCGAAGGCGCGGCTTTCAAGAGCGAAGCCAAGCGCCCCGGTCGCAATTTTTCCGAAAGACCCAAGACGTTCCGCCCCGAAGGCAGGAGTGCGCGCCCCGCTGGCGATCGCCCGACCCGTCCGGGCCGCGACGAATTCGGCTCCGAGGCCAAGACCTATGGCAAGCCGCGCATGCGCGCCGACGGCAAGCCCATGGCCAAACGCGATGGTGCGGCGCCGGCCCGCGGCCCGCGTCCGGGTGGTTTCAAGCCGGGCGGCAAGCCCGGTGGCCGTCCCGGCGGCGGCACGGGGCGGCCGAGTGGGCCGCGCAAGCCGAGGACGTAATTTATCTCCGTGCGTCACCCTCGGGCTTGACCCGAGGGCCCTTCACTTGCCGAGTTGCAGCTAAGTACAGAGCTCTCGGGTCAAGCCCGAGGGTGACGATCTGTGTAAGGGACCCTCACCATGCGCATCGTCGCCGGCAAATTCCGCGGCAAGCAACTGACCTCCCCGTCGGACGACTCCATCCGCCCCACGGCCGATCGCGTCCGCGAATCGATGTTCAACATCCTCGCCAGCCGCCTCGGCCCGGTCTTCAGCGACATCCGCGTGCTCGATCTCTTCGCCGGCACCGGCGCGCTGGGGCTCGAAGCCCTGTCGCGCGGCGCCAGCCACGTCACCTTCGTCGATACCGGCGCCGAGGCCCGTGGTCTCATCCGCGATCACATCGAAGCCTTCGGGGCAGGGGGCATCACCAAGCTCCTGCGCCGCGATGCCACCGATCTGGGCACGCCGGGCACTTTCGGCCAGTTCCAGCTGGTCTTCCTCGACCCGCCCTATGGCAAGGGCCTGGGCGAACAGGCGCTGGCCGGCCTTGCCGCCGGCGGCTGGCTGGCACCTGGCGCCACCATCGTCTTCGAGGAAAGCGTCGATGCGACGGCAGAAATCCCCGAGGGTTTCACGCTGGACGACCGCCGCGAATACGGCGCGGCGGCGGTGCATTTTCTGACGTTTGGCGGATAGTGCCACGCCCTCGTGGTTCGAGGGTCGCTGCGCTCCCGCCTCACCATGAGGGCTGTTGGAACATCGAGCTAAAAGTAGCCCTCATGGTGAGGTGCGCTTCTTCAGCGCCTCGAACCACGAGGGCGTGGCGCAATCTCAGGCCACCCCCGCACACGCCTCGCACGTCCCCCGTATCTCCATCGTCGTCCGCTCCACCCGAAACCCCTTGGCGCCGGCCCAGTCGCCCAGCCGCTCCTCGATCACCGCATCGGCAAATTCATCCACCTTGCCGCAGCCCTCGCAGATCGCAAAGGCAATCAGGCCCTTGCGGTGGCAATGCGCATCCGCGCAGGCCACGAACGCATTGAGCGATTCCAGCCGATGGGCCAGCCCGCGCTCCACCAGCTTGTCGAGCGCCCGATACACCTGCAGCGGCGCCCGCAAGCCGTCTGCCCGCAGCCTGTCGAGAATGTCATAGGCGCTCAGCGGCGCTTCGGAATGGTTGAGCGCGCCCAGCACCAGGCCCTGGTTGCGCGTCAGGTCGCCGGGAACATCGTGACTATGTGCCATGGGGCACCCTCCTGCCGAACAGTCGCGAAACGGGAACCGCCAGCGACACAAGGAATATCACCAAAGCCATCACCACGATCGAGGGGCCGGACGCGGTATCCCACGTTCTTGATCCGAACAACCCCCCGACCACGGCAACGGCGCCGAGCACCGCCGCCACTGCCGCCATCGCCTCCGGCGTGGCGCTCAGCCGCCGCGCCGTCGCCGCGGGAATGATCAAGAGCGAGGTGATGAGCAGCACGCCCACCAGCTTCATGGCAATGGCGATGACCGAGGCCATCAAAATCATCAGCACCAGCCGGCTCGCCTCCGGCCGCAACCCTTCGGCCTCCGCCAGTTCCGGGCTCACGGTCGATGCCAGCAAAGGCCGCCACGCCAGGATCAGGATGGCGAGAATGCCCACCCCGCCGCCATAGATGATGACGATATCCTCCACCGATACGGCCAGGATGTCGCCGAACAGGAACCCCATCAGGTCGATCCGGACCGTGGTGAGGAACCCCACCAGCACCAGCCCCACCGCCAGCGTCGAATGGCTCAATATCCCCAGCAACGCATCGGTCGACAGGCTCGCCTGCCGCTGCAGCACGATCAGCGCCCCGGCCACCAAAGCCGCCACGGCGAACACACCCAGCGTCATGTTCATCGACAGGATGATCGACAGCGCCACCCCCAGCAGCGCCGAATGCGCCATCGTATCGCCGAAATACGCCATCCGCCGCCAGACGACAAAGCACCCCAGAGGCCCGGCGACGAGGGCCAGGCCGACCCCGGCGATGAGTGCGCGAGTGAAATAATCACCGAACATGGCACACCCCAGTTTCAGGCACCAAGCCAAAGCCCCTCCCCCTTGAGGGGAGGGGTTGGGGTGGGGGTGTCGCGCTTTCCCCGAGTTCAAAATGCGTGGAGGCCCCGACACCCCCACCCTCGATCCCTCCCCTCAAGGGGGAGGGAAGAACGACTGGGCATCCAGCCACCAAAACCTCAATGCCCATGATCGTGCCCCTCATGCCCATGCTCATGCCCCTCAGCCACCACACACCCATCGTCGTGATGCTCGTGGTCATGATGATGCTCATAAATCGCCAGCGAGCCGGCCGCCCGCTCACCGAACAGCTTGAGATATTCCGGGCTGCGCTTCACCGCGCTCGGCGTACCCCGGCAACACACATGCCCGTTGAGGCAGATCACCGTATCAGTCTCGGCCATCACCACATGCAGATCGTGCGAAATCATCAAAATCCCGCTCCGCGTCGTGTCGCGGATTTGCCGCACCAGCTCATAGAGCGCCACCTCGCCGGAAAAATCGACGCCCTGCACCGGCTCGTCCAGCACCAGCAGGTCCGGCTTGCGGATCATTGCCCGCGCAAACAGCACGCGCTGGAATTCCCCGCCCGACAATTCCTGCACCGCCGCCTTGCGCAGCCGCGCCGCGCCCACCGCCTCCAGCGTCGCGTCGATCGCTTCGGGCGTATGCCGCCCGGTCAGCGTCATCAGCCGCTCCACCGTCAACGGCAGCGTCCAGTCGATGCTGAGCTTCTGCGGCACATAGCCGATGCGCAGGCCGGGCAGGCGCGTCACACTGCCCATGGTCGGCTTCAATACGCCCGTCGCCAGCTTGGCGGTCGTCGATTTGCCCGAGCCGTTCGGCCCGATCAGCGTCACGATCTCGCCGCGCGCAATCGTCAGGTCGACCCCGTTGACCAGGGTTCGCCCACCGCGCGTAACGCCAGCATTGCTGAGCGTGATGAGAATGTCTTTCGGAACGACCGCATTCATAAAATCATCGGCTCCATCTCTCCCCTCCCCCCTGAGGGGAGGGGCCGGGGGTGGGGGTGTCGAGGCCGGCGAAAAACGCACGGCCACCCCTTGACCCACTCCAATACGTTATAGCATAACATCGCGGCAAGCGTAATAACATAACATATCACGAGGTCGCCGATGAAACTGCTCGCCCCCTTCGCCCTGCTGGCCACGGCGCTTCTCACCACCACGGCCATGGCCGCGCCCAATGTCGTGGCCTCCATCAAGCCGGTGCATTCCCTCGTCGCATCAGTCATGGCCGGCGTGGGCGAGCCGACTCTCATCGTCAAGGGCTCCGCCTCGCCCCACACCTACGCCCTCAAGCCGTCCGATGCCGGCGCCCTCGAAGCGGCCGATATCGTGTTCTGGACCGGCCATGGCATGGAGCTTTTCCTGGCCGACGCCCTCGCAACCCTGGCCACCGGCGCCACCGTCGTCGAACTCGCCGATTCCCCCGGCATCACTCTGCTCCCCGTCCGCGAAGGCGGCGCCTTCGAAGCCCATGAGCATGAAGGCGAGGACCACGACCACGACCACGACCACGAAGAGCATGACCACGCTGACCATGACGAGGGCGACATGCACTTCTGGCTCGATCCCGAAAACGCCAAGCTGATGGTCGCCCAGATCGCCACGACGCTGGCCGAAGCCGACCCGGCAAACGCCACGGCCTACCAGGCCAATGCCGAAGCCGAACAGGTGAAGCTCGACGAACTCGAAGCCGAACTCGCGGCCACCCTGGCCCCCGTCGCCGACAAGCCCTTCATCGTCTTCCACGACGCCTATCAGTATTTCGAAGCCCGCTTCGGCCTCGACGTCGCCGGCTCGGTCACCGTGACCCCCGACATCATGCCCGGCGCCGCCCGCATCGACGCCCTCAAGACCAAACTCGCCACCCTCGGCGCCACCTGCGTTTTCGCCGAACCCAATTTCGAGCCGACCATCATCGCCGCCATCACCGAAGGCAGCGTGGCCAAATCCGGCGTGCTCGATCCCGAAGGCGGCGCGCTGACCGAAGGCCCGGACCTCTATCCCACCCTGCTGCGGGGTCTGGCGACCAGCCTAGTGGATTGCCTGGAGTAATGAAGGAATAATACCCCCTCCTAACCTCCCCCTGAAAAGGGGGAGGAACAGATCGAGTGCCTTGCACCATCCCGCCCCAACCACCGCCCGGATTCCTCCCCCTATCAGGGGGAGGTTGGGAGGGGGTACCCCCACAAAGACTCGCCTTCGCCACCCCTCTCACCCCAAATCCACCATCCAAAACGTAACGTGCTAACATATCGGAGACGTCATGCACGCTCGCTTCCTGCTACCCCTCCTCGCCGCCAGCGCCCTCGCCACTCCCACCTTCGCCGACGACCACATCTCTGCCTGGCGCCTCTTCATCGCCGATCACGCCCAGCCCAGCGTGACTGCGCTCGACCTGGCTACCGGCGATACGCTCGCCACCTTCTCATTGGCCAGCCCCGCCTCGCTCTACACCACCCATTCGGGCGAAGCCGTTTATGCCGTGCAGGGCGCCGGCAATCAGGTCTCGGCCATCGCCTCCGGCATCCACCTCGACGACCATGGCGATCACGGCGACATCGAGATCACCGATCCCGCCGCCATCGACACCGTTATGTCAGGCGAAAAGCCCGTCCATTTCGTCGAGCATGGCGGCAAGATCGCGCTCTTCTTCGACGCCGAAGGCAAGACGCGCGTCGTCAGCGAAGCCGACTGGCTCGATGGCGGCACCCTCGCCACGGCCGAATTGGACAGCGGCGCCCCCCATCACGGCGTCGCCGTCCCCTGGGGCGACTACACCATCGTCTCCGTCCCCAATCCGGCCGATGCCACGGCCCTGCCCATCGGCGTCAAGGTGCTCGACGCGTCAGGCGCCGTAGTGGGCGATCTCCATGCCTGCCCGGACCTGCATGGCGAAGCCTCGTCGGGCAATGTGCTGGTCATCGCCTGCGCCGAGGGCCTGCTTATTGTCACCGGCTCCGGCGCCCCGGAAATCACCCTGCTGCCCTATGCCGGCCTGCCCGAAGGCAAGTCCACCACACTGCTGGGCGGCGTGGGCCTCCAATATTTCCTCGGCAATTACGGCGCCGACAAATTGGTGACCATCGATCCCTCGGCCGAAAATCCCTTCCGCCTCATCGACCTGCCCACCCGCCGCGTCCATTTCGCCGCTGATCCCGTGCGGCCGAAATTCGCCTATGTATTCACCGAAGACGGCCAGCTGCGCCAGATCGACGTGCTCAAGGGCGAGATCATCCAGTCCCTCGCCGTCACAGAGCCCTATTCCATGGATGGCGAATGGAGCCTGCCGCGCCCGCGCATCGCCGTGGCCGGTGACGTCGTGGCGGTGACCGATCCCAATGCCGGCGCCGTGCATCTGGTCGATATCGCCAGCTTCACCGAAACGCGGAGCATCCCGGTCGCCGGCGCGCCGTACAATATCGTGGCCGTGGGTGGGTCCGGGACGGTGCACTAGCCGACTAGTCATTTAGAGCCTGCGGCCCCACCCCACCCTCAATCCCTCCCCATCAAGGGAGGGAGGCGCAAGTTGCGATGCCGGTGTTCATCGTCTCCCCTTGTGGGGAGGGATCAAGGGTGGGGGTGGGCCGCGCGCACCGGGCTCGCCCCTACTTGATCGGCCCCTTGAATATAAAAAACGCCCCCAGCGCGATCATGGCGAAGCCGATGCCGTGGTTCCAGGTGAATTTCTCGCCCAGGTAGAACACCGCGAACAGCACGAAGACCGAGAGCGAGATCACTTCCTGGATGGTCTTGAGCTCGGCGCCCGAAAAGGTGCCATAGCCGATGCGGTTGGCCGGTACGGCCAGCCAGTATTCGAAAAAGGCGATGCCCCAGCTTATCAGCACCGCCGCCCACAGCGCCGCGCCGGGAAATTTCAGGTGCCCATACCAGGCAAAAGTCATGAAGACATTGGACGCGATCAGCAGCCCGATGGGCGCCAGCGTAGCGACATTGAAGCCCAAGGCTTCCTCCGAAAACGGAAAACCGGTCCATCCCGGCCGCGCCTTTTACCGGTCGCCGGGCTTTCGCGGAAGCGGGATTTCAGCGCAGATGCTTCGTCGGCTGCTCCAGCCCGAAAATCTCGTCGGTAAGGCTGTCCATGCGCTCGCGGATCAGCCCCTGCGCGTCATAGAGCCCGCGGTTGTAAAAATAGGCGCCCATCTTGTCGACGAAGAACATCATCAGCATTTCCGCCGGAATGGCGCCGATCTGCTGATCCAGCTCGTCGCGGAAATAGTCCTGGATTTCCCCGACGATGGCCTTGGTTTCCTCTCGGGTGAACTTGATCGGCTTCATGGTGGCAATCTCCTTGTCTCCGCTGTCTAGCGCGAGTCGGCGTTGCGCCGCCGCCATTTTGGTGGCACACCAGTTGCCGTGTTGGTTCCCCGCGTCCGCTGCGGCAAGGGGATCAAAAGGGAACACGGTGCGACGTACCCATCAGGGCGCAAAACCGTGGCTGCCCCCGCAACTGTAAGCGGTGCGCGCTCTCACAGGCCACTGATCCTCGGATCGGGAAGGCGAGGGCGCTATCTCCACCGCGAGCCAGGAGACCTGCCGGCACCCTTGGGAGTATTTCAGCAAAAGTGGCTCCCACTTTTGCGGTTCGAAATGCGACCCACTGAACAGCCGGGCGAAGAGCCCATTCTATTCGTGCACGGAGGGTGCCACATGAATACGACGACCACCTCGACTGGCCTCCAGTCTCTCTCGATTTCCCAGCGTATCATTGCCGGTTCGCTGGCGCTTCTGCTCGGGCTGACCCTTCTGGTCGGCACCGGCTTTGCCGGCGATTTCCGCCTGCATAACGGCGCCCACGACACCCGTCACGCCATGGGCTTCCCCTGCCACTAAGGCAGGCATCAGGGAAAATCGAAAATGATCCGCAATCTGTTTGCCGCTGCGCTTCTCGCAGCCCTTTGTGCTGGCCTCATCACGGCTGGCCTCCAGCATTTCCGCGTCACCCCGCTGATTCTCCACGCCGAGACCTTCGAGGGTGAAGGCGGCCATAGCCACGGCGCCGAAGCCGTTGCAGCCGATCACGAACACGCCGCCGGCACGCCCGAGCACACGCACGACGCCGTCGCCGCCACCGAGGCCGAGCCCGAAGAATGGGCTCCGGCAGACGGCTTCGAGCGCACCGCCTATACGACGCTTGCCACCGTCCTCGCCGCCGCCGGTTTCGCGCTGGTCATCGGCGCTGTCTCGATGTTCGCGGGCCTGCCCATCACCTTCGCCAATGGCTTCCTCTGGGGCATTGCCGGCTTCGTCACCTTCTCGCTGGCTCCGGCCTATGGCCTGGCGCCTGAGCTGCCCGGCATGCCGGCCGCCGATCTCGGCGCCCGCCAGGTCTGGTGGGTCGGCACGGCGCTGGCCACCGGTGCCGCCTGCCTGCTGCTGGCCAAGACCCGCGCCGGCTGGGCCTTTGCCGTCGCCATCGCGCTGGTCGCCGCCCCGCATATCATCGGCGCCCCGGTGGCGCCCGATGAGCCGAGCGCCGTCCCGGCCCATCTCGCCACTGAATTCGCCGCCATCACCCTGGGCACCGCGCTGGTGTTCTGGCTGGTGCTCGGCGTGGTCTTCGGCAAGCTCAACGACGTCTTTGCCGCCCGCAACAGCGTTCCCAACGGGGTGCCCGCATGACCAAGATCCCGACGACAGTCATCACCGGCTTCCTCGGCGCCGGCAAGACAACCCTCGTGCGTCACCTCTTGGCGCACGCCCCCAAGGGCAAGCGCATCGCGCTCATCATCAACGAATTCGGTGATCTGGGCGTCGACAAGGACATTCTCGCCGGCTGCGGCGACGAAACCTGCCGCGAAGAGGACATGGTCGAACTCTCCAATGGCTGCATCTGCTGCACCGTGGCCGATGAATTCATCCCCACCATGCAGGCTCTGCTCGCCCGCCCGGAAAAGTTCGATCACATCGTCATCGAAACCTCGGGCCTCGCGCTGCCCCAGCCGCTGATCCGCGCCTTCAACTGGCCCGAGATCAAGGCCCAGGTCACCATTGACGGCGTCGTCACCGTCGCCGACGCCTCGGCCCTCGCCGAAGGCCGTTTCGCCAGCGACGAAGCCGCGGTCGACGCCCAGCGCCGCCAGGACGAAATGCTCGACCACGAAACGCCCCTCGGCGAACTGTTCGAGGATCAGCTCTCCGTGGCCGACCTGGTCGTCGTCAACAAGGCCGATCTCGTCGATGACGCGACCCTCGATAAGGTGGAGGCCAATCTGCGCGCCGAAATGCGCCCCGGCGTCGGTCTCATCCGCGCCCGCAACGGCCATGTCGATATCGCCGCTTTGCTCGGCATGGGTATGGGCAGCGAAGACGACATCGCCAACCGCCCCAGCCACCATGAGCTGGAGCACGGCGACCAGACCCACGAGCACGACGATTTCGACAGCTTCTCGCTGCGCCTGCCAGCTATCGGCAGCAAGGACGACCTCCTCGCTGTGATCGAACAGACCATCCGCGACCACGACGTTCTGCGCCTCAAGGGCTTTGCCGCCATCCCCGGCGCCGCCGCACGCCTCGCCATCCAGGCCGTCGGCCCCCGCGTCACCGCCTATTTCGACCGCCCCTGGAAAGACGGCGAAATCCGCGACACGGCCCTCGTCGTCATCGGAGAACAGCCGGTCGACCGCGCGGCGATAACGCAGAGCCTGCAGAGAGCGGCCAAGGTCGCCGCTTAGGGATGAACCGCACAAGGGTGCTCACCTCCTCGCCCCCCTACCTCGATCCCTCCCCTCTGAGGGGAGGGAAGCAATGGAGCCGCAAACTCTGCGCCATCGACGCTATCCCTCCCTCCCCCTTGAGGGGAGGGCCGGGGAGGGGGTCGTTCGGTTCCCGCGGAGGAAATCGGTGATGCACCTCCTCTCCGCCCAGGCCGGCGCCATCCAGCAGGAAGGCGAGGCCATCGATCTCAACCAGCGCCCCGGGGCGCTGGTCTTTGCCTCGTCGGCCGATAGCGAACTGGCCATGCTGGCCGGCGCCGCCGACCGGGCAGGGGAGGATGAACTCCGTCTCGCCAATACGCTGCGCCTCTCCAACAATCTCTCTGTCGATCTCTGGCTCGAAAAGACGGTGGCCCATGCGCGCCTCGTCACTCTCCGCCTCATCGGCGGCGCCGCCTATTTCCAATACGGCGTCGACGAACTCACCGCCCTCTGCGCCAACAGGAAGATTCCGCTCGCCCTGCTCCCCGGCGACGCCAACCCCGACCCCATCCTGCAATCCCGCTCCACCATCCACCCCGATGACTGGACAAGGCTCCACAGCCTCTTCACCGCAGGCGGTCCGGATAACGCCGATACGATTCTCACTGCCTTCCGAGAACTCGCCGCTGTACCCACCCTCCCCCCTGAGGGGAGGGTAGCGCAGCTCGACCCAACGGGTCGTAGCGAAGCTGGGGAGGGGGTCCTTCGGACATTACCCCAACCCTTCGCCCGCTTCGGCCTCTGGCACCCAACCACAGGCATGACCGACGAGCCCGGCCTGCGCGCGCTCCATCAAAGACCTCATGGTGAGCCCGTCGAACCACGAGGTCGGGCACTCCAATACATCCCCATCCTCTTCTACCGCGCCGCCCTCGAAGGCGCCGGCACGGCCACCATCGCCGCCCTCATCGCCGAGCTAGAATCCCAAAACCTCGCCCCGGTCCCGCTGCTGGTCTCCTCGCTCAAGGAAGCCCCCTGCGCCCGCTTCGTGCAGAACGCCCTCGCGGCCTTCCCGCCTTCGGCCATTCTCAACCTCACCGGCTTCGCCCTCGGTCTCGACAGCCTCGACGACAAGGCCAACCCCTTTTCCACCACCGACGCCCCGGTCATCCAGCTCATCCAGTCCGGCCGCTCCGAAGCGCAATGGCTGGCCGACAGCCAGGGCCTTTCTTCCAAGGACATGGCGATGTTCCTCGTCATGCCCGAAGTCGACGGGCGCCTCGCCGGCCTCATCATCGGCCACAAGGCCGACGCCGTCTGGCACACCCGCTGCCAGGTCCCCCTCACCGCCTACACCCCCGACCCCTCCGGCATCACCCGCGCCGTGACCCTGGCCAAAAACTGGTCCCGCCTCCGCACCACCCCCCGCGCCGACCGCAAGGTGGCCATCGTCCTCGCCAACTACCCCATCCGCGACGGCCGCCTCGCCAACGGCGTCGGCTACGACGCCCCGGAATCCACGGTGCGGATACTGATGGAACTGGCAAGGGCGGGTTACACCCTCAACGTCGCTCCATCGCCTCCCTCCCCCTTGAGGGGAGGGACCGAGGGAGGGGGTCCATCAGTGAACCACGGCACCACCCCCACCCCCGACCCCTCCCCTCAAGGGGGAGGGGAGGCCAAGCCTCTTGCTTTCAGCAATGCCAGACGGGAACACAGCAAAAGCATTTCGAATGCGCGGCGGCTACGTGGGGGTCAGACCGTCCCGGAGCGGGTTCTGTGGCCGCTGCTGCGAACGTTCGCTGAACGCGGTGTAAAATTCCGGCGGCAGGTTCCGCTTGGAAAATACATCGCCGATTTCGCCAGCCATCACCCAAAGCTTGTGATCGAGCTCGACGGTGACTCGCATTTTTCGGACGACGGCATTCGCCGTGATCTCGAACGCACGCACTATCTGGCAAGCATCGGCTATAAGGTCCTTCGCTTCACCAACTCCGACATATCCACCAATCAAGATGGCATCTGGCAAACCATAACCGCCACCCTCGACGAACTCTCGGCTCCATCGCCTCCCTCCCCTTTGAGGGGAGGGACCGAGGGAGGAGGTCCATCAGTCAGCACTTTGACCGCCGCTGCCCTCATCGCCGCCCTTCAATCCGGCCCCACCAACGCCAATCCCATGCGCGGCACCTCCCCCGCCACGCTAACCCTCGCCCGCTATCTCGAACTCTTCGCTACCCTCCCGGCGCAAATCCGCACCGAAGTCACCGCCCGCTGGGGCCACCCGGCCACCGATCCCTTCGTGCGCGAAAGAACCTTCCATCTCCCGGCCCTGATATCAGGCAATATCGCCATCCTGCTCCAGCCCGCCCGTGGCTACCACCTCGACGAAACCGCCTCCTATCACGATCCGGCCCTCGTCCCCCCTCATGCCTATCTCGCCGCCTATCTCTGGCTGCGCCACGATTTCGGCGCCCATGCTCTCATCCACAACGGCAAGCACGGCACGCTCGAATGGCTCCCCGGCAAGGCCGCCGCGCTCGATGAAGCCAGCTATCCCGACGCCCTCTGGGGCCAGTTGCCGCACCTCTATCCCTTCATCGTCAACGATCCGGGCGAGGGCACCCAGGCCAAGCGCCGCACGGGCGCCGTCATCATCGACCACCTCGTGCCCCCGCTCACCCGCGCCGAGACCTATGGTCCCCTCAAAGACCTCGAAGCCCTGCTCGACGAATATTATGCCGCCTCCGGCATGGACCGCCGCCGCCTGGCCGACCTTCGCCGCCGCATCCTCGATTTCGTCAGCGACACCAGGCTCGATCGCGATATCGGCCTGCCCGAGGACGAAACCCAGGCCCTCATCAAGATCGACAACTTCCTCTGCGACCTCAAGGAGGCCCAGATCCGCGACGGACTGCACATCTTCGGCCAATCGCCCGAGGGCAATCTCGAACGCGACCTCGCCGTCGCCCTGGCCCGCGTCCCGCGCGGCGACGGGGCAGGGGAGGCCTCCCTCATCCGCGCCCTGGCGGACGACCTCAAGCTCGGCTTCGATCCATTGACGGCAAAGCTCGGGGCCCCCTGGACCGGGCCGACTACGATACCGCAGTCGTCCTCCCTCCCCCTTGAGGGGAGGGCTGGGGAGGGGGTGGTTCAATGGACCTCTGATGGACCCCCACCCTCGATCCCTCCCCTCAAGGGGGAGGCAAGGACGACTGCTGAATCTGGTGCAAATCTCCGGACCATCGGCGACGTCGTCGAACACCTCGAATCCCTCGCGGCCGCCCTGGTGGAAGGCACCCTAGACCTCCCCCCCGACTGGGCCGCCACCGCCTCCGTCCTCGCCACCGTCCAATCCACCATCCGCCCCCGCCTCGCCGCCTCTGGTCCGGCGGAAATCGCCGGCCTCATCGCCGGCCTCGATGGCAAATTCATCGCCCCCGGCCCCTCCGGCGCCCCTTCGCGCGGGCGGCTCGACGTGCTCCCCACCGGCCGCAATTTCTATTCGGTGGATTCTCGCGCCGTCCCCACGCCGTCGGCGTGGGAACTGGGCAAAAAGTCCGCCGAAAGCCTGGTTCTCCGCCACCTGCAAGATCATGGCCATCACCTGCGCGCGGTTGCCCTCTCCGTCTGGGGCACGGCGAACATGCGCACCGGCGGCGACGATATCGCCCAGGCCCTGGCCCTGATCGGCGCCCGCCCCACCTGGGACCCCGGCTCCCTCCGCGTCTCTGGCTATGAAATCATCCCGCTGGCCAAACTCGGCCGCCCCCGCGTCGATGTAACAATGCGCATTTCCGGCTTCTTCCGCGACGCCTTCCCGGCCCAGATCGCCCTGTTCGACCGCGCCATCCGCGCCATCGGGGCCCTCGACGAACCTGCCGACGACAACCCCATCGCCGCCACCATGCGCGCAGACGCCCTCGGCCTCATCGCATCCGGCCAGGACGAAGCCGCCGCCGGCCACCGCATCTTCGGCTCCCAACCCGGCACTTATGGCGCCGGCCTCAACGCCATGGTGGATTCCGGCACCTGGTCCACCAAGGCCGACCTCGCCAATCGCGCCCTCGATTGGGGCCAGTACGCCTATGGCGCAAAGCACGCCGGCACCCCCCAGCGCGACCGCTTCGCCGCCCGCCTCTCCGAAATCGACGCCGTCATCCACAACCAGGACAATCGCGAGCACGACCTGCTCGACAGCGACAATTACTACCAGTTCGAGGGCGGCCTTTCCGCCGCCGCCGAGAGCCTCACCGGCGCAAAACCCGCCGCCTATCACAACGATCATTCCCGCCCCGAACGCCCGCTGATCCGCACGCTGGACGAGGAGATTTCCCACGTCATGCGTTCCCGCGTGGTCAATCCGAAGTGGATCGCCGGCATGCAGCGCCACGGCTATCGCGGCGCCTTTGAGATCATTGCCACCGTCGATTTCATGTTCGCCTTTGCCGCCACCACGGGCGCGGTCAGGACCCACCATTTCGACCTGGCCTTCGAAGCCTTCGTCGAGGACGATGCCACCCGCGATTGGTTGAAATCCGCCAACGCCCACGGCTTTGCCGAACTGATCGCAAAATTCAATGAAGCCCGCCAACGCGGCCTCTGGGTGCCGCGCTCCAATTCCGCCTATGCCTATCTGGAGGAAGCCAAATGACCGACAAGCCCGTCAAGAAGACCGACCTGATGACCGAGGCGGAGCGCGACGCCTATCACGCCGAGAAAATGAAGAAGAAGCGCGAGGCGCGGAACAAGATTCTCGCCACAAAGACCCAGGAAAAAGGCCTGCTGATCGTCCATACCGGCAAGGGCAAGGGCAAATCCACCGCCGCCTTCGGCATGGTGTTCCGCGCGCTGGGCCACGGCTTCAAGGTGGGCGTGGTGCAATTCGTCAAGGGCGTCTGGGAGACCGGCGAGCGCGACGTGCTCGACAAATTCCCCGATCTGGTCACCATCAACGCCATGGGCGAGGGCTTCACCTGGGACGTCGCCGACCGCCAGCGCGACCTCGCCGCCGCCCGCAAGGCCTGGGACCAGGCCAGGGCGCTGATCTCGGACCCCAGCTACAAGCTGGTCCTGCTCGACGAACTCAACATCGTCCTGCGCTACGACTATCTCCCCCTTGAGGAAGTGGTGGAGTTCCTGCGCAACAAGCCCGCCGACAAGCACGTCATCGTCACCGGCCGCAACGCCAAGGACGAAATCATCGAAATCGCCGACCTCGTCACCGAAATGACCGAAATCAAGCACCACTTCCGATCAGGCGTGAAAGCACAAAAGGGCATCGAGTTCTAGGCAGTCCAGTAGCCCGCATGGTGAGGTGCGAGCTCTTGCGAGCCTCGAACCACGAGGGCGTGGCACCACGCCCGTTCCACCCACCGTACCGCCCTCGGACTTGATCCGAGGGCCATTCCCAACGCGACACGAGCGGCAAGTGGTCCTCGGATCAAGTCCGAGGACGGTGCGGAGGGTTGCTGAAGCCGTGAGGCTCAGCAATTCCCCCGCAAACTCCGCACCAGCCGCTCCACCACCGGGGCCATGTCCGACGCATCGGTCACCGAATAGTCCATGCGGAATGCCGCATAGCTCGTCCCGTCGCACAGCAGCACCATGCGCTGATAGAGAATCCGAAATCCCTTGATCGCCGACCAACTGGCCCAGCGCGGTGTCGTCGCCTGATAGGTAGTGTTCCAGGCCTCCGCCTCGCTCCACCGCATGCGCTGGGCCACTTCGTCCTCGAAGCTGCCCATCAGTCCACCGCCCCACACCGTCAGGTAGGTCGGATTGCCCCCGGCCGCGAAAGTCGCGCCATCGCCATTGTCGCTCTCGCCCTGGCCGGCGAAGCCGGGCGGAATATCCACGCCATAGCCGAACCGGCCATTGTCATAATGCTCCCACCCCTGCGCGAAAGCGGGGACGGCAAACAGGGTGAGGAGAAGGGCAAGCAGGATACGCATGCTCCGAATCTGCCCGCGCCGCAGGTTGCCCGCAAGTCACAAAGTTCGGCATGGCCGAAACGAGCCTGCTTGCCCGTCGGCTCTTTCGGCATCGTGATTGGGGCAGGCCGGCCCTCGGACCAGCCTGCAGGCCATCTAGCGACGCTGGTCGCGGATTTCCTTGAGCACGTCGTAGATGGAGAACAGGACCATCCACAACTCGACCGCGATCCGCCATACGATCGCGCCGACGACACCGCCGACAAGCGCCGTGATGAATCCGAAGAAGCCTGCGGCGGGCGGCGCATAGGCGCTGCTGCCCATGGCCAGGGCGCCGAATGCCCCGGCCAGCGTGCCCAGCGCGATCAGCACCAGGCCGATCCAGTAGATCACCTTGGTTATCTTCGGCAGGATGAAAGAGTCGAAAGTCAAAAACGCCTTGAGCATGAAGTCCCCCTTGTTTCAGGCTGGATCACGCTACCATTTAAACCTGTTCAGGCAAGACTATCCTGCGGATAAATTGGCTGCCAAGCCAGTCACACCACCACGATCCCCGCATGTTTCGCCTTCTCCTCCGGCTCCACATGAATGGTGATCTGCACATCCTTCACCGCCTCGCGCAGCTTGGCCTCGATTGCGTCGCAGATGGCATGTGCCGCATCCACGCTCATCGCCCCCGGTACCACCAGGTGAAAATCGATGAAGGTCATCTTCCCCGCCTGCCGCGTGCGCACGTCATGTGCCTCGATCGCCCCCTCGGCATTGGCGGCGATCACCTCGCGGATGGTCTTCTGCGTGTCGGCCGGCACGGCCACGTCCATCAGCCCGCCCACGCTGTCGCGGATCACGCCCCAGCCCGACCACAATATATTGAGCGCCACCAGCCCCGCCAGGATCGGGTCGAGCACGGCCCAGCCGGTGAGAAACACCAGCCCCAGCCCGACCAGCACGCCAATGGTCGAAACCACGTCGGTCAGCAGGTGCCGGCCATCGGCCTCCAGCGCCGGCGACCGCACCGCCCGCCCATGCCGGATCAGCACGAAGGCCCAGATCACGTTGATCACGGTCGCCACGCCGCTGACCATCAGCCCCTGCACCGGCGCCTCCGGCAGTTCCGGGGTGAGGAACCCCAGCACCGCCTCGCGGAAGATCAATATCGCCGCCACGATAATCATCACGCCCACGATGACCGCCGAGAAATATTCGGCCTTGTGATAGCCATAGGGCAGGGCGGCATCGGCCGGCTTCTGCGCCAGCCGCACCGCGATCAGCGCCACGATGGCCGTCACCACATTGACGATCGATTCCAGCGCATCGGAATAAAGCGCGATCGAGCCGGTCACATACCAGGCGAGGAATTTCAGCCCGAGCACGATCAGCCCCACGAGCAGGCTCGCTCCGGCAATGGCCAGCGTTCTGTTTGCGGTAATGCTCACGACAGAGGCCCCCGATTGGCTGTCCTCAGCCCATAGACCCAAGCCCGCGATACGGCAAGTCGTTGAATTTGCAAATCATTTTCAGAAGCATTCTGATCTGGACGCAGCCCGCCGCAAGCCATTGATTGACCACGCGCTTCCCCCCGCCTACAAGCAGGTCGCGCAGAGTTCCCGCGATGGAACTGAAACAGAATTCGGTGCGGTCGACCCAAATCGGGGACCAAGTCCGAACTGCACGAGGCCACGGATGACGCAAGTATCGGGACGCATCGTCGCCGGAATCGGCTTTGCCAGCGCCGCCACGGCGCAGGAGCTGATCGACCTGATCGCGGCCAGCCTGGCCGAGGCCGGTCTTGCCGCCACCCATCTCGCCGCCATCGCCACCCACAAGCGCAAGCTGGGCACCGCTCTCCCGCTGCATGTCGCCGCCCATTTCGGCGTGCCTTTGCGCCTGCTCGATGATGGCGACCTGACCATGCTCGGCCTTGCCGAAGGCGCCGCCGCCGCCGCCGGCCCGCTGCGCCTGGGCAAACGCAAATCGCGCTACGCCACCTGCGCCCTGGCCGATTGCGGCCCGGGCTTCACGCTCGACGCCTTCGGTCAGCCACCGATATCCAGCGCCGCAATCGCCTCATCCAGGCTCGCCACTTCATTGGCCGGGCCATAGACCGGCCGCGCGATCATGATAACCTTGACCCCCAGTTTCTGCGCCGCTTCCAGCTTGGCCGCAGTCTGCCCGCCACCCGAATTCTTGGTGACCAGATGAGTGATGCCCTCCCGCTGCATCAGCGCCATTTCGTCGGCCACCGAATAGGGCGGCCGCGTCTGCAACAGGCTGGCATGGGGCGGCAGGTCCATGGCCGGCGCCTCGATGGTCCGCACCACGAACTGGCAATCGTCCCGTTCGAGAAAATGTTCCAGCCCGCTATGGCCCGTCGTCAGCAGCACATCGGCATTGGCCGGCAAAGCTGCCGCGGCCTCGGCCACAGTCTCCACCGTCATCCAGTCGGCGCCGATCTGCTGCTCCCAGGCCGGTCGCATATAGCGCACCAGCGGCACCCTGGCCTGCTGCGCCGCCGCCACTGCATTGATGGAAATCAGCCCGGCATAGGGATGGGTCGCATCCACCAGCCGATCGATCCCAGCCACTTTCAGATACGCTGCCAGCCCCGGAATCCCGCCGAACTTGCCCATGCGCATCTTGCCTTCGGGGAGCTTGGGGCCCTGCGTGCGCCCCGCCAGCGAGGTCGTCACCTCATGCCCCATCGCCACCAGCCGATTAGCCAGCTCCCGCGCCTCGCCGGTGCCGCCCAGGATCAGGATTTTCATGGCTTTGCCGGTGCTCCTTTCCTCCAATGTGCCCATTCGGACCGGGGCCTACAAGGGCACTACTATCGGCTCCTTCCCACCCTCCCCCTTGAGGGGAGGGTAGCGCCGCTCGGCCCAAGGGGCCGTAGCAGAGCTGGGGAGGGGGTCGCTTTGTGGCCCACCGACGGACCCCCTCCCTCAATCCCTCCCCTCAAGGGGGAGGGAGGCGCCAGCTCCGGCCTCCGTGTTCATCGCCACGCACGCGAACCCACCGACGTAGTCCCAGGAGCACATCGCTAATGCCTGGCCATTTCGCCGCCCTCGACCACGCCGATTTCCCCCCGCTGCAGCCCGGCTCGGTCTGGCTCGTCGGCGCCGGCCCCGGCGGCCCCGGCCTCGTCTCGCTGCTCGCCTACCACGCCCTCGGCCAGGCCGACATCATCGTGCATGACGCCCTCGTCTCGCCCGACCTCCTCGCCATGGCCCCCAAGCACACCGAGAAAATCTTCGCCGGCAAGCGCGGCGGCAAGCCCTCGCCCAAGCAGGCCGACATCACCCTGCAACTGATCGACCTCGCCCGTTCCGGCAAGCGCGTCCTCCGCCTCAAGGGCGGCGACCCCTTCATGTTCGGCCGCGGCGGTGAAGAGGCCGGGGCCTTGGCCCGCGCCGGCATCCCCTTCCGCATCGTCCCCGGCATTTCCGCCGGCCTCGCCGGTCCCGCCTATGCCGGCATCCCGATCACCCACCGCGACACCAACCACGCCGTGATCTTCCTCACCGGCCACGACGAAACCGGCGCGGTCCCCCATTCCGTCGATTGGGCCGCCGTCGCCAACGCCGCCCCTGTCATCGTCATGTTCATGGCGGTAAAACACCTCGCCTCCATCGCGCAAAAGCTCCTCGCCGCCGGCCGCCCCGCCACCGACCGCCTCGCCGTGGTCTCCCACGCCGCAACGCCCGCCCAGTCCATCATCGAAACCACTCTCGCTGATGCCCACACCCTCGCCGATGTGCCCACGCCCGCCATCGTCGTCCTCGGCCCCGTCAGCGCTTACCGGCAGAGCCTCGATTGGTATGTCGATGAAGCCCGGAGGCATGTCTTTGGCTGAGCAAAGATCTCACAATCTGCCCACCCTCCCCCTTAGGGGGAGGGTTGCGCCGCTAGGCCCGAAGGGCCGTAGCAAAGCTGGGGAGGGGGTCGCCTTGTGGATCACTGAAGGACCCCCACCCTCGATCCCTCCCCTGGGGGAGGGAAGGTCGACTGCCAGAATCGGCGCCCACCCATGACATCCGGCCTCATCATCGCCGCCCCCCGCTCCGGCTCCGGCAAGACCACCATCACCCTCGGCCTGCTCGCCGCCCTGCGTCGCAGCGGCCGCGTCGTCGCCCCCGCCAAGACCGGCCCCGACTATATCGACCCCGCCTTCCTCGCCCGCGCCGCCCTGCGCGAGGCGGTCAATCTCGACCCCTGGTCCATGTCCGCCGCCCGCCTCAAATCCCTCGCCGCCACCCAATCCACCGGCGCCGATCTGCTGCTGGTCGAAGGCGTCATGGGCCTCTTCGATGGCGCCGCCGACCATACCGGCTCCACCGCCGATCTCGCCGAACTGCTCGAGCTCCCCGTCATCCTTGTCGTCGATGCCGAGCGCCAGAGCCAGTCTGTCGCCCCCCTCGTCGCCGGCTTCGCCAATTGGCGCCCCGGCGTCCGCATTGCCGCCACCGTGCTCAATCGCGTCGCCTCCATGAAGCACGAGCGCATGCTGCTCGACGCCCTCACCGCGACCGGCATTCCCTGCCTCGGCGCCATCCCCCGCGATGCGGCTTTGGCCATCCCCGAACGCCATCTCGGCCTCGTCCTGCCCGGCGAAGTCGCCGCCTTCGACACCTTCCTCGCCGCCGCCGCCGAAGCCGTCAGCAACTACATCGATCTCCCCCGCCTCACCGCGCTCGCCACCCCCATCGCCGCTGCCGACACGGCCCCCGCGCCGCTGCCGCCCCTCGGCCAACACATTGCCGTGGCCCGCGACGACGCCTTCGCCTTCCTTTACCCGCATATTGTCGACGGCTGGCGCGCCATGGGCGCCACCCTCAGCTTCTTCTCGCCCCTGGCCAACGAAGCCCCATCAGCCGCTGCCGACGCCATCTACCTCCCCGGCGGTTATCCCGAACTCCATGCGGACACTCTCGCCAATGCGGCACGTTTCAAAGCCGGCCTCATCGCCGCCCGCGACCGGGGCGCGCTGCTCTATGGCGAATGCGGTGGCTTCATGGTTCTCGGCGAAACCCTCGTTGACAAGTCGGGGCAGGGCCACCCCATGGCCGGCCTGCTGCCCGTCACCACGCGCATCGATCGGCCCAAACGCATCCTCGGCTATCGCCGCCTCACCCAGTCCGGCCCGCTCCCCTGGCCCCGCGCTCTCAACGGCCACGAATTCCACTATTCCTCGGCCCGCCAATCCCGCCTGCCGCCCCTCTTCGCCGCCACCGACGCCCGCGGCGATCCCTTGCCCCCCATGGGCGCCGCTATCAACCGCGTCATGGGGTCTTACGCCCATGTCGTGGATGCGGCTTGATGCTGCCTCTTTCTTCCCTTCTCCCCTTGTGGGAGAAGGTGCCCCGAAGGGGCGGATGAGGGGGACCGATGCCAGCTAAATCCCTGATGTTCATGGGCACCGGCTCCGATGTCGGCAAATCCCTCCTCGTCGCCGGCCTCTGCCGCGCGCTGGTCAATCGCGGCCTCCGCGTCGCCCCCTTCAAGCCGCAGAACATGTCCAACAACGCCGCCGTCACCGCGGATGGAGGCGAAATCGGCCGCGCCCAGGCCCTGCAGGCCCGCGCCGCCCGCCGCGACCCCGTCACGGCCATGAACCCGGTGCTGCTCAAGCCCGAGCAGGAAACCGGCTCGCAGGTCGTGGTGCGTGGCCAGCGCCGCGCCTCCATGTCGGCGCGGGCATACTGGCAGGAAAGGGGCAAGCTGATGCCCGAAATTCTTGCCGCTTTCTCGGAGCTTGCCCGTGATTTGGATGTGGTTGTCGTCGAGGGCGCCGGCAGCGCCTCCGAGGTCAATCTGCGCGCCAACGATCTCGCCAATTTCGGCTTCGCCCAGGCCGCCAATGTGCCGGTGGTTCTCGTCGGCGACATCCACCGCGGCGGCGTCATCGCCTCGCTGGTCGGCACCTTCGCCGTCATCGATCCCGCCGATGCGGCGCTGGTTCGCGGCACCCTGGTCAACAAGTTCCAGGGCGATCCCGCCCTCTTCGCCGACGGCGTTCGTTTCATCGCGCAGCGCACCGGCGTCCCCTGCTTCGGCCCCGTCCCCTGGTTCACCGACGCCACAAAACTCCCCGCCGAAGACGTCCTCGCGCTGGAATCCTATTCATCCAGCCGGGCAGGGGCCTTCACCATCGCCGTGCCTCGCCTGCCGCGCATCGCCAATTTCGATGATCTAGATCCCCTGCGCGCCGAGCCTGGCGTCAGTCTCATCCTCGTCGAGCCTGGCCAGCCGCTGCCCCGCAACGCCGATCTGATCATCCTGCCCGGCTCCAAGGCGACGCGCAGCGATCTCGCCGCCCTCCGCCACAACGGCTGGGATGTCGACGTTGCCGCCCACCACCGCGCCGGTGGCCAAATCCTCGGCATCTGCGGCGGCTACCAGATGCTCGGCCGCACCATCGCCGATCCCGATGGCGTCGAGGGCCCCCCCGGCAGCAGTCCCGGCCTCGGCCTGCTCGACGTCGAAACCACGCTTACCCCGGTCAAGCAACTCCGCGTCGAACAGGCCGTTCACGCCGCCTCCGGCGCCGCCATCAGCGGCTATCACATGCATATGGGCGCCACCTCGGGCCCCGACCGCAACCGCCCCTTTGCTCATGTCGCTGGTGAAAACGAAGGCGCCGTGAGCCCGGATGGCCGCGTCGCCGGCACCTACCTGCACGGCCTCTTCGCCGCCGATCCGTTCCGCCGCGCTGTCCTCGGCAACGCCGCCAGCCCCGACCTCGCCTATGAAGCGGGCGTCGAGCAGGCCCTTGACGATCTGGCCGCCCACCTCGAAAAGCATCTCGATATCGAAGCCCTGCTGGCGTTGGCGGAGGACGTTCAATGGTGAAAGTGGCTGCTGCCCCCTCATCCGTCTCGGCTGCGCCGAGCCACCTTCTCCCACGAGGGGAGAAGGGTTCCGACTGCGATGTCTCGGTTCCGTCCCCTTCTCCCCTGGTGGGAGAAGGTGCCCGAAGGGCGGATGAGGGGGTATTCTGATGTCCTTCATTCCCCCCCTCGCGCTGCTGCTGGAGCGCTGGCTCGGCTATCCGCCCCGCCTCACTGACGCCATCGGCCATCCCGTCATCTGGATCGGCCGTTTCATCACCTTCATGGAAAAAGGCGTCGACAAGCGCGAGCGCACGCCCAGCCAACGCCGCGATGCCGGCATTTTCACGCTCGGCCTGCTGCTGTTGGTCACGCTTGTCGTTGCGCTCATGGTCCAGCAGCTCCTGCGCAGCCTCCCCTTCGGCTGGGTGCTCGAAATCCTCGTCGCCACGCCCTTCCTCGCGCAAAAGGAACTCGGCCGCGCCGTCGAAGCCGTTGCCACCGCCCTGCGCACCTCGCTCGAAGCCGGCCGCGAATCCGTCAGCCACATTGTCGGCCGCGACCCGCAGGCGCTCGATGAGGCCGGCGCCGCCCGCGCCGCCATCGAAACCCTGGCTGAAAGCACCTCCGACGGTGTCGTCGCCCCCTGGTTCTGGCTGGTCGTTTTCGGCCTGCCCGGCATCGCCCTCTACAAGGCCATCAACACCGCCGATTCCATGATCGGCCACATGAACGAGCGCTATCGAGACTATGGCTGGGCCGCCGCCAAGCTCGATGATCTCGTCAACTGGCTCCCCGCCCGCCTTACCGCCATTCTCGTTATCGCCGCCTGCTTCATCACGCCCCATGCCAGCCCCAGCAAGGCCTGGGCCGCCGCCCGCCGTGATGCTTCCAAGCACGAATCCCCCAATGCCGGCTGGCCCGAAGCCGCCTTCGCCGGCGCCCTCGGCTTCAAGCTGGGTGGCCCGCGCAGCTACGATGGCGAACTGGTCGACCTCCCCAGCTTCGGCGACGGTAAATCGGCTCTGGTCGGCAGCGACATCCTGCGCGCACTGGTGCTCTATCGCAGCACGCTCAATGTGCTGCTGGGGCTGAGTGTGGTAGTGGCGCTATTGGTCTGGGTGGCTTAGGCGCGGGGCCTTGCCACGCCCTCGTGGTTCGAGGCTCGCGAAGGGCTCGCACCTCACCATGAGGCTACTGGAACACCGGGCTAAAAGTAGCCCTCATGGTGAGGTGCGCTTCTTCAGCGCCTCGAACCACGAGGGCGTGCCCCACCCCTCAAGCCTCATACACTCGCCCCCGCCCCGCCGCGCTCTTCAGCGTCATCGGCAGCCCGGCCACGATGAAATGCACCTCGTCGCAAATCTCGGCCAGCCGCTGATGCGCCGATCCCGCCAGGTCGCGAAACGTCCGCGCCATGGCATTATCGGGCACGATGCCCAGCCCCACCTCATTGCTCACCAGGATCACCCTGGCCGCCTTGAGCTGCACCAGCGTCGCCCCCAGTTCGCTCACCGCCTTGGCCACGTCCTCGTTGGCCACCAGCAGATTGGTGATCCACAGCGTCAGGCAATCCACCAGGATCACATCGTGCTTTTTCGCCGCCGCCACCAGCGCATCCGATAGCGCCAGCGGTTCCTCGATCGTGGTGAAGCGTGCGGCCCGCCCGGCGCGGTGGCTGGCCACCCGGTCGCGCATTTCGGCGTCCAGCGCCTGGGCCGTCGCCATATAGGCGGGCCTGCTGCCGCTGCGAATGGCCAACTGCTCGGCAAAGGCCGTCTTGCCCGAGCGCGCCCCGCCCAGCACCAGCACATGTCCAGTCATTTGCACCTCTCCGTAACCGTCCGCCGCTGCGGTCATAACAGCAAAAAGCGCGAGCGCCGAACGGGTTGCGCCATCCATGGCGGCAGGCCATGCCTGCAGCGTCCCTGGCGGCTGCTTTTTGTGCCTTATTCTACTTTCGTCTTAGCATCTTTCGCATTATGGTCCGCGCCGAAACCAGACCCTAGAATCCCCCAAAGTTCGGAGCACCCTGGCGTGACCAGATACTACCTTGGCGTTGATGGTGGCGGTACCAATTGCCGCGTGCGTCTGGCCGACGAGAATCTGAAGACGCTGGCCGAAGTCAGGAACGGCCGCTCCAACCTGCAGATCGACGATGGCGAGCCTGCCTTCAAGGCCATCAGCGACGGCACCCGCGACGTGTTCAGGGCGGCCGGCCTCGATTATGCCGAAACCGCCAATACCTATGCCTGCTTCGGCATGGCCGGCGGCCGCATGGATTCTGCCCGCGCCGAATTCGCCGCCCGTCCCTGGCCCTTCGCCGGGGTGAAGGTCTATGACGATATCGATATTGCCCATGCTGGCGCCCTTGGCGGCGAAGAGGGCGGGGTCATCATCGTCGGCACCGGATCGGCCGCCATGTCCATCGTCGATGGCAAGCGCCACCAGGCCGGCGGCTGGGGCTTTCCCACCGGCGACCAGATGAGCGGCGCCATTCTCGGCCGCGAGCTGATGCGCTATTCGGTCGAGGCTGAAGATGGCCTGGTCGAGGCCTCGCCGCTGACCAAGGCAGTAATCGCCCGGCTCGGCGGCGACAATCAGGCCGTCATGGCCTGGGCTTTCGCCACGGCGCTCGACCTCAGGATCACCAGCAGCGATGGCAGCGAGGGATGCGACGATGCCCTCATCGGCCGCGCCCCGGCCGAATTCGGCAAGCTGATGCCGCTTTTCATCGATTATCTCGAAAAAGGCGACCCGGTTGCCCGCAAGATGCTCGATATCGAGCTCGAATACATCGACACCTATGCCCGCTGGTTCAAAAAACATGGCGCCCAGGTCATGGCCATTGTCGGCGGCTTCGGCGAGCGCCTCTACCCCATTCTCTCGCAGCGCTACGGCAATTTCGTCGCCCTGCCCAAATTCGAGCCCCTCCATGGGGCCGTCATCCTCGCCAAGCAGAACTTTGCGTCAAACTAAGGGACTTGCCCCAGTGTCCAGCCGTATCATTCCCGTCCAGCCTTTCGACTATGTGGTGTTCGGCGCCACGGGCGACCTGACCAAGCGCAAGCTGATCCCGGCGCTGTATCATCGCTTCAAGGACGGCCAGTTCGACGACAATAGCCGCATCATCGGCGCCTCGCGATCCAAGCTCTCCGACGCCGATTTCCAGAAAGCGGCGCGCGACGCCATCGCCCAGTTCGTCGAGAAGGAATATCAGGACGAAAAGGTCATCGACCGCTTCATCAAGATTTTCTCCTATGTCCCGGTCGACGCCAGCAAGCCCGACGAGGCCGGCGATCTCGGCGCCAAGCTGCGCGACGATCCCAAGGTCATCCGCGCCTTCTACCTCGCGGTGGCGCCCGACCTGTTCGAGCCCATCGCCGAATATCTCCACAGCAAGAAGCTCTATCGCCGCGATGCCCGCGTCGTCATCGAAAAGCCGCTGGGCCACGACCTGGCTTCGTCGGTCGAAATCAACGACGGCGTCGCCAAGATATTCAAGGAAGATCAGGTCTATCGTATCGACCATTATCTCGGCAAAGAGACCGTCCAGAACCTGCTGGCCCTGCGCTTCGCCAATACGCTGTTCGAGCCGATCTGGAATTCGGCCCATATCGACCATGTCCAGCTGACCGTGGCGGAATCGGTCGGCGCCGGCACGCGCGGCTATTACGACGAGAGCGGCGCCCTGCGCGACATGATCCAGAACCACATGCTGCAGCTCCTCTGCCTCGTGGCCATGGAGCCGCCGGCCAGCGACGACGCCAATGCCCTGCGCGACGAAAAGCTCAAGGTTTTGCGCGCGCTCAAGCCGATCAGCAATGGCGACGTGGCCCGCAACACCGTGCGCGGCCAGTATAAGGGCGTGAAGTCCGAAACCACCTCGGTCGCCGGCTATCAGGACGAATTGCCCGACGAGAAAAAGGGCAGCCGCACCGAAACCTTCGTCGCCCTCAAGGCGGAAGTCGAAAACTGGCGCTGGTCGGGCGTGCCCTTCTATTTCCGCACCGGCAAGCGCATGGCCAGCCGCGTCTCGGAGATTTGCATCCAGTTCAAGCCGATCCCGCACTCCATCTTCGATCACGCCGAAGGCGCGCCCAAGGCCAACAAGCTCATCATCCGCCTGCAGCCCGACGAGGGCGTCAAGCTGATGATGATGATCAAGGATCCGGGTCCCGGCGGCATGCGCCTGCGCGAAGTGCCGCTGAACCTGAGCTTCGCCGCCACCTTCACCGAGCGCACGCCCGAAGCCTATGAGCGCCTGCTGATGGACGTGATCCGCGGCAGCCAGACCCTGTTCATGCGCCGCGACGAACTCGAAGCCGCCTGGAAATGGATCGACCCGATCCGCGAAGCCTGGGAACGCGCCAGCGAACCCCCGCAGGCCTACACCGCCGGCACCTGGGGCCCATCCGGCGCCATCGCATTGATCGAACGCGACGGCCGGACATGGTATGAGGATGATGTGTGATGAGGCCTGTTGGGTGCGATAGACCCGCATCCACCAGGCGGCACCTCCCCCTTGACGGGGGAGGTTGGGAGGGGGTGTTGGGAGCTCGGATATCCGGGCCAACCGCCCCCCACCCTTGATCCCTCCCCGCGAGGGGGAGGGTGTCGACTGAGACATCAGGGCCATATCGGCCCATGACCACGAGTGACCGGCCCATGACCATCGACCGCCGCAGCTTCGCCGACAAGCCCACCCTCGCCAGGGAACTGGCCGAGGCCGTGGCCGATCGCATCCGCGCCGCCATCGAGACGCGCGGAACGGCAGCCATCGCGGTCAGCGGCGGCTCCACCCCCGGCCGTTTCTTCCAGGCCCTGGGCAAGACCAAGGACATCGACTGGTCCAAGGTCATCGTCACCCTGGTCGACGAGCGCTGGGTCGATGAAACCAATGATCGCTCCAACGCGCTCCTCGTCAACGAGCGCATGCTGCAGGGCCCCGCCGCCACCGCCCGCTTCTTCCCGCTCTATTCGGGCGGCGCCGAGCCCGACGCGGCCCATGTCGCCAAAACCAATGCGCTCCTGGCCGACCTGCCCGACACTTTCGCCGCCGTCATCCTCGGCATGGGCAATGACGGTCACACTGCCAGCTTCTTCCCCGGCGGCGACACGCTCGACCAGGCGCTGAGCGCCGAAGGCCCGGCCCTCGCCATCCGCGCGCCCGGCGCCGGCGAGCCGCGCATCACCTTTACCCTTCCGCGTCTCCTCCGCACGGATGGGCTGTACCTTCATATCGAAGGGGAGGAAAAGGCCGACGTGCTCGACACGGCTCTGGGCGATGGTCCCGTCGCGGACATGCCCATTCGTGCCGTCCTGCGGTCCGGCCACGCCGTCACTGTCTACTGGTGCCCATAGTCCCCTTCGCGGTCCCCAATCGACTGCTTAGGCCACTACGCGGCTCCGGTCATTTTGTAGGAGCTCGACCATGTCTGTCCACCAGGCCATCCAGGATGTCACCACCCGCATTGCCGCGCGCAGCCGCGACAGCCGCCGGGACTACCTGAACCGCCTCGACGCCGCGCGCGAAGCCGGCGTCAACCGCGCCGTGCTGTCCTGCGGCAATCTCGCCCACGCCTTCGCCGCCTGCTCGCCGGCCGAAAAGGCCCAGCTCGCCGGCAACAAGGCGCTCAATCTGGGCATCGTCACCAGCTATAACGACATGCTCTCGGCCCATCAGCCCTATCAATTCTACCCCGATATCATCAAGGAAGCGGCCCGTTCCATCGGCGCCACCGCCCAGGTCGCCGGCGGCGTCCCCGCCATGTGTGATGGCGTCACCCAGGGCCAGCCGGGCATGGACCTCTCGCTGTTCTCCCGCGACGTCATCGCCATGTCGACGGCCATCGCCCTCAGCCACAACATGTTCGACGCGGCTGTCTATCTCGGCATCTGCGACAAGATCGTGCCCGGCCTGCTCATCGGCGCCCTGACCTTCGGCCATCTGCCGGCCGTCTTCGTGCCCGCCGGCCCCATGCCCTCGGGCCTGCCCAATGACGAAAAGAGCAAGGTCCGCCAGCTCTATATGGAGGGCAAGGTCGGCCGCGCCGAACTGCTCGAAGCCGAGAGCAAGTCCTACCACTCGGCCGGCACCTGCACCTTCTACGGCACCGCGAACAGCAACCAGATGCTCATGGAGATCATGGGCCTGCACCTGCCCGGCGCCAGCTTCGTCAATCCCGGCACCCCCTTGCGTGACGCCTTGACCAAGGAAGCCACCGTCCGCGCCCTGTCGCTGACCGCCCTGGGCAATAACTACACCCCGGTCGGTCACGTCATCGACGAAAAGGCCATCGTCAACGGCCTGGTGGGCCTGCACGCTACCGGCGGCTCCACCAATCACACCATGCACCTCATCGCCATCGCCGCCGCCGCCGGCCTTCAGGTCACCTGGGACGACATGAGCGATCTCAGCGACGCGACGCCCCTGCTGGCCCGCGTCTACCCCAATGGCGTGGCCGACGTGAACCATTTCCACGCCGCCGGCGGCATGGGCTTCCTCATCCAGGAACTGCTGGAATCCGGGCACCTGCACGAAGACGTCAAGACGGTCTGGGGCGAGGGCCTCTCCGGCTACAAGGTCGAAGCCAAGCTCATCGAGGACAAGCTCACCTTCGAACCCGCGCCGAAGGAATCCGCCCTGCCCAAAGTGCTGACCTCGACCAAGGCCCCGTTCCAGACCTCGGGCGGCCTCAAGCTCCTCACTGGCAATCTCGGCCGCTCGGTCATCAAGGTCTCCGCCGTCAAGCCCGAGCACCGCGTGGTCGAAGCCCCCGCCCGCGTCTTCCATGGCCAGGAAGGCCTGCAGGCCGCCTTCAAGGCCGGCGAACTCACCGGCGACATGATCGCCGTGGTCCGCTTCTCCGGCCCCCGCGCCCTCGGCATGCCCGAACTCCATAAGCTCACCCCCTCGCTCGGCATCCTGCAGGATCGCGGCTTCAAGGTCGCTCTCCTCACCGACGGCCGCATGTCCGGCGCCTCCGGCAAGGTCCCCGCCGCCATCCACATGACGCCCGAAGCCATCGACGGCGGCCCCATCTCCAAGATCCGCGACGGCGACCTCATCCGCCTCGACGCCAATGAAGGCACGCTCACCTTCCTCGGCGACGAACGCGAATTCCTCTCCCGCACCCCCGCCACCGAAGACCTCCGCCCCCAGCATTACGGCATGGGCCGCGAACTCTTCGCCGGCTTCAGGAGCCTCGTCGGCGTGGCGGACAGGGGCGCCAGCGTGTTCCAGTAGGGGTTAGGCCGCAGGCAGGCTCATCGGTTCAATCGACCTCAGCGCCTCGTTCGCCTCCGCCTCGGCCAGCGTCAGGTCATAGAGCCCCTGCATATTAATCCAGAATTCGGGCGTCATTGAAAAGAACCGCCCCAGCCGCAGCGCCGTGTCGGGCGTCACGCCCGTCTCCTCCCGCACCAGCCGCTCGATCCGCGTGCGCGGCACGCCAAGCCGGGCGGCGAGCGCATAGGGCGTCAGCGCCAGCGGCTCCAGCAATTCTTCACGGAGATATTCGCCGGGGTGAACCGGAGGCATGATCCTGATGGCCATGGCTATTTTCCTTCAGTGATAATCCACGATCTCGACATCCTCGGCGCGGCCATCGATCCAGCGGAAGCAGATGCGCCATTGATCGTTGATGCGGATCGAGTGCTGCCCGGCGCGATTGCCGGATAGCGCTTCAAGCCGATTGCCCGGCGGAACCTTTAGATCGGCAAGCTCGGTGGCTGCCATCAGGGCCGCCAGCCTGCGCTGCGCCGGCCGCAGGATATCCGCCGCAAAGCCCTTGGGGCTTTTGCCCCGCGAGACGTCTTCGGCAAATTTGCCTTTGAACGATCCGATCATCGTCTGTCCATTGACGTATCAATATATGATACGTAGTCTTAAGTCAAGAAACTCGTATCGTTCGATGATACGCTTACCTGCTCCGCCCGAACAACCGCTCAATATCCCTCTTCTTCAGCTCGACATAAGTCGGCCGCCCATGGATGCACTGGCCCGAATGCGGCGTCGCTTCCATGTCGCGCAGCAGCGCATTCATTTCGTCCACCCGCAGCCGCCGCCCCGCGCGCACCGAGCCGTGGCAGGCCATGCGCGCGATGATCGCCTCCATCCGGTCGCTCACCGCCGCGATGCTCTCCCATTCCGCCAGGCCATCCGCCACGTCGCGCACCAGCCCTTCGATATCCGAATTGCCCAGCAAAGCCGGGGTCTCGCGCACCGCCACGGCACGCGGCCCGAACCGTTCGAGATAGAGCCCGAACCGCTCCAGCTCGCCCGCCGCCTCTTCCAGCCGGGCGCAATCCTCCTCCGGCAGTTCCACCACCAGCGGGATCAACTGCGCCTGGCTCACCACCGGGCCGGCGGCGAGCTGCGCCTTGAACCGCTCATAGACCAGCCGTTCATGCGCCGCATGCTGGTCCACCAGCAGCAGCCCCTCGCCATTCTGCGCGATGATGAAATTGTCGAACATCTGCGCCCGCGCCGTGCCCAGCGGAAACTCCATCAAAGCCGGCGCCGCCTCGGCCTCCACGCGGGCGCTCGGTTCGCTCAGCCCCTCCAGCGTGGCGCCGAAATCGGGCGCAAACGGATTGGCGCTCCCCGCGCCCACGCGCTCATAGCCGGCAAACGGCGCCCCGGTCTCGGCCCGATAGGTCGGGGCAGGCGAGGGGGCTGCATAAGCCGGCGCCGTAAACGCCCCCAGCACATCCTCGGCCACCGTGCCCGAAGCCTTGAATCCCGCCGCCGCCAGCGCCTCGCCGATGGCGCGGATCACCGCGCCGCGCACCGCCCCGGCATCGCGAAAGCGCAATTCCGCCTTGGCCGGATGCACGTTCACATCCACCTCGCCGGGGTCGATGGCGATATAGAGCGCCGCGACAGGAAAGCGGTCGCGGAACACATAATCGGCATAGGCCGCCCGTACCGCGCCCACCAGCACCTTGTCCTTCACCGAGCGGCCATTGACGAAATAGAACTGGCTCAGCGAATTGGCCCGCGTATAGGTCGGCAACCCCGCCAGTCCCGCCACCACCACGCCATGGCGGCTCGTCGCCAGCGTCACCGCATTGTCGGCGAAATCGTCGCCGATCACCTGGCCCAGCCGCGCCTGCAAGGCCCCGGTCCCCGTCACGGCAGGCCAGTTGCTCGCCGTCCGGTCGCTGCCATTGAGCACGAAATGCACCGCGGGATTGGCCATGGCCAGGCGCTTCACCACATCGGTAATCGCCCCGGCCTCGGCCCGGTCGGTCTTGAGGAATTTCAGCCGCGCCGGCACATTGGCGAACAGATTCTTCACCTCGACCACTGTGCCCCGGTTCATCGCCTGCGGTACCGGCCCCGATCGCAACCCGTTACGCACCGTAAGGCGCAGCCCGCTCTCCGCCTCCGCCGTGCGTGAGGCAATGCTCAGCTCCGCCACCGACCCGATCGAGGCCAGAGCCTCACCGCGAAAGCCCAGCGTGCGGATATCGTCAAGATCGTCCGCCGAGAGCTTGGATGTCGCATGCCGCTCCACCGACAGCACCAGGTCGGCCCGGTCCATGCCATGCCCGTCATCCTCGATGCGGATCAGCCCCTTGCCGCCCGCCGCCGTGGTCACCACCACCCGGCTTGCCCCGGCATCGATGGCATTCTCCACCAGCTCCTTGACCACGCTGGCAGGCCGCTCCACCACCTCGCCGGCGGCAATGCGGTTGATCAGGTCTTCGGGTAGCTGACGGATGGGCAAGGGCGATTCTCCTGGGTGGAGAATATAGGGCAGGAGACAGCGGTTTCCGACCCGGATTTGCGCGGTATTGGCAATCCGCTGTTCTATCGGCTCCTGCCTACCCTCCCCTCAAGGGGGAGGGTGGCGATGAACACCGGCATCGCACAAACGGAATGCGCCCAGGAAGGTGAACAGATTGCCTTCGAGGCACCATGTTGCCCGACCCACCGCACTACTCCTCCCCCTGTCAGGGACAGGGAGGGGGTATCCCACAAAACATCGCCCCATCCCAACCCCGATTGACCAATCCCCCGCCACCGGTTCACCTAGCGCCATGACGGACACGCGCACATCGGCCTGGCACGCCCTGGCCCGCCGCATCAATGCAGGCTGGGACCTGGTGGCCTATCATTTCTCGCCGCCCGGCCTGCTGCTCGGCTCGGTGCTGTTCGCCCTCTCGCTCACCCCCTCGCTGCTGCCGCGCACCGAACTGGTGCAGGGCGTCCTTTCCGGCTGCAGCTTCGCCGTGGGCTATGGCATCGGCAATTTCGCTCACTGGTCCTGGGGCTTTCTCGGCCTGCGCGTCCCCCCCGGACGGATCACGCGCCTGCTCGGCTTTGTCGTGGCCCTGGCCTGTCTCGTGCTGCTCGGCATCGCGCTGGGCAATGCCAATCCCTGGCAGAATTCGGTGCGCGCCGTCATGGGCATGGCCCCGGTCGCCACCAGCCAGCCCCTGCTGATCGCGGCTGTGGCCCTGCCCATCGCCCTGCTGCTCATGCTGGCCGGCAAGCTGCTCGTCACGCTGATCCGCCTCGTCTGGCAGAAGCTGCCGCCCGCCATGCCGCCTCGCGCCGCCCTGCTGCTCAGTGCATTATTGGTCGGCGCCGTGATGGCCCTCCTGGTCAATGGCGTCGTGCTGCGCGGCGCCCTCCGCCTGGCCGACCGCTTCTATGAGCGGCTCGATGCTGTGGTGTCCGACAGTGGCGATGCGCCCGCTCGCCCCAGCCAGACCGGCAGCGACGCCTCGCTCATCCCCTGGAACACGATCGGGCGCGATGCCCGCCTCTATGTGCAGACCGGCCCCGATGCCGCCGCCATCACGGCCATGACCGGCAAGCCGGCCATCGAGCCCCTGCGCAGCTATGTCGGTCTGCGCTCGGCGCCGACGGTGGAGGCCCGCGCCCGGCTGGCTTTGGCCGAGCTGGAGCGCATCGGCGCCTTCGACCGCTCGGTGCTGGTCCTGGTCATGCCGGTCGGCACCGGCTGGGTCGACCGCGCCGCCATCGACACGCTGGAATATCTCCATGGCGGCGACGTCGCCACCGTTGCGGTGCAATATTCCTATCTCACCTCCTGGCTGTCGCTGCTGGTGGAGCCCGACTATGGCAGCGAAACCGCCCAGGCCCTGTTCCAGACCGTCTATGAACACTGGACGCAATTGCCGAAAACCCAGCGTCCCCGGCTCTACCTTCACGGCCTGAGCTTGGGCGCCCTGGCCTCGCAGGCCTCCGCCCCGCTCTATGACGTGCTGGGCGATCCCTTCCAGGGCGCGCTCTGGGTCGGGCCGCCGTTTTCCAGCGGCATCTGGCGCTGGGCCACCACCAATCGCCAGCCCGGCTCGCCTGCTTGGCTGCCGCGCTTCGGCAATGATACCGCCATCCGCTTTCTCAACCAGTCAGGCACGACGGCCTGGCCCGATACGCCCTGGGGGCCGATGCGGACTGTCTTCCTGCAATATGCCAGCGACCCGATCGTTTTCTTCGATCCCGCGGCCGATTGGCAGCGCCCGGATTGGCTCGCCGCGCCGCGCGGTCCCGATGTATCGCCCGCGCTCAACTGGTATCCGGTGGTCACCTTCCTGCAGCTGGCGCTCGACATGGCGCTGGCGCAGACCTCGCCCATAGGCTACGGCCATGTCTATGCCCCGCGCGACTATATCGACGCCTGGGTCGCGGTCACCCAGCCGCCAGGCTGGACCGGGGCCGAGCTCGAAGCGCTCAAGCGCAAAATCCCCGCCGACGAGTACCTGCCGTGACCAGCCAATCCCCCATGGATCTCGCTTTATCCCTTGCCGAAGAGGCCGCCGCCCATGGCGAAGCCCCGGTCGCCGCCGTGATCGTCGAGGGCGAGGTGGTTCTCGCCGCCGAGCGCAACCGCATGAAGGCGCTGGGCGATCCCACCGCCCATGCCGAAATGCTGGCCATCCGGACAGCCTTGAAAACGCGCGGCACCGGCCGCCTCGATGGCTGCGACCTCTATGTCACCCTTGAGCCCTGCGCCATGTGCGCCGGCGCCATCGCCCATGCCCGCCTGCGTCGCGTCTATTTCGCCGCCGAGGACATCAAGGCCGGCGCGGTGGAAAACGGTATTCGCCTCTTCACCCAGCCCACCTGCCACCACGCCCCCGAAGTCATCTCCGGCCTCGGCGCCACCCGCGCCGAAACCCTGCTGCGCGACTTCTTCCGCGCCTTGCGGGAGTAGATCGCGGAGGAGCGCCCTATCGCGCCACCAGCATTGCCACGGCCGACAGCGCCAGCCCCGCCATCATGCCGAACGGATACATCGCATATCCCGGCACATCATCCGGCAGGTCCACCCCGGCCGGCACGAATTTCGTACAGATGCGCCATTGTACCGGCGGCACCACGCCCTCCAGCCGGTCGCGATAGAGCGGCACCCAGTGCCTTGCATCGTCGAAGGTGATGGCCATCGGCGCGTTGCAGCATTTGGCCACCATCCGGTTGGTCTTGGAATCCGGCGTCAGCTTGTGCGCTGCCAGCAGGTGCCCACCCTTGGCCGGCCGCACGCGATCCTTGCGATAGAGCACATTCCCCGTGCCCCCGGCCGCATCGAGCAAGGGCGGCGCATTCTCCAGTTCAGCCAGCATTCGTCCCGCCGCCTGGCAATCGTCGCAATGGCAGATCACGCTGGCAATGGGCTTGCCCCATGCCTCGATTTCCACCTGCCCGCAGGTGCAGCGCGCGATGACCAGGCTGTCCTTCATGCCTCGAGTCGAGCGCATCGACGGGGATTCGACAAGACCCGGCATGCTTAGTCCGGATTGCTCTCCACCACCGGCACCTTGCCGGCGATATAGGCTTCCACCTTGTCGGCCAGGATGCGCTTGAAGCGCTCTTTCTCGATCTCGGCATGGGCGACGATTTCGCGCACCCGCCAGAATTCCAGCGCCCCGAAATTGGCCACATGCGGCCGGATATAGATATCGGGTGGATAGGCCGCCATCATATGCGCCGTCAGCGAATGCATCATGATCTGGGCCGAGCCGAACCAGATGTCGAGCGCCTTATGGTCGGTCTTGGCGATGCCCTCCGAGGGGTCGCCATTGACGTCGATGCCGATCAGGAAATCGGTGTCGATATCGGCCTGGTCGAGCGGCAGCGGATTGACCACCCCGCCATCCACCAGGATATGGCTGGCATAGACCACCGGCTTGAACAGGCTCGGAATGGCGATGGAGCCGGCAATGGCCGGCCGTAGCAGCCCCGAATTGAACACCACCTGGTGCCAGCTCTGGAAATCGGTCGCCACCACATAGAGCGGCACCTTGAGATCCTTGAATTCCAGCGGAAAACTGGCCGGCGTGAACGCATCGACGATGCTGGTGGCATCGAGCTGCATCGAAATGCCGTTCTTGAGGATGCCGCTGATGCCCCGGATCTGCGTCGCCCATAGCTTGGTGGCGATGGTCCGCATCGTGCCCAGCACTTCATAGGAATGTTCGCGCAGCTCCTTGCCGGTCATGCCGGCGGCCCAGCCCGAGCCGATCAGCGCGCCGATGGAAGTGCCCGAGATCACCGAGGGTTTCAGCCCCAGCTCGTCCATCGCTTCGATATAGGGAATATGCGTCAGCCCGCGCGCCGAGCCGCCGCCGAGCGCCACGCCGATCCGAGGTCCAGAAACCGTGTCCATCCCGCCCCGCTCCTTGCCTTTCGAGCGCAACCGGTCGGCGAGCGCCTTGCCGCGCTTCTGCAGCGGCGTCAGCGGACGTTGCGACGGCGTCTCGTCAAAGACGGTCTTGAGGAAGGGTAGGCCAGCGAAGTTGAGGAAAGGTTCAGATGCTGGTGCGGGCGATTTCGCGCCAGCCGATGTCTCGGCGGCAAAAGCCTTCTGGCCAAACAATCTGCTCCACGCCTGCATAAGCACGGCTCTGCGCCTCGTTCACGTCCCTGCCCAAGGCGGTGACGTTGAGCACGCGACCGCCGGCAGCAAGTAAACGCGCACCCTCCCGGCGCGTTCCGGCGTGAAACACGACCAGCGTGTCGCTGTCGATGCCCTCGGCCCCGCGGATTTCGCTGCCCTTGTCATAGTGGCCCGGATAACCCTGCGTCGCCATGATGACGGTCAGCGCATACTGGTCCTTCCACGCCACCTCATGCCCGGCCAGCGTGCCGGTCGCGGTGGCATGCAGCAATGCCAGCAGGTCGCTTTCCATGCGCAGCATCATCACCTGCGTTTCCGGGTCACCGAACCGCGCATTATATTCCACCAGCTTCGGCCCATCCGCCGTCAGCATCAGCCCGGCATAGAGCACCCCCTGATAGGGTGTCCCCCGCGCCGCCAGCCCCTTCACCGTCGGCCAGATCACCCGCTCCAGCGTTTCCTCATAAATCTCGCGTGTCATCACCGGCGCCGGCGAATACGCCCCCATGCCGCCGGTATTGGGCCCGGTATCGCCGTCAAAGGCTCGCTTGTGGTCCTGCGCCGTGGTCAGCGGCAGGATGTCCGTGCCGTCGCACAGCACGAAGAGCGACACCTCCTCGCCCTCCATATATTCCTCGATCACCACTTCGGCGCCCGAAGCCCCGAACGTCCCGGCAAAGCAGTCGATAATGGCCGCCTCGGCCTCCTCGACACTCATGGCCACCGTTACGCCCTTGCCGGCCGCCAGCCCGTCCGCCTTGATGACGATGGGCGCGCCCCGCATATAGAGATACGCCAAGGCCGCCGCCTCGCTGTCGAAGCGCCCATAGGCCGCGGTGGGTATCCCCATCTCGTCGCACAGCGCCTTGGTAAAGCCCTTCGACCCCTCCAACTGCCCGGCCGCCTTGCTCGGGCAGAAGCAGGCGATCCCGGCCGCTCGCACATCGTCGCCCAGCCCCGCCACCACCTGCGCATCGGGCCCAACCACGACGAAGTCGATGGCCATGAGCTTGCAGAAATCGGTGACCGCCTTGTGGTCGGTAATGTCGATCGCGACATTTTCGGCCACCTTGCCAGTCCCGCCATTGCCCGGCGCGATGAAAAGCTTGGTCAGCAGCGGCGACTGGGCAATCTTCCATGCCAGCGCATGCTCGCGCCCCCCCGAACCGATCACCAGAACGCGCATGAAAAGCCCTCCGAGATTGTGAAGGCGTGATGCACGAAGGGGAGGGGAGAGGCAAGGATTTGTTCGTGAAGGGGTGGTTGCAGGGCGCATCCACAACCACGGTGTCACCCCGGCCTTGAGCCGGGCCCCATCTTGAGATCGTTCCACAGCCGCAAGGTCGATCGAGCGGACCACCTCGCCGCAGACCATCAATCTCGGGATGGATCCCGGCTCAAGGCCGGGATGACATCGCGTTTTGGGATGGCTTCAGGTGCCCTTCCAAGCAGGAAGCGTTAAGCCCTACATCTCGGCTTCCTTGAACACCCGCGTCACATCTCCGTTCCACTCCCCGCGGAACTTGTCGACCCAGCGCTGGGCTGGAGACTTGGCCAGCCGTATCGTCTCTTCCAGCGGTGCCAGGTGGATGGTTTCGTCCTTGCCCTGGCCATTGCGGCGCCCGCGCCGCACCAGGCCTGCCTCGGCAATGCCAACGGCCTGCGCCGCTACATCATAGAGGTTGGAGCGGTCATGCGGCGTCATCAGCGCCAGCCGCGGCACTTCGCGGCGCATCTCGTCACGCTCTTCGCGCGTCCACGGCTCGATCAGCTCATAGGCCGCTTCCAGCGACACCGCGTCATAGAGCAGCCCCGTCCAGAACGCCGATAGCGCCGTCACCGACTTTTCGTCGCCCATATCGGCGCCACGCATTTCGAGGAACTGCTTGAGCCGCACTTCGGGGAAAATCGTCGAAAGATGATCTTCCCAGTCCTTGATCGTCGGCTTATCACCCGGCAATTGCGGCAGCTCGCCCCGTAGGAAAGCTCGGAAACTCTCACCGGCGACGTTCACATATTGCTTGTTGCGGATGACGAAATACATCGGCACATCAAGCGCATAGTCGGCATATTGCTCGAAGCCGAACCCCTCGTCGAAGGCAAAGGGCAGCATGCCGGTGCGGTCGTCATCGGTATTGAGCCAGATATGGCTGCGATAGCTGAGATAGCCCGAATCCCGGCCTTCCGAAAAAGGCGAATTGGCGAACAGGGCCGTCGCCACCGGCTGCAGCGCCACCGCCACGCGCAGCTTCTTGACCATGTCGGCTTCGCTGGAAAAATCGAGATTGGCCTGCACCGTGGCCGAGCGGAACATCATCGACGTGCCCAGCGTGCCGACTTTTTCCATATAGGGCTTCATGATGCCGTAGCGCGATTTCGGCATGGAACAGATCTGGTCCACCGACCACAGCGGCGTCACGCCCAGCCCGAGAAAATGAATGTCCAGCGGCGCCGCCACCTTCTTGGTGACCCGCATATGCTCGGCCAGCTCCGCCGCCGTGCCATGCAGGTCCTCCTGCGGCGATCCGCTGAGTTCGAACTGCCCGCCCGGCTCCAGCGAAATGCCGCCGGCCACTTCGTCATTGCGCAGCCCGATCGGGTTGTCGCCATCGTAGAACGGATGCCAGCCCGTCTCGGCCTGGATGCCATCAAGCAGCGCGCGGATGCCGTTCGGTCCCTCATAGGCCACCGGCCGCAGCGGATTGGTGTGGAACACGTGCTTTTCGTGTTCGGTGCCGATGCGCCATTCGCTCTCGGGTTTGGCCCCGCGCGCCATGGCCTCGATCAGGTCGGCCCGCGATTCGATAAGGGGCGAATGGGTGTCGGCGCCGGCCATAGGCAGTCCTCTGGAACTGAGGGGTCAATGTTGGCCGGGAACATAACGTTGCGCGGGCCGAAAGCAATCGCCTTTTATCGCCAATCACCGATGATTGCCTGAATCACCGCCAAAGCCGCTACCGACGCCGTATCGGCCCGCAGGATGCGCGGGCCCAGGCTGATCGGCACGACATAGGGCAGGGCTCGCAATTTCGCCCGTTCCTCGTCGGAAAACCCGCCCTCCGGCCCGACCAGCAGGCCAACCTTGCACCCCCTGAGCCCCTCCAGCGCCGCCACCGGCGAAGACGAAGCCTCCCCCTCATCGGCAAAAATCAGCGCCCGCTCCTCTGGCCAGCCATCGAGCAACCGCTCCAGCGTCACCTCCGGCTCGACCGTGGGTACGCTCAGCACCTCGCATTGCTCTGCCGCCTCGACGGCATTGGCCACCAGCCGCTCATGCTTGAGTCGGGAAACCTGGGTAAACCGCGTCAGCACCGGCTGGATCGTGCCGGCGCCCATCTCCACCGCCTTCTGGACCACATAATCCAGCCGCTCGGTCTTGAGCGGCGCAAAGCCGTACCAGAGGTCGGAAGCCGGCGTCTGGACGACGATTTGTTCCACCAGTTCCAGCACCACCGATTTCTTGGCATCGCTCACCAGCCGCGCCAACCACGCCCCATCCCGCCCATTGAACAGCACCACCGCATCGCCCACCGCCTTGCGCAGCACGGCTGCCAGATACAGCGACTGCTCCTTGCCCAGCGCCACCTGTCCGCCCGCAGCCAGATCATGTTCGACATAAAGACGGGGCAGGGCGGCATGGGTGCGGGGCATGGGCATCTTGCGGAGTGGTAAAGCCGCAGTTAGGACTGAAGCTGTGTTCGGAGCAAGTCGAACAGCACAATCATGGTGCCACGCCCTCGTGGTTCGAGGGTCGCTGCGCTCCCGCCTCACCATGAGGGCTACGTTGAACGCAGTGGTTCAGTAGGCCTCATGGTGAGGTGCGAGTTCTTCACGAGCCTCGAACCACGAGGGCGTGGCACAGCCGATAGGGCGCCCCATGACCAACGAAACGTCCGCCACCGTCCCCGACGCCAAGCGCGGCAACTGGCTCGATCGCTATGCCCCCGCCTGGCTCAAGCCCTATGGGCGCCTGGCGCGCTGGGATCGCCCCATCGGCTTCTACCTGCTGTTCTGGCCCTGTGCCTGGGGGCTCGGCCTGGCGGCCATAGCCAACCCCGCGCAGGGTTTCGACTGGTGGGGCGCGGTGCTCATGTTCATCGGCGCCATCCTCATGCGCGGCGCCGGCTGCACCTTCAACGATATCGTCGATCGCGACATCGATATGCAGGTCGCCCGCACCCGCCTGCGCCCGATTCCCTCCGGCGCCGTCACCGCCCGCGATGCCCTGGCCTTCCTCGTCGCCCAGGCGCTGCTCGGCTCGGTCATCCTCTTCCAGTTCAATCGCTTCACCGTCTGGGCCGGCGTCGCCTCGCTGCTGCTGGTGGCCATCTACCCCTTCATGAAGCGCGTCACCTGGTGGCCGCAGGCCTTTCTTGGCCTCGCCTTCTCCTATGGCGCCCTGGTCGGCTGGACGTCGCAAACCGGCGGCCTCTCCTGGCCCCCCGTGCTGCTCTATGCCGGAACAATCCTCTGGGTCATCGGCTATGATACCATCTACGCCCTGCAGGATATCGAGGACGACGCGCTTGTCGGCGTCAAATCCACGGCCCGCCTGTTCGGCGACCGGGTCAAGCCCGCGGTCGCCACGCTCTATGCCGGGGCCTTCGGGCTGTGGAATGCGGCATCGGTGCTGGCGGGGGGTGGCGTCGTCTTCGCCGCCTTGTCGCTCCTGGCGGCCGCGATGCTGGCCTGGCAGGTGTGGACGGTCGATGCCGACGAGCCGGATAATCCCCGCTTCCGCTTCGACAGCAACAAATATGTCGGGATCGTCCTGACCCTGGCGCTGCTTGCCGACTGGGTCTGGTAGTTTTGCGTTAGCATTATGCTGCCGATTTTGGCCCGTCGGTGACGCCAAATGCTAACAATGTGCTAACCAATTCACCCAAACGTCAAAAGGGCCGACCGCACCACCGGTCAACCCTTTCAACGTGCTTTGGAGGCGCAGAAACTTATGCGTCGGGCTGCATGCCCGGCTTGCGACGATTGAGGAAGCGTGGGCGGCGACCGGCCTCGGCCACCAGCTTGCGGCGGCTCTGGTTATTGCCCACCATGACCCCGTCAACCTGTTGGGAATACGGCATATAAGCGCCGTCGCCGGCCTTGATGAACAACGGCAGACGGAGCTTCTTGCCCCAGTTCTGCCACTCTGCCACCACCGACTGGTTGCCCTCTTCCTCGAACACCCGGTAGTTCAATTCGCTGTCGGAATGGACCAGTTCGATCGAGCTGGTCAGCACGCCTTCCTCGGAAATCCGTGTCGCCACGGCCACGCCGATGAATTCGGTCACCGGCACCTTGACCTTGATGGCCACGCCGCTCTGCTCGAGCATGCGGCGCACGGTAACGGTCTTGACGGGGTCCTTGGGGCCGTTGTCGTTCGCCGCGACGAAACGGCGGTCTGCCAGCGCCGGGCGGCCGAACGCGAGTACGACCGAGGTTCCTTCCATCGCCACACCATGAACCATTTGAATTCGCCTTCCTGTCAACTTCGAGAGCTGGTTTTTGGTGCTCTCTTTTGTAGGCCCACCATACCCCGCCGCCTTACCTGCCCCCTTAATCGGTTCGGTTAAGTTTATCTTGTTTTCCGAGAGGGTTAGCAGGGTCTTGCACCGGGTAGGGAGCGGTTAACCGCGCCCGCTGCCGGGCTGTTAACCCTGCCACATCTGCCGGCGCGATCACGCTGTGTGGCGCCCCCCTTGCTCCGGGCCCCCGCCAAGCCTAAAAGGCCCGCAATGCCTGCTCCCGCCACCACTTACAGCGACGATCTCGAACTGCTCCGCTCCTCCGCGGTCGCGGCCGGCATCATCGCCAGCGGCTACTTCCGCCGCGACGTCAAGAGCTGGACCAAGGAGAATTCCTCCCCGGTCAGCGAGGCCGATATCCTGGTCGACCGCTATCTCGCCGCCTCGCTGCTGCGCGCCCGGCCCGATTATGGCTGGCTGAGCGAGGAAACCGCCGACAATCCCAGCCGGCTCGACTGTGAACGCGTCTTCGTGGTCGATCCCATCGACGGCACCCGCGGCTTCCTGCGCGGCGAGGATAGCTGGACCGTTTCATTGGCCGTGGTTGAACACGGCACTCCCATAGCCGGCGTGGTCTATGCCCCGGCGCGCGATGAAATGTATGAAGCCGCGCGTGGCGAGGGCGCCCGCCTCAATGGCAGGCCCCTCAAGCGCAGCCGCCGGGCCGGCGCCGCGCCGCTGATCCCCGCCCCCGGCGCCGTGCACCAGGAAATGCAGGCCGCGGGCCTTCATTATACCCGCGGCCCGGCCTATCCCTCGCTGGCCTATCGGCTGGTCCAGGTGGCGACCGGCAGGCTCGATGGCGCCGTGGCCCGCCGCGGCAGCCAGGACTGGGATATTGCCGCCGCCGCCCTGATCCTGGCGGAAACCGGCATCGACTTTGCCGATGTCTGCACCGGGTTCCCCAATTTCAACAGACGAGATGTGCGCCACGGCGCGCTTGCGGCGCTCAGCGACATGAGCCTAAAACCCCTTGTCCACGCAGCGCTGATCAAGGTCTATGGCTGCCCGGCCGCAGACACCGGCGATGCCGAATTGCCCATTCCTTCACACACGGACCTGACCGATGGCTGAAAAAGAAGATCCCTCCAAGCAGTTGTTGCACCTGGTGATCGGCGGCGAACTCTCGAGCCTCGAAGGCGTCACCTTCGCCGACCTCGACAAGGTCGATATCGTCGGGCTCTACCCCAACTATGCCGCAGCCTATGCGGTGTGGAAGCAGAAGGCGCAGATGACAGTCGATAGCGCCCAGACGCGCTATTTCATCGTCCACCTGCACCGCCTGCTGGAACCGGAAACGCATAAGCCGTAAAGGCAAAGTGCCACGCCCTCGTGGTTCGAGGCGCTGAAGAAGCGCACCTCACCATGAGGGCTACTGAGACATTGCACCAAGAGTAGCCCTCATGGTGAGGTGCGAGCTCTTGCGAGCCTCGAACCACGAGGGCGTGGCACCAACTACTCCACCAGCGCCTCGATAATCACCTGCATGGCCCCCGGCCCGCCAATCCTCTGCCGCCCGATATTGGCCAGCCTCCGCCGTTCCTCATCATCGCCGAGCAATTTGCGCAAGGCCGCGCCAACCGCCTGCGTCTCGGCCTCCACCACGGTCCGTGCTTCCCCGAACAGCATCTGCTCGTCGGTAAAGCGCGAGCGCCGGTCGCGCGGATTGACAAAGGTGATGGCCGGTTTGCCCAGCCCCAGCGCCTGAACCGTGGCCGTGCCGGCCTGCGACAGCGCCACGTCCGAGGCCGCCAGCAGGTTGCCCATCGCCCCGCCGCGCGCCATGTGGATGGTCATATCCCCATCCGACAACTCCCCCAGATCGGCGGATTCGACGCTCAGCATCGTCGTGCGCTTGAGCCCGGCCTTCTTGGCCAGGTCATCCACGCTGATGCTGCCGGCAACCGCCAGGAACATGTCGGGACGCAGCTCGGCCGGCAGGCTGCGCAGCGCATTGACCTGCAAGGCGAAGCTCTCGCCCGTGAGCGCCCGGCTTCCCGGCAGCAGCGTGACGGCCAATGGCCGCTGACGCCGCGACTGCGCGTCATAGTCGCCATGCGGGATGGCATCCATCATCACATTGCCGGCCGAGCGGGCGTCGACGCCGATATGTTCGAGCGAGCGCGCCAGGTTGTCGGCCCGGCAGAACACGGTCTTGCAGGCCCGCTTGATGGTCCAGCGCTCCGGGCCGGAATAGAGCCGGGCGGCGCCTGTCTTGTAGACATCGAGATAGTAAAGGTCGCGATGGCCGCTCATATAGCAGGCCAGCACGCCCACCATGTCGCCAACCACCACCACGCGGTCATACTTGCCCTTGATCCGGCGCAGGAAATTGAGCGCCGGCGGCACTGTGCCGAGCCCACCGGTGGCGATGTCACGCCGCAGCGAGCCCTTGACGTTGCGCCAGCCTTCCGAGGCCAGCGTGGCGCGCGGCCCCACGATGGGGCACACGCCGGCATAGGCATTGCCCGCCCCGATCATCGGATAGGCTTCCACGATCGCCCGATCGGGCATGCGCGCGACGATCGCGGCCGCGATGGCATCCTCGCCATGGCCGTTGGAAATGAACAGGAACCGGTTTTGGCCCGACGCTTCGGCCTCCACCATCAGGCTCCGCGGCCGAAGCGCTCGAAGGCGGTATGGGCCGCCGTGGCGTCGGCATAGGGCTCCTGCCGGTCGACGCTCCAGTAAAACAGCTCGTCGAGCGGAATGGGCTTCTGCGTGATGGCGCAGCGCACGAAACTGCCGGGTTTGAGCACCACATAGTCGCCGTCGAGATAGCGGATGACCGCTTCGGTGGGTGCAAAGCCTTTGTCGAAGATGTTCATTCTGGCATCCCTTCAACCTTCGCCCCGATATAGCGAGCTGCGGGTCAGATCAAAAGAGGCTTTCCTGCGCGTCGCCATCCGATTGCGGGCGTGGCTTCTTCTTTATGACCGGGCCGCCCGAAATCGTTGCCCCCACCTCCCCATCGGCGAATTCGATGGCGATGGGAGCGCCCGGCAGCAATCCGGCCCGCTCATGCACCAGATTGCCATCGACATCCTTGATGACGGCATAGCCCCGCGCCAGCACGCTTTTGTAGCTGAGCGAGTCGAGCAGCTTGCCGGCCTGGGCCAATGCCGCGCCGCGCTGGCTCAGGCCCTGCAGCATGCTGGCGTAAAGCCGCGTCCCCAGCGGCCCCAGCCGCGTCTGCCCATGGCGCAGCTCCGCCCGCAGCGTATTGGCCGAGAGCTTCGGGCCGACGGCTTCGAGCTGTGCCCGCTTGCGCTCGACCAGCCGGATAGCCGAGGCCCCGAGGCGTTCGGCGCGCGGATCATAGGTCAGCCGCGAGCGGTCCACCGTCTTGTGCAGGCCGGCTTCGGCGCGCAGCGACAGGTTGCGCAGCCGCTCGCCGAATTCCGACTGCCGCCGCACCAGCAATTGCGGCGCCAGCCTCGGCGCGACGCGCGACAGCTTTACGCGATGGTCCTGCACCGAATGGCGCAATCCGGCAAAAAGGTTGCTCGCCGCATGATCGAGCCGCTGCCGCTGCGTCGAAACCAGCTCGGTCGGACGCGGCAGCCCGGCACTGGCGGCGCGCAGCCGGTCGCGGGCGCTGCCGGCGATGCGTCGGGCGCCCTGCCGCTGGCGCGAGCCGAGGTCATCGACATAGCCCACCAGTTCGGCGCGCACTGGAACCGCAGCCTCGGCCGCGGCCGTGGGGGTCGGCGCCCGCATGTCCGAGGCATAATCGACCAGTGTCGTATCGGTCTCGTGCCCCACGGCCGAGATGATGGGGATGCCGCTGGCGGCAACCGCGCGCACCACGGCTTCCTCGTTGAAGCCCCACAAATCCTCGATGGAGCCGCCGCCACGCGCCACGATCAGCAGATCGGGACGGGGTATGGCGCCATCGGGCAGCAATGCGTTGAAGCCCTCGATGGCATTGACCACCTCGGGCGCGCAGGTTTCGCCCTGCACCCGCACCGGCCAGACCAGCACGTGGCTGGGGAAACGGTCGGCCAGGCGATGCAGGATATCGCGGATGACGGCGCCGGTGGGAGAGGTGATGACACCGATGACGCGGGGCAGATAGGGCAGGGGGCGCTTGCGCTCGCGGGCGAACAGCCCCTCGGCATGCAGCTTGCGCCGCCGCTCCTCCAGCAGCGCCATCAGCGCCCCGGCGCCGGCGGGCTCGATATTGTCGATGACAATCTGGTATTTGGAAGACCGCGGAAAGGTCGTCAGCCGCCCGGTGGCAATGACCTCCAGCCCCTCCTGCGGCTTGAAGGTCAGCCGGGCGTAACTGGTCTTCCACACCACGGCGTCGATCGCCGCATTTTCGTCCTTCAGCGTGAAATAGGCGTGGCCCGAGGCATGCTGGCCACGAAAACCGGAAATCTCGCCGCGCACCCGCACATGGCCGAATTCGTCCTCGACCATGCGTTTGACCGCGTGGGAAATCTCGCTGACGGAAAATTCGGCGGCATTGGTCAGGGCTTCGGCCATGCCTTCTGGTGCGATATCGGGTGAGTCAGGTCAAGGGGGCGTGCCTTACTCCGCCGCCTCCGCCACCTTTGCCGGCATCGGCAAATTGCCCATCGACTGCACGATGTGGTTGGCGAGTGCGTCATAAATGCCGCCATAGGCGTGGCTGCCGCGCTTGAGGGCGATCTGCGCGTCGCCCAGCCGGGGCAGGCCAACTTCGTCATTGACCACCCGCATGCCCGGCTGCAGCGCGCTTTCCGGCAGGAAGCCGATGGCCAGGTCGGACAGCACGGCGCTGGAAATGGCGGTGGCGTTGGATGAGGTATAGGCCACTCGATAATCCTTGCCGCTGCGCTCCAGCGCTTCCATCGCGTCCTTGCGCCAGATGCAATATTGCGGCCCGCAGGCGATGGCGATCGGATCGCTGGCCAGCGCCCGCCCGCCATGGCTGGCCACCCAGAACATCTTTTCGGTGCGGAACAGTTCGCCGTAATTCTGCTCGGTGCCCTGCGTGAAGACGATGAGGTCATACCGCCCCGCCCGCATGCCTTCGAGCAGGTGCTCGGACGCCATGCAGGCCACGTCGACCGCAATTTTCGGGTGCGTGCGCTGGAAGCTGGACAGGATCACCGGCAACAGCCGCACCGCATAGTCATCAGGCACGCCAAAGCGGATCGAGCCGGCCAGGTCGCCATCGGAGAAATGGTCGAGAATCTCCGCATTGGTGCGCAGCATCTTGCGGGCGCGGGAATAAAGCGCCTCGCCATGCAGCGTCAGCGTCACGCTGCGCCCGTCGCGAGTCAGCAGCGCCTGCCCCAGGCGTTCCTCGAGCCGCTTGATCTGCATCGACACGGCCGATTGGGTCTTGTTCACCCGGCGCGCCGCCTCGGTGAAGCTGCCACAATCGGCAATGGCACAGAAGCTCTGGAGCTGGTCGAGATCGAGGGGAGCGGTCATGACAACAATCCATCACCCAAATTGATAGAACGGATGAAATCTATTTGTTAGACGAATGGATGTCCAGAGCGCAATGGTACCAATATCGGCGCAAGACCCTGCGACGAACCCCGCCGACCTCCCTTCGGCACAACCACATGTCTGGAGACTTACCATGGCTCTCTCGCTTCCCGGCGAGCGGTCACTCGCGGCCGCTACGCCTGCCAATCCGTTTGTCGCGCTTGCGCGCTGGATCGCCAGGGCGCAAGCCGCTCGTACCCGTCGGGTAGCATTGTCGGCCCTGCTGGAACTGGATCATAACAGGCTCAGCGATCTTGGTATCTCGCGCGACGACGTGGTCGCCGCCCTGGCATGCAACAGCCAGGCCGGCTCCATGCTCAACGCTGCCCGCGCCCGCAGCGCCCGCGTCTGATCAGTCCACGAATTTCGAGTTTGCGCCGGCGCTGCCTCCAGCCGGCGCTTCCCTGTTGGTACGAACGATCTTCACGAGCGCTCGTGCCATCTCCCGGGCCGGTTTTGCCGCCGGTCCCGTTTCCTGATGACTTGCCGGACGGTGCCTCGTGCGCTTGTCCGGCTTTTTTGTCAGGTGAACTGCACCCCGATTTCGAACTCGGTCTTCCACATCGCCGTACAGGCGAACTTGCGCCCGTCATCCATCAGCAGCTCGAACCTGTCGGGTATCCCCACAATGCCGGCGACCTTCAGCCGCGCCCCGGTCTCGGACAGGTTCCGCACCGTGCACTGAAAGGTCGAGAAGCCGTCATTGATGACGATACGGCCACCCTTGAGCACCCGTTGGCGCGGGGCCGCGCGATGTTCATCGGTCATGCCGGACCCTCCGAGCTAGGGGAGCTGGGCGAACCCATCCTTGAAGCCATTGAGCGACACCGGAATGCCGATGCCCTCCTCGGGGGTCTTGAACACCACGAAAATGGCATTGCTCCCGTTCGACAGCGTTTCGATCAGGCTGTCATCGAGCACCACCTCGGCCACGCAGCCATTGGGCAGGCAGCGCACGAAGGCGACGCGCCCCATATCCTTGCCGTCGACATTGAGGCCAAGCCCATTGGGCAGCAGCACGCCGAGCGGCGCCAGCACGCGCAGCAGCCGCGCCTCGCGATCGGCGGTGCGCAGCACGATCACCGACAGGCCCACATTGGGCTGATCCTCGGCCATCACATTCTGGATGATGGCGCATTGCTCGAAGCTGGCGCCGGGCGGCGTATCGCAACTCATCTGCCAGTCGCCATATTGGGCGCGTACCACGCCCTGGCCGAAGCTGGTACCGGCCGTCGCCGCAACCACCGCCAGAGCAAGGCCCAGGCCGGCCAGACAGTGCTTCACAATCCGCTTCACTCTACAATTCTCCCGACGAATCGCGTGCCAACGCGAGGCTTTGTTTGTTTCCGACAGGCAGGGAGCCAAGTCAACCAAGGCCCGGATTTGCTGGGGATATGGCGGCCAAACTGCGGCGACGGTGAGGCGCGGCAGCGGCGGGCGCCGCGCAATATGACGCAGTTGCGGCCCCGCTTGCCGCAATGGACTTGGCGTTTCCGATGTGATTTAGGTCAGGGCAGAGTTTTTCGCTCCGAGGTTGAGTCGGGGCGGCGTTTGCTATGCCGCTGTTTTCGCCCCTCAATCCCGGTGTGGACACACCAATTGAAGTCGACAGGGGGTTTAGGTGACCGGGCAGTTCTTGAAAAAGATGGGGGCTCTATCGGCGGCCGCAATGGCGCTGATTCCAGCTCTGGCCACCGCGCAGGAAGAAGCCGGCTACACCGCCGGCCATCCGCTCCCCGGCCAGTTCCACCTGCAGCGCTCCGTGACGCCGATCATGGACTCCATCACGGCCTTCCACGATGGCATCCTGATGTGGACCATCAGCCTGATCGTGCTGTTCGTGCTGGCGCTGCTGCTGTGGATCGCCTTCCGCTACAATGCCAGGCGCAATCCGGTGCCCGCCGGCTTTACCCACAACACGCTGGTCGAGATCATCTGGACCGTGCTGCCGGTGGTCATCCTGATCATCATCGCCATTCCCTCCTTCGGCGTGCTGAGCGACCAGCTCACCACACCCGATGGCGAGCGCAAGTATCTCGGCTCGAACATCTTCTCGTTCGGCGAAGTCGCGGTTCCGGCGCCCGAACTCACCATCAAGGCCACCGGCCAGCAGTGGTACTGGGACTATGAATATGTCGACCAGGGCCTGGCCTTCACCTCGCTGATCCTCAACGAGGAGGATCGCACCGCGACCAAGCCGGGCCAGCCCCGTCTGCTGGCCGTCGACAACGAACTCGTCGTTCCGGTCGATACCACCGTGCGCGTGCAGGTCACGGCCGATCCGCTCGGCGTCATCCATGCCTTCGCCGTCCCGTCCTTCGGCATCAAGATCGATGCCGTGCCGGGCCGTCTCAACGAAACCTGGTTCAACGCCCGCGAGACCGGCATCTACTACGGTCAGTGCTCGGAGCTTTGCGGCCGCGATCACGCCTTCATGCCGATTGCCGTGCGCGTCGTCACCAAGGAAGAATTTGCAGCCTATATGGCGGCGTTCAAGGATGGCGACTATGCCGCCGCCAGCGCCACGCTTGCGGCAGTGCAGTAAGAACACGGGTCAGGGGAAACAATAAATGGCCGATACCGCTCACCTCGAAGCCCATGCCACTGGACACGACGCTTCATCGCATCATGAGCCCACCGGCTGGCGCCGCTGGGTCTACTCGACCAACCACAAGGACATCGGTGTGATGTACCTGGTCTTCGCGATTTTCGCGGGGGTCATCGGTGGTCTGCTTTCCGGCGTCATGCGCATGGAGCTGCAGGAGCCCGGCATCCAGATTTTCCACGGCCTGGCCGCGATGGTCTACGGTATCGAAGGCGGTGAAGCCCTCGACGCCGGCAAGCACATGTACAATGTGTTCACCACCGCGCATGCGCTGATCATGATCTTCTTCGTGGTCATGCCGGCCACCATGGGCGGCTTCGCCAACTATTTCGCACCGCTTATGATCGGCGCGCCCGACACCGCTTTCCCGCGTATCAACAACATCGCCTTCTGGCTGTTGCCGCCCGCCTTCATCCTGCTGATGCTGAGCCTGTTCTTTGAAGGCACCGGCCCGACCGCGCTCGGTTTCGGTGGCGGCTGGACCATCTACCCGCCGCTCTCCTCTACCGTCGGCCATCCTGGCCCCGCCATGGATTTTGCCATCCTGTCGCTGCATGTGGCCGGCATCAGCTCGATCCTGGGTGCCATCAACCTCATCACCACCATTTTCAACATGCGCGCTCCGGGCATGACGCTGCACAAGATGCCGCTGTTTGCCTGGTCCGTGCTGGTGACCGCGTTCCTGCTGGTGCTGGCGCTGCCGGTGCTGGCCGGCGGCATTACCATGCTGCTGACCGATCGCAACTTCGATACGGCCTTCTTCAAGCCGGCCGAAGGCGGCGATCCGGTGCTGTTCCAGCATCTGTTCTGGTTCTTCGGTCACCCTGAAGTCTACATCATGATCCTGCCGGGCTTCGGCATCGTCAGCCACATCGTCTCGACCTTCAGCCGCAAGCCGATCTTCGGCTACATGGCCATGGCCTACGCCATGGTCGCCATCGGCTTCGTCGGCTTCGTCGTGTGGGCGCACCACATGTACACCACCGGCCTCAGCCTTGACGTGCAGCGCTACTTCGTGGCCGCCACCATGGTCATCGCCGTGCCGACGGGCGTGAAGATCTTCTCGTGGATCGCCACGATGTGGGGCGGCTCGATCACCTTCAAGTCGCCCATGCTCTGGGCCATCGGCTTCATCTTCCTGTTCACCGTCGGTGGCGTGACCGGCGTGGTGCTGGCCAATGCCGGTGCCGACCGCGCCCTGCACGACACCTATTATGTGGTCGCCCACTTCCACTACGTGCTGTCGCTGGGCGCCGTGTTCTCGATCTTCGCGGCCTGGTACTACTGGTACCCCAAGATGTTCGGCTACATGTACAACGAGTTCCTGGCCCAGGCGCATTTCTGGATCATGTTCGTCGGCGTGAACCTGATCTTCTTCCCGCAGCATTTCCTCGGCCTTGCCGGCATGCCGCGCCGCTATATCGACTACCCGGATGCCTTCGGCTTCTTCAACCGCATCTCCTCGATCGGCTACTACATCACCTTCGTCGCCATGCTGGTCTTCTTCTACGCGACCTGGGAAGCCTCCCGTAAGAAGCGCCCGGCCGGTGACAATCCGTGGGGTGAAGGCGCCACGACGCTGGAATGGACCTTGTCCAGCCCGCCGCCGTTCCACCAGTTCACCACGCTGCCGAAGATCGACTCGACCAACGCACACTAACCACGGGCGGGTCGCCTCCGCGCGGCCCGCTTCCATCCAACCAAGGCAAAGCCAGTGGCTCTGATCGACGACAGCAGGAACCTGCCCGGCATGGCCGGCGAAGCGCGCGTGGAGGATTACCTCGCGCTGCTGAAGCCGAGCGTCATGCAACTGGTCGTGTTCACCGCCATCGTCGGCCTGATCGCGGCCCCGGGCGGCATCAATCCCTTCGTCGGCATCATCGCCATCGCCTGCATCGCCATCGGCGCCGGCGCATCGGGTGCGCTGAACATGTGGTACGATGCTGATATCGACGCCGTCATGAGCCGCACGCAGAACCGGCCCATTCCGGCCGGTCGCATCAGCAAGGAAGAAGCCCTGGTCTTCGGCCTTGTGCTGTCGATCTTCTCGGTGGCCCTGCTGGGCCTGGCGACCAACTGGGTCGCGGCCGCGCTGCTGGCCTTCACCATCTTCTTCTATGCCGTCATCTATACGATGTGGCTCAAGCGCTCGACGCCGCAGAACATCGTCATCGGCGGCGCCGCCGGCGCCTTCCCGCCTGTTGTCGGCTGGGCTGCCGTTACCGGCACGGTCTCGTTCGAGAGCGTCGTGCTGTTCCTCATCATCTTCCTGTGGACGCCCCCGCATTTCTGGGCCCTGGCGCTCTACAAGCAGTCTGACTATGGCGCTGCCGGCGTGCCGATGATGCCCAATGTGGTCGGCGAAGCGTCCACCAAGCTGCAGATTTTCGTCTACACGCTGGTTCTCGCCGCCGCCGCCATGCTGCCGACCTGGTTCGGCTTTGCCGGTGGGGTCTATACAACTGTCGCGGTCATCACCGGCGCCTCGTTCATCCTGCTGGCCTGGCGTCTGCTGCGGACCCGCGAGGATGTGGCTATGCGCAAGTCGGCCCGCACGCTGTTCAATTACTCGTTGAGCTATCTGTTCATCGTGTTCTTCGCCTTCATGACCGACAATCTTTTGACCCGCTTCGGGGGCTTTTCCCTATGAGCGCTCCAGATGAAATCCGCAGCGTCGAGATCGAGTCGCCCGAAATTGCCGCCAGGCGCGTCAGGCTGCGCCGCCGCCGCTCCATCGCGCTCGGCATCGCGCTGGCGCTGTTCGCGCTCACCTTCTATGCGCTGACCATCATCAAGATGGGTCCGGCCCTGTTTGACCGGGCGCTCTGATGGCTGAGTTGCATCAATCCGGTATTGACCCCGCAATGGCGCGCCGCAACAAGCGCGTGGCGATGGCCGGCATGTTTATCGCTGTCGGCATGGTCGGCGTGGCCTATGCTTCGGTGCCGCTCTACCAGCTCTTCTGCCAGGTCACCGGTTTCGGTGGCACGCCGCAAACGGCCGTCGATAGCCCCAAGGGCGCCATTGCACGGCAGATGACCGTGCGCTTCGACTCCAATGTCGCCAATGACTTGGCCTGGACCGTGAAGCCCGCCGCCCATATCACCGACAATATCGGCAAGGTCGATACGGTCAACTACGTGGCCACCAACTATTCGGACAAGCCAATCACCGGCATGGCCGTATTCAACGTCTCGCCTGAACGGGCAGGCGTCTACTTCAACAAGATCGAATGCTTCTGCTTCACCGAGCAGACGCTGCAGCCCGGCGAGACCGTGGATATGCCGATCGTGTTCTTCGTCGATCCCGAGCTTGACGACAACCAAGAGCTCGACACCATCAAAGAGATCACGCTCTCTTACACTTTCTACGCTTCAGACAACGAGGGAAGCTGACCATGGCCGCAATAGCCAAGAACCACGACTATCACATGGTCGAACCCAGCCCATGGCCGTTTGTCATGTCGGCCGCAGTGCTGGTGATGGCCATCGGCGCCGTCTCCTGGATGCACCACTGGACCCCGTGGATTTTCTTCGTCGGCCTCGCTGGCGTGCTCTACACCATGTATGCGTGGTGGAGCGACGTCATCAAGGAAGCGAACCAGGGCGACCACACCCCGGTCGTGCAGATGCACCACCGCTACGGCATGATGCTGTTCATCGCCTCCGAAGTGATGGTGTTCTTCGGTTTCTTCTGGGCCTATTTCGATGGCTTCTTCCGTCTCGACGACGTCGAGCAATATGCCCGCGTCGCCGCCACGTCGGGCATCTGGCCGCCGACCGGCGTCGAGCTGTTCGATCCCTTCCACCTGCCGCTGTTCAACACGCTGCTGCTGCTGACCTCGGGCACCACGGTCACCTGGGCGCACCATGCGCTGCTCGAGGGCGACCGCGACGGCCTCAAGTGGGGCCTGGTGCTGACCGTGCTGCTCGGCGCGCTGTTTACCGGCGTGCAGGCGCTGGAATATAGCGAAGCCGGCTTTGCCTTCAGCCACAACATGTATGGTGCCACCTTCTTCATGGCCACCGGCCTGCACGGCTTCCACGTGCTGATCGGCACCATCTTCCTGCTGGTCTGCCTGATCCGCGCGCTGCGGGGCGATTTCACCCCCGAACGCCACCTCGGTTTCGAATTCGCCGCCTGGTACTGGCATTTCGTCGACGTGGTCTGGCTGTTCCTGTTTGCCTCGATCTATGTCTGGGGCAGCTGGGGCGTGGCGATCCACCACTAGATCCGCCCGGACGCGATTTACGGGGCGCAGCCGCAAGCTGCGCCCCGCTTTGTTTGGAGAGCCGCTTGTCCCAGTCGTCGCCCATCCTCACCGGCCTCATGTGCCGCTGCCCGCGTTGCGGCGAGGGCAGGCTGTTTGCCGGCTACCTCAAGGTGGCGCCCGCCTGCGCGGTCTGCGGGCTCGATCTCAAATTCGCCGATAGCGGCGACGGCCCGGCCATTTTCGTCATCTTCCTCGTGGCGCCCATCATCGTCCTGCTGGCGCTCGTGGTCGGCGCGCTGTTCAATCCGCCGCCCTATATCCACCTGATCCTGTGGATTCCGGCGACGCTGATCCTGTCGCTGCTGCTGTTGCCGCCGTTCAAGGGCGTACTGGTGTCGCTGCAATACCGGCACGACGCCCATGAGGGACACCAATGAGCCAGGAGCGCCGCCCCAACCCGGTCATGACCTGGATCTTCGTGGCGCTGATGCTGGCGCTGGCGGCCACCTGCACCTGGCTCGGCACCTGGCAGATGCACCGGCTGGCCGAAAAGGAAGCGCTCATCGCCGCCGTGGATGCCCGGCTCGGCGCCGACCCGGTGCCGGTGCCCCCTGTCGCCGACTGGGCCGCGCTCGATCTCGACGCGTTCAATTTCCAGCCGGTCTCGCTGTCAGGCAGCTTCCGCTACAACCAGACGGTGACGGTGTTCACCAGCCTCGCCAATGCACGCGGCCCGGCATCGGGCCCCGGCTACTGGGTGGTCACCCCCTTCGTATTGGCCGATGGCGGCACGGTCTTCGTCAATCGCGGTTTCGTCCCCCAGGATTTCCAGGAAGCCGCCGTTACCGATACGCAGGGCGACGACGGCCAGGTTACCATCGCCGGCCTGCTGCGTCCGGCCGAAGCCGCCGGCTTCATGACCCCCGGTCCCGACACCTCCAACCGCATCGAATGGGTGCGCGACCCCGCCCGGCTCGCGGCCATGGTCGATCCTGCTCTGGCCCCCTTCGCCCCGTTCTATGTCGACCTCCCCGCCGGTCCCGCCGGCGAGCTGCCGCAGGGCGGCGAAACCGTCGTCGAATTCCCCAACAATCACCTGGGCTACGCCTATACCTGGTACGGCTTCGCCATCGTCGCCGTCGTCATGCTCGGCTTCTGGTTCGCCCGCCAGCGCTCCGCCGGCAAGAGCTGAGCCGGCAAACTTGCGGCTCAGCCCCTCTTTGACTAGGTTGCAACAATTCTAAAAGGGCTCTTCCCCCGAATGCAGTTTGTTTCAACGCGCGGCCAGGCGCCCGTGCTCGGCTTCTCTGACGCGGTTCTCGCTGGCCTGGGTTCCGATGGCGGCCTCTATGTGCCGCAGAGCTGGCCCCGGCTCAGCCCCGCCGAGATATCAGCTTTCGCGGGCAAGCCCTATGCCGACGTCGCCTATGCCATCATCAGCCGCTTCACCGGCGACGAGATCGCGCCACAAAAGCTCAAGGTCATCATCGACGAAGCCTATGCCGCCTTCCGCCACCCCTCGGTGACGCCGCTGCTGGAGATCGAGCCCAACCATTTCGTGCTGGAACTGTTCCATGGGCCCACCCTGGCCTTCAAGGACGTGGCCATGCAGTTCCTGAGCCGGGTGATGGACCATATCCTCGCCGACCGCGGGCTCAAGGCGACCATCGTCGGCGCCACTTCGGGCGATACCGGCTCCGCCGCCATCGAAGCCTTTCGCGGCCGCGACACCACCGACATCTTCATCCTGCATCCCCAGGGCCGCACGTCGTCCGTGCAGCGCCTGCAGATGACCACCGTGCTCGACGCCAATGTCCACAATATCGCGCTCGAAGGCACGTTCGACGACTGCCAGAACATCGTCAAGGCGCTGTTCAACAACCACAAATTCCGCGACAGCGTGCGTCTCTCCGGCGTCAACTCCATCAATTGGGGCCGCATCGTCGCGCAGATCGTCTACTACTTCACATCGGCGGTCTCCCTCGGCAGCCCGCACCGCCAGGTGAGCTTCACCGTGCCGACCGGCAATTTCGGCGATATCTTCGCCGGCTATTGTGCCAAGGCCATGGGCCTGCCCATCGACAAGCTCATCATCGCCACCAATGCCAACGACATCCTGCGCCGCACCATCGATACCGGCCGCTACGAAATGGATGGCGTGGCCCCCACCATCAGCCCCTCGATGGATATCCAGATCTCCTCGAATTTCGAACGCCTGCTGTTCGAAAGCGCCGGCCGCGATGCCGATGCTGTTATCCGCATGATGGACGGCCTCAAGCAGTCGGGCGGCTTCGCCTTGCCGGACCGGGCGCTCGCCGCCATCCGCCGTGATTTCGCCGCCGGCACCACCGGCGAGGCCGAGACCAAGGCGACCATTGCCGCGACCCTCAAAGCATCGGGCTATCTGCTCGATCCTCATACCGCTGTCGGCGCCCATGTGGCGCGCGCTCATCTGGGCACGACGCCCATGGTGACGCTGGCCACCGCCCATCCGGCCAAGTTCCCGGCCGCCGTCAAGGAAGCCTCCGGCATCGAGCCGGAACTTCCGGCCTGGCTGGCCGATCTTCATTCGCGGCAGGAGCGTCTCAGCGTCCTTGCCAACGACCAGGCTGCGGTCGAAAACTTCATCTCGGCGCGTACGCGCGCTGCCTGACGAAACGGGGGCCGGGTGGTCGCTCGACCGCCAGGCCTCGTGGAGGAGCCTCGCGTGAGCGTACGATCGACGACCCTTGATAATGGCATGGTGGTCCTTACCGACGACATGCCCCATCTCGAAAGTGCTTCCCTTGGCGTATGGGTCAAGGCCGGCGCGCGCAGCGAGCGCAAGGCCGAGCACGGTATTTCCCACTTGCTCGAACACATGGCCTTCAAGGGCACGCAGTCGCGCACGGCGCTCGAAATCGCCGAGGCTATCGAGAATGTCGGCGGCGACCTCAACGCCGCCACCTCCATCGAACATACGGGCTATTTCGCCCGCGTCCTCAAGGATGACGTGGTGCTGGCCGCCGATATCCTCAGCGATATCCTGCAGAATTCCCTGTTCGAGGACGACGAACTGACCCGCGAGAAGCAGGTTATCGTGCAGGAAATCGGGGCGGCCCGCGACAATCCTGATGACCACGTATTCGACCTGTTCCAGGAAGCGGCCTTCCCCACCCAGCCAATCGGCCGCACCATCCTGGGCACCGTGGATTCGGTGCGCGAATTCAATCCGGACACGATCCGCAAATATATGGGCCGCAACTATGTCGGCGACCACATGGTGATGGCCGCCGCCGGCAATGTCGATCATGACCAGTTGGTCGACGTGGCCCGCGAACGCTTTGCCACTCTCAAGCCCAATGGTGCGCCGGCGCCGCAGCGCGCCGAATATCATGGTGGCGAGGAGCGGCTGATCTCCGAGCACGAGCAGGCCCATATCGTCGTCGGCTTCGAAGGCCGCGCCTACAATGCCGATGGCTTCTATGCCGCGCAGGTGCTGGCTTCCATTCTGGGCGGCGGCATGAGTTCGCGCCTGTTCCAGGAGGTGCGTGAAAAGCGCGGCCTCTGCTACTCGGTCTATTCCTTCCACTGGGCTTTTGCCGATAGCGGCGTGTTCGGCGTGGCCGCGGCGACCGGCGAGGACGAGGTTGCCGAACTGGTTCCCGTCGTGCTCGATGAGCTCAAGCGCGCCACCGAGAATATCACCGAAGACGAAGTCATCCGCGTGCGCAACCAGATCAGGGCAGGGCTGCTGATGTCGCTGGAAAGCCCTTCGGCCCGCGCCGGCCAGTTGGCGCGTCAGCAGATTCTGTGGGGCCGCCCCATTCCCATGCAGGAAACGGTGGACCGCATCACCGCCATCACCGCCCGGCGGGTGCAGGATGTTGCCGAGCAGATCTTCATGCAGGGCACGCCCACGCTGGCGGGCATTGGGCCTATCGGCAATCTCGCCGATATCGGCACGATTGGCGATCACCTCAAGCGCTGAGTCCAACACGCCATGCTGTGGCCCTGGTCATCCCCCGCTCCCCTGATTGCCCTGCGCGGGCCGCGCGTCCTGCTGCGCCTGCCGCAGATGGGCGACTATGACGCCTGGTATGCGCTGCGCCGGTCCAGCCGCGATTTCCTCCGGCCGTTCGAGCCGCGCTGGACCGAGGCCGATCTCGGCCGCCGCGTCTTCGCGACGCGGGTCAAGCGGGCGCGCGAGGAAGCCGGGGAGGGGAGCGACTATTCCTTCTTCATTTTCCTGTCCGCCGCGCGGCAGGAGACATTGGTGGGCGGCATCACCCTGTCCAATATCCGCCGCCGCGCTGCGCAATTCGTCAATCTCGGCTATTGGATGGGCCAGTCCTTCGCCGGCCAGGGCCTGATGAGCGAAGCCGTCGGCGTCAGCCTGCCCTTCGTCTTTGATACGCTGGACCTGCACCGCATCCACGCCGCCTTCCTCCCCGGCAACGCCGCCTCCCGCCGCGTCCTCGAGAAAAACGGCTTCGCCGAGGAAGGCTTCGCCGAGAACTACCTGCAGATCAACGGCCGCTGGGAAGATCATGTCCTGTTCGGCCTGACCCGGGAACGCTACGAACTGGGGCGCTACCTGCGCCGGGTATAGTAGCGCGCGCCCGGGGCGCAACCCGATCCCGCCCCACCCCCATTCCCTCCCCCCAGGGAAGGGAGGCGCATGACCGCGTTTCAGGTTTCACGCGATAGGTCCGTAGCTACGGAGGAGGCTTCCCTCCCCCTTGTGGGCTTCGAACCGGCCGTAGGCAAAATCGCTCCAGTGGAGCGATTTTAGGTGAGAAGGAATGAGGGTGGGGGTCCGCCACGAACGCGATATTCGCTCCACGTCAAGCCCACGCATGACGATCGGTTAAAGTGGCACCCTTGCCACCCACCCTCGATGACACCGAGGGAGAGGATCGCGCGGTGCTCCACTTACCCATCTTATCCCCCACCCCGGGCGTCCGGAGGCCAGCCGGGGGAGTGGAGGTCGCGCTCCGCTCCGGGTCGAGCGGACGAGGCGTTTGGGCGGGGTGCTACGGCTAACCGCCAGGGCCTGCGATCGCGCCGTCCGAGCAAGTCCCGGCATCCCGAGACGGCTTCCGTCTCATTACTAAATTTACCAGAGGCGAAGGCCGTCTCGGGATCCGCACGATGCCAGTTTGGCATGCGTCCATCTATCGATAACCGCATCGCAGGCGGCGCTTGCGCTCGTCCCGATGGCATAACTGTTGCCATTCGGCAACAGCCCGCCATGCTTGTCGCCCGCGCCAATCCCCGCTACCAAAGGGCGCTCCCGCCAAGAGGATGCCGTTTCAGCGCCGGGCTGCCTTGCGCCTCTCGCCGGAACGCTGCCACAATGAAGCCTACCGCAGGATATAATCGCCCCTGATGCGTCACCTCTTTGCACTCGCGATGTGTCTTGCGTTCGCGCTGGCCGCCTACGCTCCCACTGCCGCTTTCGAAGTCATCTCGGTTCCCGAAGACGTCAATGCCGTCAATCTTTCCGATGTGATCGAGGTCCAGCCCGGCACCGATGGCCGCGTGCAATTGTCCACCGCGCCGGGCGAGGATGGCATCATTCGCCGCATCGAGGTGCTGGCGAGCGAGCAGGGGACCGATCCCGATTTCGCGCTGTTCGCCCTGCGCAACGAAAGCGACCAGCAGATCGAACGCTTGCTGGTGGCGCCATTCTTCCGCCTGCCGGGCTCGGGAATTTTCCAGCCCGACCTGGGCGACGATCGCCTCAAGGCCCTGACGCCGAGCGCCGGCATCCGCCCCGTCCGTCTCGCCGACAGCGAGGCCGACGTTTTCGAGGTGACGCTCGACCCCGGCGCGACGGTGACCTTCGTGGCCGAGCTCTCCGGCCAGCAATTGCCCGAACTCTACCTGTGGCAGCCCAATGGCTACCGCGACTATGTGAATTCCTTCACCCTGTTCCGCGGCGTGGTGCTGGGCGTCGCCTCGCTGGCGGCGGTGTTCCTCACCATCATGTTCGTGGTCAAGGGGCGCGGCATCTTCCCGGCCACGGCGGCTTTCGCCTGGGCGGTGCTGATTTACCTGCTGATCGATTTCGGCGTGCTGGGGCGCATTCTCGGCCTGCCGGCAGGAGGTATGCAGCCCCTGCGGGCCGCGGCGGAGGCGGGCATAGCCACGACGCTTGCTGGGTTCCTGTTCATCTATCTCAATCTTCACCGCTGGCATCTGCGCTTCATCCACCTGGCGCTGGGCCTGGCGGCCCTGTTCCTGGCGCTCTTCGCCTTCGCCTTCTTCCAGCCCGCCATAGCCGCGACCATCGCGCGGCTGGTGCTGGCACTGCTCGGCGTCTCCGGCTTCTTCCTCATCCTGCTGCTGGCCCTGCGCGGCTATGACCGCGCCGTGCTGCTGGTGCCCACCTGGATCATCCTGATTTCCTGGCTGTTCTATTCCTGGCTGGTGGTGACCGGCCAGGTTTCCAACGATGTGGCCCAGCCCGCCGTGGGCGGCGGCCTCGTACTTATCGTCATGCTGCTCGGCTTTACCGCGGTGCAGCACGCCTTCTCCGAAGGACAGGTTTCCATCGGCACCCTGTCCGAGGTGGAACGGCGCGCCTTGGCGCTGACCGGCTCGGGCGACTTCGTCTTCGACTGGAATATCGAGCGCGACCGTGTCTCGGTCAGCGACGAACTGGCCACCCGCCTCGGCGAGAAGCGCGGCGCGCTGCGCGGCGCCATCAAGCGCTGGCTCGACCGGGTCCACCCCGATGACCGCGATCGTTTCCGCACCGCCTTCGACACACTGGTCGAATTGCGCCGCGGCAAGGTGTCGGCCGATATGCGCGTGGCCGGCCACGATGGCAGCTATCGCAGTTTTCGCATGCGGGTGAAGCCGGTTCTGGGCGGCGACGGCCAGGTCAACCGCATCGTCGGCACATTGCAGGACGTCACCGAAGACCGCGCCGCCCGCGAGCGCCTGCTGCACGATGCCGTGCATGACAGCCTGACCGGCCTGCCCAATCGCCAGCTCTTCCTCGATCGGCTGGAGCGCGCACTCGTCCGCGCCCGCACGCCGGGCGGCACCAAGCCGGCCGTGTTCCTCATCGATATCGACCGCTTCATGGAGCTGGAGGAGCGCATCGGCCATTCGGCGGCGGATTCGGTGCTGCTGGCCATTTCACGTCGCATCGCCCGCATCATGCGCCCGCTCGATACCGTGGCCCGCGTCACCGGCGACCAGTTCGCGGTGATCCTGGCTTCCGAGCAGGCTGCCGGCAAGATCGCCGAGACCGCCGAGCAGATCCGCAAGGCGCTCAAGGCTCCGTTCAATTTTGGCGACCGCGACCTGACGCTCTCCGCTTCCATCGGCGTCACCATTTATGACAGCAACCCGGCGACGGCAGCCGACGTGCTGCGCGATGCCGAGCTGGCCATGTATTATGCCAAGCGCCTGGGCGGCGACCGCATCGAGGCCTATCGCGCCTCGGCCCGTTCCATTGCCGCCTATAACCGCGCCAGCGAGGAAGACCTCGAACGCGGCATGAAGCAGGGCGAATTGCATGTGCAGTTCCAGCCGGTGACCGATATCCAGACCGGCCAGATTGCCGGCGCCGAGGCGCTGATGCGCTGGATTCACCCCACCCGCGGCGTGGTCAATCCCGACGAATTCGTGCCGCTGGCCGAACGCTCGGGTCAGATCGAGAAGCTCGGACGCCTGGCCTTCGAACAGTCCGCCGCCCAGGCCAGGGACTGGATGACGGCCTTCGGCCTGCCCGAGGAATTCTTCATTTCGGTGAACCTATCGCCCACCCAATTGGCCACCGAGACCTTGCTCAACGACATGCGGAGCCTGGTCAGTCAGGACAAGGAACTGGCCAGTCACCTCAAGCTCGAAATCACCGAGAGCCAGGTGATGACCAATCCCGAGCATTCCGCCTATATGCTGCAGGCCCTGCGCAATCTCGGGCTGGGCCTGGCGCTCGACGATTTCGGCACCGGCCATTCGTCGCTGAGTTACCTGCACCGTTTCCCATTCGACACGATCAAGATTCCTGCGCCCTTCGTGAAAATGGGCGGCACCACGGGCATCGCCCACACGCAGGCGCCGATCATCAAGGCCGTGGTCGCGCTGGCCACCGATCTCGACCTGATGGTGATCGCCGAAGGCGTCGAGACGCTGGACGAGATCGAACGGCTGCGCCAGCTCAACTGCCGCTACGCCCAGGGCTTCGCCTTTGGCGCCGCCATGACAGGCGCCGAATTCGGCAAGAAGCTGGCCACCCAGTTAGGGAAGTAGCTCAGGCATGCCCGGCATCGGGGCTCAGCGTGGCCCGCGTGATCCGCAGGCTCGCCAGCGCCGCCTCGTAGCGATCTTCCACCGGGGTCTCGAACAGCAGCTCCCGGCTGAACGGCGCGGTAAGCCAGCCATTGTCGCCGATTTCGCCCTCGAGCTGACCGGCGCTCCAGCCGCAGCAACCGAGGGCGAACAGCGACGAGCGCGGTGCGGGACCAAAGGCCATGGCCTTGAGGATATCCAGCGTTGCCGTCAGGCAGATTCCATCGGTCACCGGATAGCTGTTGCCGCTGCTATAGTCCGACGAATGCAGCACGAAGCCGCGCCCCTTTTCCACCGGCCCGCCCCGCATGACCGTGCGCTGCCGGACGGCATCGGGCAGCCGGATGACCGCATCGGGATCGCCCAGGTCGAGTTCGTCGAGAATGTCGGCAAAGCGCAGGTTGGCCAGTTCGTGATTGACCACGATGCCCATCGCCCCCTCGCTGCCATGGCCGACGAGCAGGATGACGCTTTCCGCGAAGCGCTCGTCGCTCATGTCGGGCATGGCGACGAGAAATTGTCCTTCGAGCGAGTTCATGGAGCAATTGTAGGCACGCTCGGCGCTGCTGCCAAGTTACGATGCCTTGTAGGACCGGGCATCACGAAGGCATGATGGTCCGTCAGCTATTTCTAAACGCGATCCTGCGCTAATGCCTTTCCCCATGCGCCCGATATGCCTCGCCCTCAGCCTTACTCTGCTTGCCGCTCCCGCCCAGGCCGGTGAGACGGCATGGCAGGAAGTCGCGCCGGGCGTGACACTGCGGCTCATCAGCAGCGGGCAGATCAAGCCCGATGGCACCACGCTGATCGGGCTCGAGATCGCCATGCCCGAGACCAACAAGACCTATTGGCGCGTCCCCGGCGAGACCGGCCTGCCGACCGAGCTCGATTTTTCCGGCTCGACCGGCATTCGCGAGCACCAGATCCTCTGGCCCTATCCGACACGGCATGAGACTGCGGATTATCTCGACTATGTCTATTTTGGCCCCACCGTCCTGCCGGTCCGGCTGAGCGTGGAGCCGGGCGCGCCGCGGATTGAGCTCAGCGCCGTTCTGGGCGTGTGCTCGGATATCTGCGTGCCGGCCCAGGCCCGTTTTTCGCTGCCGCTCGACGATACCGCCCCCGATCGGCCCAACGGGCTGCGCATCCGCCAGGCGCTGGCCACGACGCCGATGGATTGGCCGGGCGATCCCCAGCCTATCGGCAATGTCGAACTCTGGGGCGATGCCGGCATGCTGGCGGTGGAGCTTGGCGACGGCGACGTCGATCCGGCCTCGCTGATCGCCGCGACCGACAGCGGCGAACCGCTGTTCGGCACGCCGCAAAAAAGCCCGGAACCGAACCTAGTGCTCATCCCCATCCTGGGTAAAGCCGATGAAATGGGCTTGGAAAATCAGGCCGTTCGGCTCACATTCCTGACAGGCGAGGGAGCTTTCGAGGTCAAGCGCACTGTTCTGGTGCCGGCAACCGACTGAACCGTGCAGGGAGGAAAGGGGCAATAGGCCTTGTCGGCGGCGCCAAAGCCGCTTATCCCGATTGCATTTGAGACCGAGGACTGGCCGCCGCCTGGTGGCCCTAGGCATGGGGCATATCTTTTCATGATCGATCGCGGCAGTCCGGTCCCGTCCGTGCGGGTAAAACTTGTAGGCGCCGATGGCGCAACGGACACGACCAGCGATGCCGTACTTGGTACCGGCCTGGTCGTGTTCTTCGCGGTGCCTGGCGCCTTCACCCCCACCTGCCATGTCAATCACCTGCCCGGCTTTGTCGCCAACGAGGCCAAGCTGCGGGCCGCGGGGGTCGATCGCATCGTCTGCGCCGCGGTCAACGATCATCACGTGATGAAGGCCTGGGCCGAGGCCTCCGGCGCGCTGGGCAAGATCGATTTCATCGCCGATGGCAATGCCGAGCTGGCCGAAGCGCTCGGCCTCTCCAAGGATTTTTCCGGTTCCGGCATGGGCAAGCGCTTCGCGCGCTCGGCCATGCTGATCCGCAACGGCATCGTCGATGCCGTTTTCGTCGAAGATGCGCCGGGCGTGAACGCCAGTGGTGCCCCCGCCATCCTCATGGCGCTCGAAGTCGCCAATAGCTAGTGTCGCGTCAGGAGATCGCCCCATGAACCAGCCCCTTTCCCTGATGCTGCGCCTCACCGCCGCCGGCGCCACTGCGACGCTGCTGGCAGCCTGCTCGATGGGCGGCATGTTCGGCGGCGGCAATGCCGCGCAGAACCAGCAATTGCAGAATGCCACGGCCACCCCGGCGGCAGTCGCCCAGGCGCAGACCAATGCGCTGCCCGCCATCGCCACCGAGTGCCCGCCGATCCGCGTGCGCCCCGGCAGCGAGGCGATGTTCTACTACGGCAATGGCCGCACCGGCGATGCGCGGGCGCTGCAATATCAGGGCGTGATCGACGAGACCTCGCGCAATTGCGTGGTGTCCAACGGGCTGATCACGGTGAATATGGGTGTCGTCGGCCGCGTGCTGCTCGGCCCGGCTGGCAACCAGACCAGCGTCAATGCGCCGATCCGCTTTGCCGTGGAGCGGGACGGGCAGGCGGTGTTCTCCGAAAAGTACACCTTGCCGGTCGCCATCGCCGCCCCGGCCCGCTCGGCCGAATTCGTCAAGGTCATCGAAAATGTCGCCATCCCCTATCTGGGCGGCGAGGAAATCACCATCTGGGTCGGCTTCGATACCAAGGGCTGACATTGCGCCAGTATCGGTGGATTTGAAGGCCCGTGGATAAGTTCGCGGGCTTTTTTGTTGGTCGCCGCTTTCTCAGTCGATACCTCCCCCTTGCGGGGAGGTATCAAGGGTGGGGGAATGTTTAGCCCCGATATCGTGGCTCCCAGCACCCCCTCCCAATCTCCCCCGTCAAGGGGGAGGAGTCGCGCAGTGGGTGTGGATAGCACTGCGGCTACTCCGCTGCCTTGAGCGTCTCCTCCGGCCGTTCCCACTTCAGTATCGGCGAGCGCGCCGCGCGCGTCTCATCCAGCCGGCGGCGTGGGGCTTTCAACGGAGCCGAAGTGAAGCGCTCGGCATTGCCGGCCTTGGCGTCGGCGGCCAGTTCTTCCATCACCGCGCAGAAATGGTCCAGAGTCTGCTTGCTCTCGCTTTCGGTTGGCTCGATCAGCATGGCGCCATGCACGACCAGCGGGAAATACATGGTCATGGGATGGAAACCCTCGTCGATCAGCGCCTTGGCGAAATCGAGCGTGGTGACGCCCGTACCGGCGAGGAAACTGTCGTCGAACAGCGCCTCGTGCATGGTCGGACAATCGCCGAACGGCACCGAGAAGGCATGCGCGAGGCGGGCCTTGATGTAGTTGGCATTCAGCACCGCGTCCTGCGCCGCCTGGGCCAGCCCGTCGCCGCCATGGCTGAGCATATAGGTCAGCGCCCGGACATACATGCCCATCTGGCCCTGGAAGGCGGTGATGCGGCCCAGCGCTTCGCCCTGTGCATGTTCCACCAGTTCGAGCCCCTTGGCACCCTTACGGACGAAGGGGACGGGTGCGAACGGCGCCAGCGCCTGGGACAGCACCACCGGGCCTGCGCCCGGACCGCCGCCGCCATGTGGCGTCGAGAAGGTCTTGTGCAGGTTGATATGCATGGCGTCGATGCCAAGGTCGCCCGGCCGCACCACGCCCATGATGGCGTTGAAATTGGCACCGTCGCAGTAGAAGAAGGCCCCGGCTTCATGCACCGCCTCGGCAATCTCGATCACGTCAGGTTCGAACAGGCCGCAGGTGTTTGGGTTGGTCAGCATGATCGCCGCCACTTCGGGGCTGAGCGCATCCCTGACCGCCTGCACATCCACCGTGCCGTCTGATCGGGCCGGGATGGCCTTCACCGTATAACCCAGGAAGGCGGCAGTGGCCGGATTGGTGCCATGGGCGCTTTCGGGGACGAGCACGATTCTGCGATGGCCCTGACCGGCCGCCTCCTGCGCCGCCTTGATGGCCATCATGCCCAGCAGTTCGCCATGCGCACCGGCCTTGGGCGTCAGCGCCACAGCGGCGGTGTTGGTGAGGGTCATCAGCCAGTGCGAAAGCTGTTCCATCAGCTCCAGTGCACCCTGCACGGTTGAGGCCGGCTGCAACGGGTGGATATCGGCAAAGCCGGGCAGGCGGGCCATCTTCTCGTTGAGGCGCGGATTGTGCTTCATCGTGCACGAGCCCAGCGGGTACATGCCGCTATCGATCGAGTGGTTGAGGCGGCTGAGGCGCACATAGTGGCGCATTGCTTCCGGCTCGGTCAGTCCCGCCAGGTCGAGCGGCATCCGGCGCTCGAAGCCGCCGAGGCGACTGCCCGAGATGGTGACGTCAGGCAGGTCGACGCCGGAATGCTCGGTATCGCCGATTTCGAACAGCAGCGGTTCGTTGGGCAGCAATGCCGAGCCGGTAGAGGATGCGAAGCTCGAGGTGCCGATGCCGGTCGGGCGGCCCTGATTGTTCATGCTCATGCCAGTTCCTCCGCAAGGGCGGCGCAGAGCGCGGCGATATCGGCATCGGTGGTGAGTTCGGTCGCGGCCAGCACGATGAGGTTGGCGACCGAGGGATCATCGGGCTCAAGCCGGCTGACCGGCACCCCGGCAAGGATGCCGCGGGCGGCCAGACGCTCGACCAGCGCTGCGGCCGGCTGGCTGGTGCGGATGGTCATTTCGTTGAAGAAGCTCTTGTTGAGCACGTCCACCCCGCCAACCGCCGCCAAAGCGTCGGCGAGTTTGCAGGCTCGCGCATGATTGAGGCGGGCAAGCCTGGTGAATCCGGCCTCGCCCAGCAGCGCCATGTGGATGGAGAAAGCGAGGGCGCAGAGCCCCGAATTGGTGCAGATATTGCTGGTCGCCTTCTCGCGCCGGATATGCTGCTCCCGGGTCGACAGCGTCAGCACGAAGCCGCGCTGGCCCTCGGCATCCACCGTTTCCCCGCATAGCCGGCCCGGCATCTGGCGGATGAACTCCTTGCGGGTCGCCATCAGGCCCAGATAGGGCCCGCCGAAATTAAGTGCATTGCCGATGGACTGGCCCTCGGCCACCACGATATCGGCGCCATAGGCGCCCGGCGCCTCGATCAGACCGAGCGACACGATCTCGGTGATGACGACGATCAGCAGCGCGCCCTTGGCATGGGCCGCATCGGCTGCGGTCTTGAGGTTGCGCAGGTGGCCATAGAAATCCGGCGTCTGGATGACGATGGCGGCGGTCTGCTCGTCGATATGGTCGAGAATGTCGCCCTGGCCTTCCGGCGAGGCGGAGAGGCATTGCAGATCGGTATCGTCCTTGAGATAGGCCTTCACCACGTCGCGGTAATGCGGATGCAGCCCGCCCGATAGTACGATCTTGTTGCGTTTGGTGAGGCGCCGCGCCATCAGCACGGCCTCGGCCGTGCCGGTCGAACCGTCATAGAGGCTGGCATTGGCCACATCCATGCCGGTAAGCTTGGCCACCTGCGTCTGGAACTCGAACAGCATCTGCAGGGTGCCCTGCGAGATTTCCGGCTGATAGGGCGTATAGGCGGTGAGCCATTCCGAGCGCTGGATCAGGTGGTCGACCGTGGCTGGCACATGGTGGCGATAGGCACCGGCGCCGACGAAGAACGGACCGTCAGCGCCAGCCCGGTTCTTGCCGGCCAGCGCCCGCATATGGGCCTCGACCAGGAATTCGGGGCTATGGGCGGGCAGGCCGAGATCGAAGCTCTTGAGCGCGCGCTTTGGGACGGCGCTGAACAGGCTGTCGATATCGGCTGCGCCGATGACGCCGAGCATTTCGGCGCGTTCATGGTCGGAATGGGGGAGGTAGCGCATGATGCCTCTTACTTCGTCAGGTCCGCATAGGCGGTTGCGTCGAGCAGGCTGTCGATTTCACCGGCCTCGGCTATGGCGATCTTGTAGATCCAGCCGCCCGCTTCCGGGTCGGCATTGATCAGGCCCGGTTCGCCGGAAAGGGCGTCATTGACCTCGATTACCGTGCCCGCGACGGGGGCATAGATTTCCGAGGCGGCCTTGACGCTTTCGACCACGGCGGCCTCGTCGCCCTTCTTCAGCACTTTGCCGACGCTGGGCAGCTCGACGAAGACAATGTCGCCCAACGCTTCCTGCGCATAGTTGGTGATGCCGACAATGCCGGTCGAGCCCTCGACGCGGATGTATTCATGGTCCGGTGTGAACCTGGTGGTCATGGCTGGCCTCTCAACTGGCTTTGGCTTTGCGGAAATAACGGTGTGGCACGAAGGGGGTAGGGACCACCTCGGCCGGTTGGGCGCGGCCGCGGACCGACACCTGGAGCTTGCTGCCATGGCTGGCATGGGCGGGCGGCACGAAGCCCAGGGCGATAGCCTTGCCCAGCGATGGAGCGAAACCGCCACTGGTGACGACGCCGATGGCGGCGCCGGAAGCGTCGAGGATTTCGGCGCCCTCGCGGGCCGGGGCGCCTTCGACGATCAGGCCGACACGGATGCGGCTGAGCTTGCCATCGCGTTCGGCAAGAATTCTGGGGGCGCCGGGGAAATCACCGGCCTCGCGGCGGCGTCTGGAGACGGCGAAGCCGAGATCGGCTTCGATGGGCGAGACGGTCTCGTCGAGGTCGTGGCCATAGAGCGGCAGGCCGGCTTCGAGGCGCAGGCTGTCGCGGGCGCCGAGCCCGATCGGCTTGACGCGCGGATCGGCGAGCAGGGCGTCCCACAGCGTATTGGCGAACGGGGCGGGGCAGAGCAGTTCGAACCCGTCCTCGCCAGTATAGCCCGAGCGGGAGACGATGACAGTCTGCCCGTTCAGTTCATAGGGCCCGTATTGCATGAAGCCGAGCTCGACGACGCCGGGCATGAGGCTGGCGAGGACGCCGACGGCTTCCGGGCCCTGCAGCGCCAGCAGCGCACCGTCATCGGCGCGGCTGAACCGGGCCCTGTCGCCGGCCGCGGCAGCGATGCGGGCGAAGTCGCCTTCCTTGGTGCCGGCATTGACCACGATATAGAGCGAGCCGGCGAATTTGGGCGAGCGGGCGACCATGAGGTCGTCGATGATGCCGCCCTTTTCGTTGAGCAGCAGCGTGTAGCGCACCTGGCCTGGCTTGAGGCCGGCAATATCGCCGCAGATCATCGGCTCGATGATGGCGGCAATGGCGGCGTGGTCTGCCTCTGCGTCGCCGCTGGGATTGTTGAGGACGAGAAAGCTCGGACCCATATGGCTGACATCGAACAGGCCCGCCTGTTCGCGGGTCCATTTGTGTTCCGTCATGATACCGGAGGGGTATTGCACGGGCAGAGAATAGCCGCCGAACGGCACCATGCGGCCGCCTGCGGCCTGGTGGCGCTCGAAAAGCGGTGTGGTCTTGAGGTTTGTGGGCGAGGTTTCGGCCATCAACACATCCCGGGAAATGAAACAAGGCGACACGATTGCACCCGCCTTGCGGCGAATATTCCGTGCCCCCTCTGTCCTTGCCCTGAGAGATTTCCCGGCTGAGCGCCGGTTGCTCCTTCGGTGGGACCGGCTATCCGATCCGCTTTCCAGAGTTGTTGACCTGACTGCGGTCCTTTTGCCTGAGAGTTTCCGGGGCGGTTGCTCCTTCGGCGCTGGAGAAAATCCAATCTCTCCCGCAGCTGGCCGCAACATGGTCGAGATTCCGGAAGGCGTCAATTGGCGACGGCTACTGCATCACCGATTTATGCGGGACCACCGTCCAGTTTAGCGCAAATGAAAAGGGCGGGCATAACTGCCCGCCCTTTGATCTGTTCTGCGCTTTCGCTCAGTTGAGCTTGGCGCCGACGTCCTGGATGGCCTTGGCGACGAGGTCGTCGGCCTTGCTGGGCATCTGCTGGCTGAGCACGATGCGGGCGGCAGCCACGGTCAGCTCGGCGGCGCTGGCGCGCACTTCACCGAGCGCCTGGGCTTCGGCCTGGGCGATCTTGTCCTCGACGGCCTTGGTGCGGCGAGCGATCAGGTCCGCCAGCTTGGCGCTGGCATCATCGGCCAGGCGCTTGGCTTCTTCCTTGGCGGCCGTGACGATGCCCTCGGCTTCGCCCTCGGCGGCAACGCGCTTGCGCTCATAATCGACCAGCAGGTTTTCGGCCTCTTCGCGCAGGCGCTTGGCCTCGGCCAGGTCGGTCTCGATCTGGGCAATACGCTGATCGAGCATCTTGGCGACCATTTTCGGCACGCCGATATAGACAACGACGCCGATGAAGATCAGCAGCGAGATGGTCGCCCAGATCGTCGCCCAGGTGGTTGCGTCGATAGATGAGAAATCCATCTGTTTACTCCTTTGCCGCGGCGGCGACGGCCTTGCGGGCCTCGTCGGCAGTGGCCGAGCCGGTCAATTGCGTGACCAGGGCCTGCACCGTATCGGCGGCAATCTCGGCAACATGGCCGAGTGCCTCCTTCTTGGTGGCCTGGATGCTGGTTTCGGCAGCAGCGACCTTGGCGGAAAGCTCGGTCTCGACGGCCTTGCGCTTGGAGTCGATGTCGGCCTGGATACCGGCGCGGGTCTCTTCGGCAATGGCCTGGGACTTCTTGCGGGCAGTCGCCAGGGCGTCTTCGTAGGCAGCGATGGCTGCATCGGTTTTCTGTCGGGCGCTGTCAGCGGCGGCGAGATCGCCATCGATGCGCGCCTTGCGGTCGGCAAGAATGCCGCCGATGCGGGGCAGGGCCAGCCGGCTCATGGTGAAGTAGAGCACGACAAAAGCCAGCACCAGCCAGATTATCTGGGTGCCGAAGGTCGAAGGATCGAACGGCGGAAATGCACCGGAATGCTCCTCGCCGCCATGGGCCTCGGTCGTCGCGTGGACGGCGCCACCTTCAGCGGAGGCATCGATGGGTTCGTGACCCTCGGTCGCTACTGGAGTTTCGGATTCCATATTGATCTACCCATAAAGCAGCAGGCCAGAAGGCCGTATAAGGAAACGGCAGCCCGAAGGAAAAATCCTCCCGGCCGCCGCTCCGACTGGGTTGCGGAAAATCAGACCGCGAACAGCAGCAGCAGGGCGATCAGGAACGAGAAAATGCCCAAGGCTTCGGTCACGGCGAAACCGAAAATCAGGTTACCGAACTGGCTCTGAGCAGCCGACGGGTTGCGCAGGGCGCCCGACAGGAAGCTGCCGAAAATGTTGCCCACGCCCATGGCGGCGCCGGCCATACCAATCGCGGCGATACCCGCACCAATAAACTTCGCTGCTTCAGCTTCCATTATCCTGCTCCTTTTGAGCTGCTGGGTGATCCGGGTCAACGCAGTGACGACCACGGATCTGTTGACGTCTAATGCGACGGATGGATCGCATCATTGATGTACATCGCCGTCAGCACCGCAAACACATAGGCCTGCAGAGCCGCGACGAGGAATTCGAGCGCCGTGATCGCGATGGTCATGAGCAACGGCAGCGATGCGCCGAGGAACCCCAGAAAGCCCAGGGAACCGAGCGACATGATGAAGCCGGCAAACACCTTGACCGTGATATGGCCGGCCAGCACGTTGGCGAACAGTCGCACCGAGTGCGAAATCGGGCGCGAAATGAACGAGACGATCTCGATCGGCACCACGATGGGCAGCACATAGACCGGCACGCCGGCCGGGACGAACAGCTTGAAGAACTTGAAACCGTTGCGATAGATGCCGTAGCCGACGACCACGACGAAGACCAGCATGGCAAGGGCGAAGGTGACGATGATGTGGCTGGTAACGGTGAAGAAGAACGGGACCATGCCGAACATGTTGGCGATGAGCACGAACATGAAGAGGCTGAACACGAAGGGGAAGAACTTCATTCCCTCGGAGCCGGCGGCACCGCGGACCATATTGGCCACGAAATCGTAGAGCAGTTCGGAAACCACCTGCGCCCGGCCGGGAACCACGCTGCGGCGCGCGGTCGAGCCAAGCATGTAGATGACGATGAGGCCAACCGTCAGCACCATGAACAGCGCCGAGTTGGTGAAGGCAAAGCCGCCCTCGCCGGTCGAGAAGACGTTGGTGATCGCGAACTGGTGGATCGGATCTACTTTATTCGGATCGGCCACGCCCAAACCCCTATGGTCTACCTGTCGTCGTCTTCTTCGCCCACATCCGGACCGAGATCCGAACCTGGTGGCGGCGGCGCCGCCTTGTTCATTTGCGTTACCACACGGGTAACATTGAGTATTCCAGCAGCAAAACCCACCAGAAACATGATGAGCAGGCCCCAGGGTCTGGTTCCCAGGCCAAGATCGATGGCGTAGCCGATAGCGGCCCCGACCAGGATCGCCGCAATGAACTCGGTGCCGATGCGCATGCCGCGCGCCATACCAGTCATCTGCGGGGGAGCGGTCTTCGAGGCTCTGTTGTCCTCGATGTCGCGCTCCCGCTTGGCTGAGGCGATGCGCGATGCCAGATCGCGCGTCACCCCTTTGGCGCTGTCTGGCTGGCCCTGGTCATCTTGCGGTTTCACCATCCGCTCGCTCCCTTTGGCCGGCTTCCTCCCGGAATTTCCGGGACGCCCTTTAAGTCGCGCGCAACATAGTGGTGGGCCCGGAGAGTGTCAAGATAACCTTACCGGCCATAAACCTTTGAAATATATGTAAAAATCAGCTTGTCGCAGGGGTGCGGCATGCTGTCCATAGGGCGCCGTCGCGATGCGGCGGCGGGACGGTAGGGATTCTGGCACGCAAGGGGCGTGTGGAACCGCCGCCTGTGATGCGGTTATCAATAGACGAACGCATGCCAGGACTGGCAGCGTGCGGATCCCGAGACGGCCTTCGCCTCTGAGAATTAAATATGAGACGGAAGCCGCCTCGGGATGCCGGGACTTGTWCCCCGCCCAAACGCCTCGTCCGCTCGACCCGGAGCGGAGCGCGACCCCCACTCCCCCGGCTGGCTTCCGGACGCCCGTCGCTGCAGCGCCGCCCGTACCCCGGAAGATGGGGAGGATCATACGCGCGGTTTTGGCGAGGGGGATAAGATGGATAAGTCGGGCAACTTCCTTCCCACCCACAATCGCTTCCCCCGGACTTGATCCGGGGGCCTCTCGCCGCTTGTGCCGTGTTGGGAGTGACCCGCGGATCAAGTCCGCGGGAGGCGATTGTGGGGTGGGTAGATGCTGCCCCGATATCCGGGCCACCGCTCCACCTTGCGGCTGTGGCGCGATCTCGGGATGGATCCCGGCTCGAGGCCGGGATGACATCCTGGGTGGGGTGGGATGGTGCCACCTGCCACCATCGGTTGGGTCAGCTCGCCTCGCGAAAGCTCTCGGCTGTCGTCAGGTCCACCGAGACCAACTGGCTCACGCCGCGTTCGGCCATGGTGACGCCGAACAGGCGATCCACCCGGCTCATGGTGATCGGATTGTGGGTGATGACCATGAAGCGCGTATTGGTGCGCTGGCGCATGGAATCGAGCAAGTTGCAGAAGCGCTCTACATTGGCGTCGTCGAGCGGCGCATCGACTTCGTCGAGCACGCAGATCGGCGCCGGATTGGTGAGGAAGACCGCAAAGATCAGGCTCATGGCCGTGAGTGCCTGTTCGCCGCCCGAAAGCAAGGTCATGGTCTGCGGCTTCTTGCCCGGCGGACGGGCGATGATTTCGAGCCCGGCTTCCAGCGGGTCGTCGCTTTCCACGAAGCTGAGTTCGGCCATGCCGCCGCCGAACAGGCTGGTGAACAGCTCCTGGAAATGCCCATTGACCTTGACAAAGGCCTCGTTGAGGCGGGCACGGCCCTCGCGATTGAGCGACTGGATGCCCTGCCGGAGCTTGGCGATGGCCTCGATCAGATCGTCCTTGTCCTTGACCATCAGGTCGAGCTTTTCCTGAACCTCGACCGCTTCCTTTTCAGCGGAGAGGTTGACGCCGCCGAGGCGTTCGCGCTCGGCCTTGAGGCGATCGACCTTCTGCTCGGTGGCCGCTTCCGAAGGCAGGGGCTCGCTGGCGCGAATGCCCGAGGCCTCCAGCGTCTTGCTGGCGGGGATGTCGAGGATTTCCTCGATCTGGCGCTCGATCTGCTGGCGCTGGGCGATGAAGCCCTTGATACGCTCCTCGATACGGGTCAGCTCGATCCGGGCATTGCCGAGCAGGTCGCTGGCGGTCTTGAGCGCCTTGTCGGCGTCGCGCCAGCCGGCCTGGGCGATATTGAGGCTGTCTCCGGCCGCCTTGTGCTCGATCCTGGCTTGCTCGATCTGGTCGTCGAGCTGCGCCCGGCGGGCGGCAAAGCCATCGGGGGTTTCGTTAACACTCGCGAGCTGGGCGCTGACCTCGGCGCTGCGCTGGTCGAGGGTCGAAAGCTGGGCAAGGGCACCGTCGCGGCGGCGCTGCCAGCTCTGGCTGTCGCGTTCGAGCTGGGTGAGGCGGCTCTCGCGCATGCGGGCGGCCGTCTCGAAACTGCCCAGTTTGAGCCGGGCCTGATCGGCCTGGTCGCGGGCGGTGGTGAGGACGGACTGGCGGGCTTCGGCGAGCCGGGCCGCATCGTCCTCGGTGCCCGCGTCGAGCAGGGCCTGCTCGGCATCGGCGCGGATGGCTTCGGCCTCGCTGAGGCTGGAGGCGAGGCGGATGCGGGCTTCCTCCAGCGCCGACTGGCGCGTGGTGAGGTCGCCGATGGCGCGCTGGGCTTTGTCGACTTCGGACTGCGCCGCGCCGATGGCGTGCTGGGCGGCGCGCCAGGCTTCGCGCTTGCCGCGCTCGTCCTGGCGGGCGGTGTCGAGCGTGGCGGTCAGCGCCTCGACGTCGCGCTTCCAGCCATTGCGTTCGCCCTTGGCGCGGGCGATTTCCTCGTCGAGATCGGCGAGGCGGTTGCGCTGGGCCAGGCGCTGCGCGGCGGCACTCGGAGCGTCGGCGGCAGCGACGAAACCGTCCCAGCGCCAGAGGGCGCCGTTCGCGGTGACGAGGCGCTGGCCGGGCTTGAGCGCGTGCATCAGGCCTGGGCCATCAGCGGTATCGATGAGGCCGATCTGGTCGAGGCGGCGCTTGAGCAGCGGGCTGCCGGTGACGTAACGGGAGAGCGGTTCGGCGCCCTGAGGCAGGGCGGCATCGTCGCTGTGATCGACAGGCACCGACCAGTGCATCGGCGCGCCGGCATCGGAGCTGGCTTCGAGATCGTCGCCCAAAGCGGCGCCGAGCGCGGTTTCGTAGCCTGATGTGACCTTGAGCTGGTCAACGATGGCCGGCCACAGGCTGGCGCCGACATTGAGCATCTTGCCCAGCGTAGCGGCTTCGGCTTCGAGGCGGTTGAGCGCAGCTTCGATTTCGGCGAGGCGCGGGCGGGCGGCGTCGAGCTTGCTCTGCGCTGCGATGGTGGCTTCCTCGGCCGCGGTGGCGAACTGTTCGGCTTCGGCGGTGCGGGCCTGCGCAGCGGTAAGGGCGGCGCGCTTGAGGGTGAGGGTTTCATCGGCATCGAGGCTGGCGGCGACTGTACGCGCTTCGTTGTCGACTTCGGCGACCTGTTGGGTCAGGCGATTGATGCGGCCCATAGCATCCTGGGTCGAACGGATGGCCTGGGCGCGGCGGGCACGGACCTGGGCCAGCGCATCGGCCGCGGCTCGGGCATCCAGCTCGGCACTGGCGACGGTGGCGCGGGCGCTGTCGGCCTCCATGCGGGCATGGTCGAAATCGAACTGCGCGGCTTCGCCTTCGGCGGCAAGGCGCGCCTGTTCCTCGGCATAGGCGGCAAGGGTCACTTCGGCTTCGGTCACCAATTCACGCTCGCGGGTGCCGTCGGCGGCGAGCTGGCGGATGCGATCTTCGAGCTCGGCGCGGCGCTGGCTGGCGCGGCGGGATTCCTCGGCGAGCTGCTCGGCGAGGATGGTATAGCGCTGCAGCACGGCGCCGGTGACGGCCTCGCGGTCGCGCAACGGCTGCAAAGCGGCATCGGCGGTTTCGAGCTTTTTCTGCGCCTGCAGCTCGAGATGGGTGGCGTCGGCGAGTTCACGCACCAGCACGCCCTGCTGCGCCTCGGTTTCCTTCTCGGCGAAGCGGGCGGCGACCCAGCGGATATGATAGAGCGTCGCCTCGGCGCGGCGGATATCGCCCGAGAGCGAGCGATAGCGGGTGGCGAGACGGGCCTGGCGCTTGAGGGTTTCGAGTTGGGTCTCGACCTGGGCGATGATGTCGTCGACGCGTTCGAGATTGGCTTCGGCGGCGCGCAGGCGCAGCTCGGCCTCATGGCGGCGGGAATGCAGCCCCGATATGCCGGCGGCTTCTTCGAGCAGGGCCCGGCGAGCGGTGGGTTTGGCGGCGATCAATTCGCCGATCTGGCCCTGCCGCACCATGGCGGGCGAATGGGCGCCGGTGGAGGCGTCGGCAAACAGCAGTTGCACGTCGCGAGCGCGCACTTCCTTGCCGTTGACGCGATAGACCGAGCCGGCCTCGCGCTCGATGCGGCGGGTGACTTCCAGCACGTCGGCATTGTTGAGCGCGGCGGGTGCGGTGCGGTCGGCATTGTCGAGGACGAGGGTGACCTCGGCCGAATTGCGGGCGGGGCGATTGCCCGAGCCCGAGAAGATCACATCGTCCATGCCCGAGGCGCGCATGGCCTTGTAGGAGCTTTCGCCCATGACCCAGCGCATGGCTTCGACAAGGTTGGACTTGCCGCAGCCATTGGGGCCGACAATGCCGGTGAGGCCGGGTTCCATGACGAGTGTGGTCTCGTCGCAGAACGACTTGAAGCCGTGGAGTTTAAGGCGGGAGAATTTCATTGGCCCCCTCTTCCCCTCTCCTCTTGTGGGAGAGGGATAGAAAAGCCGCGTTCAGCGGATTTTCGAGGGTGAGGGGGTCTCTCCGCGAGCCGAATGCGTGGGAAAGCCCCCTCATCCGTCGCTGCGCGCCACCTTCTCCCACGAGGGGAGAAGGGGAGCCGGTGTTCGTCAGGTCTATTGCGCAGGAGCCATTGCATCCGTTGCAGCAGGAGCCATTGCATCGACGGCCGGAGCCTCGGCAGCGGGGGCAGTCGGCACGAAATCGGCAGGAATGAGCGGATCGATCTCAGCGGCGAGCTGCTCGAGCGTCTTGTCACCAGTGAGCGTCTTGCCGTTGACATAGAATGTCGGAGTGCCTGCCAGAGCGAATTCGTTGAGCGCCTGTTCGCGCAAGGCTTCCATCCCGGTGAACAGCTCCTGATTCGTCAATGCGGCATCAAAAGTTTCCTGGGTAAAGCCCAGTTGCTTGGCGATTTCGAGAATGGCGTCGCGCGGCGTCTGCGATGCGGCCCAGGTGGTCTGGGTCTTGAAATAGGTCGCCAGCACATTGTGGTAGTTGGTCGGGCCGGCGGCCTCGGCCAGCATGAACACGGCCGCATCGAGCACGTTGCGTACGAACGGCCGGGTGATGAACTTGACCTTGCCGGTATCGACATAGGCTTCCACGAAGCTCGGCAGCACATCGTTGGAGAAGGCCGCGCAGTGCGGGCAGGTCGGCGAGGCGTATTCGATGACCGTGACGGGCGCGGTTTCACTGCCCCGCACATGGTCAGCCACGCCGCCCGCGGGCGCCATCAGCTTGGCGACATCGACAACGTCCCCTTCGGCGGCGTTGGCGGTGGCGACCCCGCAAAGGCTCAGAGCCGATGCGGCAGCGGCCAGAATTAGGGTGTCACGGCGGTTGAATTTCACGGCTAACGCTCCTGTTTTGATGTGCGCGACACTACACGGGGCAATTGTGTGGGCAAGTGGGCACATTCATCAACCTACGGTGAACGGTCCGGTTGCATTGTCGCATATAATGGCGGGCTACTTCCTCCCCGATCTGCTGGATAGCGCGTGACCCAGTGTCCGCAACGCTTCCCTCAGATCATCGTCCGCCACTTCGGCCACCTGGGCCCCGACCTTTGCGATGACACTCTGGTTCGGTTGGCTGTGCTTTTCCGCCTTGTCGCCTGAACCCGGTGTGAACGGCTCGGCCGACAGTTTGACGGACCCCACCAGCACGAAGCCGAAATAGCGGTTGATGGCGGTGGCGATCCTGGGCCCCTCATGGGCGATGGCCAGCGCGTGGCCCGGCACGCAGCGCAGCAGCAGCGTGGCCCCCTCGGCGCTGCGCTCGCCGCGCGGCCAGGTCAGCTTGTCGGGAATGGCTACCACGTCATAGGGCGGAGGCGCCATGGCGACCCAGTGGGTGATGATGTCCCGGCTGGCAAAACCGCGCTTCTTCAGCACCGGATCGAGCGCGCCGCCAAGTATGTCGGCGATGTTCATCGTCCGATTGCGACGTTTCGGTTCTGGCTGCTCGTTTTTGGCCATGGTGATGGAGTACCGCCCAGCCGATCGTCCCACAAGGGCAAAGCCCACCCCCGGCGTCATTGCCCGGCTCGTCCGGGCAATCCACGGCTTCGCACATGCCAAGAAATGGATCACCCGGACGAGCCGGGTGATGGCGTTGGGGGGGTGATCGCTCCCTCTTGTGCAGATAGCCGGGGCGAGGTTATCGGAAGCATATGCATCTCTCCAATCCCGCTCCTATCGATGCCCCGGCTGTGCTCGCCTGGTACGAGTGCCATGCGCGCGACCTGCCCTGGCGCGTCTCGCCGGGTGATCGGGCGCGAGGCATCAAGCCCGATCCCTATCGGGTCTGGCTGAGCGAAGTGATGCTGCAGCAGACCACGGTGGCGGCGGTGAAGAGCTACTTCCGGCGCTTCACCAGCCTGTGGCCGACCATATTCGACCTCGCGGCAGCGCCGCTCGACAGCGTGCTCAAGGAGTGGGCGGGGCTCGGCTACTATGCCAGGGCGCGGAACCTGCATGCCTGCGCGCAGGCGGTGGTGCGCGAACATGGCGGCATGTTTCCGCGGAGTTCGGCGGGGTTGCAGGCGCTGCCGGGCGTGGGCGCCTATACCAGCGCCGCCATCGCCGCCATCTGCTTTGACGAACGTGTCGCGGTACTTGATGGCAATCTCGACCGGGTGCTGGCGCGGTACTATGCGCTGCCCGTGCCGGTGCGCGAGGCCAAGGAGGGATTGCGCGCGGCGCTGCAGGCCGCGGTGCCCGAACGGGCAGGGGACTTTGCGCAGGCGATGATGGATCTCGGCGCCACCATCTGCGCGCCGCGTGCAGCAGCCTGCATGGTGTGCCCGATCCAGCCCGGATGCGCTGCGACGAAAACGGGTGATCCGACGCGCTATCCGCTCAAGGCGGCCAAGCCTGAGCGGCCCACGCGCAAGGGTCATGCCTATGTGATGGTCGATGCCGATGGCGATGTCTATCTGCAGAGCCGGCCGGAAAAGGGACTGCTCGGCGGCATGACCGAGGTGCCTGGGTCGGACTGGGCAACGATGCTGCCGCTCGCCGATTATCCGGTGGAGGCCGCCTGGCAGCATCGGGGGCAGGTGGTGCATGTATTCACCCACTTCCGGCTGGAACTGGAGGTGTGGTCGGCGGTGGTGAGCCCCGAAAGGCTGGCCGGTGGCTGGTGGGCCGAGCGCCGGGCGCTCAGGGGCGAGGCGCTGCCGACCTTGTTCCGCAAGGTGCTGGCCCAGGCCGGCCTGGATTAGGCGGCCTGAAGCGGCGAATGCGGTGCGAGAACCTCGGCGTGGTGGTTCTTGACGGCGGTGAAATCCACTACCCGGTTGCGACCGGTTTCCTTGGCCTGATAGAGCGCGACATCGGCGCGGCGGAAGGCAGTGCGCGGTGATTCGCCGGGGGCACATTCGGAAACGCCGAAGCTGGCGCTGAGCCGTTCGCCCGCGGCCAGGATCGGGTGCATGGTTTCGTTGAAGCGCGCCCGGACCATATCGGCCAGGGCAAAGGCCTCCTCGGACGACTTGCCCGGCAGCAGCAGGGCGAATTCCTCGCCGCCGATGCGGCCGGCATGGTGCCCGGTGCGGGCCAGCAGCACGGCAAAGGTGCAGATCACGTCATCGCCCGCCTCGTGGCCGAAGCGGTCATTGACCAGCTTGAAATGGTCGATATCGCAGAAGATGACGCTGCCGCCATCGGCCAGGCAGTTTTCCGCGGCCTGGTCGAAGGCGCGGCGATTGAGCAGGCCGGTGAGGCCGTCATGCTCGGACTGCCGCTGATAGGCGGCGATGACGTCGCTGACATTGCGCGCCAGCAGCAGGAAGATGACCGGCGGCACCAGCAGGCCGGAAACGCTCATCACTGCGGTCTCGAACACTGACTCATGCAGCTCGGCAAAGGTTGCGTCCGGGCCAAACAGGATCAGCACCACCGGAATTCGGATAGCGCAGGTTATCGTGATCAGGCCGAGGCCTATGCTCAGCATGGTATCGAGTGGGCGCCGCTGCACCTGCCGTATCCACTGGATCATCGCATCGGTGACGGCAATGGTGCAGGCCGCCTGAATGCTCAGGGCCTGGTAGAAGAAGGGAACATCGAGCAACAGCAGGATCACCGCGAGCCCGGACAGGGCGGCGACCACCGATATAATGACACGGCGTTGCGGGGCGTGAGGCGACATCTCCCGGATGGCCTGGCCAGCGCAGAGATAGCCGAGCGGGGCCAGGGTCGCGGCGGCGGCGACTTCCCAGGGCCCGCCACCAGCGAGGGTCATGACCAGGGTCTGCGCGCTTCCCGCGGCCATTGCGACGGCAAGCCACGCCATCGGCACATTGCCGCGCATTCCCATGCTGGCACCGACACATAGTGCCGACGAAAAGCCGAGCAAGGCGGCGATCACGATATTAAGGCCAACCATAACGGTCACGGCAGCGTCCCCCAGCCGATAACACAGGCGCCGATGCTGGACGCCGCCGGTTAACACCAGCCTTCGTCCGTTGCGACCATGCGGATAGATCACTGCTATCGTTAAGAAATTGCGCAGGCGGCGATCGAGCTCGCCATTGACAACAGGGCGGGCATGAACGAGTTTCGCCCCATGAATTGCCGCCACGCCAGCCTCAAGACCTCGAAAAAAGCCCCGCTCAGGGGCTGATGGTCGCAGCGCGCAGTTTTTAGCAAGCACACGGATCACAAGACCCCGCCGGTTTCGGACGGGGCTTTTTATGCGCGCTCCGTCTCCGGCCCAAGGAGACACGACTATGGACGCGAACCTCTCACCCCTGCACGGCCTCTGGCTGCCGCTCATCACCCCGTTTCGCGACGGGGCGCTCGACGAACGATCCTTGCGCCGGCTGGTCGGCCACTATGCCGCCCAGCCGATCGACGGCTTCATCCTCGGCGCGACAACGGGGGAGGGCATGGCACTGGACGATGCGGAAGCCGAACGGCTGGTCTCGATCACCCGCGCGGAGCTCGATACGGCCGGAAGGCGCATTCCAGCCTATCTGGGGCTTTCCGGCAGCGACACGCGCAAGCTGGTCGGGGCGGTAGAGCGGACGGATGGTTGGGGCATGGACGGTTACCTGATCGCCTGCCCCTACTACACGCGGCCATCCCAGGACGGCCTGTTCGCGCATTTTTCGGCCCTGGCCGACAGCACCGGCAAGCCCATCCTCATCTACAACATTCCCTATCGAACCGGGGTTAACCTCGGCAACGAGACGATGCTCAGGCTGGCGGAGCGAACCAATATCATTGGCGTCAAGGATTGCTGCGCCGACCCGGCACAGAGCTTCGACCTGTTGCGGCAGAAGCCGGACCATTTCGCCGTGCTGACCGGGGAGGATGCATTCTACTATGCGGCGCTGACCCAGTGCGCCGACGGCGCCATCCTGGCCTCGGCCCATGTCCGCACCGCCGCGTTTGCCGCTGTTCGCGACAAGCTGCTCGCCGGTGACCAGCCGGGCGCGCTGGCCGACTGGCAGGGCCTCGTCGATATTCCCCGGCTGCTGTTTGCCGAGCCCAGTCCAGGCGCCATCAAGCACTGGCTGTGGCGGGACGGCCTGATCGACAGCCCGGAAATGCGGCTGCCCATGGTGCCGGTGAGTGCGGGACTGGTGGGAAGGATCGATAGAGAGCTACGCGCCACCACCGAACTTCGCGTCGTCGCCGACTAGAGCATCCCTCATGGGCCTGGGGACGGGGAATCCATAACCATTGCCGGGCTTCTCAAAGACGAGCTGACCCCGCGCGTGGTAGTCGCTGGCATATAGTTCCGCGCCGATCTTTGTCATCGCCAGGTTGATCGCCTGAACCGAATCCACGCCATGGGCGGCGCTTTTGCGGGGCCCGTTCGGCCAATCAATATCATAGTGACACGCCCAGGATCTGTCTTCCACGACAGGCTGATAGATACGCACTTCCAAGGGCGTGCTGGGGCCGCTGTCGTTCACGATCTGCAGAACTCGACTCGCTATCATGACCGTGCCTCAACAGCTCAGTGGCCGTATGGTTTTCCGGTAAGGCAATCACCATACCTGAACATTGCTTGCTCATGGCAACTAGCCAATCCCACCATGTTGCAATGAAAGGTATCATCCTTCAATTGTCGGTCGCATTCAGCCTCCGAAAATCTGTGTCTCATCGCTACATCACCGTCGCCAGTCCATTGCCACCATCGGGTCTGCCCGCGGGCACCCTGGGTTGGTTGGGATCGTAGCGCTTCAGCCAAAGCTCCGCCCGCCAAATTGAAATGGCTGCCCTGGCTTCAAGGATTGCACGTTTGAGTTCCGAATCTGACGTCGCCATCATGTCTCACCTCCAAGGGTCGACATGCTACCTGACCGTCCACGAGTGGGGATAAATGACGACAAAAAGGCCGCCGGGGCAAACCGGCGGCCAGTCAGTAGAGCCTGAGACGTGATTGGAGGTCAGGATCAGGCAGAAAGCAAATCAAGTTTTGCACGAATGCCCGTGCGCAACTCGTCGATGGGTGCTACGCGCCCATCCTGTTCGTGGTGCCAGAAGGTCCACCCGTTGCATGCTTCGGAACCCTGAACCAGCGCCCCCACCTTGTGGATGGAGCCCTGGTGCGTCCCGGAGACAAGTGAGCCGTCAGCACGAACCATGGCAGAGTAACGTTTCGTTAAGTCGAAGAGTTGCGTGCCCGGATCAATAAGTCCCTGCTCGATCAGTGAACCGAAGGGAATGCGGGCTTCCTTGCGCTTCGGCGTGACCGATTGCAGGGCTTCGAACACGCCCGGGCGGATCGCCGCGATGCGCTTGAGCGCGGCGTTGATATAGGTTTCCTCGCGATCGATGCCGATGAAATGGCGGCCCAGCTTGCGGGCGACGGCGCCAGTGGTGCCGGTGCCGAAGAAGGGGTCGAGCACGACATCGCCGGGCTTGGTGGTGGCATTGAGGATGCGGAACAGCAGGGCTTCGGGCTTCTGCGTCGGATGCACCTTCTCGTCGTCATCGTCCTTGAGCCGTTCGGCGCCGGTGCAGATGGGGAACAGCCAGTCGCTGCGCATCTGCGTATCGTCATTGGCCAGCTTCATGGCTTCATAGTTGAAGGTGACGCGGCTTTTCTGGCTTCTGGCAGCCCAGATCAGCGTTTCATGCGCATTGGTGAAGCGGGTGCCGCGGAAGTTTGGCATGGGGTTCGCTTTGCGCCAGATGACATCGTTCAGCATCCAGAAATCGAGATCCTGGAGCGCCGTGCCGACGCGGAAGATATTGTGATAGCTGCCGATGACCCAGAGGGCTCCATCGGGCTTGAGCACGCGGCGGGCCGCCTTGAGCCAGGCGCGGGTAAAGGCGTCGTAGTGGGCAAAGCTGTCGAACTTGTCCCAGTCGTCATCGACCGCATCGACCTTGCTCTGGTCGGGGCGGGTGAGGCCCTGATCGAGCTGCAGGTTATACGGTGGGTCCGCAAAGATGAGATCAACCGAGCCGGCCGGCAGGGCATTCATGTGGTCGATGCAATCGCCCACCAGAATTGTATCGATCGGGAGGCGCGGTGCCTCCTCCGCAGCGGCCTTCTGAGCCGTACGCGCGGTACGCAACATACACTTAACCCTAACGCAGTACTAACCCGGCCGTTATAGAACGTCAGAGTTAATAGAGTGTTTTTTCAAAGAGTTAGCGGGAGGTTAAGGGCACTTCCTCCGGGGGAGAGGAACAGCCTCAGGCCACCTTCATGCCCCGGACCCGTTCCCAGGCTTCCGCGACCGGGGCGAATTCCTCGCGGTGGTGGCGGCAGGGGCCGTGTTCGACCAGCGCGCGCATGTGCTGGGGGGTGGAATAGCCCTTGTGGCCGGCAAAGCCGAAATGCGGCGCGTCGCCGTCCATGATGCGGCACATGCGGTCGCGGGTAACCTTGGCGACGATGGAGGCGGCGGCGATAGAGACGCTGCGGCCGTCGCCGCCGATCAGCGCCAGCCCCTCGCAGGGCAGACCCATGGGCACGTCGCGGCCATCGATCAGCACGCGGTCGGGACGGAGGCTGAGGCTGCTGGCAGATTGGGCCATGGCCCAGAGCGTGGCGCCGCGGATATTGCGTGAGAGAATGATGGAGGGCGGAGCGACCACGACGGACACCGCCAGCGCCGTGGCCATCACCTGCTCGAACAGCAATTCGCGCTGTTCTTCGGTCAGCTTCTTGGAATCGTTGAGGCCGGGCGGAATGGCCGCGGCGTCGAGCACCACGGCCGAAACCACCACCGGCCCGGCCAGCGGCCCGCGCCCGGCTTCATCGACGCCGGCGACAATGCGGGCGCCGCGGGCCATGAGCGCGCGCTCATGGCTATAGTCGGGCTCGGTCTGGATGGACGAATCGAACAGCATGTCGCCCAGCATCGGCCCGCCGCGCCGCAAGTCAACCGAGGCGGGCGATGAGGCCTGCGTGATCGGGCACGAACAGGTGGTGGCCCCGCCGGTTGGTCTCATAGACAAAGTCGTGCAGTGCCTTGCTGGCCGCGACCTCGGTGGCGATATCGCCCTGTATGACGAGGCGCCGGCCATATTGTTCCATCTTCTGGAAGACCTCGCCGGCAATGCGCGTGCCGAGATCGAGAAAGCCGGGGGCGAGGCGGATGACCGGCACCACGATGATATCGGGGTCCGCGTCATAGGCTTCCCCGATGAGGTCGGGACCGGTCAGCTCGCCACCAAGAAGACCACCTTCGGGCGGCAATTCGCAGATGACTAGCCCCTTGTGCCTGGTGATATTCACGACGACCTCTCCGTGATTTAGCCCTGTGCCGGGCCGGGGCGGGTTGCTATAGTCGGTTCCGCCGGGGGGCGCCAGCAAAGAGAATTCGATGATCGCCAGAATTGGCAGCGCCTTTATTGTGCTCCTCGCGTCTTGCCTGCCGACCCTGGCCGAGCCGTTTCACCATTCATTTGGCGAGTGGCGGGAATACCATCGGGACTGGCTGGCGGCGTGCCCGGACGTGATCGATGAAAGCGCGACGGACTATTACGGCTTTTCCTGCTTTGCCAGCACCGGCAGCCAGGAACTGAACGGCGCCAACCTGCCGGCCTACAAACTGACCCTGTTTCGCAACCGGCTCAATGGCGAACTCGACCTGGCCATCACCGTGGCGGCCGACGGCGTCGAGGTCGACGTGAACAGGCCGCTGATCCTGGCCTTCGGCGGCGAGGCGCCCGAAGCCTTCGATTTCACGACTGATCTCGAGACGCGCTACAATACGGTCAACCAGTATTTCGTGGCCGACCCTGCCCGCAAGGCGGCGCTGATCGAGCGGATGAAGGAACGGAATTCCCTGATGCTCAGCGTGCCGCTCAGCGGTGACGCGGCGAGCAAGGAGGTCTGGCTGTCGCTGCGCGGCGTTATCGCTTCGCTCGACTTCATGGCTACCTATGCGCGCAAGGTGGCGCAGTACTAGGACCTTTAGAACAAGCTCATCTGCCGCTCTTCCAGGCGTGGCGCCACGAACAGGTCGTTGCGCAGGCTGGGCAGTTTCGCATCCAGCCCATAGCGCTCGCGCGCCTTGTCGAAGCGCTGGCGCAGCAGGGTGGCATAGGGGCCTTCGCCGGTCATGCGGGTGCCGAAGCGGGAGTCGTAGTCCTTGCCGCCGCGCGTATCGCGCACCAGCGCCAGTACATGACGCACCCGGTCGGGGAAGTGGCGCAGCAGCCATTCGCGGAACACGTCGCGCACTTCGCCGGGCAGGCGCAACAGAATCATCGAGGCGCTGGTGGCGCCCTGTGCCGCGGCGGCGTCGAGGATACGCTCGAGTTCCATGTCGTTGATGGCCGGGATCATCGGCGAGGCGAAGACGGCCACGGGAACGTCCGCTTCGCTGAGCAGGCGGATGGCTTCGAGCCGCCGGGCCGGCGAGGAGGCACGCGGCTCCATCCTGCGGCTGAGCTTGTGGTCCATCGAGGTCATCGAAATGGCCACTTTGACCAGCCCCAGCCTGGCCAGTTCGGTCAGGATATCGAGGTCACGGATGATCAGCGCCGACTTGGTGGTGATCATCACCGGGTGGCGGGTTTCGAGCATGACTTCGAGAATGCCGCGCGTCAGCTTGTGCTTGCGCTCGGCCGGCTGGTAGGGGTCGGTATTGGTGCCCATGGCGATGGGCTTGGTCTTGTAGCCCTTGGCGCCGATCTCGGCCCGCAGCGCCTCGACCGCATTGACCTTCACATAGATGTCGCGCTCGAATTCCACGCCGGCCGAATGGCCGAGGAAGGCATGGCTGGGCCGGGCATAGCAATAGGAGCAGCCGTGCTCACAGCCGCGATAGGCATTGATCGAGCGCTCGAAACCGATGTCCGGGCTGTCATTGGTAGTGATGATGGTCTTGGCGCGCTCGACATGCTCCACCGTCTCGAAGATCGACAGCGGTTCCACATTGTCCCAGCCGTCATCGAACCCCTCGCGCTTCTGTCTTTCGAAGCGCCCGGTAACATTACTCTGCGCCCCGCGGCCGCGGATGCGGTCGGGTTCGAGCAGTTCGCGCCGCGCCAGATCGGCGTCGCGGCTGCGGCTGAGCTTTTCCAACGCTTCGAAAGACGGGGCCTGATAGAGGGCCATGAGACATCTCCTGCCGGGCGCGCCGCAGTCGAATCGTGACTGCAGAACGCCTGGAAGATGTAGCAGTTCCAATGGAACAAAACAAGAACATGATGACTGGAGGCAACGCTATGGCCCGCCGCCTGGAGCTTAAATGGGTATCGCCGGCTCCGACTTGAAGAGGCAAAAACACGATTTCGCAAGGCAGAATTGCGTTTATGCGGGTGGACCTCGTCACCCGATCGGCCTAGATACGCCCTCCCTTCGCCTGCGGGTCATTTCGATCGCTTAATGCTTAAGTGAAAGATTTAGCATTGACCCTGGCGGAGACATAAATTACTAAAGCTATTGCTTAACGAAGATGCTGCTGACAGGGGCTGTCGCGGAATCTTTTCAAGGTGACGTCGAAATCCAGCGACGCCACCCGTCGTCCCGCTGACAAGGCAATTCCAGTTTTCAAGGAAAACACCATGAGTAACGACGCAACCACATTCGACGCGGACCTGGTCGGCGCGCCACCGGTCGTCCAGACCGATGCCGCGCGCAACAGGCTGGTCATCGCCCTGCTGCTGGTTTCCACCTTCGTTGTGTTTCTCAACGAAACCATTATGAGCGTGGCCATTCCCCATTTGATGACCGATCTGGGCGTCGCTGCCAGCGTCGCCCAGTGGCTGACCACGGCCTTCCTGCTGACCATGGCGGTCGTCATTCCGGTGACCGGCTTCCTGCTGCAGCGGCTCAATACGCGGCCGATCTTCCTGCTCGCCATGTCGATCTTCACATTGGGCACGCTCCTCTGTGCGGTGTCGCCCGGCATCGAGTTGCTGATCGCCGGCCGCGTCGTGCAGGCCGTCGGCACGGCCATCATGATGCCGCTGCTGATGACCACCGTCATGACGCTGGTTCCCCCGGAAGCCCGCGGCAAGACCATGGGCAATATCTCCATCGTCATGTCGGTGGCCCCGGCCATCGGCCCGACCATTGGCGGCTTCATCCTGGCCAATCTCGAATGGCGCTGGATGTTCATCCTGGTGCTGCCGATTGCCATCGGTGCCCTGCTGCTCGGCTGGCGCAAGATCCAGAACGTGTCGACGCCGCGCTATGCGCCGCTCGACGTCCTCTCGGTTATCCTGTCGGCTTTCGCCTTTGGCGGGCTGATCTACGGCCTGTCCAGCTTCGGCGAGAGCTTCGCCCATCCCGGCGACGCTACCGCCATGCCGATCTGGCTGCCGATCGCCGTTGGTGTGGTCGCCATGATCGCCTTCGTCTGGCGGCAGCTTGGCCTGCAGCAGGACAACAAGGCGCTGCTCGACCTGCGTGTGTTCCAGTCGCGGAACTATACGGTGTCGGTCAGCATGATGCTGGTGGCCATGATGGCGCTGTTCGGCACGGTGATCCTGCTGCCGATCTATACGGTGCAGGTGGTCGGCCTCGATACGCTGCAGACCGGTTTGCTGCTGCTGCCCGGCGGCCTCATCATGGGCCTGATGGGTCCGGTGGTTGGCCGTCTCTATGACCGTGTCGGTCCGCAGGTTCTGGCTGTGCCGGGCGCAATCCTGGTCTCGGCCGTGCTCTGGGCGCTGACCATGGTGGGCCAGGATACCTCGGTCTGGGCGCTGCTGGCCGGGCACGTCGTGCTGAGCATCGGCCTGTCGCTGATCTTCACGCCGGTCTTCACCTCCTCCATGGGTTCAGTGCGTAGCGAGCTTTATTCGCACGCTTCGGCGGTCCTGGGTTCGGTGCAGCAACTGGCCGGCGCGGCGGGTATTGCGCTGTTCATCGCGCTGATGACCATCCGCACGGCGGGTCTGGCGGGTGAGGGGCTCGATCCGGTCGAAGCCCTGGCCGCCGGCATCCGTTCGGCCTTCCTGGTTGGTGCGGTGATCTCGCTCTTCGCCATCGTCGCGGCCTTCTTCATCCGCAAGCCGGAAGGCAATGCGGGCATGAGCCACGGCCACTAAGACTAAATCCTGACAGAATGAATGGCGGCGCCGGTGACCTTCACCGGCGCCGTTTTTGTTGGATCAGCGCTCGTCCAGCCGGGGCATCAGTTCGACGAAATTGCACGGCTTGTGCCGGTAATCGAGCTGGTGGGTGAGGATGCCCTCCCAGGCGTCGCGGCAGGCGCCACGCGAACCGGGCAGGCAGAAGACGAAAGTGGTGCCGATCAGCCCCGCTGTGGCGCGCGACTGCAGCGAGCTGGTGCCGACGGTGGTGGCCGAATATTGGTGGAACAGCACCGAAAAGCCCTCCATCCGCTTGTCGAACAGCGGCTCGACCGCCTCGGGCGTCACGTCGCGGCCGGAAAAGCCGGTGCCCCCGGTAGTGAGGATCACGTCGACATCGGGATCGGCGACGAAGCCCTGCACCGCGCGGCGGATGAGCTGGATATCGTCGCGCACCACGACGCGCTCGGCGCAGCGGTGACCGTCGACCTCCAGCAGAGACTTAAGCAGGGCGCCGCCCGTGTCGGTTTCGAGCGTCCGCGTATCGGAAACGGCGATGACGGCGATGGAAAGCGGCTTGAACGCGCGATCCTCAAACCGGCTTGTCTTGAACATCGTCTTCGGGCCCCACCGTCTCGATAAGTTCATCCGGCACCGCGGCTTCGTGCTGCACTGGAATGTCGTCGACATCACTATCACCGCGTGGATCGAGCACAAAGGTTTCCGGCGTCACCTGCTTGTCGCTCATCGGTTGGAACGGCGCGCGCTCAGAGGCATCGACGCTTTTGCGGATGCGCATGCGGAGATAGGCGGTAACAGCCAGGGCGCCGTGGAAGGACGAAGTAACGATGAACAGGCCCACCGGCGACCAGGCGCCCATGATCACCGAGGCCAGAGCCGGGCCGATGGCCAGGCCGATGCCCAGGATCAGCAGCATGCCGCCGGCGATCTTGGCAAAATCGCCATCCTTGGCGAAGTCGTTGGCATGGGCCACGGCCACCGCGTAGATCGGGTTGGCCGCAAAGCCATAGGCTGCAAAGAGCACGAACATCATCCAGTTGGGGCCTGGATTGATGAGGACGGTGAGGGCCCCGACCACGGCGGCAAATCCGGATAGCCCGATCAGCACCAGCCGCCGGTCGATGCGGTCGGACAGGCGCCCAAATGGAATCTGCGCCACGGCGCCGAGAATGGCCGCGAGGGCAAAGAGCAGTGAAATGCCACCGGCATCGAGCCCCTGCTCGTGGCCGTAAACCGGGGCGAGAGTGCCGAAGGCGCCATTGGCCATGCCGACCGAAAAAGCGGCGATCGCCGCGACCGGCGAGGTGCGGTAGAGAAGGCCCACGTCGATCTTTGCCGACGACAGGGGACGCGGCTGCGGGCTCGACGTCATCGCCGTGGGCAGCACCGCACAGATGAAGCTGATGGCGCCGAGTACGAAGGGGACATAGCCGGCCGTGCCGGTGATCGACATGGAGATTTGCCCCAATGTCGAGGCGGCCATGTTGATGGTGACGTAGATCGAGAAGATAGTGCCCCGGCTCTTGTTCTCGGCCACTTCGTTGAGCCAGCTTTCCACGATCATCGCCGCGCCGGCAAAGCAGAAGCCGCTGAGCGCGCGCAACAGGATCCAACTGATATCGTTGATCAGCAGCAGGTTGAGCAGGATGGTGACGGTGCCGATGGCCGCCATGACCGAAAAGGCGCGGATATGCCCGACCTTGCGCACCACCATGGGCACGGTGATCGAGCCCACGACAAAACCCACCGACCAGCCCGTGCCGATCAGGCCCAGCGCCAGCAGCGAGAACCCTTCCTCGGCGCCGCGCACCGATAGCAGCAGGCCCTGCAGGCCGCCGCCGAACATGAGCAGCGCGGAGCCGAGGAACAGGGCGTAAATCTTGATTACAGAGGCCATGGCACTTTCGGCTGTGCTGGATCGGAACGTTGCAAATCGCAACGGTCACCATAACGCGACGTTCCCCGATTGGCAGGACGAAATTGGGAAGGATCACGACATTATGCCACGCCCTCGAACCACGAGGGCGTGGCATGAGCTTAGTTCAACCCCAGCTCTTCCGCCTTCAGCTTGAGGCTCAGCATGTCGCGCCAGGCCTGTTGCTTGGCGGCCGGGTTGCGCAGCAGGTAAGCCGGATGCAGCGTGGGAATGGCATCGACGGTGTGGTGGCCAATGGCGACGCTCGACCATTTGCCGCGCATCTTGATGATGCCGGTGGTGGTGGAGAAGATCGTCTGCATGGCAGGGCCGCCCAGCGTCATCACCAGCTTGGGGGCCACGAGCTCCACCTGGCGGTGCAGGAAGGGCAGGCAGAGCGCCATTTCCTCGGGCGTCGGGGTGCGGTTGCCGGGGGGGCGCCAGGGCACGGTGTTGGCGATATAGACATTGGTGCGGTCGAGCCCGATGGCACCAAGCATGCGATCGAGCAATTGCCCAGATTTGCCGACGAAGGGCTTGCCCTGCCGATCCTCCTCGGCGCCGGGGGCTTCGCCGATCAACATGATCTCGGCCTCCGGATTGCCATCGGCAAAGACGAGCTGGGTGGCGCGCAGCTTGAGCCCGCAGCCGTCATAGGCGCCTAGGATTGCCTGCAACTGATCGAGCGACTGCGCCGAAGCGGCAAGGCTGCGCGCTTCTGACGGATCGCCGCCGAGCATCGGAGCTTCGACGGGCCGCTCCGCAGCCGGTGCGGCTGCCGGGGGCGGCGTTACGCGCTGTGGCGGGCGCTGGGCGAAGCGATCCACCGGCTCCTCGCCCACGGCAGTATCGACGCCCGCCGCCCGATACCAATCGAGCACGGCGAGCATTTCGTCGTGATTTAGCGGTCGATCTTGAGCCATGTTCTCTGTTATGTCACAGCCCGTTTGGCGCGGCCAGCCGCGCCGGTTCCAAATGCGAGTTGAGGACAATCCTATATGGCAGAGGCCGGTTCGCGCGAAACCCTTTCGACCGATGTGCTGATCGTCGGCGCGGGTCCGTCGGGGCTCGCTGCGGCCATCCGGATCAAGCAGCGTCACCCCGAGATCGCGGTGACCGTGGTCGAAAAGGCCGCCGAACTGGGCGGACATATCCTCTCCGGCGCGGTGATGGACCCTGCCGGCCTCGACGCGCTGATTCCCGACTGGCGGCTCAAGGGCGCGCCGGTGGGGCCTGACGTTACCCGCGACACCTATCACCTGCTGACCGAAAAGCATGACTTCGCCCTGCCGCACCTGCTGGTGCCACCGCAGTTGAAGACGCGCGACGGCGTCATCGTCAGCCTCGGCAACCTGGTGCGCTGGTTGGGCGAACAGGCGGCCGGGCTGGGCGTCGATATTTTCCCGATGACCGCGGCGGTGGACGTGCTGTCGAGCGGCAAGGGGCCGGTGCGCGGTATCATCACCGGCGATCTTGGCCGCGACCATGAGGGCAACCCCAAGCCCGGCTTTGCCGAGGGCATTGCGCTTGAAGCCAAATATACGCTGATCGCCGAGGGCGCGCGGGGTTCGCTGGCCAAGCAGATCATCGGTGCACATCAACTGGCGCGCGAGCCGCAGAAATATGGGCTCGGCATCAAGGAAGTCTGGGAGATTCCGGCGGAGAAGCACCAGCAGGGCAGGGTGGACCATTATCTCGGCTTCCCGCTCGACAATGCCACGGCCGGCGGCGGCTTTGTCTATCATGCCGAGGATCGCAAGCTCTATGTCGGGCTGGTGACCTATCTCGACTATGCCGATCCGACGCTGTCGCCTTTCGATGAATTCCAGCGCTTCAAGACGCACAAATCGGTGGCGCCGCTGCTCGAGGGCGCGACGCGCCTCAGCTACGGCGCCCGTGCGGTGACGGCCGGTGGCTGGCAGTCGATCCCGACGTTGGCTTTTCCCGGCGGTGGGCTGATCGGTTGCGCGGCCGGCTTCATGAATGCGCCCCGGCTCAAGGCCATTCACAATGCCATCCTGTCCGGCATCGGTGCGGCTGACGCGGTGGCCGAGGCCATTGGCAAGGGTCGCCAGCACGATCTCATCAAGGATTTCGGTCATCGCATCATGGCTACCGGCATAGCCAGCGAGCTGCAGGGCGTGCGCAACGTCAAGCCGCTCTGGACCCGGCTGGGTACGGTGCTGGGCGCATTGGCGGGTGGGGTAGAGCTATGGAGCTCGGCTATTCTCGGCCACTCGCTGCTGGGCACGCTGCATCACGGCAAGCCGGACTATCAGGGGCTCAGGTCCAAGGGCACGCTGCCGGCCCGGACCTATGCCAAGCCGGACGGCAAGCTGACCTTCGATCGGGCTTCCTCGGTCTATCTGGCCAACCTGGCGCATGACGAGGACCAGCCGGTGCATCTGCGCCTGGCCGATCCCGCCATGCCGGTGCGCGACAACCTGCCGGTCTATGGCGAGCCGGCGCCGCTCTATTGCCCGGCTGGGGTCTATGAAATGGCCGAAGAAGCCGGGGCGCCGGTGTTCCGCATCCATGCCGCCAACTGCGTGCATTGCAAGACCTGCGACATCAAGGACCCGGCGCAAAATATCACCTGGGTCCCGCCCGAAGGGGGCAGCGGACCCAATTACAGCGGCATGTGAATTTCGGGCGGGATCACGCTATGTGGCGCGCCCTTGCGGCGCAGTCCCAAAACGGACAATCTTCGCCGCCAGAACCGGCCCGAACAGGCCAACGGAGTAACCAGCCTCGTGACATCGCTTCTGACCCGCATCGCGCGCCCGGCGCTCATCGCCGTGCTGCTCTCGGTATCAGCCGTTCATGCGACGCAATCGGCCCAGTCCGTGCAGACCGCGCAAACCGATCCGTTGACCGCTCTCGGCCTGCTGCCGATGTTCCGGACCAGCGTCACCGGCGCCTATATGGCTGGCCAGCAGGCGTTGCACGATCTGCGCACCGATGAGGCCGCCCGCTATTTCTACCAGGCGGCGCAAGGCGACTGGGACAATCCCGTGCTGGTCGAGCGCGCTTTCATCGCCTTCGCGGCCGATGGGCAGATCGGCCAGGCATCGTCGACTGCCAAGCACCTGCTCGAACTCGACCCCGACAATGAGCTGGCCGAACTCGTGGTTGCCACCGAGGCGCTCAAGGAACGCCGCTATGGCGCATCCGAGCAGATGCTGGGCGCCATCGGTCAGGACAGCTTCACCGGCATCACCGCCGGCATCCTGCGCGCCTGGGCGCTGGTCGGCGACAGCCGCAAGGCCGAGGCCGACGCCGAACTCGACAAGCTTGGTCAGTCCGGGCTCGAAGATTTCCTGGTCTTTCACCGGGCGCTGATGGCCGAGGCCTCGGGCGACACCGAAAGCGCCATCGAGCTGGCCGGCCGGGCCTTCGATGCCGAACCCTATGTGGCCCGCATCGTCGAAGTTTACGCCCGTATCCTCGCCAATGCCGGGCGGTTCGACGAAGCCAGGGACGTCATTGCCCAATTCGAGAACCAGGGCCTGACCCATCCGGTAGTGACCATCGTCAAGGAGCAGATCGAGGCCGGCCAACGTCCGGGGATTTTTGCCGCCAATGTCCAGGTCGGCGCTGCCGAAATGTTCCACGGCATCGGCGTGGCCCTGTCGCGCGACGGCAGCCTGGATCTCGCGCTGGTTTTCCTGCGCATGGGCCTCTATCTCGATCCCTCGGCCGATGTGATCGCGCTGGCGCTGGGGCAGTTGCTCGATACGGCCGACCAGCATGATGCGGCCAATACGATCTACGAGGCCGTGCCCGCCACCTCGCCGATGAAGCCGACAGCCGTGGTGCGCGTGGCGCAGAATCTCGATGCCACCGGCAATCGCGCGGAAGCGCTGCGCCGGCTCAACAACATCGTCGCCAGCCGTCCGAACGATCTCGATGCGGTGTCGGTGCTGGGCGACCTGCTGCGCTACGACGAGCAGTATGCGAAGGCCGCCGAGGCCTATACCGAAGCACTGGCCTTGACCGGCGGTGACAGCCCCTCGGACTGGCGCTTCTACTATGTGCGCGGCATCGCCTATGAACGGGCCAAGGAATGGCCCAAGGCCGAGGCCGATTTCCTCAAGGCGTTGGACCTCAATCCCGAGCAGCCGGCGGTGCTCAACTATCTCGGCTATAGCTGGATCGATCAGGACATGCACCTCGAACAGGCTCTCGATATGATCGAGAAGGCCGTCGAAGCGCAGCCGCAGGATGGCTATATCGTCGACTCGCTGGGCTGGGCCTTCTACAAGCTCGGCCGTATCGAGGAGGCGGTGACCACGCTCGAACAGGCCGTATTGCTGCGTCCCAACGATGCGGAGATCAACGACCATCTGGGCGACGCCTACTGGCGGGCCGGGCGCAAGCTCGAGGCCAGGTTCCAGTGGAATGTGGCTGCCTCGGTCGACGAAGTCGGCAACGTCAAGGAGCGCGTCGCCCCCAAGCTCGCCGAAGGGCTGACCGAAGCCAACGCGACCAAGTAGCTGCATGGCAGAACCGCTCCTCCAGCTCGCGCCGGCCAAGGTCAACCTGGCTTTGCATGTGACGCATCGGCGCGAGGACGGCTATCACGATCTCGAAAGCCTGGTCGTGTTCGCCGATGTCGCCGACGAACTTCAGGCGGAACCGGCCGACACCGACACGCTGGTTATCAGCGGCCCCTTTGCCAAGGCTCTGGGCGTGGGCGAAACCAATCTGGTGTCGCGCGCCGTGGCAGCGTTCCGTGCCCGCTGGCCCGATGCCGTGAAAGCCAGGCTGGCGCTGCATCTCACCAAGAACCTGCCTGTGGCGGCCGGCATCGGCGGCGGCTCGGCCGATGCAGCCGCGGCCCTGCGGCTGATGGCGGGGCTGTCGAGCCGCCCCATCGCGGTGCCCGATCTGGCCGACATGGCGGCGACACTGGGCGCCGATGTCCCGGCCTGCCTGGTCTCGATGCCGCTGGTGGCGCGCGGCGTCGGCGAAGTGCTGGCGCCGCTGCCCGAATTTCCGGCCTGCCACATCGTGCTGGTCAATCCCATGGTGCCGCTGGCGACGGCCGATGTGTTCCGGCGGTTGCGGGCGCATGACAATTATCCATTGCCCGAATTGCCCTCGCCGCTGACCCGGCCGGCGCAACTGGGCATCTGGCTTGCCGAAACGCGCAATGATTTGCAGCCGCCAGCGGTGAAACTGGTGCCGGTCATCGGCGATATCGTCGCGCACCTTGGCGAGACGCAGGGCTGCATGCTGGCGCGCATGTCGGGCTCGGGAGCGACAGTGTTCGGCTTGTTCGGGTCCAGCGGACAGGCGCATCAGGCGGCGCAGGTGATGCGGGCGGCCAATCCGGACCATTGGGTCGCGGCCGCGCCGCTGATATTGCCGTAGAGTCAGGCCCTCGTGGTACGTGCCCTAGTAAGCCCGCAACACGCTGAATTCGACCACGTCGGCCAGCAGCGCACGCATGTCGGAGGCTGGCAGGACATTGAGTGCCTGTTGGGCCGCCCTTGCATGGGCATGGGCCTGATCCAGCGTGCGGGCGAGCGCCTTGTGGCGCTCCAGAATCGCGACCACCCCGGCAACCTGCTCGGCACTGGCCTCGGCATCGCCTAGGGCCGTGGTGATGATAGCGCGTTCGGCGTCGCTGCCATCGGCCAGCGCCAAAATGATCGGCAGGGTCATCTTGCCTTCGCGCAGGTCGTCGCCGGTATTCTTGCCCAGCGTGCCGGCCTGCCCGCCATAGTCGAGCGCGTCGTCGACGAGTTGGAAGGCATTGCCCAGCTCGAGCCCGTAACGGGCCAGCGCCTCCCGTCCGGTGGCGTCAGCGCCGCCCGACATGGCGCCCACTTCGCAGGCCGCCTCGAACAGTACGGCGGTCTTGGCGCGGATGACTTCGGCATAGTCGGCCGGCGTGGTGCTGAGGTCGCCCGTCTTGGCAAGCTGGAACACTTCACCCTCGGCCATCACGGCCGAAGCCGCCGACAGCACACCGAGTGCGGCGATGTCGCCGGTTTCCACCATCATCATAAAGGCCTGGCCGAGCAAGAAATCGCCCACCAGGATGGAGGCCTTGTTACCCCAGACCATGCGGGCGGCCGGCTTGCCGCGGCGCATGTCGCTCTCATCGACGACATCGTCGTGGAGCAGGGTGGCATTGTGCATGAACTCGACGGCAGCAGCGAAATTGATGGCGCTGCCCTTGCCCTTGCCGAAGAGCTGCGCGGCAGCGACGGTCAGCATGGGGCGCAGGCGTTTGCCGCCGCTCTCGATGAGGTAGCGGGCGAGTTCGGGCACCATTTCGACATGAGAATCGGCGCGACTCAGAATGAGCGCGTTGACCTCGGCCATATCGGCGGCGGTCGCTTCAAGCAGCCGTTCGACCGGATTGGCCACCGGCGCTTCTCTCATCTGCGTCAGAACTGACACTGCTGTTTCCGTCCTCGTTTGCCGTTTTGGCAAATCTGGTTGAGCCTGTGGCACCGGGCCATGTAAGGTCGCGCCAAACCGGCCTTCGGGGTGCGATGTCCCTAGACCAGCCAAAAGCCTTTGTAAAACACCAAACAGTAACGCGCGATGCCTTTTTAGGAGGCAGGCTCACTCTGTCGCAGCCCAGCCGCGGTTTCCGTGCGGGGCTCGACAGTGTGTTGCTCGGCGCGGCGGTGACGGAAGGCCGCAAAAGCCTGCTGGACCTGGGCTGCGGCGTGGGTACGGCCGCCTTTGTTGCCATGACGTTCAATACCGGGCTCGCGGCCATTTTGGCCGACCAGAATGCCGAAATGGCGGCGCTGGCCGAGGCCAATGCCGCCGATAACGGGCTCGCTGGCCGGTCGCGGATCGTCATCGCCGACGTGACCGGCAAGGGCGCCAACCGGCACAAGGCGGGCCTCGTCGACAACAGCTATGACTGCGTTATCGCCAATCCGCCCTTTTTCGCCGACGGCGATGGCACGCTGGCTGCCGATGCCGGCCGGGCGGGGGCGCGGCACATGGACGCCGCCTTGCTCGATCTATGGATCAAGTCTGCCGCCGGTGCTGCGGCAGCGGGCGGCGAGGTGATTTTCGTCTATCCCTCGCAAAGCCTCGCACCTTTGCTGGCTGGATTCACCCGGAGATTCGGCGCGGTTACGGTATTGCCGCTGAGCCCGCGCGAGGGCGAAGCGGCGAGCCGCGTGCTGGTGCGTGGCATCAAGGGTTCGCGCGCGCCGCTGACGCTGCTGGCCGGGCGTGCGCTGCACGAACTGACGGGCCGCGCCTTCCGCCCTGAATTCGATGCAATCTTTCGTGGCACGGCGCGGCTTGTCTGGTAATCGGCGCGGACACGCCCTAAATCTGGCCCGACGAAACGAGGATCGAACATGGCCGCCCTGACCGTGACCACCAAGGACCGCCCATGACCGGCATGCTGCTCCGCGTCCTGATCTTCGCTATTATCGGCATCGCCATCTGGTTGGGTGTGCGCAAGATCTGGCGCGACTGGACCAGCCAGTTCAAGGCCGACGACGAGGAAGTGCGCCGCTTGCGCCGCGAACGCGACCTGCACGAACGGGCGCAACCGGGCGTCATCGACCTCAAGCGCGACGAAGATGGCACCTTCCGGCCCGGCGACGACGACAAACGCCGTTGACCCTGACGGGCGGTCAAACTAGAGGTTTGTCCCGAAATCAGGGACTGCCAGATGACCAACCGCCCGCCGCATATGGACCCGAGGAATTCCTTCCAGGGTCTGATCCTGACGCTGCAGAATTACTGGGCGGAGCAGGGTTGCGTGATCCTGCAGCCCTACGACATGCAGATGGGCGCCGGCACCTTCCACACCGCCACGACGCTGCGCGCCCTCGGTCCCAAGCCGTGGAAGGCCGCCTATGTGCAGCCCAGCCGCCGGCCCAAGGATGGTCGCTATGGCGAGAATCCCAACCGGCTTCAGCATTATTACCAGTTCCAGGTGATCCTGAAGCCGTCGCCGGACAATATCCAGGATCTCTATCTCAGGTCGCTTGCCGAAATCGGCCTCGATGCCAGCCTGCACGATATCCGCTTCGTTGAGGATGACTGGGAAAGCCCGACGCTGGGCGCCTGGGGCCTGGGCTGGGAATGCTGGTGCGACGGCATGGAAGTCAGCCAGTTCACCTATTTCCAGCAGGTAGCGGGTTTTGAATGCTCGCCGGTGCCGGGCGAAATCACCTATGGGCTCGAACGCCTCGCCATGTATGTGCAGGGCGTCGAAAACGTCTATGACCTCAATTTCAACGGCGGCACTGGCGACGACAAGGTCACCTATGGCGACGTGTTCCTGCAGAACGAGCAGGAATCCAGCAAATACAATTTCGAGGCGGCCGACACCGAAATCCTGTTCCGTCACTTCGATGATGCGGAAAAGGAATGCCGCTCGATCCTGGCCAAGGGTGCCGCGGGCAACCGCCAGACCATGGCGATCCCCGCCTATGAGCAGGTCGTCAAGGCCAGTCACAATTTCAATCTGCTCGACGCCCGCGGCGTCATCTCGGTCACCGAGCGCCAGAGCTATATCCTGCGCATCCGCGAACTCGCCAAGAGCTGCGGCGAGGCCTGGCTGCAGACGGCAGGCGGCGGGGCGGAGTAACCGCCCCGCGCTATTCAGGCATTGGGCTGCGCCACTGACAGCACCGTCAGCATGTGACGCTTGTGCGCGCGGTCGCGCCAGGTGATGGACTGGCCGACTCGCAGGCCGATCAGGGCCGTGCCGACCGGCGTCAGCACGGAGATGCGACCAGTGGCAATGTCGGCGTCGACGGGATAGACCAGCGTCACCTGCGGTTCCTGCCCGGAATCAGTGCGATACTGCACCGTGGAGCCCATGCGGATGATGTCCGCGGGCACCTTGGTATCATCGACCACGCGGGCGCGTTCGAGTTCGCGGAGCAGGGTGTCGGACTGGTCGGGCGTGCGGTCAAGCCCGGCCATGGCCAGGATGTTGAGCTGGCGGTGGTCCGCTGCACCTAGCACGATCCTGGGGCTGAGGTCGTTGTGAATGGTCGTCGTCATGATGTGTGTTCTCGTATGGCCGTTGTCGCGCTTTCAGGCGCGCCGGTTCGGCGATGATTGATTTGGAAAATGCGCCAGATCGCGGCAGAACTGCTGCGCGCCTACCCTAAGCAGGCGCCGGCGCTGCGGGCATGCTTAGGGTTGATATCCCGCGAGGGGATTTTCCAGCCAATGTGCAGCGGTTCTGATCATGAGATGAACGTAGTGCTGGAAGCGGCCAAAGGCAAGATGCCGCCCATTGCGCCCAAATCGGTGGAATGCCAATCTTCCGCGCAATCCTGATGCGCATGAGGAGTCACGCACATGATCGGTTGGATCATCCTTGGCCTTGTCGTTGTCGCCGCTTTTTACGCCATTACCATCTATAACGGTCTGGTGAAGAACCGGCAGATGGTGGAGGAGGGCTGGTCCGGTATCGACGTGCAGCTCAAGCGCCGCACTGACCTCATTCCCAACCTCCTGGAAACCGTGAAGGGCTATATGGGCCATGAGCGCGAAACGCTCGAGGCGGTGACCAATGCCCGCGCCGCCGCCACCAGCGCCGCCAATGGCACGCCCGAACAGCGTGCCGCGGCCGAAGGCCAGTTGTCGTCGGCTTTGGGCCGGTTGATCGCCACCGCCGAGGCCTATCCGGACCTCAAGGCCAACACTACCTTCCTCGAATTCCAGGAAGCGCTGCAGACGGTCGAGGACGAAATCCAGATGGCGCGCCGCTACTACAATGGCGCGGTGCGCAACCTCAACGTCATGGTCGAATCGGTGCCGTCCAACTTCATCGCCGGCCCCTTCGGCTTCCAGAAGGCGCAGTATTTTGAGCTGGAGAACGAGGCTGACCGGGCCGTGCCCTCGGTCAAGTTCAACTAGCCGCCATGCGCCTCGTCGTCCGGCCGATCATTGCCCTGCTGATCGGGCTGTTTCTCGTATTGCCCACCATGGCGCGCGAGGAAATCCGCGCGTTCACCTCCGACGTTGTGCTCAATGCCGACGGTTCGGTGGACGTCACCGAAACCATCGACGTCAATGCCGAGGGCTTGGAAATCCGCCGCGGCATCTATCGCGACATTCCGGTGGTGATGCTTGGCAGCGACGGCGGCAAGGTGCGGCCGCAGCTTGAAGTGGGCGGGGTAACGCGCGAAGGCGATCAGGAAATGTATCGGGTCGAGCGCATGGGCAATTTCCAGCGCATCTGGATCGGCAACCCGGATGCCTTCCTCGATCGCGGCCTGCACCGCTACGTCATCCGCTACACCATGACCCGCATGGCACGGGAATTCGCCGACCACGACGAGCTCTACTGGAACGCTACCGGCAATTACTGGATTTTCCCGATCCTGGCGGCGCGCGCCAATGTGACCCTGCCCGACGGCGCGGTGATTTCGAACCTGGCCGGCTATACCGGCGAGGCCGGCTCGACCGAGCAGGCCGTATCGATCAAGCGGACATCCGACGCCACGGCGGCTTTCCGCGCCGGTCGCGCGCTGGGGGCAGGCGAGGGCATGACCATCGCCGTGGCCTTCAACAAGGGCGTCATCGCCTTTCCCACCGGACTTGCCGCCTTCCAGCAACGGCTGGGCGACCTGAGCGAGGTGATCCTGCCCGTTCTCGCCGCGCTGCTGGCTATAGCCTATAACGCCCTGGCCTGGTTCCGCGTCGGACGCGACCCGGAAAAGGGCACCATCATTCCCCTGTTCCACCCGCCCAAGGGATTCTCGCCACCGCTGGTGCATTACGTGCACAAATGGGGCTTCGAGAATTCCGGCTGGGTGGCGCTGACCTCGGCCATTTTCGATCTCGGCGTCAAAGGCCTCGTGGTCATCGACAACGCCGCCAACACGCTCAAGATCGCCACCACCGGCAAGCAGCCCGGTGAGGCATTGACGGCCGGCGAAAAAGTTCTCTTCGACTATCTCAGCGCCGAGGGAACCACGGTCATCGACAAGAGCACCGGCCCCAAATTGCAGAAGAAGCGCGGTGAATTCACCGCCGCCATCGAGAGCGAGAACCGCTCGCTCTGGTTCCGGAACAATACCGGCTACACCATTCTCGGCCTGGTACTGGGCCTGGGCCTGCTGGTCGGTATGGTAGCCATCGACGTGCTGACGCCGGAATGGCTGGTGGTCTCGGTGGTGCTCGGCATCGTCGCCGGCATCGCCATTGGCGGCATCGCCCATCTGCGGCACGGATTTCAGTTCCTGCGCTTCTTCGGCATCTTTTGGATCGCGATCTTCCTGTTCAATATCGGCAGCATGCTGGTCGACAGCTTCAGCAGCATCGAAGTCAATACCGGCGCCATCTCCGCCATTTCCATCGTCGTGGTCACCATCGTCTTCGCCGTGCTGATGCGCGCGCCGACCATGCAGGGCCGCAAGATCATGGACCAGATAGACGGGCTCAAGCTCTATATCGAGACCGCTGAGAAGGAGCGCATGAACATGGCGGGCGCCCCGCCCATGACCATCAGCCGCTTCGAGCGCTTGCTGCCCTATGCCGTCGCGCTCGGCGTCGAGAAACCCTGGAGCAACCACTTCGAGGCCGAACTGGCGCGCAATGCCGTTTCCGACGCCTCGGGCCTCTATCAGCCAGTCTGGTATCATGGCGGCTCGTTTGGTTCGTCAGGCCGCGCGGCTTCGAGCATGACCAATGCGGTGAGCGCGGCGGCCGCAAGCATGACGGCGGCCATGGTGGCGGCCCAGCCGGTGCAGGCCAGTTCCTCCGGCTTCTCTTCGGGCGGTGGCGGCGGCTCCTCCGGTGGCGGCGGAGGCGGTGGTGGTGGTGGTGGCTGGTAATCGCCAATAGACATCCCCGCCGGCCCAAGCTAAGCAAACCGCGCCTTTCCAATCCCGGTATCCGCCATGCCCGAACTGCTGCTCGAACTCTTTTCCGAGGAAATCCCGGCCCGCTTCCAGCGGCGCGCGGCCGATGATCTCAAGAAGGCCGTGACCAATGCCTTGGTCGATGCGGGCCTGGTCTACGAGGGCGCCAAGGCATTCGTGACGCCGCGCCGGCTGGCGCTGACCGTCACCGGCCTGCCGGCCCGTTCGCCCGATACAAGCGAGGAAAAGAAGGGCCCAAAACTCGGCGCGCCGCAGCCCGCCATCGATGGCTTCCTGCGTTCGGCGGGCCTCGGCTCCATCGACGAGGCCAAGGTCGAAAGCGACCCCAAGAAAGGTGACTTCTATGTCGCCCACATCAACAAGCCGGGCGCCGATGCGGTCGAGTTGCTCTCGGGCATCCTGCCGAAAGTCCTGACCGATTTCCCCTGGGCCAAGTCGATGCGCTGGGGCAGCGGCAGCTTCAATTGGGTGCGCCCGCTGCGCGCCATAACCGCAACCTTCGGCGCCGAAAACGAAGAGCCGGTGGTGATCCCCTTCGCCTCCAGCACCCTGGAAGCCGGGCAGACCACGTTCGGCCATCGTTTCCTCGCGCCTGAAGCGATCCGCGTCCGCCGCTTCGACGATTATGTCGAGGCGCTGGAGCGCGCGAAGGTGGTGCTCGATATCGACCGCCGTAAGGACATTATCCGCGCCGATGCCGACCAACTCGCCTTCGCGCAGGGGCTGACCGTCATTGCCGATGAGGGGCTGCTGGAAGAAGTCGCCGGGCTGGTGGAATGGCCGGTCGTCATGATGGGTTCGTTCGATCCGGCCTTCCTCGAACTGCCCGAGGAAGTCATCATCGCCACCATCCGCGCCAACCAGAAATGCTTCTGCCTGCGCGATGCCAGCGGCAAGCTGGCGCCCAATTTCATCATCACCGCCAATACGATTGCCGCCGATGGCGGCGCGGTCATCACTGCCGGCAATGAGCGCGTCATTCGCGCCCGCCTCAGCGATGCCGCCTTCTTCTATCGCGGCGACCTGGCTTTGCCGCTGGAACATGGCTTGCCCAAGCTGGAAGAAACGGTGTTTCACGCCAAGCTGGGCACGCAATTCGCCCGCGTCGAACGGCTGGTGAAGCTGGCGGCGGAGATCGCGCCGAAGGTTGGTGCGGATCCGGAACGCGCCAAGCGTGCCGCCATGCTGGCCAAGGCCGATCTTACGACCGGCATGGTCGGCGAATTCCCGGAATTGCAGGGGCTGATGGGCCGCTATTACGCCACGGCGCAGGGCGAACCATCAGACATCGCGACCGCGGTGGAAATGCACTACAAGCCGCTCGGCCCCACCGACAAGGTGCCCACCGAGCCGGTCTCCATCGCGGTGGCCCTGGCCGACAAGCTCGACCTGCTGACCGGCTTCTGGGCTATCGACGAAAAGCCCACCGGCTCGCGCGACCCGTTTGCCCTGCGCCGCGCGGCGCTGGGTGTCATCCGCATCATTTCGGAAAATGGCTTGCGCTTCCCGCTCAAGGTCGAGCCCGACCTGCTGGCCTTCTTCCATGACCGGCTCAAGGTCTCGCTGCGCGATGCGGGGGCGCGGCACGATCTTGTGGATGCTGTGATCTCGGCTGACAGCAACGACATATTGCAGATCACCCAGCGCGCCGAGGCTCTGTCCGCTTTGCTGTCAACAGCCGACGGGCAGAACCTGCTGGCGGGCTACAAGCGCGGCGCCAATATTCTCGCCGCCGAGGAAAAGAAGGACGGCAAGCCCTATGCAGGTGCTGTCGACCAGGACGCCCTGAAGCTGTCGGAAGAAACGGCGTTGGCCTTTGCCGTCGATGCCGTCCACGCCGCTGTGTCCAGCCATATCGGCAAGGACGACTACAAGGGCGCCATGGCCGAACTGGCGACGCTCCGCGGTCCGGTCGACGCCTTCTTTACCGCCGTGCTGGTCAACGATGCCGATCAGGCCGTACGCGCCAATCGCCTCAACCTGCTGGCCCGCCTGCGCGACACCATGCATCTGGTGGCGGATTTTTCGAAGGTTGCCGGCTAACCTGCGGGCAGCGCGCAGAGTACGCTGCCCAATGCCGTGGTGAACATGAACGAGGCCTCGCCCCGTTCATCCGTGATGAAGCTGCCGGTGAGGCCGATATCGGCCAGCGGGCCGGTGAGTGCGTTGACGCTGTTGCCCGACGAGGCCACCTGGCCGCTGCCGCCCAGGGTAGCGCTCGAGGCGAAATCGTAGTCGCCGGCCACCAGCAGGGTTAGCGTGCCGAAGGCCGCGCCGTTCATGTCGACGCATTGATATACGCCCGGCGGCGGAAACTGAGCCAGAGCCGGTGCAGTTGTCAAACCAAGAGCGACCAAGGTGATTGCAAATGGGCGGATCATCACCAGATGTTGCGCTGCGCCCGCGCCAATGCCAAATCAATCCGGCGCTATCGAAGGATAATTCCATGAGTGTTGGATTGCTGGCCCTGCTCGATGATGTCGCGGGCCTGGTGAAGGTTGCGGCGGCCTCGCTGGACGATGTGGCCGGGCAGGCGGCCAAGGCCGGCGTCAAGGCGGCCGGCGCCGTGATCGACGACGCTGCGGTCACGCCCAACTATGTGCAGGGTTTCACCGCTGATCGCGAATTGCCGATTGTCGGCAAGATCGCCTGGGGATCGATCAGGAACAAGCTGCTGTTCCTGCTCCCGGCGGCGCTGCTGCTCAGTCTTTTCGCGCCCTGGCTGATCACCCCGCTGCTGATGATCGGCGGCGCCTATCTTTGCTACGAGGGCGCCGAAAAGGTGTTCCACGCTCTGGCACCGCATGACGCCGAGGTCCATGAAGCGGGCCTCGAGCCGGTCGCTATCGCGCCGCAATCGCTTGAGGACCAGAAGGTGGCGGGCGCCATCCAGACCGATTTCATTCTCTCCGCCGAGATCATGACCATCATCCTGGCGGCCATCGAAGTTCCCGACTTCTGGACCCGAGCGGCCATCCTGGCCCTGGCCGGCGTCGGCATCACCATCGCCGTCTATGGCGCGGTGGCGTTGATCGTCAAGGGCGACGACTTCGGCGTCTGGACGGCTCGCAACGCGCACACTGGCGCCGGTCGTGCCTTCGGTCGTGGCCTGGTGGTCTTCATGCCGGTCTTCATGCAGATCCTCAGCGTTGTCGGCACCGCCGCCATGACCTGGGTCGGCGGCAGCATCATCGTGCACGGGCTGCATGAATTCGGTTTTGGATGGCCCGAACAGGTCGTCGAAATTGCGGCCCACTGGGCCGAGCACGCCCTGCCGGCCATTGCTGGTGTCGCCGGATGGTTTGCCACGGCGGCTGTAGACTTCATCTTCGGCCTGGCTCTGGGCGCCGTGATGATCCCGATCGCGGGTTATGTCATCGCGCCGGCGCTGAAGGCGATCAAGGGGCTGCTGCCTAAGCGGCGTGATCCAGCCGCTTAGGGCTTGGGCAGGTCGGTAAGAGTCTCCCCCAGGTCGGCGAGGCCGGCATTCAGCACGTCAAGCACATCGGTCCTGTCGGCTGAGGACAGGAAACTTATGCCGCGCCCAATTGCAGCTCGCCATTGCGCGCCACGCCGCCATGCCTCGGAGAACGCCTCGGCGAGATCGTCCTGCCTTCTGGTCAAGGCCATGGCTTCGAACAGCAATTTGGCTTGCTGCAAGTCTTTGTCGCGTTTCGCCTGGCCGTTGGCGTCGGACAGTCGGGCGCTCGCCACGATGAATTTGTGGACGGCAAACCGTTGCGGGCTGGGAACGCGAACCGATACACCGCTGCGATGCAGCATGGTGGTGCGCACAGGCTCGAAAATCAGGAAATCCAGATAGCGTAACGGCTCGGCCGAGGCTCCCCCCAGCGCGGGCATTGCCGCCGGCTTGTCCGCATTGTCGTCGCTGCCGCGATTGGGGGTGAGGAATTCGACCTTGTAGCCGGTTGCATTGGCGTATTGCGTACTCTGGAGTCCGCCAGATCGATGCGGAACGGGACGGAAGCTGGGGTCGAGCGTTTTGAGCAGATCGGCAACCGGGGGGAGGGAATCCTCCACGGCCGCGGAGATCGAGTGAAACTGAGCGAAGTCCGCGTCACCGGTCTGCATCAAGGCACCCGGCAACCGCACGCCGAGATAGGCCGAATAGGTCTGGAATGCGACCGTTCCGATCAATACCCCGCGCAGGCGGAATAGACCCGCGCGCTCCAGCATTTCCACGACGTCGCCGGTCATGCGCTCGGGAGCCGGCAGCCCTGCCTCGCGAGTCAGCGTCGCCACCAGTTTGCGGCGGGACTTCAGGTCATTCTTTATCGTGCGGAATTCCTCGACCCGCTTGCTGATCTCGCTATCGTCCACCGGGCCTACATAGCGGCGGACGGGAGTGGCCTTGGGATCATTGAAGTACCAATAGTCCCGTTCCTTGACCCTGGCCTTTACGAAGTTGCCGCTGACCGGGAAGGCGGCTTCAAAGCTGCCGTCCAGTGTTCGCTGATCGAGCTCGGCGAACATTGTGCGATAGATCAGGTCGATTTCCTTCATCGCATCCTCGTTATAACTTTTTCGCGAAAAGATTATAACGGGATGCTTACGCAGTCAGCAAGTGTCGGTTATACCTTTTTCGCGAAAAAGTTATAACCTACTGGCGAGGGCGCCTTAAACCGGCGGCATCAGCCTCTCTTCGCGCCGTTTGGGCTTGAACGGCGCCATGCCTTCATTGGCAAGTTGATCGGCGCGCTCGTTGAGTTCGTGGCCGGCATGGCCCTTGACCCATTTCCATTCGATCGTATGGCGCTTGGTGGCTTCGTCCAGCGCCTGCCAGAGTTCGAGATTCTTCACCGGCTTCTTGTCGGCGGTTTTCCAGCCATTGCGCTTCCAGCCGTGCATCCACTTCTGCACGCCATTCTTCACATATTGGCTGTCGGTATGAAGCTCGACCGTGCAGGGGCGCTTCAGCGCGTTGAGCGCCTCGATGGCGGCGGTCAGTTCCATCTTGTTGTTGGTGGTCAGCGCCTCGCCGCCCTTAAGCTCTTTTGTGTGGCCGCCATATTCGAGAATGGCGCCCCAGCCGCCGGGGCCGGGATTGCCCGAACAGGCGCCGTCGGTATGGATGATGACGGTATCAGTCATGACCGGCCGGGCGTTCGTAGATGTGGAATTGGCAGAGGAGGCCGCCAGGCTCCCTTTCGACCCGCGTCGGGACCATGCCGATCTTGCGGAGGATGGCGAGCGAGGGAGCGTTGCGGGTATCGGCAAAGCCGATGAAATGGGTGGCGTCGGTATCCCGGAAGATCCAGTCGCGCAATGCCCTCGCCGCCTCGCTCGCATAACCCTGCCCATGATGCTCGCCAAAGAGCGCATAGCCTAACTCGGGTTCGCCGGTAGGGGGATAAATGCCGTAGCCGGCGCGGCCGATAAAGGCGCCGTCGGACTTGCGGGTGAGCCGCAGCTTGCCCAGCTTGCGGCTCTCGAACAGCGCGATCCAGCCCGCCAGCGCCGTTTCTGCCTGTTCGCGGGTCCAGGGCTTGCCGTCCACGCTCAGATAGCGCGCAATGGCTTCGGTGCCATGCAGGCGCACCAAGTCGTCCACCTGGTCCATGCGCCAGCCGGACAGCACCAGGCGCTCGGTTTCGAGCAGGTCGAGTTCGCTCATCTGGCGACGGCGGCTTCGATGGTGCGGAGTTCGCGCGGAATGTTGAAGGCGATATTTTCCTTGGCCGTGACGCGCGCCTCGACCTTGATGTCGTAGCGCTGGGCAAAGGCGTCGATCACCTCGTCCACCAGCTTTTCGGGGGCCGATGCGCCGGCCGAAACGCCGAGGCTCCTGATACCCTCGAAGCGCGACCAGTCGATCTCGGCGGCGCGATCCACCAGCATGGCATTCTTGCAGCCGGCGCGTTCCGCGACTTCGACCAGCCGCAGCGAATTGGAGGAATTGGGCGAGCCCACCACGATCATCGCATCCACTTCCGGCGCCACGGCCTTGATGGCCTCCTGCCGGTTGGTGGTGGCGTAGCAGATATCTTCCTTGTGCGGGCCATTGATGGCGGGGAAGCGCTGCCGCAGCGCCGTCACGATTTCGCGCGTGTCGTCCACTGAAAGCGTGGTCTGGGTGACGAAAGCCAGGGTTTCCGGATCCTTCGGCTCGAACACCATCGCGTCGGCCACCGTTTCGACCAGGGTGATGGCCCCAGGCGGCAACTGGCCCATCGTGCCGACCACCTCGGGATGCCCCTTGTGGCCGATCAGCACGATTTCGTGGCCTTCGGCAAAATGGCGCTGTGCCTCGACATGCACCTTGCTGACCAGCGGGCAGGTGGCATCGAGGAAGAACATGTTGCGGCTACGGGCGTCGGCCGGCACCGACTTGGGCACGCCATGGGCCGAAAACACCACCGGTGCATCGGTCTCTGGAATTTCGCTCAGCTCCTCGACAAACACCGCGCCCTTGCCGCGCAAGCCATCGACCACGTATTTGTTGTGCACGATGGCATGGCGCACGTAGACCGGCGCGCCGTATTTCTCGAGGGCGAGCTCGACAATCTGGATGGCTCGGTCGACGCCGGCGCAAAAACCGCGCGGGGCACAGAGCAGAATGTCTAGTTGTGGCCGCTTTTCCATATCAGTCAGATGCTTTCAGCGCCTCAGCAAGTCAAGTCTTGTTGCGGTCGCACCGGCTCATAGGCAATATGCGTCTTCAAATATGGCAAGGACTTAACGGTGAGCTTGGCGCAGGAAATGTTCGCGATTGCCCCCGCCATGGGGAAAGCGAATCTATCCGCCAGCCAGCTCAAGCTCCTGAGCGGCAAGGCGCGTTGGATTTTCCGCGTCGGCGAAGCCGGCTTTCCCACCGTGCCCACCATCGCGCTCACCCGTGCGGCCTGGGAGGCGCTGCAAGGCGAGCGCTCCCGCCGCGAAACCAAGCTGCGCACCCATTGGGTGGCCTGCCTGTTCAAGCTGGTGGGCAAGGATGCCAAGCCGCCGACGCTGGTCGTGCGCACCTCGGCAGCGGCGCATAATGGCGGGTTGATGCCGGCCAAGATGGGCATTGCCGCGCCGGCCAATCCCGAAGATTCGGTCGATCCGGCGCGCCCGCTGGCCAAGGCCATCAAGGCAGCGTTCGACAGCTACGGCTTCGGCCAGGGCTGGACCGGCCGCTCCGATGAGGATCGCGGCCGCCAGATCGTGCTGGTGCAGGCGGCCGCCGATGGCGAGATCGAGCAATTCCTGACCCGCAACGCGGTAACCGGGGCGATGGGGCCGGCACCGGTCAATGGCGCGCCACTGCCGCGCATGTCCGATTCCATCGCGGCGCTGGTCGACCTGCTCGACGCCAAGGCCGGCCGGCACATGAACTGCCTGGTCGCCATCAGGCGCGGGCAGGTGCAGTTTCTTTCGGCACGGCCGGTGCAGGTGACCGCGGCAGCCGAGCTGGAAGCGGCGGTCGACCGGGTCAACCGCAAGGTCTGGTCGGCGCAGAATGCTGTAACCCGCGTCGATCCGACCCGGCTGACCCAATTGCTGCATCCGCGGCTCAAATCCACCGAGGGCGCTGCGCCCATCGCCACCGGGCTCGGCGTCTCGCCGGGGGCGGCGAGCGGCGCCATCGTCTTCAACCCCGAAGATGCAGCGCGACTGCGGGCGCGCGGCAAGCACTGCATCCTGGTGGTCAACGAGACCGGCCCCGCCGATATCGAGGGTATGAAGGCGGCAACCGGCATCCTGACGGCGCGTGGCGGCATGACCAGCCATGCCGGGGTGATTGCCCGTATCACCGGCAAGCCCTGCGTTGCCGGCGTGCGGACGCTGTCTGTCGATACCAACGAAATGATCTGTCGCATCGGCGACCGTGAATTCCGCAGCGGCGACCGGCTGACCATCGATGGCAGCGACGGGCAGGTCTATGCCGGCCAGTTGCCGCTGGCCCAGCCCCATATCGGCGGCGCCATCGGCACGCTGCTCGGCTGGTCCGATGCCAGCCGCAAAATCTCGGTGCGCACCAATGCCGAGACGGTCGAATCGGCGATGACGGCGCTGAGCTTCGGCGCCGAGGGCATTGGCCTGGCGCGGTCCGAGCATATGTTCTTTTCGCCCGAGCGCATGGTGGCCCTGCGCCGCGTCATCCTCAGCGAGGACGAAGACGATCGCAGCCGGGCCATCAACGGGCTGGTCGACTACCAGACGGGCGACTATTCGGCTTTGTTCTCGACCATGCACGGCCTGCCGGTGACCGTGCGTCTGTTCGATCCGCCGTTGCACGAATTCCTGCCGCGAAATGACGAGGAAATCGAGGAAACCGCAGCGTCGCTGGGTCTTGCCGTGCGGGCATTGCGGATAAATCTGGACCGGATAGCCGAGATCAACCCGATGCTCGGCCATCGCGGCGTGCGGCTGGCCATCACCTACCCGGAAATGCTGCAGATGCAGATGCAGGCGCTGATGGCCGGTGTCCGGGCCGCCAGCGAGACCCAGACCGAGCCGGTGGCCGTGGAGATCATGGTGCCCTTCGTATCGACCGCCAGCGAGGTCGCCTGGGTGCGCGATCGGTTCAACGCCATCGCCGCCAATTCGGGCCTGTTGCGCACGGACCGCGCCAAATTCTCCTTCGGCACCATGATCGAATTGCCGCGCGCCTGCCTGCGCGCCGGGGATATTGCCCAGATGGTGGACTTTTTCTCCTTTGGCACCAATGACCTGACCCAGACCACTTTTGGCATTTCCCGCGACGACGCGCCGACCTTCCTTGCGGCCTACCAGCGCAAGGGCATCTATGAGCGCGACCCGTTCGTCACCATCGACGAGAAGGGCGTGGGCGAGATGATCGCCATTGCCATCGAGCGGGGCAGGGCGGCCAATCCGGGGCTCAAGATCGGCATCTGCGGCGAACATGCCGGCGATCCGGCATCGCTGAAATTCTTTGCCGGTTTGGGCGTCGACTATGTGAGTTGCTCACCCTATCGTGTCCCGGTTGCACGGCTGACGCTGGCGCAGGCTTCTGCTTAAATAGCGAGGCAAGGATCCCCATATGAAGGGGGACCAGCCGGCGGCTGCCGGCACAAAAGGGAATGGGGCATACCGACGTGAGATTTTTGCCGGTTCTGGCGCTGCTGCCGCTGCTGACTGTTTCCACTCCGGCCGTCATGGCCCAGCCGGCCGGCTCCCAATGCACCGCGATCGCGGTCGACGCTGACCGTCTGGCCTGCTTCGATGCGGCCTTTGCCGCCCCGGCGGTGGGCGACGACGCGCTGGTGGTCTTCGAATCCGAGCAACTTATCCCCGCCCGGCCCAATGGCCGCGAACCCGCGACGATTACGGTTGCGTGCGCGGCGGGCGTGCTCACCGTGGCCTTCACCTTTGCCGGCAACACCATGTCGGCGCTGGGCAACGATGCAGGCATTACCTGGCAGTTCGACCTGCAGGCGGCGCGCAGCCGCACTCTGCCGGTCAATGCCGAGAACACCGCGATCCTCCTCAACAATACCCGGGATTCCCTGGACTTCATCCAGAGCGTGGCTGGCGCGACAAACCTCACAGTGCGGGTCACGCCGGTCAGTTCGCGTTCGCTCACGGTGCGCTATCGCGTCGATGAATTTGCCGATCAGGTGGCGCCGATCAGGGGTGCCTGCGGCGCCTGACGCCTGCGACAAAGCTGTCAGTCACATTCCCGCCGGGCGCTGGCCATGGTTAACCCATTGCTGCGCCTCAAAGCCTGTTTACCCAGCGCTAACCCTAATCGGACATCATAACAATTGTCGGCATTTTAGCGTCACTTTCGCCGATCAGTAGTTTTGTTGCGTAGCGTTGAGTAGCGTTTGATGGCTTCTTCCCACCGGCCGGTGCGTTCGCGCCCGGTCAGAGCGGTTCGCCGACATCCCTTCACCAGGCTTCTGGTCGTCGGGATTTTTTGTGGCCTCGGCTATGCCGGGCTCACCAACGGCGCCTTTGGCCCGGCTGCCGACCTTGCTGACGCCCTGCCGTCCGATGTCGATCTGGTCGCCGCCAGTATTTCTTATGCCGGCGTCGATCCGGTTATCACCGGTTCGGTCGATCGCCTGTTCGAAACCGCCAGCTTTACCGGCCCGAACCGGGCCGAAAAGACCGATCGCATGCGGCCGCCGGTTGATGTGCTTGCCATTTCCCGCAGCTTCGAAGACGTCCGCATTCGCCTTGCGGCCCTGCGCGGTGGACCCGCTGATCCGACGGCCCTGGGGCAGTCGCGCATAGCCGACGTGGCCATCGAGCCGACGGGCGATGTCGAGATCGGGCCGCGCATGTCGGTGGCGTCCATCGATCCGGCGACTGCGGCGGCGCTCGACGCTATTGCCGGCATCGCGCCCGCAATGAGCACGCCCATGCCGGTCATGGCCTCCGAGCAACTGGCTTATGCCCGCGCCACAGCCCCGGTTACCGGCGGCTTTTCGAGTGGCACGGCGATGCAGGTATCGGACAAGGAACTGTGGTGCCTGGCCACCGCGATCTATTTCGAGGCGCGGGGTGAAAGCTATCGCGGGCAGGTGGCGGTGGCCCAGGTCGTGCTCAACCGGGTCAAGGATTACCGCTATCCCGACACCATCTGCGGGGTGGTGTTCCAGAACCAGAGCCGGCGCAATTCCTGCCAGTTCTCGTTTGCCTGCGACGGCATTCCCGAGACCGTCAACGATGGCCGCTCATGGGCGCAAGCCGAGGATATTGCAAAGAGATTTACCGACGGCCAGCTCTACCTGACCGAGGTCGGCGACGCGACGCACTACCACGCCAGCTATGTCCGGCCGGCCTGGGCGCCCCGCATGACCAAGGTTACCCAGATCGGATTGCATATCTTCTACAAGTTCAAGCGCGGCTGGCTGTTCGGCTAGCGGGTCGAGCCGTAGTAGGAGAAGGAACCGGCCGTGCCGGTGCGGAAGGCCGACCAGCGGCCATTGGTCCAGTAGCTGAAGACGTTGCGCGCGGGCTCGGCCGCCTCGACACTTATCCCCGGATATTGGACGTGGCTGGAGAACATCGCATCGGTGGAATAAGTGCCGGTCGCGGTGGTGGTGATGGTGACATAGCTGACCTTGCCGGCCTCGACCTTCTTGACCGTGGTGGTCGAGAGCGGATCGGTGGCAACGGAGGCGTCGTAGTCGACGGTGTAGTCACGGTCCTCGAACCTGACCAGGCTCGCGGCATCGATGCCGCTGGGCGTGAATTCATCGGCAAAAGCCTCGAAAACCATGCCCGGTCCGATGGCCGCAAGGGCGGTGGCGCAGAGGGCGCCGACAGTCATGCCGAGCAGGAGATGGCGATCTGGCAGGTTCATGGCGTTCCGTCCCGAAATGAAGCGAATGGCGACATTGTCTTAACGGTTCAGAAACCATAGCAGCCCCGACAGGGCAAAGTTCATCCTTGGTTAGGGTTAATGTCCACAGGAGCCAAGCCCTTGGCCTCTAGACCGAAATCGCTTCGAAGGCGGCGATGAAGCGGTCATGCGCCTCGCGGGTCGGCCAGGGGCGGATCAGCCGATCGAAGGCATCCACGTCGAAGGCCGGCAGGCTCGGTTCGCCGAAGAATTTGCGAGCTTCCGCATCCTCGAAACCGGCCAGATGGATGGCCTCGAAGAAGGCCGCTTCCCGGTCGGCCTTCTTGACCTGTTTGGCGAGGGCCGCCGGCATGGCGGCGGGCAGCGAGAAACGCAGATAGATGGCCGAGAGCAGGCGGTTTTCGACATCCTTGTAGTTGCCGCCCATCGCCGCCTTGAAGGGCGAGATGATGTCGCCCATCACATATTCGGGGGCATCATGCAGCAGCGCCTGCGCCTGCGAGACGGCATCGCAATCGGGATTGTGGGCGCGGAATAACTCCAGCACCAGCACCGAATGCTGGGCCACCGAAAATGGGTAATCCCCCTCGGTCTGGCCGTTCCAGCGGGCGACTCGCGCCAGGCCGTGGGCGATGTCGGAGAGCTCCACATCCATCGGCGAGGGATCGAGGATATCGAGCCGGCGCCCCGACAACATGCGTTGCCAGGCGCGTGCGCTAGTGCGTGCCATCGGTCCCCAAAAGCTAACAGACTGTTAGCATCGAGATTAGCATCAAGGGACGATTCGCAGAACGTCCGTGACGGGTCCGGGCGAGCCCGGCTTGTACTATTCGACCATTTCGCTTCCGCCAAAGGCATAGGTGGCCCAGGCGGGGAGCGTCACGGTGACCGGCTTGCCGTCCACGGTTACCGCTTCGGGATCGGTGATGCGGTCGAGGCGGAGGATGGCGACGGCCTGGCCGTCGACCACCTGGCCGATCGTGCCGGCCTCGCGGCTGCCGGCGATCAGGGCGCTGCCGGCCGGAGCGGTGATACCAGTGACAATGACGGGGCGGCGGCGGGCGGTGCCGCGATGCTTCATGCGGCTGACCACTTCCTGGCCGACATAGCAGCCCTTGGCAAAGTCGATGCCATCAAGGATGTCGAGGCCAATATCGTGGGCGAAGGCATCGTTGGCGGGGAAATCGGCGCCCTGTTCAGCGAGGCCAGCGGCAATGCGGGCGCCATGATACACCGCGTCATCCGTCGACCAGTCGACGGCGGCAGCGAGGGGGGCGACGATGCGCCAGCCGATGCGGGCGGCGCCGAGCCGGTCGATATGGCTGATGGCATCGGGCCGCGCTTCGGTGGTGAAGCCGACGCGGTGGGTTTCGCGCAGATCATCGATCACCACCTGAGCGCGCAGGCGATACATCTTCATGCGCTTGAGGAAGTCGTCGGCCACCGACTGGTGAACGTCGAGCCAGAGCCCATCTTCGGCCCAGCCGGCCAGGCCTTCGGCCAGGATTTTGCCCTGGGGCGAGAGCAGGGCCCACCAGGCGGCCGTGTCACTGTCGCCGGCTGGAACGTGGCCGGTGACCACATCGTTAAGCAGCTTATGCGCGTCGGGGCCGGAGAAACGGAATACGGCGCGGTCGGCGCGCAGATGGATGGTCATGATGGTCTTCCCAGGAGGACCCAAGACATGGCGCAGCGGGGCGGTATTTTCAAGGATGTCGGGTGGCGTTGTCCCTGCCGGCGCTCTCTTGCGCGGCGATGCCGGTGTTCGTCGGCATTTCCAGCCCTCCCCCACCCTTGATCCCTCCCCGCAAGGGGAGGGAGACGACTGAAACATTGCATATGCGATAGCCCCACCTCTCAAGGGGAGGGTGGGCAGCAGCCGAGAGAATGGCGCGCTATTGCAGGATGCGGTCGAGGTTGTATTCGCCGGAACGGATGCGGTCGGGCAGCAGGGCGATGAGGTCGGCGGTGGCCTCGTCGCCGTGCATCTTGACGAAGGTGGCCAAGGCCGCGAACAGCGAGGCATGGGCCAGCGACGCGCTCTGCACGCCATCGTCCTCGGCGCCATGCCAGGCCTCGGCGAGATATTCGAGCGCCAGTTGCCGTTCGCCCTGTTCACGGTCGAAGATGGCAGCCCCGGAAGCGGATGCAAACATGGTTTTGCTCGTGGTCATGACGTTTGGGTTAGCATGAAGGGCCCCAACCGGCGCGCGGGAAGTAACCCGAAGGTTAACGGGCGGTGCGCGATTGTACGGAGAGGGCCGCATGTAGGCGGGGAATCATCGCCCGCCTATTCGGCAAAGCGCGTATGGATGTCGCGCGCGATGCGCTCGGCCTCGACCAGCAGGCGCGTCAGGGCCTCGCGCGCGGCCGGCGTGCAGGCGCGGTGAAAGCGCGAATAGGCGGTGTAGCCGACATTGAAGGCCCCGGCGAGGCGCTGGCGCCGGTCTTCGTCGGGTTCGTCCAGCGCGATGAGCTCGGCCATCTGGGCCCGCCAGTCCTCGGTGCCGGCTTCGCAAAGCGGCTGTAGGAAGTAGAGGCTGCCCATGATCTCGGCAAGCCGCTCCATCTGCCGCTGATAGGGCGGGTCGATGGCGAAGGCCGGGGCAGTGCCCAAGGCAAGCAGCAGGGCGATGGCGAGGCGAATGCGCTTCATGGCGATTGCTTATCACCCTTGCGCCAGAACTGCGAAGGCTCTCGCAAGCACGTCATCGAGGCGGCTGGTGGTGCGCAGGGCAATGAGGGCCGCCGGGTCGAGCCATTTGTGGTCGGCGATCTCGTCGGAGGCGCGCAACTGGCCGGAGAAATCGCGGGTAGCGAACACCGCCAGCCGGAATGTGCCGTCGCGGCCAAGCGGCTGCACCAGCACGGGCCTGGGATTGCGGATGGTGAGGCCCACCTCCTCCGATATTTCGCGGATGGCGCATTGCTCGATGCTCTCGCCCGGCTCGGCGCGGCCGCCGGGCAGGGTCCACAGATGCTGATAGGGCGCATAGGCGCGCTTGATCAGCAGCACTTTGCCGTCGCGGACGAGGGCGACGCTGGCGGCGTTGGGAACGTCTTCGGTCACTTGAGGCTCATTTGCGATTCGGTCGATCGCAGACTACCTGTTGTTTGCTGATTCAGGAGTGCGACCATGTGCGGACGCTACGCTTCGACGCTGCCGCCCGAAATGATGGAAGAGCTGTTCAAGCTGTTCAATTCCATCGACCTGGTGCCGCGCTACAATATCGCGCCAACCCAGCCGGTGGCGGCCATCTGGGAGGCGCATGGCCGGCGCGAGGCGCATTTCGCCCGCTGGGGCCTGGTGCCCGGCTGGGTCAAGGATCCGCGCGATTTCCCACTGCTGGTCAACGCACGGGTGGAAACCATGGCCGAAAAACCGGCGTTCCGCGATGCGCTGAAGCATGGCCGCTGCATCATTCCGGCCAGCGGCTATTATGAGTGGCACACCAATCCGGACAAATCCAAGCAGCCCTATTACATCACCATGGAAGACGACCGGCCGATGGCGCTGGCCGGGCTCTATACGAGCTGGATGGGCCCCAATGGCGAGGAGATCGACAGCGTGGCGACGATCACCGTGCCGGCCAATGAACAGTTGTCGGAAATCCATCACCGCATGCCGGCCATCCTCGAGGGCGAAGCGATCGAGGGTTGGTTGAATGTGCGCAACGTGCGGGCGCGCGAGGCCGGGCAGCTGGCATTGCCGCTGAAGGATGGGGCGTTGAAGTTTCATCCGGTGTCGACGCGGGTGAATTCGGCGCGGGACGACGATGCCGGGCTGATCGAGCCTGTGACGGTGGTGCGGCCGGAGCCGAGGCCGAAGAAGGTCGCCGGGGGTGGGCAACTGGATTTGTTCTGAGGGGGCGCCGTGGCCTCGGTCCACACCCTCCCCTTAAGGGGAGGGTAGCGTCGCTCGGCCCAAAGGGCCGTAGCAAAGCTAGGGAGGGGGTTGCTGATGCCCCAAAGGTCCGCGTTCGTGGAACCCGCGACACCCCCACCCTGCTCGATTCAACGGACTTAGCAAACGCTAGGTCCTATCTCGCTTCCCTCCCCTCAAGGGGGGAGGGTGGGGCCGGTGGATGGGGCCAGCGGGGTAGTCGCTACATAATCCCGAAATAGCCCAGCGCGTCGCCCATGGCGTCTTCTTCCCAGCCGAGATGGGACAGCAGGACACGTTCGAGGGCGTGGTAGACGGTTTTGGCGTCTTCGAAGCGCGTAGGCGTCGGCTCGGCAGCGAGCGCATTGAGGGCGGTGACGAGGCGTTCGAGCAATTCATGCACTACCACATGCTCGGCCGTCAGCCGCTCGGCAATGGCCTTGAAGGCAGGCCCCTGCAGAGCGAGCACTGGAAAGAGGTGGTGATCCTCGATGGAATGATGCGTGTCGACAATGCCGCAATGCTGGCCGCAGAGATTGCCGAAGCGGCGGTAGTTGGCGACCATGGCCAGATCACCGGTTTCGGTGGCGATCTCGGCCGGCGTCACGCTGCCGGCATTGGCGCGTTCGATGAGCTTGCCGAGGGTGACCATGTTGGCGCGCAGGTGATCGTGGATCATGCGCAGATGTTCGCCGGGGGCGCGCTGAGCGTCGGTCAGGCCTTCGAGCCTGGGCACGGGGGGGCGGGTGGCGTCGTCGAGGAAGGTGATGTTGAGCAGCATGGCGGATAGATGGGGCCAGCGCAGGATGAGTGCAAGACGGCACCGGTGGGGAACTGGGTGCCCTTCATGTGACCGTGGCACGCCCTCGTGGTTCGAGGGTCGCTGCGCTCCCGCCTCACCATGAGGGCTACTTCCAGCTCGGTGTACCAGGAGCCCTCATGGTGAGGTGCGCTTCTTCAGCGCCTCGAACCACGAGGGCGTGCCACTAGCCCAGCATCTTTCCCGGATTGAGGATGCCCCTGGGATCGAGCGCGGTCTTGATCGAGCGCATCATGTCCAGCGCCACCGGATCCTTGACCTGCCTGAGCAGGTCCACCTTGAGCTGGCCGATGCCGTGTTCGGCCGAGACCGAGCCACCCAGGCGCAGCACGATTTCGTAGATGGCTTCGTGCAGGATTTCGTCGGCGCTGGCCATGAAGGCCTTGGCATCGGCGCCGACGGGCTGGCTGAAATTGAAGTGGATATTGCCGTCGCCCATATGGCCGAAGGGCACCGGGCGGATGCCGGGGACCAGGCGCTGGGCGGCGGCGCTGCCCTCGGCGATGAGTTGGGGCACCGCGGCGATGGGCACCGAGACATCGTGCTTGATCGAGGCGCCTTCCTGGCTTTGCACCTCGCTCATCTGCTCGCGGAAGGCCCACATGCGGGTGCGGTCGGCGAGGGATTCGGCGAAGACGGCATTATCGAGCAGGCCATCGGCAAAGGCGGCTTCTATGGCGGCCATCAGCGCGCCGGACGCGCCGCCCTTCATGCGGCTGACTTCGATCAGCGCATACCAGGGGGACGGGCCGGCGCTGGGGTCACGGTCGAGCACGCCATGACGAAGCTGCATCTCGAGCCCGATATGGGGCACGATCTCGAAGGCATTGAGCCGGCTGCCGATGCGTTCGCGCAGGACCTGAAACAGGGTGAGCGCGGCTTCCGGCCCGGTAATGCTGATCAGCGCGGTTTCGTAATCTTCCGGCTTGGGGAAGAGCTTGAGCGTGGCGGCGGTGATGATGCCCAGAGTGCCTTCGGCGCCGACCAGCAGATCCTTGAGGTCGTAGCCGGTATTGTCCTTCTTGAGGGAATTGAGGCCCCGGTAGAGGCGGCCATCGGCCAGCACGGCCTCGACGCCCATGGTGAGCTCGCGGGCATTGCCATAGGCCAGTACATTGACCCCGCCGGCATTGGAAGAGAGCAGGCCCCCGATACGGGCCGAGCCCTGCGAAGCCAGCCAGAGCGGGAAGATCATACCTTCGGCCTCGGCGGCCTTGTGGGCGTTTTCGAGGATAGTGCCAGCCTCTGACGTCATGGTGCCGGCGGCGGTGTCGAGGACGCGGATATGGTCGAGTCTGGCAAGGCTGACGATGACTTCGTCGCCGCGCAGGGGCACCTGGGCGCCTACCAGCCCGGTATTGCCGCCCTGGGGGATGAGGCCGACCCGGTTTTCATTGGCCCAGCGGACGATGGCCTGCACCTGCTCGACCGAGGCGGGCAGGGTCACGGCGGCCGCCTTCTGGTGGAAGCGCTTGCGAGGCTCGTTGAGGTAGGGAACCATTCGCCCGGTTTCCCCGATGACCGCATTGGCGCCGACAAGCGCGGTGAGCTGGGCAACGATATCGGCGGCGGAAAGGGGCATGGCAAAACCGGAGCTTGGTGTCAGGCGGCTGGCGAACTGATCCTCCATGTGCCACAACCAGCGCAACGACTCCACTGCCTTAGGACGCGCCGGCTTGGCGGCGCGGGAATGTCATGACAGCCCTCGTCTGGCCGGAAATCTACTTTGTCCGGCATGGTGAAACCCCCTGGAATGCCGAACGCCGCTATCAGGGGCGCAAGGACATTCCGCTCAACGACAAGGGCCGCGGCCAGGCCAACCAGAATGGCAGGACGCTTGCCGCCCTGTTCGCCGCGCGCGGGCTCGATCCGCAGGCCTTCGAATGGCACGCCTCGCCCCTGGGGCGGACGCGCGAGACCATGGAGCGGGTGCGGGCCGGGTTCGATGCGCACCTGCCCGAGGTGAAATATGACGTGCGGCTGATGGAGATTTCCTTCGGCGTGCTGGAGGGAGAACTGTTCGAGCAGCTTCCGGCCAACATGGCCATCGCGCCGGGCGAACGCACCGAGGACTATTGGGACTATCGCCCCGAGAATGGCGAGAACTACCGCGATGTCGAGGCGCGGCTGGCCGAATTCGCCAGCGTGCTCAAGGGGCCCTCGGTGGTGGTGGCCCATGGCGGCATCGCCCGGACCCTGCGCGTGCTGATCGAGCATGCGCCGATCGTGGAAGTGATCAACTGGGCCCCGCCGCAGGACGCGGTCATGCATTTCACGCCGGGGCGGATGGAGCTGTTGCGGGGATAGCGGCGGTTGTTGCAGGCGCGGTTCGGGCTTATATTGGCGAGGTCAGCCGATGGAGGCGTCCGTGAACGAGATCAAGAAGTCCAGTCTTTTTCAATCGATCGATGGACAGGCGATAAAAGTTCCCGCTGGATTTGAGATGCCTGGGACTGAAGTCACCGTCACCAAGGACGGTGAGCGCCTGATTGTCGAGCCGACCGGGGAGACATCGAAAGGCCCTCTTACCTGGGCCGAACTGCTCGACCAAATGGAAACGATCGACGTTGATTGGCCAGATGTCGATGAGGGGTTGCTTCCGCTGGATGACATAAAACTTTGATCGACATCGAATTGATGCTCGATACTAATATTATGTCGCATTTCATGCGCTTCCCGGCTGGTCATGTGGCGGAGCGCATCAGGCGATATAATGTCCAAAGCACCGGCATATCCATCATCGTCGCCAGTGAGTTGCGATACGGAATAGCGCGGGTCAATTCCCAGCGGCTTCAGCATCAGATCGAGTGGGCCTTGTCATTTGTCACGATCCTGCCGCTAGAACCGCCAGTTGACGAAATTTACGCAAATCTGCGCGACCGATTGGCAAAGGAAGGTCGGCCAATCGGTCCGAATGACTTGTTCATCGCTGCTCATGCGCTTGCGTTGAATGTGCCGCTGGTGACGGACAACATCGGCGAATTCTCCCGCGTGCCCGATCTGCGGGTCGAGAACTGGCTCGATTGACCTGACGCGCGGCGCTGCCTAGAAGGCGCCGGGGCACGTAGCGCGGAAAAATCGATGACACAACTGGATTGGCCGGACTTCTATTTCGCCCGGCATGGCGAGACCGACTGGAATCGCGAGCGGCGTTACCAGGGTACCCTGGACATTCCCCTCAACGATACGGGCCGCAAGCAGGCCGATGCCAGCGGCGTGCTGCTGCGGGAATTGCTGGAACGGGACAATGTCGACCCGCTGTCGCTTCGCTGGTTCGCCTCCCCGCTCGGCCGGGCGGCCGAGACCATGGAGCGCATGCGGGCCGCCTTCGACACGGACCTGCCGCCGGTGGTGCTCGATCCGCGACTGCTCGAAATCTCGTTCGGCACGCATGAGGGCCGGCTCCACTCCGAAATCGCGCGCGAACAGGCCCTGGTGGGTGACCACGACCGCTGGCATTACCGGCCCGAACAGGGCGAAAGCTACGATGACGTGGCGCTGCGCCTGCTCGATTTTGCCCGCGAACTGACCCAGCATGCCGTGGTCGTGGCCCATGGCGGGGTGCTGCGGGTGTTGCGCCACCTCGTCGAAGGCGTGGAGCGCGACCAGGTGGTGAGCTGGCCGCCGCCGCAGGGCGCCGTTGCCCATTTCGTGCGGGGCCGCATGACGCTCTATTCGGCGACCAACACGTGGGACAGCGTGGATTGATTTGACCTTATCGCGCCGGGCCGACTTTTGAAGCCGCGTTTTCGGAGCGGAAAAGTGTTTCCCACTTTTCCTGAAAACGCTTTATGAAAGCCCGCAACCACGGGGGCGCGCCATGTCTTTCAATACGTTCGGACATCTCTTCCGCTTCACCACCTGGGGCGAGAGCCATGGGCCGGCGCTGGGCGTGGTGGTGGACGGGTGCCCGCCGGGCCTGAGCCTGACGCCGGACATGATCCAGCGCGACCTGGACCGGCGCAAGCCGGGGCAGAGCAAATACACCACGCAAAGGCGCGAGGCCGACGCGGTGAAAATCCTCTCAGGCGTGTTCGAGGACGAGCGCACCGATGGGCCGCGCACCACCGGGACGCCGATTTCGCTGCTGATCGAGAATACCGACCAGCGCTCCAAGGATTATGCCGAAATCCGCGACAAGTATCGGCCTGGCCACGCCGACTATACCTATGACCAGAAATACGGCCTTCGCGACTATCGCGGCGGTGGCCGCACCTCGGCGCGCGAAACGGCAGCGCGGGTGGCGGCGGGCGCGGTGGCGCGGCAGGTGCTGGCGGGCATATCCATCCGCGCCAGCCTGGTGCAGGTGGGGCCGCACAAGATCGACTACAATAATTTCGACTGGGATCAGGTGGACGAGAACCCGTTCTTCTGCGCCGACGCCAAGGCGGCGTCGCTCTGGGCCGACTACCTCGACGGCATCCGCAAGCAGGGCAATTCGGTGGGGGCGGTCATCGAGGTCGTGGCCGAGCATGTACCGGCTGGCTGGGGTGCGCCCATCTATGGTAAGCTGAGCGCCGACCTCGCCTCGGCCATGATGAGCATCAATGCGGTCAAGGCCGTGGAAATCGGCGCCGGCTTCGAGGCGGCGAGCCTGACCGGCATCGAGAATGCCGACCAGATGCGTTCGGGCGAGGCGCGGCCGTATTTCCTTTCCAACCATGCCGGCGGCATTCTGGGGGGAATTTCCAACGGCGACCCCATCGTCTGCCGTTTCGCGGTGAAGCCGACCTCATCGATCCTGACGCCGCGACAGACGGTGACGACGGGCAACGAGGACACCGATATCGTGACCAAAGGCCGGCATGACCCCTGCGTCGGCATCCGTGCCGTGCCGGTGGGCGAGGCGATGATGGCGCTGGTGCTGGCCGACCATGCGCTGCGGCATCGCGGGCAGACCGGCCGGGATGGGGCCGTGGGGTTCGAGCGGAACTGAGCGGCTGCCAGGATCGGTCGGTAATCAGGCGCGACGACATCAACACCCACCAGCGCTTCCCGCGGACTTGATCCGCGGGTCTCTCGCAGCTTGCGCCGTGTTGAAAGTGACCCGCGGATCAAGTCCGCGGGAGGCGCCGGTGGGTGGGGTAGGTTGGATTTTCCCCGCAATACTGCCAAAGCCTGAATGTCGATTGACCCTAGCGCTTAGCGCTTGCGCACGAATTCGGTGCGCAGCACCAGGCCCTTGATGGCGTCGTGGCGGCAGTCGATTTCCTCGGGATTGTCGGTCAGCCGGATCGACTTGATGACGGTGCCCTGCTTGAGGGTCTGCCCGGCGCCCTTGACCTTGAGGTCCTTGATCAGCACGACGGAATCGCCATCGGCCAGCACAGTGCCCGATGCGTCGACTACGGTCGGGCCGGCTGCGGCCTCGGCCGCCAGTTCGAACGCCGGGCGCCATTCGCCGGTCTGTTCGTCATAGACATAGTCGTCATTGGCATCGGTCATGCTGGAATCCTGTCGAGATATCGGGGGGTGCCATGCCCTAGCCGAAGCGGGCGGCAAGGACAAATTTGGGTTCTGATTGCGGTCGCTGCGTGGCTGCGGCGGGTTTGTGGGAACAGCGTGCGCCACGCCCTCGTGGTTCGAGGCGCGTGAAGAACGCGCACCTCACCATGAGGGCTACTCCTGGCGCAATGTACCGGTAGCCCTTTGCGAGAACAGAACAATGAGGGGCGTGGCAATCAGCCTCGTCTGAAGACCAGCACTGTCTCCACATTGCCGTCGCCGCCGGCGATGGGCGAGGGGACCGATACCCGGTGCCGAAACCCCTGTGCCTCGAAGAAGGCGATGACTTCAGCGAGGGCAGTGGCGATGGCGGCATTATCCGTGACGATGCCGCCCTTGCCGACATTCTGGCGACCCACTTCGAACTGCGGCTTGAACAGGATCACCGCGTCGGCGGTCGGCGTGCAAAGGACCAGCGGCGCGGCGAGAACCTTGGTGACCGAGACAAAGCTGATATCGGAGACCAGCAGGTCTATCGGCTCGGGGATGGTCTGGGCGGTCAGGTCACGGGCGTTGATGCCCTCCATGCCGATGACGCGGGTGCTGCCCTTGAGGCGCGCATGCAGCTGGTCGTGGCCGACATCGACGGCATAGATGCGGGCGGCACCGCGCTCCATAAGGACCTGGGTGAAGCCGCCGGTCGAGGCACCGACATCGAGACAGGTCTTGCCGCTGGGGTCGATCCCGCCGGCATCGAGGCCGGCGACCAGCTTGAGGGCAGCGCGGGACACGTAGTTGGCGGCGGGGTCGCTCAGCGCCAGCGTGTCGGTTGCGCCGACCATCTGGTTCTGCTTGTGGGCGGTGACGCCGTTTATGGTGACAGTGCCGCGCAGGATGGCGTCGCGAGCGCGGGCCCGGCTGGGCAGCAGGCCGCGCTGCTCGAGGGCGAGATCGAGGCGGATGCGCTCGCTCATCCCTCGACCAGGCGCTTGACCTTGGCGATGGCGGTATCGGTAGCTTCCTCATAGGCGACGGTGCTTTTGAAGGTGCCGTCGGCGTCGATGAGGAAGGTCTGGGCGGTGTGGTCGACGAGGTAATAGGGGTCGTCGGCGGCATAGCCATCGGCCTTTTCGCCGACGACGCCGAAGGCGGCCTTGACGGCTTCGGTCTGCGCTTCGTCGCCGACCAGGCCGATGATCGAGGGGTCGAAGCCTTCGACATAGCCCTTGACCGTATCGAGCGTGTCGCGCGCCGGATCGACGGTGACGAAGATGATGCGGAGCTGTTCGGGCGTGAGGCCGAGTGCGGCGCGCCAGGCGGTGGTTTCGGCCAGCGTGGTGGGGCAGACATCGGGGCAGAAGGTGTAGCCGAAGAAGATGAGGCTGGGCGTGCCCTTGAGGCTGTCCTGCGTGAAGCTGCCGCCCTTGGTGGAGGCGAGTTCGAATGGCTGGCCGGTAACGCCCAGCGGGCGGGTCGGGGGGCGGAACAGGTAGAGCGCGGTGGCGCCGATGGCCACGACGGCGACCAGCGCCCAGAGTGCGATGCGGAAATTACGGAGGGATGCGGGGGTTGTCATGTTGCCTCGGTGGCACGCCCTCGTGGTTCGAGGCTCGTGAAGAACGCGCACCTCACCATGAGGGCTACTCTTGGCTCGGTGCTCCAACAGCCCTCATGGTGAGGCGGGAGCGTAGCGACCCTCGAACCACGAGGGCGTGGCACGATTTTACGCGTCCAGCGGCTCGGTGCCAGTGGGGTTTCCGTCGCGGGAGAGGGTGATCTTCTCGATGCGGGCCTCGGCCGCCTGCAGCAGGGCTTCGCAATGCTTCTTGAGGGCTTCGCCGCGCTCGTAGATGGCGATGGATTCGGCCAAGGGCGCGCGGCCCGATTCGAGCTTGCCGACGATTTCCTCGAGTTGGGCCAGGGCGGCCTCGAAGCTCAGCGTCTTGACGTCGTCATTGTCGGCCATGGTGAAATCCTACTCGTCGAGGCGCCCGGTGGCGCCGTCCATCAGCATGGCGACATGGTGTGAAACACCCCCCGCCAGGCCCTTGAGGTCATAGCCACCTTCGAGCAGCGACACAATGCGGTTGCCGCAGCACCGCGCCGCCGCATCCATCAACTTTCCCGTGAGCCAGCCATAGTCGGATGATTGCCAGTTGAGCTGGGCCAGCGGGTCACGCTCATGGGCGTCGAAGCCGGCGGAGATGAGAATGAGATCGGGTGCGAAATCGATCAGCGCCGGGATGATGCGGGACTGATAGGCGTCACGCATGGACTCACCGCCGGTATTGGGGGCGAGGGGAGTGTTGGCAATGTTGCCGACGCCCGTCTCGCCGGCCTTGCCGGTGCCCGGATAGAGCGGCATCTGGTGGCTGGAGGCGTAGAAGACCGTGGGATCCGACTTGAAGATATCCTGCGTACCATTGCCGTGATGCACGTCGAAATCGACGATGGCCACGCGTTCGGCGCCATATTTGCGCTGCGCCTCGCGGGCCACGATGGCCGCGGTATTGATGAGGCAGAAGCCCATGGGCGTGGCGATTTCGGCATGATGGCCGGGCGGGCGAATGGCGCAGAAGGCATTGTCGGCCTCGCCCAGCAGCACCGCGTCGAGCGCCGCCAATGCACCGCCGAGGCCGGTGGCGGCGGCGGCGAGCGAATTGGCCGAAATGAAGGTATCGGCATCAAGCTGGCCGATGCCCTCGGCCGGGCGGCCCTGGCGCAGATGGGCGAGATAGCTGGAATCGTGGACCAGCTCGGCCAGCATCAGGTCGCCGGTGGGCGCATCGCGGCGCAGGAGCTTGTCGAAGCGCGGGCTTCTCAGCGCATCCTCGACCGCGCGAATGCGGTCGGCACGCTCGGGGTGCCCCTGCGGCGTGACGTGATCGGCAAAGTTCGGCTGGCTGACGAGCAGCGTGGTCACCGGGGGCTGGTCTCCTGATTCGCTCCTTCGTCTTGACGCGCGAGGGCGGCATTGTCAAACAACCGGCCATGACCGAACCCGCCGTCGACCCCCGAACCGTGACCGAAGCCGCCGCCCTGCTGCGCGCGGGCAGGCTCTGCGCCTTTCCCACCGAGACCGTCTATGGGCTGGGCGCCGACGCGACCGACGCCGACGCCGTGCTGGCCATCTATGAGACTAAGGGGCGGCCGCGTTTCAACCCGTTGATCATCCACTGCGCCGACCTGGCCATGGCCGAGGCGCTGGCGGAGTTTTCGCCGCTGGCGCGAAGGGTGGCGAGCCTGTGGCCGGGCAGCCTGACGCTGGTGCTGCCGGCAAAGAAGGGCAACGGGCTGGCCGATGTGGCCATGGCCGGGCTCGACAGCGTGGCGATCCGGGTTCCCGACCATGCCTTGGCGCTGGAGCTGATCGCGGCGGTGGGCAGGCCACTGGCGGCGCCATCGGCCAATCCATCGGGGCGGCTGTCGCCGACCACGGCGGAGCAGGTGCGGCAGGGCTTTGGCGGCACGGTGCCGGTGCTCGATGGCGGGCCGTGCCGGGCGGGGGTGGAATCGACGATCATCCGGGTGGAGAGTGAGCGGCTGGTGCAATTGCGCGCCGGGGCGGTGGCGCGGGCGGAGATCGAGCGGCGGTTGGGGCTTGCCGTGGCTGTGGCGGAGAAGAGTGCCGCGGTGGCGGCGCCGGGGATGCTGGCGAGCCATTATGCGCCCAATGCGCAGATGCGGCTCAATGCGGCGCCGCGGGATGGCGAGGCTTATCTGGCGTTTGGGGCGGCACCGGATTTCGATGGGGTGACGCGGAACCTGTCGCCGGCGGCGGATTTGCACGAGGCGGCGCGGAACCTGTTTGCGATGCTGCATGAGCTGGATGCGGCGGGGGTGGGGGTGATTGCGGTGGCTCCGATCCCGGAGGAGGGGCTGGGCGAGGCGATCAATGATCGGCTGCAAAGGGCGGCGGCGCCGAGGGATTAGAGCTGCTCTAACCTCTCCCTTCGGGGGAGAGGTCGACTTGCGAAGCAAGGCGGGTGAGGGGGCCTTTCCCACGCACTGCACCATGCAAAGGCCCCCTCACCCGGCGCTGCGCGCCGACCTCTCCCCCAAAGGGAGAGGTAAGGAAGGCTAATCCCGCACCTTATACGGCTTCTGGTCCCGCATGAACCGGGCCAGGGCCTCAAGGTCCTGATCGCCGCCGGGGGGCAGGACGACGCGCAGGTTTACATAGAGATCGCCATCGCCATGGAGGCCCTTGCCCTTGAGGCGGAGGGCCTTTGACGTGTCGACGCCGGGGGGCAGGTTGAGTTCGACCGAGCCGTCAAGCGTGGGCACGCGGACCTTGGCGCCGAGTACGGCTTCGTAAAGCGCCAGCGAAACGTCGGTGCGCAGGTCGGCGCCGTCGCGGCGGAATTGTTTGGATTTCTCGAAGCGCACGGTGACCAGGGCGTCGCCGGGTTCACCCATGCCGGGCGAGCCCTGGCCCTTGAGGCGGATCTGCTGGCCTTCCTCGACCTTGGCCGGGATCTTGACCGACAGCACCTTGCCCGAGGGCATGCGCACATCGATCGGCTTGGCTTGGTGGGCATCTTCCAGCGAGATCGTGGCGTTGACCACGATATCCTCGCCTTTCATGCTGCGGCCGCCGCCGGCTGTTGCGCCGGCAAAGGGGTCCCACTGGGCGCCGCCAGCCGGGCCACGGCCATTGCCCATGCCGCCGCGCTGCTGGCCACCGAAGCCGCTCATGAATTCCTTGAGGATGTCCTCGGCCGAAAAACCCGCGCCGGCCGCACCACCGCGAGCGCCACGCGCGCCGCCGCCAAAGCCGCCGGGATTGAAGCCGGCGAATTTGGGATTGCCGTCGGCGTCGATCTCGCCACGGTCGAACTGGGCACGCTTGCCGGCATCGGTCAGCAGGTCATAGGCATTGGTCGCCTCGGCAAACTTGCCGTGCGCCGAGGGATCATCCGGGTTCTGGTCGGGGTGATACTTCTTGGCCAGCTTGCGATAGGCGGACTTGATGTCCTTCTCGCTCGCCGATCTTGGCACCCCAAGCACGGTATAAGGATCGCGCATTTGGTCCGTTCAATGTCGAGGGCGTTGCTTCGCCCAAGGTTCAAGTCCTATATGGCCACCGCCCCCGGTAATGTCCAGTTATGCGCGACGAAGGGATGATTCCACCATGCTCCAGACGCTGACCGAGCGCCTGTTCGACGATAGCGACCGCGCCGACCTCGATCCGTTTGCCCTGTTCGAGGAATGGTTCGCTTTGGCCAAAGAGGCCGAGTCCAACGATCCCCATGCCATGGCGCTGGCCAGTGTCGATGCGGATGGGTTGCCTGACGTGCGCATGGTGCTGCTCAACGCGCGGGATGCGCGCGGGTTCTGCTTTTTCACCAATTTCGAAAGCGAAAAGGGCAAGCAGTTGCTGGCCCAGCCCAAGGCGGCCATGGTGATGCACTGGAAGTCGCTGCGGCGGCAGGTGCGGATGCGGGGCCCCGTGGAGGTGGTGACGGACCAGGAGGCGGACGCCTATTTCGCTTCGCGCGCCAAGGGCAGCCAGATCGCCTCGTCGGCCTCGGAGCAGTCGCGGCCGGTTTCGAGCCGCGAGGCGCTGCTGACGCGAGTGGCCGAGATCAGCGCCGAAATCGGCGAGAACCCGGTGGTGCGGCCGATGCACTGGTCGGGGTTCAGGATCGTGCCTGAGAGCATCGAGTTCTGGAAGGACGGGGAATTCCGGCTGCATGACCGGGTGCGGTTTGTGCGGGATGGGAATGGGTGGAGGAGTGAGAGGCTTTATCCCTGAGTGTACATTTTGAACGCATGAACATCAGCTCACCGTGGGCAGCCGCCTTCCCAATCCCTTCCGCCTCGCCTAAAACCCTCTGATGGCTTGAGGGTGGATCATGGAGCGGCCGGTGGCGGTGGTGTTTACCGGAACGCGGCGGGAACTGGGGTTCATGCTGCTGCGCGGTTATGTGCTGCTGATTCCCAGCATCGGGCTCTATCGGTTCTGGCTGACGACCTGGAAGCGGCGCTTCTATTGGGCCAATACCGAGATCGATGGCGATCCGTTGGAATATACCGGCAATGCCATCCAGCTCCTGCTCGGCTTCCTGATGGCGCTGGCGGTGTTCGTGCCGCTTTACGGGCTGTTCTTCTATCTTTCCACGCAATCGTCCGAAGCGGCCATCATTGGCTATTCTGCTGTCGCGGTGCTGGTCTGGTTCCTTATGGGCTATGCCATCTATCGGGCGCGGGACTTCCGGCTGTCGCGGACACTGTGGCGCGGCATACGCTGCGACCAGGGCGGCAATGCGTGGAACTATGCGGTCCGGCGGTTCTTTTGGTCGCTGCTGGTGCTGGCGACGGCGGGGCTGGCTTATCCGTTCATGGCGGCGAACCTGTGGTCCTATCGGTATCGCCATAGCTGGTATGGTGACCGGCAATTCGGTTTCGTGGGTAGTTGGAAGCTGCTCGCGCGGCCGTTCTATGGGACCTATCTCGCCATGGCGGTGATCGGTGCGGTGGGATTGGGCATAGGCTCCGCCATGGGTGGGCTGCCGGTGAGCGGCGTGCCGACCGTGGGAGGTGCCGTGGTGATGGTTATCGCCGCGGCGCTGATGGGCCTGCTGGTGCTCTATTACCAGTCGCGCGAGATCAGCCGCATGTTTTCCGCGGTCCGGTTGGGACAGGCGGCGCTGACGGTAACGGTGCGGGCGCGGAGCCTGGTCGGGCAATATGTGCTGTTCGGGCTCGCTTTGGCCGGGAGTTACGTCGTGCTGGCGGCCGGCGGGCTGATCGTGCTGGGCTCGGTGGCGAGTGGGGCGTTTGCGGGGGGTGGATTCGACCCGCAGGTGTTCAGGCAGAGCCTACAGGGAAGCTTCAGCGTGCTGCTGGCCATCGTCTTCGGCTATCTGCTGCTGTTGGGCGCTTTCAGCCTGATGGTTGAACTGTTCCTGGGGCTGGGCTTCTGGAAGCTCGTGGCGCAGGGCGCCAGCATTGCCGGGCTCGACAGCCTGCGCGACGTCAAGGCCCGCGGCGAGGATACCCGTCTTGGCGGCGAAGGGCTGGCCGATGCCCTCAATGTCGGGGCCTATTGATGAGCGGGAGCATAGCGGCGCGCTTTCATGACGGGCTGGTGGCGCAGGTTCACGCCGTGGCGCTTATGCACGAGGCCGGGACGCTGGTGATCCGCGCCGGGGATGGCGCCGAGCTGGGGCGTTGGGCGACGGCGGATCTCTTTGCCGTCCATGGCCGCAAGGACGAATTGCGGCTGGGCGCCAATGGCCAGCCGACCGGCGCCCGCGTGGTGGTCAAGGGGCGCGAGGATGTGGCGCGGGTGCTGGCGACCTTGCCGGTGCTCGGTCAGAAGCGGCGACAGCAGACCGGGCGGGAAATCCGGATCGCGGTGACCGCCACCGTGGCACTGGCGGCGGTGATCGTCGCCTATCTCTATGGCGTACCGCTGCTGGCGGGCCGCATCACCGGACTGGTGCCGCCGGAATGGGAGCGGAACCTGGGCGAGACCGTCGCCCGGCAGATGGAAGCCAGCCTGGGCGACGACAGCGGCTTCGAGGTCTGCGACAGCAATCCGGATAGTCTCGCCAACCGGGCCATCGCGCGGTTCGGGGCGGCGGCGCTGGAGGGATCGGGATCGCCATTCGAGCTCGATATCAGGGTGGTCAAATCCGAGATTCCCAATGCCTTCGCGCTGCCGGGCGGGCAGGTATTCTTCTTTTCCGCATTGCTGGAACAGGCCGAGACGCAGGACGAGTTTGCCGGGGTGCTGGCTCATGAGGTGGGCCACGTGGCTTATCGCCACGGCATGGAGCAATTGATTTCCACCGCCGGCACCGGCGCGCTGATCGGCTTCATCCTGGGCGACATGACCGGCATTTCGGTGGCGGCGGGCCTCGGCGCGACGATCATCGACGCCCGTTTCTCGCGCGATGCCGAGCGGCAGGCCGATGCCTTTGCCGCCCATGTGGCCGAGCGCATGGATTTCAACCCGGCCGGGCTGGCCGATCTCATCAACCGGGTCGGGGCGGACGATGAATTCGCCCGTGCCCTGGCGCTGCTCAGCACCCACCCGCTGACCGATGACCGCAAGGCGGCGCTGGACCCGCTGAGCCAGCAGCGGCCGACCGGGCTTGAGCCGCCCTTCACCACGGCGGAGTGGAACGCCATCCGCTCCATGTGCGGCATGCCCGATCCCAAGACCAAGAGCAAATGATCGCCACCCGGGGAAATCTTCAAATTCGCGCAATACCTTGCGGGTAATCTCGCGGCGCATGTGAAGGGGCGGCATTGCGCATACTGATCCGGACATCGAAATGGGCAATCGTGGCGCGCCGGCTGGGCAGCGTCGCGGTGCCGCTCGTCGTTATTTCGGTGCTGCTGCACTGGTTCCGGCTGATCACCAGCGACCTGTTCCTGGTGGCGGCGCTGGCGGCGGGCCTGGTGGCCTTGCTGGCGGTGCTGGCCGCGCTGATCGCGCTGGCGCGGCTGTGGCAGACGGGCGACCAGGGCTGGGGCAGGGCACTGGCCGGGCTGCTGTTCGGCACGCTGAGCCTGCTGCCCTTTGCCTGGTATGGCAGCCTGATGCTGACCTATCCGCCCGTGACCGATATCGCCACCACCGACCGGAGCCTGCTGCCGCTGGTCTTCGAGCCAGGCATGCAGGCCATGCCGGCGCCGAAAATGCTGTCGGCCGAGACCATGGCGGCGGTTTTTCCCAATGCCGAAACGCGCACTTATCCGCTGGGGCTGGTGCCGACCTTCGGGCTGGTGCGGGCTTTGGTGGCCGGCAATGGCTGGGAAATCCGCCTGCTGCGCGAGCCGACGGCCGGGTTCGATCCGGGGCAGGTCAATGCCCAGATCGTGACGCTGCCGGGCTGGCGCGAGGAGGTGGTGATCCGGGTGACCGGGACGCTGACCAATTCCACGGTCGACATGCGCTCGGCCTCGCTCAACGCCTTGCATGATTTCGGCTCGAACGGCTCGCGGATCGAGGAATTCCTGGCGGCGCTGGACGATGCGGTGACAGGGCTGCTGCGCGACAATCCCAATGCCAATGTGCCGTTGGAGGCGGGGGTGGAGGAGGCGGAGTAGCCTGCAGTAGACCTCATGGTGAGCTTGTCGAACCACGAGGTCGTGGCACCCAGGCCTCCACTCGCTCGACCTCGTGGTTCGACAAGCTCACCATGAGGTCTTCATGGCATCTGGGCCCGCATCCCGAACAATGCCCCAGAACGTCATTCCCGCGCAGGCGGGAATCCACTCTTTGGAAGGTGCGGGGATCGACAAGAATGGATTCCCGCCTGCGCGGGAATGACACCGTGATTTAGGTATCAGCGGAAATCCGCATCCCCAGCAATCCCCGCGACACGCTCAACGCGCCCAGCCCTTCGAGATATTCCACATGGGCGGTGATGGTCAGGCGGGCGGCGCGGCGGACGGGCAGGGGCTGGGCGGGGTAGATTGCCGCCACGATGGCCGGGACGGTGCGGGCACCCGCCCTGACGGCGGCGACGACCTGCTGGTTGCGCATCTGCCGGTGGGCCTTGAGAGCGGCGGCATAGGCCGGGCCGTCGACGATGGGGCCGCCGTGGGCCGGCACGTATTGGCGGCAGGGCAGGGCGATGACCTTGTCGAGCGAGGCGAAATAGTCGGCCATCGAGCCATCGGGGACCGAGACGAGGGTCGAATTCCAGCCCATGACATGATCGCCGCTGAGCAGGATGTCACCGGCGCTGAAGGCCAGGTGATTGGCGCAATGGCCGGGCGTGGCGTGGACGGTGAGGGGCACGTCGCCCGCAGTGATGGTCTCGCCATCAATGAGGGTGCGGTCGGGCACCAGATCCCAATCGCAGGAGTTGCGGATGGGATTGCGCTCGAATCGGCGCAGCGGGCGCGACAGGCGATGCTTGCCGCCGAACCAGAGGGGGACACCCAGATCGCGCGCCAGCCGTGATGCCGATGCGCTGTGGTCGCGGTGGGTATGCGAAAGCATGATGGCATCGACGGGGCGGCCGCCGATGCCATCGATCAGCGCGGCGAGGTGAACCGGATCGTCCGGGCCCGGATCGACCAGCGCAAGGCGTTCGTGGCCCAACAGAAAACTGTTGGTGCCGGTAAAGGTATAGGGGCTGGCATTGGGCGCGGTGATGCGGGTGATACCGTCGGCGACGGGTACGGCGCGGCCAGTCTGGGGGTCGAAGTCCCTGTCGAAGGACAGGGCCGGAACGGGTGATGCCATTGCACTCACTTTGCCGAGAGACTAAAGAAGTCGTGATTTGAACGACAGCGCGGCCCGGGAGGGGACGCCGGTTCAGACAAGCATGGAAGGTATGAAATGGCCGTGACTTTGACCACGCCCAATACGCTGCTCGGCGTATTCCAGCCCAAGGGCGATACTGCCAAGCTGGCAGCCAATCTCGCAACCATCGTGCTCGGCACGCTGCTCATCACCATCTGCGCCAAGATCAACGTGCCGGTATGGCCGGTTCCGGTGACGCTGCAGGGCTTTGCCATCGCGGCACTGTCGGCGGCTTTCGGCCTGCGCATCGGCGTCGCCACCGTGGCGCTCTACCTGCTCGAAGGCGCCTTCGGCCTGCCGGTCTTCGCTACCGGCGGTGGCCTGGCCTATCTCGTCGGCCCGACCGGCGGCTTCCTACTCGGGTTCCTGGTGATGGCCGCCATCATCGGCTATGCCGCCGACAAGGGCGCCTCGGGCAAGCCGCTGACCCTGTTTGCCGCCATGGTCGCGGCCGATGCGGTGCTGCTGGTGCTGGGCTTTGTCTGGCTGCTGGCCTTGTCCGGCAATGCCGGCTGGATCGACCAGAACAACGTGGTCGCCTCGGCCTTTGCCGGCGCCATCCAGCCGTTCATCGTCTGGGATATTCTCAAGATGGCCCTGGCCGCGCTGACTGTAACGGGTGCCTGGAACATCCTGGCCAAGCGCTAAACCTCTGTAAAAGACTGAAAAGGCCGGCCTCGTGCCGGCCTTTTGCTTGACATTTTACTGCTCAGTGAGCAACGGATGGACACATCTATTCTGGTGTCGCCGCGAGGCGGCGCGGCTATTGGGCTGGGGGAACCATGATTGATGCACCGATGCGCACGGTGCTGATTGCCGACGCCAGTGCCGACAGTCGCCGGCCGCTGCGAGACGCGCTGAGCGACGCCGGCTTCGCTGTTGTCGAGGTCGACGATGGCATGGAGGCCATCGACACATTGGGCCGGGAAGCCTTCGACGTGGTGGTGACCGATCTGTGGATGCCGCGCGCCGATGGCATCGCCATCATCCAGTCGATGCGCGCCGCATCGCCGGCAGCCGAGATATTCGTGGTCACCGGGGGCGGGCCGGGCCTGTCCATCGCCACAGCAGCGGCGCTGGCGCTGGTCTGGGGTGCCCGCAAGGTCTATGTGAAGCCGTTCGACATGGGCGAGCTGATCGCCGATATCAGGGCGCTGTTCGGCTCGCTAGCGCAGCACCGATAGCCGCCGGACGATGAGTTCGAGCGAGCGGGCAAAGCATTCCTGCTCGCTGGCCTCCAGCCCGCTGATGATTTCCTCGACCGCCAAAGTCGGATCCTGGTCGAGCATCGCCCGACCCGCATCGGTCAGCTCGAGCAGCTCGGCGCGCCCCTTGGGCTGCTCTGCCGCCTTGGTCAACAAGCCCTTCTGCACCAGGGTCCGCACGGTGCGGCTTACCGGGCCGTTGGCGAGACTCTGGAAACGCGCCAGCTCGCTGGCCGTACGCTGGCTGATCGGGGCGCGGGAAAAATAACGCAAAGCCGTCCATTGTGCTGGAAACAGGTCGGCCGCATAGCCGCGCGAATGCAGCATGCGGGCCGTAAGCTCCAGCAGTTCGGCGAGCGCAGATGTCGATAGGGACCGCAAAGCCAACTCCGCCGCAAGGCTTTCGCCCCGACGCGTACGCGTCCGGGCCAAGACCGATCATGTCGATGCCCCCTATTCATACAAACCCTTTTACACGACGAACAACGCCACGTCACAGCATCGTTAAAAATGTTATTTGTTCACTGAGCCATGATGCGGCCTTCGGCCTGCTCAGACGGGCATCTGCAGCCGGGCCTTGAGGTGATCGCGGAGGCGCTGGTCGCGCGACTCGGGCGGACGCAGGACACAGGTGGTGCAATATTCGCCTGCTGATTCCCCCGTCGTGTAATAGCGGCAGCAGCCGCCCCGCGCCCGGAACCATTCGCAGCCCAGGACGCGCTCGGGATCGGTCTCGTCGCGCAGCACGATCTCGACGAACCCGGTTTGCTTGTTGGCCAGCGGCGAGCCAGGGGCCCCGATGATGGCATTGGCCACCCGCATGGCGTGCTCGGGCAGGCCGATGCGCTTGCCGACCAACAGCCAGCCCGCCGCCAGCGCATCGGCCACCAGCCGCCACATGGCGCTGCGCCCCAGCCGGGTCAGGCCGGACAAGGTTTCGATCAGCGGGGCATGGGCGGCCACCGCCAGGGCGCGGATGCCATCGATATCGAGCGGACGGTGGGTGGCGTCGGGGGCAGCAAGCAGCCGCAGGGTGAAGCGCAGGGCCTCCCCGCCTTCACCATCCTCCTCCCAGCGATACCATTGCGGCGCGGCGGCGATGGAACCGGCCCCGATATCGGGCAGGCCGGGGCCGGCCAGGTGCAGCGCCGCCAGGTTGCGTCCGAAGGCCCAGGCGATATCCCCGATCAGGTAGGCGGCGCACGTCCGCGCCTCCATATCCGCGTGGTCGCGGCTGACAGCGGCCAGCCAGGCCTCGACCACGGCGGGAGGCAGGGCGACGATGGGCTCATGCCCGGCGCGATCCGCGCCGATGGAGAGCTGCAGGTTTTCGGCCGATTGCAGCGGCTCGAGAAACTGCCGCAGCGGCAAACCATCCGTCGCGTCGATTGCCGTCAAGATATATGAACTCCGAAGTCAGGATTTAGCTAGTTCCCGCCCCGGCAAATGTCAATCAGCTCGGCGGCGCTTGACGGGCATCACCGGCTGTGATTGGTCCCCGCCTTCCTCCCCGCGCCCCACAATGGTCGGGCGCGACACAGCATTGGACCACGATATGAAGGTTATCTTCGATACCGATCCGGGGATCGACGACGCCATGGCGCTGCTCTACCTGAGCAAGCTGCCCGACATCGAACTGCTCGGCATCACCACCGTCGTCGGCAATGCCGATATCGCGACCACGACGCGCAACGCCCTGTTCCTGCGCGAGCGCTTCCATATCGCCGCGCCAGTCATCCAGGGCGCCGGCCAGACGCTCGATGGCAAGATCAAGCCCGAACCGGTCATCGTGCATGGCCACAACGGGCTGGGCGACATCGATATTCCGGCGGTCGACGAGACCGGCCTGCAGCCGGGCGCGGCATCGCAGTTCATCATCGATACGTTGCGCGCCCATCCGGGCGAGGTGACGATCATCGCCGTGGGGCGGATGACCAACCTGGCGCTCGCCCTGCGGCAGGACAGGGCCATTGCCGGCCTCGCCAAACAGGTGGTGATCATGGGCGGGGCCTTCGGCTATGAAGGCCGCAGCGGCAATATCACCCCGGCAGCCGAAGCCAATATCTATGGCGATCCGGTCGCCGCCGACGAGATTTTCGCGGCCGAATGGCCCGTCGTGGTGGTGGGGCTCGATGTGACGCATGACATCATCCTCACCGGGGATTATCTCGCCGCTTTGTCGGCCGAAGCCGGAGAAAATGGCGAATTGCTGCGCCAGATGTCGGATCACTATGCGCGCTTCTACAAGGAGGTCATGGGTCTTGCCGGCGTGGTGGGGCACGATCTGCTGGCCGTGACCTACGCACTGCGTCCCGACTGGTTCGAAACACGCTCCGGCCCCATCTGCGTCGTCTGCGACGGCATCGCCGCCGGCCAGACCATCCAGATGCCGGCAGCCCGCAAGGGCGGGCACCCCGACTGGGCCAACCGCCCGGCGCACCTGATCTGTACCGCCGTCAACGCCGACGCCGTCCTGCGCCACTATCGCGAGACAGTAGCAGGATAGAGACGTGCTCGAGAACTGCTAGGCTGGACCTCTACGCGAGGTGCTGATCGCGCAAGTTGCCGTTGGCCCGTCTTCTCTGAACTGCTAGGCTCATGGCCAGCGCCCTGCGGCACTCGTGGAGTTGCCGTTGGCCGTCTTCTCTGAACTGCTAGGCTTACCGAACTCGCCGGTTACAAAGTAACGCAGTTGCCGTTGGCCCGTCTTCTCTGAACTGCTAGGCTGCCGCCACCGCCCGAGGGCTGACCCCATCTGTTGCCGTTGGCCCGTCTTCTCTGAACTGCTAGGCTATGATTGCCGCCTCAACCGTCGCAGGGCATGTTGCCGTTGGCCCGTCTTCTCTGAACTGCTAGGCTCGCGCTTCCTCAATGCAGGCTTGGATGAACAGTTGCCGTTGGCCCGTCTTCTCTGAACTGCTAGGCTTGTCGCGCATGGTGCCCTGAAGGTTCTGCTGTTGCCGTTGGCCCGTCTTCTCTGAACTGCTAGGCTGTGTGAAACGCGCGACCCCAAAAATCATCAGTTGCCGTTGGCCCGTCTTCTCTGAACTGCTAGGCTCCCGGTGATCGTCGGAACAACCGTGTTTTCGTTGCCGTTGGCCCGTCTTCTCTGAACTGCTAGGCTAGGCGGCTTTCGTTGAGCATCAGCCAATCGGTTGCCGTTGGCCCGTCTTCTCTGAACTGCTAGGCTCTTGCCGAACGACATCAGCTCGACGTCACCGTTGCCGTTGGCCCGTCTTCTCTGAACTGCTAGGCTCGGGGGGCTGGCGATCATCGCGCTGATGGTGTTGCCGTTGGCCCGTCTTCTCTGAACTGCTAGGCTTGTCCAGTGCTCCGGTCTGGCCGGCCAGGGGTTGCCGTTGGCCCGTCTTCTCTGAACTGCTAGGCTAGTCGTTGAAGGGCATTGCGCGGCGCATCCGTTGCCGTTGGCCCGTCTTCTCTGAACTGCTAGGCTAGAGGTTGAGCGGCTGAATGAGCAGCTTCGCGTTGCCGTTGGCCCGTCTTCTCTGAACTGCTAGGCTCCCATCCGTGGATGGGGTCATGGGTTCGCTGTTGCCGTTGGCCCGTCTTCTCTGAACTGCTAGGCTCAACGCGAAAAAGGCCGAAACTCTGCTGACGTTGCCGTTGGCCCGTCTTCTCTGAACTGCTAGGCTAGAATGGCCCTTCGCAACGTGTCCCCCGACGTTGCCGTTGGCCCGTCTTCTCTGAACTGCTAGGCTTGCGCAGCAGGATGATGCGGTGGTTGATGCTGTTGCCGTTGGCCCGTCTTCTCTGAACTGCTAGGCTAAGCCCAGGCAGCACACGGAGGCGAATGCGGTTGCCGTTGGCCCGTCTTCTCTGAACTGCTAGGCTCGAGGATGGTGATGATCTAGGCGCAACGGTGTTGCCGTTGGCCCGTCTTCTCTGAACTGCTAGGCTTCAACGCGGACGGATTAGCCGACTGCAAGGTTGCCGTTGGCCCGTCTTCTCTGAACTGCTAGGCTGCCATGGTATTCGCACTCGTGCTGATGGCGGTTGCCGTTGGCCCGTCTTCTCTGAACTGCTAGGCTCCAAAAGCGCAAGTACCAGAAGCTCAAGAAGTTGCCGTTGGCCCGTCTTCTCTGAACTGCTAGGCTGGCAAAAACTACCGCTCCGCTTCTCGGCTTGTTGCCGTTGGCCCGTCTTCTCTGAACTGCTAGGCTGCAGATGTTTGAATACCATGGCGGCGCTGCGTTGCCGTTGGCCCGTCTTCTCTGAACTGCTAGGCTAACACGCTCGACCTCATGCTTTGCAATGAAGTTGCCGTTGGCCCGTCTTCTCTGAACTGCTAGGCTCCAGAAGGCGTTCGGGGAACAGCGTGGTTTGTTGCCGTTGGCCCGTCTTCTCTGAACTGCTAGGCTTTCGGTATTCCATCCCCGCACAGAAGAGCAGTTGCCGTTGGCCCGTCTTCTCTGAACTGCTAGGCTCGGTGCGCGAAACGACAACTCCGCCGCCAGGTTGCCGTTGGCCCGTCTTCTCTGAACTGCTAGGCTAAGGCGGTTCGACACTCGCTCAGGCGAACCGTTGCCGTTGGCCCGTCTTCTCTGAACTGCTAGGCTAAGCGAGCCAAGCGGCGGCAACAGCCACAGGTTGCCGTTGGCCCGTCTTCTCTGAACTGCTAGGCTTCCGCGGCCAACACGGCAGAGGCCGCCACTGTTGCCGTTGGCCCGTCTTCTCTGAACTGCTAGGCTAACTGCCGCCCGGCTACACCATGCGCGATGAGTTGCCGTTGGCCCGTCTTCTCTGAACTGCTAGGCTCGATGTTGGCCGAAATCTCTGTAAATACAGGAGATTTCGGCCACTTCGGCGTCTGGAAATTGGCGGTCGGAGCTAGAAAAGGGCCATCTGGTCGGGATTTTTCTGGCTGGGCGGCGGCCTTGATCCGAGAATCGCACGATGTTTTCATATTGCCGGTCGGTGAACTGGAAGATGTAGACATTGCCAAACTCCGGCAGTCTTGCGCCGATCTTGCGCACGTAGGAGTCGAACTGCTCCTTGCCGTTGCAGAAGCGAAGATAGTTGGAAAGCTGGCTCATTTCAAAGCCAAGATCGAGCAGGTCGTGGCGGAACCGAGTGGCGGCCTTGCGCTGGGCCGGTGTCTCGACAGGCAGGTCGAAAGTTACCAGCATCCACATGAATCGATATCCGCTGAGGTGGGACGGTTCGGCATTGGCCCTAAGCTCCCGTCGGGTCATCGATGGCCTCCTCACGGCGCTCGGCCAGCACAAGACCGGCGGGGAGGGCGAGCCGGGCTTCGCCGGTTTCGAAGCTGGTCGCCACCGAATGGACGAAACGCTGCACGTGGACCGCGAGCGGCGAGACGATGTCGCCGGTCGCCAGGTCGAGCGTGGACATGGCCGCCAACTGCCGCTTGCTGTCGGGATTGACCTCGGTGACGCCTTCGGTGGCAAGGCGTCGGACCAATTCGTCCACGAGCGGGCGGTAGGGCTCCATCAGGTCGTCGGACAGGGCGAAAGCGTTGCCGCGATTGGAATGGAAAACGCTGATAGTGGGGTGCAGCCCCGCTGCGCAAATGGCGCGGGACACGATCGCGCGCAAGACGGCATAGCCGTAGTTGAGCAGGCCATTGAGACCGGCTGCGTCTTGATCGCGCGAAAAGTCCGGACCGAACAGGGCTTTCCAGTATCGCCGCGCCGCCTGTGCCTCCACATTGCCGGGGTCGCCAGAACGAACCTTGCGGGCGAGCATGTCGAAAGCGCCGGCCTCGACACCGCGGCGCGCCAGAACGTCGCCCTGCATGCGGATTTTGCTGGCCACGATCCTGGCCCAAATCTGCTTGCCGAGTGGCCGGGTGGCTGCAATCTGCGCCCGCATGCGCGCCGCCTGCAGGTGGTGTCCCTCCAGCGGCCACACGCAGGCGACCGGCGCATGGTTGCTGCCGCAGATGACCACGGGCACGGCGCGCTCGCTCAGTCGCGTAAAGACGCTATTGGACCAGCTGGTGCCATGGGCATGGACAATCAAGCCACCGATATCGTCGAGTGCAATGCGCCCGCGCTCCTCGCCGGCCTCGCTCACGGTCAAGAATCCGCGATGCACCGCCAGAAACAGGCCATCGGTTTCTATGTCGACTATCCGTTCCATGGCGGCAACACTATGCCGTCGCCAATGGAGGCGAAATTTATTCCTTTATTTAGTGTTAACCGGCGGCGCTCTGCTTGCGCGCATTTCTGCTCTCGCGGTCCTGCGGGCCCGGATCGAATACGCGACCGGTCTCATCCACACGAACCTGGCGGAGTCGCGCGTCCCGCATGGCGCCGCCTGACTTGTAGAAATAACGGAAGCGATCCTCCGGATCGGCGTCGCGGCTCTTGAGCGCTCCGCCCTCCCGATTGCCCGCAAGCGCCATCTGGCCGCCCGAGCCGAATTTCACGACCCGGCCGATGGTGTAGCCGTCCTGTGGATGCTCATAGGCCACCATGTCGTTCTGGTGCAGGCTCAGCACCTTGCGGGCGGCAGGGTTTTTGTTGCGAATTTCGGATTGCCAGTCGGGCCGGTGGGCGTCGAACATGCTCACGACCTCGTGGGTCCATTTGCCATTGGGCAGTTCCCAGACATCGTAGCGATAGTTGGCATCGCCCTTGTAGCCCTTGTAGGGCGTCCCGTCCCGGTCCTTTATGGCGATGACGCTCACCGGCTCGACCACGCGCACATGGCGGATGCCTTTATAGGGTCCGCTCGCGCTGAAACGGGCGAGCGCGGCCGCCAGCTCGGCTTTGCCGGAAATGCCGGCTATCGCGCCATAGAGCGCCTCGGCGAGCTGCCGATCGCGGATCGAGGGGATGTCCTTTTCGGTCAGGGTGGCGAAGGGGACTCGATGCACCATGATTGGTACGCCCTTCCGTTCCTCGCCGGTAAAACCGTAGGCGGTGTCATTGTGCAATTGGCCGGCCGTCCGGGCTGGCTCGCCCGGTTTGGGCAGGGAGCCGTGATCGGGCTTATGGCTGACCACGATCCTGTCGATGGCTTCCTTCACGTCGTCGTAAAAACCCGGCCAGGGCGGCTCGATCTTGCCGATCGTTTCCTCGAGCGCCAGAGCCTCCCGCCCGCCGGCCGCGGTCGCGATGCGCTGCAGCAGGCGCCGGGTGGTCACGCCGACGACTATGGCGTCGATGGCATGATGGCGGTGGTCGTTGCGGTTCTTCTGGTCGTGGTCGGAGATGATGGCGTTGAGGCCCCATTGCCGGCGCAGCATCTCGGTCATCCGCCCCGGAATGACGCGCACATGGTTCCGGCGCGTGAACACCCCCCATTCGTCCGGTTCTTCATCGGGATAAAGCGCGGCGACATATTCATGCGCCATGCGCGAGAGATACTGGGTGTCGGTCAGTTGCCGGGCAAGGAAGCTCTCATCGTCCTTGAATTTCTTCATCGCCTCGCGGCCGAAGCGCCAGGCCTTGTTGCGGGGCAGCCGTTCGGCCCGCGCCAGGATGTCGTCATATCGATCATGCCATTGCGGCACCTCGGCGGGCGCGTGATTGCCCTTTTGCCGATTGCATTCGACATGGCAGACGATGCGATTGGCCTGGCTGTCGTCGAGGGTTTTCGACCAGGGCAGGATATGGTCGATATCGACCTGATTGGAAAACAGGGTGCCGATGCCGATCGCCTTGCCGCAATAGATGCATTCGCGGTTTTCCGGCTGCCTGAGGTTGAGGTCTTCCCACAGCTTGAGCAGAACCCGGTTATAGCCGTTGTCGTCGATGTCGAGCTGGCGCAGCTTCTCCGACCGGGCCTGGGCCGCCTTGGTGTTCCGCGCGATCTCCCGGTCTTTCTCGGCCTTCTGTTCCTCGTTGAGCTTGAGCTCGCGCGCCAGTTCCAGCGCGATCTGGTCGGGCCGGCCGTGGCGGCGCACCAGGGCATTGACGACGCGCTTGAGCTGGTTGAGCCCGATATGGACGGTGGGGTTGGTCAGACGCCCCTTTTGCACGTCATAAGGATCCTCAGGCTTGCCGGTGCCCGGCGGGATGCGCCGGCCCAGAACCTCCTGATAGGGCGGAAGTTCGCGCGCATCGGCCACGACACGCTGCAGGGCGGGGTTGTCCTTCCAGATATTGTCCATAGCCTGCCGCTCGGTCAGCACCACGTCGCGCCCGCTATCGTCCTTGACGGTGCCGTTTTTCAGTTCATCAAGCATATCCCGCAATGCCGTCTCGCCCAGGCGGCCATAGCCGGGCGGCAGTTTGGCGGCGGCGATGGCATCGATCCTGTCGGCGGCAAAGCCATAATGCTCTTCGAGCCACGCCTTGACCTCAAGCGGATCCTCGGTGTCGAGCAGCATCTCGATCACCGCCCAGCGCTCGGCCAGCGGCATGCCGATCCAGGCCTGGCCGAAGCGGTCCTTATGGCTCATTTCGGCCGCGACTTCGTCGCCCTTGAGCTTGTCGCGGGCGTCGCTCTCCTTGTTGAAGCGGGTGCCCGTGGGTGCCTTGAGGGTCTTGCGCAGCGCGGTGAAGGCAGAGGAGCGCTGGGTGCGCAACTGGTTGAACAGCGTATCGCGCTGTTCAAGCGTCAGTTTTTCACGCCGATCGCCCCGATGGACGACTTCCAGCTCATTGAGCTCCTTGACCAGCCGGAATTCCTGGAACAGCGGATGCGCCTTGGGCAGGCGGTCTTCGTCTGGATAGAAACTGCATTTGCCGACCTTCGGGCGCTTGAGGGGGCGTTGAAAAAACATCACCCGATGCAGATGATCGCCCCGCTCCTCGGTCAGCAGTTCGGGATAAAAGGCGGCCTGCGCCTTCCAGATTGCAGCGAATTCGCGCTCGAGAAAGCTGCGCTCGGGATAGAAGCCGTAGCCGTCCTCCTCCTTGTCATCCTTGCTCGGAACACGGGAGGGTCGCACCCGCACCCATTTTCCGGCGGAATGCTGCCGATGCAGGAATTCGCCGAGGGTTCGGGCGCCGGCTTCATCGAGCTTCTGGCCAAGACGCGAAATGCCCGAGGCGATCTTGCCCTGGTCATTGTCGCGCTTGTCGGTCTTGCGATTGGATTTGAAGCCGCGGCGCTGGTTGAGATGGAACAGGGCCCGCCCCAGATGATGGAGCGGCAGTTTTTCGTCCAGCGCGCGGGCCCGCAGCGCATAGACATTGCCGGCCACCGCGCCGAAGCGCCGGTCGTTGGTTTCGGCCAGCAGCGCCTTGCGTGCCTCGTCGGTGGGCGGCATCAGGCCGAATTCGGTCAAGGTATTGAGAAGGGTCCGGCGACGGCGCTTGTAACGGTCGCGGCGGCGCGACATGCCGCGCGCCAGCCGCCGCCCTTCGGCCAGCGAGGTGCCGGACTTGGGCTCGCGGCCATCGGCATAGATGCGGACTGCGGCGTTGATGATGCCGATGGGCTCGCCTCGGTCATCGAGCCGCAATACGGCCGAGCCGATTGACTTGGTGCCGATGTCGAATGCAAAGGCCGAACGAGAAATGTCTGTCACTATTGTTGCCCCCATATGACCTGCATATTTGCAAACACCGGCATCCACGCCAATGGCTCTCGCCATGGCGTGGATGCTGCCGCCCAGCAGTCCAGGGAAGATGTTCCGACGGCAACCAGGAATAACTGCATTCGCCTGACCGCGGGTGGCCATGCCCCGAATTTCGCTTACCTGATCGGTGGCCCCTGCCAGTGGAACGGCAATCCCGCGCGTCCGCATCCACCGGGAAAGAATAGATGCGCCATTCGCCGCGATCTATTCCGTAGGAATAACTATCGCGCCCTACGCACTTCCCCCGAGCGCGGCGATATTGCCCGCTTGGCAGACTTCCGCTAATGTCTCTGCACTGCCTAGCAGTTCAGAGAAGGCGGACCGGCTGTTAACAAGCGAAAGCTCGTAAAAGCTGAACGCACCAAATAAGGCCCTCGCTCCGGCGGGGGCTTTTTGGTTTTGCGGCCATGGGCGGGTGCCCGGTGGGCAAGGCGAAAGTTATTTCAGCGACAGATCGAACAGCCGGTCCTCGAACAGCCGGTTGCGGGAGCTTTCTATGTGTTGCCGCATCCGCGAACGGGCGGCCTCGGCGTCGCGGTCGCGGATGGCCTCATAGATGCCGGCATGTTCCTTGAACACATGTTCGAGGCCGGTGTCCCGGTCGTTCATCAGGGAGCGGCCATGCAGGCGCATGCCGACATGGATATGCTCGCGTAAAGCCTTCATCGAGGCTTCGTAGTAGTGATTGTTGGCCGCCGCGGTGATGGCCATGTGGAAGGCGTAGTCGGCGTCTTCGCGGTGGCTGTGCTGGCTGGTGGCATCGCTGAGCAGGGTCAGGACCTGGCTGAGCTCGTCCAGCATTTCCTGATTGCGGCGCTGCGCCGCGTAATAGGCGGCGTCCGGCTCAATGGTGAGGCGGAATTCGTAACAGCGCTGGATATCGGCAATGGTTTCGACGGGCGAATAGCCCAGGCCATGCTGGGCGTCGCCGGGGCGGACGAAACTGCCCGCGCCCTGGCGGGAATAGATCAGCCCCTCCGAGCGCAGGCGCTCCAGCGCGGCGCGCAGCACCGGTCGCGACACGCTCAGTTCGGTGGCCAGCTCGTTTTCGGAGGGCAGGCGCTGGTCGGCGGCATAGGAGCCGTTGGCGATGCGGCTGTGCATGACATGGTAGACGCGGTCGGCCAGCAGCATTCGCGCCCCGCCGCTTCCCTGCCTGCCATGTTTGGCGCTGCGCCGCTCAGCTTGCTCCATCTCGCGTTCCCGGTTTCGCCAATTGCATCCCTGTTTACAACAGGAACACTTCGAATCGCCACCATTTAGATGGCTCGATCAATACCTTGCGCTGACGATCCATGACGGCCGAGGCCTGTTGAGCTGGCAAGCTCAATAGGCGGCGCGATAGATCGCTTCGATATCGCCGGCTGACAGGGCGAGCGGGTTGAAATCCAACAGCCGCCGGATGGCATGGGCCTGCTCGGCCATTCCGGGCAGCGCATCCTGGGTCACGCCGTGATCGGAGAGGCGCATGGCAAGGCCCAATGCCGCGCAGAAGCCGGTCGCTTCCTGCAGCAGCTCGGCGCCAAAGGTGCTGCGCAGGCCCAGCGCGGCGCAGATCGCCGCGGTTTTTTCCGGAACGGCGGCGGCGTTGATGGCCAGCGTATGGGGGAAGACCAGGGCGTTGGCGACCCCGTGCGGAATGCCGAACACGGTGCCCAGCGGATAGGAAATGGCGTGGCCGGCCGTGGTGTTGACCGGCCCGAGGCACACGCCGCCATAGAAGGCGGCCAGGCTGAGGCCGGCGCGGGCTTCGAGATCGCCGCCATCGGCCACCGCGCGCTTGAGATAGCGGCCGATAAGGCGGATGCCCTCGATGGCATAGGCATCGACCACTGGATGGGCGCGACGGCTAGTATAGGCCTCGACGCAGTGAGCAAGGGCATCGACACCCGTCGCTGCCGTAACCGCGGGAGGTACGGAGGCGGTCAGGACGGGGTCGATGATGGCAATATCGGCCAGCATATGCGGGCTTTCGGTCGATATCTTGTTGAGCGTGGCCGGATCGGTGATCAAAGCGCGCGTGCCGACCTCGCTGCCGGTGCCGGCCGTGGTCGGAATCTGGGCGAGGCCCACGCGGCGCGCCGGAGCCCGGTTGAGCCCGGAAATGGAATCGAAAGGCTGGTCGGTGCCGGCCAGCACGGCGAGGATCTTGGCCAGATCCATGGCGCTGCCGCCGCCGAAGCCGATGACGAGGTCGGGGCCGACCGCCTGCATGGCCGCGCGCGCCGCCGCCAATGCTGCCAGGTCAGGCTCGGCGCGCAACTCGCCGAAGACCGAGACCGACCCAAGGCCCAGTTCGACCAGACGCGCGGCGTTGAAGCTGTCGGACACGACAAAGGGGCGCTTGAAGCCCCGTTCGGCAACCCAGTCCGCAAAACCGGCCAACTGGCCCGCGCCAAAACGCACGAGAGGCGGGCGGCGCAGGTCGATCTTGTCGTCCAGTCTCGCGGTCATTGGGGAACTCCGGGGGAAACAGCATGCAGATGCCATCAGGAGATAGGCTGGGACCTATCGACTTGTCAACATGGAAGGAGTTGTCTGGTCATTTCGACGAAGTTCGTGACATCACGCAAGCTCGGGTTCAGAAAAAAATTGGAAAATATGATGTTATATCAGTGGTATGATCTGATTTTTGGGTCGATGCTGGTTGGGCGTACATGCAATCTTTTCAACTTGAACGGTTGACAAGATATTTGTTCGTGTCGATAACGCTGGACGAAATTCGAAAGAGCTCAGAGGAGGAGCGTCCTGTGCCTAACAAGAAAATGAACAAGTTGTCGGCAATTCTGCTGGCGGGGGTATCGCTGATGCTGGCCGGCCCGGCCATGGCTCAGGACTTTCCGTCCCAGCCCGTCGAAATCATCGTGCCCTATGCGGCCGGTGGCGGTACCGACCTGTCGGTGCGCGTGCTGGCCGACGTGATGCAGAAGCATCTGGAGGGATCGACCATCGTGGTGCGCAATGAAGCAGGCGGGGGCGGGGCCATCGGCACCGGCTCGGCGCTGGCCGCCAAGGCCGACGGCTATACGCTGGGCACCGGCGCCCAGGGGCCGATTTCGCTGCTGCCGCATTACGGCGCCACCAGCTACACGATCGACGATGTCGATTTCCTGGGGCTGATGGGCCGCAACCTGCAGGTCGTGCTGGCCTGCGCCGATGCGCCTTTCAGCACCTTCGAGGAGTTCATGACCTATGCCAAGGCCAATCCGGGCATGGTGCTGATCGGCAATTCGGGTGCCGGCGGCGCCAATCACCTGTCGGTCGAGGCCTTCGCCAAGGCGTCGGGCACCTCGTTCGAGAATGTGCCGTTCGGCGGCGCATCCGAAGCGCTGACGGCCTGTGCCGGTGGCCATATCGACGCCGTGACGGCCACGCCCGCCGAGGCCCGTCCGCATCTGGAATCGGGGGCGGTCAAGGCGCTGTTCATCATGGAGCGCGAGCGGTTGGGCAGCATGCCCGACGTGCCGACCGCCGTTGAAAACGGCATCGACTTCACCTGGTCGTCCTGGAAGGGCATCATTGCGCCCAAGGGCATACCGGAAGACGTTCGCGACAAGCTGGTCCAGGCGCTGGCCGAAACCATCAACGATCCGGAATTCCTGACCAAGATGGAAGAGATGGGCGAGTTCGTGGACTATCGCGATCCGGCCGGCTACGAGGCCCTGGCGCGCGGCGACAGCGGCGTGGCCGAAGGCATCATCCGTGAACTCGGCATGTATGGCATGAACGCCCAGTAGGGCCTCAACTCGAACAGACCAGGACGGCAAGGAGCTTCCATGGACTCGCGTGAAACCTTTGTTGCCCTGGTCACCTGTTTCGACCAGGCCGAGGCTATCGACTACAAGGCGGTGCGCGCCCAGGCGCGCCGGCAGATGGACGCCGGCAACAACATCATGTGCGCCGGCACCAATGGCGATTTCACCGCCCTGACTTTCGATGAAAAGGTCAGGCTGACCGAGGAAATCGTCGACGAAGTGGGCGGCCGCGCCAAGGTGATCGTCAATGCCGGCATGCCGGCGACCTACGAAACGCTCCTGCTGGCGCGTGAATTCGACCGCATCGGGGTCGACGGCATTGCGGTCATCACACCCTATTTCATCGCCTGCACGCAGGATGGGCTGGTGCGCCATTTCTCCAGCATCGCCGATGCGGTGTCGACGCCGGTCTATCTCTATGACATTCCGGCGCGCACGCAGAACCATATCGAGCCGGAGACGGCCCGCGCGCTGGCGGCGCATGGCAATATTGCCGGTATCAAGGATAGCGGCGGCAGCCAGGAGACGCTGGAAGCCTATCTGGCCGTGTCGAGGGACGTGGGCGGATTCGATGTCTATTCGGGGCCGGATTCCCTGGTACTGTGGTCGTTCCAGAATGGCGCCAAGGGCTGCATTTCCGGATTGGGCAATGTGATGCCCGACGTGCTCGCGGCGATCTGCCGGGCCTTCAATGCCGGCGATATCGCCGAGGCGGAGCGCCAGCAGGCCCGGTTCACCCAGTTGCGCACCGATCTCTACGCGCTCGGCTATCCGCCGGCGCTGGTCAAGCGCGCGCTCTATCTGATGGACAGCAGCGTCGGGGCCAGCCGGCAGCCGGCTTTGCTGCCCAATGACGCACAGGATGCGCAGATACGGGCCATTCTCGCCAAGCACAAATTGATCCAGGACTGACCATGACTGTTATCGCCACGACCTCGCCCGGCTTTGGACGCTATGGGCGCGTACCCGGCCGGATCGAGGCGCTGGGCTGGGATTTCATCCGCTGCGTGGATACAAACCGGGCCGATGGCGGCCTCGGCGATCATCTGGTGCGCGTCGATTTCCTGATCGCGGGGCTGGTCGCCGTCACCGATGAAACGCTGGCCCAGGCGCCCCGGCTCAAGGCCGTGCTCAAGCATGGCGTGGGTGTCGATAGCATCGATATTGCTGCCTGCACCGCGCGTGGCGTGCCGGTGCTCAATACGCCCGGCGCCAATTCCAATGCGGTGGCCGAACTGGCCGTGGGCATGATGTTCGCCCTGGCTCGCAACCTGCCCGCCGCCAATGCCGGCATTGTCGGCAAGAGCTGGACCCGCATGGTGGGCACCGAGATTGCCGGCAAGGTGCTGGGCATTGTCGGGCTGGGCAATATCGGCAAGCTGCTGGCGCGCAAGGCCATCGGGCTGGGCATGCGGGTCATCGCCTCCGATCTCTATCCCGACCTGGCTTTCGCGGCGGCCAATGGCATCGAAATGCTGAGCCTCGACGAGGTGCTGGCCCAGGCGGACTATGTATCGCTGCATGTGTTCGGTGGCGGCGGCGCCCTGATTACGGGCGAAAAGCTGGCATTGATGAAGCCGACGGCATGCCTGCTGAACCTGGCGCGCGGTGAAGTGCTCGACCTGGATGCGGCCAATGCCGCGCTCGGCGCCGGCAGGCTCGGCGGGGTGGCGCTCGATGCCTATCCAACCGAGCCGCCGGACTGGTCACACCCGATCTTCGCGCAGAAGCGGGCCATTTTCACGCCCCATACCGGCGCCGACACGGCCGAGTCCGTGGAGAATGTCGGCCTGATGAATATTGCCGATATGGAAGAACTGCTGGCCGGGGGGCGGCCTGGCCGCACGCTCAATCCCGAAGTCTATGACAGGACGGCACGATGACGGCGGAGCGTTTCGCGCCGGCGGCGCTGGTCGATTTTGCCGAGCAGCTTTTCACCGCCGCCGGCCTCGAGGCCGACAAGGCGGGTGCCATCGGCAAATATCTGGTCGAGGCGGACCTGATGGGCCACACGACCCATGGCCTGGCGCTGGCGCCGTGGTACCTGCAAAGCATCGCCGATGGCGTGATGGGCAAAAGCGGGCAGCCGGACGTCTTGTCCGATCGCGGTGCGGCCATCTGCTGGGATGGACGGCGCCTGCCGGGCGCCTGGCTCACCGCTCAGGCCGTGGCGCTGGCCTGCGAGCGGGCCCTGGCGCATGGTGCGGCGACCGTCGTCGTCGGCAATAGTCACCATATCGGGTGCCTCGCCGCCTATCTGCCCGAGGCGACGGCGCGCGGGCTGATGATCAGTATTGCCAGCTCGAGCCCATCGGGTGCGCAGGTGGCGCCATTCGGCGGGCTCAAGGGCATCTATACCCCCAATCCGGTGGCGCATGGCATTCCCACGCCGGGCGATCCGATCCTGATCGATATTTCGGCCTCGATCACCACGGTCAATATGAGCCAGCGGCTGACGCGGGAAGGGCGCAAGCTCGACCATGCCTGGCTGATGGACAAGGCGGGCAATGCGTCGAACGATCCGGCGGTGCTGGCCGATGGCGGCACGCTGTTGCCCACCGGCGGACTGGACCATGGCCAGAAGGGCTATGGCATGGCGCTCCATGCCGAGGTGGTGACGCAGGGCCTGGCCGGCTACGGTCGCGCCGATGCGCCCAAGGGCACCAATGCGGCGATGACCGTGCAGGTCTACGATCCGGCGGCCTTCGGCGGCGCCGACGCCTTCTTGCGCCAGACCGGCTGGTTGGCCGACGCCTGCCGCAGCAATCCGCCGCGGCCGGGCGTCGAAGCGGTGCGCCTGCCGGGGCAGGCCGCCCTGCACCGGCGCCGGACAGCGCTGGCCGAGGGCGTGGTGCTGTATGCCGGGATCATGGATGGACTGCGCCATGCGGCGGCAACGCTGCATGTGGCGGTGCCGGCGGCGCTCTAGCCGGCTATCCGCCGCAGCAGAATTTCAAGCGTTTCCGGCGGGCCGAAGCCGCCGGATTTGGTGACGAGGGTCAGGCTGCGCCCATGATGGCGGAAGCGAGACATGGGAATGCCCGGCAGGAACTCGCCTGCCACCTCCAGCATATTGACGCCGAAGATGCCGAGCAGGCCATCGGCCGTTTCGCCACCCGAGGCGAAAATGGTGGCGGGCGCCATGCGATCGGCCAGTTCGGCGAGCGCGGTCGAGAACAGGGCCGTCGCCGCGGCGCTGCCGATGGGCTCATGGCCCTGGGTCATCTGGATGAGCAGGGGATGGGCCGGCGATACGCTCGGCGGGATGGTGCCATTTGGCGCCGCCACGATCAGCGACTTGCCGCGTATCGCATCGACCTGGGCGAGCGTGATCGGATCCCGCGATCCGATGGCAATCAGCAGCGGAGCCTGGGGCGCCAGCGCGATCTCGCGGCCGCCCTCCGGCTGCGCCTGGGCCAGGGCCGCGGCGAGCCCGCGCGCGCCGACCAGCAGCGTGCTGTCGAGATCGGCCAGCAGGGGGGTGAAGTCGTCCGGCGCGGCGACCGTTGGAATGCGCAGCGGGAGGGCAAGGGCGGCAAAGCGGCCGGCAATGTCGATCCCGCCATCCAGGCCATGCCCGGTCAGCAGACCATCCCGGACGATGCGTCCGAATTCCGGAATGGCCGGGGCAATGACGGCCTGATGCCGTTTGCACAGGCGCGCCACGACGGCCACCTCATCGGCAATATGGCCCTTGAGCCGCGAATCGACCTTCTTGAGCACGATATCGGCCCACCCGGCCACCGGAGCGATGGCGGCTTCGACGATCCGGACGGCCTCCGGTGCCGGCAGTTCGCGCGTGCCCGTGGCGATGGCCAGGACATCGGGCTCGGCTCGCATGGCCTCGGGCAGGGCCTCTGGCCGGCGCAGAACCAGGGTTTTGAGGCCACGCGCGGCGAAGGCCGTGGCGGAATCGAGGGCGCCTGTGAGGTCATCGGCGACGATCAGGATCTTTTTCATGATTTTTCATCATCACAGATGCAAAGAAATTACAAGTTTTTGTCAGGCATCGGTGCGAAATTTGGCCGATAACACCTGAAATGCTTAGAAACTTTGCGACATAGGCACTACCTATCCAGCAAAATTGGAAACGAGTTGACAAGTTGCGGATGATGCGGGAGAACCGGGCGCAAGGAGACGACCATGACCGACACATATCGCGCGCCCATCGCCATCACCATGGGCGACCCATCCGGCGTCGGCGCCGAGGTGATCGTCAAGGCCCTGGCCGAGAAGCCGGCGGCGGACCGGGCGCGCTATGTGGTGGTGGGCGACCGCGATACGCTGGCGCGAGCCCTTGCTGCCTGTAGTGTGACCATCGGCCTGTCCGAGACGGGCGAGGGTGACGCGATCCGGCTGGAGCATGTGGCCGTCGACGGGCTGCCGGGGCAGTTCGGCGTGCTGAGCCCGGCCTGCGGCGAGGCCAGTTTCCGCTATATCGAGCGCGCCGTTGCCATGGCGCAGGACGGGCGCGCAGCCGGCATCGTGACGGCACCGATCAACAAGGAAGCGCTCAATTCGGCCGGCCATCACTATGACGGCCACACCGGCATGCTGGCGGCGCTGACCGGAGCCAAATCGTCCTTCATGCTGCTGGCCTCCGAGCGGCTCAAGGTGATCCATGTCTCGACCCATGTGTCGCTGCGCGGGGCCATCGAGCGGGCGCGCACCGAGCGCGTGGTCGCCACCATCCGCGCCGGGCACGAACATCTGCAGCGCATGGGCCATGCAAGGCCACGCATCGCCGTGGCGGGCATCAATCCCCATTGCGGCGAAAACGGCCTGTTCGGCACCGAAGATGACGAACAGTTGCGGCCGGCCGTCGCGATCTGCCAGGCGGAGGATATCGACGTGGTCGGGCCGATCTCGGCCGATACGGTCTATCATCGCGCCTATCAGGGAGCGTTCGACCTGGTGATCGCGCAGTATCACGACCAGGGGCACATCCCGATCAAGCTCGTGGCCTTCGATACGGCGGTCAATGTTTCGCTGGGCCTGCCGATCGACCGAACCTCGGTCGATCATGGAACGGCCTTCGATATTGCCGGTACGGGCAAGGTCAATCACGTGAACATGCTGGCCGCTCTGGCCTATGCCGACCGGCTGGCCGCCGGGCGGCAGGCCTGAATTGGCGGGCACCGCATCAAGGGGAGAGACTATGTCACGGACCGAAGTGCTGCTGCGCGACAAGAACGTGCTGGCAGGTCTCATATTCCTGCTGATCGCGGGCACCTATGGCTATGCCGCCTTCCGCCTGCCCCTGGGATCGACGCTGCGTATGGGGCCGGGCTATTTTCCGCTGATGTTGACCGGAATGCTTGGCCTGCTCGGCCTGCTGTCGGTGGTCAACGGCTTCCGCACGGCGTCACCGGAAACCGGCGTGTCCGGGTTCGTCTGGTCGCGCGTCGCCCTGGTCTGCGGCGCGGCATTGTTCTTCGCACTCTGCCTCGATGGATTGGGCCTGCCACTTGCGGTGTTCGGCACGGTGTTGATCGCGGCCATGGCGAGCCAGCGCTTCCGGCTGGTCGAAGGGCTGCTGCTGGCTCTCGCGGTGGCGGTCGCCTCCTGGGTGCTCTTCCATGTGCTGCTGGGGCTGTCCTTCCGCATGTTCGGTTCCTGGTTCGGCTGAAAGGAGCCTCGTCATGACATTATTCAGTGATCTCGCCCTCGGTTTTTCCACTGCGCTCAGCCTCAACAACCTGTTTTACTGCTTCGTGGGCACGTTGGTCGGCACGCTGATCGGCGTCTTGCCGGGCCTGGGCCCGGTCGCCACCATCGCCATCCTGCTGCCGATGACCTTTGGGCTCGACCCGGTAACGGCGCTGATCATGCTGGCCGGCATCTTTTATGGCGCCCAATATGGCAGCTCGACCACGGCCATTCTCATCAACCTGCCGGGCGAAGCATCCTCGGTGGTGACGGCGCTGGACGGGCATCGCATGGCCAAGGAAGGGCGGGCCGGCACCGCATTGGCCACCGCCGCCCTCGGCTCGTTCTTCGCCGGCACCGTTGCAACGCTCATCATCGCCACCCTGGCCCCGCTGCTGGCGAGCGTGGCGCTCAAATTCGGCCCGGCCGAGTATTTTTCCCTGATGGTACTGGGGCTTATCGCCTCCATCGCGATGGCGTCCGGCTCCGTCGTCAAGGCGCTGGCGATGATCGTGCTCGGCGTGCTGCTGGGCCTGGTGGGCCAGGATATCTATACCGGCGCGCCGCGGCTGAATTTCGGGCAGGTGCAGTTGCTGGATGGCTTCGATTTCGTCGCCATTGCCATGGGCCTCTTCGGCCTGGCGGAAATCTGCAAGAATCTCGAGGACGAAGAAGCCCGCTCTGGCCTGATCAACAAGGTCAATTCGCTGTGGCTGACCATGAAGGAGTTCAGGCAGATCGTGTTTCCCGTGCTGCGCGGCACGGCGGTCGGCTCGGCGCTCGGCATCCTGCCGGGGGGCGGCGCGACGATCGGCGCCTTCGCGGCCTATCTGCTGGAAAAGCGCACCTCGCGCACGCCCGAACGCTTCGGCAATGGCGCCATCGAAGGGGTGGCCGCGCCCGAAAGCGCCAACAATGCCGGCGCCCAGACCTCGTTCATTCCGCTGCTGACGCTGGGCATTCCCGCCAATGCCACCATGGCCATGATGGTGGGCGCGCTCATTCTGCATGGCGTGACGCCCGGCCCCAATATCATCACCAGCGAAGCGCCGCTGTTCTGGGGCCTCATCGCCTCGATGTGGATCGGCAATGCCATGCTGCTGGTGCTCAACCTGCCGCTGATCGGCATCTGGGTGAAGATGCTGTCGGTGCCCTATCGCCTGCTCTTCCCGATGATCGTCGCGCTCTGCTGCATCGGCGTCTATACGATCAACAACAGCACGTTCGACGTGCTCGTCCTGGTCGGGTTTGGGGTCATCGGCTACATCCTGATCAAGCTCGATTGCGAGCCGACGCCCCTGCTGCTGGGCCTGGTTCTCGGCCCCATGCTGGAGGAGAACCTGCGCCGCGCCATGCTGACCGGAAGGGGAGATCCGATGGTTTTCCTCACCCGGCCCATTTCGGCGACATTGCTGGCGGTTGCCGCATTGTGCCTGCTGCTGATGATCCTCCCGGCCATCCGCAAAACACGCGAAGTGGCCTTCAAGGAAGAGTAGCGCCGGCACGGCTCCGCAACACGCCTGAAGCTGCCAGCCCTGTCGGTGGAAATCGATCTAGCGGACGAAGGCGTCCCGGCCTCCCGCCGGCATCGGAGCCTCGCGGTCCAGGATAAAAGAGGATCCCGACGAGGTCGTCGTTCGAGAGGCGATACTTGGCAATGATATCCGCCCGCGCCGTGTCGCGTTCCTGCAGCAGATTGTCGAAATAGGAGCGGGTGGTGAAATCGTCGAACTGGTTTTCGGACAGCGGAAGCGCCAACGAGAGGGTAAGGCGTCCCCCCGCGACGCATATCCCTGAACATAGGAGAATGTCGTTGCACCCGTAGCTGTCGACGACAGCAGGCCGATGGGCTCTTTGAAGCCATCGAGGCGAACATCAAGGTGTATCAGCGAGCCTTCACTTCCAGGTCGAGACCCAGAGCCGTGAGAACCTGCAGCAGTTTCCCGAGTTGAACGGTAGCCTTGCCGTTCTCAAGGTCGGAGACAAAACGACGCCCGACGCCGGCGATGTCTGCAAACTCCTGCTGCGTATATCCGCGTGATTTTCTGGCTAGGGCGATGATCGCGCCCAGTTCGCTCCCGGAGCGGATTGGTCCTGATCGAGATATTGATTGGTTCGACATTCTTGCATGCGTCCGTGTTCCCGATCGGGAACGACGCTCGTTCACTGACCGATAATGTTCCCGTTCGGGAGCGCTCGCGTGGATGCACCGAACCCTGTCGGCGTAAAAAACCCCGACCTCGCGAGAGGCCGGGGTTGATTGGTCGGAGTAGAGTGATTCGAACACTCGACCCCCTGCTCCCGAAGCAGGTGCGCTACCAGGCTGCGCTATACTCCGTCAGGAACGCGACTCGGGATTGATGGCAGCGGGCCGGTTTGGGCGGGCGCTGCCAGTCGCGATGGGGCGGGTTATAGCTGCGCTTGCCGTCCCGTTCAAGCGCTTAGAGCAGGGTTTTTACCGGTGTCGCGGTCGTGTTGCGAAGCCTGGGCAAACCGTGTAGGAACCGCGCCACGTTGGGGTGTCGCCAAGTGGTAAGGCAGCGGTTTTTGGTACCGCCATTCCCAGGTTCGAATCCTGGCACCCCAGCCAATTTTCCTCGCCCTAAAGCTGTGCGCCCGAAGGCCGTGTCGCCACCGAGGCGCGTTCCACGAGCTCCGGCACCAGCATGACCCGCTGCGGCGGCAATTGATGCTTGCCGCTGTTGATCCGCTCGACCAGCAAACGAAACGCGGCGGCGCCCATATCGGCGCCCGGAAGCCGGACGGTGGTGAGCATGGGCGAGATCTGGCGGGCGGCGGCGAAATCCCCGTAGCCGACAACCGATATATCCTCGGGAACCCGGTAACCCATCCGGTGCAGTTCAGAGATGACATGCACGCCCAGCCCGTCATGCGAGCAGAACAGGGCCGTGGGCATTTCGCCCTCCGCCTTGAGCGCGAGGAAAGCGCCGGTAAAGCCCTCGTCCTCGTATTGCACCTCGCAGACGCTGGCATCGTCCTGCGGCAGCAGCGCCTCCCGCAGCCCGAACAGGCGCTCCATGCGGCCGCGCAGCACCCGTGCGCCGTGCACAAAGCCGATGCGGCGGTGCCCCTTGGCCAGCAGATACTGGCCGATGGCATTGCCAGCCTCATGATCGGCGCCGGCAACCTGATCGACCGGCTCCAGCGGCTGCACCCAGCCCAGGCGGACCACCGGCTTACCCGAGCGCCTTACGGTATCCAGCGTCTCGGGCTCATGCTGGCCGACCAGCACGATGCCGGAACTGACCCCGACGATATTGCCGACCTGCTCGGCCTGCCGCGTCCAGTGAATCTGCACCTCATAACCCGACCCCGAGGCCTCGGTCTGGATGCCGTTCTGCATCTGCATCCACAGTTCGCTGTTCACCGGGTCATGGTCGTTGAAGACGATGTGGATGGCGGGACGCTTGGCGGCGGTGTCCACCGCCCGAAGATAGCCCAGTTCCACCGCCTTGCCGTTGACCCTGTCGCGCGTTTCGGCGCTGACGCCACCCTTGCCGGCAAGCGCCCGCGATACGGCGAACTTGGAGACGCCCAGATTGTCCGCAATATCCTGCAGCGTGACTTTTTTCATCGACCTACCGTAGTTTTGTTAGGTTCTATCACATCAATCGGTTTGCGCAATGTTTTGTACGGAAATTCAATTAAGTCGTGTAATATCAAATGGGTAACGATAGGAAATCCACACCGTAAACGTTTCTGTAAAATATGTTGACCTAACAATCATCGCTTGAAAGGCTTGTGTTAGCCCGAAGAGCGCCGCGTTAGGTGTCCGGGTGGAGGAGGAATTCATGACCCTTATCAGTCGCAGAGCATTTCTGGCCGCCACCGGTGCGGCCATGGTCCTGCCGGCCATTCCGACTTTCGCCCAGTCCGGGCTCAAGGAGGCTCCGGCTTTGGCCGAAGCGGTAGCGGCCGGCACCCTGCCGCCGGTCGCCGAGCGCCTGCCGGTCAACCCCATGGTTGTCCAGCCGCTGGAGAGCGTCGGCACCTATGGCGGCGACCTGCGCGCCGCGCTGGTCGGTGGCGGGTCGCTCAACATGATGCATCGCTACCAGGGCTACGAGCCGCTGGTGCGCTACACACCCGACTGGACCGGCGTCATCCCCAACGTCGCCGAGAGCTTCGAGGCTAACGAGGATGCATCCGTCTACACCTTCAAGCTGCGCGAGGGCCACAAATGGTCCGATGGCCAGCCCTTCACCACCGATGACATCATGTTCTTCTACGAGGATGTGCTGCTCAACGAGGAGCTGACCGTCAGCCCGCCGACGCCTCTGCGCACGCTCGATGGCCGCACCGCCAAGTTCGAGAAGGTGGACGCGACCACCTTCCGCATCGTCTTCCCCGAATCCAATGGGCTGCTGCCGCTGCGCCTGGCCTGGGCCAATGACGACCGCTCGACGCGGGTGCCGCGCCACTACCTCGAGCAATTCCACATCAAGTATAATCCCGATGCCGACAAGCTGGCGACCGACCAGGGCATGACCGGCTGGGTACAACTGTTCCAGATCAAGAGCGGCATCGCCGTGGATGGCGAAATCTTCAAGAACAAGGACATGCCGACCCTCTACGGCTGGAAGATCACCCAGCCCATCGGGGAATCCGCCGAATATTCGATCGCCGAGCGCAACCCCTACTATTTCAAGGTCGATACCGACGGCAACCAGCTCCCCTATATCGACCGGCTCACCTATGCGGTGGCGGCCGACAACGAGGTGCTGCTGCTGAAGGCGCTGCAGGGCGAGATCGACGTGATCGACCAGTGGATCTGCACGCCGGCCAACCGCGCCGTGCTGTTCGATGGCAAGCAGGCCGGTGGCTACGACTTCTACACCACCACCTCCACCGAACCCAACGAGATGGTGTTCCAGCTCAACCTGACCCATGTCGATCCGGTCAAGCGCGCCCTGTTCCAGAACAAGGATTTCCGCATCGCCCTCTCCCATGCCATCGACCGGCAGGCGGTGATCGATACGGTTTTCATCGGCCAGGGCGCGCCGGCCCAGCCGGCCATCCGCCCCGAGGACCCGCTCTATAACGAGCAATTGGCGACCCAATATACCGAGTTCGACCTGGCCAAGGCCAATGAGCTGCTCGACACCATCCTGCCCAACAAGGATGGCGAGGGCTACCGGCTGATGGAGGACGGCAAGCGCCTCACCATCATCTTCGAGATCGACCAGGTGCGTACGACATTCGTCGATTCCTTCCAGCTCGTGCTGCCCATGCTGCGTGCTGCGGGCATCGACACCCAGATGCGCACGATGGACCGCTCGCTCTGGGAAGTGCGGGTGCGCCAGGGCGGGGAATATGACGCCACGGTGCACAAGTTCGGCGGCAATGGCGGCATCGCGGCCATTCTCGACCCGCGCTACTTCTTCCCCAATACCACCGAGGCCATGTACGCCAAGGGCTGGCAGATCTGGTACAATGACCCGACCTCGCCCGATGCGGTCGAGCCGCCTGCCGCCACCCAGCAGCAGTTCGCGCTTTACGATGAACTGCGCCAGACCGGCGACCAGGCCCGCCAGCAGGAATTGATGGCGCAAATCCTCCAGATCGCCGCCGATCAGTTCTACGTCTTCGGGGTGACCCTGCCGCTCAATGGCTACGGCATCGTCGCCAACCGCATCCACAACATGGCCAAGTCCATGCCCAATTCCTGGGGTTACCCGACGCCGGCGCCGACCAACCCGGAACAATATTACATCAGCTGACCCCTCCCAATGTCAGCACTGCACGCCGGCGACGCCTGTCGTCGCCGGCGTGATTTTCTCACGCCAAGACCCGGACGCCCCGATGCTCAAGCTCGAAGACCGACCAGAAGCCCAATTGCGTACTCAAGACTGGTACAAGACGGCGACGCGCTGGACCCAGCTCACCTTCGTCGAGGACGATCCGCAGCGCTACGATCCGGCCTTCTGGGTCGATGTGTTCAAGCGCACGCGATCCAATGCCCTCTGTCTGTCGGCGGGCGGCTATATCGCCTATTATCCCAGCGAAATTCCCCTGCATTACGTCTCGAAATATCTGGGTGATACCGACCCGTTCGGCACGCTGGTCGATGAGGCGCGCAAGCTCGACATGCATGTTATGGCCCGCGTCGACCCCCACGCCATCCATGCCGACGCCGCCGAGGCGCATCCCGAATGGGTATCGCTGACCAGGGATCGGAAGCCGCGCGAGCACTGGGCTTTGCCGGGCATCTACGTCACCTGTGCCTATTCGAGCTACAATTTCGATTTCATAACCCAGGTGATCGTCGAGATCGCCGAAAAATACGACATCGACGCCCTGTTCGGAAACCGTTGGCAGGGTCATGGCGTCTGCTATTGCCAGGCCTGCGAGGATAATTTCCGGGAAGCGACCGGCCATGACCTGCCCGAGGGCAGCAATGCCGCCGATCCGGTGTGGCAGGCCTGGGCAGCCTGGCGCCGCACCGTGCTCACCCGCCTCGTGGCCCATTGGGACGACGCGGTCAAAGCCGTGCGCCCCCATGCCAGCTTCATTCCGAATATGAGCGGATCGTCGCTGATGGAATTCGACCTGTCGGTCATCCAGAAGCATTGCCCCATCCTGTTCGTCGACCACCAGGGCCGCCGCAATGTGGAGCTGGGCTGGTCGGCCGGCCGCAACGGAAAGCGCATCCGCGCCACCTTCCGCGATCGCCCCGTAGGCCTCATCACTTCGATCGGACCGGAGGAGGAGCCGCGCTGGAAGGATTCGGTGCAGACCGGTCCCGAAATCGAGCAATGGGTGCATGCCGGCATCACCCAGGGCCTGTTCCCCTGGTTCACCAAGTTCAACGCCTGCATTCCCGACGACCGCTGGGTCGAGCCGGTGGTGGACTCCTTCAATCTCCATGCCGATCTGGAGCCGGTGCTCGGCCAGATGCAGCCGACCGCCGAAATCGCCGTCATCGACCCGGCCACCACCCTGCGCCATTGGGCGCCGGAGAAGCGGCATCTCGCCGAGCTCAACGACCTGGGCGTCTACCAGGCGCTGGTCGAGGCGCGGCTGCCCTTCGAATTTCTCTCCGATCAGGTGATGAGTGCCGAAGCGCTCGGGCGCTTCAAGCTGGTGATCCTGGCCAATGCCACCTACCTGTCCGATGCCCAGTGCCAGGCCATCCGCGACTATGTCGCTGCCGGCGGCAGTGTCGTTGCGGCGCATGAAACCTCGCTCTACGACGAGAAGGGCAAGGCCCGCGCCGATTTCGGCCTTGCCGATGTCTTCGGCGTCACCATGACCAGCCCGCCGCGCAGCGGGGTGCGCAACAGCTATGTCGCGCTCAATGGCCTCCACCCGATCAATGAGGGCTTTGGCACGGCGCAGCGCATCATCGGGGGTACGCAGCTTATTGCGGTCGAACCCATGGTCGATGTTGACCTGCCCTTCCTGACCGTGCCTGACTTCCCCGACCTGCCGATGGAGGAAGTCTATCCGCGCCTGCCGCCCCAGGGCGCGGGCGTTGTGGCGCGCAGCACCGCGGCGGGCGGTCGCGTGGTCTATGTGCCGTGGAATATCGGCGAGGTGTTCTGGACCTATCTGGCGCCCGACCAGGGGCGGCTGATCGCCAATGCCGTCAAATGGGCTTTGGGCAAGGCGCCGCAAATAGAGATCGAGGGGCGCGGCGTCTTCGATATCGCCTTGCATGACGGTGACGAGGGCAGGGCGCTGTGCCTGCTCAACCTCACCAATCCGATGATGATGAAGGGCCCCTTGCGCGAGACCTGGCCGGTCGGCCAGCTAAAAGTCACGATTGAGGTGCCAGGGGGGCGGCGCGTCGGCAAGGCGCGGCTGCTGGTCGCCGGCCGCGATGTGCCGTTCGACCTTGTGGATGGGCGCGCCGTGGTGGATGTGCCGGGGCTGGAAACCATGGAAGTGGTCCAGTTGAGCTGGGAGTAGTGTGTTGCAGATATGCGCGGAAGCGGTGCGGCTCCATCCCACCCTCTCCCTTGAGGGAGAGTGTTCGCCTTGCGCGCTGGGGTTGGCCTCTTTCCCTTCTCCCCTTGTGGGAGAAGGTGCCCGAAGGGCGGATGAGGGGGCACTGAGCCATCCGCCGACATTGAAGCATGGGATGGCGCGGTACCCCCTCACCCGGAAATCCGCTGGACGCGGATTTCCACCCTCTCCCACAAGGGGTGAGGGGTGGCCGAACCCTGAGTCGGGGTGGGAGGCGAAGGAGCCGATGATGCGCGCAAAGCCCGAGGAGGAGAGGTCGTCGTGCTGAGCTATATTTTGAAGCGGCTGGTCTACATGATCCCGACGCTGATCGGCATGTCGATCATTTCGTTCGCCATCATCCAACTGCCGCCGGGTGACTACCTCACCTCGCTCATGTCGACCCTAGCCGATGGTGGGGCGCCGATCGACGCGGCCACCGTCGAGCGCTTGCGCTCGCAATACGGCCTCGATCAGCCCATCTGGCTGCAATATGGCAAGTGGATGGCCGGCATCCTGTTCCGGGGCGATTTCGGCTTTTCCTTCGAATGGAACCAGCCGGTCGCCGAAGTGATCTGGTCGCGCATGGGTTCGACGCTGGCGCTTTCCTTTGCCGCGCTGCTCTTCGTCTGGGCGGTGTCGTTGCCCATCGGCATCTACTCGGCCGTGCGGCGCCATTCGGTGGGCGACTATGTTTTCACCTTCCTGGGTTTCATCGGCTTGGCCGTGCCCAATTTCATCTTCGCGCTGACGCTGATGTATGTCTCGTTCCGCGTGTTCGGCCAGTCGGTGGGCGGGCTCTATTCTCCCGAATATGTCGATGCCCCCTGGAGCTGGGCCAAGCTCTGGGATCTCATCATGCATCTGTGGATTCCCATCATTGTCATCGGCACGTCTGGTACTGCCGCAATGATCCGCATCCTGCGGGCCAATCTCACCGATGAACTTGCCAAGCCCTATGTCACCACGGCGCGCGCCAAGGGCCTGCCCGAATACAAGGTGATCGTGAAATACCCGGTGCGCATCGCGCTCAACCCCTTCGTCTCGGCTATTGGCTGGGTGCTGCCCGAGCTGGTGTCCGGCGTCACCATCACCGCCATCGTGCTCAACCTGCCCACGGCCGGGCCGCTGCTGCTGCGGGCGCTGGTGGCCCAGGACATGTATCTGGCCGGCAGCTTCATCCTGTTGCTCAGCGTGCTGACCCTGGCGGGCATGCTGGTATCCGACATCCTGCTCGCGCTGCTCGATCCGCGCATTCGCTTCAACTGAGGTGCCGGCATGACCATGACCCCCAGCCTCGACGACGCCGTGCTCGAAGATGGCCCCGCCATCAGCGGCCTCAAGCCCGGTCTCGCCCCGACATCGGACGCCGCGGCCGGCCAATGGACGCTCATCGCCCGCAAATTCCTGGCCCAGAAACTGGCCGTGTTCTGTGGCGGGGTGATCCTGGCGCTCTATCTGGTCGCCGCCCTTGCCGAATTTCTGGCGCCGGGCCTGCCCGATACCAGCCGGGCCCAGTTCACCTATGCCCCGCCCCAGAGCATCGGCCTGTTCACGCCCGAGGGCACGTTCCAGCCGCATATCAAGGGCTACAAGGTCGAGATCGACCAGGAAGCCCTGCGCCGAACCTTTGTGGTCGATGACTCGATCGTCGTGCCCATCGGCTTTTTCGTCGAGGGACCGGCATACAAGTTCTGGGGGCTTTTCGAGAGCAACCGCCACCTGATGGGGCCGCTCGATCCCACCCAGCCCATGTACCTGCTCGGCGCCGACCGCCTGGGGCGCGACTTGTTGAGCCGGCTCATCTACGGCACCCGCATTTCCATGTCGATCGGGCTGATCGGCGTCTGCCTGTCGCTCATGCTGGGCGTCGTGCTCGGCAGCATTTCGGGCTATTTCGGCGGCTGGATAGATACGGTGGTGCAGCGCATCATCGAGGTGGTGAGCGCCATGCCCACAATTCCCCTCTGGCTCGGCCTTGCCGCGGCCATCCCGCTCACCTGGTCGCCGGTGCAGGTCTATTTCGTCATCACCGTCATCGTATCGCTGCTGGGCTGGACCGGCCTTGCCCGCGAAGTGCGCGGCCGCTTCTTCGCCCTGCGCAACGAGGATTTCGTCACCGCCGCCAAGCTCGATGGATCGAGCGAGCGGCGGGTGATCTTCCGGCATATCCTGCCCTCGCTCACCAGCCATATCCTGGCCGTGGTGACGCTGGCCGTGCCCTCGATGATCATCGCCGAAACCTCGCTGTCCTTCCTCGGCGTCGGCCTCAAGGCGCCGGTCGTGAGTTGGGGCGTGCTGCTGCAGGATGCCCAGAATATCCGCTCCATCTCCACCGCGCCGTGGCTGCTGATCTGGCCGAGCCTGGCCGTGGTCATCGCGGTGCTCTCCTTCAACTTCTTCGGCGACGGCCTGCGCGATGCCGCCGATCCCTATGAAAGCTGAGGAGACGACCATGGATAGTCCCATCCTGAGCGTGGAAGACCTGTCGCTCGATTTTCACCTGCGCACCCATATCCTGCATGCCGTGCGCAATGTCAGTTTCGACCTCTATCGCGGCCGCACCCTGGCGCTGGTGGGCGAAAGCGGCTCGGGCAAGTCGGTGACGGCCCGCGCGCTGCTGCGCATTGTGGATCGACCCGGCCAGATGGTCGGTGGGCGCATCCTGCTGCGCACCGACCATATTGAGCTCGACCTGGCTCCGCTGGCTGCCAATAGCCGAGAGGTGCGCGCGGTACGCGGCGCCCGCATCGGTCTCATCTTCCAGGAGCCCATGGCCTCGTTGTCACCGGTCCACACGATCGGCAGCCAGATCGACGAAATGCTGCGCCTGCATGCCGGGCTCGACAAGAAGGCGGCCCGCGCCCGCACCATCGAACTGCTGGGCCAGGTCGAAATCCCCAATCCTGCCGAAATGGCCGACCGTTACACGTTCGAATTTTCCGGCGGCATGCGCCAGCGCGCCATGATCGCCATGGCCCTGGCCTGCAATCCCGACGTGCTGATTGCCGACGAGCCCACCACGGCGCTCGACGTGACCACCCAGGCCGAAATTCTCGATCTCATCAAGCGCCTGCAGGTGGAGCGCGGCATGGCCATGCTGCTCATCACCCACGATATGGGCGTGGTGGCCGAAGTGGCCGACGACGTGGCTGTGATGCGCTTCGGCAAGATCGTCGAGCAGGGTTCGGTCGACGACATTTTCCACGCCCCCAGGCACCCCTATACCAAGCGCCTGCTGGCCTCGACCCTCAAGCTGGAACAGGCGGCCGAAGTCCGCGCCGGGCAGCGGGGCGAACCGGGTCCGATCCTTACCATCCGCAACCTCGCCAAGACCTATGGCGGCGCCAAGGGATTCCTCGGCACCAGCAAATTCGCGGTCAAGGCGGTGGACGATGTCAGCCTCACCCTCAATGCCGGCGAAAATCTCGGCATTGTCGGCGAAAGCGGTTCGGGCAAGACCACGCTGGGACGCCTGATCCTGCGCACGGTCGAGCCGAGTTCGGGCCAGGTGCTCTACAAGGATCGCCAGGGTCGGGACGTCGATGTCACGGCGCTCTCCAAATCAGGCCTGCGGAAATTCCACGCCGATGTGCGGCTGATTTTCCAGGATCCGTTCGCCTCGCTCAATCCGCGCATGACCATCGGCCAGATCGTCGGAGATCCGCTGGTTGTCGCCGGGGGGCATACGGCAAGGCAAATCCAGGAAAAGGTGGCCGAACTGCTGGGTCTGGTCGGGCTCGACCCGGCCGTAATGGAGCGTTATCCGCACGCCTTTTCCGGCGGCCAGCGCCAGCGCATCGGCATTGCCCGCGCTTTGGCGCTCGATCCCAGGGTGGTCATCGCCGACGAGGCGACTTCGGCGCTCGACGTGTCGATCCGCAGCCAGATTCTCGACCTGTTGCTGGACATCCAGCAGCGGCTCGATCTGTCCTTCATCTTTATTTCGCACGACATTTCGGTGGTGCGCTACTTCTGCGACCGCGTCGCGGTGATGCATCGCGGCAAGGTGGTGGAGGTGGGCCCGGCCGACAAAATCTGCACCGCGCCCGATGCCGACTATACCCGCGCCCTGATTTCGGCGGTGCCCAATCCCGACCCGCGCCACAAGCGCATGCTGCATCGCACCCGTTTCAACCCCGATCTGCAACCCACTGCCTGAGACCATGACCACCCATCAGAAAGCCGTGCTTGCCGGCGCCGGCGCCATGAGCCGCAAATGGCTCGACGCCATCAGGACCATTGGCGGCGTCGACATTGTCGGCATCGTCGATATCTATCCCGCCAATGCCGAAAAACGCGCCGAGGAGCAGGGCATAGCGCCCGAAATCGGCACCGATCTCAAGGCCATGCTGGCGCGGCTGACGCCGGATATCGTGCTCGACGTCGCCATTCCGGCGGCACGGCACGAGATCGTCTCGACAGCGCTCGCGGCCGGCGCGCATGTGCTGTCGGAAAAGCCCATGGCCGAGACCATGGAACAGGCCCGCGACCTGGTCGCACGCGCCAGGGCGGCCGACCGTCTCCATGTCGTCGTGCAGAACCGGCGCTATCTGGCCCAGCTCCGGCGTATCCGCCGGCTGGTCGCTTCCGGCGCCATCGGCGAACTGACAGCCATTCACTGCGACTTTTTCCTCGATCCCCATTTCGGCGGGTTCCGCGAGCAGATGGCCCATGTGCTGCTGCTCGACATGGCCATCCACACCTTCGACGCCGCGCGCTTCGTTGCCGATGACGCGGCAAGCTCGGTCTATGCCGAAGAGTGGAACCCGGCCGGCAGTTGGTATCGCGAGGGCTCCTCGGCGCTTGCCAGCTTCCGCTTCGCCGGCGGCGCCGTCTTCACCTATCGCGGCTCGTGGTGCGCGCCCGGCCTGCGCACGAGCTGGGAGAGCGCCTGGCGCATCGTCGGCACGGCCGGCAGCGTGGTCTGGGACGGCGCCGACGATATCCGCGCCGAGCGCAGCGTTCCGGGCGCCGGCCAGTTGCTCCCCGCCGTCGAGCCTGTCGCCATTCCGGTGCTCGATCCGGCCGACCGCATCGGCGGCCATCTGGGCGTCATCACCGACTTCATCGCCGCCACGCGCGGCGGACCCGTGCCCGAAACGGTCGGCCACGAAAACATCAAGAGCCTCGCCATGGTTCTCGGCGCCATCGACAGCGTCGGGCAGGGCGGGCGCGTCGAAATCGTCATCTAGGAGACAGTCATGAGCATCGACCCCAAGGCCATCCGCATCGGCACCATGATCCGCGGGCACGAGCCCGATCCGGTGGGGTATCTCAAGGACATCCTGCCGCATGGCTTCGAGAGCATCGAGCCCTATTTCTGGCAGATCGTGAACAAGGACCTGCCCGAACTGGCCAAGCGGCTCAAGGATGTGATCGGGGACCGCGACGTCACCATGTCGACGCTGGGCATGTTCGGCAATCCGCTGGAAGAACAGCCCAAGGACATCGACACCCTGCGCGGCTGGGAAGCCCTGATCGACAATGCGCACCACTTCGGCGCCACCTGTGTCGCCGGCTTCACCGGCCGCATCCGCAATCGGCCCATCGAGGAAAGCCTGCCCCAGTTCCGGAAGGTGTGGTCCGAGCTGTCGAAGCGTGCTGCCGACAAGGGCGTCAGGATCGCCTTCGAGAACTGCTCCATGCGCGGCAATTGGGAAAGCGGCGACTGGAACATCGCCCACAATCCCGATGCGTGGGAGCTGATGTTCAACGAGGTGCCCGAGGACAATCTGGGCCTCGAATGGGAGCCGTGCCACCAGATGGTCTATCTGATCGACCCGCTGCCGCAGATCCGCAAATGGGCCCACAAATTCTTCCACGTGCATGGCAAGGACGCGACCATTCGCTGGGACGTCATCAAGTCGCAGGGCTATGGTGGCAAGGAAAAGGCCGTGTGGATGCGGACGCCCGGCTTCGGCGACACCAACTGGACCGATGTGATCTCCGAGCTGCGCCTGGCCGGCTGGTCGGGTTCCATCGATATCGAGGGCTGGCACGATCCGGTCTATCGCGAGGAACTGGAAATGGTCGGCCAGGTCCACGCGCTCAACTATCTCAAGGTGTGCCGGGGCGGCGATTTCACGCGCTATCCTGGCCCGCTCAAGGGAGCCTGAGCGATGCCGCGCTTTTCCGCCAATATCTCCATGCTCTATCCGGACCTGCCGTTTCTCGACCGTTTCGCGGCGGCGGCGAAAGATGGGTTCGGCGCGGTGGAATATGTCGGCGCCTATGACCAGGACCCGGCCCATCTCAAGGCCGTGCTGGCCGAGAACGGGCTGGCCCAGGCCTTGTTCAACCTGCCGGCCGGCGACTGGGCGGCGGGAGAGCGCGGCATTGCCTGCCACCCACATCGGGTCGAGGCGTTTCGCCAGGGGATAGACACAGCCATTGCCTATGCCGAGGCCACCGGTTGCCAGCAGGTCAACTGCCTCGCCGGCATCGCTCCGGCGGGTCATGATCGCGCCGCGCTCGAGGCGGTGCTGATCGACAATCTGCGCTATGCCGCGCCGCGCCTGGCATCCGTCGGCATCAAGCTGCTGCTGGAGCCGATCAATACCCGCGATATTCCGGGTTTCCTCGTCAATTCCACCGACGACTACGAGCGTATCGCCGCCGCCGTCGGCCATGACAACCTCTACCTGCAATATGATTTCTACCACATGCAGGTGGTGCAGGGTGACCTGCTGCCGACCTTCAGGCGGCTGCAAGCGCGCATCGCCCATGTGCAGATTGCCGACAATCCCGGCCGCAACGAGCCGGGGACCGGTGAGATCAACTACGCCAATATCTTCAAGGCGCTGGACGAAGCCGGTTACACCGGCTGGGTGGGCGCCGAATATAAGCCCCTGGCCGGCACCAGCGCCGGGCTGGGCTGGTTCAAGGATTGGAGCATACGCGCATGAAGATCGGTTTCATCGGCCTGGGCGTCATGGGGCGCCCCATGGCGGGCCACCTGATCGCCGCCGGACACGAGGTCTATCTCCACCGGGTCAAGGATGTATCCCACCATCTCGTCGAAGCGGGGGGCAGGGCGCTGGATAGTGCGCGGGCCGTTGCCGAGGCGACGGATATCGTCATCCTCATGGTGCCCGATACGCCGGATGTGGAGGCAGTGCTGTTCGGCGCCGATGGCGTTGCCCAAGGTCTTTCGGCCGGCAAGCTGGTGATCGACATGAGTTCGATTTCGCCCGTGGCCACCAAGGGCTTCGCCGCCCGTATCGCCGAACGCGGCGCCGGCTATGTCGATGCTCCCGTCTCGGGGGGCGAGGTCGGCGCCAAGGCGGCGTCGCTCACCATCATGGTTGGCGCGTCGGAAGCCGATTTCGACCGTGCCCGGCCGCTGCTGGACCTGATGGGCAAGAACATCACCCGCATCGGCGAGGTCGGGGCCGGGCAGACGGCCAAGGTGGTCAACCAGGTCATCGTCGGGCTCACCATCGAGGCGGTGGCCGAGGGCCTGTCGCTGGCCAAGGCGGCCGGGGCCGATCCGGCCAAGGTGCGCGAGGCCCTGATGGGGGGCTTTGCCGCGTCGCGCATTCTCGAAGTCCATGGCGACCGCATGGTCAAGGGCACCTTCGATCCCGGCTTCCGCATCCGCCTGCATCGCAAGGATATCGGCCTCGCCATGGAGGCCGCCAAGGCGCTCGACCTCTACCTGCCGCATTCGGCCAGCCTGCAGCAGTTGATGAACAAGGCTTTGGCCGAAGGGCTGGGCGACGAGGATCACTCGGCCCTGATCAAGACCCTCGCACCCTGAACGGACGGAGAGACGCATGTCCGGCAAGGTGCGCTGGGGTATTCTGTCGACCGCCAATATCGGTTTGACCAAAGTCATTCCCGCCATCCGGAAATCTCCGCATTCAGAGGTCGTCGCCATCGCCTCGCGCGACCTGGGCAGGTCACGCGCCGCCGCCCAGGCGCTGGGGATCGGCAAGGCCTACGGATCCTATGAGGCGCTGCTGGCCGATCCGGAAATCGACGCCATATACAACCCGCTGCCCAACCACCTGCATGTCGAGCTGACCCTGGCCGCCAATGCCGCCGGCAAGCATGTGCTGTGCGAAAAGCCCATCGCCATCACTGCCGACGAGGCCGGCAAGCTGCGCGGCGCCAGGGCGGACCGCCTGATCATGGAAGGCTTCATGGTGCGCTTCCACGGCCAATGGCTGCGCATGCGCGAGATCGTGCGCTCGGGCGAACTCGGCACGGTCCGCGGGATCAGCGCCACCTTCAACTACCACAATGTCAAACCCGACAATATCCGCAACCGGCCCGACACCGGGGGCGGGGCCCTGCTGGACATCGGTGGCTATGCCGTAACCAGCGGCCGCTTCTTCTTCGAGGCCGAACCGTTGCGCGTCGTGGCGCTGGTCGACCGCGATCCCACCTTCGGAACCGACAGGCAGGCCAGCATCATTGCCGATTTCGGGGATGGCCGTCAGATGGTCTTCATGGTGTCCACCCAGTTGAGCCGCAACCAGTCGATACACATACTCGGCACCAGGGCTCGTGCGGAGATTTGCGTGCCGTTCACCCCGCGCCAGGGCGAGGCGACGGCACTCACCATCGATTCCGGCCACAGTGTCGATGGCCACCTGTCGCGCCGCGAAATCATCCCGCCCAGCGATCAATATGCCGACATGGCCGAGGCCTTCGCCTTGGCGGTTTTGGGTCGCCAGGCCTTGCCCTACGATGTCGAGGACGCGATCCGGTCCATGAGCGTACTCGACGCGATCATCGAGAGCGAACGGAGCGGCGGCTGGGTCCGGGTAGGAAGCTGACGTCGGGCGTCTAGGCCTGTTCTTCTGCGAGCTCGGGCGAGCGGAGGCGGTCGAGCAGGGCTTCCATTTCGTCGGCGACCTCGGCCGAATAGAGGCCACGTCGGAACTTGGTCACGATCTCCGTGACCTGCTCGACGCGCCGGCGGTAGCTCTCCAGGCGTTCGCCATCGAAGCGGGGGCAGCGAACCGGGGGCCATTCGTCCATAGCGTCACTCCATCGCTGCAGGCGACGGGCCTGCCACTGGGGAGCGATGCTACGCGTACCAGGTTAGCCTCAATTGAGGCCCTGGTTAGAATTTGGAGAGAAAGCCTCGTCCGGCCGCGACATCATATAGCCGACGCCCCGCACGGTCTGGATCAGCGAGGGGCCGTTGGGAAGGTCGATCTTCCTGCGCAGGTAGCGGATATAGACATCGACGATCTTGGTGCCGGGATCGTAGCCATAGTCCCAGACACTGTTCAGCAGCCGCTGTCGGCTGACGACCTTGTCGGCATTGGCCATGAGATAGGCCAGCAGTTCGAATTCGCGCAGGGTCAGTTGCAACGGCTCGCCGGCTTTGGTGACGCGATGGGCGGCGGGATCAAGCACGAGATCGCCGACCCGGATTTGTCGGGAGTGATCGTGGCCGAGATTGCGCCGGCGCAGGGCGACGATGCGCGCCAGCAGTTCGTCGAAGGCGAATGGCTTGGTGAGGTAATCGTCCGCGCCGCCTTTGAGGCCCTCGATCTTGTCCTGCAGGCTGTCCTTTGCGGTCAGCATCAGTACCGTGACCGGCAATTGCTCCTCGCGGATGACGCGGCACACTTCGAGCCCATCCACATAGGGCAGCATGCGGTCGAGGATAACCAGATCGAACTGGTCCGCACGAACGCGTTCGAGCCCGTCCCGCCCGTCCCGCTCCACGCTGACATGGTAGCCCTCGGCCGACAGCCCTCGCTCAAGGAAGGCGGCAATGCGCCGGTCGTCTTCGATCACCAGTATCTTCACGGCAATGGCCCGGCATGGAGTGGCAACACGATGGTCAGTGTGGCCCCGCCTTCATCGTCATTGGTCAATGTGATTGTTCCAGAATGTTGATCGACAATGCCTTTGGCGATGGCAAGCCCGATGCCCAGACCCGTGCTGCCGCTGCCACGATAGAACCGGTCGAACACCCGCTCCTCATCTTCGGCGGAAATACCCGAACCCTGGTCCGATATCCGGATTTCCGCGCCCGCCTCGGTGGCTGCAAGCGACGCCTTGACCGTGCTGCCCGGTGGCGAATGGTTGATGGCATTGTCGATGCCGATGATCAGCGCCTGCTTCAGCCGCCGGGCCTCCGCCGAAACCCACACGCCTCGGGCGGTCATTGAAAGGTCCAGCACCACCTCGCGCGGTTCGGCAAGGGCCTCCGCATCATCCACGGCCGCGGCCAGCAAGTCGCCGAGCAGCACCGGCGCCAGGTGCAGGGGAAGGGCCTCGCCTTCGAAACGCGCAAAGGCGATCAGGTCATCCAGGAGCTGCCCTAGCTCTTCTGCCTGGTCCTGGATGCGTTCAAGCGACCGGCGTTGTTCCTCCGGCCCGGCCCTGGGCAACAGCGCAACGTCGGCCTCGCCCCGCAGGATGGTCAAGGGCGTGCGCAGTTCGTGGCTGACATCGGCGAGGAATTGCCCTCGCCGAGCGTCGGTTTCACGCAGCCGCCGATTGCTGTCCCGCAACTCCTCGGCGCGGGCCTCGTAGGCCTGCGCCAAAGTGTCGGCGGCGGGTGAGGGCCTGCGCCACAACATAAGAGCGGTCAGCCCGAGCAGGATCGCGCCGCTTGCCGCGGCAAGGCTCCAGGCGATCAGCGCCTGCTGGCGGGCCACGGCAGCGGTTCGTCCGGCGGCGTCGATCCGCGTCTGGCCGCCGGTACGGGCATCGTCGAGCAAAGCGGCAAACTCGGTGGACAGGCGAAAGTCCACCTCGCCCTCATAGACCGTCATGGCCTGCGCCGGCTGGTGATCCCGATCGAGCACAATGGCGCGTGCGGTGGCCTGGTCGATGGCATGGTAAAGCTCGAGCATGCGGCGCGCATTCTCGACGTCGCGCAAGGCGTCCTGGGTTTCGTCCGCGTCGATCGCTATCGCAACCTGGGTCCGGGCCGTCTGGGCGAACGTGACGAAGGCGCGCTCGATCGCCAATCTGGCACTGCGCAGATCGGCCTGCTGATCCCGGCCCAGGAGGAAGAACCGGGCAAGCTGGGCCGCATAATTGGCGATGGCGGCGTCGACATCCTGAATGCTGGACATTTCCGCTGCCAGGCCATTCATGCGGGTGGCACGGCGTGCATCGTTCGACAGGGTCCAGCCCGCCAGGCCAAGCACGGCCAGCAGCCACACCACATTTGCAAGGATCAGAACAAGCCTGCGCCGCCTCACCTCAATCCATCCCCCTGATCTCATGGAACGACCCACCGCCCTGTGCGTTTTGGCACAGTCTTGGCTTTGCCAATAAGCTAAATAAGCCCTCTTTCCCCGCGCCGCTTGTAGTTTGACGATACGCGGGCGCGCCGATTGCGAACGCCCATTCAAAATGGCTGTGTGAGAATCCCGGTCGGCGGATCACGTAGCAAGGAGACGTATGTTGAAGTCCATCTTTACCGTGGCGGCTGTCGCGGCCTTCAGTCTTTTCAGCTTTTCGGCCGGCGCCGCAGAGTTCGAAGTTCATATGCTCAACAAGGGCGAAGCGGGGAACATGGTTTTCGAACCGGCATTCCTGCAGATCGCGCCCGGCGATACCGTGAAATTTGTGCCCGTCGACAAGGGGCACAACGCCGAAACGATCAAGGACATGATCCCCGAAGGGGCCGAGCCGTTCAAGGGCAAGATCAACGAAGAGTTCAGCGTAACCTTCGATGTCGAGGGCGCCTATGCCTATAAGTGCCTGCCGCATTTCGCCATGGGCATGGTTGGCATGATCGTGGTGGGCGAGGCCCCGGCCAATCTCGACGCTCTCAAGGCCGCGCGGGTGCCGCCCAAGGTGGCCGACAAGTTTGAGGAATTCTACAGCCAGATCCAGTAGCGCCCGTCGCTCAGGTTTGAACCGGCAGTGCCTCGCACTGCCGGTTTTGTTTTGCCTTAGTCACGCTTGACCTGGCGAATGGCGCCGGCCTGGGGATTGTAGCCATGGGCCGCCAGCAGGAATGCGACGATTGCAAAGCCCGCCACCACGGCCAGGGAAACCCAGTTGACCTGCCCATAGGCGGCATAGCGCATCAGCTCGACCGCGTGGGTGAAGGGGTTGGCGAGGGACAGGTAGTAGATGGGCTCGGCCCCCGCCTCGCGCAGCTTCCATAGCGGATAGAGCGCCGAGGACAGGAAGAACATCGGAAAGACCACGAAGTTCATCATGCCGGCGAAATTCTCGATCTTGGGCGTGTAGACCGATACCAGCAGCCCGATGGCGCCAAGCATAAGGCCCGACAGTATGATGGCCGGCAGCACGGCAAGCTCGCCCCAGGGCGGAAAATGGTAGCCGAACAGGCGCGCCAGGATCAGGAAGGCATAGACCTGCAGCACCGACAGGATGGTGGCGCCCATGATCTTGGCAAACAGCAGGAAACCCCGCGGGAGCGGCGAAACCAGCATGACCCGCATGACGCCGGCTTCCCGATCATAGACCATGGACAGCGCCGACTGCATGCACTGGAACAGCACCACAATGCCTGCCAGGCCCGGCAGAATATACTCCTGATAGGGCGTGTAGGTCCGGTAGGGCTCGACGATAGACACCCCCAGCAGGTCGTGCAGCCCGGTCGCAAAGACCACTAGCCACAGCGCCGGACGCACCAGTGCGGAGAGCAGGCGCTCGGTCTGGTGCAGGAACTTGGCCACTTCGCGCCAGGCGATGGCGTAAAGGCCCAGCCACATATGGGAGAGCGTTATTGGCATTGATGCTCGGGCTGGTCTGTTCCCAGTGTGTCGAGGGTCGTCGTTTGATGCAGGAACCCTTCGAGCGGCGCCTCGGCAATGACGGCGTTGTGGGTGGCCAGCACGATGGGCATGCGCATCTGTCCGTCCCATTCGCGGAAATTGAGCTGCACGCCCTTGGCGCCATCCATGCGCAGGCGACTGCTGCGCAGATAGGCGGCGATGTCGGCCGGGTCATCCGAGCGGGCCTTGGCATAGGCGGTGACGATGGACTTGGCTGCCATCCAGGTCGCCCAATCCTGCCCCGTCATGCGGCGCCCATCGGTCAATTCCTCGAACCGCACCGTGACCTGGGTCGAGCCGTCCCGGTCCCACGACCATTGCCATTCGCTAGCGACGAGGCCGGTCGATCCCACCACCGGGCGCGCCAACTGGGTATCATAGGGCAGATAGCGGGCATATTCGCCTTCGCTGTCGGCGATGTAGATGATGTCGTAGTCGGCGCCACCGGTAATCAACTGGGTGTTGTTGGCCTCCCGGTTGGCCGGGTCGGTGGAGAGGGTGAACTGACGTTCGTCGACGATATCGAGCCGCAGCCTCTCGGCGGAGGCGCGGAAGGACGCCGCCATTTCGGCGTCGCGCTCGTGTGGGCCCACCAGCATGAGAATGCGGGTCCAGTTCCGGGTGCGCAGCAACTGGACCATGGCATCGGCATTCATGCGGTCCGAGGCGGCAGTGTGCAGCAGGTTGGGGTAGCAGCGGGTCCGCAGATAATCCTGGGGCGCCGTGGCGTTGACCAGGGTGACCGGCAGGTCCGCGGCAGCGGCCGCCACCTGGTCCACCAGGTCCGCCGGCAGGTCGAGGATGACGAAATGTTCGCCCTTGCCGACCATGTCCTTGAGCGTGGCGATCAGCGCGGGCGCATCGGCCGCCTCGACGTGATCGAGCGAGACGGTTTGCCCCACCGCATCGGAGACGACCGCCAAGTCTGACACGCCCATGGTCGCGCCGTCGATGGGATTGCCCCCCGGCGCGATCTCGATGCGCGTATAGACGATATCGGGGTGATAGCGGGCATCATCGGTGAGGCCGAGATAGCCGATGGTCACCTCCGCCGCCGCAACGCTGCTGCTCAGCAATCCCAGCGTCAGTGCCGCCGCACCCATGAGCCTAGTCATCGATCACCACCGAATGCGGCACGCGCCCGACGGGAATGGACTGGATGGCCGACATGCTGGCCATGTCGATCACCGTGATATCGTCGGACAGGCCATTGGCCACATAGGCCCGCGTTTCATCGCTTGAGAGGTCAACCGACCAGGCGCGCTTGCCCACGAGGACATATTGCAGCACATCATGCGTCGCCGCATCGATGATGGCGACGTGGTTGGCGCGTCCCAGGCTCAGCAGCACCTTGCTGCCATCCTTGGTGATCGCCATTCCGACCGGCGTGACATCTTCCTCGCGAAAGCCCGGCGGGACGAAGATGAGGCTGTCGCCCTTGATCTCGTTGGTCGCGGTATCGATGATGTATATCTCGCTCGACAGCTCGCAACTGACCCAGAGCTCGCTGCCATCGGGGGTCAGGATAAACCGCCTGGGGCGCGTACCGACCAGGATATTCTTGGTCACGGCTCCGCTTGCAACGTCCACGACGTGGACCATGTCGGCGACCTCGGAGGTGACATAGGCGGTCTTGCCGTCGGGCATCACCAGCACGCCCTCCGGCTCCGCCCCGGTGGGGATGTCCATCACCGAGATCCGGCTAGCCATGTCGATCACTTCGAGACGCGAGTCTTCCTCGTTGGAGACGAAGAGCTGCGTTTCATCCGGCGAGAAGGCAAACACCTCCGGGCTCGGCCCCGTGGGAATATTGTCCACCACTTCCAGCGTCGCGACATCGATCACGTCGATGACGTCATCGTCGCCACAAGCCACATAGAGCAGGGTCTTGTCGGCGTTGAAATGCATGTCGCGAGGCCGGCGCGATGTCTCGATCCGCTTGACGATGCTGTAGTCGGCATCGAGCACCACGACCTCGTGGCTTTTTTCGTTGGAGACGAAGATCAGGCCCGTGCCGGCGGCTGCGGCCACCGTGACGGACATGCACAAAGTGACCAGCGCCAGGGCGCCTGCGATGATGCGTTTCATGGTCATTTCACCACGAACGTTCCAGCAAGGCCGCGGTTTTCATAGCCATCGGCCCAGAACTTGTACTCACCGGGACGAATGGGCACGAACCAGATATCGATCGTGCCTTCATCGTCGAACTCGACGCTGTAGAGGCCATAGGGCGTGATTTCGAGGTCATTGATGATCACCTGGTTGATCCAGGAGTTGCGGAACAGCTCGGGCGCGACGACAGCGAGCTCCTCGCCACCATCATGCACGATGCGCAGCCGGTAGTATTTGCCGGTTTCGAGTTCGAAGTTGGTTTCCGAAAAGGTCAGGTTGGCACTGTCGATCATCAGGTCGGGCAGGCGCGTCGCATTCGCGGCCAGGTTGCCCTCGGCGAAGGAGGGCGTTGCCAACGCCGCCAAAATCAATACTCCCGCCCACACGCGCTTGAGACCCAACATGCAACCCTCCTTGTCCCGGTACTCCGGCTTACACCCAAAATAAACCTCGGCACTGTGTTGGCTCGCTCAACGCCCTGCAATCGTTGAGCCTCAATATCTTACATTGTGTTCGCCGATGAGCCGGGGTGCTAGCGGTACGAGTCAATCGGAATGGAGGGAGGGCAGATGCGCCTTTTTACAAAATTGTGTCTCGCGGCTATGGCGACACTTACGGCGGCGCCGGCCTGGGCCCAGCATGGCGGGGCAAATACACTTGTCGTCGGTGTGCAGGAATCGGGCACCGTGCAGTGGGAAATCGAGACCATCATGGCCAATGGCCTGGCGAGCAAGCATGGGCTCGAGCTGGAAATACGGCCCCTGGCCGATAGCCGTGCCGGCCAGATCGCCCTGCAGGCGGGCGAGGTGGACGTCATCCTCTCCGACTTTGTCTGGGTGACCATCCAGCGCAGCCAGGGCAACAAGGTGACCATGGTGCCGCACTCGCTCGCCGTTGGCGGCTTGATGGTCAATCCCGACAGCGGCATTACCAAGGTCGAAGACCTCAAGGGCAAGAGGATTGCCGTTGCAGGCGGCCCGGTGGACAAGAGCTGGGTGACCTTGCAGGCCTATTATAACAGCGTCACCGGCACCAAGCTGGTGGATGACGTTTCGGCCAATTATGGCGCCCCTCCGCTGGTCAACGAACTGCTGGCCAATGGCGGTACCGATGCGGCGCTGAACTTCTGGCAGTGGAACGCGCGGGCCAAGGTTGCCGGCGCCACCGAACTGCTGTCGGTGGCCGACATGCTGTCGGCGCTGGGCGTTTCCGAACAGCCGCCGCTGCTGGGCTGGACCTTCACCGATGAAACCGCCAAGGACAAGAAGGCAGCCATCGTGGCCTTCCTTGATGCCTCGTTCGACGCCAAGGACTTGCTGCTCAATGACGACAGCGCCTGGACGCCGCTTCAGACCCTGATGGGGGCCGACGGCGACGATGCGCTGTTTGCCCAGTTGCGTGACGACTATCGCGCCGGGATCGTCACGAGCTACAATCCCACCAAGATGGGCGCGGCCAAGGAGGCGTTCGCCCTGATGGCCGAATATGGTGGTTCCGAACTGGTTGGCGAAGACACCAAGCTGGATCCGGGCACCTTCTGGCGGGGATACCGCAAATAGCCTCGAATAACGGTTCAGAACATCGCATTTCAAGCGCGTGGCGGCCTCGTGCCGGCGCGCTTGAAGTGTTGTCCCTGCCTTTGCTGCTGGTCATCTGGCAGGTGCTGTCCATGATCATCGTCAATCGCCTGTTCCCGTCGCCGATCATGGTGGCGCAGGTGATGTGGGAGGCCGCCACCGAGGGGCGCCTGCTGGGCGACCTGGGCAAGACACTGTGGCGCGCCGCCATGTCCTTTGTCATCGCCATGGCCCTGGGCACCGCCATCGGCATCGCCTTCGGCCGGGTGCGCTGGGTCGATCGGCTGTTCTCGGGCTGGCTGCTGGTGGGGTTGAACCTGCCGGCCATCGTTATCGCCATCGTCCTCTATATCTGGCTGGGGCTGAACGAGCTGTCGCTCATCCTTGCCGTCATTATGAACAAGGTCCCGCTGGTCATTGCCACGGTGCGCGAAGGCGTCCGCAGCTTCTCCGACGATCTGGACGAGCTGGGCACGGTGTTCCGCATGTCGGCGCTGCGGCGTCTGCGGCTGATCTTCATACCACAACTGACCCCCTTCGTGCTGGCAGCAGCGCGCACCGGGCTCTCCCTCATCTGGAAGATCGTGCTGGTTTTCGAAGTGCTGGGCAGCGATGGCGGCATCGGCTACCGGATCAGCATCATGTTCCAGTTCTTCAACATTTCGGGCATCCTGGCCTATACGACGGCCTTCATCCTGGTCGTCCTGGCCTTTGAATACGGCGTCATGCGGCCGCTCGAGCGACGGATATTGAGATGGCGACCGGTCCGGAACTGAAGATCGACATCGCCGAGAAGCGTTTTCCGGCCGCGCCCGGCGCGCTGTTCGAGGGGCTGCAACTGGATATTGCGCCCTCGAGCGTGGTGGCGCTTGTCGGCCCATCGGGCATCGGTAAATCGACCTTGCTGCGCATGATTGCCGGCATCGACACAGAATTTTCGGGCGGTGTCGAGATTGGCGGCCAGCCGGCCAGAGCCGCGCCCACGCCCGGTTTCGTCTTCCAGGATCCCCGCCTGCTCCCCTGGCTGACGGCTATCGACAATATTCGCGCCGCCGACCCTGCCTGCACGCAGGACAAGGCAGCGGAGGTTCTGGAGCGGGTGGGGCTGGCCGGAGCCGGGACGCTTTATCCCTACCAATTGTCGGGTGGCATGCAGCGTCGCGTGGCGCTGGCGCGGGCGCTGGTGGTCAATGCAAGTCTGCTGTTGCTGGATGAACCCTTCGTATCGCTCGATCGGACGCTCGTGGGTGAAATCCACGCGCTCTTCGCGCGGCTGGTATCGGAAAGCCGACCCACCGTGGTTTTCGTTTCCCACCTCACCGAAGACGCCGCGGCGCTGGCGGATCGCGCCATCCTGCTCGGCCATCGCCCGGCCCGCATCGTGGGTGATGTGACGCTGCCCATTCCTGGCGCGAAACGTGACCAGGCCACCCTTGAGCACTACCGGGCCATGCTGGACGGCGCCCTGGAAAGCGATGGAGATTAGGATGCTGGCAACTAACCCCGTCATTTCGTTCGATGCCGTCAGCAAATCCTATGGCGCGCTGAAAGCGCTCGACGCCGTCAGCTTCTCGGTGGAGGAGGGCGCAATTGTCGGCCTGCTTGGCCCCAATGGCGCGGGCAAGTCGACGCTGTTCCAGGTGGCGGCAGGGCTGTTTGCCCCCGATGGCGGCTCGGTTGCGGTGCTGGGGAAAGACTACGGTGATGCGAGCTCCGATATCCTGCGGCAGCTCGGCGTGGTGTTTCAGGCCAGGTCGGTCGATCTCGACATGACCACGCGCGCCAATCTGAAATTTCACGGGCAGCTCTTCGGGCTATCGGGCAAGCTCCTGGCCGGGAGGATCGACGCGGTGGCACGCTTTCTCGATATCGGCGACCTGCTCGATCGGCTGGTTCGCACGCTCTCGGGCGGCAACCAGCGGCGGGTGGAAATCGCCCGGGCGCTGATCAACCAGCCAAAGCTGCTGCTGATGGACGAGCCGAGCGTGGGGCTGGACACCACGGCGCGCCTCGCTCTGGTGGAGCATTTGCGCCGCGAACGGGACGCGCACGGCACCTCGATCCTGTGGTCGACCCATCTGGTCGACGAGGTGGAGGCAGCTGACTGGATCGTGCTGCTCGCCAAGGGACGCGTGGTCCTGGCCGGCACGCCGGCCGAGGTCATCGCGTCGGCCGGAACCGAAACCTTGGCCGAAGCCTATGTCGCCCTGACGGGCGGCAGCCGCCCGCCGACGGAACCCGACGACAGCCGGCCCTAAAGCCAGAGCGCTTGGAGCGAATCTGAAAGATCGCGGCGCGCCTTAGCGGAAACCGCCCGGATTGCGCTTACGCCAGGCCCACGGATCATCCACCTTGGCGCCCGCCTGCCAGACGCCCAGCCCGGCTGCCTTGGCTTCTTCTTCGGCCGCAAGATAGGCGTCGGTCTGGTCGAGATAAGCCCGCGCCATGCCAGTGCTGACGAAAGCCTCTCCCACATCCATGCCATCGATGGTGCAGGTGCCGTGGCTGCGCCCGAAAGGGTCGGCAACGCCAGTCAGGACGCAGGTGGCGTCTCCCTGCGCCAGAATGCCGTCAAGCGCCTGCTTGGCCGCGTCCCAGCAGGCCCATTTCTGGCTCCCGACCGTACAAATCTGGTCGCGCTCGGGCGCATCCACGCCCCAGAGGATGACGCGCTGATTGTCGACCATGATGATATCGGCATCGATGGTCCGCCCCGGCCCGGTGACCGTATCGCCCTCCGCAGCCATTGCGGGGACGCAGCCAAGGGCGAGGGAGGCCAGGAGGGCCGCCAGGACAGGTCTCATCGAATTCTCCAATATTCTTGTTCGTTACACATGAGCGGCAGCCTCGGCTAGGATGCCGTACAACAGGAAGCAGGCAACCGATGAAGATGATTGCGTTTGCGGCATTGACAGCCATGGCGCTGGGCGCGGCGCCGGTAGTGGCAGGTCCGGTGGAAGACCTGCTGAGCGGCGCCCGAAAGGAATGCGTCGGCTGCGATCTCACCGACGCCCGCTTCAAATCGGCGGATCTCAGCGGCGTTGATTTCAGCGGCGCCAATCTGAGCGGCGCAACGTTCCACCGGGCCGTGCTCGCCGGCGCCATCTTCGACCATGCCGACGTCACCGGCACCAACTTCAACCTGGCCAACCTCACCAGCGCCAGCTTCGTGGGCGCCACGGCCACGGGGGCCTATTTCTACGAGGCGCAATTGTCCGGTGCCGACTTCACCGATGCCACCTTGTCCAACGCCCGGATGCAGCATGCGCGCATGACTGGCGCGACCTTGGTTGGCGCCAATCTCGATGGCGCCGTGATGAAGCAAGTGCGCCTCAACAATGCGGACCTCAGCGGCGCCTCGATGCTGCGCACCAATCTTAGTGATTCCAGCATCGGCCGATCGAACTTCACCGGGGTTCGCATCGACAATGGCAGCTTCACCAATGCCAAGATGGCGCGGGCCATCTTCGACGATGCGGTGATTACGCTGACCGATTTCTATGGCGCGGACATGGACGGCGTCAGCTTCGTGGACGCCACCGTCGCCGGCTCGCGTTTTACCCGCGCCCGCGTGTCCGACAGCGCCTTCGCAGAGACCGAGATGCTGCACAATTTCATGCAGGACGGGCATCGCCAGGACTAGCTCAACCTGGTGGCAGGCTCGGCTCGTAGGGTGTCTGGACCACCTCCAGCCGTGTCTGGCTTTGAAAATACCCAACATTGAGCTGCTGGGTGTCCGTATTGAAGGCATCCTGCCCCTTCTTGCGAAGGAAGCTCGATTCGAGCCGCATGCGCTCGGTCCCATCAGGGCTGTCCGCCGTGCAGATTTCATGGACGAACTGGTTGCCGACCGGGTTTTCGCCGGCGCGCGGCGGCAGGTCGTCGCATGTCTGCTGCCAACTGCCGTAGCGGCCCTTGAGATTGCGCGCCAGGGTCACCGCGATGCGGCGTTCGCGGGTGCTGGCCCTCTCATCGGTCACGATGCGAATGCCGCGCACGATGGAGCCGTCGTCGACGAGCACGGATACCATGACGGGATGGGCATAGATCGAGGTGCCGCCCTGCAGCACCTTGTATTCCGCCTCCTGAGCGCGCGCGAGATAGTCGATTTCGTCGTCGTTTTCGAAATAGACTTCGTGCAGCCCCGATGGTTCTGCCGGGCATTTGGCAAAGTCCGAAAATCCGGCGGCCAGCTTGATCGAGGGCGGCCCGCCATTGGTGCCGCAGGAAATCTCGACCACTTCCATGGCCGGTATCTGGGATACGGGCTGGCCCAGCGTGACGTTCCAGATCGAAAAGACAGGAACCAGCGCGGGATCGAATTGCGCATTGGCGGAGCTGGCCATGCCGGCCAGCCCCATGCAGAGAGCAATCGTCAACGGCCTCAAACGCGGCACCGGCCTACTCCAGACTGGCGCAGACCTTGCCGGCGCTGTCGCCATAATAGTCCTGGCATTGTGCCAGGGTCGTCTCGCCAGCACCCTGAACGTGGGTCTGGATATAGGCCACGAGGTTGATGATGTCGGCCGGACGGATCGATTTGCCCTTGCGCGGCATGTCGGCGGCTTCGAAGTCGGCGGCGGTCATGCCATAGCAGACGTCGCCATCCTTGTAGGCCTGGTTGTTGTGATAGGGCATCGGCGTGCCGGGGATGCCGCACGAAATAACGTCGATGAACCCCTGAGTATCGAGCAGGCTTTCGCGCAGCTTGGCGGCATCACCCTCGGACCGTGGATTCTTGCCCATGCCATCGCCGTTCCAGCCGTGGCAACTGAGGCAGATGCCGACGCGATTGTAGACATCGTGGCCCTTCTCGATATCGGCGCCTTCGAGCAGGCCCACATCCATATATTCGGTGACCGGGTAGCCCATGAAGTCGCCACCGCTCGCCGGGGTATCGGATTGAGCGTTGCTGGGCATGGCGGTGAGCGCCAGCGGAGCCACGATAACGAGTGCCGCTGCGGCAGTCAGAATGCGGGAAAACAAAGACATAGGATATCCATTCATCAAAATCGCCGCCGGGTCGCGTACGACCCGGCGGCTTCCAATTGCGGTTTAGCTTAGAGCTCGAATACGTACAGCATGTTGGCGGTCGCCTTGCTCTCAAGCTCGGGATAGCCGAAGGCGGCGATCGAGATGCCACCGCCAGCGATGGCGATGTATTCCTTGTCGCCGACGCTGAAGGCGATCGGCGGCGCCTGGAACGGCGTGCCCAGGTTCATGCTCCACTTCTGCTCCAGCGTCTTGCTGTCATAGGCGCCGAATGTTCCGTCGAGCTCGCCGGTCCAGACCAGGCCGGGGGTCAGCATGACACCGGCATAGTTCGGATACGGACGGTCGACCTTTGCACTCTGTTCGCCGGTGGCGACATTGTAGGAGAAGATGGAACCGGTCTGCAGGCCCGAGGCGGCGGCAGAACCGCCCGAGAAGCTCGAACCGGCGGCCACGTCTTCGGGTGCAACCGCGTCGACCGTGAGGTCGGAGCAGCCTTCGATACCCGCGCCAAAGGCCAGGCCCGTGGTCGGATCGTAGGCGGTCGGCCAGAAGTTCACGCCGCCCTGGATATTCGGGCAGGTCTCGACGCTTTCGCCACCACGACGGGAGGCACCGGCGGCATATTCCTGCAGCGATTTGCTGCTGTCATATTCCATCGGCATGCCGGTCTTGGGGTCGATACCAGCGGTCCAGTTGAGCTTGTTCACATAGGGGCTGGCATTGATGAACGACCCGTTGGAGCGGTCGAGCGTATAGAAAATGCCGTTGCGCCCGAAGTGAGCCAGGACCTTGCGGGCCTCGCCGTCGATTTCGGTGTCGAGCAGCAACTGCACACCCACCTCGTCATAGTCCATATAGTCGCCGGGCGTGTACTGGAAGTGCCACTTCAGCTCACCGGTATCGGCGTCGAGCGCCACCGAGGAGTTGGAATAGAGGTTGTCGCCGGGGCGATATTCCGGATCGTACATCGGCACCGGATTGCCCGTGCCCCAGTAAATCGTGTTGCTGGCTTCGTCATAGGAACCAGTCACCCAGGCAGCGGCGCCACCGGTTTTCCAGCAATCGGGATTGCCGGTTTCGTCGCACAGCCAGGTCTCGCTGCCCGGCTGCCCGGGCTCCGGAACCGTATAGAAGCGCCAGACTTCCTCGCCGGTCGCCGCATCGAGCGCCGCGATCCAGCCGCGCGTGGCCCAGTCGCCATAGCTCTGGCCGACAAGAATCTTGTCCTTGAGGGCGAGCGGGGCGTTGGTGAAGCCTTCGCCGGGCTCGGTGGCAATCTGTTCGTCCCAGACCACATCGCCGGTTTCGTCGTCGAAGGCCATGACGCGACCGTCATTGAGCGCCACGATCACGAGATTGTTCCACAGCGCGAGGCCGCGGCTGGCAAGCAGGATCGGACGGTTCGGGTCCTTGTCGACGCCGGTCTCGCCGATCCAGACGACATCGCCGCGTTCACCGGTGGAGACGTCGATCTTGTACGGGGTGCCCCACGGATCGACGATGTAGAGGAAGCCGTCCTTGGCCAAGGGGGTGGCCTCGAGGCCACCCTGGCCGAAGCCGGCAGGCTCGGTGCCGCCCAGCGGGACCGCATAGGCGAGCTTCAGCCCGGCGACGTTGTCGGTGGTGATTTCATCGAGCGGTGAAAAGCGGTTGGCGTCATAGGTCCGATGGACCATCAGCCAGTTCCCGGCCTCGGCTTCCGTGCCGGCGGCCGACAGGCGCTCCGGCGTGGCATCGTCGGCGAAGGCCGGCATGGCCGATATGAGTGTTGCGGCGGCGACGCCGATCAAAAATTTATTGCGGATCATGATTTTACCTCTCCCCCCGAACGCTTTGTTGCATCTTAGTGGGATGAGTAGGTTGACACTCTCGCGCGTCGAATTTTGCCTATCTAGAGTATTGGAAGAATCGAAGAGGACCCGCTTGGTGCTATGCGACCTGCATGAATTCCTGGTCGCTCGGGGTCATTTCCGCGGCATATTCGTTGCGGCAGAATTCGGCAATTCCATTGTAGGTCTGCGCATAGGAGCGCAGTGACAACAGATGCTTGGGCATCGCCAACACCACCTGCCGGCTCATGTCCTTGATCCGCAGCAGGTGGATTTTCTGCCGTACCGAATGCGGCAGATTCGGCAGCAGCGATATCGGGCAATGCGCCGTCGCCAGGCCAGCGGCGACGATATCGACCGCCAGGGGGTAGGTGCTAGCGGAATAGGTCGCCGCCGCATTCGGCAGGCTATGCCGGTACCATTCCAGCGACCGGTCGCGCAGGCTGAGCTGCGGGTCCATATCGACAAAATGCTGCAATGGCGCAGCCAGTTGCACGGATTTGTCGGTGCTCAGCGCCGCCCGGATTTCCGACGGCTGCACGCTGGCGGGCACGACCCAGGCAATGTGGTCCTCGAATAGCGGCGTGATGGCGAAGGCATTACGGTCATGCACGACCGCCTCGTCCGACACGATGGCGCAATTGAGCTGGTGCAGGCGCAGCATTTCCACGAGCTCGGAGGAGGTGACGGCGTATTTGACCTCGAACTTCACGAAGCCTTCCTGGTTCGAGGCAATCCTGGCCGCCTCGGAAACGAACCGCCCGCGCATGGTGGGAGTCAAACCCATGCGGACTGTCAGGTTGTTGCGGACAAAGCGCTGATCGTGCTCGGAAAACACCGTCTTGAGTCGGCCGAGCATTTCCGTGCTGGCGGCGAACCAGTAGTCGCCCGCCGGGGTCAGCACCACGGCGCCGGTACGATTGCGGACAATGAGCTGGCAGCCCAGGCGTTCTTCCAGCTTTGCCAGCTGCTGGGAAATAGAGGGTTGTGACAAATCGATACGCCGGGATGCCTTGGTGATCGAGCCGGCGATGACAACAGCGTTGAAAATCTCGAGTTGCTTAAGGGTGATGTCCTGCAGGGCGGCCTCCTGATGGCTAAGATAATGTATCTCATCAGGAAATCCACTGTCAGATCACGCTCTAGTGCGAAAGTCTGACGGCTCCGCTGCAATGTGCAGGCAGGTGGCGCGCGGGCTTTTGGACGAGCCCGGTTGGGTCAACTGTGCGGAGGAAATATGACAAGTGACGGGGGCGTTCTTATCGGGCCGCCGGAGGCGCGGGCCGACTATGGCCCGCTATTGCGCCTAGTATTGGTCAATGTCATCGCGGTGACCGGCCTGGTCATATTGTGGCGAATGGGCCTGCTCGACTTGGTGATCGAGACCGACCATACCAGAGTGTCGCTGATCATCTTCGCCATCCTGGTCGGTACGACGCTGCATTGCTTCTATCAGACCGTTGTCGTGTCGCGCGAGCTTGTCGCCGCCAGGCAGGCCCGAACCATCCTCGATGCCGAGCACGGCACCCGCCTCGCCCTCGGCCCGCAAGGCGTGATGACGACGGCTGGAACCATTCTCCCGCCGGGGGTGCTCGCCAGGCATATCGAGGGGCTGGTGCGCAAGGCTCAGTTGCAGGCCGGAGGGCCGGTGGACCAGAACCTGTTGCTGCGCCTGCTGGCCGACCGCCTGCGCGGCAGGGAAAGGCTGGGCCTGTTCGTCTCCGAAGCCTTGTTGCGGCTGGCGCTGCTGGGAACGGCCATCGGCTTCATTCTCATGCTCATCCCGATCTCGGCGCTGACCTCGTTCGAAGCCGATACCCTGCGGGGCGCCCTGGGCGGCATGACCAGCGGCATGGCCATCGCGCTGAACGTGACCGTTGCCGGCATTGCCGGGGCGCTGCTGCTCAAGCTGGAATATTACATGCTCGACGCGGCCATCGCCGATCTCTTCGACACCATCGTCGAAACCACCGAAATTTACGTCGTTTCGGCGCTGGAGTCCGGGCCGGATGCAAGAGCCTAGTCTGTTCTCCGGAGCGAGTGACGACGGTACCTTCGTGCCGTTCACCGACATCCTGTTCAACGCCCTGCTTGGCTTTGCGGTCATGCTGTTCATTGCCTTCGCGCTGATCCGGCCGGAAGCGAAAACCGGGGTCATCGACACCAAGGCGGAGATGATCATCACGGTCACCTGGCCGGATAATAACGAGGACGACATCGATACCTACGTCCAGGAGCCCAGCGGCAACGTGGTCTGGTACCACGCCATGCAGAAGGGCCTCGTCACGCTCGACCGCGACGACCGCGGCAATTATCTCGACGAGGTCACCGTCAACGGGCAGACGATCCAGTTTCCGCTCAACCAGGAGACGGTCACGGTTCGCGGCATCGTGCCGGGTGAGTATGTGGTCAATCTCTACCACTACCTCAATCCGAGCGAGGCGCCGGTTCCGGTGACCGTCAAGGTGGAGAAGATCAATCCCACGCTCAGCGTGGTCTACTACGATACCGTCGTGCTGAAGAAAAAAGGCGACGAGCAGACCGCCGTGCGCTTCACGCTCGATGCCGCCGGCAATGTCACTGACGTCAATACGCGGCAGCTCTCGCTGATCCAGGCGGTGCGCAAATGATCGAGGCCTCCATCGGCTTGACGGTGCTGTGCTATGCGGTTCTCGGGGTGCTCCTGCTGAGCCTGAACTTCGTTTCGCTTTGGCGGTGGTGGGTGAAGCTGGCGGCCATATTACTCACCGTGGCGGCCTGTATCGGCAGCTATTTCTCGATCTCCGGCCTCCTCGGCTGGGCCGCGCCAACCAGCCTGCCGGAGCGGTTCAGCCTGGTGGCCACGCGGATCGTCGAACCGGATATGCTGCGCGGCACGCCCGGTCACATCTATCTCTGGGTCGAGGAAATAGACGAAAACCAGGTGATCATATCGCCGCCGCGCGCCTTCGAAGTGCCCTATGAGGTCGATCTTTCCGTCCAGGTTGCGGAGGCCCAGAGCGAGATCAATGGCGGCAGCAACATCATGGGGCAGTTCGCCGCCACCGAGTCGGCGGGCGGGGAGCGCCAGGATGCGCCGCGCGAGGGGAGCGATACCGACGACTTCTCGCAGGGTTCCGATATCGGCTCTTCGAGTGGCGAAGGCGGGCGCTTCGACGATACGACCGCCATGAACAACCTGACTTTTTCCGACATGCCGCCGGTCAACCTGCCCAGCAAGCCCATCCTGTCGGACTGACATAGTGCAGGGGCCGCTACTTTACGCCAATGCCAAAGGTCGAATTGCCGAGCATGGCGTTGCATGAGCCTGATGTCGCAGCAGGGATTTGACGACGGTTGAACATGATTGCCGAACACCCGGATCGACAGGCGCTGATGGACGAAGTCCATGCGCGCCCCGTAGAGGTTATCGAAGCAAGCTGCCGGCTGCGCCGGCTGGTTTTTGTCATGCCCGCCCGACCGGGCGCCATGTCCGAAGCCTTCGAGCGCTTCATGCGGTTCTGCCAGGAACACGGCCACGCGATGCCGACGCCTGCTAGCCGGCAATACAGCTTCGCTTCGGCGCAACGACAGGTAACCTGGGAGTTCCACACCGAATTCGTAACGGTGACCTGGCGCGGGCCGCTTGACGATGTGGAGAGTTTTCCGGCCGAGCTTGGCCTCGACACGATCGGCGAAGGGCTGCTCATCGGCGCGACGCGGATCGACGTCATTGCCGACGAGACGGTGCCGGACCGGCTTCTTCCCGGTTTCAGGCTTCCCAGCCTGTGCCTCGCCGACATCGAAAACGGGCGGGGCCAGGTTGCGACCGACTTTGTGCCCGATGCCGACAGTTTCACGCGATTCGAGCTGGCGGCGGGCGGACTCACACCGCTGCGCCGCTCGATCATTGCCCGGCGGCTGCTGGAAATCGACACCTACCGCACCATGGCGTTGCTGGGCCTGCCGCTCGCCCGCAGCGCGGCGCCTGACCTGCGGGCGATCGAGCTTGAGCTGACCGGGCTGATGGCCGCTTTGTCCGACGCCGCCACCCCGGAAAGTCGGCAGGCGAGCCTCAACGCCCTGCAAGCCCTGTCGGTGCGCAATGGGCAGCTTTCGGAGCGCCTCGACTATCGCTTCGCGGCGGGCCGGGCCTATGGCGACATTCTGGGTGTCCGGCTCGCCGGCCTGCGCGAAAGATCGACGACGCGCGGATCGACCCTCACCCACTTTCTCGGCAATCGCGTCGATCCGGGGCTGGCCACCTGCGCCGCGGTGGAGAAGCGCCTGGCAAAGTCGTCGACCAAGATCGAACGAGCCATCGAGCTGCTCAATGTGCGCATCGGCGTCGACACCCAGCTGCAGAATGCGGCGCTGCTCGACAACATCGCCAGAACCGCCCGCAGCCAGTTTCTGCTGCAGCGCACGGTCGAAGGCCTGTCGGTGATCGCCATCAGCTACTACATGCTCGGCATTCTCAGCTATGTGATGGCGGGCCCCTTGGGCGAACTGCATTGGGACAAGGCCATGGCGCTGTCCCTGTCGGCCCCGTTCGTCGTCGGCGCCGTCTGGCTCATGGCCCGCCATATCCGCAAGCTGCACGATCAGTCGCCGCCGAAATCCGGAGCGTAGCGGCGGCCAAATGGACAAGCCGCGGGCGCCGCCGCTATGGTCGGTGATGTAAGCCCGAAAGAGTGCCAGGTGATGAACGATATCGATCTCAGGAACCAGATTGCGGTGATCACCGGTGGAGCGCAGGGCATCGGCTTTGCCATTGCCCGGCGGCTGATCGCCTCGGGCGCGCAGGTGAGCCTGTGGGACAGCAATGCCGAGGCGCTGGCATTGGCGCTGGACAATCTGGGTGCGGCTGCATCGCGCAAGCTGGTTGACATCACCGACCTCGATGGCCTGCGGCGGGTTCACGCCGAGGTGGAAGCCGAGCGTGGGCCGGTCTCGATCCTGGTCAATTCGGCCGGCGTGGCCGGGCAGAATGCAACGCTGGAAGACTATGACCCGGACGAGTGGCGGCGGGTGGTCGAGATCAATCTCAACGGCACCTTCTACGTCAACAAGGTGGTGATCCCCTCGATGAAGGCGGCCAATTACGGGCGCATCGTCAATATCTCGTCGGTGGCGGGCAAGGAGGGCAACCCGAACCTGTCCGCGTATTCGGCGGCCAAGGCCGGAGTCATCGGGCTGACCAAGTCGCTGGGCAAGGAACTGGCCAAATATGACATCGCGGTCAATGCCATAACGCCCGCCACCGCCAAGACACGCATCCTCGATACGCTGACCCCCGAATTCATCGACTATATGCTGGTGCGGATTCCGCGCGGGCGGTTCCTTGAAGTCGACGAGGCCGCGGCCATGGTGGCCTGGCTGGTGAGCCGCGACAACAGTTTTACCACCGCCAGCGTGTTCGACCTGTCAGGTGGTCGCACCACCTACTGACTATAATATGATTGAATTACTCCACTTAATGTGCGATTGGCCAGCATCGCCCCTGGGGAAGCCAGCATGTCTTCGATCCGTCACGATGCGGCCTTTGCCGCACTCCGCGCCGCGCTGATGGCCTCCTATGCCGGTACGCTGGCCTCGACCCGCATGTCGCCGCTGGAGGCGCTGGAAGCCATGGCCGCCGCCCTCGGCTCGATTTATCGCGAAGTTGCCGATTCCCACCTCGATCCCGAAGGCTGCCGTTGTGGCTGGCAGCCCCACGCCCTGCGCGACATTGTAGCGTTGGAGCAGGCCATGGGGATAAATGCCGCCGGCGATGAGCAGGAGAGTCTCTTCGACCTGCGTTCCATCATGCCGGCCGGCCACGGCTGACGGCCGACCCAATTCCTGTTAGTGCCCATTTCATGATCAAGCGTTTCTTTTCCTATTATGCCCCCTACAAGGGCCTGTTCGTGCTCGATTTCGGCTGTGCGGTCATTGCAGGGCTGCTGGAGCTCGTCTTTCCGCTGGCCGTCGCCTATTTCATCGACTCGCTGCTGCCCCGCTCCGAATTCGGCTTCATCCTGATCGCCGGCGGTGTGCTGCTGGCCATTTATGCGGTCAATGCCGTGCTGCATGCCGTGGTCAACTATTTCGGCCATGTGCTGGGCGTCTCCATCGAGACCGACATGCGGCGCCAGGTATTCGACCATCTGCAGAAGCTGAGCTTCCGCTTCTTCGACAACAACAAGACCGGGCACCTCATCACCCATGTCACCAAGGATCTGGAGGATGTGGGCGAGGTGGCTCATCACGGGCCGGAAGACATTTTCCTCGCGGTGATGACCTTTATCGGCGCCTTCATCCTGATGTTCGTGACCAACTGGAAGCTGGCGTCCATCACCGTGGTCATCGTACCCATCGTCACCTGGCTGGTGAGCAAATATGGCTCGCGCATGACGCTGAACTGGCAGGAGCTGTTCGGCCGAGTCGGCGAGTTCAACACCCGCATCGAGGATTCCATTGGTGGCATCCGCGTGGTCAAGGCCTTCGCCAATGAGGGCCACGAGGCGGCTTTGTTCGCCGGCAACAACAATGCCTATCGCTCCACCAAGCTGCGCGCCTATGCCATCATGACGGCGAGCATCACCATCACCTATCTCAGCACGCGGCTGGTGCAATTGATGGTCATGCTGGCTGGCTCCTGGCTCGTGGTGCAAGGCGAAATGAGCTATGGCGGCTTCGTCAGCTTCCTGCTGCTGGTGGAAGTGTTCCTGCGGCCCATCGACAAGATTACCGGCGTGCTGGAGAGCTACCCCAAGGGCATTGCCGGTTTCCGCCGTTTTACCAGGCTGATCGACACCGAACCCGACATTGCCGACCGCAAGGGCGCCGCCGTGGTGAGCGGGCTCAAGGGCGATATCGTGTTCCAGGATGCCGCCTTTTCCTATGAGCAGGGGCGCAAGGTGCTTGACGGGCTGAACCTGGTGGTCAGGGCCGGCGAGACGCTGGCCATTGTCGGGCCCTCGGGGGCGGGCAAGACGACGCTCTGCTCGCTGCTGCCGCGCTTTTATGAACTCGACAGCGGCTCGATCAGCATCGACGGCATGGATATCCGCGACATGACACAGACGTCGCTCCGCAGCCAGATCGGCATCGTGCAGCAGGATGTGTTCCTGTTCGGCGGCACCATCCGCGAGAACATCGCCTATGGTCAGCTCGGCGCCAACGACGAGGCCATCTGGGATGCCGCCAGGCGGGCGCGGTTCGACACCGTCATCAAGCGGCTGCCCGACGGGCTCGATACCATGGTGGGGGAACGCGGGGTGAAGCTCTCGGGCGGGCAGAAGCAACGCGTGGCCATTGCTCGCATCTTCCTCAAGAACCCGCCGATCCTGATCCTCGACGAAGCCACCTCTGCACTCGATACCGCGACCGAGGTCGCTATCCAGCGCTCGCTGGCCGAACTGTCCGAGGGGCGGACGACGCTGGTCATCGCCCATCGCCTAGCCACCATCCAGCATGCCGACCGCATCGTGGTGATCGACGAGACGGGCATCGTCGAGGAGGGAAGCCATGAGGCGCTGCTGGCCAGGGACGGCGCCTATGCGGTGCTGCACAAGGCGCAATTCGGCTATCTGGCGGGGTAGGGCTGCAACCGTCGTTGAATCGTCATAGAACTGGGCTAGCGGAGCAGCAGTCCCACCTATGCAAGATCGGCATGAAATGAACACCGTCGCCCTCGGAGAGCTCGTTCTTACCAATGCAAGAATCGTGCTGGCCAACGAGGTTCTGGAAGGGTCGGTGCGGGTTGATGGCGGTATCATCACCGATATCGGCGCGCCGAGCCGCAGCGGTGTCGATCTCGACGGGGACTATCTGATTCCGGGGCTGGTGGAGCTGCATACCGACCACCTCGAAACCCATTATGCGCCGCGCCCCAAGGTGCGCTGGAACCCGGTGGCGGCGGTGCAGGCCCATGACGCGCAGATCGCGGCATCGGGGATTACCACGGTGCTGGACGCCATCCGCATCGGGCTCGACGAGGACACCGATGTCAGCGCTGCCGAGATGCGCGTCATGGCCGGGGCGATCCGCGCCGGCATGGATGCGGGGCGGCTGCGCGCCGAGCACTATATCCACCTGCGCTGCGAGGTCTCGGCGCCCGATTGCCTCGATAGTTTCCTCGCCATCAAGGACGATAAGCTGGTGCGGCTGGCCTCGCTGATGGATCATGCGCCGGGCCAGCGCCAGTTCGCCAGCCTCGACGCCTACAAGGTCTATTATCAGGGCAAGACCAAGATGAGCGATGCCGAGCTTGATGCCTTCACGGCCCGGCGCAACGCCCAGTCGCTGGCCCATTCCGGCAAGCATCGGCGCCAGATTTCCCAGATGTGTCACGACCAGGGCATTGTGCTGGCCAGCCATGACGACGCCACCCGCGCCCATGTGGAAGAGGCAGTGGATCTGGGCCTGCATATCGCCGAATTCCCCACTACCCTGGAGGCCGCACGGGCCTCGCGCCAGGCGGGATTGTCCATTCTGATGGGCGGGCCGAATGTGGTGCGCGGTGGCTCCCATTCCGGCAATGTATCGGCGCGGGCGCTGGCCGAGGCCGATCTGCTCGATATCCTGTCATCGGACTATATCCCCTTCTCCATGCTGCAATCGGCCTTCTCGCTGGCCGACAATGTGGAGGCAATCAGCTTGTCCAAGGCGATCCAGCTGGTGACCAAACGGCCGGCCGAAGCCGCCGGATTCCATGATCGCGGCGAGATCGCCGTGGGCAAGCGGGCCGACTTCGTGCATCTGCGCGTCGAGGACGGTATTCCTGTGGTGCTGACCGTGTGGCGGCAGGGCCGGCGGGTGATATGAGCGGAACCTTCGTCGCCGTTGTCGGCCCCAGCGGGGTGGGCAAGGACAGCCTGATCGGCTTTGCCCGCGAACGGTTGGAGGCGGGTGGGCGCGTGAGTTTTGTGCGCCGTGTGGTGACGCGCGAGGCCGATGGCGGCAGTGAGGACCATGACAGCATGGATGAAGCGGCCTTTGCCAAGGCCGAGGCAGCGGGTGAATTTGCGCTGAGCTGGGGCGCGCATGGTTTGCGCTATGGTTTGCCGGTGGCGCTGGAAGTCGATCTCGAAGCGGGCAGGGTGGTGGTGGCCAATCTGTCGCGCGGGATGATTCCCGCATTGGTGGCGCGTTATCCTGATGCGCTGGTGGTGGCGGTGACGGCGGACCGGGCAGTGCTTGCGGAACGGCTGGCCGGCCGTGGGCGGGAGACGGCGGAATCCATAAGGCAGCGGCTGGATCGCAATGCGGGCGATGGCCTGCCGGCGAGCACGGTGCGGATCGACAATTCCGGGGCGCTTGAGGTGGCGGGGGTGGCGTTTACGCGGCTGCTGATGGATGCGGCGGGGGTGGAGGCTTAGGTGCCACGCCCTCGTGGTTCGAGGCTCGCGAAGGGTTCGCACCTCACCATGAGGGTTATTGGAACACCGAACCAAGAGTAGCGCTCATGGTGAGGTGCGCCTCCTGGCGCCTCGAACCACGAGGGCGTGGCACTAAACCACCAATTCCATCCGCTCGGCCGGAAAGCGGCTTAGCGCGTAGGATATTGGAATTGCTTCCGAATCCACATCGACGGCCTCTGACACCAGCAGGATGGCGCCCGGTGCCAGGCCCAGCAGCTTGGTTTCCTCGACGTCGGCGTGGCGGGCCGAGATGCGGGTCGAGGCGCGGGCATAGTCCGCAATGCCGTAGCTGGCGAAGACGGCGGTCGTCGATTGCAGGCGGGCGATGCGCTCGGCGAAATCGGGAAACAGGCGATAGGGCAGCCAGGTGGTGGAGCGCGAAATCGGCCGTCCGTCGGCGATGGACAGGCTTTCGGTGCGCACCACCTTGGCGCCGGGCTTGAGGCCCAGAGCAGCGGCCACGGCGGCGGTGGCATTCTCGATGCGGTGGCTGAGGCCTTGCGAGACGAGGCTCGCGGCCTGGCCCTTGAGCCCCTCGCGAAACCGGGTGCGCCGGCCGATGGGATAGGAGAGGCGGCGGGCGCTGCGGACGAAGGTGCCGCGCCCCTGTTCGGCGCCCACCACACCTTCTTCGGCGAGCACGGCGAGGGCGCGGCGCACCGTGTGCCGATTGGCGGAAAATCGTTCGGCCAGAAAGGCTTCGGTGGGCAGGCGGTCGCCGCTGGCGAGCTTGCCGCCGACAATGTCGAGGCGAATGGCATCGGCAATGCGCCGCCACAAAGCCACCCCGCCGGAAACGTCTTTGGAAACTGTCATTGCATTTTCACACGAGAAGCGTAGGACCGGAATAAGGACATTAGTTGTCTAGTGTATTAGACAAATCGAGGCAAGCATGCAGACGCAACCCTCCATCGATAATAGCGCGCGCAAGGCGGCGCTGGATGTGCTGGCCGCCGCCCCGGCGCGGGCCTTGGCCGAGTTGTGGGAAAGCTGGCCCGCCAAGCCCGTGCATAAGTTCGTGCGCGGGCCCGAAGTCGGGCTGGTCATGGTGCGCGGCCGCGCCGGCGGCGGCGGGGCGCCGTTCAACCTGGGCGAAGCCAGCGTGAGCCGCGCCAGCGTGCGTATTGTAAGCGGGGAAGTGGGGCACGGGTATTGCCTGGGCCGGGACCTCGCAAAGGCCGAGGTGATCGCGGTTATTGACGCGCTATGGCAGCGCGATGCTGGGGCGGTGGAAGCCGAAATTATCGAGCCGCTGCGGGCGCTTGCGGCGGAAGCCGACGGCAAGAGGCGCGACGAGGCGGCGGCGACGCGGGTCGACTTCTTCACCATGGTTCGCGGGGATATCTGAGATGGATATCGGTCTCGATGGCGGTTTTTCCGAGCCGGTGCTGCAGGCACAGAGCAGTTTCCGCGCCATTATGGATGCGCTGGCCAACCCCGGAACCATCCGGAAATTCGCTGATTTGGCGTCCGCACACGGTCCCCTCACGGCCGAGTTGGTTAGCACATTGTTAACGTTGAGCGACCAGGACGCGCCAATCTGGTTGAGCGAGAAATTGCGCCAGACGCCCGGCGTGGAAGGCTTCGTGGCGTTTCACACCGGCGCCCCCATTGTCAGCGTAACCGGGCATGCGGTGTTCGCTTTTGCCGAGGCTACGGACGAGCTGCCGGCGCTGGATAAGTTCAATCTGGGCACGCAGGAATATCCCGATCGGTCGACGACCATCGTGCTCGGCGTGAGTGCTTTTGCGGGTGGCGACGAGCTGGTCATTCGCGGGCCGGGGATCAAGGACCAGCTCAAGATTAGCCCCGTCGGCCTGCCCACGGATTTCGTCGCGCAATGGGCAGCCAATCGCGCGCTGTTTCCGCGTGGCGTGGACCTGCTGCTGGTCGGCGACGGCGCAGTGATGGGCCTGCCGCGCTCGACCCGGATTGCGGAAGGACATTGAGATGTATGTAGCCGTCAAGGGCGGGGAGGCCGCCATCGCCAATGCCCATGCCTTGCTGGCGGATCGCCGGCGCGGCGACCGTGCGGTGCCGGCTCTGCGGCTCGACCAGATCATGGAGCAGTTGGGGCTCGCGGTGGACCGGGCCATGGGCGAGGGCTCGCTTTATGACCGGGAACTGGCGGCTTTGGCGCTGGTGCAAGCGCGGGGCGACCTGATCGAGGCGATCTTCCTGGTGCGGGCCTACCGCACGACGCTGCCGCGGTTTGGCTATTCGCTTCCGGTCGATACCGGGGCGATGCTGATCGAGCGGCGGATTTCGGCGACCTTCAAGGACCTGCCCGGCGGGCAGATGCTGGGGCCGACCTTCGACTATACCCATCGGCTGCTCGACCCGGCGATTGTCACCGGCGACGTGCCCGCGCCGGTGACGCGGGAGGCCGAAGCGGCGCAGGCGCCGCGGGTGACCGACTTGCTCGGACGGCAGGGGCTGATGGAGCCCGATGGCGACACCGACCCTGAGCGCGAAGTGGGCGACCTGACGCGCGAGCCGCTGGATTTCCCGCTGGATCGCGATTTGCGGCTGCAGGCTTTGGCGCGCGGCGATGAGGGGTTTTTGCTGGCGCTCGGCTATTCGACGCAGCGCGGCTATGGGCGCAGCCACCCCTTCGTGGGCGAAATCCGCATTGGCGAGGTCGATGTGGAATTCGACGTGCCGGAACTGGGCTTTGCGGTGAGCCTGGGGCGCATTCGCGTGACCGAGTGCCAGATGGTCAACCAGTTCAAGGGTTCGGCGAAAGTGCCGCCGCAATTCACGCGGGGCTATGGGCTGGTCTTCGGGCAGGCCGAGCGCAAGGCCATGGCCATGTCGCTGGTGGATCGGGCTTTGCGCGCCAAGGAGTTCGGCGAGGACGTGGTGGCGCCCGCACAGGACGAGGAATTCGTCATCTCGCACTCGGACAATGTGCAGGCGACGGGGTTCGTCGAGCATCTCAAGCTGCCGCATTACGTGGATTTCCAGGCCGAGCTGGACCTGATCCGGCGCATGCGGGCCGAGCATGAAGCAGCGGTGCGGGAGGCGGCGGAATGAGGGGCGGGCACATCAGTCGTCCTTCCCTCCCCCTTGAGGGGAGGGATCGAGGGAGGGGGTCGTCGAGTGGTCCACTGACGGACCCCCACCCCCAGCCCCTCCCCTCAAGGGGGAGGGGAGCCGGGCATCGAGCCTTGGAGCACACACCATGACCACCACCGCGCAATACAACTTCGCTTATCTCGACGAGCAGACCAAACGGATGATCCGCCGGGCCATTCTCAAGGCCATCGCCATTCCGGGCTATCAGGTGCCGTTCTCCAGCCGCGAAATGCCCATGCCCTATGGCTGGGGCACCGGCGGGGTGCAGGTGACGGCGTCCATTATCGGGCCGGATGACGTGCTCAAGGTCATCGACCAGGGGGCGGACGATACGACCAATGCGGTGTCCATCAGGGCTTTCTTCGCCAAGGTGGCGCAGGTGGCGACGACGACGCATACGGGTGAGGCCACCATCATCCAGACGCGGCATCGTATTCCCGAGCGCGCGCTGGGGCAGGGGCAAATCCTGGTCTATCAGGTGCCGATCCCCGAGCCCCTGCGCTTCCTCGAACCGCGCGAGACCGAGACGCGGAAAATGCACGCGCTGGAAGAATACGGGCTGATGCATGTCAAGCTCTACGAGGATATCGCCCGGCATGGGCGGATCGCTACCACCTATGCCTATCCGGTCAAGGTCGAGGGGCGTTACGTGATGGACCCGTCGCCGACGCCGAAATTCGACAATCCCAAGATGCATATGAGCGAAGCGCTGCAACTGTTCGGGGCCGGGCGCGAGCACCGGATTTATGCGGTGCCGCCGCATACCGAAGTGGTGAGCCTCGATTTCGAGGATCATCCCTTTGCTATCCAGCATTTCGAGGAGCCGTGTGCGCTGTGTGGCGCGGAACAGGTCTATCTCGACGAGGTGATTTTGGATGATCGCGGCGGGCATATGTATGTCTGCTCGGACACCGACAATTGCGAGGAACGGCGCGCGGCAGGGCATGTCGGGGCGCAGGGTGTGGAGGGGGCGGAATGAGTGCCGGCGGTCCAGTCGTCCTTCCCTCCCCCTTGAGGGGAGGGATCGAGGGTGGGGGTGGCGCAATGGATCGCAGATGGACCCCCACCCCCAGCCCCTCCCCTCAAGGGGGAGGGGAGCGCAACATCGAGATACGCCATGACTGACCAGCCCCTTCTCCGCGTCGAGAACCTGACCAAATATTACGGCAGCCGCCTTGGCTGTGCCGATGTGAGTTTCGAGCTGTGGCCGGGCGAAGTGCTGGCCATTGTGGGGGAGTCCGGGTCGGGCAAGACGACTTTGCTCAATTCCCTGTCGGCGACGCTGGAGCCGAGTGCGGGGCGCACGCTCTATCGCATGCGCGACGGGGAATGGCGCAATATCTACGAATTGAGCGAGGCCGAGCGGCGGTTCCTGGTGCGGACGGACTGGGGCTTCGTGCACCAGAACCCGGCCGACGGGCTGCGCATGACGGTATCGGCCGGGGCCAATGTCGGCGAGCGGCTGATGGCGGTGGGTGACCGGCATTATGGGCATATCCGCGAGACAGCGCTCGATTGGCTGGGGCGGGTGGAGATTGCCGCGGATCGCATCGACGACCAGCCACGGGCCTTTTCGGGCGGCATGCGGCAGCGGCTGCAGATTGCGCGCAACCTGGTGACGGGGCCGCGGCTGGTGTTCATGGACGAGCCGACGGGCGGGCTGGATGTGTCGGTGCAGGCGCGGCTGCTGGATTTGCTGCGCGGGCTGGTGGGTGAATTGGGGCTGGCGGCTGTTGTTGTGACCCATGACCTCGCCGTGGCGCGGCTGCTGAGCCATCGCATGATGGTGATGAAGGACGGGCATGTGATCGAGGCGGGACTGACCGACCGCGTGCTGGACGATCCGCGCGAGCCTTATACGCAGTTGCTGGTGTCTTCGATTTTGCAGGTGTGATCGTGCTGACTGAAACATCGCAGACCCCTCACCCGATTTTTCCGGCTGAACGCCGCAAAAATCACCCTCTCCCGCAAGGGGCGAGGGGTGGCACCGAGTTCGCCTTTCCACCAAGCCCCCCTTCTCCCCTTGCGGGAGAAGCTGCCCGAAGGGCGGACGAGGGGTATTTTGCAGGAGCCATCCAATGACCGCCCTTAGTGTCCGCAACCTCGCCAAGACCTTCACCATGCATCTGCGCGATGGGGTGATCCTGCCGGTGGTGGAGAATGTGAATTTCGAGGTCCAGCCGGGCGAATGCGTGGTGCTGGGCGGGCCGTCGGGGGCGGGCAAGTCTTCGATCCTCAAGATGGTCTATGGCAATTACGGCGTCGATGCCGGGGCGATCGTCATCCAGCATCACGGCGAGGCGGTGGACCTGGCGACGGCCGATCCGCGCACAGTGCTGACGCTGCGGCGGGACTCTATCGGCTATGTCAGCCAGTTCCTGCGCACCGTGCCACGCGTATCGGCGCTCGACGTGGTGGCCGAGCCGCTGGTGATCCGCGGTGTCGACAAGGCCGAGGCGCAGGCGCGGGCAAAAGAGCTGCTGGCGCGGCTCAACCTGCCGGAGCGGCTGTGGAGCCTGCCGCCGGCGACTTTTTCGGGCGGCGAGCAGCAGCGGGTGAATATCGCGCGCGGCTTTATCACCGACCATCCCGTGCTGCTGCTGGACGAGCCGACGGCGTCGCTCGATGCGACCAACCGGTCGGTGGTGGTGGCGATGATCGCGGAGAAGAAGGCCGATGGCGTGGCCCTGCTGGGGATTTTCCATGATGAGGATGTGCGGGTGCAGGTGGCCGACCGCATTGTCGATGTGACGGAATTTGCGCCCAAGGTGGCGGCATGACCCGGCTCAGCGAAGCGCCCTCTATCCATCCGACGGCGCAGGTAAGCAACTCCACGCTGGGGCGCTATACCGAGGTGGGAGCGGGCAGCCATGTGTCGCGTTCGACGCTCGGCGACTATTCCTACTGCGTCGAGAATACGCAGGTCGCCTATGCCGAGATCGGCAAGTTCGCCAATATCGCGAGCCATGTGCGCATCTATGCCTCGATGCACCCGATGGAGCGGGCCTCGCTGCACCATTTCACCTATCGCTCCAGCTGGTATTTCGAGGGCGAAGCGGACGACCAGGACTTCTTCGACTGGCGGGCCGGGCAGGGGATTTCCATCGGCCACGATACCTGGATCGGGCATGGCGCGGTGGTGATGCCGGGCGTGCGCATCGGCAATGGGGCGATCATCGGGTCGAACGCTGTGGTGACCAAGGATGTGGCGGATTTCGCCATTGCCGTAGGGGTGCCCGCGCGGGTGATCAGGCAGCGGTTCAGCGACGATGTGGCGGGGCGGCTGGATGCGATGAAGTGGTGGGACTGGAGCCACGAGAAGCTGCATGCGGCGCTGCCGGATTTTCGCAAGCTCGGGGTGGAGGGGTTTCTGGAGAAGTATGCGGGGTAGGTGGCTTTGGGCAGCCCTGGATTCTCCCACACACAATCGCCTCCCCCGGACTTGATCCGGGGGTCTTTCCCCGCTTTTGCCGTGTGGAGAGTGACCCGCGGATCAAGTCCGCGGGAGGCGCCGGTGGGTGGGCTGAGACTGTGCCACGCCTCATGGTGAGGTGCACGAGGGCGTGGCCGCGACACCCCGCCACATCTGCCCTGTGCATGGTCATTCAACCGTCATTCAACCGTTATCCCAGCTTCACGTCCCCGCCCTAGGTCTGCCGCAGTTCAACGGCGGGGCGACCCTGATGCTGAAGATTTCCAATGTATCGCGGCGGTTCGGCGACAAACTCGCCGTCAGCGGCGTGAGTCTCGAAATCCCCCAGGGGCAGATGGTCGGCGTGATTGGCCGCTCGGGCGCCGGCAAGTCGACCCTGCTGCGCATGATCAACCGGCTGGCCGATGTGTCCTCGGGCACGATCAGCTATGGCGATGTGCCGGTATCGACGCTGCGCGGGCAGGCGCTGCGGAACTGGCAGCGCGACTGCGCCATGATCTTCCAGCAGTTCAACCTGGTGCCGCGGCTCGACGTGATCACCAATGTCATGCTGGGGCGGCTCAATGGCCGCAATCCGGTGCTGAACCTGCTGCAGGTGTTTTCGCCTTCCGAGCAGCTTGAAGCGCTCAAGGCCCTGGAGCGGCTCGATATCGCCGCGACGGCGCTGCAATGGGCGCAGACCCTGTCGGGCGGCCAACAGCAGCGCGTGGCCATTGCCCGGGCGCTGATGCAGGGGCCGAAAATGATCCTGGCGGACGAGCCCATCGCCAGCCTCGATCCGCGCAACGCGCAGATCGTCATGGACAGCCTGCGCGACATCAATGCCGAGGGCATCACCGTCATCACCAATCTGCACACGCTCGATACGGCGCGCGCCTATTGCGAGCGCATCATCGGCATGGCCGCGGGCAAGGTGGTGTTCGACGGCGCGCCGGACGCGCTGACCACCGATGTCGCCCGCACCATCTACGGCGCCGACGGGCTCAAGGAAGCCTTTTCGGAGGCGATGACCTCCACGTCCATCGCGCCTGTCGCGCCCCTTCGCCTGCCACGCACGCCGACCAACGCGCAGCAGGCGCCCTGATTACCCGAAGTTCCGCGGCCCGTTCCGGGCCTGCCGACAAACCGCGTCACCAAAGGAAGATATCCATGACCGCGATCCGCACGATCCTGCTGGCCTCCGTGGCCCTGACCATGTCCACCGCAGCCTTCGCCCAGGACGTCAATGTCCTGCGCATCGGCCTCGATGGCGGCGAGAACGAGAGCGACCAGCTCCGCCGTTCCGAATGCGTCGTCGACAGCCTCAAGGCCGCCACCGGCGTTGCCGAAGTGCAGTTCTTCCCCTCGCCGGACTACAACGGCGTCATCCAGGGCCTGCTCGGCGGCACCATCGACATCGCCATCATGGGCGCCTCGTCCTATGCCTCGATCTATCTTTCCGACCCCGAAGCGGTGGACCCGATCCTGACCACCAAGCAGCAGGATGGCTCCACCGGCTATGTGTCGATCATGGTCGCCCGTGCCGATAGCGGCATCACTGACCTGGCCTCGACCAAGGGCAAGAAGCTCGGCTTCGCCGACCCGGATTCGACCTCGGGCTTCCTGGTTCCCAACGTCTCGCTGCCGACCGACCTGGGTATGCCGATTGCCGATTTCTACAGCGAAACCGGCTTTGGCGGCGGCCATGAAAACCTGGTTCTCGGCGTGCTCGACGGCACCTGGGATGTTGGCACCACTTTCGGCTCGGGCCAGGGCGAATGGAGCGAAGGCTACACCACCGGCAACCTGCGCATCATGGTCGACAAGGGCCTGCTCGACATGGACGACCTGGTGGAAGTCTGGCAGTCGCCGATCATCCCGAACGGCCCGCTGATGGTGTCGAACAACCTTTCCGACGAAATGAAGGAAAAGGTGAAGGCTTACTTCGTGGGCCTGCCGGCAGCCGATTTCGACTGCTTCGACAGCTTCACCGGCGGCGGCTATGTCGACTTCGCTCCGGCCGACCAGCAGTTCTACCAGACCATCATCGACGCCCGTAAGTCGGTGATCGGGGGCTGAGGCCTGCACGACCCGCATCCACTGAACGGCACCTCCCCCTCGACGGGGGAGGTTGGGAGGGGGTGTTGGGAGCCACGATGTGCATCGTGGCCAACCGTCCCCCACCCTTGATCCCTCCCCGCAAGGGGGAGGGTGTCGACTGAGGCTTTGGAGACCCATAGGCAATGGCCGACATCGCACATATCCCGCCGCTTTCCCCGGCCAGTGAAACCCTGTTGCGGCACTATCGCAGCCAGGTGCTGACGCGGCGGGTCTATTCGGTGATTGGCGTGGCACTGGTGGTTGTCGCGCTGCTGGCGGCGATGAACTATGCCAATGCGGCGAATTCGGGAAAGTTCTTCGACCGCATCCCGTATCTGTTTGATTTCCTGAAAAATTTCGTGCCGAACGATCCGCTCGAAATCTTCCGGGCCATGTTCGATATCGAGTCGCCCTATTACGACGGGTCGCTGAAATTCGACTACACCTCGGATCGGCACTACCTGACCGAGAGCCTCTATATTCCCAATTTCGTCTACCAGCTCATCATCACGGTCAATATCGCCGTGGTCTCGACCATTATCGGCGGCTCGCTGGCCTTCTGCCTGTGCTTTTTCGCCGCCACCAACCTGGTCGGCGCGGGCGTGGTACGCTGGGTGGTGCGGCGCATCATGGAAGTTTTGCGCGCCTTTCCCGAAATCGTCATTGCGGGGCTTTTGACGGCGGTGCTGTCCATCGGACCGATCGCGGCCATCGCGGCGGTGTCGCTGCATACGATCGGCGCGCTGGGCAAGCTGTTCTTCGAAGTGGTCGAGAATGCCGACATGAAGCCCGAGGAAGGGCTGCGCTCGGTGGGGGCGACCCGGCTGGAGCGGGTGCGCTTCGCCATCCTGCCGCAGGTCCTGCCCAATTTCGTCAGCTACACCTTGCTGCGTACCGAAATCAATGTGCGCGCCTCGACCATTATCGGCGCGGTGGGCGGCGGCGGCATCGGCGAAGTATTCCGCCTGTCGATCGGCCGCGACCATGCCGCCAAGACCTATGCCATCGTCATCCTCCTGCTGGTGACCATCGTCTGTATCGATCAGTTTTCGGGCTGGCTGCGGCGCCGGCTGGTGGGCAACCAATCGTTCGAACTGGGCCGGGGAGCAGCATGATGACCGCGATCAGCGCCGCCGAACGCAACCGGCTCGAAAGCAAATATCCCGCCGTGTTCCGCCAGGGCTTTTTCCGCCGCTGGGGTTTGTTGCTCGGCGTCGGGCTGACGGTGGCTTATCTGGTGTTCTGCTGGTTTTTCTTCAGCGTCGGCCCGGCCTTGCAGAACGGCAAATGGGACCGCGCGGGCATCTACATCCAGGACTGGTATAGCTGGCGGGCCCAGCCGCGCCTGCGCTTCGAGGATGGCGCGGTGGTGCCGCAATGGTCGAGCCGCGGCCAATATGCCGAGGGCGCCGAAATCGACTGGCTGACCCCGCATGACGACGGCAGCATGACCGCCACCTTCGGCAGCGCGGATGACCGGCTGGAGATTTCCACAACGCAGGTCGATGTCTACGTGGATGGCGTGGCCTGGCCGGTCATGATCACAGACAATGGCGTGCTTGCACCGAGAAATCCGCCGGCAAACATCGAGCAGGACGGCAGCAAAGTGCTCGTTTCTTACGGCTTTGCCGGGCAGGCGGAAATCCGCGACAACCAGGTGGCGGTGCAGCGGCGGTTCCTGGGCTGGGCCAATTTCCTCTACGATCCGCGCTCGCCGCTCTGGGGCAATGACCTGTTCGATACGGTGGGGCTGGTGTTCAGCGGCCATGGCCAGCAGGTGTTGAGCGAATGGCTGGGCAACCGGGCCTGGCAGCATGCCGATATTCTCGCCAAGCTGATGCAGACTTTGGTCATGGCCTTTGTCGGCACGCTGTTTGCGACGCTGGTGGCCTTCCCGCTGGCCTTTGTCGCGGCGCGGACCATTACGCCGAACCGGGCGGCCAACTGGCTGATGAAGCGCGGCTTCGATTTCCTGCGCTCCATCGACATGCTCATCTGGGCTCTGTTCTTCACCCGCGGCTTCGGGCCGGGGCCCATTCCCGGCATTGCGGCGATTTTCTTCACCGATACCGGCGCGCTGGGCAAGGTCTATGCCGAGGCGCTGGAAAATGTGGACGACAAGCAGCGCGAGGGCGTCAAATCGGTCGGCGCGAGCCCGGCCTCGGTCAACCGCTTCGGCGTGGTGCCGCAGGTGCTGCCGGTGTTCATTTCCCAGTCGCTGTATTTCTGGGAGAGCAATACCCGCTCGGCCACGATCATTGGCGCGGTGGGGGCAGGGGGCATCGGGCTCAAGCTGCTCGAGGCCATGGGCACCAATTCGGACTGGGACAAGGTGGCCTATATGGTGCTGCTGATCCTGGGCGTGGTGTTCCTGTTCGACAATGTGTCCAACGCCATCCGCTCGCGGCTGATCGGGCCGGCGGCACACTGAATCTCACCTCTCCCTTCGGGGCAGAGCAATCGCGATCGAGGACGGTGAAAAGGCGCATTCCCTTCGTAACTGCTGCTTAAGTGGAAACGCTTATCCTGAGGACGCTACCTCCTCGGATCCTACCCTGTTGTCAGTCATAGATTTTTTCCTGCGTGGTCACGACCTCGGCCTGGTCGTCCTGGCGGCCGTCGTGTGCCTGGTGTCTTCCTATGCCTGCGTCGGGCTGCTGCGGCACGCCCATCGTGCCCAGGGGCGGGTGCGGCTGACCTGGACCGTGGTGGCTGCGCTGGCAGTGGGCTTCGGCATCTGGGCTACCCATTTCGTCGCCGTGCTGGCGTTCCGGCCCGGCTTCACGCTGAGCTATGATGTCGGCCTGACGACAACCTCGCTGCTTATCGCCATTCTCGTCTGCGGCGCCGGCATCGCCATGGCCATCCGCGGCAGCAGCGCGGCCGATCATTTTCTCGGCGGCGCCGTGGTGGGTGTCGCCATTTCCAGCATGCATTATGCTGGTATCGCCGCGCTGGTGATGGGCGGCGACCTCGGCTGGAACCCGGCGATGATCACCACCTCCATCCTGGCCGGCATCGTGCTGGGCGGGCTGGCCTTCGTCAGCGCCATGGGCACCGGCACTCGCCGGCTGCTCGGCGGGGCGGGGCTGCTGACGCTGGCCATCTGCGCCATGCACTTCACCGCCATGGGCGCCGCCGATTTCTCCCGCTGCTTCCCGCTCGTCGCCAATGGCAGCATCCACAATGGCTGGCTGGCCGTGGCCTTGGCCTTCATTTCGGTGCTGATCCTGGGGGCGGCGCTCGGCAGCGTATTGCTCGACGAGGCCGACCGCCGCCGCACGGCGCGCGAGCGCGAGCGGCAATTGCGCGACGCCGAGCGTATCAACGAGGCGACCAGCCGGCTCGAACTGGCCATGACCCATATGGCGCAGGGGCTGAGCCTCTACGACGGCGAGGGTCATTTGCGGCTCTACAATGCTCGCCTGCCGCAATTGCTCGGCATCGATCCGGAGCGCGACCTGGCGGGGCTGTCATTCCGCGACATCTGCCAGTTGACCATTGTCGGGCGCGGCGAGGCCCCGGACAATCTCGACGAGCTCACCGAACGGGTGCTGGAACAGCATATGCCGCTGATCCGGGGCAAGGGCGGCGAGATCGTCCACACGTTCTCCGATGAACGCACCCTGCGCATCAATCACAGCCCGGTCGGCGACGGCTCCTGGGTGTCGACGGTGGACGACATCACCGAGCGGCAGCGCAGCGCCGCGGCGATTGCCCATCTGGCGCGGCATGACGGCCTGACCGGCCTGCCCAACCGCGCCATGTTCAACGAACACTTCGACGCGGCCCTGGCCAATGCCGAGGAGAGCGACAACAACCTGGCGGTGATCGCCATCGACCTCGACCGCTTCAAGGAGGTCAATGACAGCTATGGCCACGCCGCCGGCGACGTGGTGCTCAAGACCCTGGCCGCACGGCTGAGCGAGGGTCTCAAGGACGGCGAACTGGTGGCGCGGCTGGGCGGCGACGAATTCGCGGCGCTCAAGAGCTTCACGTCGATGGATGCGGTGCGCGAATTCCTGGCGCGGCTTGAGGCGGCTCTGTTTACCCGGCTGGTGATCGACGGCTCGGCGATCAATACCGGCGGCAGCATCGGGGTGGCGATCTATCCCGAGGACGGGGCGGATCGCTCGAAGCTGCTCAACAATGCCGACCTCGCCATGTATCGCGCCAAGGCCGAATTCGACCGTCGCGTCGCCTATTACGAAAGCGAGATGGACGAGCATGCCCGCCAGCGCCGCGACATGGCGCGCGACATCTGGGCGGCGCTGGAACAGAACGCTTTCTACCTGGCCTACCAGGTGCAGAAATCGGTCGCGACCGGGGACATTACCGGCTACGAAGTGCTGCTGCGCTGGGAGCGTCCGGGGCATGGCAATGTCTCGCCGGCCGACTTCATTCCGGTGGCCGAGGAATGCGGCGCCATTGGCGCCATCGGCAACTGGGTGCTGAAAATGGCCTGCCTTGAGGCCGCGTCATGGCCCGAGCCCTACAAGATCGCGGTCAACATTTCGGGCCTGCAACTGGCCCAGGTGGAACTGATCGACACCGTGCGCAGCGTGCTCATCCTGTCCGGGCTGTCGCCGGAGCGGCTGGAGCTGGAGGTGACGGAAACCTCGATCATCGCCGACAAGCAGCGCGCTTTGCACATCCTGCGGCAGATCAAGGCCATGGGCGTCTCCATCGCCATCGACGATTTCGGCACCGGTTATTCCTCGCTCGATACGCTGCGCAGCTTCCCCTTCGACAAGATCAAGCTCGATCGTTCGTTCATGGACGAAGTCGAGGACAACGAGCAGTCCAAGGCCATCGTCCGCGCCATCCTGGCATTGGGACGCAGCCTGCATGTGCCGGTTCTGGCCGAAGGCGTCGAGACGCGGGCCCAGCTCGAAGTGCTGAAGCTGGAAGGCTGCAACGAGGCACAGGGATTTTTGCTCGGCCGGCCGGGGGCCATCGACTGGGACGATGCGCTGGAAGCGGGGTTGCTGGCGTGAAGGTCTCTTCACCTCTCCCTTGGRGGGAGAGATGGAGATGTTACGGCATCAACTGGCCGCCATTGACCTCGATGACCTGGCCGATGATGTAGCCGGAGAGGCTTTCCGCGGCGAGGAACAGGTAGGCGCCGACGCATTCTTCGGCGGTGCCCATGCGGGCCTGGGGGATGGTGGCGATATTGGCCTTGAGCTGGGCCTGGGTGGAATAGCGCTCGTGGAAGGGCGTATCGATGACGCCCGGCGCCACCGCATTGACGCGGATGCCGAAGCCGATCAGTTCCTTGGCCATGCCGCGGGTGATGTTGGAGACCAGGGCCTTGGAGGAGCCGTAGAGCCCGGCGCCATTGCTCGCGCCGTTGCGCGCCGCGATGGAGCTGGTGTTGATGATGAAGCCGCCCTGACGCTTGAGATGGGGGATGGCGGCGCGGCTGGCCGCTATTACCGAACGGCCATTGAGATCCATGACGCTGTCATAATAGGCGTCATCCATATCGGCATAATTCATGCGGCCGACCATGCCGCCGGCATTGTTGACCAACCCATCGAGCCGGCCGAAGGCGCTGGCAGTATCGTCCACCGCGCGGGCAATATCGGCGGAGCTGGAAGCATCGGCGCGCACCAGGAATGCCTTGCCACCGGCATCCTTGACGGCAGTGGCAACGGTCTCGGCGGCATCCTTGCTCGCATTGTAGTGGATGCCCACCATGGCGCCCTGCGCCCCCAATGCCCTGGCGAGCGCCGCGCCGATGCCGGTGGAGGCGCCGGTGACCAGGATGGCCTTGCCGGCGAGATCGGGTATGGAAAGCTGGGTCATGCCGGCCTCGACTTGGTAATGGGAAACCGAAGTGATAGGAGGCTGTTAGCGCTAATACAAGGGACCGGCATGGGCAGACCGATCACTCGCCTTAAGGACATCGCCGACAGCACCGGCTTCTCGGTGAATACCGTGTCGCTGGCCCTGCGCGACAGCCCGCGCATCCCCGAGGAAACCCGGCTGACCATCCGGCAGGCGGCCGAGGCCCTGAACTATCTGCCCAACCATATCGCCAAGTCGCTGGTGAGCCGCGAGACCAAGACCGTGGGGCTGGTGCTGACCTCGATCACCAATCCGGTGCTGACGCGTGTGGCCCAGGCCATCGAATTGCGGCTGGCAGAGCGGGGCTACTCGACGCTGTTCGCGACCTCGAATGGTGATCCCGAGGCGCAGAAGACGGTGATCGAGATGTTCCGCTCGCGCCAGGTGGACGGCATGCTGATCTATCCGTGCAGTCACCGCGATCTCGACCATGTGCGGCGCGTGCGGCAGGCGGGCCACCCGGTCGTGCTGCTGGTGGGCGACCCCGATGCCGGTGTCGACGTGGTCAGCATGGATACGCGGCGGGGTGGCTACAAGGCGGTGCGCCATTTGCTCGAACTCGGCCATCGCCGCATCGGCCTTGTCGATGGCGGGCATGAACGGGGGAACCTGGAAAAGGCCGATGGCTATCGGCAGGCTTTGGCCGAGGCGGGCCTGGCCGCCGATGAGCGATTGCAGGCCACGCCGCGGGTCCATTCGGTGGCCGCCGGTTACGCGGCCATGGCCGACCTGATGGCGCGCGGCACCGGCATGACGGCTTTGCTGGCGGCCACCGATTCCCTGGCGCTGGGCGCGCTGCGCTGGAGCCAGGAAAACGGCCTGCGCGTGCCCCAGGACATGGCCATTGTCGGCTTCGACAATATCGAATTCGCCGAATATGCCGCCACGCCGATCAGCAGCGTCGACTATGCGGTGGATGCCGTGACGGAACTGGCGGTGGACCGGCTGATCGGGCTGATCGGAGCGGATGCGCTGCCCGAGCCGGAGGTGACGCTGATCGAGCCGGAACTGGTGCTGCGGGCGAGCAGCGGCGGGTCTTCACCTCTCCCCCGAAGGGAGAGGTAAGGGGTGCCTATTCCCGGCCCCTGAATCGCCGCTGATAATCCGGGTCGTAGAGCGCGCTTTCGCGGAAATCGCTTTTGCCCAGGCCCTTGCCGACGAAGATGATGGCCGTGCGCTCCACCGGGTCGGCGGCGAAGCGCGCCTCGATGTCGGCCAGCGTGCCGCGAATGATCTTTTCGTCGGGCCAGGACGCGTGGAAGACCACGGCGACGGGGCAATCCTTGCCATAGAGCGGCGTCAGTTCGGCGACGACGCGGTCGAGCGCGTGAATGGCGAGATGGATCGCCAAAGTCGCGCCGGTGGCGCCGAAGGCGGCGAGCGTTTCGCCATTGGGCATGGGCGAGGCGCGGCCGGAAATGCGCGTGAGGACCAGGCTCTGCGCTGCGGCGGGGATGGTGAGTTCACGACCGAGCGCGGCGGCTGCGGCGGCGAAGGCGGGGACGCCGGGGGTGAGCGTATAGGGGATGCCGAGGCGGTCGAGCCGGCGCATCTGCTCGGCCACCGCGCTCCACACGGACAGATCGCCGGAATGGAGGCGGGCGATATCCTGCCCCACTGCTTGGGCGCTGATATATTCGGCCTCGATCTCGTCGAGGGAGAGGGGGGCAGTGTCGACCAGGCGGGTGCCAGGCCCGCACCAGGCCAGCATGTCCGGCGGCACGATGGAGCCGGCATAGAGGCAGACGGGGCAGGTGCGCAGGAGGTTCATGCCGCGCACGGTGATGAGATCGGCCGCGCCGGGGCCGGCGCCGATGAAGTGGATGGTCATGGCTGCTCCTTACCTCTCCCCCAAAGGGAGAGGTTAAGAAAGCTCGGTGCATCATTCCTTCACCCATACCCATTGCGTTATCGGCCGGGCCGGTTTCCAGCCCGTCTTGCTGCCGATGGACTCCGCGCGGTCGACTGAGAGGCGGGTGAGGGTGCCGCCGCGTTCGGCGTGCTGGGCCAGGAGGATCGCTTCCATTTCCAGCGTGACCGCATTGGCGACGAGGCGCCCGCCGGGGCGGAGGGCGGTGATGGCGGCGTCGAGCAGGCCGGGAGCAGAGCCGCCGCCGCCGATGAAGATGGCGTGGGGTGGTTCGAGGCCGGCCAGGGCATTGGGGGCGGTGCCGATGACCAGCTTGAGGCCGGGGGTGCCGAAGGCGCTGGCATTGCGGGAAATGCGGGCGGCGCGGGTGGGATCGGCTTCCACGGCGATGGCGGCAAGGCTCGGGTCGGCCAGCATCCATTCGATGGCCACGGAGCCCGAGCCGGCGCCGATATCCCACAGCAGTTCGCCGCGTCTTGGCGCGAGGGCGGATAGGGTGAGGGCGCGGATTTCGCGCTTGGTGATCTGGCCGTCATGCTCGAACAGAGCGTCGTCGCGGCCCGGTGTCAGCGGCAGGATGCGCGCGCCGGGCAGGGCGACGACGCTGATGGCGCAGATATTGAGCTTGTTGATGTCGGTGAGGGCGAAGCTCATGGCGACATTGGTGCGCACGGTTTCGCTGGGGCCGCCGAGGGCTTCGAGCACGGTGACGATGGAAATGCCGAAACCGGCTTCGGTGAGCAGCTTGGCTAGGGCGGCGGGGCCGTGTTCGTCCGAGGTCAAGGCGAGAATGCGGGCGCCGGGATGGAGATGGGGGCGGATGAGATCGAGCGGGCGGCCATGCAGCGACAGGGTCAGCACATCCTGCAGCGGCCAACCGAGGCGGGCGGCGGCGAGGCTGAAGGATGAGGGTTGCGGGAAAACCTGCATCTGGCTGGCGTCGATATGGCGGGCAAGGGTGGCGCCGACGCCGTGATGGAACGGATCGCCGGAGGCGAGGACGCAGACCTTGCGGTTGCGCAGGGCCAGGATGGGCTCGATCGAAAAGGGCGTGGGCCAGGGATGCGCTTCGCCCGATATGGCTGACGCGGCCAGGTCGAGATGGCGGGTGCCGCCGAAGACGTGTTCGGCATTGGCGATGGCGGTGCGGGCGGCGGTGCCGAGGCCGGGGAGGCCGTCTTCGCCGATGCCGACGATGGAGAGCCAGGTCATGACCCGCCCCCGATGGAGCGTGGGGAATAGACCAGCGAGGGCAGGCCCGGCCGTTCGATGATGCGCGTTTCGGGGGAGCCGATGATGACGCAGGTGGCCATGTCGGCGCGGGTCGGATCGGCTTCGGCCAGGGTCATCACGGTGATAGCCTCGTCGGGCCGGCCGGCGGCGCGGCCGAAGATGACCGGCGTGGTCCAGGGCAGGACTTCGCGCAGGATGGCGAAGGCGGTGCCGAGCTGCCATGGGCGGGCCTTGGAAATGGGGTTGTAGAGCGCGATGACGAGGCCTGCAGAAGCGACGGCGCGCAGGCGAGCCTCGATGACGGTCCAGGGCTTGAGATTGTCGGAGAGGGAAATGGCGCAGAAATCGTGGCCCAAAGGGGCGCCGGCACGGGCGGCGACGGCCAGCATGGCGGTAACGCCGGGGACGATGGCGAGATCGACTTCGCGCCAGGCGGGAGGCCCGGCTTCGATGGCTTCGCAAATGGCAGCGGCCATGGCGAAGACGCCGGGATCGCCGCCGGAGACGACGCAGACCTGCTCGCCCGAAGCGGCGGTGTGCAGCGCATCCTTGGCGCGGGCCAGTTCCTCGCGGTTGTCGGAGGCGACGCGGCGCTGGTCGGGGCGTAGGGTGAGACGGTCGAGATAGGGGCCGTAGCCGAAGAACACGTGAGATGCCGCGATGGCGGCTGTGGCCTCGGGCGTGGTCTGATCGGGATTGCCGGGGCCGGTGCCGACGATTGTGAGCTTGCCGGTCATGGCCTGCCGCTCCAGCCGGGGACGAGGACGATGGCGAAATACGGGGCGACATCGTCTGGCTTGTCGGCCAGGCGGATGGCGTGGCCATGGGCCATGGTGCCGCGCTCGACATAGACGGCGGTATCGAGCCGTCCGGCGGCTTCGATGGCACGACGGATCTTGGGCAGGTTGCGGCCGACCTTCATGATGACGGCGCCATCACTATTGTTGAGGCGGGTGCTGAGATCGACTTCGTCCAGCGTGCCGGGGAGGACGGACAAAATGTCGTCGCCCTGCACCAGCGGCAGGCCGGCCTGCGACCAGCAGCCGGACATGGCGGTAATGCCTGGAATGACTTCGGTGTCGTAACGATGGGCCAGGCGCACGTGGAGATGCATGTAGCTGCCATAGAAGAGCGGGTCGCCCTCGCTGAGCACGCCGACAGTGCGGCCGGCATCGAGATGGGCGGCGATGCGGGCGGCGGCTTCTTCGTAGAAGGCCGTGGTGGCGGATTTGTAGTCGTCGTGGCGGCGGTCGATCTCTGTTGTGATCGGATAGCCTAGCTGTTCCTCGATCTGGGTGGTGATGCGGTCGGCCACGATGGCGCGGGCATTGCTGGCATTGCCCTGCTTGGCGAACCAGGCGATTACGTCGGCGCTTTCAATAGCGCGCACGGCCTTTAGGGTGAGCAGGTCCGGATCGCCCGGCCCGGTGCCGACGCCGATGAGTTTGCCCCTCATATGCCCGGCCTCGCCAGGGCATTGAGCGCGGCCGCCGTCATCGCAGAGCCGCCGAGGCGGCCGTGGACGATTGCATAGGGGGCGCCATAGGAGTCTTCGGCGAGCGCGGCCTTGGATTCAGCGGCGCCGACAAAGCCGACCGGCATGCCGATGATAGCTGCGGGTTTCGGGGCGCCATCGCGCAGGAGTTCGAGCAGGAAGAACAGGGCGGTGGGCGCATTGCCGATGGCGACGATCGACCCGGCGAGGCGCGGCAGCCAGAGGCGCAGGGCGGCGGCGGAGCGGGTATTGCCGATCTCGGCGGCGATGGTGGCCGTCTGCGGATCGCGCAGGGTACAGATGACTTCGTTTTTGGCCGGCAGGCGGGCGGCGGTGACGCCGCGGGCGACCATTTCGGCATCGCAGAAAATGGGGGCACCAGCGGACAGCGCCGCGCGGGCGGCGGTGACGAAGCCGGGGCCGAATTCAAAATGCCGGGCGGCCTCGACCGAGCCGGCGGCGTGGATCATGCGGATGGCGAGTTCGGCCTCATCGGGCGAAAAGGCGGAAAGATCGGCCTCTTCGCGGATGATGGCGAAGGACTGGCGGTAAATCGCGTCGCCATCCTTGATGTAGTCATAGTGGTGCATCGTCATCCCTGGCGGTGCGCGACGGCGGACTCAAGCTGGTCTGCATGCAACAGCGCCTGTGGCGTATCGCCCGCCATGCCCGCGATGACAAGGCCATAGCCGTCCGGTTGGCCCACCAGCGTCACATCGGCGGGGCGTGGATGGGCGCAACCCTTGGCGCAGCCGGAGACGTGGAGCGTGGTGTCGGGGGCGAGATGGGGCGCGAGACGCGCGGCGACGGTGCGGGCCGGGACGTGGCCGGAGGCGCAGCCGTCGCTGCCGATACAGGCGCTGATGCGGGTGCGGGGGTCGGCGGGGGCGGTGACGAAGCCGAGGACTTCGGCCGCGGCGGCAAAGGCGGGCGGCGCGCCTGTCGCGAGCAAAGCGTGATGCGGGGCTAGGCGGAATTCAGTGATGCCGTGGCGCATGGCGGCTTCGGCCAGGGCGGCGAGCGCGGCGTGGTCGCTGCTGCCGAAGGGCAGGGCGATGCCGGTGGCGGTCTGGTCGCGCAGGGCGAGGGTGCCGATGGGCGAGATGGACTGGGCGCGGTGGGGCCTGGCGGCGGCACCCGGCAGGTCGGTGGCGCGAGCGGCGAGGCCCAGATCGGCAATCTGGCGCAGGTGGCGCAAGGTGATCATCAGCGCGTCATTGCGCAGGATCACATCGCTCCGTCCGCCAACCGAACAGGCCCATTGGCCCGAGCCGATGGCCGTGAGGCGAATATCGGCCTTGAGCGAGGAGAGGTTCAGCTTGCCATTGCCGTCGACGATGACGGTGACCTTGGGGCCGAGCCGGGCTGAGAGTAGGGTGGCTGCGGCGCGGATCGAGCCGGCGAGGGGGCGCGGATCGTCGATCTCCGTGGGGTCGTCGCCGGCCAGTGGCGGAGTCTCGACCACGAGGCCGCGTTCGATGGTGGCGAGGGCCCCGATGGCGCGGGCGAAGGGGGCTGCGGAGGCGGGGGTGAGGCCGCGGACCTGGAGATTGCCGCGGGCGGAGATTTCGACCAGGCCGTTGCCGTGTTCGCCGGCGAGGGCGGCAATGCGGGAAAGCTGCGTGGGTGTCAGGCGGCCGCCTTTGATGCGCAGGCGGGCCAGCAGGCCATCGCCGGTCTGCATCGGCGCGTCGAGCGACGGACAGGCGCCGCGGCGGCTTGCTGCGATGGGGAGGATGAGGGCCATGGGGAGGTTCTAGCGGATTGGGGGCAGGGGGGAAATGGGGAGTCACCGATCTCACCGTCCCCCTTGAGGGGAGGGGTAGCGACGCCTGGCCCGCAAGGCCTTGGCAGAGCTAGGGAGGGGGTGTCGGCGGGCGCCGCAAACACGGCGTTCGTGGAGAGTTCGCCACCCCCACCCTGCTCGATTCAACGGACTTAGCTGAAGCTAAGTCCTATCTCGCTTCCCTCCCCTCAAGGGGGAGGGTGGGCTCCACTCCTGGTCAGGAACCCCGCTTGCGGAGCAGGTAGGTGTCCATGATCCAGCCGTGCTGTTGCCGTGCGGCTTTGCGGGTGGTGACGATCTTGTCGCGCACATCGCCCAGGCGGCCGGCAATGGTGATTTCGTCGGGCGTGCCGAGATAGGCGCCCCAGAAGATGTCGAGGTCGGGGTCGGCATTGAGGAAGGCGGTTTGGCCGTCGAGCATGACGATTGTATCGTCCTCCACCGCGCCCAGCTTGCGGCCGGTGGTGATGTGGACGGGTTCGCCGATGCGGTTCAGTGCGATGCCGTGGGCGGCGGTGAGGGCCTGGATGGCTGAAATGCCGGGGATGATTTCGATGGCGTGATCGGCGCGCAGGCGCTCGACGATACGGATGGTGGAATCGTAGAGGCCCGGATCGCCCCAGACCAGGAAGGCGCCGGCGCCGTTGTGGGGGACTTGGGCGAGCAGGGCGCGGAAAATTTCGGCCAGGGCGGCGTGCCAGGCATCGACGCCGGCGCCGTAGTCGGGATTGGCGGCGTCGCGGCGGGGTACTGCATATCCCACCGTTCGGCTGGCCGGATTGGTGACATAGCGGGCGACGATATCGCGGCGCAATTCGGCCAGGTCAGCCTTGCCAGCGCCCTTGTCGGGAATGAACAGTATATCGGCGCGGTTGAGCGCGTTGATGGCCTGCACCGTCAGGTGCTCGGGATTGCCGCTGCCGATGCCCACGATGAGGATGGTTTTCATAGCCGCTTCCTTGCCCTGCGGCAGGGGGTGTTGACAAGCAGGTCGATCGGCAGTATTCAACCAATTAGTATTATACAAAACGGTTGAATGAAAATGGCCGATCCGCTGAGTACCACGCTCGCTGCCCTTGCCGACCCGACCCGACGCGCCATTCTGGCCCGGCTGGCGCTGGGGGAGGCAAGCGTCAACGAGCTGGCTGAACCTTTCGACATGACGCTGGCTGCCGTCTCCAAGCATATCAAGGTGCTGGAAGGGGCGGGGCTGGTCAGCCGTGGCAGGCAGGCGCAGTGGCGCCCCTGCAAACTGGAGGCGGCGCCGATGCGCGATGTCGCCGGCCTGGTCGAGTTCTATCGCAAATTCTGGGAGCAGAACCTCGATCAGCTCGATGCCTATCTCACGAAATTGCAGACCCCCGAAACCGACAGCAAGAACTGAGGAGACTTCTCATGAACGCCCAGAGCTTCCCCAACCCGTTCAAGACCGAACTGCCCGCCGACCAGCCGCTCATCATCATGTCGCGTACCTTCGATGCGCCGCTGGCGCTGGTCTGGAAGGTGTGGACCGAAAAGGAGCATGTGGCCTATTGGTTCGGGCCGCGCGAGGACAATGCGGTTGTCGAATATGACGTGCGGACCGGCGGCAAGTGGCGGGTGATCTCGACCATGAGCGACGGCTCGGAAATCGTGTTTTACGGCACCTATCTGGCTGTCGAACCGAAGACGCTGATCCGCAACACCTTCGTCGTGGAGGGCCAGTTCGAGGAGGACTCGCAATTCTATGAGGAGCACCACTTCGAGGAGCGCGACGGCAAGACCTGGTACCGCTCCGTCAGCAATGTGGACTCCATCGCGTCGCGCGACGCCATCGTGGCGACAGGCATGGAATGGGGCGCCAATGCGAGCATGGTGAAGTTCGACGAGATATTGGCGCGGCTGAAGGCGAAGTAGCTAACTCTCCCCATCCGCCGGGCGGCACCTCCCCGTGACGGGGGAGGTTGGGAGGGGGTGGCGGCTGGCCCGGATATCGGGGCCAAACACCCCCCACCCTTGATCCCTCCCCGCAAGGGGGAGGGTGTCGACTGCGAGATTGGCGTGAATCAGTTCATGCCTTCGCGCTCGAGATAGAGGCCCAGCTTGTTGAGCAATTCCCCGGTGCCCTCGCGGCGCAGGTCGTTGCCATCGGCGGCGAAGCCGTCGAGATAGGCGCCGTGCTCGTTCATGACGAGAATGGTGTGGTCGCCATCCGGCCTGATCTCGAAACTGGACAGCGAGACCGAGATACGCGTGTCGTCCAGGTGCATGTCGTAGGAATAGATGATGCGCTCGTTGGGCACGATGTCCTGATAGATGGCGCGGAACTTGTGGACCGGGCCGCCAATGGGGCCACCCACGCTGGTCTCGATGCCGCCCACGCGGAAATCCAGCTTGTGCTCGTCCTTGCCCCAGGTCTCGGGCGGGGTGAACCATTTCTGCTTGCTGGCCTCGTCGCTCAGCGCCTTGTAGACGCGGGCTGGCGTGGCCTTGTAGCGGCGCTCAAGGGTGAAGCTGCCATGGGTGATGGTGCGGGGCGTCACGTTTCGATCTCCGGTTCGTCCGCCGTTTCGGCAAGGAAGTCGCCAAGGCGGTCCAGACGCCGCGACCAGGCGGTGCGGCGGTCGTTGATCCATTGTTCGGCCAGGCTCAGCGTATCGGGCTGGATCTGCACGGTGCGCACGCGGCCGACCTTCTGGGAGGTCACCAGGCCCGAATGTTCCAGCGCCTGCAGGTGCTGCACCACGGCGGGCAGCGACATGGCGAAGGGCTTGGCCAGTTCGCTGACCGAGGCGGGGCCGCGGCTGAGGCGGTCGATCATGGCGCGGCGCGTCGGATCGGCCAGCGCCTGGAACATGAGGTCGAGATTGGATTGTTGGTTAAGCATATAGTTAAGTAACAATTCGGGCGGGCGCTGTCAATGCGCTTGACCTTCCCATCGGGCAATCCGGCAGGACGGATCATCAACCCAAGGAGACTTCGATGAAAGCCCTGATGATCGCGTCCATCCTGCTGGCCGGCCTCGCCGTGCCGGCCCTGGCGCAGGACCATTCCGGCCACGGCGCCATGGCCGCCGACAGCGCGGCGACCACCGGCTACAAGCAGGCCAATGCCCGTATGCACGCGGATATGGATATCGACTATACCGGCGACGCCGACTTGGACTTCATCCTCGGCATGATCCCGCACCACCAGGGGGCGGTGGACATGGCGCGCGTGGTGCTGGAACATGGCATGGATCCGGAGGTGAAGGCATTGGCCGAAGCCGTTATCGCCGCGCAGGAGGAGGAGATTGCGTGGATGAAGGCGTGGCTGGCGAAGAAGGGGTATTAGAGCCACGGGCTCCGGGTTTGCGGAACCATACCCCCACCCTGCTCGATCACGGACTTAGCTGACGCTAAGTCCTATCTCGCTTCCCTCCCCTCGAGGGGAGGGTGGGTTCCGTGGATGTTGCAGCATTGCCCGCCGCTAATCCCTTCCCACCCGGCTCACCGAGTTCCGCACGATCAGCTCGGCGCGCAAAAGCACGTCCTTTTTCCGCGGTGGTTTGCCTTCGAGCAAGGCCAGCAACAGGTCCATGGCTTCCTCGCCGATCTTGAGGCGGGGCTGTTTCATGGTGGTCAGCGAGGGGGTGACGAAGCTGGCGAAGGAAATGTCGTCGAAGCCCATCACCGAGAACTGGCGGGGCAGGTCGTATTTGCGGGCATTGAGGGAGATGATGACGCCCAGGGCGGTGGCGTCGTTGACGCAGAAGAAGGCGGTGGGCAGCACGTCGCGAACGAACATGTGCTCGGTGGCCTGGCGGCCGGATTCGGTGGTGCCGTCGCCCTGCAGGATCAGCCGCGGATCGATGGCGAGGCCGGCCCCGGCCAGGGCGGCGCGATAACCCTCTTCGCGCAACTGGTTCACCGCCTTGCTGGTCGACTTGCCGATAAAGGCGATGCGCTTGTGCCCCTGGGAAATCAGGTGCTCGGTGGCGACACGGGCCCCCTCGAAATTGTCCACCCCGACAAAAGGCACGTCGCTGTCGGAAACCGGCTCGTTGACCGCGACCATGGGCGGCAGCCGGGACTCGCCGCTGTCGCTGCCAAAGCCATAGGGCAGGTGGCCGGTGAACAGGATCAGCCCATCGGCCTGGTTGGAACTGATGAAACGCAGATAGTCGGTCTCGCGCGTGGCGTCGTTCTGGGTATTGCCGATCAGCACGCCATAGCCGCGCTTGCTGGCCTCGGTTTCGAGGCCGACCAGGATATTGGAGAAGTTCGGGTCGCCCACGTCGGGCGCCAGAATCAGGATCATGTTGGAGCGGCGCATGCGCAGCGAGCGCGCCATGGCATTGGTGGTGTAGCCGGTGCGGGCGATGGCCTCGTTGACGCGGCGACGGGTCTCGTCGGCCACCTTGGTCGGTTCGTTGATGGCGCGGCTCACCGTGGCGATGGATACGCCGGCAATCGCCGCGACATCCTCAATGGTAGCCAGTTTCTGGTGCAGCACTTTTGGTTGACTGTCCACTTACGCCATGCCGCCCCGCGCACCCTTTGGCGCCCGCGTTTGCTGCCTGTAGCAGATGCCGCGACGCGCGCCAGACCCTCCCGATACGGATATACCGTTTTCCGTTTGTGTAAACCTTTACATCATTCATGAAAACCTTTACATCACTGGCCAAGGACGAAGAGACGGATGGAAATCCGCTGCGTCCGGGGAGGGGACTTCACCATGACCAGCGCCGAGGGCACGCCCGCGCCTGCTATCCTGTCAGCCAACAGGATATCCAAGTCGTTCGGCGAGATCCCGGTGCTGTTCAGCGTCGACTTCGACATTCGCCCCGGCGAAGTTCATGCCGTGATCGGCGAGAACGGCGCGGGCAAATCCACCCTCATCAAGATTCTCAGCGGCATTGAGCAGCCGACTTCGGGCGCCATCAAGTATGACGGCCAGACCGTGGTGCTGCCGCCCAATGGCGCGGCCGAGGCCCTGGGCATCGTGCTCATCCACCAGGAACTGAACCTGGCCGAGGACCTCACGGTGTCCGAGTCGATCTTCCTTGGCCGTGAGATCAAGCGCTTTGGCTTCCTCGACCTGCGCGAGATGCGCAGGCGCGCCCAAGCCGTGATGGAAATGCTGCATGTGCATGTCGATCCCGACGCGCGCATCAATACGCTGTCGGTCGCCGACAAGCAGATGGTGGAAATCGCCAAGGCCATCAGCCGCGACGCGCGGGTGCTGATCATGGACGAGCCGACAGCGGTGCTGTCGGTGGCTGAGACGCAGACGCTGTTCGAGCAGATAAGGCGACTGACGGCGCGTGGCGTCGCGGTGATCTTCATTTCCCACAAGCTCGACGAGATCATGGAACTGGCCGACCGGGTGACGGTGCTGCGCGACGGGCAGCTGATCGCCACCATCGGCACCGAAGCGCTGACGCCCGATTCCATCGCCCAGATGATGGTGGGCCGCGAACTCTCCAATCTCTATCCGCCCAAGCACGAACCCGATGTCGATGCCCCGGTGGTGCTCGGTGTGCGCAACCTGGTGGCGGCGGGCGTCAAGACCATCTCCTTCGACCTGCGCAAGGGTGAAATCCTGGGCTTTGCCGGGCTGATCGGCTCGGGCCGGACGGCGGTAGCCGAGGCTGTGGTGGGCCTGGTCCATCGCAGCGAAGGCGAGATCGCGCTCGACGGCAAGCCGGTCAACTTCACGCGGGTCGCTCAGTCGGTCGATGCGGGCCTCGCCTACATGACCAAGGATCGCAAAGGCAAGGGATTGCTGCTCAATATGGGCCTGCGGCCCAACCTGACGCTGCTGACGCTCAAGCGCCACCTGCGGCTGGGTTTCCTCGACGGCTCCTCCGAGGAGCGGGCGCTGGAGCGGGCGACGCGGCGTTTCGACATCCGGGCGCGCGACGCCTCGGTGGCGGTGGGTCGGCTGTCGGGCGGCAACCAGCAGAAGCTGATGCTGGGCAAGACCATGGAAAGCGAGCCCGACATCATCATCATGGACGAGCCGACCCGCGGCATCGATGTCGGCACCAAGCAGCAGATCTACCACATCATCGCGGCGCTGGCGGCCGAAGGGAAATCCATCATCCTCATCTCCTCGGAGATGCAGGAGGTGATCGGCCTCAGCCACCGCGTGGTGGTCATGCGCGAAGGACGCCTCGCCGGCGTGCTGGAAGGCGCCGAGATCACCGAAGCAGAAATCATGCGGTACGCCGCCGGCATTAAGCAGAGTGGACACGATGAGCGCATCAGCGCCTGATATTTCGGCAAAACCCAAGCGGGCATTCCGCCTCGATCTCAAGACGGTCGGGCCCTTGCTGGCGCTTGCCCTGCTGGTGCTGCTCGGCATCTCGCTCAACGAGAATTTCCTGAGCTACAATAACCTGACCAACGTGCTGGCGCGGTCGAGCTTCATCGGCATCATCGCCATCGGCGCCACCTTCGTCATCACCGCCGGGGGGCTCGACCTGTCGGTCGGTTCGATGGCCGCGGTGATTGCCGGCGTGATGATCATGGTGATGAACTGGCTGATCCCCAGCCTCGGCATCGGCTGGAGCGTGGTGATTGCCGGCATGCTGTCGGGGCTGCTGCTCGGTGGGGTGGCGGGCGTCTTCAACGGGTTGATGATCACGCGAGGCCGCATCGAGGCGTTCATCGTCACGCTGGGCACGATGGGCATCTTCCGCTCGCTGGTGACCTTCCTCGCCAACGGGGGCACGCTGTCGCTCAACTTCAACGTCGCCGACGTCTATCGCCCGGTCTATTACGATGGGCTGCTCGGCGTGCCCTATCCGATCATCGTCTTTGCCCTGGTGGCAATCGGCGGCGAAATCGCCATGCGCTATACCGCCTTCGGCCGCTACTGCGCTGCTATCGGCTCCAACGAGCAGGTGGCCCGCTATTCGTCGATCAACGTCGATAACGTGCGGCTCATGACCTACATCCTGCAGGGTGTGCTGGTGGGCGTGGCCGTGCTGCTCTACGTGCCGCGCCTCGGCTCGGCGTCGAGCACGACCGGCGTGCTGTGGGAACTCGAAGCCATTGCCGGGGTGATTATCGGTGGCACCACGCTCAAGGGCGGCTATGGCCGCATCTGGGGAACCGTGGTGGGCGTGGTGATCCTGGGCCTCATCGGCAACATCCTCAACCTGCAGAGCTTCATCAGCCCCTACCTTAATGGGGCCTTCCAGGGCGTCATCATCATTCTCGCAGTGCTGCTGCAGCGTGGCGGCCGCCGCACCTGACGGACAATTTCACATCGCCCAAGAACGGGCACTTACGGGAGGACTGAAATGAAACTGGCGAAATCCCTATTGGCGGCGGCGGTGCTTACCACCAGCCTGGGCGGCATTGCCGTCGCACAGGACAAGGTCACCATCGGCGTCTCCGTGCCGGCGGCCGACCACGGCTGGACCGGCGGCGTCAACTACTTCGCCCAGCAGGCCATCGAACGCCTCGGCGCAACCTATCCGAATGTCGAATTCGTGTTCGCTTCGGCCGCCGATGCGCCCAAGCAGATCGGCGATATCGAAGACATGGTCGCAACACGCGGCATCGACGCCCTGGTCATCCTGCCCGGCGATCCGGACGCGATGACTTCGGCCATCAAGCAGGTCAAGGATGCCGGCAAGTTCGTCACCGTGGTTGACCGCCAGCTTTCGATCGATGGCGTGGAAAACCTCTACGTGGCCGGCGACAATCCGGGCCTGGGCGCCAACGCCGCAGCCTACTTCAAGGAAGCCCTGCCGGAAGGCGGCAATATCGTCATCCTGCGCGGCCTGCCGATCCCGATCGACCAGCAGCGCTTCGATGGCTTCATGGGCGGCATCGAAGGCACCAACATCACGGTGCTGGACGACGAATTCGCCAACTGGAACCGCGATGACGGCTTCAAGGTGATGCAGGACTTCCTGACCCGCTTCCCCGACATCAAGGGCGTGTGGACGCAGGACGACGACATCTCCCTGGGCGCCATCGAGGCAATCAAGCAGGCTGGCCGCGAAGGCGAAATGTTCGTGGTGGGCGGCGCCGGCATGCAGCAGATCCTGCAGCGCGTGCAGGCCGGCGATGCCTTGACCCCGATCGACGTGAGCTACAGCCCGGCCATGATCGCCACGGCCATCGAGCTGACGACGTCGCACTTCACCGGCGGCATCCAGGTCGCTGGCCGCTATATCCTCGACTCGACGGTCATCACGGCCGACAATGTCGATGAATTCCTCGACGCCGACAGCCCGTTCTGATCTTCGAGCCGTCCCGCAGGGCAAATTGCTCCAGTGGAACGATTTGAGGTGAGAAGGCCATGAGGGCTATGCCCGAATGGCGAACGAGGACGGAATGCGAAGGGCGCCCACTGGGCGCCCTTTGTGTTTGGTGCCACGCCCTCGTGGTTCGAGGGTCGCTGCGCTCCCGCCTCACCATGAGGGCTACTGGGAGCGCGATGTTTGAGTAGCCCTCATGGTGAGGTGCGCTTCTTGGCGCCTCGAACCACGAGGGCGTGGCGCGATGTCTCCTAAACCGCTTCCGGCGTATAGCCCGCCTCGCGGATGGCGGCCTCGCCCTTGGCGCGATCGCCGGTGAATTCCACCCGGTGCGTATCCAGGCTCACCGAAATCTCCGCCCCCGGCAGCGCATCTTCCAGCGCCTTGCGCACGGTGCCGACGCAGTGGCTGCAGGTCATGTCGTTGACGGTGAGAATGGTCTTGTCGCTCATGTTCAGTGTCCTTTGGAAACGGGATGCTCGCCGGCGAGGTCGTCGAGAATGGGGCAGTCGGGGCGGTTGTCGCCGGTGCAGCAATGGGCCAGGTGCCTGAGGGTTTTGACCATCCCCTGCAGTTCGGCGATCTTGGTTTCGAGTGCCGTGATGTGGCTGGTGGCCACATCCTTGACCTCGGCGCTGGCGCGGCTCTTGTCCTGCCAGAGGCCGAGCAAGGTGGCGGTTTCCTCGACCGAAAAGCCCAGCGTGCGGGCGCGCCTGACGAAGCGGAGGACGTGAACCTCATCCTCGCCATAGACGCGATAGTTGCTGCCGGTGCGCAGGGGCGCGCGGATCAGGCCGATGGATTCGTAGTAGCGGATCATCTTGGCCGAAACGCCGGTGGCGCTGGAGGCCTCGCCGATATTCATGGATTTACTCCTTTCACCAGGCGCAGACGCTGTGCGTTACCGACCACGAAGACCGAGCTGAGCGCCATGGCGCCGGCGCCGATCATCGGGTTGAGCAGGATGCCGAAGGCCGGGAACAGCACGCCGGCCGCCACCGGGATCAGCAGCACATTGTAGCCGAAGGCCCAGAACAGGTTTTCCCAGATGTTCTTCATTGTGGCGCGGCTCACCATGAGGGCGTTGAGCACGCCCTTGAGGTCGCCGCCGAGCAGGACCACATCGGCGCTTTCGATGGCGGCATCGGTGCCGGTGCCGACGGCGATGCCGATATCGGCTTCCGCCAGGGCCGGCGCGTCGTTGATGCCGTCGCCGACATAGGCGACCGGGCCGAACTGGCGCAGGGCCTTGAGCGTGGCCACCTTGTCGGCCGGCAGCACTTCGGCGCGGACTTCGTCTATGCCGAGCCGGCGGCCAATGGCCTGGGCCGTGCGCTGGTTGTCGCCCGAGATCATCGCCGTCTTGAAGCCCATGGCATGCAGGGCATCGATGACAGCCTTGCTGGTGGGCTTGATCGTGTCGGCGACGACGATGGCGGCGGCCAGCTTGCCATCGATGGCAGCAAAGACCGGGGTCTTGCCCTCATCGGCGAGCCGGTCGATGTCGGCGGCAAAGCCGGAGAAGTCGAGCTGGCCGAGATGGCGCTGGGAGCCGACCGAGACCGACCGTCCATCGACGCTGGCGAAGGCGCCATTGCCGGCATGGGACTGGAAGTCGGTGACCGCGCCGAGGGCGAGGCCGGCCCGTTCGGCCGCCGCGACGATGGCTGACGCAATCGGGTGCTCGGACTTTGCCTCGACGGCGGCGACGAGAGCCAGCACGTTGTCATGCGCGAAGCCGTCGGCCAGCACCAGGTCGGTCAGGGCCGGCTTGCCTTCAGTCAGCGTGCCGGTCTTGTCGAAGGCCACGACCCTGGCGTCGCGCAACTGCTGCAGGGCTTCGCTCTTGCGGAACAGCACGCCCAGCTCGGCGGCGCGGCCGGTGCCGACCATGATCGAGGTCGGCACGGCCAGGCCCATGGCACACGGGCAGGCGATGATGAGTACGGCAACGGCATTGACCATGCCGAATATGGACGCCGGCTCTGGCCCCCAGATGGCCCAGACCGCGAAAGTGGCAATGGCCAGGCCGATGACAGCCGGCACGAACCACAACGTGATCTTGTCGACCACGCCCTGGATCGGCAGCTTGCCGCCCTGGGCCTCCTCGACCATGCGGATGATCTGCGCCAGCATGGTATCGCCGCCAACCTTGGTGGCGCGGAAGCTGAAGCTGCCCGATGTGTTGAGCGTGCCGCCGATGACCTGGGCGCCGGCAGTCTTGGAGACGGGCAGGGGTTCGCCCGAGATCATGGATTCATCGATATGGCTGGCGCCCTCGGTGATTTCGCCATCGACGGCGATCTTCTCGCCGGGGCGGACCAGGATGATGTCGCCTTCCACGACCTGTTCGATGGGCAGTTCCACCGCCTTGCCGTCGCGCTGCACGCGGGCGGTCTTGGCCTGTTCGCGCACCAGCCGCTGGATGGCTTCGCCGGTACGGCCCTTGGCCAGGGCCTCAAGCCAGCGGCCGACCAGGATCAGCGTAACGATGACCGCGGCGGCTTCATAATAGATATAGCGCGTGCCCTCGGGCAGCAGTTGCGGCGCGAAGGTGGCGACGACGGAATAGAGATAGGCCGCGCCCGAGCCGAGGGCGACGAGCGAGTTCATCTCCGGCGCACCGCGCAGCAGGGCCGGAATGCCGATCTTGAAGAAGCGCCAGCCGGGCACGAAGAGCACGATGCTGGTGGCGATGAAATAGGCCACCCACAGCACATCCATCGACACGACGGACATGATCCACATGTGGAAGGGCATGTAGAGATGGCCGCCCATTTCGAGCACGAAAAGCGGCAGGGTGAGGACGCCCGCGATCAGCACGTCGCGGCGCAGCACGGCGGCGTCCTCGTCGTGATGCTGATGGCCGGAATGGTCATGATGGTGCATTTCGGGCGTCTCGCTGCCCTTGTAGCCGGCCCTCTCGACCGCCTTGAGCACGGCCTCGCTATCGCCGCCATGCACGGTGGCGCGCTCGGTGGCCAGATTGACCGAGGCCGATGTGACGCCGGGCACCTTGAGCAGCGACTTCTCCACCCGCGCCACGCAGGACGCGCAGGTCATGCCGGTAATGTCGATGGAAAGCGGCTTGGTATGGACGTGTTCGTTCATGATGTTTCACCTCGTCCTCGGCTATATAAAGGTTCCAATCATGGGAAGGTCAAGGGGTGTTTGCCACGCCCTCGTGGTTCGAGGGTCGCTGCGCTCCCGCCTCACCATGAGGGCTACTGGAACACCGAGCGAGCAGCAGCCCTCATGGTGAGGTGCGAGCCCTTCGCGAGCCTCGAACCACGAGGGCGTGGCATGCGGCAGGTTGGCGCTGCGACCTTTGCGCGGCTTAAAGGCCTGGCGGGGCGGGCCTATATCGGGGCGGTCAGGAGACGATATGCCATGCAGCCCGTCCGCAACGACATTCACAATTCCGATCTGCCGCTGCTCTGCCAGAGCTGCGAATCCCGTCATCAGGGGATTTGCGGCGCGCTGACCTCCGAGCAATTGCTGGCTTTGGCACGACATACGCGGCGCGTGCATCATGAGGCCGGCCAGGAATTGCTGGCCGATGCCGAGCCGATCACCAGCTATGGCAATGTGCTGCGCGGGGTGGTGAAGCTGTCCAAGGTGCTGGAGGACGGGCGCCAGCAGGTGGTGGGGCTGCAATTCGCGCCCGATCTGCTGGGACGGCTGTTTGCCAGCGAAAGCCGGGTGACGGCGGAGGCGGCATCGGATGTGGAATTGTGCATGGTGCCCAAGCCGGCGCTCGAAGCTCTGGTGCGCGAAAATCCGGCGCTGGAGCATCGCATCATGCTGCAGACCCTGCGCGAACTCGACGAGGCGCGCGACTGGATGGTGACCTTGGGCCGCAAGACCGCCGCCGAGAAGGTGGCGAGTTTTCTCTATCTGATCGCCAGTCACATAGATCCAACGCAGGAAGAGGTGACCAGTTTCGACCTGCCGCTGAGCCGGGCGGATATCGGGGACTTTCTCGGGCTGACCATCGAGACGGTGAGCCGCCAGATGAGCAAGCTCAAGGCCGACGGGGTGATCGAAATCGAGAATTACCGGCATGTATCAGTGCCGGATGTGGCGCGGCTGCGGGTGCGGTGCGGGTAGGGGCGTTCTTACCTCTCCCTTGGGGGAGAGGTCGACCCGAAGGGTCGGGTGAGGGGGCCTTTACTGGGTGAGGTGCATGGGGAAGGCCCCCTCACCCGGCGCTACGCGCCGACCTCTCCCCCGAAGGGAGAGGTGAAGAGGCTCACCCCAGCATCCCGCCCCGTAGCGTCAGCACCCGATCCATCGTTCCCTCCGGAATCGCCGCGTGGGTGACGACGATCACCGTGCGGCCCTGCGCGGCCTGGTGCAGGGTTTCAAAGAACGCCGCTTCCGCCGGGCGGTCCAGGCCGGTGGTGGGTTCGTCCAGAAGCAGGATCGGGGCCGGCGACAGCAGCACGCGGGCGAGGCAGAGGCGGCGGGCCTGGCCCACCGAGACCGTGCGGCCGCCTTCGCCCATCATCGTATCGAGACCGGCGGGCAGGACGCGGACGAAATCGGCGATGCCGGCATCGGCGAGGGCGGTCCAGAGAGCGTCGTCATCGGCGTCGGGGCGGGCGATCAGCAGGTTGGCGCGGATGGTGTCGTTGAAGAGCGGGCTGTCCTGGCTGAGCAGGGCCATGCCGGCATGGATATCTGCCTGGCGCAGTGCGGGCAGTGGGACGCCGCCCAGGGTGATGCGGCCGGCTTGTGGATCGGCGAGGCGCAGCAGCAGGCCCAGCAGGCTCGATTTGCCGATGCCGCTGGGGCCGGTGATGGCGATATGCTCACCGGGCGCGACGATGTGGTCGAGATTGGTCAGCACCGGCGGACCGCCATAGCCGAAGGTGATATCGGCGAGGACGATGGTGGCATCGGCTGTGCGCTCGGCCGGCATCGCCGGGTCCACGATCGCAGGCGGGGCCTCGGCAATAGCGGTAAGGCGCTCAGCGGCGGCCATGGCGGTGGTGAGCTTGCCGACGCTGCGGACGATTGTGCTGGTGGCCTCGAAGCTGCCGGCCACGGCCAGCAGCAGGCCGGCAAGGACGGGGCCTTCGACGGTGCCGGCGGCCAGGGCATCGAGCCCGAGCCAGAGGGTGCCGGCCAGCGCCAGCGCGGCAAGAGCCTGCACGGCGAAACCGGCGACGGCAGTGAGCGTCGACAGGCGGCCCCTGGCGGCAGCGAGGCGTTGCGCGGTCGTGGCAAAGTCCGATTGGGCGGTGCCCAGGACGCCGAACACCGTGAGATCGGCATGGCCCTCGATGCCGTCGAGCACGGAGGCGCGCGCTTCGGCGGCGCGGCTGACCACGTCCTTGCCGGCGCGACGGCTAGCCAGGACCAGGCCGGCGGGCACCGCGAGCACCGCGGCGGCAAAGCAAAGCCCATAAAGCCATGCCGCGCCGGGCAGCAGCCATGCGAGGACGCCGGTCAGCGCCGCGCCGATGACGAAGGCAGCGGCTATGGGGCCGATGGCGACGAGGAAAGCGGTATCGAGCGCATCGACATCGGCGGTGAGGCGGCTGACCAGATCGCCATGGCGCAGGCTGCGATCGGCGATGGGCAGGCGCGGAAACAGGCGGGCGAACAGCCAGCCGCGCAAGTCGGCCAGCAGGCGCAACGTGGCGTCGTGGCCGGCGAGGCGTTCGCCATAGCGGGCGAGGATGCGGATAAAAGAGAAGCCGCGCACCAGCGCCGAGGGTGCGAAGAGATTGAAGGCGAGGCCCGCCGTGGTGAGCGCGGCGGCGGTGATGAACCAGCCCGACGTGCCGAGCAGGGCGACACCGGCCGCCAGCGTCACCAGCGACAGAATAAGCGCCAGGGCGAAGCCCTTGAACTGGGTGGCGAATAGGCCGCGGAAGGTGAGAAGGGCCTTCACGCGACGCTCCTGCCCTTGCCTGTCGGGAGCGGCGTGGGCAACAGGGTCTCGCCGGCAATGCGCCACGCTTTGTCCATGCGGGCGGCGACCGCGAGCGAATGCGTCGCGATGATGAGGGTGCGGCCGCTTGCATGGGCCTTGAGGTCGTCGAGCACCACTTGTTCCAGTTCGGCATCGAGATGGGCGGTGGGCTCGTCGAGCAGGATCAGCCCGGCATCGCGCAGATAGATGCGGGCCAGGGCGATGCGCTGGGCCTGCCCACCGGACAGGCCGAGTCCGCCTTCGCCGAGCAGCGTATCGAGACCATCGGGCAGGGCATCGGCAAAGGCGGCGACATGGGCGCGTTCGGCGGCGCGGCGGATGTCCGCGGGTGACGCGCCGGGGCGGGCCAGGGCGATGTTATGCGCCATGGAGCCGGCGAAGATGCGCGGCTTCTGGCCCAGCATGGTGGTGCGGGCGCGCAGGTCGGGTTCGGGCCAGTCGGCGAGGGGACGGTGATCCAGCATGATTCCGCCTTCGTAGAGGCGCAGGCGGGCCATGGCCTCGAGCAGGGTGGATTTGCCGATGCCGCTGGGGCCGAGCAGGGCGGCGTGTTCGCCGGGGGCGATGGTAAAATCGGCATTGGCGAGGATGACGCGGGCGCTATCGGGTGTGCGCAGGGTGAGGCTGGTGGCGGCGAGGCCGAGGGGGCCGCGCGCTTCACCTCTCCCCCTGGGGGAGAGGTCGACCGTTTTCGGTCGGGCGAGGGGCCCTTTTCTTGACACGGTGCGTGGGGAAGGCCCCCTCATCCGGCCTGCGGCCGACCCCGGATCAAGTCCGGGGCAGGCTCTCTCCCCCGAAGGGAGAGGTGAGAGGGTGCCGAGTTGGGCCTCGATTTCGCCGATGGCGGATTTGGCGGCGGCGCGGTCGTGGTAATGCGCGGCGAGCAGGCGCAGGGGATTATAGACCTCGGGGGCCATCAGGAGGAGGAAGAGACCGAGTTCGAGGGTCAGCGGCGTGGTGCGCAGGTGGAGGTAGTCGATGAAGGTGAGGCCGACATAGAGCGCGATGCCGGCGACACCAAGGGCGGCGAAGAATTCGAGTACGGCCGAGGACAGGAAGGCGATGCGCAGCACACGCAGGGTGCGGCGGCGGAGTTCATCGCTGGCGACGACGATGCCCGAGGTTTCTGCCTCGGCCCGGCCGAACAGCTTGAGCGTGACGATGCCGCGCAGCCGGTCGGCGAAGCGGCTGGTGAGCAGGCTCAGGGCGCGGGCCTGCCTTTCGGTGGCGAGCTGCGCGCCCCAGCCGGCCAGCGCCATGAAGACGGGAATCAACGGCGCGGTGACGAGGAAGAGCAGTCCGGCCAACCAGTCGAGGGGCAGGATGATGGCGCCAAAGGCGACGGGCAGCACGGTGGCGCCGATCATGGCGGGCAGGTAGCGGGCGAAAAAGCCGTCGAGTGCTTCCACCTGGTCGATGATGGCGGCCGAGGCGGCGCCCGATTGCGGCTGGGTGGCCGCGCGGGGCGATCCGGCCAGCAGGTGCGAGAAGAGGGTGGTGCGGAGCCGGAGCTTGATGGCTTCGGCGGCCTCGGTGCCGGCGCGGTCGCCGATGGCAGCGAGGGCGGCGCGGGCGAGCAGCAGGGCGAGGATGAGCACGATGCCGGGGGCGAGAGTGGCGACGGGCGCGCGGGCCTCGATGGCGTTGCCGAGGACGGAAGCGAGGGTCCATGCCTGCCAGACCAGCAAGCCACCAGCGAGCAGCGGTGCGCCGGTGGCGAGAATGAGCCAGGGGCCGCCGTTATGGCGCAGGGCGGAGAGGGTGCGGGCATTGTGGCGGTCTGTATCGGTCAAGCGAGGATTCCCCCTTCCAACCGCCACCTGAGGGGGTTTTGGCAGCATCGAGCAAAAGCATGCCTGTCTATACCATGATGACGCGGCTCGCCCTTGATCTGAATCAAGGCATGGGCGAGTCTGGTGGCGCATAGAGTGCGCAGTGACGGCGGCGACTCGGGCGCTGCCAAGCATAGAGGCAGTATCACCATGATCGACATGACCGTTGTCGAGCTCTCGCGGTGGCAATTCGCCGCCACCGCCATGTATCACTTCATCTTCGTGCCGCTGACCATTGGGCTTTCCGTGATGATGGCCATCATGGAAAGCGTCTATGTGATGACCGGGCGCGAGGTGTGGCGCAAGGCCACCCTGTTTTGGGGCACGCTGTTCGGCGTCAATTTCGCTATGGGCGTGGCCACCGGCGTCGTCATGGAATTCCAGTTCGGCATGAACTGGAGCTATTACAGCCACTATGTGGGCGACGTATTCGGCGCGCCGCTGGCCATCGAAGGGCTGATGGCCTTCTTCCTCGAAGCCAGCTTTATCGGGCTGTTCTTCTTCGGCTGGGACCGGCTGAGCAAGGTGGGGCATCTGGCGGTGACCTGGCTGGTGGCTTTGGGCGCCAATTTCTCGGCTTTGTGGATCCTGATCGCCAATGGCTGGATGCAGAATCCGGTCGGCTCGAAATTCAACCCCGACACGATGCGCATGGAAGTCACCGATTTCGTGGCGGTGCTGTTCAATCCGGTGGCGCAGGCCAAGTTCGTGCATACGGTCAGCGCCGGCTATGTCTGCGGCGCGGTGTTCATCTTCGCCGTTTCGTGCCTGTTCCTGGTGCGCGGCAAGCATGTGGAACTGGCCAAGCGCTCCATGGTGGTGGCGGCCAGCTTCGGGCTGGCTTCGGCTTTGTCGGTGGTCGTGCTGGGCGACGAGAGCGGCTATGTCGCGACCGAGCACCAGAAGATGAAGATCGCGGCCATGGAGGCCAGCTATCACACCGAGCCGGCCCCGGCGCCTTGGACGATCTTCGCCATTCCCGGAGCCGATGGCGGCGCGCCGAGCTTTTCCATCCAGGTGCCCTGGGTGGGGGGCCTCATCACCACGCGCTCGCTCAATGAGGAACTGCCGGGCATCGACGAACTGGTCGAGCATGCGCAGACGCGCATCCGCTCGGGCATGGTCGCTTATGACGCGCTGCAGGATATCCGCGCCGATGGCAGCAATGCCGAGGCCCGTGCGGTGTTCGAGGAGCATTGGGCCGACCTGGGCTATGGCCTGCTGCTCAAGCGTTATCGCGAGGATGTCGGCAATGCGACCGACGCCGAGATCGCGCAGGCGGCGGCCGACACGGTGCCCGGCGTCTGGCCGCTGTTCTGGACCTTCCGCATCATGATGGGGCTGGGCTTCTTCTTCATCGGCTTCTTCGCGCTGTGGTTCTACCGGGCCTCGCGGGGCTGGCTGGAAACCAACAAGCCGCTGCTCTGGTTCAGCTTCTTTCTTTTGCCCTTGCCGTGGATCGCCATCGAAAGCGGCTGGTTCATCGCCGAATTCGGGCGACAACCCTGGGTGGTGGAAGGCGTGTTGCCGACCTTCTATGCGGCATCGGGCCTCCATTTCTGGGACCTGGTCATCTCGCTGAGCTTCTTCGTGACGCTCTACTCGATCCTGCTGGTCATCATGATCATGCTGATGGTCAAGATCATCAAGGCCGGACCGCAGGACAAGCTGTTCGCCGAGGACGAGGGCGATGACGCGGACTTCGTCGTTGCCGCCTTGCCCGCCACGCCTGCCAACAAGGAGCTCGGATCATGAGCACCATTCCGCTGGACTATGAAACCCTGCGCCTCATCTGGTGGCTGCTGCTGGGTATCCTGCTGACCGGCTTCGCCATCATGGGCGGGCGCGATCTCGGCGTGGGCGCGCTGCTGCCCTTCGCCGCCCGCACCGATGCGGAACGGCGCGTGCTGCTGAACGTGGTCGGACCTACCTGGGAGGGCAACCAGGTGTGGCTGATCCTGGGGGGCGGGGCGATCTTCGCAGCCTTCCCGCCACTTTATGCGGTGAGCTTTTCGGGCTTCTACCTCGCCATGATCGTGATCCTGCTGGCGCTGATCCTGCGGCCGGTGGGCTTCAAGTTCCGCAGCAAGATCAAGGATGACCGCTGGCGCGCCACCTGGGACTGGGTGCTGTTCGTCGGCGGCTTCGTGCCTGCGCTGATCTTCGGGGTAGCGGTGGGTAATGTGCTGCTCGGCGCGCCATTCCACCTCGATGACACGATGCGCGCCTTCTATACCGGCAATTTCTTCATGCTGTTGACGCCCTTCGCGCTGCTGTGCGGACTGGTGAGCCTGGGCATGATCGTGACGCAGGGCGCCGCTGTCATTGCCGGCCGCACCACTGGGCCATTGGCCGAACGGGCGCGGACCTATGGCTCGCTGGCTGGTATCGTGACTATCCTGTTGTTCGCGCTGGCCGGCGTGTGGATTGCCTTCGGCATTGACGGCTATGCCATTACCAGCGCGGTGGATGGCAATGCCGCCATCAACCCCCTGGGCAAGAGCGTGACACTGACCCGCGGTGGGTGGCTGGCCAATTACGAGCTCTATCCCTGGATGATTGCGGGGCCGGTGCTGGGCTTTGCCGGGCTGGCCGGGGCGGTGATCGGGCTGCAGGCGCGGCTGCGGCTGGTGACATTGCTGGCGTCGAGCGTGGCCATTGCAGGCATCGTCGCCACGGCGGGCCTGTCGCTGTTCCCGTTCCTGCTGCCATCCTCGACCGTGCCGGAGGCGAGCCTGACCCTGTGGGATGCTTCGTCCAGCCACCTGACGCTGTTCATCATGCTGCTGGTGACGGTGTTCTTCCTGCCGATCATCCTGCTCTACACCGCCTTCGTGTTCCGCGTGATGCGCGGCACGGTGAGCACCCAGTCGCTCGAAAAGAACCCCAACGCCTATTAGGAGACGCCTATGTGGTATTTTTCATGGATCCTCGGCCTGGGGCTGGCCTGTTCCTTCGCCATTCTCAACGCCATGTGGTTCGAACTGCGCGAGGACCGGCACGTCGCCGAGGAAGCGGAGCCGGGCCAACGCTAAGGGCCGGCACCCGTCTGGCGCATGGCGCTGACTGGATGGTCAAAAATCGGTTAAGGCCGCCGCCGTGGCGGCCTTTCCCATTTTTCCTATGAAAACCAGGGTGTTGTGGTGTCAGGTGGCAATTATTGATGTCCTGCCGGCTGAAGCGAACCTGAACGGTTTGCCTCTTTAACGTGCACGTAGTGCATAACGGATGTGCAAAGAGTCCATCTTCTAATCACGACCCGACGACTATAGATAAGGGTCATCAAAACGAAGGGGAACCGAAATGAACATCCGCCAGAAAATCGCACAGTTTGCTCAGTATCAGCGCACCATGCGCGAACTCAGCGCTCTCGATCAGCGTCAGCTGAACGACCTCGGCATCACCAAGGGCGACATCAAGAACATCGCTCGCGGCGCACTGGCCCGCTAATACCGGTCCAGGCCGACCAATCAGACTTGAGATGAAGGCGTCCATTCGGGCGCCTTTTGTCTGTCTGGGATTCGGTTCCTGATACTCTCCCCAACACAGATCGTCACCCGTGGGTGACGGCTGGTGGGGGATGCTTCCGGGGTTTCAATCCGTGATGGTGAACCGCGTCACGCTGCCCGGCGTGATGGTCATGCGTTCATAGGCCTCGCCGCCGCCGAATTCGCCGCCGCCGACATCCCAGCAGCCGGCCGAGAGTGTGAAGCTGCGCGCGTCGCCGGGCGCGATCGAGTCGCCGTCGGACAGGCGATTGAAGCCGTAGGTGAAGTTGTTGCAGTCCGAAATCACGATGGCATCGAGATAGCCATAGGAGCCGTTGGCCACGATCAACGTGCCCGTCGCTTCGCCCGGCCGGATCAGGTCCCCGCCCGTCACGCTGCATCCGGCCAATGCTGCAGCGACCACGGCCGCGATGCCGACTGCCAGAAATTTGTTCATGAAAATGTCCCTCCAAGGATGGAGCGGACCTTATTGCCTGTGAGGGTGGGCGCTATCCCCGAACAGGGGGGATCAGCGGATGAGGTCGGCGGCCTTGCCGCCCAGGGCCGCGACCAGGTCGTCGGGCTTCATGCGGATCTGCAAGCCGCGCTGGCCACCATTGAGAAAAATCTCGTCTTCCAGCGTCGCCAATTCCTCGACGGCGGTCGGCACCGGCTTTTTCTGGCCGAACGGGCTGATGCCGCCCACTTTGTAGCCGGTCAGCCGCTCGGCATCGGCCGGCTTCATCATGTGGGCCGACTTGCCACCAAAGGCCGCGGCGAGCTTTTTCATGTTCACCTCCTCGTCGGAGGGCACGACGACGCAGACCGGCTTGCCGTCAACCTCGGCCATCAGCGTCTTGAGCACGATGGATGGTGAAACCCCCATTGCCTCGGCCGCCTGCAACCCGACCCGATCCGCATCGGGGTCGTAGTCATAGGTCGCGGTGGCAAAGGGGATACCGGCTTTGGTGAGGGCCAGCGTGGCGGGCGTGGTTTTAGACATGGAGTGGTTTTAGTGAAGTCAGGTTCGCCTGTGCAAGGGTGAACCGCCGGCGGGCGGTCGATGTTGCATTCTCAGCGCTGGCGCTTGCCGTCATGCCCCTCGCCGAGCCCGATATCGCGCAGCAGATGTGGCGAAGCGTGGATCAGGTCGATCGTGGCCTGGCGGCGACGACGGGCGGCGTCGAAGAGGCGTGGCATGCTCCAACGGGGCAGGTGGAAGGCGGCAATCAGCGGTCTGGCGATGGTGTTCATGGCTATAAACAGCCTTATGGGGCTGCCTTCTGCTTTGTGTTCCATGCATTGAAAATGGTTGGCAGCAGGCCGAAATTCCAACTAAAGCTGGATAATGAGGCATAAGGAGATTTGATCCATGTCCAGTCTGCCACCGCTGGCCGCCATTCGCGCCTTCGAGGCCGTGGCGCGGCATCTGAGCTTTACCAAAGCCGCCGACGAGCTGGGCATGACGCAGGCGGCGGTGAGCTATCAGATCAAGATTCTGGAGGAGCGCGTGGGGGCGCCACTGTTCCTGCGCAAGCCGAGGCAGATCGCGCTAAGCGAGACCGGGGCGCGGCTGGCGCCCGATGTGAGCACGGCCTTCGAAACCCTGCGCGACGCCTTCGCCGCCTCGCGCGGGCGGGTGGAGGGGCTGCTGAGCCTGAGTTCGGTGCCGACCTTTGCCAGCCACTGGCTGGCCGCCAATATCGGCCTGTTCCAACTGGCCAACCCTGATATCGCGGTGCGGGTCGAGAGTTCGGCGCATCTGGTGGATTTTTCCGGGGAGGAGTTCGATGCCGGCATCAGGGCGGCCACCAAGTTATCGCCCGGACTGGTCGGGCATCTGCTGCTCAAGGCGGAATTCGCGCCGATGCTGAGCCCGCGCCTGGTGGAGGAATATCAGGTGCGCGAACCGGCCGACCTGCTGCGCGTGCCGCAGATCACGCCTGACGATCCCTGGCTGTGTGCCTGGCTGGAACTGGCCGGTGTGCCCAGCCCGACCACGCCGAACAGGCCGTTCAGCCGGCTGGGATCGCAGAATCTGGAAGCGGCGGCGGCCATTGCCGGGCGTGGCGTGGCCATGCTGACGCCGCCCTTCTACGCCGAGGACGTGGCGGCCGGACGGTTGGTGCAGCCCTTTCCCATGAACGGCTGGGACGGGCATGGCTATTACTTCGTCTATCCCGAGGCGCGGCGGAACAGCCCCAAGATCAAGGCCTTTCGCGACTGGATCGTCCCGGCAACGGCGACATTGCGGACCTAGAATATCGCCCTATCCCGCGTGACGATCTCGGCCAGGAAATCGGCCACCAGCGCCACGCGGCTGATGGTGCGGAGGTCTTCGTGCATGACGGTCCAGTAGCTGCGGGTCAGCGTGTGGGCGGGCAGGACGGGAACGAGGCCGGTGTCGCGGCCGGCCATGAAGGCGTGGAGAATGCCGATGCCGGCCCCGGCCCGCACCGCCTCGGTCTGGCCCATGGCCGAGGAGACGGCGAGCGAGGAATGCCAGCCCTTGAGGAATTCGGCGGTGTAGTCGAGCGAGGCCGTATAGAGCAGGTCTTCGACATAGCCGACGAGGCGGTGGGCTGCGAGATCGGCCAGGCTCGCGGGGGTGCCATTGCGGTCGAGATAGGGCTGCGAGGCGTAGAGGCCGAGACGGTAGTCGGTGAGCTTGCGGGCGACCAGCCGGCCTTCGCGGGGGCGTTCCAGGGTGACGGCAATGTCGGCCTCGCGGCGGGACAGCGAGAAGGCGCGGGGGACGGGGACCAGTTCGATGCGCAGGCCCTTGTGGCGCTCGGTGAGCTCGCCCAGGCGGGGGGCGAGGAAGGCGACGCCGAAGCCATCGGGCGCGCCGACCCGGACCACGCCATCGATGCGGCTGTCAGCGCCGGCGGATTCGCTGGCGGCCAGCATGGCGCTTTCCATGGCTTCGGCATGGACAAGGAAGCGTTCGCCGCTAGGGGACAGGTCGGAGCCATTGGTGCGGCGGATGAAGAGCGTGCTGCCCAGGGCGGTTTCGAGCGCGGTGAGGCGGCGGGCGACGGTGGCGTGATTGAGGTTCAGGGCTCTGGCAGCGCCGAGGATCTGGCCGCTACGGGCGACGGCGAGGAAGATGCGAATGTCGTCCCAGTTCATTGGATTCCTTGGGTTTTTGGGGGCGCGACCGGTCCAGTCGTCTCCCTCCCCCTTGCGGGGAGGGATCAAGGGTGGGGGGTGTTTGGCCCGGATATCCGGGCTAACCGCCACCCCCTCCCAGCCTCCCCCGTCAAGGGGGAGGTGCTGTCCGGTGGTTGTGGAAGCATGGTACTCATCGTCGAACAGCTATAATTTCTGCACAACAGATGCGAAATCTATCGTGTTGAACATCAGAATTTATAGCGCGATGAGGATATCCGAGCAAGGAGAGCCTCATGCGCACCATTGGCCATTTCATCGACGGCGTCGAAACGACCGGTTCCAGCACCGAATTTCAGGATGTGTTCAACCCCGCCACCGGTGAGGTGCAGGCGCGGGTGGCGCTGGCGACCAAAGCCGATCTCGATGCGGCTGTCGCTTCGGCTTCTGCGGCGCAGCCGGCTTGGGCCGCGACCAATCCCCAAAGACGTGCAAGAGTGTTCTTCAACTATGTGGCTTTGCTCAACCAGCATATGGACGAACTGGCCGAATTGCTGAGTGCCGAGCATGGCAAGACCTTCGATGATGCCAAGGGGGATGTGCTGCGCGGGTTGGAAGTGGCCGAATTCGTGGCCGGCGCACCGCATCTGCTGAAGGGAGCTTACACCGAGGGGGCGGGGCCGGGGATAGATATGTATTCCATGCGCCAGCCGGTGGGCATCGGCGCGGGGATAACCCCGTTCAACTTCCCGGCCATGATCCCGCTCTGGATGCTGTCGCCGGCCATTGCGGCGGGCAACGCCTTCATTCTCAAGCCTTCGGAACGCGACCCCTCCGTGCCGGTGCGCCTGGCGCAACTGGCCATCGAGGCCGGGCTGCCCAAGGGCGTGCTCAATGTGGTGCAGGGCGGCAAGGCGACGGTGGACGGCATTCTGGAACACGAGGCGATTGCGGCGGTGAGCTTTGTCGGCTCGACCCCGATTGCGCGCTATGTCTACGCCACGGCAGCGGCAAATGGTAAGCGGGTTCAGGCCTTTGGTGGGGCCAAGAACCACATGATCATCATGCCCGATGCCGATATGGAAAAGGCCGCCGATGCGCTGATGGGCTCGGGCTATGGTGCAGCCGGCGAGCGCTGCATGGCGGTCTCGGTGGCGGTGCCGGTAGGTGATGCGACCGCCGACAAGATCATCGCGGCTTTGCGCCCGCGGATCGATGCGCTCAAGGTCGGGCCGGCGACGGATCGAGCTTCGGAAATGGGGCCGCTGATCACTGCGGCGGCCAAGAGCCGTGTGCTCGGGCTTGTGGACAAGGGCGTGGAGCAGGGCGCCACGCTGGTGGTCGATGGGCGGGATTTCTCGCTTCAGGGCTATGAGGGTGGCTTCTTTGTCGGGCCGTGCCTGTTCGACCATGTGACCACCGATATGGACATCTACAAGGAAGAAATCTTCGGGCCGGTGCTGTCGGTGGTGCGGGCGAAGAACTATGAGGAAGCCCTTGAGCTGCCGTCGAAAAATCCCTACGGCAATGGCGTGGCCATCTTCACCCGCGACGGCGACGCGGCGCGCGATTTCGCGGCAAGGGTCAATGTCGGCATGGTGGGGGTGAACGTGCCCGTTCCGGTGCCGGTGGCCTATCACAGCTTCGGCGGCTGGAAGGCCAGTTCGTTCGGGGATTTGAACCAGTATGGCACGGACTCCATGCAGTTCTGGACCAAGGTGAAGACGGTGACGACGCGCTGGCCGAGCGGCATCAAGGATGGGGCTGAGTTCCAGTTTCCGACGATGAAATAGCGTTAGCAGAGGGCCGCTAATGTTAGCGGACTGTTAGCGTTGAGTGGTGGCGCTTGCGGTTGCCACCGCTGCCGCCTGTTGCCTCCTCGTGGGTAGGGCCATCGCATGACTTCAACCCAACCACCGCGCGGCTCCTCCCCCTTGACGGGGGAGGTTGGGAGGGGGTGTGATTTGGCCCGCATATCGGGGCTAAACACCCCCCACCCTTGATCCCTCCCCGCAAGGGGGAGGGAGTCGACTGAGACAATCGCGTTTCGTTGGCGCAAACGAAAGGCCCGGTGATTGCTCACCGGGCCTCGTTATTTCCAGCGCGGGGAGGTGCGTTGGAAATTCTGCCTTTTGCGTGTCGCACGTCGAACCGCAAAACCGGTTCCCACTTTTGCTGACGTGCTCTTAGACGATGCCGCTCGACCCGACCGCGACCTCGGGACGGACTTCGGCGACTTTGGCGCGGTAGCCGGAGGCGCGATAGGTGGCGAGCGGATCGATGGCGCCGCCCTGTTCCATGCGGGCCATGGCCAGGATGGGCTCGACATCGGTGCGATAGGCCAGGCGCAAGGCCTGGGTGGCGGCGAGGGCGTCGTTGGCCTGCTGGGCCGCCTTGAGCTCGGTGCGGTCGACCAGCAGGGCCTGCGCGTAGGCGCGCTGCACATCGGCGGCCGACAGCATCAGGGACTCGATGGGGTCGGTGACATTGTGCGACTGGTCGAGCATGTGGGCGGGGTGGAAATCCTTGTCGCGGCTTTCGGCATCCACCAGTTCGTTGAAGACGAGGAACAGGCGGAACGGGTCGATCGAGCCGGCATCGAGGTCGTCGTCGCCATATTTGCTGTCGTTGAAATGGAAGCCTCCGAGCTTGCCGAACTGGGCGAGGCGGGCGACGATCATCTCGATATTGACGTTGGGCGCATGGTGGCCGAGATCGACCAGGCAATAGGCCTTGTCGCCGAGCTCCCTGGCGATGAGGTAATTGGTGCCCCAATCCTGCACCACGGTCGAATAGAACGCCGGCTCGTACATCTTGTGTTCGGTATAGACGCGCCAGTCATCGGGCAGGGCGGCGTAGATGGACTTCATCGAGTCGAGGTAATGCTCGAACTGCCGGGTGAAATTCACCTGGCCGGGGAAGTTGGAGCCGTCGCCGATCCAGACGGTGAGGGCCTTGGAGCCGATGGTCTGGCCGATCTCGATACATTCGAGGTTGTGCTCGATGGCCTGATTGCGCGTGGCGGCGTCGGCGGCGGAGAGCGAGCCGAACTTGTAGGACTGGAGCTGGCCGGCCGCATCAGCGAAGGTATTGGAATTCATGGCGTCGAAGCCGAGATTGAAGCGGCTGGCGGCCTGCTTCAGGCGGTTCGGATCGGCCTTGTCCCATGGAATATGGAGGGAGACGGTGCGGGTGGCCTGGGTGAGCTGGGCGATGACGGCGCAATCCTCGATCTTGTCGAAGATGTCGCGCGGCTCGCCCTTGCCGGGGAAGCGGGCAAAGCGGGTGCCGCCGGTGCCGACGCCCCAGGAGGGGACGGCGACGTTGAAGGCGGCGACTTTGGCCTTGATGGCGTCGATATCGACGCCGCGACGGTCGAGGCGTTCGCCGAGGGTGTCGTAATCGACATGGAGGTCGGCCGCGCGGCGGGCGTTTTCGGCTTCGATGGTGGATTTGTCTATGATTGTTTCGGTCATTTGTTTCGTGCCTCCCTCAGCGACCCCCTCCCACGGTCCCTCCCCTCAAGGGGGAGGGAAGGACAGGAGCCGCGCATCCGGTGTTGGTGTAGGCCCTCCCTCCTCCTTGAGGGGAGGGCCGGGGAGGGGGTCTTTCGGCCCCTTCATTGAACTTACCGTGTAAAGCTCTGCGCGTTGCCCGCGTCGACGTTGATGATGTTGCCGGTGGACTTGGCCGAGGCGTCCGAGGCGAAGAAATAGATGGCTTCGGCAATGTCCTCGGGGAAGACGGAGCGCTTGAGCATCGAGCGTTCGCGGTACATTTCCTCGAGGCCATCCTTGTCGGTCTTGTAGGTCGAGGCGCGCTGCTCCAGCCATTCGCCGGCCCAGATCTTGGAGCCGCGCAGGACTGCGTCGGGATTGACCACATTGACGCGGATCTGCTCGGCGGCTCCTTCGAGGGCGAGGCACCGGGCAAGGTGGATTTCGGCGGCCTTTGCTGTGCAATAGGCCGAGGCATTGGGCGAAGCGGCGAGGCCGTTCTTACTGGCGACGAAGACGACATTGCCGCCGATCTTCTGCTGGCGGAACAGGCGGAAGGCTTCGCGGCTGACGAGGAAATAGCCCGTGGACAGAATGTCCATATTCTTGTTCCACAGCTCGAGCGAGGTGTCCTCGATCGGGGCCGAGGAGGCGATGCCGGCATTGGAGACGAGAATGTCGAGGCCGCCGAATTCGACCACGGCTTCCGCAAAGCCCGCGATGACCACGGCTTCTTGCGTCACGTTGAGCTTGACCGGACGGACGAAATCCTTGCCGAAAGCACCGCCCAGTTCGTCACTGGCGGCGGCCAGCGCAGTTTCGTCGATATCGGCGAGGACGACGCAGGCGCCTTCGCGTAGCAGGCGGACGGCGGTGGCCTTGCCGATGCCGCCGGCGCCGCCGGTGACCAGAGCGATCTGTCCGGCCAGGGATTTGGGCTTGGGCATGCGGGCCAGCTTGGCCTCTTCGAGCAGCCAGTATTCGATATCGAAGGCTTCCTGTTCGGGCAGGCCGACATAGGTGGAGACGGTCGAGGCGCCGCGCATCACGTTGATGGCGTTGACGTAGAATTCGCCCGAAATGCGGGCGGTGGCCTTGTCCTTGGCGAAGGTGAACATGCCGACGCCGGGCATCAGGTAGACCACGGCATTGGGGTCGCGCACGGCGGGCGAATTGTCGTGTTTGCAGCGGTCGTAATAGGCCTGGTAGTCGACGCGATAGGCGGCGATCTGGTCGGCGAGGCCGGATATGACGGCGTCCACGTCAGGATTGGCCGGGTCGAAGTCGATCACCAGCGGGCGGATCTTGGTGCGCAGGAAGTGGTCGGGGCAGGATGTGCCCAATGCCGCGAGAGGCCGGAGGTCGTTGGAATTGACGAATTCGAGGACGGCGGCGGAGTCGTCGAAATGGCCCAGCTTGTGGCTGTCTTCCGAGATGAAGCCGCGGATTTTCGGCATCAGCCGCGCGGCGATGGCGCGGCGCTGGTCTGATGGCAGGCTATCGACGGCCTTGCCGCCGAAAATGGTCTTGCCTTCGGTCTGCTGCTCGAACCATTCGATGGCCTGATTGATGACGCCGATTGTGGTTTCGTAGCATTGCTTGGGCGTGTCGCCCCAGGTGAAGAGGCCATGGGACTCGAGGATCAGGCCCTTGGCATTGGGGTTTTCCTCGCAGAATTTGCCCAGCCACAGGCCCAGCTCGAAGCCGGGCTTCTTCCACGGCAGCCAGCCGATCGTGTCGCCGAAGATTTTCTGGGTCAGTTCCCTGCTGTTCTTGCTGGCAGCGATGGCGATGATGGCGTCGGGGTGCATGTGATCGACGAAGGGGCGGTTCACATAGGCATGGAGCGGGGTGTCGATGGAGGCGGCGCGGGGATTGAGATTGAAGGTGGCGTGGGGCAGGTAGCCCACCATCTCGTCCTCATAGTCGACGCCGCGATAGAGGCCCTTGAGGGCGCGGAGCTTTTCCATATAGAGGGTCGAAAAGCCATCGAGCTTGATCGAGGCGCTGTCGCCGCCCGAACCCTTGACCCAGAGCACTTCGACCTCCTGGCCGGTCAGAGGGTCCTTCTGCATGATCTTGGAGGAGGTGTTGCCGCCACCGTAATTGGTCACGCGCTTGTCTGACCCCAGCAGGTTGGAGCGGTAGACAAGGCGCTCCGGCTCGCTCATCGCGGCCGCCTTGGCGTCGTCCCACTTGTTTTCAAGGCGCTTGGGCGCGGTGGACATGACATTCCTCCCGAAGAATAGGCGTCGCGCATTGCGAGCGCTGGTGCAGATGGCCGCCCCATCCACGGTGTCATCCCGGCCTTGAGCCGGGATCCATCTTGAGATCTCAGGATGGGCCCCGGCTCAAGGCCGGGGTGACATCGAGTATGTGGTGCTTCCATACGTTTGCCCGGACAAGGCCATAGAATCCGAAGTCGTGTCAATCAGAAACGATCAATATCGGTCATATATGAACGCAATTGAGTGTATCTGGTGTTTTGGTGATTGACACTGACCGGAATTGATGGAAGCAAATGGAGCAGGGAGAAGTCATTTGCACGAAACCGAACGTCATCGCGTCATATTGGCCGCCGTGCAATCGCGCCCTGTCGCGACGGTGGCGGATCTGTGCGAGGTCACCGGTTCGTCGGAAGCGACGATCCGCCGGGACATTGCGGCCCTGCATGTGCAGGGACAAGTGCGCCGGGTGCGTGGCGGCGCCGAGGCGCTGACGCCGCCGGAGCAGGGCGGGTTGATGGGGCGGCCCTTCTCGGTGAACGAAACGCTCAATATCGCGCAGAAGCGGGCCATTGCCCGCGTGGCGGCCGAGCTGTGCAAGGATGGCGAGCCGATCATCATCAATGGCGGCACCACAACCTACCAGATGGTGCATCACCTGACGGGCAAGCGGCTCAGCGTCTTCACCAACAGCTTCGGCATTGCCGAATTCCTGATCCACAATTCGCGCAATTCGGTCGTCATTCCCGGCGGCACGATCTATCGCGAGCAGAATGTCATCCTGTCGCCCTTTGGCGGGGTGGTGGCATCGCATTTCTACGCCAAGCGCATGTTCATCGGCTGCCAGGGCATCGGCGCCCATGGGCTGATGGAAGCCGATCCGATGGTCGTGCAGTCCGAACTGGCCCTGATCGGGCAGGCGGACGAGCTGATCGTGCTGGCGGATTCATCGAAGTTTTCGGGGAGATCGAGCCTCATCCTGTGCGGGCTCGACCGAATTGCCGCTGTCATCACCGATAGCGGCATCCGCGACGAAGACCGGCAAATGCTGGAAACGGCAGGCGTGCGGCTCCTCGTGGCGGAGACCAGCGCTCAAGGTGACCAGAAAACGGTCGCCTGAGTTCAAGCCTAACAAGACCAGAACGTCCCAGGGAGGGATATCAGATGAAACTCTTGAAGCTCCTGGCTACCACCACTGCCGTCGCAGTGCTGCTCGCCGCCCCCGCCTATGCCCAGACCCGCATCGCGCTGGTGGTGAAGTCGCTCGGCAACGGCTTCTTCGACGCCGCCAACAAGGGCGCCCAGGAAGCGGCCGCCGAACTGGGTGACGTCGAAGTCATCTATACCGGCCCCACCGCTGCCACGGCCGAAGCCCAGATCGAAGTCGTCAACTCGCTGATCGCCCAGCAGGTCGACGCCATCGCCATCTCGGCCAATGATCCCGACGCCCTGGTGCCGGCGCTGCAGAAGGCCATGGAACGCGGCATCAAGGTGATTTCCTGGGATTCGGGCGTTGCGCCCGAAGGCCGCCAGCTTCACCTCAACCCGTCCGATATCGGCCTGATCGGCGAGACCATCATCAAGCTGGCCGCCGACTATCTGCCGGAAGGCGGCGACGTGGCGATCCTCTCGGCCGCTTCCACCGCGACCAACCAGAATGCCTGGATCGACGCCGCCAAGGCCGCCATCCCGGAAAAGTTCCCCAATATCAACCTCGTCTCGGTTGTGTATGGCGACGATGACTCGGTGAAGTCGACCGACGAAGCCAAGGGCCTCATCGCCTCCTATCCCGATCTCAAAGCCATCATCGCCCCGACCACGGTCGGCGTCGTGGCGGCTGCGCAGGTGGTGACCGACCAGGGCCTGATCGGCAAGGTCAACGTGACCGGCCTGGCGCTGCCGAGCGAGTTCAAGCAGTTCATCGACAATGGCGCGAGCCAGGCGGTGGCTTTGTGGAACCCGATCGACCTGGGCTATGCGGCCGTGATGCTGGCCAATGACCTGGTCGAAGGCGGGGAAGCCGCTCCCGGCGCCACCCTGTCGATGGGCCGCATGGGCGAGCTGACGCTGGATGATACGAACTCGGGCGCCATGGCGCCTCCGTTCACCTTCGACAAGTCCAACATCGAAGAATTCTCGAAGATTTATTGATCTGATCGCGACCCGGCGCTTCGGCGCCGGGTCACCATTTTTGCTAGCCACGGAAATCTGTGGTTTGCCCCTCCCCCTTGAGGGGAGGGTAGCGCCGCCAGGCCCGGAGGGCCGTGGCAGAGCTGGGGTGGGGGTAGTTCGGTGGATCACCGAAGGACCCCCTCCCTCAATCCCTCCCCTCAAGGGGGAGGGAGGCGAAGGAACCGTTGCGCCGCGGTAACGACAAGCGCCGCGATGGTATCGCGGCCAACAGAGACGCTATCAATGACCGACCCCATCCTCACGCTATCCGGCATATCCAAGAGCTTTCCCGGTGTGCGGGCGCTCAATGACGTGGCGCTGGAGCTTTATGCTGGCGAGGTGACGGCGCTGATCGGCGAGAACGGGGCGGGCAAGTCGACTTTGGTCAAGGTGATGACCGGGATCTACCAGCCCGATGCGGGAGAAATCTCGGTGGCGGGCAGGGTTGTGAGCCTGCCGACGGCCCATTCGGCTTCGGCGGTGGGGATTACCGCTATCCATCAGGAAACCGTGCTGTTCGACGAATTGACCGTGGCCGAGAATATCTATCTGGGCCATGCGCCGCGCACCCGGCTGGGGCTGATCGACTGGAAGATGATGCGCCGGGAGGCGCAGGAAACGCTGGATTCCATGGCGGCCGGGATCGATGCCGGCATCAAGCTCAAGGAATTGGGCATTGCCAAGAAGCATCTGGTGGCGGTGGCGCGGGCGCTGAGCATCGATGCGCAGGTCGTCATCATGGACGAGCCGACGGCGGCGCTGAGCCAGAAGGAAATCGAGGAGCTTTACGTGCTCATCGACCTGCTCAAGCAGGATGGCAAGGCGATCCTGTTCATCAGCCACAAATTCGATGAGATTTACCGTATCGCCGACCGCTTCACCGTGTTTCGCGATGGCGAGCAGGTGGGCAAGGGCTTCATCAGGGACACCAGCCAGAGCGAAATCGTGCAGATGATGGTGGGGCGCGCGGTGGATCACATTTTCCCGGCGCGCCAGGCGGACATTGGGGATGTGGTGCTGGAGGCCAAGGGGCTGAGCCATCCGACCGAATTCGCGGATGTGTCCTTTGCGGTGCGCAAGGGCGAAATCCTGGGCTTTTATGGGCTGGTCGGGGCCGGGCGCTCGGAAGTCATGCAGGCCGTGTTCGGCCTGACACAGACCTCGAGCGGCGGCCTGACGCTGGAGGGCCGGGCGATTGCGCCGAAGTCGCCGGCCGATGCGGTGGAGGCGGGGATCGTTTATGTGCCCGAGGAACGCGGCAAGCAGGGCGTCATTACCGGCGAGCCGATCTTCAAGAATGTCTCGCTGCCCAGCTTGGGGAAGACGAGCAAATCCGGCTTTTTGCGCATGGTGGAAGAGTACGCGCTGGCGCGGACTTATACCGAGCGGCTGGACCTGCGCGCGTCCTCGCTGAGCCAGGATGTGTCGACCCTGTCGGGCGGCAACCAGCAGAAGGTCGTGATCGCCAAGTGGCTGGCAACGCTGCCGAAAGTGATCATTCTCGATGAACCCACCAAGGGCATCGATATCGGTTCCAAGGCGGCAGTGCATGAATTCATGGGGGAACTGGTGGCGCAGGGGCTGAGCGTGATCATGGTCAGCTCGGAGCTGCCCGAAGTGCTGGGCATGAGCGACCGTATCGTCGTGATGCGCGAGGGGCGGGTCATCGATACGCTCGACAGCAAGGGCCTCAAGCCCGAGACGCTGGTGCGGCTGGCCGCCGGCATTGCCGAGGAGCAGGCGGCATGAACCGGCTGCTCAAGCACCGCGAAATCCTGCTGTTTCTTGCAGTCCTGCTCGTGCTCGTGCTGGTAACGGCGCGGTTCCCCCGCTTCGCCCAGCCGGGAAACCTGCTGACCATTTTCAACGACACCTCTATCCTGATGATGCTGGCGCTGGGGCAGATGGCTGTCATCCTGACGCGGTCGATCGATCTGTCGATGGCGTCGAACCTGGCGCTGACCGGCATGATTGTCGCCATGACCAATGCGGCCTTTCCGGGCGTGCCGATTCCGCTGCTCATGGCCATGTGCGTGGTGATCGGGGCAGGGCTGGGGGCGTTCAACGGCATCCTGGTGTGGAAACTCAATATTCCCCCTATCGTGGTGACGCTGGGTACGCTGACCATCTATCGCGGGCTGGTCTTCGTGATTTCGGGCGGCGCCTGGGTCAATGCGGCACAGATGAGCCCGGATTTCATCGGGCTGCAGCGCATGGTGCTGCTCGGCCTGCCGCTGCTGAGCTGGTTCGCCATCGTCGTGGCCATCCTGTTCTGGGTGCTGATGACGCGCACGCCGCTGGGGCGCTCGCTCTACGCCATCGGCGTCAACCCGACGGCGTCGGTCTATACCGGCATCGATGTAGGACGCACCAAGTTCTACGCCTTCGTTATATCGGGGGCGGTGGCGGGGCTATGCGGGTATCTGTGGATTTCGCGCTACGTGATCGCTTCGGTGGAAGTGGCGGGCGGGTATGAACTGACCATCATCGCGGCCTGCGTCATCGGCGGCGTATCGATTGCCGGCGGCATCGGTTCGGTGGCCGGCGTATTGCTGGGCGCGATCTTCCTCGGCGTCATCAACAATGCGCTGCCGGTGATCAATATTTCCCCGTTCTGGCAGATGGCGATTTCGGGCACGGCGATTTTGCTGGCCGTGGTGCTCAATGCGCGCGGGGAACGACGCAAGGGGCGGGTGATCTTGAAGACGGCGGAGGCCGGAGCATGAACGAGATGTTGAGTTCTTGTCTCCCCTCCCCCTTGAGGGGAGGGGCCGGGGGTGGGGGTCCGTCAGTGGACCACTGCACGACCCCCACCCTCATTCCCTCCCCTCAAGGGGGAGGGAGGCGCATGCCCACACTTCAGGGCAGGATTGGCAGCTACCAATGACCGACACCGTTCTCCATCGCTCGCTCCCCAATCGCCTCGACAACCCGCTCAAGTCAGCCGTCTTGAGCTGGGAGAGCCTGCTGGTACTCGTCGCTTTGGGGATTTTCATCCTCAATTCCTTTGCCTCGCCCTATTTCCTCAATGCCTGGAGCCTCAGCGATCTCACCTTCAACTTCACCGAGAAGGCGTTGATCGCGCTGGCTATGGCGCTGCTGATCATTTCGGGGGAGATCGACCTGTCGGTGGCGGCGATCATCGCGCTGGCCTCGACCATGATGGGACTGGCGCTGCAATATGGGGCCGATACGCCCATGCTGGTGGCGGTGGGCGTCGGGGTCGGTATTCTGTGCGGGGCGTTCAACGGGTTCCTGGTGACGGGGCTCAAGCTGCCGTCCATCGTGGTCACCATCGGCACGATGAGCCTGTTTCGCGGCATTGCCTTCATCATCCTGGGGGACCAGAGCTTCAAGGGCTATCCCAAGAGCTTCGCCTGGTTCGGGCAGGGCTATGTGTATTGGGTGATCTCGTTTGAGCTGGTGCTGTTTGTCGTCTGCGCGGTGATTTATTGGGTCCTGCTGCACCGCACCAATTTCGGGCGGCGGGTGTTTGCCATCGGCAATAATGATGTGGCGGCGCGGTTTTCCGGCGTGCGCGTGGACCGCATCAAGTTCATCCTGTTCTGCTTGACGGGGCTGATGAGCGGCATGGCCGCCGTGCTGCTGACGGCGCGGCTGGGCTCGACGCGACCCTCGATTGCCGAGGGCTTCGAGCTGGAGGCGATTACCATGGTGGTGCTGGGCGGGGTGTCGATCCTGGGCGGGGCCGGCTCCATCCTCGGCGTGGTGCTGGCGGCGCTGATCGTCGGGCTGGTGACCTTCGGGCTGGGGCTGCTCAATGTGCCGGGGATCGTGATGACCATCTTTACCGGCTCGCTGCTGATCGTGGTCATCGCCCTGCCCATCCTGTTCCGCATGTGGAGGCAGCGCGCATGATCGAGGATGGTGGCTACGAGAAACACGCCTTCAGGATGCAGCTCAATACGGGCATGGCGGCCGAATACAGGAAGCGCCACGACGCGATTTTCCCCGAGCTGGTGGACCTGCTGCATGAAGCGGGGGTGAAGGACTATTCGATCCATCTCGATGAAAAGACCGGCATCCTGTTCGGGGTGCTGTGGCGGCGGGTGGACCATGGGATGGCAGACCTGCCGGGCACCGAGGTCATGCAGCGCTGGTGGGCGTATATGGCTGATGTGATGGCGACGAATGAGAAGAATGAGCCGCTATCGGTGGATTTGCTGCCGATGTTCTGGATGCGGTGAGCCCGCTTCCATCGAGTCCATTTGCTTGTGGGCCGCCGGACGGCTAGCCTGCTCCCATGAATGAGCTGGCGATGACAGTGCGAGGCGCGTCCATCACCCTTAGCGGCCAGCCGCTGAGCTTTTCCGACATGGCCCGGATCGGCGCCCGCAAGGTGCGGCTGGTGCCGGACGCCGCAGCGCTGCAGCGCGTGGCCGAGGCGCGCCTGGTGGTCGAGGAGGCCATGGCCAACGACCAGCCGGTCTACGGCTCCACCACCGGCGTCGGCGCCATGAAGGATGTCGAATGGTCGGCCGACCAGCTCGACGCCTTCAACATGGGGCTGGTGCGGGCGCATCATTTCGGCACCGGCGAGGCCTTTTCCAGCGAGATCGTGCGGATCGCCATGGCGATACGGGTGAACATGGCGCTGACCGGCCGGGTGGGTTGCACCACTGACCTGGTGGAGGCCTATCTGGCTTTGCTCTCGGCCGACGTGGTGCCGGTGGTGCGGCGGACCGGCTCGATCGGCTGCGCCGATATCGGGCTGATGGGGCAGATCGGCGCCGTGCTGACCGGGGCCGGCGAAGCCATGTTCGACGGTCGCCGCCAATCGGCGGGCGACGCGCTGGCTGCGGCGGGGCTCAAGGCATTCCGCCTCGCCCCGCGCGACAGCCTCGCCTCGATTTCAACCAATGCGGTGGGCTATGCCGCCGCCGCCAATGCCATTCGCGACGCCGCCGGCGCGGTGCGCGTGATGCTGGCGACGGGTCTCACCACGGCCGGGGCGCTGGGCGCCTCGCGCGATCCGTGGAAAGCGGTGGCCCATGTGGGCACCGAGCGCGAGGCCGGTATCGGCGCCTGGCTCTATTTCAACGCCAAGGGCTGGGACTGGCCCAACGCCACCCATATCCAGGACCCGCTGAGCCTGCGCATGATGAGCCAGGTCTTCGCCACCGGCTTCGAGACGCTGGTCGCGGCGGGCAAGATCCTGCTGGCCGCCACTGGGCGGACCGATGACAATCCGGTGGTCGCAGGGGGACAGGTGTTGACGTCGGGCGGCTCGCTGCCGCTCGACGTGACCGTGTTCCTCCAGACCGCGCAACTGGGCCTGGCCCATATCGCGCGCAATTCGTTCAACCGCTGCGTGCTGCTCGGCAATGGCCAGCGCCGCGACCTGCCAGTCAACCTGGTCAAGCCTGGCGCCATCGCCACGGGCTTCGGCCCGATCATCAAGCTGGCCGGCGAGCTTTTCGCCCGCGTGCTGACCATGACCAATGCGATTTCGGCCAATTCCATGGTGGTGGCCGGTGGCATCGAGGACGAGGCGACATTCCTGCCGCTGGTGGTGGAGCGGTTGGAGCGCCAGGTGCTGGCCTTGCGGCGCCTCGCGGCGCTCGAAGCCATGCTGGCGGCGCAGGCGATGGATATATCCGGCGACGCGCCGGGCAATGTGCCGGGCATCATTTATGCGCTGGTGCGCCAGCATGCTGACACATACTGGCAGGATCGGCCTTTATCGGCCGAGGTCGAAGCCGTCGAACAGGCCCTGGCCTCCGACGCGCTGATGAACGAACTAATTTCCCATTCAACGATTATGGAGTTGGACGAGTTTTTCGCGCTGGGCCCGGTTGCCTAGCATCTGGAGCCTCGCCCAAATCCGCTAACTGGTTAGGCTAGGGACAGCCGGGCTTGGAGCCCGGAGAAAACGGAGAAACCAATGCGCCTCACATCAACGCTGCTGACCGCCGTCGCCGCGCTCGCCATTTCGATGACCGCCGCCAATGCCCAGGTGGTCGTTTCCTCCAAGATCGACACCGAGGGTGGTGTGCTGGGCAACATCATCAAGCAGGTGCTCGAAGCCAACGACATTCCGGTGGAAGATCGCATCCAGCTCGGCGGCACGCCCATCGTGCGCGAAGCCATCACCGCGGGCGAAATCGACATCTATCCGGAATATACCGGCAATGCCGCCTTCTTCTTCGAAAAGGCCGACGACCCGCTGTGGAACAATGCTGAATCGGCCTATGCCGAGGCGGCCAAGCTCGACTTCGAGGCCAACAAGATCGTCTGGCTGACCCCGTCGCCGGCCAACAACACCTGGGCCGTCGCCATCCGCAACGATGTGGCCGAGGCCAACAACCTCAACACCTTCACCGAATTTGGCGCCTGGGTTGCCGGTGGTGGCGAGGTGAAACTGGCGGCCTCGGCCGAGTTCGTCAATTCGCCGGCGGCTTTGCCCAAGTTCCAGGAAGTCTATGGCTTCACCCTGACCCCGGACCAGCTCATCACCCTGTCGGGTGGTGACACGGCGGCGACCATTGCCGCTGCGGCCCAGCAGACCAACGGCGTCAACGCCGCCATGGTCTACGGTACCGATGGCGGCATCGCCCCCTCGGGCCTCAAGGTGCTCGAGGATGACAAGGGCGTGCAGCCGGTCTACCAGCCCGCGCCGATCATCCGCGAGGAAGTGCTGGCGGAATATCCGCAGATCGAGGAACTGCTGAAGCCGGTGTTTGAAGGCCTGACGCTCGAAGTGCTGCAGGAACTCAATGGCCGGGTGCAGGTGGGTGGCGAAGCCGCTGCCGCCGTGGCGACGGATTACCTGACCAAGGGTGGTTTCCTGAGCTGAGTGAATGGGGTGGGGGCGTCCATGCCGCCCCCACCACCGGACGGCACCTCCCCCGTGACGGGGAAGGTTGGGATTGGGTGTTGGGAGCCCCGATATCGGGGCCAAACGTCCCCCACCCTTGATCCCTCCCCGCAAGGGGGAGGGTGTCGACTGCGATATCGCGGCCAAGGCAGCTTTGCCCCAAGGTCGTTTCCGGAGCCAGCATGAGCATCGCCGACACCACGACATCGACGGTTCGACCCGCCTGGCTGGCTCTGGACAAGCTGGGCGTGCTGATCGCGCTGATTGCGGCAGCGGGCGCGGCTTTGCCCTTCGCGCTGTTTCGCGCCAACCGCATCGTGCTGGGCGAGCCCAGATCGCTGCTCGACGCGCTGCCGGGTTTCCCTTCCGGCCTCCTGATCGGCATCCTGTTGGTCGGCTTCATCGTCGCTCTGCTGCGCTTGCCGGTGGTCGCCAAACTGGTTGCCGGGTTTGCGGTGCTGGGCGTGTTGTTCGTCTTCATCGGCTGGTCGGCCAGCTACCTGACGCCTGAGGGCGACAGCTTTGCCCGAGTTTCTCCCGGCGCCGGCTTCTGGCTGCTGGTCTTTGCCTTTGCGCTGCTGGTGACCGACGCGCTGACGCGGCTGCGGCTCAGGCCGCTGGTGCGCATTGCTATCCTCGTCGCAGTGGCCATTGCCGCGGCTGCCCTGCTGTGGAGCGGCGGCTGGAACGATCTCTCCATTCTCAAGGAATATGCCAACCGGGCTGCCGCTTTCTGGGCCGAGGCGCGGACGCATCTGGCGCTGGCCTTTGGTTCGGTGGCCATTGCTACAGTGGTCGGCGTGCCGGTGGGCATTCTCTGCTACAAGGTGAAGCCCCTGCGGGCGGCGGTGCTGAATGTGCTCAATATCGTCCAGACCATTCCGTCCATTGCACTGTTCGGGCTGCTGATTGCGCCTTTGGCCTGGGTGGCGGCCAATGTGCCGGGGGCGTCTTCTATCGGGATATCAGGTATTGGCGTGGCGCCGGCCATGGTGGCTTTGTTCGCTTATTCGCTGCTGCCTATTGTTTCCAACACTGTGGTCGGGTTGCTCAGCGTGTCTCCTGCTGCCGTCGATGCGGCCAAGGGCATGGGCATGACCGGCACGCAACGCATGACCGGCGTGGAACTGCCGTTGGCCTTTCCGGTCATCCTCACCGGCATCCGCATCGTGCTGGTGCAGAATATCGGGCTGGCCACTATTGCCGCGCTGATCGGGGGCGGCGGTTTCGGCGTCTTCGTGTTCCAGGGCATCGGGCAGACGGCCATGGACCTGGTGCTGCTCGGGGCGGTGCCGACGGTGGCTTTGGCCTTTGCCGCCGCCGTGGTGCTGGACGCCATGGTGGAAATGACCAGCCGGGAGGGAAGGCGATGAGCGCGGTGACCCCCCGTCTGGCGCCCACCCATCGACTCCAGCGCCCCCTCCCCCTTGAGGGGAGGGCCGGGGAGGGGGTGGTTCGGTGGGCCACTGATCGACCCCCACCCTCGTTCCCTCCCCTCAAGGGGGAGGGAGGCGATAGACCGCCAACTTCCGGGCCAGGTCGCGCAGTCCAAAGAAAGCACGCCGCATGATCGAGATCGACGACATCACCAAGAGCTATTCCGGTACGGTCGTAGTGGACCATGTGACGCTGACCATCGAGCCGCATACGATCTGCGTCATTGTCGGCACATCGGGCTCTGGCAAGACCACGCTGATGCGGATGATCAACAAGCTGGTGGAGCCGACATCGGGCCATATCCGCATCGATGGCGAGGATATCGCCGGCATTCCCGCCTATGAGCTGCGGCGGCGCATCGGCTATGCCATCCAGGGGCATGGGCTGTTTCCGCATCGCTCGGTGGGGCAGAATGTGGCGACGGTGCCGAAGCTCCTCGGCTGGGACCGGAAGAAGATCGATACCCGCGTCGATGAATTGCTGGATTTGTTCCAGCTCGATCCGGGTGAATTCCGTGATCGGCTGCCGCATGAGCTGAGCGGTGGCCAGCAGCAACGCGTCGGCGTGGCGCGGGCGCTGGCGGCCTCGCCGAACATATTGCTGATGGACGAGCCCTACGGGGCGCTGGACCCGGTGATCCGCGCCAAGGCGCAGGAGGACCTGCTGTCCATCCAGCGCAAGATGGGCACGACGGTTGTTCTGGTCACGCATGACATGGAGGAGGCCATCCATCTCGGCGACACCATTGCTGTGATGGACAAGGGCAAGCTGCTGCAATGCGCGAAGCCAGCCGAGATCATCGCCAATCCGGCCACGCCCTTCGTGGCCGAGTTGATCGGCTCCAGCGAACGGCCGTTCCGGCTGCTGTCGCTGGCCAAGGTGGCCGATCATATCGAGGCGGGCGAGGGGGCGGGCGAGCCGATCGATGCCGGGGCTTCGCTGCGTGACGCCTATGCCGAACTTTTGTGGTCGGGGCGGCCGGCTTTGCCGGTGCGGCGCGACGGGCAGATTGTCGGGCAGGTGACGCTGGACGCGCTGTCGCGGCTGGCGGCGAGGCCGCAATGAAGATCGGTAGCCTCATACGGCTGGCGGCTTTGGCGGTGTTGTTGTTGCTGCTGGTAAGCCCCGACCTGTTCTCGGGCTTCTTCGGGCTGTTCACCAAGAACAACCAGCCGGCGATCTACAACCAGGGCAACCTGCTCGATATCACGCTGAACCACCTGGCCATCGTGCTGGCGGCGACATTGGCGTCCACTGTCATTGCGGTGGGGCTGGCCATTATCGTGACGCGGCCGTTCGGGGCGGAATTCCTGCCGCTGTCGCGGAGCTTGGCCAATATCGGGCAGACCTTTCCGCCCGTGGCGGTGCTGGCTTTGGCCGTGCCCATGCTGGGCTTCGGCACGGCGCCGACTTTGGTGGCCTTGTTTCTCTATGGGTTGCTGCCGATTTTCGAGAATACGCTGACCGGTCTGACCAACCTGCCGCCGGCGGTGACCGACGCGGCCAAGGGCGTCGGCATGACGGGATGGCAGCGACTGCTCAAGGTGGAACTGCCGCTGGCGCTGCCGGTGATCCTCGCCGGGATACGGCTCTCGGTGGTGATTTCGCTGGCCACGGCGACCATTGGCTCGACCGTGGCGGCACGGACGCTAGGCGAGGTGATCATTGCTGGGCTGCTGTCGAGCAATACGGCCTTTGTGTTGCAGGGCGGGCTGATCGTCGGCGTGCTGGCGGTGTTGATCTATGACGCGCTGTCGGCGCTGGAGCGGTGGCTGATGGCAAGAACGGGGCAATTGGGGAGGGCGGCGGCTTGAACATCGAGTACCTGACCTCGTGGTTCGAGGCTCGTGAAGAACTCGCGCCTCACCATGAGGTCTCCCGGAATACGGCGCTTGCAGTAGCCCTCATGGTGAGGCGGGAGCGTAGCGACCCTCGAACCACGAGGGCGTGGCAGGACAGTCATCGGGGGAACTGAAAAAATGTCCGATTTCGATCTCGTCTTGTCCGGTACGGTGGTGCTGCCTGATCTGGTGGTGGAGAACGGCTATGTGGCCGTGCGTGATGGCAAGGTCGTGCATGTGGGCGAGGGTGTCGCGCCATCCGCGAAGGAGCGCCATGAGCTGGGCAATGCCCTGATCCTGCCCGGCGCTATCGATGCGCAGACCCATTCGCTGAGCCAGAAGGATCAGGAGGATTTCATCTGGTCGACGCGCTCGGCGGCGGCGGGTGGCGTCACTACGATTGTCGATATGCCCTATGACGAGGGCAACCTCGTCTGTTCGGCCGAGGCGGTGCAGCGCAAGGTGGCGCATGCCGAGCCGCAGGCGCGGGTGGATTTCGCGCTCTATGGCACGATCAACCCGGAAGAGGGGGCCAGCCGGATTGCCGAGCAGGCCGAGGCCGGTGTCGCCGCGTTCAAGTTCTCGACCTTCGGGACGGACCCGGTGCGCTTTCCGCGCATTCCGCCGGCTTTGCTGGAGGAATGCTTTGCCGCCGTGGCCAGGACCGGGCTCACGGCAGGGGTGCATAACGAGGATGACGAAATGGTTCGGGCGGCCATGGCCAAGGTCAAGGCGGCGGGAATTACCGACTATCGGGCGCATGCGCTGAGCCGGCCGCCGCTGACCGAATTGCTGGCGAGCCTGCAGATCTACGAGACCGGGGCGCAGACCGGGTGTCCGGCGCATGTGGTGCATTGCTCGCTGGGGCGGGGCTATGAGATCGCGCGGAGTTATCGGGATCAGGGCTATGCCGCGACGATCGAGGCCTGCATCCATTATCTGACGCTGGACGAGGAAAACGACGTGGCGCGGCTGGGCGGCAAGGCCAAGATCAATCCGCCGATCCGGCCTCGCGTGGAGGTCGAAAAGCTGTGGGAGCATGTGCGGGCGGGGAATGTGACGCTGGTTTCGACCGACCATGTGAGCTGGTCGGAAAACCGCAAGACCAATCCGGACATGCTGGCCAATGCGTCGGGCGTACCGGGGCTTGAGGCGATGGTGCCGCTGTTTGTGATGGGGGCGCTGAAGCGGGATATCCCCCTGACCTGGGCGGCGAAATTGATGGCGGAGAATCCGGCGAAGCATTTCCGGCTCGCGCAGAAGGGGGCGTTGGAGGCGGGCAAGGATGCCGATATCGCGGTGCTGTTTCCGCGGCCGGTGCGCTACGACGCGGCGGCGAGCGGGCACAATGTGGTGGGCTGGTCGCCGTATAACGGGATCGAGCTGCCGTGGACCGTGGGGCTGACCTATCTGCGCGGGCAGCAGGTGTTTGACGGGACTGAGGTGGCGCAGCCGGGGACGGGGCGGTTTGTGCGGCCGGAGGTGGGTCGCTGATGGCTGGTCTTGCAAAACAACGGTTGGCAGCAGTTTGCTGGTTCTCGCCCGCCCTCCCCCTTGAGGGGAGGGTAGTGTCGCTCGGCCCGCAGGGCCGTAGCAGAGCTGGGGAGGGGGTGGCTCTGTGGCCCACTGATGGACCCCCACCCTCATTCCTTCCCCTCAAGGGGGAGGGAGGCGATGAAGCCGATGCTTTGGTATCGGACTTGGGTATATCATGATCCCCAATTCACCCATTCGCGCCGAGCGCATCGCTGCTGACGTCGATGCGCTGGCTGCCATCACCGAGCCGGGGCATCCGTGGACGCGGCGCGCCTTCACGCCGCTGTTTCTCGAGGGGCGCAAATGGCTGGAACAGGCCATGCGTGAGGCCGGGGCGGTGACGCGGATCGACGCGGCGGGCAACCTTATCGGCACCATTCCAGGCCGCAACCCGGCGCTGGGCACGATCATGCTGGGAAGCCATTCGGACACCGTGCCCAATGGCGGGCGGTTCGATGGCATTGCCGGGGTCGTGGTGGCGCTGGAAGTGGCGCGGGCGCTGCGGGACCAGGGCGTGGTGCTGGCGCATACGCTCGAAGTGGTGGATTTCCTCGCCGAGGAAGTGTCGATCTTCGGCGTGTCCTGCATCGGCAGCCGCGGCATGAGCGGCACGCGGCCGGTCGAATGGCTGGCGCGGGCGAGCGATGGGCTGACGCTGGAGCAGGGGATTGCGCAGGTGGGAGGCGAGCCGCTGCTGACGGCGCAGCGCGACGATATCAAGGCCTTCCTCGAACTACATATCGAGCAGGGGCCGGTGCTGCAGGACCAGCAGCTCGATGTGGGCGTGGTGACGGCTATTGCTGGGATCACGCGGATCGAAATCATTGTCGAGGGAAGGGCCGACCATGCCGGGACGACGCCGATGGGCCTGCGCAAGGATGCGCTGACCACGGCGGCCTGGATCGCGCTCGGGGTCGAGGAACTGGGCAAGGCGCTGGCCAGCGGGGAGGCGCATTTTGCCGCCACGGTGGGCGAATTCGAGATGACGCCCAATGCCGCCAATGTGGTGCCCGCGCGGGTGCGCATGCTTGTGGATGCGCGGGCCGAATTGCGCGACGACATGGAACGGTTTGTCGATGAACTCGACAGGGGCGTGGCGGCGATTGCCGAAAAAACCGGGGTGACGGTTTCGGTGCCGCGCATTGTTTCGGACAACCAGCCGACGCCCTGCGATGGCGGCCTGCTTGATGTGCTCGACGCGGCCTGCGAGGCGGTGGGCGCGCGGCACCGGCGCATGGCTTCGGGCGCGGGGCATGACACGGCGTGGATGGCGCGGATCAGCAAGGCGGCGATGATCTTCGTGCCTTGCCGGGATGGGCGCAGCCATTCGGCCGATGAATTCGCCACGACGGAAGATATCGCGCTGGGCGCGGCGGTGCTGCTCGATGCCGTCAAGGCGCTGGATGTGAACTTGCAGGAGACAGGCTGATGGGGCGCATTCTCACCGAAAAGGACGTGGAAGCGGCGGTGCGCGGCGGCTCGGTCTATGCGGCGGGCGGCGGTGGGTGGGCCGACCATGGGCGCATGCTGGGCACGGCGGCGGTGCGCATCGGCCAACCGGAACTGGTCAGCGTAGAGGAACTGGACGCGGACGACTGGGTAGCGACGGCGGCGGCCATCGGCGCGCCGGCCTCGACCACGCCGTGGGAAATGCGCGGGGTCGACTATATCAAGGCGGTGCAACTGTTGCAGGATGCGTTGGGCGAGAAGCTGAGCGGGCTGATGGTGGGGCAGAACGGCAAGTCGTCGACGCTCAATGGCTGGCTGCCGGCGGCAGCCCTGGGGATGAAGGTGGTGGATGCGGTGGGCGATATTCGCGCGCATCCGACCGGGGACATGGGTAGCATCGGCATGGCCGGTTCGCCCGAGCAGGTGATCCAGACCGCGGTGGGCGGCAACCGGGAGGAGAACCGCTATATCGAGCTGGTGACGCGCGGGGCGACAGCCAAGGTCTCGCCGATCTTGCGCACGGCAGCGGATATGTCGGGCGGATTTATTGCCTCGTGCCGCAATCCGCTAAGGGCGAGTTATGTGCAGCAGCATGCGGCTTTGGGCGGGATTTCGCTGGCGCTGAAGCTGGGCGAGGCGATGATCGCCGCCGAGGGCAGGGGGCCGGGCAAGATGATCGACGCCATCGTGGAGACGACGGGCGGGGTGATCCTGACCAAGGGCTATATCACTGATATCGACGTGACCTATACCAAGGAGGCGTTTGATATCGGCAAGATCACCGTGGGCGAGGGTGACACGGCGACGACGCTGCATGTGATGAATGAATATATGGCGGTGGAGGATGCCGGGGGCGCAAGGCTGGCGACTTTTCCCGATGTGCTGACGACGCTCGATGCCGCCGGGCAGGCGCTGTCGGTGGGGCAACTGGGGCGCGGCATGTATGTGTTCGTGCTGCATGTACCCAAGACGGGAATTCCCTTGAGTTCGAGTGTGCTGGATCCGGCGGTTTATCCGTTTGTCGAGGAGCGGATGGGGATTGAACTGGCGACATATGCGCTGGGGTAGCCGCTGACCACCTCTCCCTTGGGGGAGAGGTCGGCGCGCAGCGCCGGGTGAGGGGGCCTTCCCCTCGCACCGAGCCAAGAAAGGCCCCTCACCCGACCCGAAGGCGGGTCGACCTCTCCTCCAAAGGGAGAGGTGAAGAAAGAGAGTTTCACCATGCCCACACCCAATCCCCGCCACCCGAACTTCCCCATTCCCGGCGGTCCCGAGCTTCGTGCCAAGGGCTGGCGGCAGGAGGCGCTATTGCGGCTGCTGGAGAATGTGCTGAGTGTCGGGGAGAACCCGGACGATCTGATCGTCTATGCGGCTTTGGGCAAGGCGGCGCGGAACTGGGCGGCGCATAAGGGAATCGTCGAGACGCTGTTGCGCATGGACGAGGACCAGACGCTGGTGATCCAGTCGGGCAAGCCGATCGGGCTGCTGAAGACGCATGCGAAAGCGCCGCTGGTCATCATGGCCAATTGCAACATCGTGGGGCAATGGGCCAAAGCCGAGGTGTTCTATGAGCTGGAAAAGCAGGGGCTGATCTGCTGGGGCGGGCTGACGGCTGGGGCCTGGCAATACATTGGTTCTCAGGGCGTCATTCAGGGCACCTATGAGATTTTCATGCGCATTGCCGAGAACCGTTTCGGCGGCTCGCTGGCCGGGCGCTTTATCCTCACCGCCGGGCTGGGCGGCATGGGCGGAGCGCAGCCGCTGGCCGGGCGCATGGCGGGGGCGGCGATATTGTGTGTCGATATCGATGCGGAGCGGGCGCGGAAGCGCAAGGAGATCGGCTATCTGGAGGAGATCGCGCCGGACCTCGATACGGCTCTTGATATGATCGAGCGGGCGGTGGCGGAGAAGCGGGCGACGTCGGTCGGGCTGGTGGGCAATGCGGCGGAGATTTATCCCGAAATCGCTAAGCGCGGCATCGTGCCCGATATCGTCACCGACCAGACGAGCGCGCATGATCTTGTCTATGGCTATGTGCCCAAGGGGGTGAGCCTGGACGAGGTGAAGCGCCTACGCGTGGAAGGACCGGGGCAGTTGATGGCGGCGAGCCAGGCTTCCATCGCCGACCATGTGCGGGCCATGCTGGCTTTCCAGCAGGCGGGCAGCGAAGTGTTCGACAATGGCAACCTGATCCGCACCCAGGCCAAGGCCGGCGGGGTGGAGAATGCCTTCGACATCAAGATTTTCACCGAGGCCTATCTGCGGCCGCTGTTTGCGCGGGCCATCGGGCCGTTCCGCTGGATGGCGCTGTCGGGTGATCCGGAGGATATCAGCAAGATCGACGACAAATTGCTGGAGATGTTCCCGGACAACCGGATCGTCACCAACTGGATTGCGCTGGCGCGGAAGCATGTGCCGTTCGAGGGCCTGCCGGCGCGCATCGCCTGGCTGGGGCATGGCGAACGTACGGCTCTGGCGCGGGCGGTCAACGCCATGGTGGCGGATGGGACGCTGGCCGGGCCGGTGGCCTTCAGCCGCGACCATCTCGATGCCGGGGCCATGGCGCATCCCAATATCATGACCGAGCGGATGAGGGATGGTTCGGACGCGATTGCCGATTGGCCGATCCTCGATGCCATGCTGTTGTGTTCGTCCATGGCGGACCTGGTGGTGGTCCATTCCGGCGGTGGTGGCTATGCGGGCTATATGACGTCAGCGGGGGTGACTGTGGTGGCTGATGGTACGTTTGAGGGTGACGAGCGGCTGGCGCATGCGCTGACCAATGATACGGCGCTGGGCGTGATGCGTTATGCCGATGCGGGGTATGACGAGAGTTTCGAGGAGATCGCCGAGAAGGGGATCGGGCATATCAAGGTGGGGTGAGGGTGTTCCTCGCCATCGATTTTAAGTATGCGCCCCTCCCCCTTGAGGGGAGTGATCGAGGGTGGGGGTCCGTCAGTGGACCACAGAACTACCCCCTCACCAGCTTTGCTACGGCCCTTCGGGCCGAGCGGTGCTACCCTCCCCTCAAGGGGGAGGGTGGGCAGGAGCCGTGATATCGAAGGAGTTGGGGCCTTCAGCCCTCGAGTCCCGGATGCCTGGGTTTGCGGCGATCCGGAAACAGCGGGACGACATTGTCGGTGATGCGGCGGGTCGGCACCGGATGCGGGGTCGGTAGGGGCGCGCGGTTGCGGCGGTCGGGGCCGCGATAGCCGCCGAGGACGCCGACGACGCTGCGGGTGCGGAGGCGAGCCTGGATACGTTGCAGCAGGTGGCGCGGCGACATTGGCTTGATGATGACTTCGTCGATACCGGCGCTGATGGCCTGGTGGCGCATCGGCGGGGTAATCGTGCGGGTGAGCGCGATGACCGGCACGTCCTGGCTGATCAGCGTATTATTGAGGCGGATGGATTCGACCATTTCGTAAGCCGGGCGACCGTCGCGGTCGAAATCGCAGACCAGCATGTCGAGCGGGGCGATGCGCATATAGGCGATGAGTTCGATATCGCTCTCGAACTGGCGCACCTTCAGATGTGAGTCGCCAGCCACCACCATCGCCAGAAGTGACGACAGTGCAGTATTGGCCGCGATGATGGCAACGACCCTGGTCGGCTCGGACACTGGCTTTCCCCAATAGTAAATGAAGCGTTACCATGAGGGAATGTCCGGAAGAAGGGGCGGGTTCCGGAAATGGCTAATGGCTGGGGGAAAAGAGGTGGCGGGGCGTGCCCCAGAGGGCCTCAAACGTCGCGCGTCACCCTCGGGCCTGACCCGAGGGCTCTATACTTGCTGAGCGCTCGTTAAGTGAAGAGCCCTCGGGTCAGGCCCGAGGGTGACGGTCGGTGGGTGTGAGGGCGAAGCTGCCTCATTGCATGAAAAAGCCCGCCGGAGGGCGGGCTTGATGCTTACGAAGCGAGGCGAAGATTACGCCCTGGCTTCGTCGAACATCAGTTCCACATGGTCCCAGTTCACCAGGTTGTCGAACCAGGCTTCGAGGTATTTCGGACGGGCGTTGCGGTAGTCGATGTAATAGGAATGTTCCCACACATCGACGCCCAGGATGGGGTGGCCGCCATGGACCAGGGGCGACTCGCCGTTCGGGGTCTTGGTGACTTCGAGCTTGCCGTTCTTGACCGACAGCCAGGCCCAGCCGGAGCCGAACTGGGTGGTGCCAGCAGCGATGAAATCGGCGCGGAACTTGTCGAAACCGCCCAGGTCGGAATCCACGGCCGCCTGCAACTTGCCCGGCAGCTTGTTGCCGCCGCCATTCGGCTTCATCCAGTTCCAGAAATGGACGTGGTTGTAGTGCTGGCCGGCATTGTTGAAAAGGCCGGCATTCTTGCCGTAGCTCTCCTTGACGATGTCCTCCAGCGGCAGGATTTCGAGGCCTGAGCCTTCCAGCAGCTTTTCGCCATTGGTCACGTAGGCCTGGTGATGCTTGTCGTGGTGAAACTCGAGGGTTTCCTTGGACATGTAGGGGCCGAGCGCATCATAGGCGTAGGGCAGGGGCGGCAGGGTGAACTTGGTAGACATTGTGGCCTCCGATTTTGGGATTAGACGCTGAGGAATTTCGGCACTGGTATAGGCCGATTGTGACGACACAACAATCAGTTGGAACCGAACGATCCTTCCAATCCGACCGCATTGAGCGCAAAGGCATAGCACTCGGCGGTTTCCTTGAGGCGGTCGAACCGTCCCGAGGCGCCGCCATGGCCGGCCCCCATATTGGTCTTGAGGTATAATGGCGCATTGCCGGTCTTGGTTGCGCGGAGCTTCGCCACCCACTTGGCCGGTTCCCAATAGGTGACGCGCGGATCGGTGAGGCCGGCCAGCGCGAAGATGGGCGGATAGTCCTGCGCGGCGACCTGCTCATAGGGGGCATAGGCGGCGATGCGGACGTAGTCTTCGGCCGAGGCGAGGGGATTGCCCCATTCGGGCCATTCGGGCGGGGTGAGCGGCAGGGTTTCGTCGAGCATGGTGTTGAGCACGTCGACGAACGGCACCTGGGCGATGATGCCACCCCAGAGGTCCGGCCGCAGATTGGCGATGGCGCCCATCAGCATGCCGCCAGCCGAGCCGCCCTGCGCCACGATGCGACCCTTGGCCGTGTAGCCCTTTTCGACCAGCATTTCGGCGGCGGCGATGAAATCGGTGAAGGTGTTGGTCTTGTGCTCGCGGCGGCCTTGCACGTACCAGCGATAGCCCTTTTCCATGCCGCCGCGGATATGGGCGGTGGCGTGGATGAAGCCGCGATCGACCAGTGACAGGGCGGAGATGGAAAAGGCCGAGGGCATGGACATGCCATAGGCGCCGTAGCCGTAGAGCAAGGCCGGCGCGGAGCCGTCGAGCTTGGTGCCTTTGCGATAGAGCACGGTGACGGGGACTTGCTCGCCGTCGGAGGCGGTGGCGAAGAGGCGGCGGGTCTCGTAGTCATCAGGATTGTGGCCGGAGGGCACTTCCTGCTCCTTGAGCAGGGTGCGGGCGCCGGTTTGCAGATCCATGTCATAGGTGCGCGACGGGGTGGTCGGCGAGGAATAGCTGAGGCGGAAGACCGAGGTGTCGAACTCGTAGCCCACCGACATGCCGAGGGAATAGGCTTCCTCGTCGAACCTGACGGTCTCTTCCGTGCCGCTGCGCAGGTCGCGGACGACGATGCGCGGCAGGCCCTCGAAGCGTTCGAGCCGCAACAGGTGATTGCGGATGACGATCGTGTCGAGGATCAGCACGCCCTGCTGGTGGGGGATGAGGTCCACCCAGTTCTCGGCGCCGGGATTGTCGGCGGGGGCGACGGCGAGCTTGAAGTCCTCGGCGCCATCGGCGTTGGTGCGGATGTAAAGGACGCCATCGCGCTCATCGATATCGTATTCACGGTCGGTGAGGCGGGGGGCGACGAGGCGGGGGGCGCCACCGAGTTCGGCATCGATCAGCCAGCATTCGCTGGTCTGGTGGTCGTGGGCGTCGATGACAATGTATTTGTCGGAAAGGGTGCGGCCGACACCGACGAAGAAGCCGGGGTCTTTCTCTTCGAAGATGATCGGATCATTGGCCTGATCGGTGCCGATGGTATGCAGGCGAATGCGATAGGGGCGGTGGTTGTCGTCATATTCGGTGTAGTAGATGGCACTGGAATCGTTGCTCCAGACATAGGAGCCGGCGGTTTCCCGGATGACTTCGGCACTGTCCTTGCCGGTATCGAGGTCACGGATGACGATGTCGTAATATTCAGAGCCGGCGCGGTCGGCGGCCCAGGCGAGATAGCGGTGGCTGCGGTCATGCTCGGCCCCGGCAAAGCCGAAATAGGCGTCGCCGGCTTCCACATTGCAGTCGAGCAGCACGGTTTCCGGGCCGCCCTCGCGCGGGGTGCGGACGATCAGGGGATATTGCTTGCCCTCGAGCATGCGCGAATTATAGGCGAAGGGGCCGTCGGGCGAGGCGATGCCGCTATCGTCTTCTTTGATGCGCCCGCGGATTTCCTTGTAGATGGTGTCCTGCAGTGCCTTGGTGCTTGTGCCGAATTCGGCCTCGTAGAAGGCGTTCTCGGCTTCGAGATAGGCGCGGATATCCGGCGCTAGTGTCTCGGGCTTCTGCATCACCTCCTGCCAGTTATCCGCGCGCAGCCAGTGCCAGGGATCGTCGCGCTGGATGGTGTGGAAGGTCACGCTATGCGACTTCCGGGCGGCGACGGGGGGCGTGGGCTTGGTCATGGGGGCGTTCCGTAGAGGCGGTCCCCTGACATAGGACGGGGCGACAGCGATGGGAAGGGGGCGGCACTTTCAGTGTTTCCTCGAGCTTCCCCTGGTCCCCACGACCCCACCCTCTCCCCTTGTGGGAGAGGGTGGAAATCCGCGTCCAGCGGATTTCCGGGTGAGGGGGTCTGCGCCATCCCATGCTTTTATGCCGAAGGATAGCGTATAGCCCCCTCATCCGCCCTTCGGGCACCTTCTCCCACGAGGGGAGAAGGGAGAAGCCCAGGCATCAGCGTTCAGGGCTTTGCGCAGAAATGGGTATGGCCTGCGACCTTCGTTGGACAAATCCCCGCAGCGGGCCGTTTTGACTTGTCGCGGGGGGAGCATCCGCTAAGGTTCTGCGCGAACCGGCCACTAGAGTCGGATCGGCGGGGGTAGTGCAGGTGGGGTCAGGTATGGACGCAAGCATAGCGCTGGTGGCGATTGCGCCATTTGTTGCCGCTTTGCTGGCGCCTTTCATTCACCGACTGGCTCGGCCCTATGCGGGCTGGGTGCTGGCGCTGGTGCCGGCCGGGATATTCCTGTTTCTGCTGACGCTGATCGCGCCAGTGGTGGCCGGCGGGGCGATATCGGCGCGGATCGGCTGGGTGCCGGCCTTCGATCTCGACCTGTCGTTTTTCGTCGATGGGCTGAGCCTCACCTTCGCGCTGACCATTTCGGGCATCGGCACGCTGATCGTGCTCTATTCGGGCGCCTATCTGAAGGGCCATCCGCATCTGGGGCGGTTCCTCGGTTTCCTGCTGGCCTTCATGGGGGCGATGCTGGGGCTGGTGCTGGCCGACAACATGCTGGCTTTGTTCATGTTCTGGGAGCTGACCTCGGTCACCTCCTTCCTGCTGATCGGGTTCGACCATACGCGGCAGGCCGCGCGCCGGGGGGCTATCCAGGCGCTGGTGCTCACCAATATCGGCGGTATGGCGCTGCTGGTCGGCGCTATCCTGGTGCATCAGTTGACCGGCTGCTGGGACATGAGCGCGCTGGGCGACGATGTTCGCGCCAATGGCTTCTATGGTTTGACGCTGGCGCTGTTCCTCGTGGCCGCCTTCACCAAATCGGCGCAGGTGCCGCTGCATTTCTGGCTGCCCAATGCCATGGAGGCGCCGACGCCGGTTTCGGCATTCCTGCATTCGGCGACCATGGTGCAGGGGGGCGTCTATCTGCTGGCTCGCACCACGCCGTGGCTGGGCGGCACCGAGGCCTGGACGCTGATCCTCGTCTGCTTCGGCGGCGCCACCCTGCTATGGGGCGGGCTGGGTGCACTCAGGCAGACCGATCTCAAACAGATGCTGGCGCAGACCACCCTGGCCTCGCTGGGTCTTTCAGTGCTGCTGATCGGGCTGGGCACCGAGGCGGCCATTGCGGCCATGCTGCTCTATTTCGTGGCGCATGCTCTCTACAAGGCGGGTCTGTTCATGGTGGTGGGCGCCATCGACCACGAGGCGGGCACGCGCGATATCACTATTCTGGGCGGGCTGGCCGACCGGATGCCGGTGACGTTCATCGGCGCGGCTTTGGCGAGCCTGGCCATGATCGGCCTGCCGCTGACCCTGGGTTATTTCGCCAAGGAAGAAATGTATCTGGGACTGATGCACTGGCAGTGGTCCGACATCGCCGTGCTGGCCGTGCTGCTGGCGGGCAATGCCATGCTGGCGGGCGTTGCCATGCTGGTGCTGGTCAAGCCCTTCCTCGGTCCGGTATTGCCGACGCCGAAACTGGCACATGAGGCGCCCATCGCCATGCTTGCCGGACCCATTGTGCTCGGTGGCGCGGGTATCGTCGCCTCGGTGATGACCGACTGGCTGGGCCATACGCTGGTCGAGCCGGGGGCGGCGGCCATTCTCGGGGAGACGGTCAGCAGCCACCTGACGCTGACCATCAATCCGGCGAGCCCCTTGCTCTGGCTGTCGATTGCGACCTGGGCGCTGGGTTACCTGGTCTATCGGCAGGCTGCGGTCCTGCGGACGCTGCTGCGGCGCTTCGAGGCCGGTCTTGGCTGGACGGCGGACACGGTGTTCGATGCTGTAATGTTCGGTCTGATCCGCTTTTCGGGCGCGGTGACGCGGCTGCTGCATCATGGGCGGCTGGAAATCTACCTGGCGACGGTGTTTGCCGGGCTGGCGCTGGCGCTGATCGCGCCGCTCGGGCTGCTCAACGGTTATGACGTGCTGCTGCCCAATGCCGACCTCGGCAATTGGTCGGCCAAGCTGAGCTGGCCGCAATTGCAGCCTTATGAATGGGGTGTGATGGCGCTGGCGCTGATCGGCCTGGGCGCCGTGCTGCTGGCGACCAACCGGCTGGTGGCCATCCTGGCGCTGGGCATCCAGGGTACATCGGTGGCGCTGATCTTCCTGCTGTTCGGCGCGCCCGACCTGGCCTTCACCCAGTTCATGGTGGAGGTGCTGTCGGTGGTGATCCTGGCGCTGGTGATGACGCGGCTGCGGCTCGACGAACTCGACCAGCGGCCGCTGGAAGACCTGGCGCGCGACGGCATATTGGCGCTGGTCTGCGGCGCCGGTGTCAGCCTGCTGCTGATGGTGGTGCTGTCCGGAACGCTCGATACGCGGCTGTCGGACCTGTTCACCGCCACCAGCGTTCCGATCGCCCATGGACACAACATCGTCAACGTCATCCTGGTCGACTATCGCGGCTTTGATACGCTGGGTGAAATCTCGGTGGTCATGGCGGCGGGCATCGCCGTCATGGCGCTGCTGCGGCGGCGGAACAAGCCGGCCGTGCCGGCAAGTCCGGCGCCGCGGCGCCGGCGGAAGGCGGAATCATGAACTCATTGATCTTCCGCACCATCGCGCCGCTGATCGTTGCCGTGATGCTGGTCTTTTCGATTTATGTCTGCCTGCGTGGCCATAACGAGCCCGGCGGTGGCTTCATCGGCGGGCTGATCGCCGCCTCGGCCATGGCCATCCTCGGCATGTCGGGCGGCGCCGGGGAAGCGCGGCGCGCCTTGCGCATCGACCCCCTGGCCATTGCCGGCTTCGGCGTGTTCATCGCCGGGCTCTCCGGGCTGCTGTCGCTGTTCACGGGCACGCCCTTCATGACCAGTATCTGGGTCTATCTCGAACTGGGGCAGACGACAGTGCCGCTGTCGACGCCGATGGTCTTCGATATCGGGGTGTATTTCGTGGTCTTTGGCACCATCTCCGCCGTGGCGCTGGCGCTCGAAGGCGAGGAGGGGCCCTGATGGATTATGTGCTGGCAATCCTGGTGGGATGTTTCGTGGCGCTGGGCGTCTATCTGCTGCTGTCGCGCTCGGTCATCCGCATGCTGATCGGCATGACCATATTGGGCAATGGCGTGAATCTGCTGATCTTCACGGCCGGGCGGCTGACGCGGGAAATCGCGCCCATCGTTCCGGCGGGGCTCGACCAGCCCGATGGGCCGATCGCCAATCCGCTGCCGCAGGCGCTGATCCTCACCGCCATCGTCATCGGCTTTGCCATGTTCAGCTTCCTGCTGGTGCTGGCCTTCCGTGCCTATCAGAGCCTCGATGCCGACAATACCGACACCATGCGCGTGGCCGAGCCGGTCAACGAGCCCAACCCGCCGCTGAGCTACTGACATGGTGGAAGTGCCGCAAGCCATGATCGAGACCGCCACCGCCGCCGCCGACTGGGTCGTGGTGCTGCCGCTGGTGCTGTGCCTGATGGGCGCCGCGGCGGCGCTGATGCTGCGCAAATCGGGTGGGCTGACCTTCATCTTTGCCGTGCTGATCGTCTGTGCCGTCATCGCCTGCGAGGTGACGCTGCTGCTGCGCGTGTTCGATAGCGGGCCACTGAGCATGACCATGGGCAAGTGGCTGCCGCCCTTCGGCATCAGCTTTGCCGCCGATATTTTTGGCGCCGGCTTCGCCTTGACTGCCGCGGTGGTGACGCTGGCGGTGCTGGTCTATGCGCAGGGCGAGCGCGGCGCCGAGGATGGGCGCGACGGTTTCCACTCCATGGTGCTGCTGCTGCTGGCCGGCGTCACCGGCTCGTTCCTCACCGGGGATCTGTTCAATCTCTATGTGTGGTTCGAGGTGATGCTGATCGCCTCCTTCGGGCTCATCGTGCTGGGCGGGCGCCCGGCGCAGCTCGATGGCGCGGTGAAATACGGCTTCCTCAATTTCCTCGCCACCACCTTTTTCCTCCTGGCGCTGGGCCTGCTCTATGGCCTGCTCGGCACGCTCAACATGGCCGATATATTGCGGGTGGCGCCATCGGCCAATCCGGCGGCAATTGCCGGCGTGGCGGCCTTGCTGCTGCTTGCCTTCGGCATGAAAGCCGCCGCTTTTCCCGTGAATGCCTGGCTGCCTGCCGCCTATCACACGCCGCCGGCCGTGGTTTCGGCGCTGTTTGCCGGGCTGCTGACCAAGGTGGGCATCTATGCCATGCTGCGGAGCCTGGTGGTGCTGCTGCCGGCCAGCCGCGATCTGCTTGAGCCGGTGCTGGTCGCTATCGCGCTGGCGACGCTGCTGATCGCCCCGCTAGGGGCCATTGCCGAAACCAACCTGCGCCGCGCCATCGGCTTCCTCGTCATCGGCGGGGTCGGCTCGGTGCTGGTGGGCATCGCCGTTCCGTCGCTGGCCGGCGTGAGCGGGGCGGGGCTCTATATATTCCACGCCATCCTGACCATGACCGCGCTCTATCTGGTCGCGGGCCTCATCGAGAGCCGCACCGGGCAGACCGACTCCCGGCAGATGGGCGGCCTCTATGCCGCGAGCGCGCCGCTATCGGTGCTGTTTTTCGTGCTGGTGCTGGCCACGGCCGGCGTGCCGCCCTTCCTCGGTTTCTGGCCCAAGCTGCTGCTGCTGCAGGCGGGCCTGGGCGAAGGAAGCTGGGTGGGCGGCCTGGTGGCCGCGGCGCTGGTCGTCAATGCCGTGCTGACGCTGATTGCCGGCTCGCGGCTCTGGGCGCATATCTTCTGGCGAGCGGCGCCGGCAGGCGCGTTGATGCCACCCGCGCCGCCACGGCACACCATCTGGCTCCGCTACGGCGCGACCGGTGCGCTGGCGGCCGTCGTGGTCGCGGCGGGCCTCTGGCCCAACGGCCTGTTCGAGGCATTGCGCGTCGGCGCGCCGGACCTGCTCGATCCATCCCGCTATGTCGCCGCCATCGGCCTGGCAGGAGGCGCGCCATGAACCCGGCAATGACTGTCGTCGTGCTGGCCCTGATCTGGGCCGCCATCACCGGCACCTTCAGCGGCCTCAACCTGCTGCTCGGGGGCGCCATCGGCATCCTGGCCGTGCTGCTGCTGCGGCGCAGCCTGGGCCCGCCGCGCCGCTTCCGCCAGCTTCGCAATATCGCCTCGCTGACAGTGCTGTTTCTCTATGAACTCGGCGCCAGCGCCGTGCGGGTGGCGATCGTGGTGCTGACGCCGGACCTGAAATCGGCGCTGCAGCCGGCCATCATCGCTTTTCCGCTGACCGTAAAATCCGATGCCGAGATAACGCTGCTGGCTAATCTCATCACGCTGACGCCGGGAACCCTGAGCGTCGATGTGAGCGAGGATCGCAGCCTGCTCTACGTGCACGCCCTGGCCTTCGGCACGCGCGAGGGGCTGATCGCCGATATTGCTGGCGGCTTCGAAGCCAAGGTGCGGGAGGTCTATTCATGAGCGCGGCCGATATCCTCTCCTGGTCGACGCTGATCGCCCTGATCATCCTGGGGCTGGCGCTGCTGATCTCGGTGGTCCGCATCATCATCGGGCCGACGCTGGGCGACCGGGTGCTGGCGCTGGACCTGATGACGGTCATCGCCATGGGCCTGGTCGGCACCATAGCCATTCGCACCGGCCTGATGCTCTATCTCGATATCGCCATCGCGCTGGCGCTGCTCGGATTTCTCGCCACGGTCGCGCTCGCGCGCTACATCATGTCCCGCGCCGCAACCCAACCGGATGACGCGCCATGATCGTCGATATCGCCACCTATGCCGGTTGCCTGCTGCTGCTGCTGGGCGCGCTGTTCAGCCTGGTCGCCGCCATCGGCGTGGTTCGCCTGCCGGATCTTTTTACCCGCATGCACGCCGCGTCCAAGGCCGGGGCCGTCGGGGGCGGACTCGTGCTTCTGGCAGTTGCCTTGCTGTGTTTCGACGTCGGCGTGGCCATGCGGGCAATAATCGGTGTTGTATTCCTTTTGCTCACCACACCAGTCTCAGCGCATCTCCTTGCAAAAGCAAGTTATCGCACCAGTGGTCAATATCGTGTGAACATGGTCGTTGATGAACTTAAGTCTAAAAGTAGCCAAAATCATCGCGCATAACTGCCGCTATTGGTAACATGTTAATTGCGTCATATTGGGTTGCGGACGGCATTAAACAGTCATAGGAATGAATCATGGCTGTGACTGCCCTTTGTCGCGGTCCAATAAGAATAATGGAAGGTTGAAAATAAATGAGTGACACCGCCGGCTCGGCGACCGGTTACGAGCACGACTTGATCGAGCTCAGCACCGAAATCGTCTCAGCCTATGTGAGCCACAACTCCGTAAGCGTGACCGATCTGCCCAAGCTGATCGCTGACGTTCATGGGTCGCTGCGCGCTCTTCAGACGAACGAAGTCCAGGTTCCTGTTGAGGAACTCAAGCCCGCCGTGCCGATCCGCAAGTCCGTTGCTGCCGACTACATCATTTGCCTCGAAGACGGCAAGAAGTTCAAGTCGCTGAAGCGCCACCTGCGGACCCACTACAATCTCTCGCCCGAAGAATACCGCGAGAAGTGGGGCCTGCCGGCCGACTACCCGATGGTTGCGCCGAACTACTCGGCAACGCGTTCCAAACTGGCCAAGGATAATGGCCTGGGCCGCAAGGCCGCCTGACGCAAACTCTCCGCTAAGAAACGTCGCGTCCGAACCTCTGGACCCCGGCGAGAACGAAGCTTCAAACGGTCGCCTAACGGGCGGCCGTTTGAATTTGAGCCGGCACTTATCCCCGCGGGCTTTACTCGTCGCAGAATATAGGAATTAATTCCTTAACTGCGATGAGGTTCTCCATGCACGACTCTGTTTCACCCGGCCAGCCCAGGGCGCCCGCCACCTGGCATAGTATGGCGCGATGCGCCTGCGACGACGTGATAGCTCTGGTGGCTCGGCAAAAAAACGTGCCGATTCGCTTGCTTACTCACACAAGTCGCAGCCGGTTGCCGGTAGCAAGGGCACGGCAACTGGCCATGTACCTGTCCCATGTCATGCTGGGCCGCAGCCTGCTGGAGATTGGCGAGGCCTTCGGCAGGGATAGGACAACTGTCTCATATGCCTGCGCCCTGATCGAAGATATGCGAGACGACCCGGCCTTTGACGATGAAGTATCGCGGCTCGAGCGCCAGATCGAGGCGGCGATGACCGGGGTGGAGGCCTTGAGCCATGCCGCCTAGCACGCGCGACGATGATGCTCTGGCCCGGCTCGGCGCGAGTCGCGTTGCAAGGGGACCGGCCTTTCTCGGCGCTCATCACCTGCTGGCGGCCGAGCGGCTTGAGCAACTGATCCGGCGCGCCCAACTCGCGCCGCGGGTGACCATGTCCTATAACCCGGCCGCCGTCGGGGGCGGGGGACGAGCAGCCAATGGCGTTGAGACGGCCTCGCAGGGCGCCGCCGATGCCCGGCTTCGGCTCAGCCGCATCGCGGCGGACCTGCCTGCCGATTGCTGGGGCGTATTGTTCGATGTCTGCGGGTTGGGCAAGGGCCTGCAACTGGTGGAAACCGAGCGGCGCTGGCCCCGGCGCAGCGCCAAGCTGGTGCTGCGGATCGGCCTCGACCAACTGGCCAGCCAGTTCGGGCTTCGCGCCCAGGCGACCGGCCCCGAGCAGGGCAGGGCGCTTGGCTGGCTGGGCGAACGCCTGCCGCTGATCGCCGATGCCGGGTCTTAACTACATCCGCAACTGTAATACTTTGGCCCGGTGGTGGCATGTTAAATACGGGCATGCGGCAAAAGTTCATCACCATCCAATACCTGCGCGGGTTTGCGGCCATGCTGGTGCTGGCGTCGCATGCGCTGCTCTATCCGCTGGTGGGCGACCATCTCGGCTTCGGCCGGCTGGGCTGGCTTGGGGTCATCCTGTTCTTCGTGATTTCCGGCTTCATCATGGTTGCGGTGACTGGCGAAGGACGGTTTTCCGCCCCGGCCTTCCTGCGCCGCCGCTTCATCCGCATCGTGCCGATGTATTGGGGCGCGACGCTTCTCGCCGCCGCCCTGGCGCTGCTGGCGCCGCAAATGTTCAAGACCACGGTCTACGATACCGGCCAGCTGCTGCTGTCGCTGATGTTCGTGCCCTTCTACAATCCGGTCAGCCACGGCATCCATCCGCTCTACAAGCTCGGCTGGACGCTGAATTATGAAGTCTTCTTCTATGTCTGCTTTGCGCTGCTGGCCTTTCTCGGCGCGCAATCGCGGGTCGTCTGGCTGACGGCGGCCTTTACGGCGCTCGCCGTGCTGGGGGCGCTGCTGCAGCCCGAGCCGGCCATTGCCCAATTCTATACGAGCTTCATGCCGCTGGCTTTCTGTGCCGGCGCCTGGCTGGGGCTGGCGACCTTGCAGGGCCGCCTGAGCGGCCTGTCGGCCGGGGCAGTCTGCGTTGCGCTGGTCCTGGGCCTTGCCGGACTGGTGGAGGGATTTGTCTTCGGCGAAGGGCTGGTCGAGGACGGCTTTGCCTTTATCGGCCTTGTCGCCTTCGCTTCGTCGCTGGTGCTGCTCGCCGTGCGTTTCGAGCGCCTTCTGCCGCGCGTGGCCATCCTCGAACATATCGGGGACGCGTCTTATTCGATCTATCTCGTGCATATTTACGAGGTGGCGGTGCTGTCCGGGCTGGTGTTCAAGCTGCTGGACCCGGCCAATCTATGGGCAGACTACCTCGTTGCCGCGGTATCGATCATCGGCGGCACGGCGGCCGGCCTGGTACTCTATCGCTTCGTCGAGCAGCCGTTGCTGCGGTTCTGCAATGCCGCCTTCGGCGGGCGGCGAACCGAAGTGGCGCCCGCGCCGGCCGAATAGCTCAGCTCAGTGCCTTGCCTTCGGAACGGATGCGATTGACCATGGCCACCAGGCCATTGGAGCGCTGCATGCCCAGGTGCTCGCTGAGACCGACCTTCCTGAACCAGTCGATCGCGTCGGTTTCTGCGATCTCGCCAGCGGGGCGGCCCGAATAGAGGGCTATGAGCACGGCCACCAGGCCCTTGGTGATAATGGCATCGGACTGGCCGCGGAAGCGCATGACGGGAGCCCCGCCGGAGCGGTCGACGCTCGACACCAGCCAGACATTGGACACGCAGCCCTTGACCTTGTTCTCGGCCGTCTTGTCGGTTTCCGGCATGTCGGGCAAAGCCTGCCCAAGCTCGATGACATAGTTCAGTCGGTCCTCCCAATCGTCGAGGAAGGAGAGGTTTTCGGCAATGTCCTGGAAGGCCTGGGGTTCGCTCATGGCGGACTATCTAGTCAAAGCGGGCCGGCTTTACCAGAGCGCTGTCGGCATCAGGCCATTGCGACCTGATGCCGGGGCGCCGCGCGGGAAGCCGCATAGAGCGCGCCGCTGCGGTTGCCATGTGGGCGACGCCGGATGGACGGCTTGCGCGGCAGGGGAAAGGCGGGGCTGCGGTAGAGGTCGGTCAGGTCAGCGCCGGCATAAGTGGCGCCGCCGATCCTGAGCATGGCGCCATGCAGGCTCACCGGCGCGGCTTCCTCGAAGGCGAAACGGATGGCCTGGGCGGCAGTAGCGAAAGTTCGGCCACCCTGCGCCATGGCAGTGGGCCGATCGCTGCCGAGATAAAGCTCGGCGCGAGCGTGGTAGTTCGGAAATGTCATGATTGTCTCAATTGGCCCGGGCTGTGCCGCAGGGCCTTATCTATGCCTCGGCAAGGCCGGAGGCGGCATCCGAGCCCCGTAGGGCCCGGAGCAGTCTTACTTTACGAGCGTCAGATTCGTCGCCGAAATCTTGCCGTCACGGCCATTTTCGAGCTCGTAGGTGACCTTGTCACCTTCATAGAGCCCGGCAAGGCCGGAACGTTCGACGGCAGAGACATGGACAAAAGCGTCCTTGCTGCCGTCTTCGGGCGAAATGAAGCCGAAGCCCTTGGTGGAATTGAAGAATTTTACGGTGCCGGTAATCATGGCTTTAATCTTTCAGGTCGTGCCCCGGCCAATGGCCAGCAAGCATCATTGCTGCCCGGCAACACGCCGGACAGGCCTAAACGCTCTCAAAAACAGGGGGTACGAAGACCGGCGGACCGGGATCAGATAGCCATGTAGCTCAAACGTATGCAGCACATATAGGCTGACATGGTGTCGATAGCAAGGCAGCGCTGTTACGGCCGGACATGGCCCGGCCATGGTCACCCGGCCAAGGCCGCCTTCGCCGCTCGCGGCAGGACGTCCTCGCTCCACGGGTTGAGGCTCTTGCTGTTCATGCAAGCATATCAGGTGTGATTGCAAAAATTGCAGGCGATGCGCCGTGCTGGCCTACGGAAAGAAAAAGCCGCAAGCACGGGGCAGCGTGCTTGCGGCTGAGGCCAGGGAGCGCTGGAGTGCGTCGCTTGGGGAAGTGACGCGATCCCTGGGGTCTATACCGGGGCCCGGGGCAGGGCTCCCGCTATCCCGCCCAATCCGGCCGGGGCCGGGGTATGGGGGCCGGACCATGGGTCGGCGACTCATGCATGGGTGTACCGACAGGCGGGGCAGACTGAAGCGCCGCGGCGATGACCGCCTTGCCGCCGACGCATTGGAAACTGTCACATTCGATCGCCTGGATCTGCTCGGCAATGACCTGCTGGCCGGCCGCCATCGCCTGCGCCGACATGGCCTGGGCGTCGACAAAATCGACGCCGGGCTTGATCACCATATAGGCGACCGTCAGCCAGAAAACGGAGCGGACGACCAGGAACATTGCTTCTTCCAGACTCTCGGGCAGGCCACGATTGACCTGCATCGCCCAGACTAGGGCAGCCCTGTTAAGCGCCGCTGGGACATTTCCATAAAGTTTTAGACAAATGCGTCCGACCGCTGCGAGGCAGGGCAACGCCTTGTTTACGCTAACCCGAGAAAGGACTGTCCCCGATGGCATGCAAGCCTCTGCCGACCATGAGATTTAAGCTCGCCTTTAGCTCTTGGCGGGCAGGGTGGCATCAACAAGACCTGACCCCGCTCAGGCCCCATCGGTGCTCCAGGCACCCATGACTGCTGGCGTCGTGATAGTGAGTAATGCGTATGCGTAGGCTGTTCTCTTTCGGCGCAAGCAAAGAGATATCCCTGGCCGTTGCCGGCTCCGGTCATCGGCCGGAAATGCTGCGCCGCAAGACGCTCGCCAACAATTCGCGCCTGCTGATCCTGTTCAGCGCCCTCGCCATGCCCTTCGCCGTCTACGCCCTGGTGGCCGGTTCGGCCTTTCCCATCGCGGTGGCGGCGCTAGGCCTGGCCGGCGGCATGGTCACGCTCTCGCTGCACCAGCGCCGGTTGTTCGAGGAAGCCGCTGCCGGACAGGTCTGTACCCTGCTGATCCTGGGTTGCCTGCTCACGCTCGCCGATGAGAGGCTGGGCGATGCGGGTCTGGCGATTGCCGTCATGGCGCCGGTGCTTGCCTCACTGGTGGGCCGCAGGCGCCTGCGGCAGCAGAGCTGGGCCCTGCTGGCCGGCGTGATCGCGCTCGCCGGGACCGCCGCGGCCTTCGGCGTGCCGGCAATTCCGATTGCGCCGGGGGTGCTCATGGCCACGGCGATGGCGACATTCGTGACCATCGCCGGCATCGTCGTTCACACCTCCAACCGGATCAACGCCGCCTACGAGGTGTATGACAAGGCCCAGATTACCGCCTATCGCCACCTGATCGAGCATGTGCAGGACGGCGTCATCCGCTTTTCCAGCGATGGCGACATCCTGCTCGCCTCGCGCTCGTCCGAGCAGCTTTTCGGCTGCCGCCGCTATGAATTGTCGGGCGGCGGGCTGGGCGAGCGGCTGCATGTGCTGGACCGGCCCGCCTATCTGACCGCCTTCGCCGACGCCAACCAGGGCGGCAAATCGCGCATCATCGAAGTCAGGATGCGCCAGGACGATCCGCGCGCCATGACCAGCGTGCCACGTTTCATCTGGGTCGAAATCAGCCTTTCCCCGGTGCAGGACGCCGACAATACCGGCCTGCGGCACGAAGTGGTGGCGCTGTTCCGCGACATTACCAGCCGCAAGGACAGCGAGATCGCCATGGCCGAGGCGCGCCGGGCCGCCGAAGAGTCCTCGGACGCCAAGTCGCGCTTCCTCGCCACCATCGGCCATGAATTGCGCACGCCGCTCAATGCGGTGGTCGGCTTTTCGGAAATGATGACGTCAGGCATTGGCGGCGAGCTTTCGACCACCCATCGCGAATACGCGGGCCTGATCCACCAGAGCGGCAAGCACCTGCTCGAAGTGGTGCGCATGCTGCTCGACATGTCCAAGATCGAGGCGGGCAAGTTTGAACTGCAGACCGAGCCCTTCATGGTCGAGGACATGGTGGAACCCTGCTTCGGCATGGTCGAGGCTATGGCAAGCAAGCAGCAGGTGACGCTGGTCGCCGATATCGCCGGCCACCTGCCCCCGCTGGTCGCCGACGAGCGCGCCTGCCGGCAAATCCTGCTCAACCTGTTGTCCAACGCCATTAAATTCAGCCATCCCGGCGGACGGGTGACGGTAAGCCTCAAGCGGCAGGGCCAGAGCCTCAACCTGTCGGTCACCGACCACGGCGTCGGCATGGCGCCCGAAGCGCTGAGCCGAATCGGGGAACCTTTCTTCCAGGTGCAGGACGGGCTGGCCCGCCGCTACGAGGGCACTGGCCTTGGCCTGTCCATCGTCAAGGGTCTGGTCGACCTGCATCAGGGCACTTTGCGGGCCATGTCGGAGATCGGGGCGGGGACAACAGTGACTGTTTTGTTGCCTATAAACGGTCCGGCAATAAAGACCGAAGAAACTGCATCGGTCACACCACTCCGCAAAGAGCCAGCCGCCGCTCCGATCCATTCATGGCAAGACGAAAAAAGAAAAGCGCAATGACGGCAACCACTTTCACCCGCCTGCCTTTGCTGGCGGGCAGCGCCTTTGCGACCTCGCTGGGTCGTGCCGGCCTTTGGACCATGTCCCGCTATATGCGCGCGCCGCTGGCCTCGACCGGCATGCTGGCGCTGGTGACGCTGACCGCGCTGGCGGCCAGCAATGCCCTGTATTTCCAGACCGAACGGCACCCCGCGCCGTTCTTTGCGCCCGTGGCGGATGTGCCGGTGGCGCAGCCGCTGGTCGCTCCCGAACCGATGCCCGCCCCAGTGCGCGAGACGGCGGTGATCCCGGCTCCTGTTGCCCAGGAAACGACCGGCAGCGTCGCGGTCGCGCCGCCGACGATTCCCTCGGCACCGGTCGGCAATAGCGATGCCTTCGCGGTGCAGAAGAAGCTGACCGAGCTGGGCCTGTTCAACGGCACGGTCGACGGTTTTTACGGGCCGATGACCGCCAATGCGATTCGCGCCTTCGAGCAGCGCAACGGCCTTGAGCCGACCGGCGCCATGACGCCGGACATGATCGACGCCATCCTGCGCGCCGATGCCGCGGGCATGGTGCCGGTGGCCAGGCCGGCCGTTGTCGTGCAGCCGGTGGTCCAGCCGCAGGCCGTTGTCCAGCCGGCGCCGCAGCCTGATCGCGTCGTGGCACGGTTGCCAGCGCTGTCGCCGGTCGACCAGGCGGTCGACACGATCGGCAATGCGGCGGCACAGACCATCGATTCCATCGTGGCCGCCGTCGATGGCGGCCGCACCACGCCGACGGCGCCTGCCGTCAAGCCCGTCCCGGCCTTGCCGCTGGCCCAGCAGATGCCGGCCCCGGTGCAGGTTGCCTCGCTCGAGCCGACGACGCCGACCTTGGCCCCGGCCAACAATGTGCAACTGGTCAGCCAGATTCAGTCGGGACTGGCGAGCCTGGGCTTCTATCACGGCTCGATCGATGGCCATCCGGGCGACGCCACGGCCAGGGCCATCCGCGAATTCGAGAACTTCCATAGCTACCGGGTGACCGGGCAGGTCAATCCCGACCTGGTGGGCCTGTTGCGGCAGGCTGGCGCGGCGATCTAAGCTGTTCGCATGAGGGCTTTGCGCAGCGATTTGTGGTGCGGCGTTTTCGTCAGACGCCACAATGATTTAGGCAATATGTGCGTGGTGTCGCGTCGTGGCGATCCCATTGCCGGACAGGTGTTTATCGAGGTGGATCACCTCGATGGCACGCGCTCGCTGTTCACGCCCGCGCCCATGGCAAGCCGCCAGGACGATGCCAGCCTGGTGTTCCAGCGCCGTTTCAACCACGTCGAGCCGCCCAAGGTGACGGAACGCATCGCCCAGGAAGTCGATTTCGACCCCGATTTGTGGGTGTTGAGCCTCGATTTGCGCGGGGATGACGTGGGGATCGAGGTGGTGGGGTAGGCGGCCTTCACCTCTCCCCCCAAAGCGAGAGGTAAGAACGTCAGCCCGCGCGGCGGGCACCGATGCGGGCCAGGGCTTCGATGGCCTGGTCGACCACCGGATTATGCGCCGGGGCCAGCGTGTTGGACGGGGCCCGGCGGGCGGTCTCCACGAAGGGCTTGTATTCGGGCTTGTTGAGCTCGAGCAGGTTCACCTCGCCGCGCCAGGCGCCCATCAGGTAGGCCATTGATTCCGGGGTGACATTGCCGAAGAGGGTGGCGAAATCGGCCAGGGCGCGGGAGCGCTCGCTGTCATGGCTGGTGGCGTGGATGAGAACCTTGAGCCCGTCATAGGCGGAGCAGCCAAAGGCGCGCAGGATGACGAAGAGTGAGGCGCCGGTGACGTCATGGGCGATCTGGCCGCAGCGGACTTCGTCGAGCCCGGTGATCTGGCTGAGCAGCCGCGTGACTTCGGGGCGGCGGTTCTCGGAGAACAGCTTCATCAGCGCCTTGGTCAGTTCCTGATTGGCAACGGTGAGTTGCTCGATGGTCTTGCTGATCGGCGCTTTGGGCGTTTCGCGATGGGCGAAAGCCTGGATCACCTTGACCCGATCGACGTCGGAGAGGTCGAAGAAGGCCGGGGCCAGCAGGGCCGCGTCGAAGTCGGCGCGCTGGGCCAGCGACTCGGCGACCATGTGGTCCATCTGCGCCGAACGGGCCAGCGCGCTCAGATAGGCGCCGCGCGGCACGATGGCGGTGTTGGCGGCCAAGGCCCGGTAAACCTTGCGGGAATTCATCTGGAACAGCTTGGCCAGCACGACATTGGTGAGGTCGACGCGGGCGGCGATGGTGGCGGCGCCAGGCACGTCATAGCGGGCGATGATGTCGAGCATGGTGGGCTCGGAAAGGTCGGTCGCGCCAGCCAGGAACTGGTTGAGGTCTTCCCCGATATTGTCGATGACCAGTTGCTCGAGGGCAGGGGACAGCATTTCGGCGCGGCCAAGGATGGCGGCGCCCTTGGCGCGGGCTTGGGGGCCAGCAATGGGGAAGAGCCGGCCGGCCAGCGCTTCGAACTGTTCCATTTCGGGAGCGGTCGGCTTGCCGCGCCGCGCATAGGCGTCGCAGGCGGCGATCAGCAGGGTATTCGTACGGTCGACGCCGCCCGTCTCGATGAGCAGTTGAAACGTCTCGTAGGGCTGAAAACCAAGCATATCTGGGGGACCGTCTATCCGGAATCGCATCACATTCGATGCACATTCACTCTTGCCGCGAATTCGTTAGCAGACTGTTAACCTTGACGATCTCTTAATGCGGATGTCAGCGGTCAGTGCGAGGGGCGTCGCGCGACCGATTTGCAACGCGAAACCGTGGCCTCCATTGGGAATGGAGGAGCGAGCGAACTGGAGGGCAGCTTGGGAAAGCTCGTCAAATTCGATCAGCGGCCGAAAGCCGCCAAAGGCGGGGCAGCCACGCCCGGCAACGCCCAGATCCTGATTTTTACCGGGGTGCGTTATGAGCGCGGGACGTCGCAGCCGCCGAACAAGAGGCTCGATCCTACGCGGCCGAAACGCAAGCGTGGATAAATTCTTTCGCCTGGCCGGCGCACTGGCTCTTTCGGCCATGCTGGCCGGCTGCGTGGCGCGACCCGTAGGCGATTTCGGCCGCGCCGCGCCGAGCTGGACCCATGACACAGCCATGCCGGCGACCGGTGCCTTCATCGCCGGCAATCGCAATGAACCGGTTTCGAGCTTCAACAAGACCGACCAGGAAGAGGAGATGCGTGACCGCGTCTGGCGCTTCCTCGTGGCTGCCCATGCCAAGGACTGGCAATTCGACGGCGCCGTGGAACTGCAGCGCACCCGCATCGTGCGGCCGCGCGACGAGCGCTTCACCATCGAGCGCTACTACGACTGGCTGAAACGCACCGACTACCAGTCCTCGCGCACGCGCTACGCAACCGTGGGCAGCCATGTGACGGCCGATATCGACACGCTGCCGACGACATTCGCCGCCATCTGCAAGGTGATCGAGATCGACCGGCAGCGCGCCGTTGCCTATGGCGGGCTGGGCCATGACCTGCCGCCGCGCATCGGTGCGGAGGTGGCGGCGCGCAAATACGAGAACGATGCCTTCATCGACTGGTTCGTGCGGGCGCTGAACTACCGCTATTCGAGCTACGACTTTGCGCTCGACAACCTGCTGGTGGAAACGCCGCATGAGCAGTCGCTGGCGGTGGACGAGGCTTTGCGGCGCATGGCGGTATTCGTGAACCGCGCCAATCGCCGCGATTTCTGTGCCGCGCCGGGCGGCCATCCGGGCGGGGGCGGCGGTGTCGTCATACCGTCACGCTTCCAGAATATCGGCGACACCGAGATCGTGCTGCCGAAATAGGGCGGTCGATAGATACCCGATGTCATTCCCGCCTTCGCGGGAATGACATCGTGGGTGATGGGAATGACGGTGGTTCTCCGGAATGACGTGGTGGTGGGGCTGCCTTGGCGGGCGATGAACAGGGTGCGATGACCGACGAGCGCGCTTCGGCATCCCGACACGTTCAGCCAACCGGTGCGGCCGGGGAAGTGTTTCTCGCCTTCCTCAAGCTCGGACTGACCTCCTTCGGCGGGCCGATTGCCCATCTCGGTTATTTCCGCGACGAGATCGTGGTGCGGCGGCGCTGGCTGGGCGAGGCCGAATATGCCGACCTCGTGGCTTTGTGCCAGTTCTTGCCCGGACCGGCTTCGAGCCAGGTCGGCTTCGCGCTCGGGCTGTATCGGGCGGGGCCCCTGGGGGCGCTGGCGGCCTGGGCGGCCTTCACCTTGCCATCGGCCGCCCTGCTGGTGGTGTTCGCGCTGGGCGCGGACCTGCTGGACGGGCCGGTGGCGCAGGGCGTGCTGCATGGGCTGAAACTGGTGGCCGTTGCCGTGGTGGCACAGGCCGTGTGGGGCATGGCGCGCAGCCTGACGCCGGACCGGCAAAGGGCGACGATTGCCGTGGCCGCGGTGGCCGTGACGATCCTGCTGGCCGGATCGCCGGGGCAGGTGGCGGCGATCGTGCTCGGTGGGCTGGCCGGGCTGGTCTTCTGCCGCAACGGGGCGGTGATGGCGGCGCCGGTGACGCGCTTTCCGGTGAGCCGTGCGGTCGGCGTGGTGTGCCTGGTGCTGTTTGCCCTGCTGCTGGTTGGCCTGCCGGTGCTGGCTGCGGCGGTCAATGCGCATGGGCTGGACCTGTTCGACGCCTTCTATCGCGCCGGTTCGCTGGTCTTCGGCGGCGGGCATGTGGTGCTGCCGCTGCTCGACGCCGAAACGGTGGCAAGCGGCTGGGTGAGCAAGGATGCGTTCCTCGCCGGCTATGGCGCGGCGCAGGCTGTGCCGGGACCACTCTTTACCATTGCCGCCTATCTGGGCGCGGTGGGCGGGCCGATGCCGAACGGGGTCGTCGGCGCAGCCATTGCGTTGGTGGCGATCTTCCTGCCGGGCATGCTGCTGCTGGTGGGGGCATTGCCCTTCTGGGACGCGCTGCGGGGGCGCCCGGCGGCGCAGGCGGCCATGCGCGGCGCCAATGCGGCAGTGGTGGGGATACTCGGGGCGGCGCTCTATGATCCGGTATGGATCAGCGCCGTGCTGGACCCGCTGGATTTCGCACTGGCGCTGGCCGGCTTCGTGGCTTTGGTGGCCTGGAAGGCACCGCCCTGGGTGGTCGTGCTGCTGCTGGCACTGGCCGGTGGGGTGACCGGCGCGCTCGGATAGGCCACAAGACTGTGTTGCGAGTCGGGCTGGAGCTGCCGCAGAACCCGCAATGGTGGTTGTGGTCGGAGATCAGGATTGATGGAAACCATTGTGCTCACTGCGACGGTACACGATCCGGTGGGACGGTTGGCATCGGCGACGCACCGGCTGGCAGGGTCGCTGCGGGGGATTTTTCCCGAGATCGCGCTGAATGTGTCGGATGCGACCAGGCCCGAAGTGCTGGCGGAACTGGAGGCGCTGGGGGCAGACATCATGACCCATGCGGCGGGCGAGGCCATCATCGGCAAGGCGCGGCGCGATGCGGTGGCCATGGCGGCGGGACGGCCGGCGCTTTATGCCGATTTCGACCATATGCTGCGCTGGATCGAATGCGATCCGGAAGACCTGAGCCATGTGCTGGCCGAGCAGCCTGACGTCGACATGCTGGTGGTGGGGCGCTCGTCCGAGGCGCTGGCGCAGGGGCCGCAGCGGCTGCAGCAGAGCGAGCGGCTGGTCAACCATGTCCATTCCTTGCTGACCGGCGAGAACTGGGACCTGATGTTCGCCATTCGCCGCCTGTCGCCGGAAGCGGCCGGGCTGATCGTGCGGGAGAGCCGCGTCGATACGCTGGCCAATGATGTCGACTGGCCCCTGCTGGTGCGCGGGGCCGGAATGACGCTCGGCTATGCAGAGTCCCATGCGCTGTTCTACCGGACGGTGGAGGAATTCGGCGACGCGGAAGACAGCGGCGACGGCGATCCGCTGCAATGGATCAGGCGGCTGGAATTCGCGGCGCAACATGCCACGGCGATGCGGCCTTATCTGCGGGGATAGGGGTAGGCTCCCCCAGGGAGTGCTTACGTTGAGCTCATGCTCCGACTCCCCCTCTCCCCTTGTGGGAGAGGGTGGAAATCCGCGTCTAGCGGATTTCCGGGTGAGGGGGCTGCACTCTCCCATGCTTCAATGCAGGTGGGAAACTCGGCGCCCCCCTCATCCGCCCTTCGGGCACCTTCTCCCACGAGGGGAGAAGGGGAAGGAGGCATCGGCGTCCAAAGAAGCTCCCCCACAAGGGAAGGTTGGGCCGCTAGCCCCGTGTGCCGCATTCCACTTCGCTCAATTCCTGTTCGAAGCGCTGTCGCATGGCCTGGTGGGGTGGGGCGAGGCGGACAAGGATGAGGAGCCGGTCGCTGGTGGATTCAACGACGAGCAGGCCCTCGGCAATGTCGAGCTGCTGCTGCGCCAGCAGGCGTGTCTGGGCGGCGTTGAAGATACCCAATTGCAGCGTCTGGCCGATGCCGTCGCGATTGGTGGTCGAATAGGTGACGATGCCGGAAGGATTGAACAGGGCGACCGACCAGAAAGCGTCGGGCAGCACGCCGCTGACATAGGCCGGGCCCTGGCTCAAATCCACGCGGCACAGGCCATAGGCCAGAGCCGGGTCGAGACCGAGCGGATTGGCCTCGCCGGCCACGATCGGGGGCAGGATAACCATGTGGTTATCGGCGTCGAGGTCGGCAACGCGGCTCCACACCGACTGCTCGGCCAAAGCCGGCAGGGTGAGGATGACCACGATATGGATGATGCCGCCCAGCACCACGCCGCCCAGCAGCCAGAGCAGGAAGCGGATCATGCGCAATCTCCGCGGATGATCGAGGGCATGGAGGCATCGCTGGAAAAGCCGGAAAAGGCGGCGGTGTCGTAGAGGGTGAGGACCAGCTTGAACGGGCCTTCGCCGGCCAGTTCCAGCCAGTTGAGCGGCAACAGGCGCGTGCCGACATTGATGATGATGGAGCCGTCATCGGCGCGGGCGATATCGCTGCTGCGCATGGCCGGGGCGACATCGGGCGCGGCGATGTTGACGCCGGCCTCGTCCTGCGCCGCCAGCGTCCAGAAGGTGGCGAGCGGGGTTTTGCCAAGGATGCGATAGGCGCAGTCGCGGCTGAGCGGCTGGCCATCGCTATCGGAGGTGGCGGTGAATTGCAGGCCCTCGGACTGGCCCAGCTCGAAAGCGGCGGTGCGCGCGAGATGGCCGCGCGTATAGGGATTGGGCGCATTGGAGCCGACATCGGGCCAGGCGGCCCATGGCCCCACTTGCGCCACGCCGAACAGGCGCCCATCGGTCAGCGCGTAATAGCTGAGGCCGAAACCGACGCAAAGCGCCACGGCGATCATCACGAGGAGATAGAAGACGAAGCGCACGGTTCAGCGGCTCGGAAATGCTGGAATCGGCATGGGCGAAGGAACCTGCGCGAAAGGACTGGACCGGTTGTAGCAAGGGGGGCGGGGAGGCGGAAGGGCGAAGTGGCTTGCGGCCGACGCCTTGCCCATGAGATGAATGTGATGTCGATCCGGAGTGATAGTGTCTCCAGCAAAGACCGAGCAAGTGAAGCTGACGGCCGGGTTATTGAACTCTTTGTCGTCAGGAACCGTTTGGCTGCGATAGTGGCTCCCTATATCGGCATGGGAATGGGGACGCTTAATCCCCAAAGCGACTTGCTAAACCTGACGGCACTCTTACCTCAATCGCCGAAACCGGATGCATCCCGGCGATAGTCCTGGCCGCGAGGCGGATCAAACCAGATCGTCGATAGTGACCCGCAGGGCCTCGGCCAGCTTGCGCAGGGTTTCGACGGAGCCCTTGCCGCGACCGGCCTCGATATCGGCGATCTGTACGCGGTTGACACCCGACGCCTTGGCCAAGGCCATCTGGGTCATGCCACGAAAGTCGCGGAAGACCCGGACGGGGCTTTCGCCGTCGATCATGCGGTTGACAAATTCGGAGGGGATGGATTCTTCTTTAGCGGCGATGGCCCGCTCATAAATCTGGAGATCGGCGAGGTCTTCGGCGGCTTCACGCAGCCGGTCATATTCCGCTCGAGGGATGGTGATCATTTCATTCATGGTGGTCTCCATCAGTCATAAATGCCGCCACGCGAACCGATATCAATAATGTCGAGCACAGTGCCGTCATGCATGATGACACGCCAGTCCCCGACGCGCAGCCTGATTGCTTGGGTGCCTTTAAGCGCCTTGACATTGTTTTGCTGCGAAGCCGGATCGGCTGCATAGGCTTCAATCTTGCCAATGATCCTGTGAGCCGTGTTCGCGGGCATCTTGCGAAGGGCCTTAGTGGCAGCAGGCTTGTAGGTGATCGGCTTCACGACCGAAATGTAGCTTGGGACTACATCGTCGTCAATGGCTACAGCCCCTGCGTATTTCCCGGCACGCTCGCCTGATGGGCCGCTGGCGCCGCGGTTTCCAGTGTCGCTGCGAAGCGGCCGGCCAGGTCGACGAGTTTGCGTGCGGCGGCGGGGGTGAGGCTGGGCGGGCGTTCGATGATCTCGTCTTCGAGCGCGGGATCGGCTTCGGCGACCACGGTCGGTTCGGGCACGAAATCGACGCCGAAAACCGGCAGGATTTCGATATTGGTGTGGGCATAGGCCATGAATTTCTGCCAGGCGACGGCCGGCAGGCTTCCCCCGGTGAGATTGTTGGTGGCGTGGTAATCGTCATTGCCCATCCACACGGCGGCGACGTAATTGCCGGTAAAGCCACAGAACCAGGCGTCGCGATAAGATGAGGTGGTGCCCGACTTGCCGAGTACGGGCACGCCCTCGATACGGGCACGGGTGCCGGTGCCGCCGGTGACGACGCCGCGCAGCATGGAATTCATATTGGCAACCGTGGTGTCGCTGAGGACGCGCTCGCGCGGGGCATCGGGATCGGCCTCGTAGACCAGCTCGCCATTGAGCGTGGTCATGCGGGTGATGCCGAAGCCCGGTGTCTTGTAGCCGTGATTGGCCAGCACGGCGTAGGACGAGGTCATGTCCAGCACCGAGACTGATGCGACGCCGAGCGCCAGCGAGCGGGTGACCGGATAGTCCGCCTGCAGGCCCATGCGATGACTGAGCGCGGCAATCGGCTCGCGGCCGGTCTTGATCGAGAGGGTGACGGGCACGGTGTTGAGCGACTGGGCGAAGGCGCTGGCCAGCGTTACCGTGCCCTTGTAGCTGCGGCCGTAATTGACCGGGCACCAATCGCCGATGCAGACGGGCCGGTCGGTGATGAGATCGGCTGGGGTGAGGCCTAGCTGCTCGAAGGCTTCCGAATAGACGAAAATCTTGTAGGCCGAGCCCGGCTGGCGGGTCGAGACGATGGCGCGGTTGAACTGGCTCTTGGCATAGTCGGTGCCGCCCACCATGGCGCGGATGGCGCCCTGGGTATCGGTGACCACCATGGCCGCCTGGCTGACATCATATCGCTCGCCCTGTTCGAGGATGGTCGAAACCACTGCCTCCTCGGCATATTTCTGCAACGTGGTGTCGATGGTGGTGCGAACGATGAAATTGTTGGAAGCGTGGTTGTGGGTCTCGATCAGGGTCTTGGACTGCTCGAAGGCCCAGTCGAGGAAGTAATTGGGGGAATTGGCATCGTCGGCGCGGCTGATCGGCGTGGCCGGGTGGCGCCGGGCCGCGGTAACCTGGCCCTCGGTGAGGAAGCCGGCGGCCACCATGTTGGACAGCACCAGATTGGCGCGGCCGCGCGCGGCGGCCAGGTCGACATGCGGCGCATAGCGGGTGGGGGCCTTGAACAGGCCCGACAGCATGGCGGCCTCGGCCAGGTTGATGTCCTGCACCTTCTTGCCGAAATAGTAGTCGGCGGCGGCCACGACGCCGAAATTGCCGCCGCCCATATAGGCGCGGTCGAAATAGAGCTTGAGGATCTGATCCTTGGAATAGTGCCATTCCAGCCAGACGGCGAGGAAAGCCTCGATGATCTTGCGCTCGAGCGTGCGCTCGGAGCTGAGAAACAGGTTCTTGGCGAGCTGCTGGGTGATCGACGAGCCGCCCTGGGTGGAATTGTCGCCCTGCGCGTTGCTCATCAGCGCGCGCAGGGTGCCGACGACGTCGATGCCGAAATGGTCGTAGAAGCGGCGATCCTCGGTGGCGAGGGTGGCTTTGAGCAGATAGTCGGGCATGTCATCGAGCGCGACGGAATCGTCGGAACGGATGCCGCGACGGCCGATCTCGGTGCCGAAACGATCAAGGAAGACGACCGAATAGTCCTCGGCCTTGTTGAATTCGCCCGAGGCGGTGGCGTCGAAGGCGGGGAGGGCCAGCGCGGTCATCAGCACGCAGCCGATGGCGAAGAAGGAGAGACCGTCGCTGACCAGTTCCACGAACAGCCGCTTGATGCCGGCGACGTGGAAGATGCTCATGAAATCCTGGAAGCGGGTATAGCCGCGGCCCAGCGCCTGCCAGAACTCGTAGAGCGAGGAATCCAGCCACGCATCGGCGGCCAGCATGCCGCCCGATTTCTTGCGCTTTTCCTTGGTATAGAACGGATCCTGCACCACTATCCCCGGGCTTGGTCTCACGGACTGTTGTCCGCGCAGGCGGTGATCAACGCAACATGATCGCTGGAATATGATTGCGCTGCGCGCCCGACAAGGGCAAACCGGCAACAGGCTTACCAGCCCGCGAGTTAAAATGGCCTTCTGGGACGAAAAAACGCTGGACGAAATGACCGAGGCGGAGTGGGAAGCGCTCTGCGACGGCTGCGGCCGCTGCTGCCTGATAAAACTCGAGGATGAGGATAGCGGTATCCTCATCACCTCGGACGTGCGCTGCCAGCTGCTCGATGGCGATACCTGTGGCTGCACCGACTATCCGGGCCGGCAGGCCAAGGTGCCCGACTGCATCAAGCTGACACCGCAGAACGTCACCGAAATCAAGTGGATCCCCACCACCTGCGCCTATCGCCGCATTGCCGAGGGCAAGGGGCTGGCCTGGTGGCACCCGCTGGTCTCGGGCGATCCGCAGACCGTGGTCGATGTCGGCGTCTCGGCGCGGGGCCGCACCTTCGCCGAACAGGACATCGCACCCGACGAATGGGAAGACCACGCAGTGGACTGGCCGGAATGGGAACCGCCGGAAGCGCTTTAGGACCGCACGAAGGCGAGGAGCGGGGCAAAGTCGTGATTATCGGCCGCGCGCAAGGCGGCCAGATAGGCCTGGCGGGTCTCGCCGACGGAATCGAGGCTGTGGCGGCCCCAGGTGAAGGGCGCAAGGCCAAGTTGACGGCACATAAGGTCGGCAGTGAGCCGGGTGTGGCGGCCGTTGCCATTGGTGAAGGGATGGATCAACACCAGTCCGTGGTGAAGGCGGGCGGCGAGTTCGTCGGGCGGCCAGGTCTGGTTGGCGATCCAGTAATCCACGTCGCCGAGAAACTGGCGCAGCCGGGTGGGGATTTCGTGCGGCAGAGCCCCGATATTGGTTTCGATCTGCCGCAACTGCCCGGCCCAGGACCAGACATCACCGAACATCTGCCGGTGCAGCCGGCGCAGGTAATCCTCCGAAGTCAGCGCGACCCGGCTGCGCATCGCCCAGGCGCGGCCGGCAAGGATATTGGCTTGCTCGGCCGCATTGAGGTCGTCACGGGTGGTGATCCACGATTGGCGGAGGCCGCGCTGATCCTGCGGGTGGAGAGGCGTCGAGCCTTCCGGACCGGCAAAGATGTCAGCCATTGTCGCGCCACAGATCGCGCTCGGAGATATGGTCCTCGATATAATCCTTGACCTGCTGCCCGAGGGGGCTGGGAACCTGTTGATCCTCCAGTGCCATGGTATGGGCGACCCCGGCTATGGCTGCCATGGCAAGGGCCTCGGCGCGCCGTTGCACGATGGTTTCCAGCGACGTGTTCGGAACAAGCGCGTAGACCAGGGTGCAGTCCATGGCCTGGCCCACGCGGGCAATGGCATCGAGGCTGATCGTGCCGGCGGCTTCGCTCCTTTCCAGATCGTCGATGGATTGCGGCCGCACACCCAGCTTGTCGCCAAGTTGTGCGGCAGACAGGCCCAGCGCATTCCGAAGGGCCCGAATCCAGCCCTTTGCCGGAGGAGGATGCTGGCCGGCGGGTTGGAACGCCCGCAGCTTCTGGTCGAGGCTCTGGCGCGCCTGCTGCAACTTACGGTTCCATGCCATGTTCAGACCTTTCACCAGGCTGCGGCCTGGTTTTTTATGCGAAATACCAGGCTGTAGCCTGCTATTGTATGTATTAAAACCAGGTTATAGCCTGGAAATATATGGAATAAAACCAGGCTGTGGCCTGGAATCCGGGTGAGGAGCGACAGTCCTGCCCGCCGCACGGTTCCTACGTATTTACACGTCGTTAACCATGTTGTGGCCTGATCCCGCACAATGCGAGCCTAGGATGGGCGACGATCATGACCGACACCGCGATTGCCAAAGATCAGAGCGAGCCGTTCTGGACCCGTGTCCGGGCGGCTTTGGGCGCGTTGCGACCGGCGCGGCAGGAGCGGGTGCCGGCCTATGGCCAGGCCGCCATCGCCCGCTCCATCGGCATGAAGCCCAAGCTGGGCATCCGGATCGAGGATGAATTGGTGCAGGGCTGGAACCATGCGGCGGCCCGGCATGTCTCGCTGAGCCTGCTGGTCATCGAAATCGACCGCTTCGCCGACTATTTTACCGCCTATGGCCGCGGCGAGGCCGATCGCTGCCTGCTGTCGGTGACGCAGGCGATCACCGAGGCGCTGCCGCGCGCGGGCGATAGCTGCCTGCGGCTGGGCGCCGCCAGTTTCGTCATCGTGCTGCCCGACATGCCGGCGCTGATGGCGCGCGCCACCGCCGGCAAGATTGCCGACGCCATGCGCCGACTGGCCATGCCGCACAAGGAAAGCCATGCCGGCATGGTGACGCTGAGCATGGGCCTGGCGGTGACCAATCCGCGCGGCGGCTATGAACGGAAATTCTTCGAGGCTGCCGCCGAGGCGCTGAAGAAGGCCCAGCGCAGGGGCATGGGCCAGATGCAGGGCGTGGATCTGCGGCCGGCGCAGGAGCGTCGGCGCCGGGCTGCCTGATTTTCTCATGACCCGATGGTGGGAGGGGTGTTGGGAGCCCGGATATCGGGGCTAAACATCCCCCACCCTTGATCCCTCCCCGCAAGGGAGAGGGAGACGACTGAAGAATTTGCGGCCCGATAGCCCTGCGGTGGTGGGGATCACAGAGGTTGCCAGCCAAGACCTGAACCCTTAATAAGCCGTCCCTCGCGCGCCCTGGGCGCGACCCCAAAATGGATGGCATGCCATGACCCTTGTTTGCGGCCTCGACTTCGGCACGTCCAATTCGACCATTGCGCGCCGCGATTCCGGCGGGGTGCCGCAATTGCTCAAGCTGGAGGATGGGCGCGAAACCATTCCCAGCGTGATCTTTTTCGGCTTCGAGGATGACAGCGTGCATTTCGGCCGGCAGGCGGTGGCCGAATATGTCAGCGGCGCCGAGGGGCGGCTGATGCGCTCGCTCAAAAGCGTGCTGGGCACGGCGCTGATCGGGGACACGACGCGGGTCAAGGCGAAGAGCTATGGATTCATCGACATTCTCGGCATCTTCATCGCCGAGTTAAAGCGGCGGGCCGAGGCGGAGCTGGGTGGCGCGGTCGATACCGTGGTCTGCGGCCGGCCGGTGCATTTCGTCGATGATGACCGGCAAGCCGATGCGGCGGCGCAGGGGCAGCTTGAGGGCGCGGTGCGGGCGCAGGGGTTTCGCCATGTCGATTTCCAGTTCGAGCCGATCGCGGCGGCGCTGGACTATGAGCGGCAGGTGACGCGCGAGCGGCTGGCGCTGATCGTCGACCTGGGCGGCGGCACTTCGGACTTTTCGGTGGTGCGGGTTTCCCCGGAACGGGCGCGCGCGGTGGACCGGGCCGGCGATATCCTGTCGACGGCGGGCGTCCATGTCGGCGGCACCGATTTCGACCGGCTGCTGTCGATGGGCAAGGTGATGCCGGAACTGGGGCTGGGCAGCATGACGCTGGATGGCAAGCGGCATTTGCCGGTGGCGCCCTATCATGACCTCTCCACCTGGCATCGCATCAACCGGCTCTATACGGCCAAGACCCTGCGCGACCTGCGCGGCACGCAGCGCGAGGCGCAGACGCCCGAGCGGGTGGGGATGATGGTGGAACTGATCGAGGACCGGTTGGGACATCGGCTGGTGGGGGCGGTGGAAGCAGCCAAGATCGCGCTGTCGGATGCCGAGGCCACGGATTTCACCTTTCCGGTGCGCGACGGCTGGATCGAGACCTCCATTGCTATCGACGACCTGACCCGGGCGCTGCAGGCCTCGGTTCGGCGGATCGAGGACACGATTGCCGAGGCGCTGCGGCGGGCAGGGGTGGTGGCAGGGGCCATCGACAGCCTGATCCTGACGGGGGGCTCGACCCAGGTGCCTGTTATTGCCAACCGGCTGCGGGCGCTGTTTCCGGCGGCGGAACTGGTGCGAACGGATGTGCTGGGGAGTGTGGGGCTGGGCCTGGCGATGGATGCGGGGCGGAAGTTTGGGTGAGCATGAACCCGAACTGAACGCCCGGTTCGCGGCAGGTTCAGTGCGGCAATGGCAATTGCACGGTCAACCAAACCCATTCACGCCGTGGCGCCCTTGCGGGCCGGCCTTCGGCGTGCCGTCGAGGAGACGATCATGACTGTTGCAAAGACCATTGCCGCCGCCGTTCTGGCCCTTTGTGCCGCGGCCCCTGCTTTCGCCCAGGACCTGACGCCAGTCGGCACCTGGCAGACCACGACCGGTGAGTCGCGCTATGCCGTGAGCTATTGCGGCGACGGCACCGCGCTCTGCGCCAAGCTGACCTGGCTGCGCAAGGATGCCCAGAGCCCGGAAAACCTGGCGCTGCTCAACGAATATGTGGTGCAGGGCGCCCGGGCCACCGCCGAAAACAAGTGGCGCGGTACAGTGAAATATGACGGGCACACCGTGTCCGGCTCGGTGACGCTGGTGGATAGCGACCAGATGAGCCTGTCCGGCTGCCAGCTGATCGCCTGCCGCAAGGTGGATTTCGTGCGGATCTGATTTTCGGCTTGTTGCTGAAGTCAGGCCTGTCCCGCGGAAACGGGGCAGGCCTTCTTCATTCACACACCGCGCGTCACCCTCGGGCTTGACCCGAGGGGGGGTGCACTTGCCGAACGCTCCGTAAGTGAAGAGCCCTCGGGTCAGGCCCGAGGGTGACGGCTGGTGGGTGGGCCAGCGCTGTGGTCGTGCGCAGAACTTATCCATCTTATCCCCGCGTCACGGTGATCAGCTATAGTTCAGGCATGGTCGGAAAAGTGGGTGAGGCGGCGATGAGCCGCTGACCCGCCGAAATGCCGGGACCCATTGATGCCAACGTCAAATCTTCAAAACACCCCTGACTGGGTGGCGATCCGGCGTGCCTACGAACAGGGCGACGAAACGATAAAGCAAATCTGCGAGCGGTTTGGCGTGACCAAGAGTGCGTTTGAGCACCGCTGGAAGACGCAGCACTGGATATCGCGGCGAGCCAAGGTGACCAACCGGCGCGGCGCCACGCTGGAGAAACTGTTTGCCCTGCTGGAAAGCCAGGTGACGAAACTGGCCAATAATGTGGGCGAAACATTAGGCGACAAGGAAGCACAGCAATTGACCGAACTCATCAAGAATTTCGACAAGATCACCACGATTGCCAGCGAGGAGACCAAGGTGGTCACGCCGCCGCGGAAGCGGGACATGCGCGACATAAGGGAAAAGCTGGCCCAGCGAATTGACCAGTTCAACCGCCGTTGAGGGGGCCGTCGTTGTCGCCGGATTGAACGACGACGAGGCCTATAACCGCTATTTCGACTGGTCGCGCTGGGCATATGACGCCCAAAAGGAGCCGCCGGGAGACTGGACCACCTGGCTGTTCATGGGTGGGCGCGGCGCCGGCAAGACAAGGGCCGGGGCAGAATGGGTGCGGAGCCTGGTTGCCCGCAAGATTTCACCGATTGCCCTGGTCGGCGAGACCATGACGGAAGCCATGGCGGTGATGGTACGCGGGCAAAGCGGCCTGCTCACCGTCTGCCGCGACGACGAGACGCCGACTATTCGGGGCGCAAGGCTTATCTGGCCCAACAAGGTGGAGGCCACGCTTTTGTCCGCGTCCGACCCCGACAGCTTTCGCGGGCCGCAATTTGCGGCAGCCTGGTGCGACGAGGTGGGCAAATGGCCGAATGCCGAAGCGGCCTGGGACCAGCTACAATTCGGCCTGCGCCTCGGTGACAGACCGCGCCAGCTGGCAACGACGACGCCACGACCTACGGCCTTGCTCAAGCGGCTGCTCGACGACCCGGCCACGGTGATGAGCCGGATGCGGACCGCGGACAATCACGCCCATCTGGCGCCCGATTTCATGGGGCAGGTGGTGGCGCGCTACCAGGGCACGGTGCTGGGGCGGCAGGAACTCGATGGTGAACTGATCGAGGACCTGCCCGGTGCGCTGTGGCAGCGGGGCATGTTCCGGGCCTTTGCGGGCGGGGACATTGGGCGGATCGTGGTGGCGGTGGACCCGCCGGTGACGGGCAATGCCAGTTCGGATGCCTGCGGCATCGTCGTGGCGGGAAGGGTGGGCGACGGGGTGGCGGTGCTTGAGGATTGCACGCTGAAACAGGTGCGGCCGCTTGACTGGGCGCGGCGGGCCGTGGCGGCCTATGTGGCGCATGATGCCGATGCCATCGTGGTGGAGGTGAACCAGGGCGGCGACATGGTGCCGGCGGTGATCGCGCAGGTGGATGCCAATGTGCCGGTGCGGGCGGTGCGGGCCAGCCGCGGCAAATGGAGCCGCGCCGAGCCGGTGGCGGCGCTCTATGCCCGCGGGCTGGTGAGCCATGCCGCGGGGCTGACCGAGCTGGAAGACGAGATGTGCAGCTTCGCCGTTGATGGATTGAGCGATGGCCACTCGCCGGACCGCGTGGATGCGCTGGTCTGGGCGGTGACGGAATTGCTGTTGAACGAGACACGGCCGCAGGTGCGGGGGCTTTAGGTGATGGGCCCCGAGATCGCCCCAACCACCGTGTCACCCCGGCCTTGAGCCGGGGTCCATCCTGAGGTGCCCGAACACCTTGCGGTTGTGGAACGATCTCGAGATGGGCCCCGGCTCAAGGCCGGGGTGACATCGCGGGTGGGGCCACGCCGGCGAATGCGACAGGTTTAAGGATCAAAACAATGCCGAACTGGATCAGCCGCCTGCTGGGCGGGCAGACGAACACGCCTGATGAACGGAAGTCGTTCGGCGGGCATACGCTGCTGAGCCTCAACCAGCTCGGGGCGGCCAACTGGAGCAATCGGGGCTTTGCCAGCCTCGTGAACCAGGGATTCGCGAAAAATCCGGTGGTCTATCGCTGTGTGCGGCTGATCGCCGAGGCGGCCAATCGGGTACCGTTGGTAGTGAGCGAGGGCGGGCAAAGGGTAGATGAGCATCCACTGGCGACCCTGCTGGCGCGGCCCAATGGGCGGCAATCGGGCGGGGAAATGCTCGAAGCGGTCTATGCCTATCTGCAGACGGCCGGCAATGCCTATCTGCAGGCGGGGGCGGTCGATGGCGAGGTGAAGGGGCTGTTCTGCCTCAGGCCGGACCGCATGAAGGTGGTGGCCGGGGTCGATGGCTGGCCGCAAGCCTATGACTATACGGCCGGCGGGCGGACCATGCGGCTGCGGCAGGATGGGGGGCCGGTGCCTGCGGTGCTGCATATGGCCTTGTTCCATCCGATGGACGACCATTATGGCATGGCGCCGCTGGAGGCGGCGCAGACCAGCCTCGACATCCACAATGCGGCCGGCACCTGGAACAAGGCCCTGCTGGACAATGCGGCGCGGCCCTCGGGCGCGCTGGTCTATTCGGCGGGCGGGCAGAGCCTGCGGGCCGACCAGTTCGAGCGGCTCAAGGAGGAGCTGGAAGCCAATTTCTCCGGCGCCGGTAATGCCGGGCGGCCGATGCTGCTGGAGGGCGGGCTGGACTGGAAGACGATCGCGCTCAGTCCGCGCGACATGGATTTCATCGAGGCCAAGCACGCCGCGGCGCGCGACATTGCGCTGGCCTTCGGCGTGCCGCCCATGCTGCTCGGCATTCCGGGCGACAATACCTATGCCAACCTGGCCGAAGCCAATCGCGCCCTGTGGCGGCAGACGCTGATCCCGCTGGTGGTGCGCGTGGCGGATGAATTGAGCAACTGGCTGTCGCCGGCCTTCGGCGGGGCGGTGGTGACGCCGGATTTCGACGGCGTGGAGGCGCTGGCCGAGGACCGGGCGGCGCTGTGGAGCCGGGTGGGCGGCGCGGATTTTCTGAGTGATGCGGAGAAGCGGGCGATGTTGGGGATCGGGGCCGGGGAGCGGGGATGATGTGGCCGGAGCCAATGTCGCTCGAATTGCGGGCCGCAGTTGCGGACTTGCGGCTTCACATCGCGCAGAGGCGGTTCGAGCGCGCGCTTGATGATCTGGTGCGCAAGTACCGGCCGGACCAGCCCCGCGCGCCCAAGGGCACGTCGGAGGGTGGGCAGTGGGTTGATGGCTCAACCAATTCAAGCCAAGCTCAAGCTCAAGCTCAGCCAAAACGGCTTGTCGCAGATTTAGCGGCTCGTCTGGAAAGTCTGGGTGGTGGTGCGCCTATACTTCGACCCAGCCCGAAAGGCGCGACGCAATTCATCTTTCCTAATGGCATGATATTGCGTTTCGATCTGTTGCCGGGACAGTATCTCGGCGGGCAAAGTCCCCACATAAATCTCCACTATGGTGGCTTCAACTATCATATTATCCTCAAATAACTAGGCCAACAGGTTCGCTATGCCGTATGATTTCAACCGCTTTGAACGCTCGGCCAGCCAGCTCAAGACGCTCCGGCGTTGGCAGGATGCGTTGGAGGTTTACCTGTTCATGGCCGATGGCGATCCGTCGCTGGATGCCGGATATCTTGGGATGCGCATCGCCGAATGCTACGAAGCGATGGGGCGCATACGCGAGGCCAAATATTGGCATGGGCGCGCGGTGGAGGAAAATCCTGGCATTTGGACCGCCAGTGAAAACGCGCTGCGTCTGATTGGCGATCTGCCGATCGAGCACTTGCTGATCGCGGATTGATCGTTACGCGCCTGACAGCGCGAGGCGTTCGAGCGAGGCTTTGGCCGGCCATCTCGTGCGCGGTTTGTCGCCGGAGGAACGGCGTGAACTGGCGGAGTTTCTGGATTGGATTCTCACTCAGCCCGACGCCAATCTCCGCTTGAAGAAGATTTGGAACCAATCGCCATCGGATTTTCGCACCAGGCGGGCTGGAGGATTGTCGGAGCTTTTCGCGATGGTCCGAGGCAAGCTTTAGGCTAGGCCGGAACATTCTGGAATATTCCCAGCCCCCTCACGGGGGCTTTTTCTTTGCCCGGAGGAACCATGGACGACCTCACCAAAACCGTCATCGAGCGGGGTGACCTGGCGCATCTGGCGCTGTTCCTGTGGGCGAGCGGCGCCAGTGCGCTTCTCGTGTGGAGCCTGCGCGAGATGGCGAAGGTGAATCAACACTTCAACGACTTCGTGCAGGAGATCGCAAGTTTGAATCGGCTTTTCAGGAAGGATGACTAAGCCCATGGCCAACAAGCAGAATCGGGAGAATGCGCAGCAGACCTTCCGGCAATTTGCCTGGAACCTGGCGGGAACGCTGGCCGGCGCCAAGGGGGCGCAGCGGCCGGCGGCGGGCAAGCCGGGCAAGCGCTGATGCAGAAACTTTCCGAGTCCATTCCCATCGACGCCGAAGGACGGTTTTCGGGCTATGCCAGCATTTTCAACCGGCTCGACAGTGGCGGCGACATCGTCATGCCGGGGGCGTTCGCAAAGAGCCTGGCGCGGCGGCGCGACCGGATCAGGCTGCTGTTCCAGCATGACCCCAAGGAGCCGGTCGGTATCTGGGAGGCCATTGGCGAAGATGCCAATGGCCTTTTTGTTGCCGGGCGCCTCGTGCCGGGCGTGGAACGGGCCGATGCGCTGCGCCGGCTGATCGAGAACGGGGCGCTGGATGGCCTGTCCATCGGCTTTCGCACGGTGCGGGCGACCCGCGAAAGCGGGCACCGCAAGCTGTGGGCGATCGACCTGTTCGAAATCTCGATCGTGACTTTTCCGATGATGGAGGACGCGCGGATTGCGCCCTCTGGATATTCGACCGGCGCCGCCATCGTGGCCGCCACCAACACTATCCGCAACCGATAAGGACAGATGCATGGACATGACCAGTGACGGCCTTGAAACCAAGGCCGGCGCAGGGAGCGACGTTGGCGCGCTCTTTGCCGAATTTTCGCGTGCCTTCGAGGAATTCAAGGCCAGCAACGACGAGCGCATCAAGCAGATCGAGAAGCGCGGTTCGGCCGATGGGCTGATCGAGGGCAAGATCGAGCGGCTCAACGCCGTGCTCGACGGGCAGAAGGCGGCGATGGACCGCGTGCTGGTGGAGCGCGCCCGCCCGCTGCTGGACGGCAAGGCGGCGCAGGCCGATGGCGAATACAAGGAAGCCTTTTCCGCCTATGTGAAGCGCGGCGAGGAGAAGGCGCTCTCCATCGGCGTCAATGCCGATGGCGGCTATGTGGTGCCGGGAGAGACCGAGACTGAGATCACCAGGCTGATGACGGCGGTATCGCCGATCCGCGCCATTGCGGGCGTGCGGCAGGTGTCGGGCTCGGTCTATAAGCGGCCGATCTCGGTGACCGGCCCGGCCACCGGCTGGGTGGGGGAGACGGCTTCGCGCCCGACCACCAACAGCCAGACGCTGGCCGAGCTGAGCTATCCGACCACTGAACTCTACGCCATGCCGGCGGCCACCTCGGCCTTTCTCGACGATGCGGCGGTGGATGTGGGCCAGTGGATCGCCGACGAGGTCAATGCGGCCTTCGCGGCGCAGGAAACCACGGCTTTCGTGACCGGCAACGGCACCAACAAGCCGACCGGGTTCCTGGCGGCGACCACGGTGGCCGAAGGGAGCTGGGAATGGGGCAAGCTGGGCTATGTCGCCACCGGCGCGGCCGGCGCCCTGCCGGTCAGCAATGCCAGCGACGTGCTGATCGACCTGGTCTATGCGCTCAAGGCCGGCTACCGCCAGAATGCGAGCTGGGTGATGAACCGCAAGGTGCAGGGCACGCTGCGCAAGCTCAAGGATGCCGATGGCAACTATCTGTGGCAGCCGGCGCTGACGGCGGATGGCAAGGCCCGGTTCATGGGCTTCGACCTGGTCGAGGCCGAGGACATGCCGAATATTGCGGCCAATTCGCTGTCGATGGCCTTTGGCGATTTCCGCCGGGGCTACCTGATCGTGGATCGCCAGGGCGTGAGCGTGCTGCGCGACCCGTTCAGCAGCAAGCCCTATGTGCTGTTCTATACGACGAAAAGGGTCGGCGGTGGGATCGCGGATTACGACGCGATCAAGCTGCTGAAGTTCGCCGCTTCGTAGGAGCCGTGATCCTGGCCAGCTAGAGCGGAGCGCCTGCGCTCCGGTGCTCACGTACCTAGAGTACGCTCCGCTCCGCTCCGGTGCTCCACTCTATCTGACTCAGGCTGACGGATCCTACTTCGCGGCGTGCCCTCCACCCACGCGCCGTCACATCGCCCCACCTCGCGGCTGTGGGGCGATCTCGGGATGGATCCCGGCTCAAGGCCGGGATGACATCGGGGGTGCGGTAGCAACGGCAGCCACCAACAACCAGAAAGCAAAACAATGACTTCCTACCTTCTCGCGGGGCCCGCGGAGGAGCCGGTTTCGCTTGTCGAGGCCAAGGCTTTTCTCAAGGTGGACGACACGGCCGAGGACGGGCTGATTACCACCCTGATCGGGGCGGCGCGGCTGCATGTCGAGGGTGTGACGGCGCGGGCGCTGCTGGCGCAGAGCTGGCGCGTGGTGCTCGACGGCTGGCCGGTGGACCGGCAGGTGAAATTGCCGGTGACGCCGTTCATGGCGGTGACGGAAATCACCGCCCATGACGCGGACGGGGCGGCGCATGACGTGCCGCTGGCGCAGTTTTTGAGCGAGCCGGACCGGTTGTTGTTGCCGGCGGACGTGGCCGGGATGCCGGGTTTGCGGGAGCGGCAGGGCATCGAGATCGACTATGTCGCCGGGTTCGGGACCGAGCCGGAAGACGTGCCGGCCGACCTGCGCCAGGGGCTGCTCATGCTGATCGGCTATTGGTTCGAGCATCGCGACGCGGTGATCGTGGCCGGATCGGGCGCGGTGGTGCCTTCGGGCTTCGAGCGCCTGGTGGGCGGCTACAAGCGGGTGCGGCTGTGAGCGAGCGGGTGCCGCCGATCGGCACGATGACCGACCGCGTACAGCTCAAGCGCCGGGAAATGACCGGCGAGGCCGAAGGCGGGCATGTCGCGCTCTTCGTGCCGGTGACGAGCCTGTGGGCGCGGGTGCGTTCGCTGACCGGGCGGCAGGGCACCAGCGCCGATGGGCGGGCGGTGGAAATCTCGCATTCGGTCGTGGTGCGGTTTCGCAATGATGTGAAGCCGGGCGACCGCATCATCTATCGCGGACGAAACCTGGATGTGGTGAGCGCCGCCGATCTCAATGGGCGGCGGGCCTATCTGAGCTGCGCCTGCAGCGAAACCAGTTTCACGGGGTAGGGCGGTGCATCCGATCAGTGAATTGCAGGGGGCGCTGGTGACGGCGCTCAAGGGGGACGCGGCTTTGGTGGCGATCGTGGGCGCCGATGGCGTGTTCGATGCCGCGCCCAACGGCCGGCCAGCACCCTATGTGGTGATCGCCCGGCACGACATGATTCAGCGCGATGGCGATGCCGCGCCAGGCCAGGAACACCGGCTGCTGCTGCATTGCTGGGGCGACCAGCCCAGCCGCAAGCGGGCGCTGGATATGGCCGAGCGTGTGGTGATGGTGGCGACGGCGTTGGTGGCGGCCGACATCGTGGTGACGCATCGCCAGCATCTGCGGACGGAGACGGTGATCGACAGGAATACCGGGCTGGCGCGGGCGGCGGTGGCGCTGCGGTTTTTCAGCGAGACTTCTTAGCCCCTCCCCCTTGAGGGGAGGGGTTGGGGTGGGGGTGTCGGACGTCCCGCAACCCAGTGTCCCGCGGATAGATCGACACCCCCGCCCTGCTCGATTCAACGGACTTAGCTGACGCAAAGCCCTATCTCGCTTCCCTCCCCTCAAGGGGAGGGTGGTCTCCACTCATGGGCCTGTTCGGTGCCCAACTTGAAAGGCGAAACACATGGCCGCTCAGAGCGGAAAGAATATGCTGCTCAAGCTCGACCAGACCGGGTCGGGGAGCTTTCTCACCGTGGCGGGTCTGCGCACGCGGGCATTGGCGTTCAACGCCGCGACGGTGGACACGACCGACCAGGAAAGCGCCGGGCGCTGGCGGGAATTGCTGGCGGGCGGTGGGGTGAAGCGCGCCTCGGTGAGTGGGGCAGGCGTTTTCAAGGACACCTCGTCGGACGCGCAGGTGCGCTCGCTGTTCTTTGCCGGAACCATCCGCAACTGGCAGCTCATTATTCCCGATTTCGGGACGGTGGCGGGGCCGTTCCAGATCGTGGCGCTGGAATTCGCGGCGGACCATGCCGGGGAAGTGACGTTCGACCTGGCGTTGGAAAGCGCCGGGGAAATGACGTTCACGGCGATCTAGGAGAAACACATGGCCATCACCCAACGCGGGGAAATCGAAGCAATCATCGGCGGCGAGGCGCGGGTGCTCTGCCTGACGCTGGGGGCGCTGGCCGAGCTGGAGGCGCGGCTGCAGGCGGGCGATCTGGTGGGGCTGGCCGAGCGGTTTTCCAGCGGCCGGGTTTCGGCGCGGGATTTGACGGCGATCCTGGGGGCAGGTTTGCGCGGCGGCGGCAATGCGGTGAGCGACGACGACCTGGCGCGGCTGAGCATTGAGGGCGGGCTCAAGGGCGCGGCCGAGATTGCCGCGCGGCTGCTCCGGGCGACGTTTGGAGAGGCGGCATGACGCCGTTTCCCTGGGCGGCGGCGATGGCGTTTGGGCTGGGCGTGCTGCGGCTGCCGCCAAAGGAATTCTGGCGCATGACGCCGCGCGAACTGGCGGCAGCCTGGGGGGCGGTGATGGGGGACCGGAGCGGGCCATTGGGCCGCGACGACCTCAATGGATTGATGGAGCGTTTTCCTGATGGACGATGAGCTTTTTCCCGACGGCTTTCGCGACGAGCTGGACAGCGTGTCGGTTGAGCTGGAACGCATCGAACACCTGGCCGACGGCGTGGCGCGCTCGATCAGCGCCGGGTTCCGCGGGGCGCTGCTGGAGGGCAAGTCGCTCAAATCGGTACTGGGCGATATTGCGCGCGGCTTCGCCGATATCGCGCTCAAGGCCGCATTCAAGCCGCTGGGCGACCTGGTGGGCGGGCTGGTGGGGAATCTGTTTGCCGGAAGCAATCCGGCGCTCGGCACGGTGACACCATTCGCCAAGGGCGGGGTGATCGCAACGCCGAGCTACTTTCCGCTGGGGACGGGGCATGGCCTGGCGGGGGAAGCGGGGCCGGAGGCGATCATGCCTCTGGCCCGCGGCCCCGACGGTCGGCTGGGCGTGGCAGGCGGCGGCGGGGCGGTGCAGGTGACGTTCAACGTGACGGCGAGCGACGCGCGGAGCTTTGCGGCGAGCGAAGCGGAGATCAGCGCGATGCTGTTAAGGGCGGTGAAGCGCGGGACGCGCAGCGCTTGACATTCAGGTGATGCCGGCCTGCAAGCGGCAGGCTTCTGCGCTTCCGGTGCTCACGTACCCAAAAGTACGCTGCGCTCCGGTTCTCGAAGCCTGCCCCTTTCGACTCGGCCTGACCTGAATCTCCGCGCGCTTCAGTGCCAAAACGAGAGAGTAGAAAGATGGCTTTTCATCCAGTTCGCTTCCCCCTCGACGTCGCTCTCGGCGCGCGCGGCGGCCCGGAGCGCAGGACCGATGTGGTCACATTGGCGTCCGGCCGCGAGCAGCGCAATGGGCGGTGGCAGCATTCGCGGCGACGGTACAATGCCGGCTATGGCGTGAAGTCGCGGGCCGATATGCAGGCGGTGCTGGCGTTTTTCGAGGAGAGGCGCGGGCGGCTGCATGGGTTTTTGTGGCGCGACGGGCTGGATTTTTCCAGCGGTGGCGCGGTGCCTGATGCGCTGGACCAGGTGATTGGCGCCGGGGACGGCAGCAGGACCGCGTTTCAGCTGAGCAAGCGCTATGGCGCGGCGTTCGACCCCTATCTGCGGCCGATCACAAGGCCGGTTTCGGGGAGCGTGAAGGTGGCGGTGGCGGGGGTGGAACTGGGGAGCGGCTGGGCGGTGGATGTGACGACGGGCGTCGTGACGTTTGCGGCGGCGCCAGATGATGGGGCCGAGGTAACGGCGGGGTTTCTGTTCGATGTGCCTGTTCGATTCGATACCGATCGGCTGGATGTGGAACTGACCAGCTTCGACGGGGCCGAGGCGCCTGCCATTCCGCTGGTGGAGATATTGCCATGAGGACACTGGATATCGGGCTCGCGGCGCATCTAGCGCAAAGCGAGACGACGCTGGCCACCTGCTGGAAGCTGGTGCGGAGGGATGGCGTGGTGCTGGGCTTCACCGACCATGATCGTGTGCTGAGCTTCGGCGGCGTGGATTTCGTGCCGGCGCATGGCCTCGATGGCGGCGAGGTGCCGGCGCGGCTGGGGGCGCAGGTGGAGACATCGGAGGTGCTGGGCGTGCTCCATGCCGAGGCGATCAGCGAGGACGACATCCTGCTCGGGCGCTACGACGGGGCCGACGTGGAGACTTGGCGGGTCAACTGGGTCGATGTGAGCCAGCGGGTGAAACTGCGCAGCGATGCGATTGGCGAAATCATCCGTGAAGACAATGTGTTCCGGGCGGAACTGCGCTCGGCGCAGCAGGGGCTGAATGCGACACGCGGGCGGCTTTACCAGGGGCTGTGCGACGCCGTGGTGGGCGATGCCCGATGCGGTGTGGGCCTGGCGGGCACGGCCTATCGGGGCTTTGCCACGGTGACGGCGATGGACGACGACCATCGTGTCGTGGTGGCGGGGCTGGGTGGGTTCGAGGAGGGCTGGTTCGGTTTCGGCAGCGCGGAGTGGACCGATGGGCAGCGGAGCGGGCTGCGCGACGGGGTGGTGAGCCATCAGCGCGGCATGGGTGGCGATGTGCTGGGGTTCGGCGTGGCGGTGGGCCAGCGGGTGGCGGTGGGCGATACGCTCGAAGTGACGGCCGGGTGCGACCGGCGGTTTGCCAGCTGCCGGGACAAGTTCGCCAATGCGGTCAATTTCCGCGGCTTTCCGCATATTCCGGGCAGCGATTTCGTGCTGCGCCATCCGCGCAATGGTGATGCGCTGGATGGGCGGGCGGTGGTGAAATGAGCGCCGAAATCGTGGCGGCGGCGCGGGAATTTCTCGATACGCCCTATCGGCACCAGGCGTCGCTGGCTGGGGCGGGGTGCGATTGCCTGGGGTTGCTGCGCGGCGTGTGGCGGGCGCTTTATGGCGCCGAGCCGATGGCAATGCCGGCCTACCGGGCGGATATGCGCGACCCGGGCAATGCCGGAGCGCTGCGGCGGGCGGCGGAGAGGCTGCTGGTGGCGGAGAATGGGCCGATGGCCGCGGGACAGGTGGTGCTGTTTCGGCTCGGCGGCATGGTCGACGCCAAGCATTGCGGGATCCTGGTGGGGCCGGAGCGGTTCATCCATGCCCAGGAACGGCTGGGCGTGGTCGAGGCGAATTTGACCGAAGCCTGGGTAAGGCGGGTGTCGGCGCGGTTTCGGTTTCCACCTCTCGCTTTGGGGGAGAGGTCGGCGCGTTAGCGCCGGGTGAGGGGGCCTTCCCCTCGCACCGCATCAAGAAAGGCCCCCTCACCCGACCCAAGAGGGTCGACCTCTCCCCCAAGGGAGAGGTGAAGAAAGGAAACACACATGGCCACTCTCGCGCTTTCCCTTGCCGGGCAATTTGTTGGCGGCTTCGTGGGCGGGCCGCTGGGTGCGACGGTCGGGCGGGCGCTTGGTGCGCTGGCCGGGAGCGCGGTTGATAGCATGTTGTTCGGGGAGCAGCGGGCACCGGCGGCCGGCGGTGATATCCGGCTGCAGGGATCGAGCGAGGGCGGCGCGGTGCCGCGGCTTTATGGCTGGAGCCGGCTATCGGGCAACATCATCTGGGCGCGGGAGCTGGAACTGCTGGCGGTAGAGAATGGCGGGGCCAAGGGCTTTGGGCAGGAGCCGGACCAGGATGTGGTCGGCGCCAGCTTCGCCGTGGCCTTCTGCGAGGGCGAGGTGCAGCGGCTGGGGCGCATCTGGGCGGATGGGCAATTGCTCGATACGACCGGACTGGCGCTGCGCTTTTATCGCGGCACCGAGGACCAGTTGCCGGACGGGCTGATCGAGGCCACGCAGGGTGTAGCGCCTGGATATCGCGGGCTGTGCTACCTGGTGGTCGAGCAATTGCCGCTCAATCGCTTCGGCAACCGCATTCCGCATCTGAGCGTGGAATTGTGCCGGGTGGTGGGCGACCTGGAGCCGAGTATTCGCGCGGTGACGGCAATCCCCGGCGCCACCGAATTCGGCTATGACCCCACCCCGCGGGTGCGCATTGTCGGGCCGGGGCAGACGGCGGGTGAGAATACCCACGTGTCGTCATCGGTGAGCGACTGGACGGCGTCGATCGACGAGCTGGTGGCGCTGTGCCCCAATCTCGAACATGTGGCACTTGTCGTGGCCTGGTTCGGCGATGACCTGCGCTGCGGGCATTGCGCCATCGGACCGCGGGTCGAGGCGGCGGAGCGGACCGTGCTGGGCGCCGAGTGGAGCGTCATGGGGCTCGGGCGCGGCGACGTGCCTGTCGTGTCGAGCCACGGCGGCGGGGCAGCCTATGGCGGCACGCCGTCGGATGCGGCGGTGCTGGCGGCGATTGCCGACCTCAAGGCGCGCGGGCTGGGGGTAACGCTCTATCCCATGGTGATGATGGATGTGGCCGGGGGCAATGGCCTGCCCGACCCGCATGGGGGCAGCGAGCAGGCGGCTTATCCGTGGCGCGGACGCATCACCTGCTATCCGGCACCGGGACAGCCGGGGTCGCCCGACCAGTCGGCGGCAGCGGCGGCGCAGGTGGCGACATTTGCCGCGGCCTATCGGCAGATGGCGCTGCATTATGCCGGGCTCGCGGTGGCGGCCGGGGGTGTCGATACGCTGCTCATCGGCTCGGAAATGGTCGGGCTGACGACTGTGCGCGGCGTGGGGAACAGCTTTCCGTTCGTGTCGGCGCTGGTGGCGCTGGCCGATGACGTGCGAGCGGTGGTGGGCGAGGGGACAAGGCTGACCTATGCCGCGGACTGGAGCGAATATTCGGGCTATCAGCCGGGGGGCGGCGAGAAATTCTTTCATCTCGATCCGCTCTGGGCCGCGGCCAATATCGACGCGGTGGGCATAGACAATTATATGCCGCTGGCCGATTGGCGGGACGGGCATGGACATGCGGACGCGGGTGCCTCGGCGGCAGGTTATGACCTCGACTATCTGATGGGCAATGTCGCCGGGGGCGAGGGGTTCGACTGGTTCTATGCCAGCGACGCCGACCGGCAGGCGCAGGTGCGGACGCCAATTACCGACGGCGCTTATGGCGAGCCCTGGGTGTGGCGCTTCAAGGACATCCGCAACTGGTGGAGCCAAGCCCATCATGACCGGCCGGGCGGCGTGCGCAATGGCAGTCCAACGGCCTGGATACCGGGTTCGAAGCCGGTGGTTTTCACTGAGCTGGGCTGTGGCGCGGTCGACAAGGGGGCGAACCAGCCCAATATCTTCGGCGATCCCAAGAGCGCCGAAAGCGGGCTTCCGTATTTTTCGGCGGGCACACCCGATCCGCTGATCCAGCGGCAGGTGTTGCGGGCGCACCGGGCCTGGTGGGGCGATCCGGCCAACAATCCGGCCGGCATGGTCGACATGGAGCGGATGTATCTGTGGACCTGGGATGCGCGGCCCTATCCGGCCTTTCCGGCGCTGAGTGATGTATGGGCCGACGGTCCCAACCATCGCAACGGGCACTGGCTGACCGGGCGGCTGGGCGGCATGGCCAGCGATGAACTCGCCAGTGCCATCGCCGCCGATCATGGCGTGGCCCTGAGCGCCGAAGCAGCTGCGCCGCTAGTGGGTGGGCTGGTGCTGGGCACGGCAACCACCGCACGCGAGGCGCTGGAGCCGCTGCTGGCGGCGACGGGGCTCAGCCTGCGCAGCGGCGCGGATGGGCTGCATCTCGGCGTGAGCCGCCATGCCCAGGCCGTGGTGCTCGATGCGGAGGAGTTGGCAGCGGGTGAGGGGGCGATTGTGGCGCGCCGGCGGGGCGACCCGGCCGAGACGCCGGGGCGGCTGGCGCTGACCTATCTCGACCGCGAACGGGATTACCTGATCGGCACGGTAACGGCGCTGAATGGCGGCAATGGGCCGCTGGCGGGCGAGACGAGTGCGATGACGCTCGATGCCTCGGCCGCGCGGCTGGCGGCGGAGCGGATGCTCGATGGCCGCAGCACGCAGCGCGAGGTGCTCGATTTCAGCCTGCCACCTTCGGCGCTGGCGCTGGAGCCGGGCGATGTCACCGAGATTGACGGGCTGGCCGAGGGGCCGTTCGAGATCGGCGAAATCCGCGACGGGCTGATGCGGAAAGTGACGGCGAGAACCCTGCCGGCGGATACGGCCGTCGCGACCGGTATCGACAGGCCGCTGGCCTCAGGGGGAGGGGCGCAGGTGCGGGCGCTGCCGGTGGTGACAGTGGCGCATCTGCCGCCGCTGCCGGGCGATGCGACGCGGTCCCGGCTGATGGCTGCCGCCTATGCGCAACCCTGGCCGGGCAGCGTGCAACTGGTGGACGACACGACCGGCGCCGTGGCTGCGACCCTGCCGCGGCGCGGGTTCCTGGGCGCGATGGCGACGCCATTGCTGCCGGGACCGGTGGCGATCTGGGACGAGGGCAATGTGGTGGAGGTGACGTTGCTGGCCGGGCACCTGGCCTCGGTCGAACCGCTGGCCGTGCTCTCGGGCAGCAACCGGCTGGCGATCGAGACCGATGGCGGTGGCTGGGAGGTGATCGGCTTTGCCGAGGCCGAGCTGGTCTCGTCCGGGCGCTATCGACTGCGCCGGTTGTTGCGCGGATTGGAGGGCACTCCGGTTGGGGCCGCTGCCATGGGCGCGCGCGTGATGGTGCCGGATTCGCGGGCGGTGACGCTGCCGGTGGAGCCGGGACTGCTGGGGGAGATGCGGGACTTCCGCATCTATGCCGGGGCGACCGATATCGAGGGCACAAGCCTTTCGGTCGAGGCCGGGCTGGGGCCGGCTTTGCCGCTGGCGCCGGTGCATCTGCGGGCGGAGCGGGACGGCAGCGGCGATATCGGCTTGCGCTGGGTGCGGCGCAGCCGGGCCGATGGCGATGGCTGGGGCGTGGCCGATGCGCCGATGGAGCATGTGCCCGAGCGCTATCGTGTGACGATCTTCGATGGCGCGGCGGCGGTGCGGGTGCTGGAAACCGGCCTGCCCTCGGCGGCCTATTCAAGCGCTGAGCAGGTAGCCGATTTCGGCGTGCTGCCGGCCGCATTCGATTTCACCGTGGCGCAATTGAGCGCGGTGCTAGGCCAAGGCCATGCCGCGCAGGGGGAATTTCATGGCTAGAAGCCGGTTCGATATCTGCCTCGACGCGGTGCTGCGGCAGGAGGGCGGCTATGCTGACCATCCGTCCGATCCCGGTGGCGCCACCAATATGGGCATCACCCACAAGACGCTGGCGCGCTGGCGCCTGGTCTCGCCGTGGTGGAAACTGCCCAAGAGCGCGGTGATGGACTTGCAAAGGCCCGAGGCGGCGAAGATCTATCGCGCCAGCTATTGGGACCGCTGCCAGGCCGGGCAATTGCCCACCGGGCTCGACCTGGCGCTGTTCGACTTCGCGGTCAATTCGGGCCCCGATCGGGCCATTCGCACGCTTCAGGCCGAGCTCGACGTGGCGGCAGACGGGCAGGTGGGGCCGCTGACGCTCGATGCGGTGGAAGCTTATGCCGCGCGCAAGGGGCTCGGCGCGCTCATCGGCGCACTCTGCGACCGGCGCCTGGCCTTCCTCAATCGCCTGCCGACCTTTGCCACTTTCGGCAAGGGCTGGACCGCCCGCGTGGCAACAGTGCGGGCGGCTGCTCTCGATGCAGCCGGAACGACGGCACCGATCAACACGATCACACTCTGGAGAACGATCATGGATATTCTGAACGGCTACAAGACCTATATCGTCGCCGCCTTCATGCTGCTGGCGGGGCTGGCACAGATGCTGGGCGTGGACTTGCCGGCGCTCGATGGTGCTTCGGCTGGACATCTGATCATGGAAGCACTGGCGGTGCTGTTCCTGCGCAAGGGGCTGAAGGGGGATTTGGGGAAGGTGTAGGAACAGGGACAACGCGGGCGAAACACTGCCATGTTTCACCCGTTGTTCAGGCGTCTTGTTCTAACGATATATTCGTGCTTGAACTCGCCAGAACCTAGGAGCCGACACGAAAAAGCTTCTCGTCATTGCCCAGTGGGACAATGAAGCGGGCGTTTGGGTTGCCACAAGCGATGATATTCCGGGCTTGGTCACAGAGGCAGCAAGCCTTGATGAACTGCTGGAACGCGTTCTGGCCGTTGCCCCCGAACTTCTCGAAGACAACGCCCATCTCATCGAAGACGGCAGCCACCCCGGCGATCTGATCGACGTGTGCATCCAGTCCCAATTCCGTCTCGACGCGGCTCGCGCGCATTAATGGGCCAGGGCCTCTATCGACAGATCGTGGAAGCCCTGAAAGCCGCCGGCTGTGAGTATCGTCGCCAGGGCAAGGCGATCACGAGATCTGGTATAGCCCAATTACCGATCGCACGTTCACGGTGGACAGGGGCTCGCTATCTCGGCACACGGCCAATGCCGTTATGAAACAGGCGGGGATAGAGCATCATTTCTGATCCGTTGATACGCCTCGGACTGGCGCTCCTGCCTTATTCATGTCCCATTCAGCAACAGCCTCCTAAGTTGCTGTCATGAAAACCTTGACCTCAAATTTCCTCGCATCGATCGCTGTCGCACTGGCGGTTGGCCTTGCCTCGACTGGGGCGGCCCATGCGCAGGCGTGCCTCGACAAGCGCCAGATCCAGGATGCGGTGTCGTCCGGCCAGATCATGTCGCTCGATGCGGTGCTGGCTTCGGCCGGCGTCGATGGCAGCGCGGAAATCCTTTCCGTTCAGGTATGTGACGAAGGCGGCGGGCTCGTCTATATTATCGGCGTGCTGACTCCCGAGGGGGAAGCGCAGAACCTGGTTCTGAGCGCGCAGTAACGCATAGACGTAGCGGGGGCCTGCAATGCGTATTCTCGTTGTCGAAGACGATACCAATCTCAACCGGCAGCTCAAGGAAGCCCTGACCGAGGCCGGTTATGCGGTCGACGTGGCCTTTGACGGCGAGGAGGGACATTTCCTCGGCGACACCGAACCCTATGACGCCATCGTGCTCGATATCGGGCTGCCGCAGATGGACGGGCTCTCGGTGCTGGAAGAATGGCGGCGCGCCGACAAGACGACTCCGGTGCTGCTGCTCACGGCGCGCGATCGCTGGAGCGACAAGGTGCAGGGGATCGATGCCGGCGCCGATGATTATGTCGCCAAGCCGTTCCACATGGAGGAAGTGCTGGCGCGCATCCGCGCCCTGGTGCGCCGCGCGGCCGGGCTCGCCTCCAACGAGATCGTGGCCGGTGCGGTGCGGCTCGATGCGCGCTCGGGCAAGGTGACGGTCGATGGCCAGTCGGTGAAACTGACCAGCCACGAATTGCGGCTGTTGAGCTATCTCATGCACCACAAGGGCAAGGTCATCTCGCGGACGGAACTGACCGAGCATCTTTACGACCAGGATTTCGATCGCGACAGCAACACGATCGAAGTGTTTGTCGGCCGGCTGCGCAAGAAGCTGCCCGAGGATTGTATCCAGACGGTGCGCGGGCTGGGTTATCAGATCGCGGAAGACTGATTTTGCTCTACGCTTTCAACACCCACTGCGCCATTCCCTCCCCCTTGAGGGGAGGGCTTGGGTGGGGGTGTCGAGTTTTCCATGCGACGAGATGCCATCGGATAGCGCGACACCCCCACCCCAACCCCTCCCCTCAAGGGGGAGGGGCTTTCAGTCCGGCGCAAGATCATGCGTAAGGGCTCCATCGCGGCATCATTGTTCTGGCTGTCGGCGGGCTGGCTGATCCTGGCGCTGGTGGCGACCGGCTTTCTGCTGACCGATCTCTATTCGCGGGCGCTCGATACGTCGCTGTCGGACACGCTCGAATTCCATGTCGAGAGCCTGGCTGGGGCCCTGCTGGAGGCGGGCGATCCGTCGAGCGCCGATATCGCCCTCAGCGATCCGCGCTTCGACCGGCCGCGCTCGGGCTGGTACTGGGCCATCCGCGATGCCGACGGCACGCTCTACAACCTCTCGACCTCGGTGGTCGGCATCGACCTTCCCGACATGACCGGCGCCGCCGATGCGCGGGGCCGGCGCACGGCCATCATGGACGACGTATTCGGCACGCGCATGCGCGTGGTGGAGCGCGCGGTGACGCTGGCGCCGACCACCTATCAGATCGTGGTCACCGGCAATCTCAGTGAAATCCTTGAGCTGGTGGGCAATTTCCGCGGACAGGCCTTTATCGTGCTGGGCGCGGTGGGAGTGATGCTGGCGATCATGAGCGCCATCGTGGCGCGCTTCGCCATGCGGCCCATCGACCGGCTCAGCGCCGCCATCGAAAGCGTGCGCGAGGGTGAGAGTGTCGCGATTGCCGGCACCTATCCCCGCGAGATCGCGCCGCTGGCCGAGGAGGTCAACGAATTGCTGCGCTCCAATGCGCAGATCATCGAGCGGGCGCGCAACCAGGTCGGCAATCTTGCCCATGGGCTCAAGACCCCCATCGCCGTGCTGCGCAACGAGGCGGCCGCGAAAAAGGGTGCGCTGGCCGACGTGGTGGTCGCCGAGAGCGAGAAGATGAGCACCATGGTCGCGACCTATCTCGAGCGCGCGCGACTGGCGGCCCGGACCTCGGTGGTGGGCAAGAAGGCCGATGCCACCATGATCATGCTGCGGCTGACGCGGGTCATGCGCAAGATCAACCCCGACTGCACCATCGCTTTCCAGCGCCCCGACGCATCATTGCCATGGTTCCGCGGCGATGAGGCCGATCTGGAGGAAATGGCGGGCAACCTGCTCGACAATGCCTGCAAATGGTCAAAGGGGCAGGTGGGCGTGCGGCTCGACGCCGAGCGCAGCGACACCGGCACCATGTTGCTGATCCGCATCGACGACAACGGCCCCGGCCTGTCCGAGCAAGACGCGCAGAAAGTGTTGCGCCGTGGTGTCAGGCTGGACGAGAAAACGCCCGGTAGCGGCCTGGGGCTCGATATCGTCAAGGAACTGGTGGATGTCTATGGTGGCAGCCTGGCGCTCAAACGTTCGGCGCTGGGCGGACTGCTGGTGGAATTGCGGCTACCAACGGCACGTCTTGGCGCCATGGCCAGGCCAAACGCAACCTGACGCACTTTCGCCGCATTACGACAACAAGAGCCATTACAAACGACCACGAGATTTTTGCACATGAACCGCATCGCCCTAATCGCCGCGCCGCTGCTTGCCTTGACCCTTGCCGGCTGTGCCAGTACCGGTCCGACCCAGGTGGCGCAGGCCCCGGTGGTGATGACGCCGGTGACGCCGCAGCCGCTGGTGGCGACGCCGGCGCAGACGACGCAACAGGCTCTGCTGACCACCAGCGTCGCCAATGGCTTCGTCGACCCGGCGGCCCTGGCGATCATGACGGCCAAGGATTCGGCCGAAGCCAACAGCGCCCAGTTCTACGCTTTGCAGTTCGGTCGCCCCGGCGCACCGCGCCAGTGGGCCGGCGACAGGGGCACGACCGGCACGGTGGCCGTGGGCCCCTATGTCCGCGTCAACAATCTCGACTGCCGCGACTTTACCCACACGGTCAAGGCCAACGGCCAGGACTATGTGAAGAAGGGCACCGCCTGCCGCGAGCAGAACGGCAACTGGGCCGTGGTGCAGGGCGCCGCCTGATAGAGTTCGCGGTCTTCCCGGATAAGGATTGTTTACCAACGCGCTATAGGGTTTGGGGACGAATTCGTTTTCCAGACCCGCTGCGTTGATGTCCCAAGCCGCCAATCAGAGTGAAATGCCGGCCTCCGCCGCGCCCCGCCGGACTGGGCGCACCCCCGCGCGTCCGTTCGCCGGCGTCATCGATGTGATCCTGGTGCAGGACCCGGTGCCGTTTCCTTTTGCCGGCTCGGTATCGCGCGCCTATGCGGAAGCCGGCTGGACCTGGGTCTACCGCGATCTCTGCCCCGACCTGATCTCTGCCGAGGGCGTTGCCAACGGCAATTTCCTGGCCAAAGACCTCGAAGTCGTGCTGCCCGACATACTGACCCGCATGAAGGACGCCCTGGCCGCAGCCGCCGGAGATCAGGAGAAGGATCGGCGCCTGCGCGCTGCCCTCGGCAGCACCGAGGCCCGCGATGCTCTGCCGGCCATCATGATGGCCTTGCGCAGCCGGGCCTTGCTTGCCAAGGCCCAGGCTTTCGGTAAGGCCGTCAACGCCATAGGCGAAGACGGCGCCCTGGGCGTGGCCTTGCAATCCATGCCCTTGAAGGATCCGGCGCTGGCTTCGCTGCTATTTCACGCCGCCCTCGGGCATATCGCCAATCCGACGCGGCTCATCACTACCATCATCAAGCTGTCGGGCAATGCCACCGAAGTTGCCGTGATCCGCATGGGCTTCAGCCCGGTAGTCGACGCCATCCTGGCCCATGCGCAGAACCAGATTCACATCCTGCAGCCGATGGGCGCCTTCGCCGATATCGACCTCGTCTGCCGCAGCCTCGAGCGCTTCCACCGGCTGGTGCGGTCGCTGACCGGCTATATCGAATTTGCCCGTGGCAGCCGCTGGGCCATGGTGCTCTCGGCCATCACCAAGCAGGTATCGGACCGCATCGAGCCCCGCCTGCGCGACGTGGTCGCCGACCTCAACCAGGCCATGCGCCGTGGCCGCGAAGGCAGCGACCGGCTCGACAATGACCGGATACTGGCCGCCATCAACGGCGTCTATCTGCTGGCGACGATCCGCGAATGCCGCGACTCGCTGGCGCTCAACGCCCTGTTCGAGCAGGCCTGGAGCCAGATCGGACAGGCGCTGGAAGTTCATCTGCAGCGCAATCTCGACCTGATCCGCCAGCATCCGGCCGACGCGGTGATCGGCGCGCGGCTCGATGCCGGCATCAAGATGGCCGAAGTCCGCTTCAATCCCGAATATGCCGAAACGCTGAAGCGCGCTCGCGCAGCCGCCGAACGGCGCAGCTAGGCCCGATACGGCTCCACCAGCCGGATACCCACGGCACGGCCGGGTTCGCGGACGCTGGCGCTTTGGCCGGCACTGCCGTCGACGAGAGCGACGGCAGTGCCGTTGACGATCCGCACTATGACACCGATGGCCTTGAGCGGGTCGGTTTCGTCGGCATTGGTGTGGATCAGCGCGCCGGCATCGAGGGTTCGCGCATCGTCGGGCACGGCCAGCCAGAGCGTGGCGCCGGCATAGCGGGCGGCGAGCCAGGGCGGCGGCAGGGGCAGGGGGCCGGCGGGGTGCGCGGTTTCATCGGGCTGATCGCTCTCGATGACGACCATGGCCACACGCTCCTGCGCTACGATGCCGGCGCTGGTGGCCGGAATGGCGCCGAGCTGCACGCCTGCGGCGATGTCGGCGATATCCAGCGGCTGCGGCGTATCGGCGAGCGACCATCCCGGCGGCTTCGGCGCGAAGGGCAGCCAGGCCGGCCAGCGCGAAACGACGCGGCGCGGACGCTGGATATGGCGCCAGCCGCCATCGAGAAAGACCGGCTGGGCCGCCTCGTCGGGCTCGTCTCCCACCGAAGCGGGGGCATCGGGCGTCTCGTAAATGGGGTCGATCAATCGGTCCTCGACCAGCCGGCGATGGCGACCGAGCAGCACATCGACGGCATCACCGCCGCTGGCGAGGCAGGCGCTGCGGCTGACCCAGCCGGCGGCACTGCCGGCGAGCACCGTTCCCTCTGGACCGCCACGCCCTTCGAGGCGCATGCCGCCGGCATTCCAGGCGCTCTCCCCGCCCGCCATATGCCACAGGGTCAAATCCGGCTGCCAGCCGCCGCAGACCACGAGCCGGTCCACCGGCAATGCCGGCTCGGTGCGTGAAAATCCCTCCATCGACAATTTCGGCATGGCGACGACGCCATTGCCTCGGCGCGCCGGGGTGGCCGACGCGACGATGGTGCCCGCGGCCAGCGTAATGCCGTAGGCCTTGGAGAATTCGATGAAGCGCGACTGCGGATGCGGCCGCGAATCGATGATGCGCGGCACGGTGATGCCGGCATCGGTGAGCAGCATGGCCAGCCGGTAGGCGGGGCTGCTGCCGGTGGCGACGAGGGCGGACGAGCCCGGCCACAGGCCATAGAGCTGCGCAAGCTCGAACGCATCGAGCGCTCCGATGACGCCGGGCAGCCGGTTGCCCGGAAACAGCGGCAGACGCTCCAGCGCCCCGGTGGCCAGCACAATATGGGGCGCGTGTATGTCGATGACCCGCCCGGTCGGCGTGCCGTCGGGCATTTCGACCTGATGCAGCCGCACCACGCCGGGACGCAGGGCAAAAGCCTCGGCGGACGTGAGCACGGTGATGGCATCGGTTTTGGCTACGGCGGCGGTCAGGCGGGCAATGGCCGCGTCGGGCGTTTCCTCGCCGTCCTGCGTGCCGAACAGGCGGGCCTTGCCGCCGAGCAGCGGCGTTGCCTCGGCCAGGACCACCCGCAGGCCGCGCCTGGCGCCGGCCAGGGCAGCCGAAAGACCGGCAACACCGCCGCCGACCACGACGAGATCGGCTTCTGGCCCAGCCGCCGCCGGGGTGCCCAGCCAGGGCCGCGCCAGCGCATCGGATCGGTCGAGATCGATATCGAGCGAACGTCCGCCACGCCGCAGCAGGCGCGCAACAAGATTGCCCCCGACCTTTTGTGCCGTGGTGAGATAGTCGGCGCCATTGGTGGCGAGCGTTCGTTCCATCGGCAGGGCGCGCTGGTGGTCGCCCGCCAATGCTGCAAAGGTAATGGCCGGCGCATGCCGCGCCGAGAGCGCCAGCGCCACCCCGTCGCGCCGCCCCGCGGCATCGATGCCCGATGCCAGTGCGGCGCTCAGCACGGTATCGCCGGCAAAGCCGGAAACGATCCGGCCATCCAGCCTGAATTGCAACGGGCGGTCGCGGTCTATGGCGCTGCCTTGCAGGTGATGCTGACGCTCAATGCCGAGGCGGCCGGGCTGGCTCCTCATGCCGCGCACCCATATTCGGCGACGGCCGACGGCGCTGCCCTGCGGTCCACCAGCCGGGCGCCGAGCCAGGCGTTTTCGGCCGGGTCGGCCTTGCCGCAGAGCCAGCGCGCGATGGCGGGCGCCAGAAAGGCTCCGCTGGGGCCGAGGCCAGCCAATATGTCCGGACCGCTGCCGCGCAGCCGGCCAACGGCCGGGGCCGCGTCCACGGTGACCAGGGCTTCGTAGCTCGATTGGCCCGCCTGCCGAAATTCCCGCTCCCGGCCCAGCAAGGTTCCAAGGGCGGCGGCGAAGGGATCGATGGCGCCCGGGCCGATGGCGGCGATGCCGCGCCCGGGCTGCTGAACCAGCGTGAGGCCGGTATCGAGCCGGTGCATCACCGTGGCGGCAATGGGGCGCGTCGGTTCGGTGAAGATCGTACTCGTTACGTGACGGGTCAGCAAAGCGGGCCAGAGCGGGCCGGGAACATGGTCGATGACGGCGGCATCGTCGGCCAGCACGGCTTGTTCGATTTCGATGCGATCCGCTCCGGAAACCAGTTCCGCGCTGCCGCTGCTGCGCACTGTCAGCGTCTCGCTCTCGCCGCAGCGGCGCACGCCGTGCTGGTCCAGCCACCGATCGAGGCCCGCTTCCAGCGTTGGCCGATGCAGCAGCACCGCATCGCGCAGCAGCAGGCCGCTGCGGCCGGGCCCGATGGCGCTGGCGGGCACCAGCTCGGCGGCATGGCCGAAGGCCAGCGCCATGTGGCGGATATGGGCCAGGGCTTCCTTGCCCGCCGCCGCCTCGGAGAAGAAGATCGGATCGACGCGCGACCAGGCGCCGCGTCCGCCGATGCGCGATAGCAGCTTCAGCGCCTCGGGCAGGCCGGCCTTGAGCAGACCCCAGGTTTCGGGGCGGGTGATCGGGGCGACCGACAGGTCGATGGCACGCGGCAGGCGGTATCCAGACTGGCTTTCACCGGAAAACACCACGCTTTTGCCATGCACCGACGCCAGCAATCCCGCGACCAGCCGGGCGAGGGGTGTCGATCCGATAATGACAAAATCGGCACGGGTCTCACTCATGCGGCAATGCGCGCCTGTGGCAATGCGTCCGCCCCACGATCTCGTGTTTTGGTGGTTTTTCGCCGTATTGGGCTTATAGATGACGCCATCTTGCCGCGCGCCGGCGTCAAGCATTCGGGCCCCATGCTCTTCTGGTTCATCGCCATCGCTGTTACCGCCATTGCATGCGCTGCACTTTTTTACGCAGCGGGCCCGCGTGCGGTCAACGCAGCAGCCCCCGAATTGGACGATGCCAACAGTCATTTTCGCCTGGTGCTGGCCGGGATCGACGCCGATGTCGCTGCCGGCAAGCTGGGCGAGCCCGAAGCAGTAGCGGCGCGGGGTGAGCTGGCGCGCGAAATCCTGCGACTCAAGGCCGAGGCCGGGCGGATGGTCGCACCCCCGCATGGGCTTGGCCGGATGCCGCTGCTGGCGGGCCTTGGCGGGATCGCCGTGTTGGCGCTGGGGCTCTATGCCATGCTGGGCAGCCCGGACCTGCCGAGCCAGCCGCTGGCCGGGCGTGACGATGCCATGGCCCAGCAGATCGACCTCGATGCGGCCATTGCCCGTATCGAGGCGCAGCTCACCGCCAATCCCGACGATTTGCGCGGCTGGACCGTCATCGCGCCCGCCTATCTCGAAATGGGCCGCTATGCCGATGCGGCACGGGCCTATCGCCGGATGATGGAACTGGGCGAGCCGACGGCGGACCTGCAGACCAGCCTTGCCGAAGCGCTGATGCTGGGCGCCGACGGCGCCGGGTCGGCGGAAGCCATGGACCTGCTGCGGGCGGCCGCGGCATCGGACCCCAACCATGTGCTGTCGCGGCTCTATATCGCCGCCGATCTGACCCGCGCCGGGGATTACCCGGCTGCCGCAGCGGCCTGGCAGGCGGCGCTGGCTTTGTCCAAGGGGGACGAGCCCTGGCTGCCGGCAGCGCAGCAGGGGCTGGCCGTGGCGCAGAATGGCGGCGTTGCTCCGGCCAATGCGCAGGAAGCCGAAATGATCGGCCAGATGGTCGGCGGCCTGGCCGACCGGCTCGCCGCCGAGGGCGGCAGCATTGCCGAATGGACGCAGCTCGTGCGCGCCTATCTGGTGCTCGATGATACCGACAGCGCCCAGGCTGCCTATGACGCCGCCGTGGCGTCCTATCCGCAGGCCTTCGATCGGGGCGATCTCGATACGCTGGCGCTGGGCGCCGGCCTGACTCTCAATGGAGCCCAGCCATGACCATGCCTTCCACAATCCGCAAGCAGGGTTGGTCGCGCAAGCAGAAGCGGCTGGCCGTCATTGCCGGCCTCGCGGTGGTCGTGGCGCTGGCGACGACGCTGGTGCTGGTGGCCCTGCGCGACCAGATCGTGTTCTTCTATTCGCCCTCCGACGTTGTCGCCCGCGAAGTTGCCGCGGGCACGCCGATCCGCCTGGGTGGTCTGGTCAAGGATGGGTCGTGGGTGCGCCAGGGGCAGGACAACAGCTTTACCGTTACCGACGGGGCCAGGGATATCGCCGCCCGCTATACCGGCATATTGCCCGACCTGTTCCGCGAAGGGCAGGGCGTGGTGGCCGAGGGGAGCCTGGGGCCGGACGGGACGTTCATGGCCACCAATGTCCTGGCCAAGCATGACGAGAACTATATCCCCAAGGAGGTCGTCGAAGCCCTGAAAGCCAGTGGCGAATGGCGGCCGGAGGGCGGGGAGTGATGAACCTGGGTGTTCGGCTTTGTCTCCCTTCACCCCTCCCTTTGGGGGAGAGGTCGGCGCGTCAGCGTCGGGTGAGGGGGCCTTTACTGGGTGCGGTGCGGGGGAAAGGCCCCCTCACCCGACCCAAGAGGGTCGACCTCTCCCCCGAAGGGAGAGGTTAAGCATGAGCATCGAACTCGGTCACTTTGCCCTCATCCTGGCTTTTGCCATCGCCACGGTCTCGGCCGTTGGCGGCTTTGCCTTCTGGCGTTCGGGCCAGCGTATCGCGCTGGTGCTGAGCCAGGGCGCCGTGCTGCAATTCATCCTTATTGCTGTCGCCTTCGCGGCGCTGATCCAGGCCTTCGTCACCTCCGATTTCAGCCTGCTGCTGGCGGCCAACAATTCGCATTCGCTGAAGCCGCTGATCTTCAAGATTTCCGGCGTCTGGGGCAATCACGAGGGCTCTATGGTCCTGTGGATCTTCATCCTCGTCGCCTTTGGCGCCATGGTGGCTACGTTCGGACGAAAGCTCCCGCATGACCTGCTGGCGCTGGTGCTGGCGACGCAAAGCCTGCTGACATCAGCTTTTGCTGGCTTCACCATCTTCACCTCGAACCCCTTTGCCCGGCTGATCCCGGCGCCCATCGAGGGCAATGACCTCAATCCGGTGCTGCAGGATATCGGCCTCGCCATCCATCCGCCGCTGCTCTATGCCGGCTATGTCGGCTTCTCGATCTGCTTTTCCTTCGCCATTGCCGCGCTGGTTTCCGGCCGCATCGATCAAGCCTGGGCGCGCTGGGTACGGCCCTGGACCATGCTGAGCTGGACTTTCCTGACCCTGGGCATCGCCATGGGCTCCTACTGGGCCTATTACGAACTCGGCTGGGGCGGTTGGTGGTTCTGGGATCCGGTGGAAAATGCCAGCTTCATGCCCTGGCTGGCCGGCACCGCTTTGCTGCATTCGGCGCTGGTGATGGAAAAGCGCAATGCGCTCAAGATCTGGACGGTCTTTCTCTCCATCATCACCTTCTCGCTCTCGCTGCTTGGCACCTTCCTGGTGCGCTCGGGCATCCTGACCTCGGTCCACACCTTCGCCAGCGATCCCACGCGCGGGCTGGTCATCCTGACGCTCTTGGCGCTGGTCATTGGCGGGGCCTTTGCGCTCTTCGCCTTCCGCGCCGCCTCGTTGCGGCAGGGCGGGCTGTTTGCGCCGGTCAGCCGCGAAGGGGCGCTGATCCTCAACAACCTGTTCCTGGCGACGGCCGTCGGTGCGGTGCTGGTCGGCACGCTCTATCCGCTGCTGCTAGACGCGCTGGCCGGCACCACCATCTCGGTGGGTGCGCCTTTCTTCAATCTCACCTTTGGCACGCTGATGGCGCCGCTGCTGCTGGTGCTGCCCTTCGGGCCGCTGCTGGCCTGGAAGCGCGCCGATATCGTTAGCGCGGCGCAAAGACTGATCGGCGCCGCGGCTCTGGCCATCTTTGTCACGATCCTGATTTCGGCGCTCAGCGGCATCGCGGTCTCGCTGGCCCCGCTCGGGCTGCTGCTCGGCTTCTGGGTTGCCTTCGGCGCCATTGCCGAACTGGTCGATCGCAGCAAGCTCGGCCGCATTCCGCTGGCCGAAAGCGGTCGCCGGCTGATCGGCCTGCCGCGCTCGGCCTGGTCCACCGCCATCGCCCATTTCGGCATCGGCATCACCGTGCTCGGCATCGTCGCCACCTCGGCCTGGGAGACCGAACGGGTCACCACGCTCAATCCGGGCGAAAGCACCGAGCTATCCGGCTATACCATCGCCTTCGACCGCTTCGACACCGTGGAGGGGCCGAACTACCTGTCCGACGAGGGCCACTTCACCGTCACCGCGCCCGATGGCGGCACGCGCCAGATGCTGGCCGACCGGCGGACCTATGTCGCCTCCGGCATGCCCACCACCGAAGCGGCCATAGAGACCTATGGCTTTTCCCAGCTCTATCTCCAGCTCGGCGAACCGCTGGACAATACCCATGTCGTCCGTGTCTGGCACAAGCCGTACATCACCCTGATCTGGCTCGGTGCCATCCTGATGGCCTGCGCCGGGTTTTTGTCGCTCACCGATCGCAAGCTGCGCGTGGGCGCACCGCGCCGAGCCGCCAAATCCGCTGCGCAGGCTGCGGAATGATCTGGCTCCGCGCCCTCCTGCTAGCCTTCTGCCTCGCGACGCCGGTCATGGCACTGAGCCCTGACGAAGTGCTGCCGGACCCGGTGCTGGAGCAGCGCGCCCGCGACATTTCCGCCGGCCTGCGGTGCCTCGTCTGCCAGAACCAGTCCATCGACGACAGCGATGCCGATCTCGCCAGGGATTTGCGCGTGCTGGTGCGCGAACGGCTGGTGGCAGGGGACAGCGACGAAGCGGTGCGGCAATATCTCGTCGACCGCTACGGCGAATATGTGCTGCTCAATCCGCGCGTGAACAGCCATACCATCCTGCTGTGGATCGCCGCGCCGGTATTGCTGCTGGCGGGTTTGGGCACGCTGTTCGTGGTTGGACGCCGGCGGCGAGTGGTGGAGACGGAGCTGAGCGCAGAAGAGCAGGGAGCCCTGGACGAGCTGGAGTAGCAAGCACCCTGCCACGCCCTCGTGGTTCGAGGCGCGCGAAGGACGCGCACCTCACCATGAGGGCTACTCTTGGCGCGGTGTACCAGTGGGAGCGTAGCGACCCTCAAACCACGAGGGCGTGGCACTGGCAATGCCACATTCCCCGCCCTATTCCCGCCGCCAACATTGCCAAGGTTTAATGTTGGCGCAACCTCACAGAAAGATCGCCCGTTCCATATCTAGGCCCACAAGCTGTTGAGGGCTTGCCGAAGGAGAATGATTTTATGCGCTCGACCATTCTGAAGCGTACCAGCCGCTGGCTCGGGGCCTCTGCCCTGGCGCTGCTGGTGGGTATCGGTGGTGTTTCCACCGCGTTCGTCATGACCGGTCAGGCCGCGACTGCCCAGGTGCAGAACGCCGCCCAGATCATCGTACCCGAGGCGGTCCAGCCGCAGGCCGGCTTTGCCGACCTGGTGGAAGCGGTCAAGCCTGCCGTGGTCTCCATCCTCGTCGAAGCCGAGGAAAGCCCCCGCAACGTGCAGCGCCGCGGCGGCGAGTTCAATTTCAACTTCCCCGACCTCCCCCCCGATCACCCCTTCCACGATTTCTTCGACCAGTTTGGCGACCAGTTCGGCCAGCAAGGTCCGCGTGGCGAGCAGGCTCCCCGCCATTTCATGGCCGCCGGCTCGGGCTTCGTGATCTCGGCTGACGGCTATGTCGTCACCAATAATCACGTCGTCGAGGACGCCACCAAGGTAACGGTCGTGTTCGATGACGGAACCGAGCAGGTTGCCGAGATCGTCGGCACCGACGAGCGCACCGACCTCGCCGTGCTCAAGATCGAGGGCACCGACCTGCCCTTCGTGAACTTCGAAACCGAACAGAGCCGCGTCGGCGACTGGGTGGTTGCCGTGGGCAATCCGTTCGGCCTCGGCGGCACCGTGACCGTTGGCGTCATTTCGGGCTCCGGCCGCAATATCGGTGGCTCGAACTATGGCGATTTCCTGCAGATCGACGCGGCGGTGAATACCGGCAATTCGGGCGGCCCGGCCTTCAACACCAAGGGTGAAGTGGTCGGCGTCAATACCGCCATCTATTCGCCCAATGGCGGCAATGTCGGCATCGCCTTCGCCATCCCGGCGGCCACCGTCAAGGGCATCGTCAACCAGTTGATCGATAGCGGCACCGTGACCCGCGGCTATCTCGGCGTCGGCATCCAGGACGTAAACCGTGACATCGCCGACGGCGTCGGCCTTGCCGATGCCAAGGGCGCCATCGTCAGCAATGTGGCCGATGACGGCCCCGCAGGCCCGGCCGGCGTCAAGTCGGGCGATATCATAACCGCCGTCGATGGCGACAAGATCGACGACGCGCTCGACCTCAGCCGCACCATTGCCGGCAAGTCGCCCGATTCCACCGTCGAGCTGACCATCTGGCGCGATGGCGCCGAGACCACGGTTTCGGTGAAGCTGGGTACGCTCAATGAAGAAGCCCTTGCCCAGGCCGACCAGGGCCAGTCGCCAGTTCCGCCGGCTCCGCTGCCGGCCGAGACCAGCGTCGGTCTGACGTTGGTGCCCAACTCTGACGGCTCGGGGGGGCTGCTGATCCAGAATGTCGAGCCTGAATCGCCTGCTGCCGCAAAGGGCCTGGCCGTTGGTGACGCGATCCTCGAGGTCAACAATACGCCGGTCAATACGCTCGAAGAGTTCGAGTCGGCGCTTGACGCGGTCAAGGCGCAGGGCCGCAGCACGGCTCTGGTCAAGGCCAGCCGCGACGGCAATGATCGCTTCATCGGCCTGCCGCTGGCGGCCGACTGATCTCCCGACGGTCCCGGGCTTCAGCCCGGGGCCGCCCTCCCGCCACTGACCACGGAGCGTCGCGGTGAAAATCCTGCTGATCGAAGATGATCGGGAAGCCGCGAGCTATCTCATCCAGGCGCTGGACGAAGCCGGCCACATCACCCATCACGCCGCCGATGGCGAAACGGGTTATGCCATGGCCTCGGGCATGGATTACGATGTCCTCATCGTCGACCGCATGCTGCCGCGCCGCGACGGCCTGTCCATCGTCGAGTCGCTGCGCGCCGAAGACGACAAGACCCCCGTCCTCATCCTGTCTGCCCTGGGCGAAGTCGATGACCGGGTGACCGGCCTGCGCGCCGGGGGCGACGATTATCTCACCAAGCCCTATGCCTTCACCGAGCTGCTGGCCCGCGTCGAAGTCCTCGCGCGCCGCTCCAGCCCCTCCGAGGCGGCCACCAGTTACGAGGTTGCCGGTCTGACGCTGGACCGGCTGTCCCGCAAGGTCGAGCGCGATGGCGAGACCGTGCTGCTGCAGCCGCGCGAATTCCGCCTGCTCGAATATCTGATGAAAAATGCCGGCAAGGTGGTGACCCGCACCATGCTGCTGGAAAATGTCTGGGACTATCATTTCGATCCGCAGACCAATGTCATCGACGTGCATATGTCGCGCCTGCGCTCCAAGATCGACAAGGGCCACGCGACCCCGCTGCTGCATACCGTGCGCGGCGCCGGCTACATGATCCGCGAGTAGATCTTGACCCGCTTCGCTCAACTCTGGCGCACGTCGACGGTCAGGCTGACGGCGACGTTCATCCTGATCTTCTCACTATTCGCCATCCTGCTGCTGGCCTTCATCACCTGGCAATCCAGCGTGCAGATCCAGCGCCAGCAGGCCAATGACATCGACCGCGAAGTGCGGGTGCTGCAGCGCATTGATGCCACCCAGGGCATCCGCGCGCTGGCCTTTGCCCTGGAGCGCATTTCCCGCGCGCCGGGGCCGGGCGTCTATTATCTTGGCGACGCTACCGGCCAGTACCTGCTGGGCAATGTCACCGACGTCCCGCCCGATGTGCTGATCGAGCCGGGCATCTACAGCTTCGACTATGAGCGGGCCAATCCCTTTATCGATCCGCCTGATGGTGCCGAATCCCCGCCGCGCCGGATACGCACCGGCTTTGCCGTGGTGCGCTCGGTCGAGCTGACCAACGGCATGCGGCTGGTCGTCGGCCGCGATGTGGTGGAGCGCCAGGGCTTTTCGGCCATCATCGTGCAGAGCTTCCTGTTCGGCGTGCTCGGCATCATCCTGTTCTCGCTGGTGGCCGGCGGCATCACCGCCCGTCGCGTGCTGCGCCGCATCGACACCATCCGCGATACCTCGACCAAGATCATGTCGGGCAATCTCAGCGAGCGTGTGCCGGTGACCCGGCGCAATGACGAATTCGATGGCCTCGCCACCAATCTCAACGCCATGCTCGACCGCATCGAGCAATTGCTGCAGGGCCTCAAGGAGGTCACCGACAATGTCGCGCATGACCTCAAGACGCCGCTGACCCGCCTGCGCAACCAGGCCGAGACGGCTTTGCGCGACGGCGCCAGCGACGAGACCCGCCAGCAGGCGCTGGAAACCACCATTGCCGAGAGCGACCGGCTGATCCAGACCTTCAATGCCCTGCTGATGATCGCCCGCGCCGAGGCCGGCGCCCCCTCGGGGGCGCTTGCCGACGTCGATGTCAGCGCCGTGGTGGCCGACGTGGCCGAGCTTTATGGGCCGGTGGCGGAGGACGAGGGCATCGTGGTGGAAACCGGCATCGATGCGGATGTGCACCTGCATGCCAACCGCGAACTGATCGGCCAGGCGATGGTCAACCTGCTCGAAAATGCGGTGAAATACGCCAAGCCCGAAGGGGAAGGGCAGGGGCGCATCACTGTCGGCCTGCGCCGGCTGAATGATCGGGTGCTGATCGAAGTAGCCGACAATGGACCCGGCATTCCCGAGGCCGACCGCAAGCGCGTGCTGGAACGCTTCGTGCGCCTGGAGAAAAGCCGGTCGGAGCACGGTTCGGGCCTTGGCCTGTCGCTGGTGGACGCAGTGGCCCGCCTGCATGGCGGGGAATTCCGGATAGAGGACAGTGCGCCGGGGGTGAGGGCCGTGATCGACCTGCCGGGGGCTTAGTGCTGCTATTGTCCAAGTGAGTGGAGCCACCCCTCGCCCCTTGTGGGAGAGGGTGATTTTTACGGCGTTCAGCCGGAAAAATCGGGTGAGGGGGCTGCGCCCTCCCTTGCTTTGATGCTGGTGGGTAGCTCCGTGCCCCCTCATCCGCCCTTCGGGCACCTTCTCCCACGAGGGGAGAAGGGGAGCGCTTGCCGGCTTGCGTTAGCCAAGTTATCCCTCGCTCATGGCCATCACGCTTTCCGCCCTGCCGCCCATCGCCACGCCGCTTTTCGACGCCTGGCTCGCTGACCTTCCGGCCGATCAGCGCGCCGCGCTCGCTGCGGCCGCCCCCTCCATCGGCCCGCTGCTCGAATCCGCGCCCTACCTGCTTGATCTGGCCCAGGACAATGCCGACTGGCTGGTCGCCACCCTGGCCGATAGTGCCGATGGCGGCTTTGCCGACATCATCGACACCGTCGAGGGCGCCACCGCCGCCAACGAGGAAGAGCTCGCCCCCATTCTCCGTATAGCCAAGGGCCGCACGGCGCTGCTGGCCGCGATTGCCGAAACCGGAGGCGCCTGGACGACCGCACAATCCACCGCGGCCCTGTCGGACCTGGCCGACGCGGCGCTCGATGCGGCGCTGAACCTGCTGATGCGCCAAGCCGCCGACAAGGGGCTGCTGGCTATCCCCGCCAGCCAAGCCTCCGCCGCCAATTCGGGCCTCGCCATCTTCGCCCTGGGCAAGCATGGCGGCCAGGAACTCAATTATTCGTCCGACATCGACATCGTGGCCTTCTACGATCCCGCCAAGGCCGTCCTCGCCGACCCGTTGGAGGCGACCAAAATCTATTCGCGCATGGTACAGCGGCTGGTCGCGCTGATGGAAGATCGGCAGGCGCATGGCTACGTGTTCCGCACCGACCTGCGCCTGCGCCCCGATCCCGGCTCGACCCCCGTCGCCATCTCCTTCGATGCGGCGCTCGCCTATTACGAAAGCCGCGGCCAGAACTGGGAGCGCGCCGCCTGGATCAAGGCCCGCGCCTGCGCCGGCGACCGGCAGGTGGGCGAGGCCTTCCTGCGCGAGATGGCGCCCTATGTCTGGCGCAAGCATCTCGACTTCGCCACCATCGCCGATATTCAGGCGATGAAGCGGCAGATCAACATCGCCAAGAATGTCGGCGATATCCGCGTCGAGGGTCACAATGTGAAGCTCGGCCGCGGCGGCATCCGCGAGATCGAGTTCTTTACCCAGACCCAGCAGCTCATTGCCGGCGGGCGCGACAAGACCCTGCGCGTCAAGCCGACCGCGCATGCGCTGGCAGCCCTGGCCGACGCCAACTGGATCACGCCGAAAGCCGCCACCGAGCTGACGCAGACCTATTGGTATCTGCGCGCCGTCGAGAACCGGCTGCAGATGCTGCGCGACGAGCAGACCCATGTCATGCCGGCCTCGGCCGAAGAGGTCACGATCATCGGCCGACTGATGGGCGAGCCCGACCTGCGCGCCTTCGAAACCGGCTACCGCGGCGCGCTTGAGCGCGTCGTCGGCTATTATTCCGAGCTGTTTACCGAGGGTGAAAGCCTGGGCAGTGGCGAGGGCAATCTTGTTTTCACCGGCAACGACGACGATCCCGGCACCGTGGAAACGCTGTCCGCCATGGGCTTCGCCAATCCGTCCAAAGCCATCGAAATGGTACGCAAATGGCACTATGGCAGCTATGCCGCCACCCGTGCCGCCGCCGCTCGCGCACATCTGACCGAATTGCTGCCCGCGCTGCTGAACACGCTGGGCAGCGCCGGCAATGCCGATGAAGCACTGGCCAAGTTCGACGACTTCCTGTCCCGCCTGCCGTCCGGCATACAGCTTTTCGCGCTGCTGCGTACCCATCCCGATCTGCGCACGCTGCTGGTCCAGCTCATGGCCTCGGCGCCGCGCATGTCTGAAGCGGTGATCCATCGCGCCCACGTTATGGACGGCCTCATCGATCCGGCCTTCGCCAATGAAATCACCCATCGCGACGTGTTGGTCGCCAAGGTCGATGCCTTCCTCGCCGAGTCGCGGTCCTATGAGGAGATCATCGACCGCGCCCGCATCATCGGGCAGGAGCAGAAATTCCTCATCGCCGCCGGCCTGCTATCGGGCACCGTCAGTGCCACAGGGGCGGGCGAGCAGTTCGCCGCCCTGGCCGAAACGCTGGTCAACCGCCTGTTCGGCAGCGTCCGCGCCGAATTCGAGCGCCGCCACGGCCAGCTTGCCGGCGGGCGCGTTGCGCTATTGGCCTTCGGCAAGATGGCGAGCCGCGAGATGACGGTGACCTCCGACCTCGATTTCATCCTGCTCTACGACGCACCCGATGCGGAATCGAACGGTGACAAGCCGCTGACCACCAACCACTATTACACCCGCCTGACCCAGCGCCTCGTGGCGGCGGTGACCTCGCCGACCGCCGAAGGCGTGCTCTACGAGGCCGACATGCGGCTGCGGCCCTCGGGCAATGCCGGCCCGCTGGCCACCAGCCTTGCCGGCTTCCGCGCCTATCACCGCGACAATGCCTGGACCTGGGAACACCTGGCCCTGAGCCGGGCCCGCGTCATCGCCGCCGATAATGCCTTCGGTGCGGAGGTCGACGCGGCCATTGCCGAAGTCATGTCGCGTAGCCGCGACGTGGTCAAAACCGTGGATGATGTCGTTTCGATGCGGGCACTGATGGCCAAGGAACGACCGGCCCGCCACCCCTTCGATCTCAAGCTGGCCGAAGGCGGGCTGGTCGACCTCGAGTTCATCGCCCAGTCCGCCCAACTGGTGGCCGGCGCCGCCATCGGCCTGCCGCAGGCGCCCACGGTCCGCGTGCTCGCTCGCCTGGCCGAGGCCGACCTGGTGCCGGAGGGGGCGCGGATGGCGGAAATCCATGCCATCTATGCCACGGTGCTGCAGGTCATGAGTTCGGCCCTGATCAGCCCCTTCAAGGACGAAGCCTGGACCGGCGCCTTCAAGGAGTTGCTGGCCGGCCTGACCCATTACCCCGATTTTACGCGACTGGAACTCGATCTGGTCCAGATGCGTAGCGAAGTCAGCGCTGCCGCTGCGACATGGTACGAGAAGGCAAGGGGGCTTTAGATGGCGCAGCAGACCCTGGCGAAAACCGTTCTGGCGATCGGGATCGACCCGGCCTTCGCCGACCTCAGCGCCATGCCGGGCTATACCGTGGATGTGGTGCGGGCCTATCTCGACGCACAGATCAACCGCATCGGCGAATTCGGCTACGAGGTCGAGAGCTGCCTTGTCGACCTCGGGGATACTGCCGAGGGGGTTGTCGAAAAGGCCCTCCGGTCGAAGGAGTTCGATTGCGTGGTCATCGGCGCGGGACTGCGCGAGCCGCCCGAGCTGCTGCTGCTCTTCGAGAAGGTGGTCAACCTGGTCCACACGCTCGCGCCGGGCGCCAGGATTGCATTCAATTCCAGCCCAACGGATACGGCGGAAGCGGTCCAGCGCTGGCTTGGATCGCCGGACTAGACCTCGGTTCGTCGCGGCGGCACCGGCGTTCCGCGCTGCTCAAGTGCGCGCTTGACGCTTTCGGGAATATCCCGGCAGCCGCATTGTTCGGCATGCTCGATATGCCATTCGATGCGCTGCTCGATATTGGCGTTCCTGGGCATGCGGTGGGTTTCGTGCCAGTCCCGGTTGATCATGTCAGGCCGCTTTCATGGCTTCCGACGCGGGCAACGGGAGCGAAATCGCCACGGTCGTCCCCAGCGAAGGACTGGAGTCGATGGCCAGGTTCCCCCCGCTCAGTTCGGCGATGGCGCGGGAGATGGAAATACCGAGGCCCGGACCGATGCCGTCGCGGGTAAAGGTGGAGTCGCCCAGGGCAAAGGGCTGCGACAGGCTCGCCAGCCGCTCCTCGCCCATGCCCAGGCCGGTATCGGTGATCTCGATGACCACGCCGTCGCGCGCGGCGAAGGCGTTGAGCGTCACCTTGCCGCCGGATGGCGTAAAGCGCAGGGCATTTTCGACAATATTGGCGACCATGCGCGACAGGCCCAGCCGGTCCCCGTTCACCACAGCGGCGCAGGGCTCGCCCAATACGAACAGCACGCCCGCGCGCGATGCCTGCGCCTGGAAGCGCTGGATGGTGCCGTCGAGCAGGTCATCGATGGAAACCGGTTCGCTGCGCAACGGCTTCTGTCCGCTTTCAAGTTCGACAAGATCGAGGATGGTCGCGAATGATGTCAGCAGGTGTTCACCCGAGCTCTTGATCGACTGCACGTAGTCGGCATAGCGCTCGTCGCCCAACGGCCCATAGGTCTGGTGCCGCATCAGTTCGGCGAAGCCAATGATGTGGTTGAGCGGGGTGCGAATGTCGTGGCTGAGATGGGCGAGGAAATTGGTCTTGGAGCGGCTGGCCGCTTCCGCCTTGAGCTTTTCCTCATGGTAGCGCCGGGCCAGCAGGCGTTGCTCCTGCCGGATGGCGTGGAGCATGGTGTCGGTCTTCCTGGCCTCGGTCACGTCGCTGATCAGCGTCATGATGGCGCCGTCGCCCAGCGGCCTCTCGTCGATCAGCAGGCAGGAGCCGTCCTCGCGGTGCAGCTCCACCATCTTGCTGCCGTCGTCCTCGTTCAGCAGCTTGATATAGCCGCCCATGGTCAGCCGTTTCACGGCCTCCGGATAGGTGGTGCCGAAGCCGTTGATATCGAGCCGGCTGCGATATTGCTCGTTGCAGACGATGAGCTTGCCGCTCCTGGTCCAGCAGGCGACGCCCATCGGGATCGCCGCGGCGAGCGTGCGATAATTGTGGCGCTGCACCATGTCGGGCATGTCATTGCGCCGCCGCCGCGCCACCAGCAGCACGATCAGTCCCACCAGCCCGAACGCCGCCGCGCCTCGCTGACCGATACCGGACCAGGCGCGGCCCTGTTCGGTTTCGAGCGACAGCACGCCATGCGGCGCAGCCGGCACCCATTGGCTGGTGAGGGCATTGCTGCCCGGCACGGTCGATGGCACCAGCAGGCTGGCGCGGGCGATACCGGCGAAGCGCTGACTGGAGGCGCTGACGACTGCGCTGGCCGCTTCCGGCGCCATGTCTTCGATTTCCGAAGCCAGCACATGCCCGACAATGGAGAGCTCGCGACGGGCATCATCGAAGGTGCGGACGGTGTCGTAGACCACGAACAAAGTGGCGGCCATCAAGGCGGTGAGCGCCACGGCGATGGTGATCGGGGAAAAACTGATGCGGAACGGCTGTGTCGGGGGCACTTGCCCGCCGTTCGCCGGTTGGCGGAAACCCGCCTGACTCCTGCCAGCGCCGAATCCGGTAACGCTGGCGCCGGATGCCTCCGCCGACCGCATGTAATTCTCCCGATCTGTGAGGCTGTTCCAGCCCGCCCGATTTGCCCTTTAACAAACAATGAATCACCCCGACTCACCTGTCCAGACCCCCTTCGGGCACCCCGGAGGGCAATCCGGAAAATCGCGAGTCGTCTGAATCACTTAGCCGGTGAAGAAAAATTCTTCCAACAATGGTGGACGTTTAGGCATGCCAGCGCTTGTGCCTGTCCGCCAACCTGAGGGGAGGCTGAGCACATATGGGTTGGCGGGCGGCAAATATCTCAGAGGGATCAAGGGTGGGGGGATGTTTAGCCCCGATATCCGGGCTAAACGACACCCCCACCCAGCCTCCCCCGTCAAGGGGGAGGAGCCGCGCGGTGGACGGGGGGAGGTCGTGCTTGGAGGCGAAGCGGCGCGTTCCGTGCCCTTACCTCGCCAGCATACGCGTCAGGATATCCGCGGTGTTGCGGCTGAGCGTCCCACCCGCCTGTAGCCCCGTCAGCGCTGCCTTGGCGGCTTCGCGGCGGCCGTTTTCCAGCATTGGCCAGATGCGGAAGCCGGTCAGTACCCGTGCCGCCACCTGCGGGTTGACCTTGTCGACCTCGGTGACGAAATCGGCCACGAAACGGAAGCCGGCGCCATCGGCGCGGGCGAACTGCGTCGGGTTGTTCATGACGAACGTGCCCACCAGCGAGCGCAGCCGGTTCGGATTGGTCCTGGGGAAGACCGGATCGGCCAGGATCGCCTTCATGTCATCCACGACGCCGTCGCGCGGCGCTGCGGCGGTCACGCTCAGCCATTTGTCCAGCACCAGCGGGTCGCCGCCGAACCGAGTGCGGAAGTCGGCCAGCAGGCCGGGCGCCAGCGCGGTTGTGCCATAGACGCTGGCGGAGAGGGCGGCCAGCCTGTCGGTCATGTTGCTCGCCCCGTCATATTGCTGGGCCGCCAGCAGCGCGGCGCCGGAAGCGTCGCTGGCGACAAGCAGGCTCAGCATGCGGTTGCGCAGGGCGCGACGACCGGTGCTGGCCGGGTCGGGCGCATAGGGCGCCGTGCTGGCCAGCGCGTTGTAGGTAGTGAGCATCGGCCGGGCCAGTGGTTCGAATACCGCCCGCAGCAGCCTGTTGCGCACAGCGTGGATCGCGTCGGGGTCGATATCCTTGCCGATGGTGCGGCCCATCAACTGTTCGTCGGGCAGGGCCAAAGCCAGCGCCTTGAAGGCATTGTCGAGCGTATCGCTGGCCAGCGTGTCGCCCATCGCCTGGCTCAACGCCGCCACTGCCACATCGCTCCATGGCTTGCCCTGCACTGCGTCCACGGCCAGCGCCATGCCCACATCCTGCAAGGCCTGCCAGCGATTGAACGGATCGCTGTCATGCCGGGCGAGAAACAGCTGATCCTCCTGGCTCGCGCCGGTTTCGAGGATCACGGGGGCTGAAAACCCGCGCAGCAGCGAGGGCACCGGCCGGTTCGGCACGCCGGTAAAACTCACTTCGGCACTGGCATCCTTGAGCACGATCATCTCGTCGCGCACTTCGGCGCCGCTGACCCCGCTCCAGCCCATCGGGCTGCCATTGGGCCCGATCAGCCCGAACTTGATCGGCAGCACCAGCGGCGCCTTGCTCGGCTGGCCCGGCGTCGGCAGGGTCTCCTGCTTGAGCTTGAGCGTATAGGTCTGCTTGTCGGGGTCGTAGTGCTCCGCCACCGTCAATCGCGGCGTGCCGGCCTGCAGATACCAGGTCTTGAACTGGTCGAGGTCGATATCGTTGGCGTCGGCGAATACCTGCAGGAACGCCTCGATGGTCGTGGCTTCCCCGTCATGCCGCTCGAAATAGAGGTCCATGCCCTTGCGGAAGCCGGCTTCGCCCAGCAGCGTCGCCAGCATGCGCACGATTTCGGCGCCCTTTTCGTAGACAGTGGTCGTGTAGAAGTTGTTGATTTCGCGATACTGGTCCGGGCGCGGCGGATGGGCCAGCGGCCCACCATCCTCGGGAAACTGCGCGCTGCGCAATGTCGCCACGTCCGAAATGCGCTTCACGGCGCGGCTGCGCTCGTCGCTGGTGAATTCCTGGTCGCGATAGACGGTCAGCCCTTCCTTGAGGCAGAGTTGGAACCAGTCGCGGCAGGTAATGCGGTTCCCCGTCCAGTTGTGGAAATATTCATGCGCGATGACTCGCTCGATGCCATCGTAATTGGCGTCGGTGGCGGTCTCGGGCTGGGCGAAGACCAGCCGGTCGTTGAAAATGTTGAGTCCCTTGTTCTCCATCGCACCGAAATTGAAATCGCTCACGGCGACGATGTTGAACATGTCGAGGTCATATTCCCGCCCGAACCGGCGCTCGTCCCACGCCATGGAGCGCTTGAGGCTGTCCATGGCCCACAGGCACTGGTCCTCCTTGCCGTGCTCGCAATAGATGGCGAGGGCCACCTTGCGGCCTGAAGCGGTGGTAAAGCTGTCGGTGATGGAGCCCAGGTCACCCGCCACCAGCGCAAAGAGATAGGCCGGCTTGGGGAAGGGGTCTTCCCACACGGCATAATGCATGCCGTCGCCGGCATCGCCCTTGTCGATCAGGTTGCCATTGGCCAGCAGCACCGGCGCCACGTCGCGCGGCGCGGTCATGCGCACCTTGAACACCGCCAGGTTGTCCGGCCGGTCTAGATAATAGGTGATGCGGCGGAATCCCTCGGGCTCGCATTGGGTGCACCACGTGCCGCTGGAGCGATAAAGCCCCATCAGCCTGGTATTGCCCTCGGGCTGGATGGTGACTTCGGTTTCCAGCACGAAGCGGCGCAATGGCGGCTCGACCACGGTCAGCCCATTGGCATCGGCTGCATAGGCCGAAAGCGCCAGCGGCAGCCCGTCGATGGCGATGGAGCCCAGGCTCAGCTCATCCCCGTCAAGCACCAGCGGCGTGCCCGGCGCGGTGCCTTCGCGCGGCTCGACCGTCAATTGAGCGCGCACCCTTGTATTGTCGAGCCCGATCCTGAAATCCATGTCTACTGACACGATCCGGTACGGGCTCGGCGTGTAGTCCTTCAGGAAGATGGTGTGTTCGGTTTCGGTGCGCATGGATATATTCCGCAAAAATCGTCGGTCTGAACTGTGTCTGCACCGCAACAGTAGATTCGGCGCATTCGTGTATCCTGATCGGCCAGTAACCGCTTCGGTTCACTCTTCTACGCCAATTGGGACGGCATTGGGGAGGGGCTGTTGTCGGTTGCGGCACGTTGCTCCTCTGCGCCCTCCATGGGCGTATCGAGCACGGTATCCAAAATTTCCGGTCGGCATCGCATCGGCCCGTTCGTCCTGGTTCCATCGGCTGAACCGGAGGCGCCGTCTTCGCGATGTGGCCCTGCAAATCTCGGTGACAAACAATGCTGCGTTGGTTCGAACGACGTCTTGATCCCTATCCCGGCGGCGACCCGGTAGAGCCCCCCAAGGGCCTGCTGGCTTTCTGCCTCTATTACAGCCGCGGCGCCAAGAAATGGCTGGCGCTGATGGCCTTTGCCGCCGCCGCGGTGGCCATCGGCGAAATCGTGGTCTTCGGTTTCATCGGCGATGTGGTGAACTGGCTTGCCGGCGCCGACCCGGAGACGTTCCTGGCCACCGATGGCTGGAAGCTCGCCATGATGGGCGCGATGATCGTCATCGTGCTCCCAGGCTTCGCACTGGTTTCGACCCTGACCATGCACCAGACGTTGCTGGGCAATTTCCCCCAGCGCATCCGCTGGATGAGCCACCGCTATCTCATCCGCCAGTCGATGAGCTACTTCCAGGACGAGTTTGCCGGCCGCATCGGCGCCAAGCTGATGCAGACCTCTCTCGCCGTGCGCGAAGTGGTGATGAAGCTGCTCGACATGCTGGTCTATGTCGTCGTGTACTTTACCGGCGCCGTCGTGCTGGCGGCTGCCGCGGACTGGCGGCTGGCCATTCCGTTCCTGGTCTGGCTCGCCGGCTATGTGTCGATGATGATCTATTTCATCCCGCGCATGGGCAAGATTTCCCAGGCCCAGGCCGACGCCCGCTCGATGATGACCGGCCGCATTGTCGACAGCTATACCAATATCGCCACGGTGAAGCTCTTCTCGCACTCCAATCGCGAAGAGATCTACGCCAAGGAGGCGATGGACGAGTTTCTCGACACCGTCTACCGGCAGATGCGCCTGTTCACCGTGCTCAACATGCTGGTGCTGTGGTCCAATGCCCTGCTGCTGGCCTCGGTGGGCGGCGTCGGCATCTGGCTCTGGATGCAGGGGCTGATGACGCCGGGTGCGCTGGCCGTCTCGCTGGGCCTGGTCATGCGCTTCCAGGGCATGAGCCAGTGGGTCATGTGGGAAATGTCGTCGCTGTTCGAGAATATCGGCACGGTCAAGGACGGTATTTCGTCCTTCTCGCTGCCGCGTGTCGTCTCCGACGCCCCGGAAGCCGAGCCGATCGGCGCGGTCAACGGCGATATCAAGTTCGAGAATGTCTCGTTCCACTACGGCAAGAAAACCGGCGTGATCGACAATCTCAACCTGCATATCCGCCCCGGCGAGAAGATCGGCCTGGTCGGCCGCTCCGGCGCCGGCAAGTCGACCATAGTCAACCTGCTGTTGCGCTTCTATGACCGCGCCGATGGCCACATCCTGGTCGACGGGCACGATATCGCCAAGGTCACGCAGGACAGTTTGCGCGCCAATATCGGCGTGGTGACGCAGGACACCTCCCTGCTGCACCGCTCGGTGCGTGACAACATCCTCTACGGCCGCCCCGACGCGACCGAGGCGATGATGCGCGAAGCCGCCGACCTGGCCGAGGCATCCGACTTCATCATGGGTCTCGGCGATGCCTCCGGCCGCAAGGGCTTCGATGCCCATGTCGGCGAGCGGGGCGTCAAGCTGTCCGGTGGCCAGCGCCAGCGTATCGCCATTGCCCGCGTGCTGCTCAAGAACGCCCCGATCCTGGTGCTCGACGAAGCTACCTCCGCCCTCGATTCCGAGGTCGAAGCGGCCATCCAGGGCCAGTTGCAGCTTTTGATGAAGGGCAAGACCGTGATCGCCATCGCCCACCGCCTCTCCACCATCGCCATGATGGACCGGCTGGTGGTGCTGGACAAGGGCCGTGTCGTCGAGACCGGCACCCATGCCCAGCTCGTCGATACCGGCGGCATCTACAGCCAGCTCTGGCATCGCCAGTCCGGTGGCTTCATCGACGCCGACCAGCCCGAGGAGGCAGCGCAGTGATCGGGCCAAAACCATAGTCTGCCCTCCCTCCCCCTTGAGGGGAGGGTAGCGCAGCTAGGCCGTCAGGCCTTAGCGAAGCTGGGGAGGGGGTAATTCAGTGGACGACTGAGCGACCCCCACCCCCAACCCCTCCCCTCAAGGGGGAGGGGAGGACGACTGAAGCATCCAACCAACCAAAGGAGAACCCAGATGGGTGACATCATCACGATCCGAGCAAACGGCACCACCAATCCCGGTGTGGGCGCGTCCCGCCAATCCAAACCCTCCGATCGTCACCGAACCTGACCAGCGAGTAGAAACTCCCCGTCAGGCGCGGCTCAAAATAATGAGCTCAAAATGTTCAACCGCGTCATCGACTATTTCGACCATCTCTATTCGCCCACCGCCCTGGCCGAAAACCGCCAGCCGCCCATGGGCCTCCGTGCCTTCGTCAGCTATTTCATCGGCCAGTTCCGCGCGGCCTTCATCATCCGTATCGTGCTGGTGTCCATCGGCTCCATCGCCGATGCGCTGATGCCGGTCTTTGTCGGCCTCGTGGTCGGCATGCTGGCCACCACCAATCCCGGCGACATGTTCACCACCCACGGCCAGACCTTCCTCTGGATGATCTTCGTCGTCGTGCTGGTCCGCCCGCTGACCTTCCTGCTCGATACATTGATCCGCAATCACGGCATCGTCCCCAACCTGGTCGATCTGGTGCGCTGGCAGAGCCATTGGCACGTCATCCGCCAGAGCTGGACCTTCTTCCAGAACGACTTTGCCGGGCGCATCTCCAACAAGATCATGCAGGCCGGCGAGGCCATCGAGATCGGGGTGAACCTCACCATCGACGCTGCCTGGTATGCGCTGGTCTTCGTGGTGGTGGCGATTGTCGTGTTGGCCCAGCTCGATCCGGTTCTGCTGGTGCCCATCGGGGTATGGCTGCTGCTCTATGCCGTGCTGTTCACCATTACAATGCCGCTCATCGCCCGCTATTCCGAGGAACTGTCGGAGAGCAAATCGGTGATGACCGGCCGGATCGTCGACAGCTATACCAATATCCAGACGCTGAAGACCTTCTCCACCGGCGACCACGAAGATCGCTATGTGGCGGACTCCATCGAGGACCACGCCATCAGCTTCCGCAAGCTGATGCGGGTGTTCACCTATATGTGGTCCACTTTGTTCCTGCTCAATGCGGGCCTGGTGGTCTCGGTCACCTGGCTGGCGCTGACCGGCTGGAACAATGGCGTGCTGACCGCTGCTGCCGTGGCGACCGCCATTCCCTTCGCCCTGCAGATCATGAACATGAGCGGGTGGATCCTCGAAATCGGCTCCAACATCTTCCGTCAGGTCGGCAATGTCAGGGACTCGATGGATACCATCGCCCAGCCCCTGACCATGCTCGACAAGCCGGAGGCAAACCATCTCGACGTTACCAAGGGCGAGCTGGCCTATGACAATGTCAGCTTCAACTACTGGCGCGGCAAGGAAGGGAGCGTCATCGACGCCTTCAACCTGACAGTGGCGCCGGGCGAGAAGATCGGTCTTGTCGGCCGCTCGGGCTCCGGCAAGTCGACGCTGGTGAACCTGGCTCTGCGCATGTTCGACGTGCAGGACGGCGCCATCCGCATTGATGGGCAGGATGTCCGCGACGTCACGCAGGAAAGCGTGCGCGCCGCCATTGGCCTGGTCAGCCAGGATACCTCCTTGCTGCATCGCTCGGTCCGCGAAAATCTCAAATACGGTCGCCAGTCGGCGAGCGATGAGGAGATGATGCGGGCGGCCGAACAGGCCAAGGTGCATGACGTGATCATGGGCCTGGTCGATCCCAAGGGGAACAGGGGCTATGACGCCCATGTCGGCGAGCGCGGCGTCAAGCTCTCGGGCGGCCAGCGCCAGCGCGTCGCCATCGCCCGCGTGCTGCTCAAGAATGCGCCGATCCTGGTGCTGGACGAGGCCACGTCGGCTCTCGACTCCGAAGTCGAGGCGGCCATCCAGGAACAGCTGACCAGCCTGATGCAGGGCAAGACAGTGATCGCCATCGCCCACCGCCTCTCCACCATCGCGGCAATGGATCGGCTGGTGGTGCTGGAACAGGGCCGGATCGTGGAGGAGGGCACCCATGCCCAGCTCCTCGCCTCCGGCGGTCACTACGCCCACCTCTGGGAACGCCAGTCCGGCGGTTTCCTGGATCTGGACGCTGCGGCGGAATAGGGGAGCCCGCCCATGCCTCCCACCCACAATCGCTTCCCCCGGACTTGATCCGGGGGTCTCTCGCCACTTGCGCTGCGTTGATGGAGACCCGCGGATCAAGTCCGCGGGAAGCGCCGGATGGTGTGGAAGTGTCGTGGCTATAGGAAGCTTCAGCCCGCCGCGCCGAATATCTGGCGGCGGTGCTGCTGCCAGCCCTTGTTTTCGCCGGCAATGTGGTCGAGCACCTTCTCTTCGCTCATCGGCCGGCCGAACAGGTAGCCTTGCATGACAGTGCCGCCGAGCCCCAGCAGGGCATCGAGCTGCTGTTCGGTCTCGATACCTTCGAACACGCAGGAAATGCCCAGGTTGCGGCAGAGATCGACCGTGGTCTTGATGATCGCCCGGCTGGTCGGATCATCGGTGACTTCGGCGACGAAGCTGCGATCCACCTTGATGCGGTTGAGCGGCAGCTTCTGCACATGCGTCAGGCTGGAATGGCCGGTGCCGAAATCGTCCAGCGCGATGCGCGACCCCAGCGCCAGCAGCGCCAGCAGGCCTTCATTGGCCTGGGCCATGTCGCGCATAACGGCGGTTTCGGTGATTTCGAAGTCGATGCGGCAGGGCTTGCCGGCCTGTTCCACCAGCCTGGCGATGGCTTCCATGGCCGTGGTGGAGCCCAGGTCATGGGCCGAAAGGTTGACCGACAAGCGCAGTGATTTCGGCAGCCTGGCGGAAACGGCCAGCGCCTGGCGCAACACGGTCTGGGTAATCTTGGAAATCATCCCGGTCCGCTCGGCCAATGGGATGAATTCGCTCGGGGAAACCTCGCCCAGGGTCGGGCTGCGCCAGCGGGCCAACACCTCGTAGCCGGTTGTCCGGTTCAGCGCGATATCGAATTGCGGCTGGAACAGGATATGGATTTCCCGGTCGAGATCGGCCGTGTGCAGGGCATGCTCCATCCGCCGCACCCGGCTCAGTTCATCCGCATGCCGGTCCGAAAACACCAAGGCGTGCCCGCGCGCTTCCCGCTTGGCCACCCAGGTCGCATAGTCCGCGCGATCGAACAGCGTTTCGGCCGTATCGCCGGGTTTCGACGCGGCAAACCCGGCCGACGCCGACAGATGCACCGTTCCCAGCTTCAATTCGAACGATGGCCGCATGGCTGTGGTCAGCACATCGCCGCATGCCTGGAGTGACGCCTCGTCGGTCGCTCCCGACAGGATCAGCGCAAAGCTGTTCGAACCCAGCCGCGCCACGAAGGTCGATGTCTGCCGCAGCATATTGATGCGGTTGGCGACCTCGGCCAGTACGCGATCACCGGTGATCTGGCCGAATATGTCGTTGACCGACTTGAAGTTGTCGAGGTCCAGCCGGGCGACGGCAATCTGGCGGTGTTCGGCATCCGCCCTGTCCAGAATGGCCTGCAGGTGCCGGTCGAACGAGCGCCGGTTCGGCAGGCCGGTCAGCGCGTCGATATTGGCGAGCCGGTAGTTCTCGTCCGACAGGCGCTGGGTTTCGGCCTGCTTGTGCTCCATCTCGGCGCGCGAGGCCACCAGGGCGCTGAAATCCCGATAATTGTTGAGCAGCACCGTCATCAGCGCTGCCACCACCAGCAGCAGGTTGATGGCCAGCGCCAGGAAAACCCAGTTGCCGCTGGTTGTGAAGAATGCGGTGAACGGAATGACGACGCATAGCGCCACCATTGTCGCCGCGCCGCGCAGATGCATGAGGCAATAGACACAGCCGATGCTGGTAATCCCCATGTAGAAAGCGACATGCGATTGCTGGAAGGGCCCGCCATAGGGGTAAAGGCTCAATGCCCAGGCCGAGAAACTGATGCCCAGCCCGGCTGCAACCCACACAGTGCTCGCCAGCAGCCGCCTTGCCCTGGCATAGCTCATGGGTTTGCCTTGCGAGCGCCACCAGGTGACGACGCGAATGGCGCAGGCCAGTGCCAGCAATGCCGGTATGTAGAGCCGCAGCAAGTCCGGTGCATCGGTATGGGTCGCGGCCAGGGCCAGCGAATTGACCAGCAGGATGCCATACATCAGCGGAACCTGCTGGCTGAAGGCAAGTGCTTGTGCCTGCACCAGTTCCGAATTGTCCGGAACGGCAAAGTACTGCACCAACCTTTTTACTGCCGACATGGCCGCGACGAGCTCCTTGCTCACCGGTCGAGGTTATGCGGCCAAACCCTAATACATGTGTAAACGGCAATGCAGGATTCGGGCGTTTGCCGCAAATTCTGGTCGTCGCAACGATGCAATTGGTCAAAAATTCCATCACGCCACCCATTGGAAGGCGTCGCGAGACCGGCTAGAACCCGCTGCAATCGATTGCAACGGAAGTCCGGGCGTCGACATCCAGCAGCCCCGGCGCCTTTGCAGGTGCCGCCAGGAGACGTCCCATGGCCCTTGCCGCCACCTATTCCGCCCTCGATCTCGCAGGAACCTTTACCCTGTCTTCGCCGACGAAGGCCATCAAGACGCCCATCACCCTGCCGGGCGACGTTCATACTGCATTGCTGGCCGCCGACCACATCCCCGACCCCTATTTCGGTGAAAACGAAAAGACGGTGATGTGGGTCAACGAGACCGCCTGGTCGGTCGAACGCAGCTTTTCCGCTTCGGCCACCGATATCGACGGCTACCTGACCCTGACTCTCGCGGAAGTGGATTGCATTGCCACCGTCCTGCTCAATGGCGAAGTCATCGCCAGAACGCAGAACAGCTTCATCCGCAACGATATCGACGTGACCGGCAAGGTGCGTGAGGGTGACAACACCCTCCGCATCGACTTCGACATCGCGCCCGACGTGGCCAAGGCGCGCGCCGACGCGCACCCCTTCCCGATCCCCTTCACCTACAATTACCAGACCAATGGCTTGAAGGGCATCCACATGAACTTCATCCGCAAGGCGGCCTGCCATGCGGGCTGGGACTGGGGCATCTGCGTCATGCCCATTGGCGTCTATGGCACGATGCGCCTGCGCAAGTCGCGACTGGCCCGCCAGGACAGCGTCCAGGTCGATCAGGCTCATGGCAGCAAATCGGTCGAACTGTCGATAAAGACTCGGCTTTTCGCCTTCGCCCACGGTGAAGTGGAACTTGAACACACCATCGATGGCCAGGTCGTCACCGACAAACTCGTGGTGCAGAAGGGCGAGAACGTCTTCACCCACAACCTCACTATCCACGATCCGAAATTGTGGTGGCCGGCCGGGCAGGGCGAGCAGCCGCTCTATGAGCTGGTGACCAATCTCGAAGGCGAAAAGACCACGCGCCAGATCGGCCTGCGCAAGCTTGAATGGATCGTCGAGAAGGACGAGATCGACCACTCCTTCAAGTGCCGCATCAATGGCCGCGACATCACCATGATGGGCGCCAACTGGATTCCGGCCGACGCCATCCCCTCGCGCATTACCCCAGCCACCATCCGCGACCTGCTCGACAGCGCCAGGGCCGCCAATATGAACATGCTCCGCATCTGGGGCGGTGGTCAGTATGAGCCCGACTACTTCTATGAGATGTGCGACGAGCTCGGCATCCTCATCTGGCACGATTTCATGTTCGCCTGCATGAGCTATCCATCCGATCGGCCATTCCTTGACAATGTCCGCACCGAGATCACCCAGCAGGTCCGCCGCCTCAGCCACCACGCCTCGATTGCGCTGTGGTGCGGCGACAACGAAGTCATCGGCTCACTGCACTGGTATCCGGAAACCAAGGCCGCGCCCGAGCGCTACGTCGCCAACTACGACCGCCTCAACTCGATGCTCGGCAACATCGTCGAGGACGAGGATCCGGCCCGCCGCTTCTGGCCGTCCTCGCCCTCCATGGGCTATCTCGACTTCTCCGACGGCTGGCACGCCGACACCCGTGGCGACACCCACTATTGGGACGTCTGGCATTCGGCCAAGGCCTTCGACGCCTATCGCAGCGTCAATCCGCGCTTTGCCTCCGAATTCGGCTTCCAGTCCTTCACCTCGATGAATGTCATCGAGACCTTCGCCGAGGAAAAGGACCGCAACCCGTCCTCCCCCGTGATGGAAAACCACCAGCGTAACAATGGCGGCAATGCACGCATCCTCGAAACCATGACGCGCTACTTCCGCTTCCCGCGTGACTTCGACCAGATGGTGTTTTTGAGCCAGATCCAGCAGGGCCTCGCCATCAAGACCGCCATCGAATACTGGCGCTCCACCAAGCCGCGCTGCATGGGCACGCTGTTCTGGCAGATCAACGACATCTGGCCGGTGGCCAGCTGGTCCAGCCTCGATTACGGCGGGCAGTGGAAACTGCTGCAATACATGGCCAAGCGCTTTTTCCTGCCGGTCAACATCGTTGCCGTGCCGAGCAAGGACAATGCAGACATCACCTTCCGCGGCATCAACGATACGGGCAAGCCGACCTCGGTCGCTCTCGAAATCCGCGCCGTCAAGGTGAGCGGCGGCGATCGTATTGTCTTCTCGGGCAATGCCGCAATCGGGGCCGACGCCGCCATTTCCATCACCACCTTGCAGGCCGCCGATCTGGCGGGTGACGAATTCCTGTTCTTCTCGTGGCGTGATGCCTCCGGCAAGCTGCTGGGCGAAAACGACTATTTTCCCAAGCCCTACAAGGCCTACGAACTCGTCGAGCCCAAAGTGCGGGCCGCCTGGTCCGATGTCGATGGCCAGCTCGTGCTGAGCCTTGCCAGCGACAGGCCGGCTTTGTTCGTCACCGCCAGCGTCGATGTTCCCGGCTACTTCTCGGACAATGCCGTGACCCTGCTGCCGGGCCGTCCCACCGAACTGACTTTCATCCCGCGTCACGGCGCCGCGCCATCACCGGCAGAACTGGTGCAGTCGCTCAAGGTCCGCAACCTAAGTGAGACGTTCTAAGGCGCGGTGACTGCACTACATCGCCCTCGGCTTGACCACTCCCAACACGGCACAAACGGTGAGTGGTCAGGCCCGAGGACCGTACGGTGCAGACCGACTTCCGCAAACTTCCATACAAGTTGTCATTGACTCCGTGCCCTCTATCATCCATCGCTGATGGCCCGCGTCCGTGCGCGCCAATCCGCGCAATGCCGCCTTCGCCGGATATCTGATGACCAGTCTTGCCTCGCGTCGCGCCGCCATATTGGTCCGGATCTAGCCAATGGCCCACGCCGTCTTACCCGTGGAAAGCCGGGCCAATCTTGGCATCATGCTGGTGCTGGCGTCCCAGCTCGTGCTGCTCGTCCTCGACGTTTCGGCCAAATGGCTGTCGATCGAGGGGCTCCCCACGTCGGAAATCGTGTTCATGCGCTATGGCATGCACCTGATCCTGCTTCTGTTGCTCTTCCTGCCGGTCAGCGGATCGCGCCTGTTCGTCAGCAACAACTGGAAGCTCGAAGTCCTGCGCGGCATATGCCTGCTGACCACGACGGGCCTCAATTTCCTGGCCATGCGCTATTTGCCGCTGACCGTAACCAGCGCCATTCAATTCACCTCGCCATTGATGATTTGCGCCATGTCGGGACCCCTGCTTGGCGACAAGGTGGGATGGCGCCGCTGGATGGCCATCGGTGTCGGTTTCCTGGGTATTCTGGTTATTGTGCGGCCCGGCACCGAGGCGTTCCAGCCGGCTGCGCTGCTCAGCCTTGGCTGCGCTTTCTTTCTCGCGCTGTTCTCGATCATGACGCGCAAGCTGGCCGGGGTGGATACCGCGCAGACGCAGCAGTTCTATGCCGGCGCCACGCCCGTCATCCTGCTCCTGCCCATAGCGTTCACCGACTGGGCCTGGCCCAGCCAGCCCATATCCTGGCTGGCCTTTTTCATCATGGGTGCCGCCGGCCTGGGCGGGCACTACCTCAATTCGGTGGCGCACCGCTTCGCTTCGCCCGCAATCCTGGCGCCGTTCAGCTATCTCAGTCTTATCTATCTGTCCTTGGCCAGTTGGCTCATCTTCCAGCAGCCGCCAGACCAATGGTTCATTCTGGGCGTCTGCATCATCGTGTCGAGCGGCCTCTTCATCTGGCTGCGCGAGCGGGCGCTGGCCAAGGCGGAATCGGCCGTCGAGGTCGGTGAACGCTAGCGTTTCCCAGGCGATGCGGCCGCGCGCCAGCGTTGCGCATAGGCGTCGAAGCCCGGCACGTTGAGCGGCACGATTTGTGTGCCCGGCGCCCCCCGCTGTTCGCCCGCGCCAAACAGCATGCTGGCGCCCAGGCTCGTTCCGGTCGCATCCCCCGATGCACTCACGGGGACGCCCGCCAGCCGCGCCAGCGCCTGCCCGAACAGGGCATTGCGCGCCAATGGTCCTTCGATGATGATCTCGCGTCCCAGCCCGCAGAGGTCGAGGCAGGCGCGCGTCATCAGCGCCAGGTAGAGCGAGGCTGCCGCCGTCCGCTCGGCCGCCGTCTCCGGCTCGTGCGTCCAGTGTCCGGCAGCGGTGGGGAAGGGGCCAACTCCGGGCAGGAAGCTCGGCTGTACCCGAATATCTGCGGCAATGGCCCGCGCAATATCGGCCGCACTCGGTTCGACAATGTTGGGCACCAGCCGGTCGAATTCGCGCCCACCCATGAACCGCGCCGTCGGCACCGCCCGTCCGAAGGCGTCGACATTGGCAAGGCTGTCCCGCGCCGGATCGAGCCCTGCCGTATCCCCGCCCACCGTCATGGCGATGGCCCAGGTCCCGGTGGAAAGGATAGTGAAGGGCGCTTCATGCGCCCCCAGATGTGGCAGCAGCGAGGCGTTGGAATCGTGGATGCCGCACGTCACCGGCGTATCGGCCCCGAGCCCGGTCGCTGCGGCGACTTCGGGCGAAACGGCCCCCAGCACCGACGCGGCCGGGCTGATCGCCGGGAACAGTCCCGCCCAGCCCTGCGCTCCGACCATGCCGGAAAACGTGGCCCGTCCCGGCGCCCACAAATCGGTGTGGCACCCCAGCGACGTCACCTCGCTCGCCATCACGCCGGTCAGCCGCCACGCCCAATATTGCGGATAGGTCAGGATCGCCGTTGTCCGCGCGAAAGCCGCCCCATGCGCTCGCGACTGCCAGAATATCTGCGCGCCCAGATTGAGCCCGTTGGGCAGGCGCGGCGACAGGCTCTCGGCAAAATCCGGCCGCGCGGCGCCATAGGCTTCCGCCGTCTCTTCCGGCCCGGCATGCTCATAGTCCAGCACCGGCATGGCCAGACCGCCATCCGCCACCAAAGCCGCCGTTGCACCATGCGTGGTGATGGAAATCCCGTCCACGCCATGCTCGGCCCGCAGCGCCTTGAGACTGTCGAGGATAAAGCTCCACAACATCTCCACATCGGCATGCGGATAGAGCCCGTCGCGTCGCACGACATTGGGCGTGCTGCGCGCCGCCACCTGCTGCCGCGTCGCTGCGTCGATCAACACCACCTTGGCATTGGTCTTGCCGATATCAATGACGGCAATGGAGCGGGGCAGGGGCATGGCGGGCACTCGACGATTCCGTTGCAGCGCCAATACCGGAAATTGCGCGGCTACGCCATCGCTAACATGTTAGGCGCCTGCTCATCGCCGGACGCGACATAATAGTCGTTGAACTGATTTATCCATCGGCGCTAGCGTTGCAGTGAGCCTCGGAAGCGCCGCCTCTTGCGGCCTGGCCACCGGTGGGAGGATGTCGAAGATGAGAGCGTGTCTCCGCGATCTGCTGGTCGCCTGCTCCTGGCGCGTCTGAGATGCCCGATCTCCCCGCCCATTTTGCCGTCAAGCGCATCTACGAGCCCTCGGCGCCTGGCGATGGAACGCGCGTGCTGGTCGATCGGCTGTGGCCGCGTGGCATGACCAGGGCCGAGGCGCAGATCGACCAATGGCTCAAGGCGGTGGCGCCCAGCCCGGCCCTGCGGAAATGGTTCGGCCATGACCCTGCCAATTGGGACGAGTTTGGCCACCGCTACCGCGCAGAACTCGCCGCCAATACCGAAGCGGTCGACCAATTGCGCGGCATGCACGGCAAGGTCACGCTGCTTTATGCCGCCCATGACGAGCGGCACAATCACGCGCTGGTGCTGCTCGATTTCCTGCAATCGCCTCGAAAGGCCTGAAATGACACTGCCTCATAGCCCCGCCTGCGACTTGCTGGGGAGCAGGATTCCCCTTGTTCTGGCGGGGATGGGTGGGGTGGCCCGCGCCGAACTGGTATCGGCGGTTACCGCGTCGGGCGGCTTCGGCTTTCTCGGCATGGTGCGCGAGCCGCCCGAATTGATCCAACGGGAAGTCGAGCGCCTGCGCCAGTCGGGCCACCGGCATTTCGGGGTGAACATCATTCCCGCCGCCACCGATCCGGCTTTGCTGGAGCGGCAGGTGGCGACCTGCATCGAACTGGCCGTTCCCGTTGTCGGCACCTTCTGGGATCTCGATGGGCACGTGACGCGGCGCCTGCGCGACGCCGGGATCATGGTGGTCCATCAGGTGGGATCGGTCGACGAGGCCATTGAGGCGGAGCGCGCCGGTGTCGAGATCGTCATTGCCCAGGGGCGCGAGGCGGGCGGTCATGTGCGTGGCGTGCGCCCGCTCCGCGACCTGCTGCCCGAGGTGTGCGCCGCAATCAACATCCCTGTCCTGGCGGCCGGCGGCATGGCGACCGGAGGCGACCTCGTGACGGCCATGGCGCTGGGGGCCGCCGGCATCGTACTGGGCACCGCCCTGATGGCCACCGAGGAATCCTTCGCCCACCCCTATCACAAGCAGCGGCTGCTGGCGGCCGATGCCGCCGATACCGTGCTGACCAGCAGCTTCCACATCAACTGGCCGCCCAATGCACCGGTTCGCGTGCTCAAGAGCGACGTCACCAGCGGCGCCCGCGGCGATCCACACGCTCCCGAACGCACGGTCATCGGCGACGAGGAAGGCCGTCCGATCTACCTGTTCAGCACGGATTCGCCCCTGCGCTCGATGACCGGGGATTTCGAATCCATGGCCCTTTATGCCGGCACCGGCATTGGTCGCATCCATGACATCGGCAGCGCGGCGGCGCGGCTGCAAACCATCCTTGTCCAGGCCGCGGAACTGCTGGCGGTCGATCCGGCGGACACTGGCGACCAAGACGTAGAGGTCAGCTCGTCCGTCTGTTACGCCGGAGAAATGAACGGCGCCTATATGGGCGAGGCGGACCTGGCCGACGATCTCTGGCTGCTCGCCGCCCAGATGCAAGCGGCATTGCGCGCCGCGCTGGCGCAGGGTGTCGATCCCGCCGCCGCGAGCCAGCCGCCCTTTGCGGCAGATGCAGCGGCGCTTGCAAGCTGGTCGTTGCAGGTGCGGCAATTGGCGGAAGGTGAGGGCGCGGCCACCGCCCATCCCATCGTGCCCGGCAAGCTGCCGCCCCGCGCTTTGCTGCTGCAAGGCCTTGGCGCCCTGGTGCCGCGGATCACGCGGCCGGGCCTGCGCGACCGGCTGGCGCGGCTGCGGCTTTTTCTTGCCGCCGAGGAGCGGGACGCCTCGGCGTGAACCCTTGGCGCGGCGGGAACCTTTCGCGCCACCCGGCATCCAATGGCGGCAATAGGAAAGATCGGCATCGACATGACAATGACGAGCGACGCCGTGGAAAGTGAACAGGCCCTTGTCGCACAAGCGCGGCAGGGCAGCGAAGCTGCCATTCGCCGGCTGATCAAGGCCAACAACCAGCGGTTGTTCCGGGTGGCGCGTGGCGTCCTGCGCAATGATGGGGAAGCCGAGGATGTGGTGCAGGCGACCTATGTGAAGGCCTTCACCCATCTCGACACCTTTCGCGGGGAGTCGCAGTTTTCCACCTGGCTCACCCGCATTGCCCTCAACGATGCGCTGGGGCGGATGCGCAAGCGCCGGGTCACCACCGAGCTGACGGCATTGGACGCCGCGACCGAGGCCGATGCGGGCCTCGCCCTCCTGTTCCCGATCTCCCTGGTGCCCCTTCCTGCCGATAGCGAGGCTGACCGAACCGAAATGCGAAAACTGCTTGAACACGCCATCGACGAATTGCCGGAGGCTTTCCGGCTCGTTTTCATCCTGCGCGACATCGAAGGGCTGTCGGCGGCCGAGGCCGGCAGCCAGCTCGATATCAAGGCCGAAACCGTCAAGACACGTCTCCACCGGGCCCGGCAATTGCTGCGAGCCGCCCTGGAGAGGCAGATCGCCGGCGGCTTCGCCGAGGTCTTTCCCTTCGATGGCGCCCGCTGCGACAACATGGCCGACCGTGTAATTGCTGCCATCTCGGCGGGCTGACGCCTGTCGCTACCGCGGGTGGAAATGGCGTCCGACAGCCTTGAACAGCAGCAGGTCGGCCAACGAATCCTCTAGCGTCGTGCGGTTCGGTGTGCCGTTGACGATGCTGTCGCGGAACGCATCGAGCTCGACGCGGAATGGGTCCTCGTAGACCGGGCCGATGATTTCGGTGCCCGTACAGGTATCGCTGGACGCGGTGATTTCGAGGCGCGTCGGCAGGTTGCGGATATAGGGCGTGTCATAGTTCATCTTGAAATGCTGGCGCTGGGTCAGCACTTCGATGCCGGCGTCAAACCGGGAAACGTCGTCGATTACCGCCTCGTAGAGCGCGCTGAAATGGCCATAGTCGAATACAGCCATGACCGTCTCGCCATTATGCTGGGTGGCATAGGAACACCCTCTGGGCGGCCCCAGCAGGTCGCGCATGGCCGAGAAACTGTGCGATGACAGGCCGGTCAGCACCTGATAGGCGCGCAGCGCGTCGGGCGGGCAATCTTCTCCCATGACGGAGCGCAGCATCGCCTGGGTGCGGCCGCGGCCCTCAGCGATCAGCTCGGCCGGCACGTCGGTCGGGCGAAAGATATTGCGGGTCTGGGCGACGAAGAACGGCGCCTCGCGGATGATATCGCGGATGCGGACATGGCGAATGTCGGACTGCGGCGGCAGGCGTTGCTTGAGTTCGAGGAACGGCCGCGAAAAGCGGCGCATATAGCCCACGAACACCACTTGGCCGGGGCGCCGGGCGATATCGAGTATGGGCCGGAGCTGCTCCGCCGTGAGGCAGGCCGGCTTTTCAACGAAGACATGCTTGCCCGAGCGGATGGCCTTTTCCAGCAGGTCGGCGTGGAGGTGATCGGGCGTGAGGATGAAAACCGCGTCCAGCGCCGGATCGGCGATGAGCGCATCAGCATCCGGGTGGCGCGTGGACACACCATAGCGGCCAGCGACGTATTCAACCAGGCTCGGCGATACATCGGTGATCGCTGCTATGGCGAAGCGCCGGTCGTCGGCCAGCAGCGGCAGATGCATGAGTTGGGCGACTTCGCCCAGGCCGATAAGGCCGACTTTGATCGGGTTGGTCATTTGGCGATGGCGTTCATGTAGGAGAGGTTGCGGGTCGCGAGCTGCAGCGGGCTTTCCACCGCGTTGGCGGCGACATCCTGCTCGACTACGACCGGGCCGGCAAAGCCGCGCGCCTCGAGCAGGCGCATGACGGCCTGGATATCGACCACGCCGTCGGGCAGGGGGCACATCACCCCGGCGCCATAGGACGCAGCAACCGAAAGCTGGCCATCCAGAACCCGCCGGCGCACGGCGCCGTCGACATTCTTGAGGTGCATATAGGCGATACGGGGGAAAGTGCGTTCCATATAGGCGAGCGGGTCTTGATCCCAGAAGGCGTGGTGTCCGGTATCGAAGCAGAGATCGATCGCGGTCTCGGCCAGCAGGCGGTCGATCTGGGCCTCGCGCTCGACCGCGGTGCCGATATGGGGGTGGAAGCTGAGCTTGAGACCGTGGTCGCCTTCGACCAGCGCCTGCGCGTCACGCACCATCTGCGTCAGCCCCGCCCAGCCGGCTTCATCCAGCGCGCCTTCCTGTCCTTCCGGGTACCAGTTGCTCTCATCCATAATGACGAGGTGTTTTGCCTCCAGCGACACCAGCAGCGGCGCCAGTTCGCGCAAAGTCTGCATCAGCAGCGGCGCGGAGGCAGCATCGCCAAAGGTGTGGACATGGGTCGCCCCGACCATTGCCAGATCGCGCTTGGCCAGCGCGTCCTTGAGCAAAGCAGGGTCTTTGGGCAGGAAGCCGAAGGGGCCGAGCTCAGTGCCGCGATAGCCCGCCGCGGCGACCTCGTCGAGATAGTGCTGCCAGGTGTAGGCATTGCCGGTGGGGTAGGTAATGCCCCAGGAACAGGGGGCGTTGGCGATAAGCATGGATCAGGTCTCGATATAGATGGGATTGCCCAGGGCGCGGCGGATGGGCTGGTCGGCCAGGTTGACGCCCCTAAGCTGCCAGGGCAGTTCGCGGCCCTCAATCAGGGCAAGGAATTCGGCGCCGAGCCGCTCCCGGCTGGCGTCGGCGACGATTTCGGCGCGGATGAAGCCCTGGGCGCTCGAAATGACAAATTCGCGCTGCCAGTCGTCGGCATCGATGGCCGCCGAGCCTATCTGGCCGGTCGCATCGATCCACACCAGCCGGTCGCCTTTGGCCCCCTTGACCTCGACGCGCATGCTGCGCGGATCGGCGATGCTCGAACCCATGGGCCGGCCATCGACGGTCATCACCAGAGCGGGCCCCGACGGACTCTCGGTGACATAGCCATGTCCTGCCTTCATCGCGGCGAGCACGGCGTCCTCGCTGAGTTCGGGCAGCCACAATACCGTGGTCGGGCGCGCCAGCACCAATGGTCCCTCTGACATGAGCTGGGCCGGCTGGTGGTAGTCCGAGCCGCCAATGGCCGAGAGGCGCAGGCCGGAGGCCAGCCGCTGCTGCCAGCGATCCAGCGCGATCCAGTTCCAGGCCATCCATGTGCTCTGCCAGACCTCCTGGCAGTCCGCTTCGGGGAATTCATAGTCCCAGGCGATGGCCGGCTTGTCATGGTTGATCGACAGCAAGCCGCCCCGCTCATGCACCAGCCGCGCCAGCGTGTGCGCGTCCGATGGCCGGGTCATGCGGAAATCGATCCACGCGTCCACGCCATAGACATTGGCATGCCCCTCGGCCGTGGTGACTTCCATGGCGCGCACGAAGACCAGCTCGGGCGAGGATTGCGGATGGAAATAACGCCGCTGGGTGGTGGTGTTGTGGTCGGCAATGGCCAGAAAATCGAGCCCGGCCTGCCGCGCCGCCGCATGCAGCAGTTCGGGCGAGCCCTTCGCATCGGAATGGAAGGTGTGGCAATGTAGGTCGCCCCTGTACCAGCCCGCCACCTTGCGCACGGGCATTGTACGGGCCGGCTGCGGCTCCAGCCTGCGCGGCGTGGCGTCGAGGCCGATGGTGACGCTGACCTCGGTGCCGGCCTCGGGCACCTTGTAGAGCCCCAGGATGACGTTCCAGCGTCCGGGCGGAATTTCGCCATGCACATAGCCAGGCGTCGCATCATCGGTGGCGATGAAGAAGCGGTCGCGCGCCCCACCGCTCCAGCCGCGAAAGCCCTCTTGCGTGGGATAGCCGGTGTCGCGCGGATCGAACGCGCCCAGATCGATGATGCAGTCCTCGGCCTTGGGATAGGCGAGGGTGACATCGATCCGCGTCGTGCCTTCGGGCACGTCGAAGGGAATGTAGAAATAGGGATTGGCCGCCTGATCGGCGCGCGTGATGTGGGTGACGATCGTGGTCATGGCGCATAACTTTGGTTTGTCGTCTCCCTCCCCCTTGAGGGGAGGGCCGGGGAGGGGGTGGTCCGGTGGGCAACTGAGCGACCCCCTCCCCCAGCCCCTCCCCTCAAGGGGGAGGGGAGAGATGCGGAGCGCTTCGTGCTCACAGCGCCTGCTCCCCGTCGGCGGCAATGCGCACGCCGGCGCCATCGAACAGATGCACATGCTCGCTGCCAAAGCCCAGTGTCACGTCCTCATCCAGCGCAATATGCTCGTCGGTGAAGATGCGAGCAGTGAGGCGCGAGCCATCGGCGCGCTCGATGGTGACGAGGCTTTCCGGCCCCATATTCTCGTTGGCAAACAGCTTGCCCGAAATGGTGTTGACGGCGCCGGGCGCGGCAATGGAGAGGTGCTCCGGGCGAATGCCGAGTGTCAGCGCCTTGCCACCGCCGAGCGCTGTCTCGATACCGGAGGACATGGCGAGCCCGCCCAGCGTCAGCCCCTCGGCTGCCAGCCGCAACTGCCCATCGCCCTGCATGGCCTCGACCGGCACCAGATTCATCGGCGGGTTGCCGACGAAATTGGCAACAAAGGTCGTGGCGGGACGGCGATAAATCTCGATGGGTGGCGCATATTGCACGATCCTGCCCTGATCCATCACCGCAATGCGGGTTGCCAGCGCCATGGCCTCGGCCTGGTCATGGGTCACATAGACCGCCGTCATGCCCATGTCGCGCTGCAGGTGATTGAGGAAACCGCGTGCCTCAAGGCGCAGCTTGGCGTCGAGATTGGAGAGCGGCTCGTCGAACAGATAGACTTGGCTTGGATAGACCAAAGCCCGCGCCAGCGAGGTGCGCTGCTGCTGGCCGCCCGAAATCTGGCTCGGCAACCGGTCGAGCAGGTGGCCGATCTTGAGCACGTCGGCCACTTCCTTGGCCCGGCCATGCCGATCGGAAACCGACTTGCCGCGCACCTTGAGCGGATAGGCGATATTGTCGGCCAGGTTCATATGCGGGTAGAGCGCATAATCCTGGAAGACCATGGAGATTTGACGATCCTTGGGGTGATAGTGAGTAACATCCTCGCCCCCGATCAGCACCTGGCCCGAGCTGGGTGTTTCCAGGCCCGCGATCATCCGCAGGCTGGTGGTCTTGCCACAGCCCGAGGGACCGAGCAGGCAGACGAACTCCCCGTCGCCTATGGAAAAACTGACATCCGACACGGCGTTGAAACTGCCGAAAGTCTTGGTGACGTTGCGGAATTCGACTGATGCCATGATGCGTTAGGCCTTGATGCCGCCAAAGAACCGGAAGCCGAACTTCCAGCTGACGAAGAGGTAAAGGGCGATGACGGGGAGTGAATAGATGAGCGAATAGGCGGCCAGCAGGGTCACGATGGGCGTGCCCGCCTCCGAGTAGAAGGAGTAGATGGCCACTGATGCGGGCATCTGGTCGTCGCTGCGCAAGAGGATGAAGGGGATGAGGAAGCTGCCCCAGATATTGACGAACCCCCACACCACAACGACCACGATGCCCGGCCGGATCACCGGCAAGGCAACGTCGAAAAACGCCTGTACGGGTGAGGCGCCGGCCACCATGGCGCTTTCCTCGTAGGATTTGGGGATGGAGTCGATGAAGTCGCGCAGGATGAACATGGCGGTGGGCAGCAGCCCGCCGGCAAAGGTCAGGATCACCGCCAGATGCGTGTCGATCAGCCCGGCAGCCGAGACGATGAGGAAGATCGGCACCATGGCCGCCGACCCCGACACGACCGAGGAAAACAGCAGCAGGATGTAGGTAACGGCCCCCTTGCCCGGCAGCGAGGAGCGGCTGAGCGCATAGGCCGCCAGCGTCGCCGCCGCGCCGACCAGGATCACCCCGCCGACAGACTGGATGAGGCTGTTCCACAGCGCCTGAACGGCGAAACTGTTGCCGAAGACCGTGACGAAATTGCTTAGCGTCCACGGATCGGGGACGGCAAGACCCAGTTCGGCGCGCGCGTTGAACGGCGCAAACAGGAACCATAGCAGCGGCAGGGCGAAAGCGGCGCCGATCAGCGCGGCAAGGGCCGAAAAGGCGATGCGGCCGACAAAGGCGGGCAGGGTGAGTTTCATGGCGGTCACCCCTTCTTCTTGCGGCCGATGCCGAGATAGACCAGCGCAAAGGCCAGGTTGATCAGCATCATGATGACGCCCACCGCCGCGCCCTTGCCGAACTGGAAGTCGTGGAAGGCCACGCGGTAATTGTAGATGGAGACCAGCTCCGTCCGGTAGCTCGGCCCGCCATTGGTGAGCAGGAAGGGCGTGAAGGTGTTGAACGTCCACATCGTGATGAGGATGAGGTCGGTGACGATATGTCCGCGGATCAGCGGCAGGCCGATATCCTTGAACTTCTGCCATGAGGACGCCCCGGCCACGTCGGCCGCCTGGAAATAGCTGGGCGGGATGGACGAGAAGGCCGAGCCGAACAGCATCATCGAGAAGGCGGCACCGCGCCAGGTATTGAACACCACGATCACCCAGAACGGCTGCTCCAGCAGGAAATCGCCCTTGGGCAGGCCGACGCCGGTGAGCAGCGCATTGAGCGTGCCCTGGTCACGGTCGAGGAAGGCGAACCAGGCAAAGCCGATCACGACTTCGGGCAGGATCCAGGCGGCGATGACGAAGGTCTCGGTGATGCGCTTGACCCAGGGCGGCACGGTCTGGATCAGCCAGGCCAGCAACAGGCCGAGCAGCGCCTGCCCGAGCAGCGCCGAGGCCAGCACGAATTGCGTGGTGAGGATCAGCGAGAAGCCGAACTGGCCGCGCTGGAAGAAATTGGAAGGGTCGAACAGGGTCAGGTAGTTGGCGAGGCCGACGAATTCGGGATTGAGCGCCGTCTTGCCCAGCAGGGTGCGGTTGGTGAATGAAACGAAGATGATCCAGAAGAAGGGGACGATGACGAAGACCGAGACCAGCAGGCCCGCCGGCGTCAGGAACGCCGCGCCTGCCCGATTGGAGAGCAGGGCGAAATTCCTGAGCTTGCGCCTGGGTTGGTCGGAAACGGGTTCTGTGGTCATGCGCTTATCCCGGATGGTGGACTCCCCTCGCCCTTGAGGGGAGGAGTTGGGGGGCTTGAGTGGTCAACCGACCGACCCCCACCCTCGGTCCCTCCCCTCAAGGGGGAGGGAGGCGATGGAGCCGAGGCACCATTGACGCCCGGCATCCCGAAGGACGCCGGGCGCAGGAGGGAGGGCTACAGCAGGCTGACGGTGTTCTCTTCGCCGACAATGCCGATGACCGAGGCCTTGTACTGGGCCATGGCCTCTTCCGGCGACAACTCGCCGGACACGACGGCTTCGGTCATGCGCTGGATTTCGGCCGAGACGGCATTGTAGTTCTCGTCATTCGGACGGGCCGTGGTGAGCGGCAGCAGCGCCTGGCTGGCTTCGGTCAGGAACGGGCTGTTGGGGATTTCAACATCCGTGCGGGCGGTGATGCGCGGCTGGATGGCCTGGAAAGCATTCTGCATCTCGACCTCGTTCATGAACGAGAGCAGGGCCCAGGCTTCCTTGGGCGTATCGGTCGCCGGATTGAGCACGAAGCCCGTGCCGCCCGAAATGGTCACGAAATCCTGCCCGCGAATGCCTGAGCCGGGCTTCTCGGCCGGCACCTTGACCCAACCCATGACATTGTCACGGTCGGCCACGGCGAATTCGGACCCTTCCGGGGTCACCGAGCGGTAGAAATAGTCACCCTCGAACAGCAGGGCCGTCACGCCATCGCGGAAATTGGCGAAGGAGCGGTTGCGGCCGTCGGCGAGAAGCTGGGCACGCTGGTCGCCGAGCTGTTCGTCGACATAGATGGTCTTGTAGAGGTTGAGCGTATCGAGAATTCCCTGGCTCGAAACGATATACTTGCCGTTCTCGTCGGTGACGCTTTCGCCTGTCCCCAGCAGCGCCAGCCAATAGCCCTGCATGGTGGTGGCTTCGCCCATGGCGACGCCGGCATTGAGCTGGATCGGGAAGCTGTCAGGCTTGATCTTTTTGATGGCGCGGGCCGCGTCGAGAATGTCTTCCCACGAGGTCGGCTGCCAGGTGTCGGCGTCGATGCCGGCCTCTTCCAGGATATCCTTGCGCGTATGGATCATGCGCACGTCGGTCCCGAGCGGAATGCCGTAATACTTGCCCTGATACTGCATCAGCGCGCGCGAGCCATCCGACAGCGCGGCCCAGCCGGACCAGTCGTCGACTTCGGGGCCGGCAACTTCGTCCAGCGGCTTGAGCAGCCCGCCTTCGACGAAGCTGGGGATCAGGAAACCGTCAAAGGCGGTGACGTCAGGGCCGGCGCCGGTCGAGAAGTCGAGCGCCAGCTGCTGGGTGAGCTGGGCGTCTTCACCGCCGAACTGGTTGAGGTTGACGTTGATATCCGGATTGGCGGCTTCAAATGCCGGGATGACGCTGTTCTCGATCCACTCGGCAGTGCCGCTGTTGACGCCGCCGATAACGCAGCGGCAGGTGATGTCCAGATCGACGGCGAAGGCCGGAACGGCAACGGCCGAAGCGCCGATTATCCCAAGCGCAAGGCTGCGCAGACGATTGCTCATCGCAAAACTCCTCCCATGAAATGGCTCCGAATTCTCCGGTAGCCGACTTTTGGCCGCCCCAAAGGGGGTCAGCCAACCAAGAATGAACACGTTTTCACTTTCCGTCAATGCGGAGAATTCGCAGACGGCGGTCCGGTATTGAACCGTGCTGCCAACTAGGCACGGTTTTGCAACGATCCTGTGACAATCTGCTGGTTGTCCGATCGTTTTGGTCTTCGCTGCGGCTTGACAGTTGAACATGTCAGGGTCAGAAAATTGAACACGATTTCATCAGGGTGGCAGGAGGCTATGTGGACGACGATGGCAGCATGACGCGGGGCCGGGCCACTGCCGAGATGGTGGCGCAGCGCGCCAAGGTCTCGCGCGTGGCGGTGTCGCGGGCCTTCAACCCCCACACCTCGCTCAAGCCGGAAAAGCGCGAGCTGATCCTGCGCATCGCGCAGGAACTCAACTACACCCCCGACCGCGCGGCGCGGGCACTGGTCAGCGGCCGCTCGCATCTGGTGGGCGTCATCGTCCCCGACGTCTGCAGCCACTGGGAAAGCCAGGAAATCGATGCGCTGACCACCGCGCTGCAGAACGAAGGCTTTGCCACGCTGCTGTTCAAGACGCGCACCGACTACAGCATGGACGAAAAGCTGCTCGCCTATATGCGCGGCTTCAATCCGGATTCGGTCATCGCCTTCGTGGAGAATGTCAAGCCGACGACCTTGGCGCGCTTCCTCGACCGCGCCGTGCCGATCTATGTGCATTATCCCCATCCCGGCTCCGTCGACAACGGTGACACCGGGCCGCTGCATGACCGGCTCAACGTCCTGCAGCGCGCCGGTGTCGAGCAGGCAGTGGCTTTGCTGCAGGGCTATGGCGCGCGGCGCATCGCCTATGTGTCGGGCGTCAGCAAGTCCCGCGCCAATACTGCGCGCGAGCAGATGTTGCGAACGGTGATGGCCGAGCGCGGCTTGCCGCCACCGATCATCGCTCCCAGCGACTACAGTTACGACAAGGCCTATGCAGCGACGCTCGATCTGTTCCGGCTCGGCGCCGGCGCGGACGCCATCTTTGCCGCCAACGACGTCGGCGCCTTCGGCGTGCTCGACGCGCTGCGGCACGAACTGGGCCTGCGCGTGCCCGAGGACGTCAAGGTCGTCGGTTTCGACGATATCGCCCAGTCGCACTGGAAGAGCTATAATCTCACCACCGTCAAATTCGACCTCGAAGAGCGTGTGCGGGCGCTGGTGCGGCTGATCCTGCGTCGGCTGAACAATCCCGAGGCGCCGGCTCTCCAGGAAACCCTGCAAACGAGGCTCGTCGTGCGCGGCACGGTCGGCTGATGGAATCCCATGACTGACAGACGCATCCACCTGGTCTTCAAGACCCATCTCGATATCGGCTTCACCGATCATGCCGCGCGCGTGCGGCGGCAATATCATGACCAGTTCATCCCCCAGGCCATTGCCACCGGCGAGCATTTCTTCGCCGAAAACCCCGAACGCCCGGCCTTCATCTGGACCACCGGCGCCTGGCTCATCTGGGATCACCTCAACAGCCAGGATGCCGGACGCGTCAGGCGGCTGGAGCGGGCCATCGAGCGCGGGCTGATCGTCTGGCATGGCTTGCCCTTCACCACTCATACCGAGTTGATGTCACCCGCCTTGTTCCGTGCCGGCCTCTCCTATGCGCAGGAGCTCGACCAGCGTTTCGGCAAAACCACCATTGCCGCCAAGATGACCGACGTCCCTGGCCACACCCTCGGCATGGTGCCGCTACTGGCCGAGGCCGGCATCCGCTTCCTGCATCTGGGCGTCAATACGGCCAGCCCGGTGCCATCAGTGCCGCCCCTCTTCCGCTGGCGCGCGCCGGATGGCTCCGAGCTGGTGGTGATGTACCAGGCCTCCTACGGCGCGACCGATTTCCCCGCCGGCCCCGATATCGGCCTGAGCTTTGCCCATACCAGCGACAATATCGGCCCGCAAAGCGTCGGCCAGACCGTGGAAGCGTTGCGGCATATGCGCCATGCCAATCCCGATGCCGATATCGTCGCATCGACGCTCGATGCCTTCGGTGCCGAAATGTGGGCGCAGCGGGAGCAATTTCCGGTGCTGACCCAGGAAATCGGCGATAGCTGGATCCACGGTACCGCCAGCGATCCGCAGAAGCTCGCCCGCTTCCGCGCCCTGCAACGGCTATATGATGGTTTCGACACCATCACCCCCGAGCGCCGCGCCTTCGGCCGCGGGCTGACACAGGTGGCCGAACATACCTGGGGCGTCGATATCAAGACCTATTTGCGCGACGAAGCGGCCTGGGATCGTCCCGATTTCGAGGCGGCACGTCGTAGCGACTATCGCTTCGCCTATGCCGAGCAGTCTTGGGCCGAGCAGCGCGGCTATATGGAGACGGCGCTCGACGCTCTCGCGCCCGAGGATCGGGCCGCCGCCGCCAGCGTGCTGGCAGAGCTGGTCCCGGCAGCGCCGGCGGAACCCCACTCGGGCACCAGCCTGCGCGACAATGGCTGGATTGCCGAACTGGACCCGGCGAGTGGCGATATTGTCCGACTTGCCGCGCCGGATGGTCGTGCCCTGTCCGGCGCCTCCGGGGCGCTGCTCTTCTATCGCCACGAAAGCTACGACTGGACCGAGCTGCAACGTCATCTCGACTCCTACCTGCAGCATCGCGACGAATGGGCCATTCTCGACCATGACAAGCCCGGTCTGAACGGCGCACGGACCGCCCGAACCGCCAGCTTCGGGCCCAACCATCTCGGCATCGACTCCTCTGGGCGCACCGCCATCGCCATGCTGCCGGACAAGGCCCGCGAGCAGCTCGGCGGTCCGACCCGGCATGAATTGTCCATCCGTGGCATTGACTTGGATCGGGTCGAAATAACGCTGGTGCTGCGCGACAAGCCGGCCAACCGCATGCCGGAAGCCGGGTTCATCAACCTCACCCCGGCCGGTGCCGGGCCCTGGTCCCTGCTCAAGCTGGGGCTATGGAACGATGAACGGAATATCGCCCGCCGCGGCGGCGGCCAGCTTCAGGCTGTCGCTGCCATGCGCGCCCCTGTCGGGACCGGCATGCTCACGGTCACGCCGCTCGACAGTGCCCTGGTGGCGCCGGCATCGGCACCCTTCATGCCTTTTCAGCCCGAGGTGCCGGACTTTGCCCAAGGCCTCCGTTTCAACCTCTACAACAACAAGTGGGGCACGAATTTCCCGATGTGGTGGGAGGGCACGGCCGTCTTCAGGTTGGTCCTGACCTTGCAGGCGTCATGACTCGATGGTCCGCTGGGGTGCGCCGGCGATGAAACCGGCGATATTCTCGACGATCTGGCCGTAGCTCAGGCGGTAGTTGCCCTCGGTGACATAGCCCAGATGCGGGCTGATCTGCGCGCGATCGAGGCTGCGATAGGGGTGGTCGAGCGGCAGCGGCTCGACGTCGAACACATCCAGACCCGCCCCCCCGATACGGCCATCGCGCAGGGCGGCGATCAGCGCGGCTTCCTCGATGATCGGGCCGCGCGACGTGTTGACGAGAAAGGCCGTCGGCTTCATGCGGGCCAGGTCGGCAGCCCCGATGAGGCCCCGGCTGCGTTCGCTCAGTTGCAGATGCACCGAGATATAGTCCGACTTGGCGAAGAGTTCGTCCTTGCTGGCATAGGTCGCGCCGGTCCCTTCGCATTTCTCGGGCGTCAGGTTCTGGCTCCAGGCGATGACGTTCATGTTGAACGCCCTGGCAATTGTCGCCACCCGGCTGCCGAGCCGTCCCAGGCCGATCAGGCCCAGCGTCTTGCCATCGAGGTCTTGTCCCAGTGTCGTCTGCCACGGGACCCCGGCTTTCATGCGGGCATTCTCGTAGCCGACCCGGCGATTGAATTCGAACAGGTGGGCAAAGACCAGTTCGGCGGTGGGATGGGACGCCGATTGCGTGCCGCTGACCACGACGCCACGCTCTCGTGCCGCCGCAACATCGATCGCGGCGTTGCGCAGGCCGGTGGTGCAGATGAGCTTGAGCCGCGGCAGGGCCTCGATCACCGCCCGCGGAAACGGCGTGCGTTCGCGCATCAGGCAGACAATGTCGAAATCCTGCAGCGCCTCGATTACCTGTGCCTGGTTGCCCAGCGCCGCGTTGAACACCGTGATGTCGGCGCCGGCCTTGCTCCAGTCGGCCATGGTCAGGGCAACATTCTGGTAGTCGTCGAGTATCGCGCAGCGCAAAGCCATCTCGTCAGCCTTTCTCGGCGAGCCTAGAGGCTCTGGACCCACATTTCGGAATGGACGTCATAGCCCTTATGGGCATTGCCGGTCATGTGCAGGAAGCCGGGAAAATGCATATGCATGCCCGCCACCAGCAATTGATCGGTCGACGCCATGTCGAAGGCCCGCAGGCGCGTGGCGACGGCCTGGCGCGGGTCGCTATCGGGCTCGACATGCACATCCGGACGCGGCACCTGCACATCGGGGATATGGAAGATGTCGCCCCAGACGAAGAGCTGCTCATTGCCCGACTGGATCAGGTAGCCGGTATGGCCCGGCGTGTGGCCGGGCAGGGGGACGGCCGTAACGCCGGGAAAAACCTCGCCCACGCTGTCGCGGCGCCGGTTCATATAGGGCACGATCTGGAAGCGGGCGCCCATGAAGAAGCGATCCTGGTGGCGCGGTACGGCAATGCTCATGGCGCCATCGTCATGCCAATGCTTGACGTCGACCTCCGACACCACCAGCTCGGCATTGGGAAAATTGGCCGTACCATCATCGGCGGTCAGGCCGTTGGAATGGTCGGGATGCATATGGGTCAGCATCACGGTGTCGATATCGGCGATATCGACACCGGCCCGCTTGAGATTGCCGAACAGCTTGCCCTGCAGGTCCGTCATCTGGGTGCCGCAGCCGGTATCGATGATGGCGACGCGGCCGGCCGAGTGGATGACAAAGCAATTGACCGAAATATGGGGCGGCGCCGGCCGATAGGCGGCCTTGAGCAGCGCCTCGGCGGCATCAGGTTCGATTTCGCGCATCATCGCATATTGCGCGTGGACGACGCCGTCGCTGACGGCGGTCACCACGATGTCGCCGATGCGGCGGCGATAGATTCCGGGGATTTGGATCGTGGGGGCGTCGGTCATAGCGGTGCTTCTGTAAGAATCTGTGGGTGAGAGGCCAGGATTTGGCCGAGAAACTGGCGGGCGCGCTCGTTCTTGGGGGCGCCGAAAAACTCCTCCGGCGGCGCAATTTCGGCGATCTCGCCGCGATCCATGAAGATGACGCGATCGGCGACGCTGCGCGCAAAACCCATTTCATGGGTGACCACCACCATGGTCATGCCGGTCCGGGCGAGTTCGACGATCACGTCGAGCACTTCCTTGACCATTTCCGGGTCGAGCGCCGAGGTGGGCTCGTCGAACAGCATGACCTTGGGATTCATGCAGAGGGCGCGGGCAATGGCGACGCGCTGCTGCTGGCCGCCCGAAAGCTGGGCCGGCAACTTATGCGCCTGGTCGGCGATATGGACGCGCTCGAGATAGGTCATCGCCAGTTCGCTGGCTTCGGCCGGCTTCATGCCGCGTACCCGCATGGGGGCCAGCGAACAGTTCTGCAGCGCCGTCAGGTGCGGAAAAAGATTGAAGCTCTGGAACACCATGCCCACTTCGCGGCGCACATCGGCCACGTTGCGCATGCTGCGGCTGACCTCCACGCCGTCGATGACGATCGTGCCCTTCTGATGCTCCTCAAGCTGGTTGAGGCAGCGGACCAGTGTCGACTTGCCCGAACCCGAAGGGCCGCAGATCACGACCTTTTCGCCGCGCCCGATCTCCAGGCTGACATTCTTGAGCACCTGGAACGAGCCGCCATACCATTTGTCGACGCCGGTAACTTTGATGATGGGGTCTGTCGCGGTCATTGCGGAAAGTCCTTGGAGAGTGCACGGCCGGGCGACCGGCCGTGCGGTGTTGGTCGGATCGATCAGAACGTCGGCATCGGCGGCAGTTCTTCCAGCGGCGAGCCGAACCAGGTCTGGTTGATCTCGCTGAGCTGGCCATTGGCGACGATCTCGGCGATGAAGGCGTTCACATAGTCGAGCAGCTCGGTATCCTCCATGCGGATGCCGATGCCGTTGCCCTGGCTATGCAGCAGGAACTTGCGCTCGATATTGAGTTCGGGATGGTCGCGCTGCAGCATGGCAAGGTGGATCGAGCTGGCGCCGGTGACTTCCACCTGGCCCGAGATCAGCGCCTGCAGCGAAGCCGGATCGTCCTCGAAGCGCATGATGTTGGTGCCGGCAGGAGCCACCTGCGTCAGGAACGTGTCCTGGCTGCCGGCGCGGGTGACGCCGACGGTGTATTTCGGCAGGTCTTCCGGCCCTTTGACCTCACGATCCTTGGGCGCCATCACCATGATGTCAAGCGTGGAATAGGGGTTGGAGAAACTGACCTGCTTGGCCCGTTCGGCATTGATGCCAAGCGCGGCGATCAGGATGTCCACGCGGTTGGTCAGCAGGTAGGGAATGCGGTTGGGTCCGGTCACCGGCACCAGCTCCAGTTCGACGCCCAGCTTTTCGGCCAGCAGCGCGGCGACATCGTCGTCATAGCCGGCCGGATTCTGGTTTTCGTCGATGCCCGCGAAAGGCGGGAAGTCGGTCAGTACGCCGACCACCAGCTTGCCCTTGGCCGTGATTTCCTCGGGCGTCAGGGCATAGGCGGCGGGCGCCATGCCGGCCATGAGACCCGCGACGAGCAACAGGCTCGCCGTGCGGCGGGTGATCTTTCCAAGAATAGTCATAGACGTCTCCTCCGTTTCAAACGTTGAACCAACTACCTGTTGAGCAGTAGTTTTCTTTCCATATAGGAAGAATAAAGCGACAGCGGCCAGCAGATACAGAAATAGATCACGCCGACGAGGCCGAAGATCGCAAATGGGGTGAAGGTCATGTTATTGATGATCTGGCCGGCGCGCGTCACTTCGACGAAGCCGATAATGGCGGCCAGCGACGTTCCTTTGATCAGCTGCACCAGATAGCCAATAGTGGGCGGAATGGCGATGCGGGTTGCCTGCGGCAGCACGATTTCGAACGTGCGCGAAATGTAGCTCAGTCCCAGCGCCGTGGCCGCCTCGGACTGGCCACGCGGCACCGTCTGGATACAGCCGCGCCAGATATCGCCCAGGAAGGCCGAACCGTTGAGCGACAGCCCGATGGCGGCCGCAGTCAGTGCATCGATATTGAAGCCGAACAGGCTGGGCACGAAGAAGGCGAGGAACAATTGCATCAGCAGCGGCGTGCCCTGGAATACCCGTACAATCGCGACCGCCGGCCATTCGAGGGCGCGCTTGCCGCTGGTCAGTGCCAGCGCGATCAGCATGCCGCCGATGGCGCTGCCGACCAGGGCGATGGCGGCCAGCAGGAAGGTCCAGCGCACCGAGAAGATGATGAAGAAGATCTCGTTGGGTCCGAGTTCGCGCATGGCTCACCTCCCCTGCGGGCTGGTCAGGAAGCGCCGATCGATCAATCGGAACAGCATCCAGAACAGGCATGAGAGCAGGAAGTAGATAACGGTGACGGTGAAATAGCCCTCGAAGCTGCGGAAGGTGCGCGAAGTAATGTCGTTGGCAGCCCCGGTCAATTCCGTCGCGGCAATGGTCGAGCACACGCTCGAATAGAGCATGGTCAGGATGAACTGGCTGGTCAGGGCCGGATAGATGGCCTGGATAGCCGGCTTCAGCACGACATAGCGGAACACCTGCAACGGTTGCAGCCCCAGCGCCCGTCCCGCCTCCAACTGGCCCTTGGGAATGCTCTCGATCCCGGCGCGCACGATTTCGATGCCATAGGCGGCAAAGTTGAGCGTCAGGGCCAATACCGCCGTCACATTGGGCGACATGCGGATGCCGATGCTGGGCAGGCCGAAAAAGATGATGAACAACTGCACCGGGAAGGGCGTATTGCGGATGATCTCGATATAGGCGCTGATGATGAACCGCACCCATTTGGGCGCCGATGTCTTGCCCAGTGCGCCGATCACCGCGATGAGCAGGCCCAGCACCATGGCGGCTGCCGAAAACCAGATGGTTTGCAGGGCGCCATTGAGCAGCAGCGGCCAGGCTTCGAAGATCGGACCGAAGTTGAACTTGTAGGTCATGACGCGTCGGCGAGGATCATCCCCGCCCCCTTCTCGGCAATCATGATGGTGGGTGAATTGGTATTGCCCGAGGTGATGCGCGGCATCACCGAGGCATCGACGACGCGCAGGCCGCTCACGCCCATCACCTTGAGCGAAGCATCGACCACCGCATCGCCATCGCCTTCCACGCCCATGCGGGCGGTGCCGACCGGATGGAAAATGGTGGTGCCGATCCGGCTGGCAGCCTCGAACAGGTCTGCATCGGTCTGGTAGCTGTTGCCGGGCAGGTACTCGACCGGATTGAACCGCGCCATGGCCGGCTGGGCCATGATGGTGCGGGCGCGGCGGATGGAATCGGCGGCAACCTGGCGGTCATCGGCGGTCGAGAGATAGTTCGGCGCGATCGCCGGCATATCGCTCATGGCGCTGCCGCGCACGTGGATCGAGCCCCGGCTGCTGGGCTGAAGATTGCAGACGCTGACCGTTATCGCCGGAAAGTCGTGCATGCCTTCGCCGAACTTGTCCAGCGACAACGGCTGCACATGAAACTGGATATTGGGCCGCGCAAAGGCGTCCGACGAGCGGGTAAAGGCCCCGAGCTGCGACGGCGCCATGGTCAGCGGCCCGCGCCGGCGCAGGGCATAGTCCATGCCCATGAAGGCCCGCCGGACCGGCGAGCGATAGAGCATGTTGAGCGTCGGCACGTTGTCCACCTTGTAGATCGGCCGCAATTGCAGGTGGTCCTGCAGATTTTCGCCGACGCCGGGAGCGTGGCGCACCACATCGACCCCGAGAGCGCCCAGGCGGGTGCCATCGCCGATGCCGGAGCGTTCGAGGATGCCGGGGCTCGATACGGCGCCGGCCGACAGGATCACCTCGCGCCGCGCCGCCAGCACGCGGCGCTGCCCGTTCTGATGCACGACGATGCCGGTGGCACGTTTGCCCTCGAACAGCACCTTGTCGGCCAGCGTGCCGGTGAAAACCTTGAGATTAGGGCGGGCGAGGGCAGGCCTGAGAAAGCCGCGCGCCGCGCTCCAGCGCACGCCATCCTTCTGGTTGACGTCGAAATAGCCGCAGCCCTCATTGTTGCCGGTGTTGAAATCGGCGGTGGGCGGGATGCCGGCTTCTTCGGCCGCCTTGATGAAGCGATCGAGAATTTCCCAGGAGAGGCGCGGGCGATCGACACGCCATTCGCCGCCCACCCCATGCAGGGCGGTTTCGCCGCGCCAGCTATTCTCGTGTTGCTTGAAGATGGGCAGGACATCGTCCCAGCCCCAGCCGGCGAGGCCCATATCGCGCCAGCCGTCATAGTCGGCAGCCTGGCCGCGCATGTAGATCATGGCGTTGATGGCCGAAGAGCCGCCCAGCACCTTGCCGCGCGGGTAGGCGATGACGCGATTGTCGAGCCCCGGCACCGCTTCGGTCGAATACATCCAGTCCGAACGCGGATTGCCAATGGAAAAGAGGTAGCCGACGGGGATGTGGAACCAGATCCAGTTGTCGCGCGTGCCGCCTTCGATCAGTGCGACCGTATAGCGGCCGCCTTCGGAAAGGCGATTGGCCAGCACGCAACCGGCCGAGCCGGCGCCGGCGACGATGAAATCAAAACTCTCGGTGACCTGTTCTACCGGCACGACCCGACCGCCACGACAATGACGGCCTCCCACATTTTCTCGTTGCCCATTTTGTAATGTGCGAAAATGTTCTAGTGTAGAGGAAAGTTTGCGCAGTACCTGTGGTGAAATGATACAACCTGCGCCGTTGCGGCGACTGGAGCACCGATCATGCGGTTCGACTGGAATGACATGCGCTATTTTCTGGAGGTGGCGCGGCTGGGTACGCTGAGCGCGGCGGCGCGCACCCTCGGTACCGATCACGCCACGGTGGCGCGTCGGGTGCTGGCTCTCGAAAAGGCCCTGGCCCAGACCCTCTTTCACCGCAGCCCGCTCGGCTACATGCTGACGCCCAACGGCGAGGCCTTGCTGCCGCTGGCCGAGCAGATGGAGGCGCGCGCCTCCGAGGCGGTGTCGCGCATGGGCCGGCCGGAGCATGGCCTGAGCGGAACAGTGCGGCTGGTCACGCCGGAGGGATTCGGAAACCACTTCCTCGCCCATCATCTGGGAGCGTTCGCCGCGGCCTATCCGCGCCTCCAGCTCGAACTGGTGACGATCCAGCAGATTCTGTCGCTCTCCCAGCGCGAAGGCGATATCGCGGTAACGCTTTCGCCGCCGCGCACCGGCCGCTTCGCCGTCGGCAAGCTCGCCGACTACTATCTGCGGCTCTATGCCGGCGCCGGCTATATCGAACGCGCCGAAACCATCGCGCGGCGCAAGGATCTGGGGGCGCACGACTTCATCGGCTATGTCGACGAACTCATCTTCACCAAGGAGCTCGACTATCTGGGCGAGGTGCTGCCGGGCCTGCGCGCCAGGCTGCAATGTTCGAGCCTTTTCGCCCAGGCCGTCGCGACGCGGGCCGGTCTCGGCCTGTGCCTGCTGCCCACCTATCTCGGCGGACCCGACGACGATTTGCAGGTCGTGCTGGCCGGAGAGGTGCTGCTCAAGCGCTCCTATTGGGTGAGCGCCCATGAGGAAATGTCCAACATGCCGCGCATCAAGGCGGTGTGGGCCTTTCTCGAACGCATCTGCCGCGACGAGCCCCATTTCCAGCTTCCTCAATAGCGCGCGACCGCTCATGGCGTCCTCGCCGCCACGGTGGCCCGCTCGACCAGCGGGATTTCGAGCTTGGTGACCATGGCGCGATGCGGGCGATCCAGTAGTGCCATATCCACCAGCAGTTCCACCGCCCGGCGGCCCATGTCGTAGTTGGGCACGCGGCAGGTGGTCAGCGGCGGACGCAGGTGGCGCGAGAGTTCAAGGTCGTTGTAGCCGATCACCGAAACATCGCCCGGCACGCTGAGGCCGAGATCGGCAATCGCCTCCATGGCGCCCAGCGCCATCAGATCGTTGGCACAAAAGATCGCCGTCGGCGGCAGCCGCAGTTTCATCAGCGCGATGGTGTGGTCATAGCCGCTGGCCGAGGTCCAGTCGCCTTCACGCACCAGTTCCGCGTCGGCGCCGATATCGGCGGTCGCCAGCGCCTCGCGATAGCCCTTGAGGCGGTCGCGCGAAGCGTCCATCCAGGCTTCACCGCCAATGATGGCAATGCGGCGATGCCCCTTGGACAGCAGATGTTGGGTCGCGGCGAACCCGCCGGCGACCTCGCCCGGCAGCAGGGTGGGATGGAGCCGTTCGGCCGTGTAGCAATTGACCAGCACGGTCGGCAGGGCCCTCGGCAGGATCGGCGCCTCAACCTCGCGGGTAAAATGGGTGGCATAGATAACCCCGAGCACCGATGGCTCGCGGGCGATCGCCGCCAGCGTCTCGGTCTCGATGGCCTGGTTGCCGCGCGTCACATGTACCTGCAACAGGCACTCGGCCGCCCAGGCCGCATCGCGGGCGCCATCGACATGCAGCACCGGATGCGGGCTCAGCGATAATTCGTCCACCACATAGGCAATGACATTGCGGCTGCTTCCGCTGGTCGGGCTAGACTTCTTGCGCGCCCGGCGCTCGGGCAGGCGGTAGCCCAGGGATTTGGCGGTCGCCAACACATGCTGGCGTGTCGTCTCCGAAAGCCGTGCGCCCGGCGGATCGTTCAGCACCAGCGACACGCAGGACTGCGATACGCCTGCCGCCCGCGCCACATCGATCATGGTTGGTCCCGTGGGGGGCGCTTTCTTTGCCATGGATTCTCCGTCGGCGCGGGTCTCCTTCCGCGCGTTCCGATCATTCATATTCGCAAAAATATGAGCATGCAATGAGCTGACGAGAAATTTAGATGGCAAAGAAGATGGGCAGATAACATTTTGATATTTAATAGAAATTTGCAACTTGTATCGATTGAACTACAGGGCCTTGCCATCCCTGATTGACGCTGATAGCCATTGCAAAGTTGATAATATTAGCAGGGAGGGAGCTGATGGAGCAGCGAGCGATATCGCACGCCGGTCTTCCGATTGCTGTTCTCACGGGGTCGGACGATATCCTTGGCGAATGCCCGAACTGGGCCGAGGAGGAGCAGGCGCTGTATTGGATCGATGTGCGCGGCAAGCTCGTGCGCCGCCGCGATCATCGCACCGGTGCGCTGCAAAGCTGGGCTGCCCCCGATCTCATCGGCTGCCTGTCGCTGCGCCGGAAGGGCGGGGCAGTTGTCGGCCTGCGTCAGGGCATTGCAACCTTCGACTTCGCCACCGGCGCCTTCGCGATGATCTCCGAGCCACATCCGGACCAGCCCAACATGCGCTTCAACGATGGTCATTGCGACCGCCAGGGGCGCTTCTGGGCCGGAACCATGAACGACGTGACCCGCCAGCCGGTCGGCCACCTCTATCGCATCGACGAGCGCGGCACGACGCGCATGCTCGATCTCGTGGTCGTCCCCAACAGCCTCTGCTGGTCGCCCGATGGCACCGTGATGTACTTCGCCGATGGCCGCGAAACCATCATCTGGGCCTTCGACTTCGATACGCGCACCGGCGACCTCTCCAATCGCCGCGTCTTCGTCGATACCGGCAATGTGGGCATCCCCGATGGCGCCACCGTCGACGCCGAGGGCTGCGTGTGGAGCGCCCAGTATGGCGCCGCCGCCGTCAATCGCTTTTCACCCGAGGGTGTGCTGATCGAAACCATTCCGATGCCGGTGACGCAACCCACCTGCGTCGCCTTTGGCGGCCCGGATTACGCCACGCTTTTCATCACCACCGCGCGACAGCGCCTCTCGCCCGAAACATTGGCCGCCGAACCACTGGCCGGCGCGCTGCTCTCCGTCACGCCTGGCGTGCGTGGCCTTCCCGAACCGAGATTTGCCCTATGACCACCACGATTTTCGGCAGCGGCGCACATCAATATCGCCTGGATGAAGGCTGGGGGCGTCTGCCCGATGGCTGGACGCTCGGCGACGTCGCCGCAGTCGGCGTCGATGGCAAGGACAATGTCTATGTCTTCCATCGCGGCGAACATCCGATGATCGTGTTCGACCGCGACGGCAATTTCCGGCGCTCCTGGGGCGAGGACATCTTCAACCGCCCCCATGGCATCAGCATGGGGCCGGACGACACCATCTTCTGTACCGACGATGGCGACCACACCATGCGGCAACTGACGCTGGACGGCAAAGTGCTGATGACGCTGGGCTATCCCGGCAAGCCCTCGACTTACCAGAGCGGACAGCCCTTCAACCGCTGCACCCACACCGCCCATGCGCCCAATGGCGATTTCTACGTCTCGGACGGCTATGGCAATGCGCGCGTGCATAAATATGCTCCCGATGGGCGCCATATCCTCTCCTGGGGTGAGCCGGGCACCGATCCGGGCCAGTTCAACCTGCCGCACAACCTGGTCTGCGACGACGACGGCTATGTTTATGTCGCCGACCGCGAGAACCACCGCATCCAGGTGTTCGACGGCAACGGCAAATACGTGGCGCAATGGAACAACCTGCACCGCCCCAGCGGCCTCTACATGACCCGGGGCAAGTGCCCGATCTGCTTTATCGGCGAGATCGGCCCCTATCTGCGCGCCAATTTCGGCTGGCCCAATGTCGGCCCGCGCGTCAGCATCCTGTCCCATGAAGGCACGCTGCTGGCCCGCATCGGCACCGTGCCTTCGGCCGGCACCGGGCCGGGCCAGTTCATCTCGCCCCATGGCATCGCCGCCGACAGCCGCGGCGACATCTATGTCGGTGAAGTGTCCTACACCGGCTGGCCATCGCTGTTTCCGAATGAGCCGATACCCGAAGGCCTCCGCTGCCTGCAGAAATTCGTGAAGGTCGAGGCGCCACCAAGCGTCGCCCCTGGGGAGAAGTGACATGCAATTTTATGAACTGACCACCCTGACGACGCCGGTTGGCTATCAGCGCGGCGAAAAGCTGGCGCGGCTACTGTCGGGCGTCACCAACGCCCTGGCCGAACCTGGCTGCGGCGGCACTTTGCTCGGCTCCTGGCTTTCCGAATTCAGCCCGCAAAACCGCATCCTGGTGCTGCGCGGCTTCGAGAGCCAGGATGCGCTCCACGCCGAGCGCGAGCGGGTGCTGCGGCTGGCCAGGCCGTTCGGCGGGGACGAACTGGTGGCCATCTCCATGGAAAGCTACGCCCAATTCCCCGACCTGCCGCCGATCGAGCCCGCCGACTTCGGCCCGGTCTATGAATTCCGCACCTATAATCTCAAGATCGGCGGGCTGACGCCGACGCTGGAAGCCTGGGGCAGGGCCATCCCCGATCGGGTCAAGGTCTCGCCACTGGTGACGGTGATGTATGCGCTCGATGGCCCACCGCGCTTCACCCATATCTGGGCCTACAAGAGCTTCGAGGACCGCCTGGCCAAGCGCGCCAAGGCACTGGACCTCGGCGTCTGGCCGGCCAAGGGTGCGCCGGAATGGCTGATGACCGAGATGAAGTCGGAATGCTACCTGCCCACCGCCATCTCGCCGCTGCAATGAGTGCGGACCTGGCCATCGCGCCGCAGGCATTGCGGGACTGGGCCCTGGGCGTGCTGGTCGCCCGCGGCCTGCCGCCGGAGGAAGCCGCGCTGGTCGTCGACGCCCTGGTCGATACCAGCCTGCGCGGCGTCGATACCCATGGCATCGCGCTGCTGCCCAATTATGTGGACCTGCTCGAAAAGGGCGTGACCAATCCACGCCCCCAGGTCGCCATCACCCCGCATGGCGCTTTGCTCAAGGTGGATGCGGATCGAGGTCTCGGGCAGGTGGTGGTCACCTCCATACTGGATCAAGCCGTCGTCATGGCCGGCACCTTCGGCTCCGTCACCGCCACTATCGGGCAGGTGGGTCATCTGGGCGCTTTGGGCTATTTCGCCCGCCGCGCCACCGATGCCGGCATGATCGCGCTGCTGCTGCAGAACGGCCCGGCGCTGATGGGCCTACCGGGCTCCACCGCGCGCGCCATCGGCAACAACCCGATTGCCTTCGGCATACCGGCGCCCGGTCGCCCGCCTGTCATCTTCGACGTGGCCACCAGCGAAGCCGCCTATGGCAAGCTGATCGGCGCCTCGGCGAGGAACGAGCCCATTCCCGATGGCTGGGCCATGGACCAACAAGGACGCCCGACCAACGACGCCAGTGCCGCCATGAGCGGAATTCTCCTGCCCTCGGGGGGAGCCAAGGGCATCGGCCTGGCCATGCTGGTAGAGGCCCTGGCGGGCAGTCTCAGTGGCACCCGTCCTGCTGCCAGCGGCAATATCTTCGGCGCCTTCCTCATGGTGGTCGATCCGTCCGCCGGCCATGGCGGCTTTGCCGACGACCTGGCGCAATGGCTCGACCACTATGCCGCCTCCGGCCCCGATGCGCGCTATCCCGGACAGCGTGCGCAGGCCGTGTTCGACCAGCGCTCCCGCGATGGTATCCCGGTCGCCGCCGGGCTGCATGAAAAACTCGTCGCCACCGGCAAGACTGTCGGCATACCGTTCACCGCCTGACGCAAGGGAGAAGACGATGGTCAGTTTCCGGCTTTCCAACCCCACCGAAATCCTGTTCGGGCCGGGGCAGATCGCGGCTCTCCCAGAGCTGTTGCCCGCCGATGCGCGCGTGCTGCTGCTCTATGGCGGCGGCAGCATCAAGGCCAACGGCGTCTATGATGCGGTCGTGGCGGGCCTTGCCGGCCATGCCTGGGTCGAATTCGGCGGCGTCGAAACCAACCCGGTCTACGAGACTATTGCCACGGCCGCCGAGCTGGCGCGCGCTTCGCGCAGCAATTTCATTCTCGGCGTCGGCGGTGGCTCGGTCATCGATGCGGCCAAGTTTCTCGCCGCCATCGTCCCCATCACCACCGGCGATGCCTGGGATGCCCTGCGCACCGGGCCGGCCCCCACCAATGTCCTGCCGGTGGGCGCCATACTGACGCTGCCGGCCACCGGCTCGGAGAGCAACGCCGTTTCGGTCATCTCCCATGCCGGCCGGCATCTGAAGCTGCCCTTTGCCAATCAGGCCGCCCGGCCGCGCTTTGCCATTCTCGATCCCACGACCATGAAGAGCCTCAGCCGCCGCCAGCTGGAAAACGGCGTCGTCGATGCCTTCACCCACATACTCGAGCAATATCTGACCTATCCGGTCAATGCGCCGGTGCAGTCCGGCTTCAGCGAGACGCTGCTCGACGTCCTGATCGAATGGGGCCCCAGGCTGATCGACGACAACAGTGACGAGGCCCGCGAAAATGTCATGTGGGTGGCCAATCAGGCGCTGAACGGCCTGATCGGCGCCGGCGTGCCGCAGGACTGGTCCACCCATATGATCGGTCATGCCATCACCGCCCTGCAGGGCACCGATCATGCCCGGACCCTGACCATGGTCATGGCCAGCGTGCTGCGCAGCCAGCTCGACGCCAAGCTGTCGATCCTGGCGCGCTACGCAAGGCGGGTCTGGAAGCTCGATATCGCCGACGACCGGCTGGCCGCCGAGGCCGGCATCGCCGCCACCGAGGCATTCTTCGCCCGCATGGGTTGCCCCACACGCACCGCCGGCCTCGATCCGGTTGCGGTGGTCGATCACATCGAGATGGCCGGACAGTTCCCGCTGGGCGAGAATGGGACCATCGACGCCGATATCGTGCGCGACATACTGCGCCGCGCGGCAGAGGAATTGGCATGAAGAAGCTCATCAACGATCCCCATCACCTGGTGCGGGAACTGCTCGAAGGAACTGTCGATCTCGCGCCCGGCCTGGCGCTGCTGGAGGCCGAGAACGTCGTCATCCGCCGCGAGCTGCCGCCACCGGCCCAGCGCAAGGTGGCAATCCTGTCGGGCGGCGGCAGTGGCCATGAACCGGCCCATGCCGGCTATGTCGGCATGGGCATGCTGACCGCGGCCATTGCCGGCGATGTGTTCACCTCGCCCTCGACCGACGCTGTGCTCGCGGCCATCCTGGCCGTGTCCGGCCCGGCCGGCGCCCTGCTGGTGGTCAAGAACTATACCGGTGACCGGCTCAATTTCGGGCTGGCCGCCGAACTGGCACGGCAGCAGGGCATCCCGGTCGAAATCGTCGTCGTCGCCGATGACGTCTCATTGCGCGCACTGGTCAAGCGCGAGCGCCGCCGCGGCATTGCCGGCGCCGTGCTGGTCCACAAGCTGGCCGGCGCCGCCGCCGAGGCCGGTCGTTCGCTGGCCGAAGTGGCCGACATCGCCCGCCGCGCCGCCGCCGATCTGGGTTCGATGGGGGTGGGACTGGGTGCCTGCATCGTCCCGGCCGCCGGCGTCCCCGGCTTCGAGCTGGGTGAAAGCGAGATCGAATTCGGCCTCGGCATCCATGGTGAAAAGGGTGTCGAGCGCACCACCATCCGCAGCGCCGACGCCATAGTCGAAGCGCTGCTCGATACCATCGTCTCGGACCTGGCGTTGGTGTCCGGTGCCCGCGTTGCCCTGCTGGTCAACGGTCTTGGCGGCACTGCCCCGATGGAGCTGGCCATTGTCGCGCGCGCCGCGCTGGCGGATTTGCGCCGCCGGGGCCTGGTCGTCGAACGGGCCTGGTCGGGCAATTTCATGACCGCGATCGAAATGCCCGGCTGTTCGCTGACGCTGCTGCCGCTCGACGCGCAGCGCGACGCGCTGTTCGACGCCGCTGCCGACATACCCGTCTGGCCGGGCAGCGGCCGCATAGCCGCCCGGCGTGCCGTGGTGGCTGCTGCGCCGCCTCTTGCCGTACTGCCCGGCATTCCCGGTCCGCTGACACAGACGCTGCGAACGCTGGCTCTGGCCATCGCCCAGGCGCTGGAAGCGGCCGAAGACCGCCTGACCGATCTCGATGCCAGGGCAGGCGACGGCGATCTCGGCGCCAGCATGGCCCGCGGCGCTGCCGCTATCCGTGCCCTGCCGAACGACAGCTTTGCCAATCCGAGCCGCCTGCTGGCTGATCTGGGCAATGCGCTCCGCCGGGCCATCGCTGGCAGTTCCGGCCCCTTCTACGCCACCGCATTGTTGCGGGCCTCGGCCCGGTTGCGCGATTTGCCGGAACCGCTTGCGTCCGACTGGCTCGGCGCCCTTGAGGCCGCCATTGCCGCCATCACCGAGCTGGGCGGGGCAAGGGCAGGCGACCGCACCATGGTCGATGCGCTGCTGCCCGCCCTCGCGGCCGGGCGGGCAGGGGCCGATCTGGCCGGCATGGCGGCTGCGGCCGAAACCGGCGCCGAAGCCACCAGTGCCATGCACCCCGCGCTCGGTCGCGCCAGCTATCTCGGCGAGCGCGCCATTGGCACGCCCGATGGTGGCGCCGTGGCGGTCGCCATCTGGCTGCAGGCTCTGGCGGAGGCCTCCCAATGAAGTTCGCCAGCGTTTCAACGGCCCATGGCCCACGCTATGGCATCATGCGCCCCGACGGCCTGCAACTGGTGTCCGGCGCGTGGCAGCAGCGCTTCCCCTCTCTGCGCCACGCCTTGGAGGGCGATGCGCTGAACCAGGTCGCCGTAGCCGAAGGCGGCGAGATGCTTCCCTTCGATGGCCTCACCTACCTTCCGGTCATCCCGAATCCGGGCAAGGTCATCTGCGTCGGCAAGAACTATGCCGCCCACGCGGCCGAAAGCGGCGATAAGCCGGCCAGCTTCCCCAATCTCTTCGCCCGCTTCACCGAAACCCTGGTTGGCCACCACCAACCCATGATCCTGCCGCGTCTCTCGTCGGATTTCGACTATGAAGGCGAACTCGCCATCATCATCGGCAAAGCCGGCCGCCATATTCCCGCGTCGGAAGCCCTTGGGCACATCGCCGGCTATACCTGCTTCAACGACGGCTCGGTGCGCGACTACCAGTTCGGCCACTCCCTGCTGGCCGGAAAGAACTTTGCGGCCACCGGCGCCTTTGGTCCGGTCATGGTAACGGCCGACGAGGTGCCCGATCCACAGGCTCTGCAGGTGCTGACGCGGGTCAATGGCGAGCTTGTCCAGCATGGCTTTACCCGCGACATGATCTTTGATTGCGCGGCGCTGCTGGCCTACATTTCGGGCTTCGTCGCGCTCGCCCCCGGCGATGTCATTGCCACCGGCACGCCCGAGGGCGTCGGCTTTGCGCAAAAGCCGCCACGATGGCTCAAGCCGGGCGACCGGGTAGAGGTCGAAATCCCCGGCATCGGCCTTCTCGGCAATGTCATCGCCGCCGAACTTGGTGCCGCCCCGCTCGTATAGTATAGGTGCGCCGCATCCGACCCGCTCGGCCATAAAATGGAGCGCACCCCAAACCGTGCCAGGCATCGATACCGCACAAACAGCCGCCCTGAATCGCGCCCGCCGCTTTTCGGTGGCGCCTATGATCGACTGGACGGATCGACATTGCCGCTATCTGCATCGGCTGCTCACGCGCGAAGCCCTGCTGTTCACCGAGATGATTACGGCCGCGGCCATCGTGCATGGCGATGCCCACCGCCACCTGCGCCTCAATGAAGAGGAAGCGCCCGTTGCTCTGCAACTGGGCGGCTCCGATCCGGCCGAGCTGGCCCAGGCTATCAGTCTGGCCGAAGACTACGACTATGCCGAGATCAACCTCAATGTCGGCTGCCCCTCCGACCGCGTACAGTCAGGCCGCTTCGGCGCCTGCCTCATGGCCGAGCCTGAGCTCGTGGCCGATTGCGTGCGCGCCATGCGCGAGGTCACCACGCGCCCGGTCACCGTCAAATGCCGCATCGGCATCGACGATCAGGATACCGAAGAAAGCCTCGATCGTTTTGCCGACGCCATGGTCGCATCCGGCGTCGATGCGCTCTATGTCCATGCCCGCAAGGCCTGGCTCAAGGGCCTTTCCCCCAAGGAAAACCGCACCATTCCGCCGCTCGATTATGAGCGCGTGCATCGCCTGCGCGCCCGCCTCGCGCCGCTGCCGGTGATGATCAATGGCGGCCTCGAAACCCTCGAAGCCGCCGAAGCCGAAATGGCGCATATGGATGGCGTCATGCTCGGCCGCGCCGCCTATCACAGCCCCATGCTGCTGGCCGAAGTCGACCGCCGCTTCTTCGGCGCCACCACCGCTGTTCCCACGCTCGAAGCGATCATGCAGGCCATGGCCGACTATGCCGACCGTGAGGCGGCCGAAGGTACGCGCATCAACAATATCGCCCGCCACATGCTCGGCCTCGCCAACGGTCTGCCCGGTGCCCGCCAGTTCCGCCAGATCCTCAGCGTCGACGCCTGCAAGCCTGGCGCCGACTCCTCGGTGATGTTCCGTGCCCTCGAAGCCGTCACCCGCCCCCGTCTCGCCGAAGCGAGCTGAGGCAGATGCCACGCCCTCGTGGTTCGAGGCGCTGAAGAAGCGCACCTCACCATGAGGGCTACTGGTGTACCGGCTGGACTGGATGGCTTAGTAGACCTCATGGTGAGGTGCGAGCCCTTGCGAGCCTCGAACCACGAGGGCGTGCCACGATGGCACTCAATCCAGCAGCTCCAGCGAATTCTGCGTCACACTGTAGCGGCTGAGCGTTTCCAGGAACGTCATGCCCAAGAGGCTCGTATCCAGCGCGCCGGTCTCCGTGACGAAGGCCGCCACACCCTCGCGCACGATACCGCCCACCTCGATCCGGTCGAGCCGCACCCGCGCCGCCCGCCCGGTGCCATTGGCCGTCGATACCGGAATGGTGAAGGCCAGCCCCTTCGTATTGATGCCCGCCGCCTTGGCATCGGCAATGGTCAGCACCACCGCGCTGGCGCCGGTGTCGAAGATCATCGGCGTCGTATGGCCGTTGACCGTGGCATTGATCTCGAAATGCCCGCCCATGCCGCGCCGGAACGTGGCGCTGCCGGCCTCGGCATCGACTACGGCTACACCCGGACGGAATTCTCCGGCAATGCGCGCCGCCACGCCCGTCAACTCGTCCCGATAGGCATAGGTCAGCGCCGCGACCCCGAAGATGCCGACCCACAGCAGCACGCTGCCGACCAGTTCCGAAGCCTTGCGCCGCCGCGTGAACAGCCCGCCCGCGAACACGATGAGGATCACCAGCAGCGGCACCAGTTGCGCCGTCTGTGCCTGCGTCAGCCCCACCATGCTGCCGGCATCGGCGCTGATGAGTAGAGCAATGCCAACCGCGATGACTAGCGCAATGCCGATGAAGATCATGCCCGCGCCTCCATGTGCTTCGTCTTGTCCATCCGGACGATAAAGGCATCGCCCACGGCATTTTCAAGGCCGCAACCGGCCGAAGGTTCCCTCACGCGAATGGCAACAGCCCGGCCAGCACCGCGATCTCCACCAGCGCCCCCAACGCCCCGATCAGGTCGCCCGTCTGCCCGCCCACCAGTCGCCGGCATAGCACCGTCCAGCCGGCGATCACGCTCACGGCCAGCAGTAGCGACGCGCCAAGTCCTGTCAGGCTCGTCGCTGGCCCGCCCAGCAGGAACAACAATAGCGCTGCAAACACCGCGCCCACCGCAAAGCCCCGCATCGGCAGCCGCCCCGCCGTCGCCGATGCGCCCTCGGCCCGCGCCGGCGGCAGCGCCACCGCCACCCACAGCGCGCCCGAGCGTCCGACAATGCTGGCGGCCAGCCAGATCGCCCCCGCCGCCAGCGGATTGATCGCCGCCACGGCCCCCAGCGCCGTCACCCGCAACAGCAGGAACAGGCAGAGTGCCGCCACCCCATAGGTGCCGTGCCGGCTGTCCTTCATGATCTCCAGCCGCCGCTCCACGCTATGCCCACCGAACAGCCCGTCGGCGGCATCGGCCAGCGCATCCTCGGCCATGGCGCCGCTTGATATCGCCATGGCGCCTACCGCCAAAGCCGCTGCGAAATAGCTCGGCAGCCCGACCAGCGCCCCGCCGATCAGCAGCAATGCCGGCCCGATACCGATGACCGCGCTGGCCAGCGGCAGCGCCATGGCGATCCGCCCCAGGTCGGGCGTCTGGTGCGGTGAATCCCCCGTCGGCAGCCGCGAGAAGAAGCGCAGGGCCATGATGAAATCATCACGCAACCCGATGCCGCCGGCAGGCGCGCGCGGGCTGCTCGGTTCGGCCGGTTCGACGGAAGGTTCATCGGCGTTCAATTGCTTTTCGTCCTGCAATCGGCAACAAGGTCGCGTCCTTCCTAGCCAAAATCAGGCCGACTCGCCATGCCCCCGCTCAGCCCCGCCTATGCCGATGTCATCGAGCTCCTGACGCTGCCGCCCGATGGTGACGAGGCCGCCGTCGCGGCCGTCCGCGCCCGAGACGCACAGCTCACCAAGCCGGCCGGCTCGCTCGGCGCGCTGGAGGGTCTTGTGGAATTCCTCGCGCGTTGGCAGGGTAGGGCGCAGCCCCGGCTCGACAATCCCATGGTCACCATTTTCGCCGGCAATCACGGCGTCACCGATCAGGGCGTCTCCGCCTTCCCGCGCGAGGTGACGGCCCAGATGGTCGCCAACTTCACCAATGGCGGCGCCGCCATCTCCCAGATTTGTGCGCTGCACGAAATCAACCTGCGCGTGTTCGAACTGGCCCTGGAACTCCCCACCGGCGACATCACCCTCGAACCGGCGCTCGACGACAAGATGTGCGCCGCCACGATCGCCTATGGCATGGAAGCCATTGCCGGTAAGCCCGACCTGATCTGCATCGGCGAAATGGGTATCGGCAACACCACGGTTGCCGCTGCCCTCTATGCTGCCCTTTATGGCGGCACCGGCAGCGACTGGGTCGGCCGCGGCACCGGCGTCGACGATGCCGGCCTCACCCGCAAGGCCGACGCTGTCGACCGCGCCCTGGCGCGCCACGCCGGCGAGCTGGATCACCCCCTGGCTGTCCTCGCCCGCCTCGGGGGTCGCGAAATCGCCGCCATGCTGGGCGCCCTCATCGCCGCCCGCCACCAGAAAGTGCCAGTCATCGTCGATGGCTTCGTCGCCACCGCGGCCGCCGCCATCGCCCATGCCGTCAATCCCGCCGCCATAGACCATTGCCTCTTCGCCCATGTCTCGGCTGAATCCGGCCATGCCCGCGCCTTGGATGCCATGGGCCAGAAAGGGCTGCTCGATCTCGGCATGCGTCTCGGCGAAGGCAGCGGCGCCGCCCTGGCCGCTGTACTGGCCAAGACCGCCCTCCACCTCCACAACAATATGGCCACCTTCGAAAGCGCCGCCGTCAGCGGCAAGGAGGGGTAAGGCTATTCACCGTGCGTCAGGAGGAGCGATGAAGCGGCCTCAGCCGGCCTGCGAGAAAATCTCGAGCTTGTTGCGCTTCTCCACCACCGGCGCCAGCGCATCCATCACCCGCGCCCGCGGGAAGGTGGCGATGACCTCGGTGCCGAAGCGCAGCTTGCTGAACAGGTCGAACCGTCCCTGATGCAGCTCCATGATCTTCTGCACGATGGGCAGGCCCAGGCCTGCGCCCTGTTCGGCGGTCTTCTGCGCCAGCGAGCCCTGGCCGAAGGACGACAGCACCGTCTCGATTTCGTCCTCGGGAATGCCGGGCCCGTTATCCTTGACCGAAATGAACTGCCCGCCATCGCCGCTCCGCGTCACCACCAGCACGATCTTGCCATGCTGCGGCGTGAACTTGATGGCATTGCTGAGCAGGTTCAGCACCACCTGGCGGATAGCGCGCTCGTCGCCCCATAGCTTGGGCAGGTTGTTGCCGACATTGTAGACCAGCTCGATACCCTTGGATTTGGCGCGCAGCTCCATCATGCGGCGGCAATCCTCGGCGATATCGACCAGCGACACCACTTCCTCGTTGAGCTCATACTTGCCCGCCTCGATGCGGCTGAGGTCCAGCAGCTCGTTGATCAGGTTCAGCAAATGCTGCCCGCTGCCATGGATATCGCCGGCATATTCCTTGTATTGCGGCACCTGGTGCGGCCCCAGCAATTCCGATTTCAGCACTTCGGAAAAGCCGATAATGGCGTTGAGCGGCGTGCGCAGCTCATGACTCATGGTGGCGAGGAATTGCGACTTGGCGATATTGGCCTGTTCGGCATGCCGCCGGGCTTCGTCCGACATCTGCCGCGCTTCTTCCAGTTCGCCGATCAGTGCGTCCTTTTCCGCCTGGTGCGAAATGGTTTCGAGCTCGGTTCCGTGCATCTGGCGCGCCAGGTAGACGAAGAAGATTTCGCCGCAGATGGCCACGGCACCAAGCGTATAGTTGAGCGTGCCGCCCAGGGCGATGAGATTGGCCGAAACCGTCAGCGTCACCGGCAGCGTGCTCATCAGCGTGGCCGGGGGCAGGGTGTGGGTTGCCACCGCATTGGCTGCCACGCTCACCAGCACCATGGCGAACATGACCGGTGTCAGCGTTTCGGGCTGTGCGACCAGCGTGAACAAGGCCAGCATCGACCAGGCCAGGCCATAGACCAGCTCGCCGGCGACGAAAGTCGTAGTCCACTGGCTGGCATTGAACTTGGATGGATCGCTGGTCTTGAAGCGCCGCGCCATGAGGATGACGATCAGCAGGCTCAGGATCACCAGCCCGGCCCAGAGCGAGGTGAAGACCACCGGCACCCACAGGCTCGACACGACCGACAGGATGACCACGATAGCCGCCATCGGCAGCGCCGCGTTGATGCGGGACTGCGCATAGTCGTGCATCAGTTCGAAGTCGAAGTCGGCGCGCGTGCCCGAGCTCGAGGTCAGGCGCTGGCGCGCATCCAGCACGGTCTTCTGCGCCGTGCGCTTGCCGTCGCGTCCCATCTGTGAACGGACGTCATCGATGACAGCCGGCTGCGACGCCATGGGGACTCGTTACTCGTTACTAAATGATGCGAACAAAACACGCATTCGCTACGCTACGCTCAACACTAGCGAGCGCGTAGTTAACGGACGGTGAAATCCTGCTGCGACAAACCCGGCGCAATACCATCTTTCGCGGCCCCGGCGGGGCGGTCCTGGCCATCATTGTGCTGGCCACCCTCGCCGTGGTCGCCGCCGCGCTCGATCGCCCGCCACCGCCGGTTTCCGGCCGCGCCCGCGCCAGCGATGGCGACAGCTTCCGCCTTGGCGAGGACCGCATCCGCCTGCTCGGCCTGGATGCCCCCGAACTGGCGCAGAGCTGCACCGATGCCGATGGCCGGACCTGGCCCTGCGGCCGCGTGGCGCGAGACCGCATGGCGGACCTGCTGGCCGCCGGCCCCGCCGATTGCCGCCCCGAGGACACGGACCAGTATGACCGGCTCCTCGCCACCTGCAGCGTCGGCGGCCGCGATCTCGGCACCACCATGGTCGCCGAAGGCCTCGCCATCGCCTCGGGCCGCTACTGGACCGAGGAAGCCGCCGCCCGCCGCGACCGCCTGGGCATCTGGTCCGGCGACTTCGAAGCCCCCCGCACCTGGCGCGACGACCATCCTCGCCCGCAAGGCGCCTGGGGCTGGCTATCGACATTGGGATTCTGAGGGTTGAGGCGGGGTCGCACCCACAGATCGTCACCCTCGGGCTTGACCCGAGGGCTCTTCACTTGCAGCGTGTCCGTTCAGTCTAGTGTCCTCGGGTCAAGCCCGAGGATGACGGCCGGTGGTCGGGGTCGGAAAACGAAGGTTAACCAAACCTTACCGCAACCGCGGCACTTCATCTCGCGCAAGATTATTGCTAATGACGCCCGAACGTGGCAGGTATTCGCCAATTTCGGGTTGAATTGACCCGGATTTGGAAATCTGATTTCGCGGGGGCGTTATGGCGCTGGACAAGATCGACCGGAAAATTCTCACGCTTCTGCAGAAGGATGCCACCATGCCCGTGGCCGAAATCGGCCGCAAGGTGGGGTTGTCGACCACCCCATGCTGGCGCCGCATCCAGAAGATGGAAGAAGATGGGGTCATCCAGCGCCGCGTTGCCGTGCTCGACCCGTCCAAGGTCAATGTCGGCGTCACCGTCTTCGTCTCGGTCAAAACCAATGAGCACAACGACGCCTGGATGCGCAAATTCGCCGGCGTCATCGACGAATTCCCCGAAGTGGTCGAGTTCTACCGCATGAGCGGCGAGGTCGATTACCTGATGCGCGTCGTGGTACCCGATATCGGCGCCTATGACGCCTTCTATAAGCGGCTCATCAGCAAGATCAATCTGACCGATGTCAGCTCCGCCTTCGCCATGGGTCAGATCAAATATACCACCGCCCTGCCGCTCGATTTCGCCATCGTGGTCGACGACGACAAATGAGCGGCCTTCTCGGTTTTGAGCATGTCGGCATGACATGTGGTGATCTCGACCGCACCATCGCCTTCTATTGCGGATTGCTGGGCCTCACCCTGGCCCTGCGCAAGCAGAACGAGCGCGGCGAGATGGCCTTTCTCGATACCGGCAGCGGCATGCTCGAAATTGCCTGTCCCGCCGCCGAAATTGCCCGCTCGCGCGACGTGCCACCCCACGAAGCGGGCATGCGCCACCTGACTTTCGCCTTCGAGAGCATCGATGCGATCTTCGCCAAGCTCGAAGCGGCCGGCGTCGAACTCATCGAGCCGCCGCGCCCGGCCTATTTCATCGAAATGGTCAAGCGCGTCGCCTTCGTCCGCGATCCCGACGGCACCATAGTCGAACTGGTCGAGCGCGCCGACAGTAGAGGCTAGGACAAGCCGGCCTTGCGGGGGCGGCCGCCCTTGGCGCCATTCGCGCGACTCGCCGCCACCTTGGCCGCAGAGCGGGATTGCCCACCCTTGCGCTGGGCAGCCATGAATTGCGCTGTGCCGAAAATGCCCTGCATCAGCCCGGCAATGGTAAAGTCGACATCCCGGCTTGGCCAATGCAGGCCGGTTTCGCCGGCCAGTTCCACCTCTGCCAGTTGAGCATCGGTGGCCTCCTCAAGGCCTTGCAGAGACCGTGCAGGCACCATCAGGGCTGCCCCGTTGGTGAATTCCACCACAAGCCTGCCGGTGCGTGCGTCGAAACGTACGAGCGACGGAAGAGGTGAAAGAGCGCGCGCGCTCTCACCGCGGCGGGTTGCTGCATCGTATTGGCTGTCTTCGAACTCGATGTCATCCATGGATGTCATGCCATTTGTTGAGGAACATTTCCTGGTACTCCAGGACGATGTTCAATGCCCGCGTGAGATCGCGTTTGCTCATGCCACGGTTGGAAATCACCGCAAGCTGCGCGATATTGATCCGCGCCTCGCCGTCACCGTAGACATGCAGGTGTGCCGGTTCGTGATCATCGGTGTAGATCACAAACCGCATCCCGGCCGCGCGAAGCAAGGTGATCATAAAATAACCTAACCTGTTGGGTTATTCAAGTCGGCCAGCGCTGCAATGGCCTCGCCCAGCACGTCCATCAAATCCAGCCGCCCACCATCCGGCAGCGCCAGCCGCAGCTTCTGCACTGTGTGGTCGTTATAGAGGCTCACCATGAAGTCCTCGACACCAAGAGCCCCGTAGTCGGCCAGAGGCACTGCGACCGCCTCCGTCACCACGCTCATTCCGTCCCGCCCCGCGCAGAGCGCCATGATCAGGCCAAGCGCCGGCGAGGCCATAGCCACGCGTTCCCGATAAACGAGGATGTCGTCCGCGCCGTCTGCCGCGAACATCCGGTCTACATAGGCGTCCACCAGCGCCGCCACCAGCATCGCCTTGCGCCGCGACAGCGGCGCCGCCCGTGCCGCCAGCCATTCCGCCTCCAGATAGGCCCGGTGGTGATCCAGGCTATCCAAGATGCTTGCGGAAGAAATCGAGCGTTCGCGCCGAGGCCTTGGTACAGGCTGCCTCGTTGAAATTGCCCGGCCGCTGGTTGTTGCAGAAGCCGTGCCCGGCCGGGTAGGTGTATATGCCCACCTCCGGATACCGCGCCTTCAGCGCCTCGATCTGCTCCAGCGGAATGCCGCTGTCGCTGTCGCCATAGTGCATTTCCAGCGGGATGGCCGGGGCCAGGTCGATATAGTTGGGAATGCCGCCGCCGTAATAGCCCGACGCGACGCTCAGTCCCATGCCATGATGGGCCGCCCGCCAGCTCACCGCCCCGCCGAAGCAATAGCCGGTGATACCTACCTTGCCGGCAGGCTTGGCGGCCTCGATCGCCGCCGCCACGTCGAGCATGGCGGTCTTGTGGTCGAATTTCTTCATCAGCGCGCCGATGACCACGAACTGCTCGGGCGTGTAGTCGTCGCTTTCGTAGCCGAACTCGACGCGGTCGAACATGGCCGGCGCCACCGCGAGGAACCCGTGCCGGGCATAGCGGTCCACCACGTCGCGGATGAAATTGTTGAGCCCCCACACTTCCTGGATCACCACCACGCCGCCGCGTGGCGTGCCTTCCGGCGCGGCGCGATAGGCGTTGAGTGTGAAGCCATCACTGGCCGTCAAAGTCGTCCGTTCGCCCATCCTAGCCTCCCGTTACGCTCATATGCCGCCCCAGCGCCGGCTCGGGCCGGCTGCGGTCGATCACGAAGTCATGCCCCTTGGGCTTGATCAGCATGGCATGGTCCAGCGCCGCGTCGAGCGCCGGCATGCCGCCATTGCGCAAGGCATCGCGCAAATTCACCTGGTCGTCCTGCCCCAGGCACAGATAGAGCTGCCCCGTCGCCGTCAGGCGCACGCGGTTGCAGCTCTCGCAGAAATTGTGGCTCATCGGCGTGATGAAGCCCAATATGCCCCCGGTCTCGGCCACATGCACATAGCGGGCCGGGCCGCCGGTGCGCTTGTCCAGCTTGCTCAGCGTATAGCGCCGGGCCAGCCGGTCATGCAGTTCGCGCAGCGGCAAATAGCTGTCGACCCGGTCGATGCCCACTTCGCCCAGCGGCATGCCCTCGATCAGCGTCAGCCCCATGCCGCGCCCATGCGCCCAGGCCATCATGGGTTCGATTTCGTCGTCATTGACGCCGCGCATCGCCACCATATTGATCTTGATGGCCAGTCCCGCCGCCTGCGCCGCGTCGATGCCGTCGAGCACGTCCGCGATCCGCCCGCGCCGCGTAATGGCGCGGAAGCGCCCGGCATCCAGTGTATCGAGCGACACATTGAGCCGCCGCACCCCGGCATCGGCCAGCCCCTGCGCATGCTTGCGCAACTGGCTGCCATTGGTGGTCAGCGTCAGCTCATCGAGCCCATGCCCGATCCGCCCGCCCAGCGCCGCCACCAGCTCCATGATGTCGCGCCGCACCAGCGGCTCGCCGCCGGTCAGCCGGATTTTATTGACGCCCCGGCCAATGAACGCGCCGGCAATGGCTTCGATCTCCTCGAAGCTCAGCACGTCCTTCTTGGGCAGGAAGGTCATGTCTTCGGCCATGCAATAGACACAGCGAAAGTCGCATCGATCCGTCACCGAAATGCGCAGATAGGAAATATGCCGCCCGAACGTATCGACAAGCGGCCGGGCAGAGGAGGTCACAGCAGTCATGGCGCCAACCTACATCCTGTCCCACGGCTTTTCAAAGACCAAGCCAAACAAAAAGGCCGCCGAAACGGCAGCCTTTCGCAATCTTGCGCTAGGACCAAGTCAGTCAGGTCAGGCTGTGCCGAAAATGGCGGCTATCGAGAACCGGACCGGAGCGTACTCTCGTACGTGAGGACCGGAAGCGCAGATAGCCACTATTTGCAGGCCAGCATCACCTGACTGGCGCCGGTCCTAGTGGTTGACGACGATGAGGGCGCCGACCTTTACCCGTTCATAAAGATCGGTGACGTCGTCATTGGTCAGCCGGATGCAGCCCGAGGACACGGCCTGGCCGATGGACCAGGGCTCGGACGTGCCATGCACGCGATAGAGCGTCGAGCCGATATAGAGCGCACGGGCGCCCAGCGGATTGTTGGGGCCGCCTTCCATATAGGCCGGCAGGTCCGGCACACGCTTGCGCATCTGCGGCGGCGGCGTCCAACCGGGCCACTCGGCCTTGCGGGTAATCCGGTGCGTGCCCGACCAGGTAAACCCGTCGCGCCCCACGCCGATGCCGTATTTCATGGCCTTGCCGTCTTCCAGCACCAGATACAGCCGCCGCTCGTCGGTCTCGATGACGATGGTGCCGGGCTTGTGGTTGGTTTCGTAACTGACGATTTCCTTGCGGATCGGGCTGCCGCCGCGCGGGCTCGGCGCCAGGACGGATTCTTCCACCCAATTGCCGCTGCTGCGATCGTATACCAGCGCAGCCGTGGCGGGCATGACGCTGCTAGCCGACAAGATAACCGAAAGCCCGATTGCTATCGTTGACTTGATATTGAACATCTGCGACTTGGCCTCTGGAATAGAATGGGCATTCGACTCGCCCACCTGACAATTGCGGTTGTTACGCGCTTTGCATATGAGCGAAAAGAGGCGGGTGCCTCGGATTCGCCGCACTCGCGCCACCTTCGCAAATTTGTGTTGCCGGCAAGTTACAGTTCCTGTTCACCAATCCGTGATCCCTGCGGCGCAGCGGCATTGACAGATGGCTCAACCCCTGCAATTGCCCTCGTCAAACACGGTGAGAGGCGACCATGAGCGAAGAGCTGAAGCGTCAGGCGGCCGCAATGGCGATTGCCGATCTGCGGCCGGGTATGCGGCTTGGCCTCGGCACCGGCTCCACCGCCCGCCATTTTGTGGATTTGCTGGGCCAGGAGGTCGCGGCGGGCTTCGAATGCATCTGCGTTCCCACCTCCGAGGTGACGGCCCGCCAGGCGCTGTCGCTCAACATTCCCCTGTCCGATCTCGAAACCCTCGATCGCCTCGACCTGACCATCGATGGCGCCGACGAGATCGATCCCCATCTCAACCTCATCAAGGGCGGTGGCGGTGCCCTGCTGCGCGAGAAGATCGTCGCCGCCGCATCCGACGCCATGGTGGTCATCGCCGATGACACCAAGCTGGTGTCCGCGCTCGGCCGCTTCCCGCTGCCGGTGGAGGTCAATCGCTTCGGCCTCGGCGCTACGCGCCGCGCCGTTGCCGAGGTGATCGCTGCCCACGGCGCCGAGGGCGGGTTGCATCTGCGCGAGACTTCGCCCGGCACTCCCTTCGTCACCGATGGTGGACACCTCATTCTGGATGCTTTTTTTGGCCGCATTTCGCAGCCAGAAGCGCTGTCGCGCGACTTGCTCGACATCGCCGGGGTAGTGCAGCACGGGCTGTTCCTCAAAATGTGCAAGACGGCTTATGTGGCGACCCCGGATGGCGTAAAAACGCTGACGAACGGCACGAACTGATGGATCGGGACAAGATGGGTATTTCGATGATGACCGGTGTTATGACGCGCGCCAAGGCGCTGGTGGCTGTGGCTTTGAGCGCCGCCATGCTCGTGGTTGCGGTTCCCGCAATGGCCCAGGAGGTTCCGCCCGAGCAATTGGCGCTGGCCCGCAAATATGTCGATCTGACCGACCGCGGCGCCGTCTACGAGGTCACCCTCGTCGAGATCGGCATTGGCACCCTGCGCCAGCTCACGACGCAGAATCCCGAAATTGCCGAGGAAACCGACCTTGCCGTCGGCAAGGTTCTGGAAGAGTACAAGGACCGCAAGGGTGAACTGCTCGACCAGTTCGCGCGCGTCTATGCCGTGCGCTTCACCGCCGAAGAGCTGCAGGAAATCGTCGCCTTCTACGAGACGCCGACCGGCCAGAAGCTGGCCCAGGCCAATTCCGAGGTGAACACCGACCTGCAGGCGGTTCTCCAGGTCTTCACCAACAATACGCGCTCCGAATTCTTCGCCAAGGTCCGCGCCGAGCTGCGCGCCCAGGGCTTCGAAGTCTAGCATCGGCTGCATATCAGCAATCCGGCCCCGCCTTGTGCGGGGCCTTTTTTTATGCGAAATGCCACCCGATATTCATCGTCATATGCCGATGATTGCCAGGGGAGTCGTGGATGGCCGATAGCTATGATCTCGTCGTTATTGGTGCCGGCTCCGGTGGCGTCCGCGCTGCCCGCATGGCCGCCACCTACGGTGCCAAAGTCGCGATCATCGAGGAATTCCGCGTTGGCGGCACCTGCGTCATTCGCGGCTGCGTCCCCAAGAAGCTCTACGTCTACGCCTCCCGCTTCCACGACATGTTCGATATTGCCCAGAGCTTCGGCTGGCAGGTCGATGCCTCCTTCGACTGGCCGACCCTTGTCGCCGCCAAGGACAAGGAAATCACCCGCCTCGAAGCCGCCTATGTCGCAAATCTCGAAAAACCGGGCGTCGAGATCATCCGCGATCGCGGCCTGGTCACCGGCCCCAATGGCGTGCATCTGGTTGGGCAGGACCGTGACCTGACGGCGAAATACATTCTCGTCGCCACCGGCGCCCATCCCTACATTCCGCCCATTCCCGGCGCCGAACTGGCCATCACCTCCAACGAAGCCTTCGACTTGCCGGCTTTGCCCCATTCCATCCTCATCGAGGGCGGCGGCTATATCGCCGTGGAATTCGCTACCATCTTCGCCGGCCTGGGCGTCGATACCACGATCATCTATCGCGGCGACTGCATCCTGCGCGGCTTCGACGAGGACATGCGCCGTGGCCTCGAAGCCGGCCTGACCGATCGCGGCATCAAGCTCATCTACCAAACCACAATCAAGTCGCTCGCCAAACACGGCAAGGACATTGCCGCCACGTTCAGCGACGGCGTCACCGCCCCCTATGGCGCCGTCATGTTCGCCACCGGCCGCACCCCCAATGTCAAGGGCCTCGGCCTCGACAAGGCCGGCGTCAAGCTGACCCCCAAGGGCGCCATTGCGGTCGATGCATATTCGCAGTCTTCCGTGCCCTCGATCTACGCTGTCGGCGATGTCACCGGCCGCGCTGCGCTGACCCCCGTCGCCATCCGCGAAGGCTGGTACTTTGCCGAAACCGTATTCAACGACAACAAGCTGGCCGTCGATCACTCCCAAATCCCCACCGCGGTCTTTTCCGACCCCGAAATCGGCGTCGTCGGCCTCACCGAGACCGAAGCCGCCACCCATGGCGATATCGACGTCTATCTCGCCCGCTTCCGCCCGATGATGCACACGCTCTCCACCCGCACCGAGCGGATGGTCCTCAAGCTCATTACCGAAAAGGACGGCGGCAAGGTCCTCGGCTGCCACATCCTGGGCGCCAGCGCCGCCGAAATGATCCAGCTCGTCGCCATCCCCATGGGCATGAGTGCCACCAAGGCGGACTTCGACCGCGCCATCGCCCTGCATCCCTCGGCGGCCGAAGAACTGGTGACCTTCAAGGCCCCCACCTACACCTATCGCAACGGCGAGAAGATCGGCGGCTAGTAGCCTGCATCCCACCCCTTACTCGATGTCATCGCGGCCTTGAGCCGGCAACTGTAGTTTAGGGGTGGAAGGGGGTTCTTGATTTCATCATGGCGTTGAGAGTGACGATGATCTTTCTGGCCAATGCGATGAGGGCGACCTTTGCCGGTTTTCCAG